>NZ_JBMSEC010000004.1:0-530771 GCF_049446115.1 Caulobacter sp. KR2-114
CCGTATTGCGCTTCAGCTCGCGACTGATGCTCGATGGCGAGCGATCCAGAGCTGCAGCGATTTGCCGGATCGATTGCCCGCCTTCATGAAGGCGGGCAATCGCACACCTCTCCTCCAGATCGAGCTGTGTGTAGCTGCGTCCCATCCCCACACTCCCACAAGGGAGTGTTGCACTTCGTTTGAGAACTCACGGGACCCAGGCAAAAATTTCAATTTGCTGGACTTTTGGCCAGATCCGACCACCAAGCATGCCGTTGGTGGCGAGTCATGCCTGGGCCCCGGCCTTCGCCGGGGTGAGCGGATGGTTGGGGGCTCACGCCGCCGCCTGTTCGGCGTGGCCGAAGGCGACCTTGTCGTCCACGTCCAGCCAGAAGCGGTCGCCGATGTCCCAGACGTGGGCGTGGCCGCGGTCGGCCAGGAGCTGCATGCCGCCGGAGATGCCGCCCGAGCCGCCGTTGGCGACATCCTCGTGGACGGCGCGGATCAGGGCCTTGGAGGCCAGGAAGATGCCGGTGTCGAAGCAGTCGTAGGTCTCGATCAGCTTGCCGATACGCACGATCCGGCCATCGGCGGTGGTCGCTACCCGGGTGACGTCCTCCATGTCGACCAGGTCGTTCTGCAGCCGCCGGTCGACGGCCAGGGTCACGCCCTCGGGGTCCGCCGCCTGGGCCAGCAGGCCCGACAGGATCTCGGGGTCGAACAGGTGGTCTGACATCATCAGCACGAAGCGCTCGCCCAGCGCGGCTTCGGCGGCGGCGACGGACAGGCCGTTGGACTTGCGCCAGTCGGGGTTGCGCACGGTGTCGATCGTCAGGCCGCGGCGCGCCGACAAATCCTGCAGGAAGGCCTCGACCCGCTCGGCCTCGTAGCCGGTGACGACCACGAACTCGTTCAGGCCGCCGGCATGGGCGCTGTCGATCACCCGCTCGATCAGGGCCACGCCGCGCACCTCGGCCAGCGGCTTGCTGAGGGCGATGTCGCGGATGCGCAGGCCCTGGCCGGCGGCCACGATCAGGCCCTTGACGTTGGCCTCGCCGCCGGTCATGCGCAGCGTCTCATCGCTGTCACCGACGCCGATGGTCGCCGCACGGGTCTTGTTGGCCATGAGTATTCCGTTCGGGGACAGACGCTTCAGATGAACGTCCCAGGGGATGCGAGGACGCTAGCGCCGGGCCATATGCCGAACAAGACGACCCCGCACGCGAACCGCTTAAGGACCCAAACCTGGCTATGAAATCAAGCGGTTCTTCATCACCTGAGGTTTCAGACGGCGCCAGGCCGGCAGGCCAGGGCGCCGCGCCCGGCCAGGCCCCCGGACGTCCGAACGAGATCGAGGGGGTGACCAACGTCTGGCTGATCCACCCGATCTCGCGGCGGGTGGTGGACGTGCTGGAAAGAACGCCGATCACGCCCAATCAGGTTTCGGTGGCCAGCGTGGTCTTCGCCGCCGCCGGGGCGGCCAGCTTCGCCGCCCTGCCCTGGCCGTTCTCGGCCTTCGCCGGCCTGGTGCTGCTGATGGCCTGGCACGTGCTGGACGGCGCCGACGGGGACCTGGCGCGCCGCACGGGCCGCGCCTCGCCGATCGGCGAACTGGTGGACGGGGTCTGCGACCACGCCAGCCAGGCCCTGGTCTATGTCGGCCTCGGCTGGATCGTCGCGCGAAACGCCGGCGTCACCGTCGCGGTGCAGCTGGCCCTGGCGGCGGCGGCCAGCCATTTCGTGCAGGCCAATGGCTACGAGACCGGCCGCAAGACCTATCGCCGCTGGGTCTATGGCGCGGCCTGGATGCGCCAGACCCAGAGCCAGGGCGGCAACATCTTCCAGCGCCTTCTGGGGGGGCTGTACATCGGTCTCTCGAACCTCATGGCCCCCGGCGAGACCGGGCTGGAGCAGGCTCTGGAACCGAAGATCGCCGAGGGTGGCGAGACCGCCGCCGACGTGCGCGCCGCCTACCGCCGCGCCCAGGTGTTCATCGTCAAGCGCTCGGGCCTGCTCAGCTCCAACAGCCGCACCCTGGCGGCGTTTCTGGCGGTGCTCGCCAGGCATCCGGCCTGGTTCTTCATCTACGAGATCACCGTGCTGAACGGCGTGCTGTTGGCGGTGCTCGCGGCCCGCGCGATCCGCAACCACCAGCTGGCCGCGCGGTACGCGGGGTAGGGTTCCTTCGCTCGCCTTGCGCCCCCTCCACCATCCGGCTTCGCATGGGAGGAGCAGAAGCGGCGTCGATCGTTCTTTCTCCTCCCATGCGCAGCGCAGCGGAGCGGGGAAGGTGGCGCTCAGCCCGCAAGGTCTGAGTGACGGGGGGGGCAAGGCGGCGTCAACGACCGCCCGAAGGTCCTAAGCCGCCTCTTCCCCGAACTGCAGCTTGGCGAGGTGGGCGTAGAGGCCGCCGCGGGCCATCAGCTCGGCGTGCCGGCCCTCCTCGACCACGCGGCCGTCTTCCATCACCACGATGCGGTCGGCCTCCAGCACGGTGGCCAGGCGGTGGGCGATGACCAGGGTGGTGCGCCCTTCCATGGCCTCCAGCAGCGCCTTCTGCACCAGGCGCTCGTTCTCGGCGTCGAGGGCGCTGGTGGCCTCGTCGAGCAGCAGGATCGGCGAGCGGCGCACCAGGGCGCGGGCGATCGCCAAGCGCTGGCGCTGGCCGCCGGAGAGGGTCTTGGCGCGTTCCCCGACGGCGGTGTCGAAGCCTTGCGGCAGGGCCGACAGGAAGCCCTCCGCCTGGGCGGCCAGGGCGGCGTCGCGCACCGCCTGGGCGTCGGCGCCGGCGCGGCCGAAGGCGATGTTCTCGGCCGCCGAGCCGGAGAACAGCGGCGTGTCCTGGGCCACCAGGGCCATGCGCGCGCGCACCTCGCGCGGGTCGGCGTCGCGCAGGTCAACGCCGTCGATCGACACCTCGCCCGACGTGGGATCGTAGAAGCGCAGCAGCAGCCGCAGCACCGTGCTCTTGCCGGCGCCGGACGGCCCGACCAGGGCCACCCGCTCGCCGGGCCGGACGTCCAGAGTGAAGCCGTTGAGGGCGGCCTCGGCGCGGCCGGGATAGGCGAAGCGCACGTTGTGGAACGACACCGCGCCGCGGGCCGGGACCGGCAGCGGCTTGGGGTGGGCGGGGGCGGCGATCGCCGGGGTCAGGGCCAGGATGTCCATGGCGCGCGAGGCGGCGCCGGACGCCTTCTGGATCTCGCCCCAGACCTCGGACAGGTCACGCACCGCGGAGGCGGCGACCATGGCCAGGGCCAGGAGGGCGGTCAGGGAGCCGGAGGACATCAGCGGGTGGCCGTGGGCGTCACGCTGGATGAACACCGCCATGGCGCACTGGAACAGCAGGATCAGCAGGCCGCCGGCGATCAGGGTGATCATCAGGCCGGACATCGTGCCGCGCGCCCGCAGCTGGGCGCGGGAGGCCGCGAAGGCCTTCTCGACCGAGCTGTCGAAGCGCTCGGACATCGACTCTTCCTGGCCGAACGCCTGCACCGTCTCGATCGCCTCCAGGCCCTCGCCGGCGATGCCGATCGCCTGGGCGAAGCGGTCCTGCGCCAGGATCGACAGGCGCTGCATGCGCCGGCCAAGAATGGCGAGCGGGGTCAGCAGCAGGGGGATCAGCACCAGCACCAGGCCGGTGAACCGCGGACTGATCACCACCATCGAGACCAGGGCGCCAAGGAAGGTGATCAGGTTGCGCAGGGCGACCGGCACCACATTGCCGACGGCCCGCTCGACCATGGTCATGTCGGTGGTCAGCCGCGACAGCATCTCGCCGGTGCGCAGCCGCATGAAGTGCGACTGGTCGAGCGTCAGCACGTGCTTGAACACCTGCTTGCGCAGGTCGGCGACGACCCGCTCGCCGAGCTTGAGGGTGAAGAAGATGCGCAGGCCGGTGGAGGCGGCCAGGATGAAGGCGACGGCGGTGAGGCCGGCGAAGGCGTTGACCAGCTCGGCCTGGTTGCGCAGCGCCACGCCGTGGTCGACCACGGCCTTCAGCCGCCAGGTGAGGAACAGCAGGGCGCCGGCCGAGACCAGGATGAAGAAACCGCTGAGGAAGGCGTCCAGGCCATGCGCGAGCACGAAGGGGGTCAGCTTGCCCAGCGGCCTAAGGTCGCGCTGGCGCTCGCGGCGCCAGGCGTCGGCCTTGAACGCCTCCTTCATCACCCCGCCCAGGCTGGGGCGGCCCAGGGGCCTGGCCTCGATCGGCCCGGGTTCGCTCATTCGTGCTCCAATACCGACCAAACCGCGCCACGACATGCACGGCGGCGCATCTTACGGACTATCAGGACGGCGCGCGTTGTCATAATGACGTCACCCCGCGCCGCATGCCATGATCACGGCGCGTTCGCCATCCCCGGAGCGACTCTATTGGACGGTCGGTTTTGATTCCCACGCCCACGGCGCCTGAGCGGCGCATGCTCATCGCGGCCCAGCCGACGATCGCCGAGAGCCTGGACTACGCCGGCGACATGCCCACCGGGATCAACGTCTATTCCCTGCGCGGGGAACTGGCGGACGTCCTGGAGTACGGCCGGCTGCGCGACGAGGCGCGGGCCATGGCGCAGCGCCTGCTGGGCGCCGGGCTGGAGCCGGGCGACCGCGTGGCCCTGGCCGCCGAGAGCGATTCCGACTTCCTGCGCGCCTTCTTCGCCTGCCAGTACGCCGGCCTGGCGCCGGCGCCGCTGCCGCTGCCCTCGCTGCTGGGCGGCAAGGAGCCCTATCTGGCGCACGTGCGCCGCATGCTGCAGGCCTCCGGCGCCAAGGCCGCCTTCGCGCCCGCCTCGCTGGCGGACTGGTATGTGGAAGCCTCCGAGGGCCTGGGGCTGGCCTACGCCGGCGGCTACGCCCAGCTGCCCGACACGCGCGAGAGCCAGCTGCCGGCTCCCGATCCCAACGGCCTGTGCTACCTGCAGTTCTCGTCCGGCAGCACCCGCTTCCCGCTGGGCGTGGCGGTGACCCAGGCGGCGCTGCGCGCCAACGTCGCCGGCATGGCGAGCCCGCAGGGGCTGGCGGCCAACAACGAGGACCGCTGCGTCTCCTGGCTGCCGCTGTATCACGACATGGGCCTGGTCGGGATCCTGCTGACCACCGTGATGTGCCAGGGGTCCCTGGACCTGCTGCCCACCGGCTCGTTCGTGCGTCGGCCCGGCGTCTGGCTGGACCTGATCTCCAAGCACCGCGGCACCATCTCCTACGCCCCGACCTTCGGCTACGACTTGGTGGCCAAGCGGGCCCTGGCCGGCAAGATGGGCGACCTGGACCTGTCGTCCTGGCGGGTCGCGGGGCTGGGCGGCGACATGATCCGCCCCGAGCCGCTGCGCGCCTTCGCCGAGGCCTTCGCCCCGGCCGGCTTCGACCCGGGCGCGTTCAACGCCAGCTACGGCATGGCCGAGGCGACCCTTTGCCTGACCCTGACCCCGGTGGGCGGCGGCCTGACCACCGACCAGACCGACATCGACCGCCTGGAGCGCGAGGGCCTGGCCTGCCGGCCGGCGCGGCGCGGCGGCAAGCCGGTCGGCCGGACCCGCGACTTCGCCCTGTGCGGCAAGGTGCTGCCGGGCCACGTGGTCGAGGTGCGCGACAGCGCGGGCCATGTCCTGCCCGAGCGGCGCGTGGGGCGGATCTTCGCCCGCGGCCCCAGCCTGATGAAGACCTATTTCGGCGAGCCGGAGGAAACCGCCAAGGTGCTGTCGGCCGACGGCTGGCTGGACACCGGCGATCTGGGCTACTTCGTCGACGGCCAGATCGTGATCACCGGCCGGGCCAAGGACCTGATCATCGTCAACGGCCGCAACGTCTGGCCGCAGGACCTGGAATGGACCGCCGAGAAGGAGGTCGCCGCCCTGCGGCAGGGCGACGTGGCGGTGTTCTCGATCACCGGCGAGCTGGAAGAGACGGTGGTGGCGCTGGTGCAGTGCCGCCTGAGCGATCCGGCCGCGCGCGAGGCGCTGCGCGACGAGGTCGCCAAGCTGCTGCGGGTGCGCCACGGCCTGGACGTGCAGGTGGTGCTCGCGCCGCCCCGCAGCCTGCCGGAAACGTCCTCGGGTAAGCTGTCGCGCTCGCGCGCCCGGGCTCTCTACCTGGAGGGCGCGTTCGAGGAAGAGGCGCAGGTCAGTCTCACCGCCTGAGCCATGCAGCCGTTCGGAAGCGGGGCGGCGCCCGGAAACGGGCTTCGAGGGGCGATCTCTCACGGTTTGACACGATGAGAAACCACAATTGACCCCCCGCCTGGCCGCCGTCACCGGGGCCACCGGCTTCCTCGGCGGCCGGCTGGTTCCGGCGCTGATCGGCGCCGGATGGCGGGTGCGCGTCCTCTGCCGCCGCGACCCTGACCCGGCCTTCTGGGAGGGCGCGGCGCCGCAGATCGTGCGCGGCGATCTGGACGACGCGGCGGCGCTGGATCGCCTGTGCGAGGGCGCCGAGGTGGTGATCCATGGCGCCGGCCTGATCAAGGCCATGGACCTGGCCGGCTTCCTGGCGGTGAACGAGGCCGGCTCGGCGCGGGTCGCCGCGGCGGCCAGGACGGCGGGCGCAAGGCTGCTGGCGATCTCCAGCCTGGCCGCCCGCGAGCCCGCCTTGAGCGACTACGCCGCCAGCAAGGCGGCCGGCGAGGCGGCCGCGCGGGCGGCCTTCGGCGAGGCGCTGAGCGTGCTGAGGCCGCCGGCGATCTATGGCCCAGGCGACCGGGAAACCCTTGCGCTGTTTAGACTTGCTGCGACCTCCAGCCTGCTGCCCCTGCCCGGCGATCCCGCCGCGCGGCTGGCGCTGGCGCACGTCGACGACGTCTGCGCCGAGGTGCTGCGCCTGGCCGAGGCGCCGACGCCGGGGACCTGGGCGGTGGGCGGCGAGCGTCCCCAGGGCTACGCTTGGCGCGAGGTGTTCCAGACGGCGGCGGCGGTGTTCGGCCGGCGCATCGACTTCGTGCCGGTCGGCCCGACCGTGCTTCGCGCGGCCGGCGCCCTGTCGGCGTTCGGCGGCCGGCTCACCGGCCAGCCGGCGATCTTCGGACCCGGCAAGGTGCGCGAGCTGCTGCACACGGACTGGTCGGTGAGCCCGGCCGAACAGGCCCCAGGCGCCGCGCCGGCGCGCTTCGACCTGGCCGCCGGCTTCGCCGCCACGGTGGCCTGGTACCGGGCCGCGGGGTGGCTCTAGAGGGCGACTACGGCCGGTCGGCCACTTTCGGCCGCAGTTGAAGGGCTATTCGCAAACCTGTAACGGTGGGCTCGGGGCTTCGTCCGCGAAGCGGTGCATGCAGATTCGCGGAATGCGGGGACATCATCAATTGACAGTGGTTGGCTCCGAGATGGACGTCTCTCATCGATCCATGCGTGACGATATTGCTTCGATATTCGAGCAGGTTCTGAACCGTCCCGTGGACATCACCGACGACACCGACATCGTCGAAGACCTTGGTATGGACTCCCTCGGAGTAATGAATTTCGTTATGGCGATCGAAGACTTCTACGACATCTCAATCCCGCTGGACCGAATCACGCAGGTTCAGACGGTCGGCGACCTGATCCGGGCGGTCGAAGAGCTGCGTAAGGGAGCCTGAGCGTGACGATCCTGGCCAAACACGCCGCGTACAAGGCGGCCTACGACGCGGTCCGCAACATGGGCATCGAGCCCCTCAGCGTCCGCTTCGACGACGTGCTTTCGCCCACCGAGGGCGTCCTCGCGGGCAAGCGCACCATCCTGCTGGGCACCAACAACTACCTGGGCCTGACCTTCGACCCCGACTGCATCAGGAAGGCGGTCGAGGCGACCGAACACCAGGGCACCGGCACCACCGGCTCGCGCATCGCCAACGGCAGCTATGACGGCCACCTGCAGCTGGAACAGAGCCTGGCCAAGTTCTACGGCCGCCAGCATGCCATGGTGTTCACCACCGGCTACCAGGCCAATCTGGGCGTGCTGTCGACCCTGGTGGGCCGCGGCGACCACCTGATGCTCGACGCCGACAGCCACGCCTCGATCTACGATGGCTCGCGGCTGGGCATGGCCGAGGTGATCCGCTTCCGCCACAACAACCCCGACGACCTGTACAAGCGCCTGCGCCGCCTGGAAGGCGTGCCGGGCGACCGGCTGATCGTGGTCGAAGGCATCTATTCGATGCTGGGCGACACCGCCCCGCTGAAGGAGATCGCGCATGTGAAGCGCGAGACCGGCGCCTATCTGCTGGTCGACGAGGCGCATTCGCTGGGCGTGCTGGGCGAGACCGGCCGGGGCCTGGCCGAACAGGCCGGCGTCGAGGCCGACGTCGACTTCATCGTCGGCACCTTCTCCAAGAGCCTGGGCAGCGTCGGCGGCTTCTGCGTGTCGGACAATCCCGACTTCGACGTGATGCGCATCGTCAGCCGGCCGTACATGTTCACCGCCTCCCTGCCGCCGGGCGTGATCGCCTCGACGCTGGAGGCCCTGCACCAGATGCAGATCCGTCCCGAGCTGCGCGCCAACCTGATGCGCAACGCGCGCCGGCTGCACGACGGCCTGACCGCGCTCGGCTTCGAGACCGGCCCGGAGGCCAATCCGATCGTCGCCGCGGTGATGCCGAACCAGGAAATCGCCGTCGCCTTCTGGAAGATGCTGCTGGACGCCGGCGTCTATCTGAACCTCGCGGTGCCGCCGGCCACGCCGACCAACAATCCGCTGCTGCGCTCCAGCGTCAGCGCCGCACACACGATCCAGCAGATCGATGCGGCCCTGGAAGCATTTGAGCATGTGGGACGCCAGCTCGGCATGCTAAGCGCCGACAAGCGGCGCGCGGGCGCCTCCAGCTAACCTTAGGGAGCAGCCATGGCCGCGGCCTTGGCCGGGTACAGGTCTACGTGGCGACCGTCGCTGATCGACGGCTACGTCCTGCGAAGCTTGGCGCGCCCCGCGGTGGGCGTGCTGGGCGTGACGCTGGTCGCCTTCCTGCTGGAACAGACCCTGCGGCTGATCCGCGAGCTGTCGGCCAACGGCGCGCACCTGGGCTTCCTGCCGGGGCTGATCACCAACCTGGTGCCCTACCACCTGGGGCTGGCGCTGCCGGCGTCGTTCTTCATCGCCATGTTCATTGTCGTCGCCCGGATGGACGAGGACAGCGAGATCGACGCCATCCTGGCCGGTGGCGTCTCGTTCGAGCGGATGGTGGCGCCCCTGGTGTTCATCGGGGTGCTGCTGGGGATCTTCAGCATCCTGCTCACCGGCTACCTGCAGCCCTACAGCCGCTTCGCCTACCGGGCGATGAGGAACGCCGCCCTCGACGCCGGCTGGACCGCGCAGATCGAGCCGCAGGTGTTCATGAGCGCCGGCACCGACTTCACCATCACCGCCGACGAGGTGGACGCCAGCGGCCGCAACATGAAGGGCGTCTTCATCCGGCGGATCACGCCCAACGGCGAGAGCCTGGTGACCGCCACCAGCGGACGCCTGGGGCTGCGACCTGACGGCAAGACCACCGAGCTGACCCTGTCCAGCGGCGTGCTCTACGAGGATGGGCCGCACGGCGACCCCCGGGTGCTGCGCTTCGGCAACGTCACCGACTTCGAGACCCTGGGCGGCCCGACCAAGCTCGATCCGCGCGGCGTCGGCGACAGCCAGGAGCTGACCCTGCCGGAGCTGGTGCGCGAACTGGGGCGCAAGGACGCCCTGCTGTCGCACGCCGGCCTGGAAGCCGAGTTGCTGGCGCGGCTGGCCCGCTCGCTGGCGATCCCGTTCCTGCCGTTCCTGGCCCTGCCCCTGGCCATGGCCGCCAAGCGCGGCCGGCGCGCGCCGGGGATGATCGTCGGAGCCCTGGCCCTGGTGGCGTTCCACCACGGGGTGACGCTGTGCAAGAACATCGCCGGCAACGGCAAGGCGCCGCCGACCCTGGTGATGGGCGCGGTGTTCGCGGTGTTCGTCGGCTTCTGCCTGTGGATGTTCTTCTCCAGCCGCCGCCGGCCGGGCGAGACGCCGATCTCCGGCCTGTTCATGGCCATCGAAGGCTTCTTCGAGCGCCGCTCCAAGGTGAAGCCCGCGGCGGCCGTGCAGACGCGCGGCGGCCTGAGCCTGACCGGCTACATGAGCCGCATCTTCGCCGTGCGCACGGCGGTGGCGGCCGGGGCGCTGCTGGGCCTCTTGCAGCTGATCGACCTCTTGGAACGCACCAACGACATCCTCCACCGCGGCGGCGCGCTGGAGATCTTCCGCTACCTGGCGCTGCGCCTGCCCGACATGTTCCAGCAGATCGCCGGCTTCGCCGTGCTGGCCGGGGCGCTGTTCACCTTCAACCAACTGGCCGCGACCTCCGAGATGGTGGCCATGCGCGCCACGGGCCTGTCGCTGTGGCAGATCTTCCGGCGCGCCCTGCCGGTGGCCCTCAGCGTGGTGGCGCTGGACCTGGTCGTCGCCGAGGTGGTCACGCCCCGCGCCGAGCAGGCCCTGGCCACCTGGTGGAACGCCAGCGCCCCGGCGGCGCAGAAGAAGGCGCCCGAGCCGCACTGGTTCCGCATCGGCGGCGACCTGGTGGTGGCGCGAGGCTCGACGCCCGACGGCCGCATCCTGACCGGGCTATCCATCTATCAGCGCGACCAGGACCTGGCCGTGAACCGCAGGATGACCGCCCAGACCGCCACGCCGGAAGTCGGCGGCTGGAAGCTGAAGGACGCGGTGGTCACCGACATAGGACCGCAGCGGGCGGCGATCACCGCCGGCGGCGACGTGCACTGGGCCACCTCGCTCAGTCCAGGCGATGCGGCGCGACTGTTCTCCGATTCCGCCGACATCTCGTCGGCCAACGCCATCCGGGCCCTGCGCGGCACCGAGCCGCTGAACCGATCGCCGGCGGAGTTCCAGACCCGCATCCAGCGCACCATCGCCGGGGGCTTCGCGCCGCTGATCATGCTGATGCTGGCGCTGCCCGCGGCGCTGGGCCATACCCGCAGCAACCGCACCCTGCCGGTGATCTTCGGCCTGGGCGGCGGGCTGCTCTATCTGGTGGTGGACGGGCTCCTGACCGCCATGGGCCAGACCGGCGTGCTGCCGCCCGCGGCGGCGGCGTGGGGCGCGCCCGTGGCCTTCGGCTGCGGCGCCTTGAGTATCCTGCTGTACGCAGAAGGGTGACGGGCAGAAGGATGACGGCCTAACGCATGACCGATCTGAAGATCATCCCCGTCTCCAGCCAGGCGGAGCTGGAGCGGTTCATCCGCTTGCCCATGCGGCTGAACGCGGCCGACCCCAAGTACATCGCGCCGCTGCTGTTCGAGCGGCGCGAGGCGCTGTCGCCCAAGCACAACCCGTTCTTCGAGCACGCCGAGGTGCAGTTCTGGCTGGCGGTGCGCGGCGGCCGCGACGTCGGGCGCATCAGCGCCCAGATCGACAGCCTGTGCCGCGAGGAGCCGGGCAAGCCGACCGGCCAGTTCGGCATGATCGCCGCCGAGGACGATCCGGCGATCTTCCAGGCCCTGTTCGACACCGCCGAGGCCTGGCTGAAGGCGCGCGGCAAGACCCACGTCATGGGTCCGTTCAACCTCTCGATCAACGAGGAGACGGGCCTGCTGGTGCAGGGGTTCGACACCCCGCCGTTCTTCATGATGCCGCATGACCTGCCCTATGTGGCGGCCCGCGTCGAGGCGCTGGGCTACGCCAAGGCCAAGGACATGTTCGCCTGGTACACGGGCGTGCCGACCTTCCCCAAGGCGGTGGACAAGCGGCTGGCCCGGCCGATGGGCGACGGCGTCGTGTTCCGGCCGGTGGACAAGAAGCACTTCGAGCGGGACATCAAGGCCCTGGTCGAGATCTACAACGACGCCTGGGCCGACAACTGGCAGTCGGTGCCGATCACCGAGTCCGAGACCAAGTACATGAAGGACAGCCTGGGGTTCATCCTCAAGGACCGGCTGATCTGGTTCATGGAGATCGACGGCGAGCCGGCCGCGTTCGGGGTGATGGTCCCCGACCTCAACTGGATCGCCCGCGACCTGGGCGGCAAGCTGTTCCCGTTCGGCTGGATCAAGCTGCTGTGGCGGCTGAAGGTGGGCAAGATCCCGCGCTTCCGCGTGCCGCTGATGGGGGTCAAGCGCAAGTTCGCCAAGGACCCGCGTGGCATCCTGGCCCCCTTCCGGATCATCCGCGAGTTGCGCGACCAGGCGGTCAAGTACGGCATGACCAACACCGAGTGCGGCTGGGTGCTGGAGGACAACCGCCCCATGAACCACATCATGGAGAACCTGCAGGCGGTCCCCTACAAGACCTACCGCATCTACGAGAAGGCGATCGGCTAGGGGCGGGGCGTCCCCCAGCCGCTAGTGGCCGGCCGTCGGCGGAGCGTCGGTGGCCGCCGTCGCCGCCCCGAGGGTCATCGCCGCCGGGTCGCACGGCTCGGCCTGCCGGGTCAGCACGTAGACCTCGGAGCCGCCGGAGGTCTTGACCCCCATCGGCGTCTTCACCGAGCCGGGGCCGGAGGCCTCGATACGGCCGCCCGAGCCATCGTCCTTCAGCGTCACCTTGTAGGTTCCGGCGCCCTTCACCGCGAACCCCATCAGGGCGCCGCCATAGACATAGGCGCCCTGCCTGGCGTCGCTGGGGGTGAAGCTGACCTTGACCCCGCCGCCGGAGATCACGAACGGCTTGGCCAGGTCGCAGATCACACCCGTCCCGTGGAAGTCGTCGGCGCCGCCGACCGCGGAATAGGCGACCGGCCGTGGCGCGGCCGGGGCCGGACCGATGGTCGCAGTGGTCGCGGCGGGCTCGCCGCCCCGGCCGCAGGCGGCCAGAAGCAGCAGAGCGGCCGCCGCCGTCAGGCGCTGATGCATCGTGGTCCCCGAGAAGCGGTCGTTTGCGCAAGCGGAGGCATATTCGACCCCGATCTCAAGGCCACCCTGCCCGTTCCGGGCACATGGCGCCCCGCCACCGCGACAAGCGAGCCCAGGCCAAGGCCATTGCCAAGGGCGCGCAACGGCTTCAAAGCAGAGGCATACTGCATCTTCATTTTGAGAGTTCGAGACTTTGACCCTAGCTGCTCACTCCCTCGGAGACATCACCGAGTCGCATCCGCTGGCGTCCGTCGACAGCATCATCGAAGGCCTGGCCGGGGCCGGCTACATCGCCTCGCGCCGCATCGCCACGGCGCTCTACATGTCCGCCCACCTGCAGAAGCCGATCCTGGTGGAAGGGGTCGCCGGCGTCGGCAAGACCGAGCTGGCCCTGCGCACCGCCGAGCTGCTCGGCCTGCCGCTGATCCGCATGCAATGCTACGAGGGCCTGGACGAGTCCAAGGCGCTGTACGAGTGGAAGTACGGCAAGCAGCTGCTCTACACTCAGATCCTCAAAGACCACATGGGCAAGGAGCTGACCGACGCGCCGGACGTCGACAGCGCCATGGAGCGCCTGCACGGCATGGGCGACCTGTTCTTCTCCGAGCCGTTCCTGGAACCGCGCCCGCTGCTCAAGGCGATGCGCCAGGACGGCGGCTGCGTGCTGCTGATCGACGAGATCGACAAGTCCGACGAGGCGTTCGAGGCCTTCCTGCTGGAGGTGCTGTCGGCCTACCAGGTGTCGATCCCCGAGATCGGCGTGATCAAGGCGCTGACCCCGCCGATCGTGTTCCTGACCTCCAACAACGTGCGCGACCTGGGCGACGCCCTGAAGCGCCGCTGCCTGCACCTGCACATCCCGCTGCCGGAGGCGCGGCTGGAAGAGCGGATCGTCGCCACCCGCGTGCCGGGCATCGAGGCGCGGCTGACCCGCGAGCTGGTCGCCTTCGTGCAGACCCTGCGCACCCTGGACCTGCGCAAGTCGCCGTCGATCTCCGAGACGGTGGACTGGGCCCGGGCGCTGATCCTGCTGCACGCCGCGGCGCTGGAGCCGGAGCTGGTGCGCGAGACCCTCAACGTGCTGCTGAAGTTCGAGCAGGACATCGTCGCCGTGGAGGCCAAGCTGGGCGAACACCTGGCCAGGGCCGCCGAGGCAGCGGGGGTCTAGGCCGTGGCCGCCATTCATAGCGCCCCTGGGCAAGGCGCTTCCGTGCAGGGCGCTCCCGCGCGGGGCGCCCCCATGCAGGGCGCATTGGAGGATTTCCTCCGGGCGCTCCGCGCCATGGAAGTCCGCGTCTCTCCGGCCGAGGCCATCGATGCGCACCTGGCCGTGGCCCAGGTGGGCTACGCCAATCGCGAGCTGCTGAAGGACGCCCTGTGCGTCACCCTCGCCAAGTCGGAGGAGGAGGTCGAGCGGTTCGAGATGGCGTTCGACACCTTCTTCACGCGCGAGGAGTTCAAGGGCGCCATGGGCCCGGCCGAGCGCGGCGAGGACGATCGCCTGGATCGGCGTGAGCCGGACGCCGGCCAGCCGGCGGGCGGACCGGGCGGCGGTGCGCAGGACCGGGCGGACGAGGCCTCCCAAGAAACCTCTTTGGCCGAGATGCTGCTGGACAACGACGCCATCGCCCTGTCGCGGGCCATGGAGGCCGCAGCCGACCGGGCGCGCGCCAAGGACATCCGGCTCAACACCCAGCGCAGCCTGCTGACCCGCAAGACCCTCGACGAAATGGGCCTTCGCGAGCTGGAGGCGCTGATCAACCGGCTGCGCGATTCCGGCCAGGCTCGCGACGAACAGCTGGCCGAACGGCTGGCGGAGCGGCGCGAGGCGCTGTTCGTCGAGGCCCAGCGCTTCGTCGAGCGGCAGTCAAAGCTGTACGCCAGCGAGACCGGCCGGCGCATGCGCGAGAAGATCCTCGGCGACATGAAGCTGACCTCGATCGACGTGGACGAGATGAAGTCCATGGAGGCCCTGGTCAAGCGCATGGCCAAGCGCCTGGCCAGCCGCTACGCCCGCAAGCGCCACCGCGCCGACAAGGGCAAGCTGGACGTGCGCAAGACCATCCGCCGGTCGATGGGCTACGGCGGGGTGCCGTTCAACATCGTCTGGAAGAGCCAGACCATCGACAAGCCCAAGATCATCGCCATCTGCGACGTCTCGCGCTCGGTGGCGGCGGCGGCGCAGTTCCTGCTGCTGTTCCTCTACAGCCTCAACGAGGTGGTCGATAAGCTGGAGGCATTCGCCTTCTCCGACCGCATGGTGTCGGTGAACGACCTGCTGGACGACGAGAAGCTGGACGAGGCCATAGCCCAGATCCTCAAGCGCATCGGCTTTCGCCCCACCGACTACGGCCGGGCGCTGGCGGACTTCTGCGACACCCACCTGGACCAGCTCGACCGCCACACCACGGTGATCATCCTGGGCGACGGCCGCTCCAACTACGTCAATCCGCGGCTGGACCTGATGAAACAGATCGCCGAGCGCTCGCGCGCGGTGATCTGGCTGAACCCGGAACCGGTGACCTACTGGGGCCAGGGCGACTCCAAGATGGACGCCTACCAGCGGTTCTGCAGCGTGGCCAAGAGCTGCAACACCCTGAACCAGCTGGAAAAGATCATCGAGGAAGTGCTGCGCACGTACTCGCCGCGGTAGGGGGCGGGGCGGAGGGCTCGTAACCCCTCACCCTCCCACGCGCCTTGCTCTCGCAAGCCACGCGGGCCCCTCCCTCTCCCTATGGGAGAGGTGGTTTATTCAGTGTCGTCAGCAAGTTAGAGCCCCGCGCGCCACTTTCCTTCACCTCTCCCATAGGGAGAGGGAGGGGCCCGATCGCGATCAGCGATCGGGAGGGTGAGGGGTTCCGCCCCCGCCGCGACTACCCCGCCTGTCCGGTCAGCCCTGCGGCCTTCAGTTCCGCGCGCGCGGCGTCCAGGTCCGCCTGGAAGCGCGGGTCCTTCAGCAGCATGGCGGCGACGGCCACGCCCAGGGTCTCGCCGCCGACGATGTCGGCGCGGTAGTGCATGCCGCATTCCATGCGGTGATAGGCGTAGTCGCGGGCCCGGCTCATGATGGCGCCCGACAGCTCCGGCATCGCCTTGGTCAGCACCACCGCCATGGCGAAGCCCATGGTGGTGTGGCCGCTGGGATAGGAGCTCTGGGGCTTCTCGTCGCGCGAGCAGGTCTTCAGGCTGCCGTCGACGATCCACGGGCGGTTGCGCTTGAAATAGTCCTTGGCCTTGGAGGCGGCGATCGCCTCCTCGGTCCTGACCTCGCGCAACAGCTTGGCCGTGGCCGGCAGCTTGTCCAGGTCGAAGCCAGGCGCGATGGCGCTCTGGAAGATCGTGCCGTCCTCGTGGTCGTTGTCCCACTTGGCGATCGCGAACTCGGCAGGGGTGGTGACCGCGCCGATGCGATGCAGCTCGGCCAGCTCGGCCCTGGCGATCGACGAGCCGTCCACCGGCGGCGGCGGCAGCAGATGGCTGGGCTCGACGTCGGCCTCGGTGAGGAAGGCCAGGGCCGGCTTGTCGGCCGCATGGCCCTGGGCCGTCAGGCCGAGGAGGGCGGCCGAGGCCGCCAGGATCAGACTGAAACCGCGCAGGCGCATGAGCCGCCCTCCCCGTCCGGACTAGAAGCTGTACTTGGCCGACAGCTGGAAGCTGCGCGGCGGCTGGAAGTAGTACTGGTCGGAGAGGGCGCCCGTCACCACGCCGTTGGCGTAGGTCCCGGCGCCGTTCACCTTCACGACCGACTGGCTGTTGAACAGGTTGTAGACCGAGGCCTGCAGCCGCCAGTGCTCGATCGTGTAGCTGGCGGTGAAGTCGGTCTGGTGATAGCCGCGGATCTTGTAGGCCTGATAGAGCGCTTCCGCGGCAATCGGGTTGGGGTTGGTGGTGTCGTAGTTGTTGGCCCACTGCTCGGCGACGTACTTGTCCGAGATCGACAGCTTCCAGGGACCGTCGCGCCAGATGGCGCCGATGGCCGCGGTGCCGCGCGGGGCGCCGCTCAGCTGCTTGTAAGGATTGGCCTTGTCCTCGGCGAAGTTCACGGAGCCGTTGCCGAACACATAGAGGTGCTCGTTGACGTTGATCGTGGCCTCGCCCTCGAAGCCCTTGTAGGTGGCGCCGCCGGAGTTGAACCACACCGTGTCGTTGGGCGTGCAGGTGGTGCTGCCCGGCGCACAGACGAACGACTGCAGCAGGTTGTTGAAGTCGATGTAGTAGACGTCGGCGTCGAATGACACGCGCCCGCTCTGGAAGACCGTGCCGATCTGGTAGTTCCTGGTCTCCTGCGGCTTCAGGTTGCCGGTGTTCGGGTTGTTGGTCTGCAGCACGCTGAGCGGCGGCACCAGGAAGCCGGTGGCGAACTGGCCGTAGACGCTCCAGTTGTCGCGCAGCCGGTAGTTGGCGGTGAAGAAGTACAGCGGCTTCTCGTAGGTCGCCGAGTACGGGATGCCGTTGCGGTTCTTCTGATTGTACGGCCCCCAGACGTCACGTTCGAAATGCAGCCACTTGAAGCCCGGCGTCAGGGTGAGGCGGTCGTTCGGCTTCAGCTCGAAGTCGACGAACGGCTGGTACTGATGCCAGCTGGAGTGCTGGTCGAACTGGATGTTGGCGGGCGCCGTGCTGATTTGGTTCTTGCTGGCGTCCAGCACCGGCTTCTGGTCGTAGTTCGGCACGGTCGGCGTGATGCTGGCCGTCATGTCGTAGTCGTAGCGGTAACGGTGGGTGCCCGACCATTCGTACCAGAGGCCGGCCTTGATCACGCCGATGCCGATATCCTGGTTGACCCGCAGGATGTTGCCGACCACGCGGTAGTGGTTGGCCTTCACGTAGCCCGGGATGTGGTTACCCGGCACTGTGTTGCCGTTCGCGTCTTTGGTCGAGTTGGTCGTCGTGCCGGTGACGTCGTTCGGCGACCACGTGTTGTTATCGTAGTAATAGGTATAGGTCGTGTCCTCGATGTGCGTCTTCGGCGTCACGTCGCCGTTCAGGCGGATGTATTCGAAATCCGTATGCTTATTGACCTGGTTGATCTTGTAGTACTGATTGGTTCCGGGAATGTCGTTCAGGGCATAGTATTTGCCGAACTGAGCAATCTGCGCCAGCGTCGCGCCGTTGTTGTCGTCCTGGTAGACGTGCGTGTGGTTGATGGTGGTGAAGAGGGTGGCCTTCCAGCTGCCCCAAAGGGGCACCACGGCGCGGGTCATGATGTTGATGCCATAGGCGCCGCTGTGGGTCAGGGCGCCGTCGGTGCGCAGGGCCGACAGGCCGATCAGCGCCTTGGTCCCGTGCAGCGCGTCGATCGCGCCGGTGTTGAGCAGGCTCACCGACTGGGCGGTGTTCCAGGAGCCGTAGGTCACCTGTTCGGACCCGCCGAAGGTGTCCCCCACTTCCGGCGAGAAGATGTTCACCGAGCCGCCGAAGTTGGCCTGTCCGAGCTGGCCGGCGGCGCCGGGGCCGCGCTCCACCGCCACCGCGCCGATGTTCGACGACGGGAAGAACGAGGTCGAGTGGTGCGTGGGATCGTTGGTGTCGGCGAACGGAATGCCGTCGTAGGTGATGTTGTACTGGCCGTCCTGGAAGCCGCGCAGGGTCGACTTCGCCTCATAGAGGCCCGGGCCGTTGAACGAGACGCCCGAGATGCTCGGGGTCAGCAGGATCACCTCGGTGTAGTCGCCGGTCTGGGCGACGAACTGGTCGATGGCGTCGTGGGTGATGATCGAGGTCGGCTGGGTGGCCTGCAGCGGCGCCTTGCTCGGCGCATTCTCCTGAGCCCGGCTGACCGCGGTGACGGTGAGTTCCTCCACGCGCACGCCGTAGTCCGGGCGATCGACCACGCCGGTGTCCGCATCGGCCGTCGCCGTCGAGGTGGCGTCCGCGGCCAGGGCGGCGGTGGAAAGTCCGAGCCCGGTGGCGAGGGCGGCGGTGGCGGCCAGGACGCGCCAGGCGCGCACGTCCGCCGTCCGGCTGTAAAGCCGGCTCTTCAAAGTCGTCATCGAATATCCCCTAGCGCCGGCGCTCTACGCTGCCGGTCGAATACCCCACTCAGGCGCCGCCAACCTTCGGCGCGCCCGACTCCGTCCTTGTGTCTGACGGCGGTGGTCTCATGACGCCTTGGCCACATGTCGGTCGAGTGAATATTTTTTGACGGAAGATTACCGATCCGTCGGAATCACCTTCACGCGCCCTGCTCCGCCCCCGGAGGGACGGGGGCGGCGCGCCAACAGTTGGCGACGAGGTTTGAACGCCCGGGCGTGGCGCGCACGGCCCATCGCCTGTAAGAGCCTTTTGCATCGTGGGCTCGGCTTGCTATGGCTAGGGCCGACGCACCCCCTGCGGACTAGAAGGCGCCATGGCTGCTCTTGAAGACGAACTCCTGGAT
Source organism: Caulobacter sp. KR2-114 (assembly GCF_049446115.1). NCBI lineage: Bacteria > Pseudomonadati > Pseudomonadota > Alphaproteobacteria > Caulobacterales > Caulobacteraceae > Caulobacter > Caulobacter sp. KR2-114. Next base: position 19,141 of record NZ_JBMSEC010000004.1, read on the forward strand.
CTGGTGGCCGAGGAGGCCCTGATCGACCGCGCCAAGCTGGTGCGCGAGGCGACGCTGGAAGACGTGGGCCTGGATTCCGTCGACGTGGTCAGCATCGTCTTCGCCATCGAGGAAAAATACGGGGCCGAGATCGCCGAGGACGCCTTCAAGAACACGTTGAATCTCGGCGAGTTCGTGGACACCTTGAAGGGCCTGATCGAAGCCAAGCAGGCTTAAGGACGGCATGACCCATCGCATAGTGGTGACGGGGCTCGGCGCGGTATCCGCGCTGGGCCTTTCCGTGGAAGAGACCTGGGCCTCGGCCCGCGACGGCAGGAGCGGCATCGCGCCCCGGCTGTTCGACCCCGGCCCCAACGGCCCCGAGGGCCACACGACCCCGGTCGCCATGGTCCCGGACGAGGCGCTGGCCGCCACCGAGGCGGCGCTCGGCCGACGGGTGAGCACGTCGCTCGACGCCTTCGCCCTCTATGCCGTGAAGGCCTCGCACGAAGCCCTGACCCAGGCCGGCCTGCTGGGCCAGCTGGGCCCGCGCACCGCCGCGGTCTACGGCCATGGCTTCGCCGGTCTGCACACCCTGGAAGAGGGCTTCGAGCGGTTCTACGGGCGCAAGGCCGCCCGCCTGCATCCGCTCACCGTGCCCAAGGTGATGGTCTCCGCCCCGGTCAGCGCCATCGCCATCGAGTTCGGCGTCAAGGGTCCGACCTTCGGCGTCACCAGCGCCTGCTCCTCCAGCGGCCACGCGATCATCCAGGGCGCAGCCCTGCTGGCCTCAGGCATGGCGGACGTGGCCATCGTCGGCGGCTCGGAAGCGATCAACACGCCGGGTTGTCTGCGCGCCTGGGAAGGCTTGCAGGCGATGTCGCCCAGCACCTGCCGCCCGTTCTCCGAAGGCCGCGACGGCATGGCCATCGGCGAGGGCGCGGCGACCTTCGTGCTGGAGACCCTGGAGCATGCGCAGAAGCGTGGTGCGACGATCCTGGCCGAATTGACCGGCTCGGGCATGTCGTCGGATGCCTTCCACTGGACCCAGCCCAGCCTCGACGGCGCCCTGGCCGCCATGCGGCCGGCCCTCGAGCAGGCCGGCGTGATGGACGACGCTCAGCTGCTGATCTCGGCGCACGGCACCGGCACGCCGCTGAACGACAAGAACGAGACGCTGGCGATCCAGACGGTGTTCGGCGAGCGCGCCAAGAACCACCCGGTGATCGCGACCAAGAGCCTGCACGGCCACCTGATCGGCGCCAGCCTGGCGCTGCAGGGGGTGATCGCGCTGGAGGCCTTGCGCCACGGCCTGGCGCCGGCGATCCAGAACTATCTGGGTCCCGATCCGGACTGCGACCTGAACCTGGTGCTGGGCGAGGCGCGCCCGATCACGGCCACCAGCACCGTGCTGAACGCCTTCGCCTTCGGCGGGCTGAACACGACGCTGGTGCTGAAGCGCTGGGGCTAGCCTCCGTCTGTCATCCCGGAAAGCCGCATGGCGGCTTATCCGGGACCGCCGGAAACGCCGGCGCTTGCCGGCCGTAGCGGGCGCTGGCGCTCGCCGCGGTCCCGGATATCCGCTGCGCGGATTCCGGGATGACAGAAGTTGGGGGCGCATGGCGCCCCGCCCTTTTCTCGCCCCACCCTTTCGGGCATAGACCCCGGGCGCGGGAGGAATTGGCAGTATGGACGCCCAAACAGGACCGACCATCGGACGCACCGTGGCGGAGTCCAAGCCCTGGTGGCCCACGCCGGCCGCCCCGGCCAAGGGCAGCCCGAACATCCTGGTGGTGCTGTTCGACGACGTCGGCTTCTCGGACTTCGGCTGCTACGGCTCGCCGATCGCCACCCCGACCATCGACGCCCTGGCGGCGCAGGGGCTGCGCTACACCGGCTTCCACACCACGGCGATGTGCTCGACCACCCGCGCGGCGCTGCTGACCGGGCGCAACCACCACTCGGTGGGCGTCGGCTGCCTGGCCAACTTCGACAGTGGCTACCCCGGCTATCGCGGCAAGATCGCCCCGGAGGCCGGCACCCTGGCCGAGATGCTGCGCCCGGCCGGCTACCGCAACTACATGGTGGGCAAGTGGCACGTCACGCCGCTGACCGAGACCGGTCCGACGGGACCGTTCGAGGGCTGGCCGCTGGGCCGCGGCTTCGACCGCTACTACGGCTTCATGGACGCCGAGACCGACCAGTACGCGCCCGAACTGGTGCGCGACAACACGCCGATCGAGGCGCCGGGCGGCTATGCCGACGGCTACCACCTGACCGAGGACCTCACCGACCAGGCGATCCGCTACATCGCCGACCATACCGCCGACGCGCCCGATCGTCCCTGGCTGTGCTGGCTGGCCTATGGCGCGTGCCATGCGCCGCACCAGGCGCCGCAGGAACTGATCGCCCACTACGACCAGGTGTTCGCCGAAGGCTGGGACGTGGAGCGCGAGCGCCGGCTCGCCCGGCAGAAGCAGCTGGGCATCGTGCCGGCCGACACCCGCATGCCGCCGCGCAACGACATGGTGCGTCCCTGGGCGGAGCATTCGCCGGACGAGCAACGCCTGTTCACCCGCCTGCAGGCGGCCTTCGCGGCGATGCTGGACCATGCCGACCGCAATCTGGCGCGGCTGGTGGCCTTCCTGGAGACGGCCGGGCTGAAGGACGACACCCTGATCCTGGTGATGAGCGACAATGGCGCCAGCCAGGAGGGCGGGCCGTTCGGCATGGTCAACGCCATGGGCCCCTACAACGGCAAGCCCGAGCCCCTGACCGAGAAGATCGCCCGCATCGGCGACATCGGCGGCCCGGACACCCACTCCAACTTCCCCTGGGGCTGGGCGATGGCGTCGAACACGCCGCTGAAGCGCTACAAGCAGAACACCCACGGCGGCGGCATCCGCGACCCGCTGGTGCTGAGCTGGCCGAACGGCGTCGAGGCGCGCGGCGAACTGCGCCATCAGTTCCGCCACTGCAGCGACGTGACCCCGACCCTGCTGGAGGTGCTGGGCCTGCAGCCGCCCGCCACGGTGAACGGGGTGGCGCAGATGCCGCTGGAGGGCGTCTCGTTCGCCGCCAGCCTCGGCGAGGCCGACCCGCCGCGCGGCAAGGCGCAGTACTTCGAGATGTTCGGCCACCGGGGCCTTTGGCAGGACGGCTGGAAGGCCGTCGCCTTCCACCCGCCGGGCCAGCCGTTCGACGCCGACGTCTGGGAGCTGTACCACCTGGACCAGGACTTCTCGGAGACCGAGGACCTGGCGCAGGCGCAGCCCGAGCGGCTGGCGGCGCTGCAGGCCGAGTGGTGGCGCCTCGCCGAGGCCAGCCAGGTGCTGCCGCTGGACGACCGCTTCGGCCCCCGCTTCGCCGAGAACGCCACCCGCTTCCACGGCCCGCGCAAGGCCTTCACCTTCCACGCCGGCATGGGCCACCTGCCCACTGACGTCGCCCCGGACGTCCGTTCACGGTCGTTCGTGATCGAGGCCTATGTGAAGGTCTCGGAGGCGGGGGAAGAGGGCGTGCTGATCGCCCACGGCGACGCCACCTGTGGCTATTGCCTCTATGTCCGCGACGGCAGGCTGACCTACGACATGAACGTCGGCGGCCGGCATGCCGTAGTCACCTCCGACGCCCCCGTCCCCGCTGGCCACCACCGGCTGGGCGTGGCGGTGAAGAGCGAGCCCGGCAAGCGCTCGATCACCCTGATCGTCGACGGCAAGGCCGTGGGCACCGGCGAGACCGACATGGGCTTCCACAGCTTCATCTCCTGGTCGGGCCTGGACATCGGCCGCGACCGCGGCAGCCCGGTCGGCGACTACGGCGCCCCCTTCGAATTCACCGGCCAGCTGAAAAAGGTCACCGTGACGATGGACGCCGACCAGGCGCTGGACGGCGACATGGTCGGCGAGGCGGAGATGGCGCGGCAGTAGGGGGCGAGAAGCCCCCCCTGCACCCTCTCCCACTTCCTCTGTCATCCCGGAATCCGCGTAGCGGATATCCGGGACCGCGGCAGGCGCTGGCGCCCGCTACGGCCTGCAAGCCACAGCATTTCCGGCGGTCCCGGATAAGCCGCTGGCGCGACTTTCCGGGATGACAGTGGGGGGGAGAGGGCCGCCGCCGCTATCCCAAAAACCCTTCCAGCCGCCCCACCGCCTCGGTGAGCACCTTCGGATCGCGCGCCACGCACAGGCGCAGGAAGCTGTCGGACCCCGGGCCGAAGAAGAAGCCGGGGGCCAGGCCGACGCGGGTCTTGTCCAGGATCTCCAGGCAGGCGGCGCGGCTGTCGGGCAGGCCGTCGACTTCGAAGAAGGCGTACATGCCCGCCTTGGGGCGCGGGCCCAGGCGCACCCGGCCGAACCGTTCCAGGGCGTCGCAGACGATGCCCATGCCCTGTTCGCAGTAGTCGCGGATCGACGCCACGAACGGCTCGCCCTGGCGCACCGCCGCGACGCCCGCGTGCTGCAGGAAGGTGGTCACCCCCGAGGTGGTGTACTGGGTCATCATCGCCAGGTGCTGGCCGACCGACGGCGGATGCACGATCCAGCCCAGCCGCCAGCCGGTCATCGCCCAGGACTTGGAGAAGGAATTGACCACCATCAGCCGGTCTTCCGGGTCGGCGTGGTCGAGGATGGATTCGGCGTTGCGGCGGCCGAACACCAGCCGGTTGTAGACCTCGTCCGCCATCAGCCAGATGCCGCGCGCGCGGCAGGCCTGCAGCACGGCGACCTGGGTCTCGATCGGCAGCATGGCGCCGGTGGGATTGCCGGGCGAGGCGAAGAACACCACCCGGGTGCGCTCGTCCATGGCGTCGACCAGCTTGTCCACGTCCAGGGTCCAGCCGTCCGGCCCGTGATCCATGCGCACCGAGCGGACCTCGGCGTCCAGCAGCTTCGCCATGCCCGCCGCGTTCGGCCAGACGGGGTCGATGGCGATCATGTTGTCGCCGGGGCGCATGGCCATCTGCAGGGTCAGCATGATCGCGTTCATGCCGCTGAAGGTGACGGTGATCCGGTCCGGCGTGACCGGCGCGCGGTTCAGCCCCGTCAGATAGTCCGCCAGGGCCGTCCGCAGCTCGGGGATGCCGTTCTGGTGGGTGTAGAAGACGTGGCCATCGTCGATGGCGCGCTTCATCGCCTCGCCGATGAAGGCCGGCGCGGCGCGGTCGCCCTCGCCGAACCACAGCGGGATGATCGATGGGTCGCCGAAGGCGTTCTTGGCCAGGGTCGAGATGTTGTCGAGCGGAATGCGCAGGATGTGGTCCTGCACACCCGAGAGGGCGAGGCTGGCGGGGGGCGCCAGGCCGGCGGCGGCGCGGCTCAAGACGCCTCCTGCTGGAAGCGCCGCACCTGGGCCGTGGCGCTGCGAGTCACGGCCACATCATAGGCGGCGACCACCAAGGCATGGCCTTCCCTGGCGCGCGCCAGCGCCTGGTCGATGCCCGTGGTGAAGATGCCAACCGGCACGCCGGCGGCCTTGCCGGCCGCCATGACCTTGGCGACCGCGGCCTCGAACGCGGGCGTCCCTTGGCCGGCGCCGAGCGACAGGGTCAGGTCGCCAGGGCCGATGAAGATCAGGTCCAGGCCGGGGGTGGCGGCAATGGCCTCGGCGGCCTCGACGGCCTCGGCGGTCTCGATCATCACCGAGGCCACCAGGTGCTGGGCCGCGCCGCGGTAGGCGGCGAAGTCGGCGCTGGTCCTCGCCCCGCCGCCGGAGCGGCGGCCGACCGGCGGATACTGGACGGCCCCGATCACGCGGGCGCACTCGTCGGCGGTGTTGACCATCGGCACGATCACGCCGTGCGCGCCGGCGTCCAGCGCCGAGCCGATCGCCCAGTCCGACTGGTCGGCGACCCGCACCAGCACCGGCGCGCGGCCGGCCACCGCGCCGATGGCGCTCTCCATCGTCGAGCGGTCCCAGAGACCATGCTGGGTGTCGATGACGATGGCGTCGGGGCCGGCGTCCGCCGCCAGTTCTGCGATGGCGGGCGAACCCAGCGACAGCCAGTGGCAGCCGATCGAGGGGCCCGACTTCAGCCGGGCTTTCAGGGCGGGGGTGGGGAGGCGCGAGCTGATCATGACCGGGCCATAGCCGGTTCGGCGGCCGGGCGCGAGACCGTCGGCGGCGCTTCCAGCCCCAGACGCTCGAACTGGGCCAGCGGCGCTTCGAGGGCGATCAGGATATCGCGCAGCCGGGCGGCCAGGGCTGGCTCGTGGGGACCGCCGGCCAGGTTGGTCATCTCGTCGGGGTCGGCCGCCAGGTCGAACAGGAAGTTCCCCTTGGGCTTGAAGCGGGCCCAGAACGGCACGGCGTCGCCGTCTTCCCAGCGCTGGTGGATCACCGGCACGTCGGAGCCCGGCATGCGGTCGAGCACCGCGCGGTGGTCGGGCAGCGGCAGCGCCTCGTAGGGCGGCAGCACATGGGTCGGCATGGTCGACCAGCGGTTCGACAGCATCGACAGCGGGGCGTTGGCGCCGGCCGGGCCGCGCACGTACTTCCAGTGCTCCGACACCAGGCACACCTCGCGGCCCCAGACCCCCGTGAGCACCCAGTCGCGCACCGACGTCGCCGCGCCCGACAGCAGCGGTATCAGCGAATGGCCGTGCGTGCGCTGGCGCTGGGCGACGCCGAACAGGTCCATCAGGGTGGCGTGGATGTCGACGCTGGTGGTCAGCGCCTCGCAGATCCCGGGGGCGACGCCGGGCCAGCGGATCATCAGCGGGATGTGGCCCAGGGTCTCGTAGACCGGCACGCCGGGTTTGCCCCAGATGTCCTTTTCGCCCAGGTAGTGGCCGTGGTCGGTGCACAGGATCACCGCCGTGTCGTCCGCCAGGCCGTTGCGCTCGATGGCGTCCAGCACCTTGCCGAACCAGTGGTCGATCATGCTCAGCTTGCCGCCGTAGCTGGCGCGCAGCTGCTTGGCCTGCCGCTCGGTGATGATTCCCTTCTCGATGGCGCCCTGCATGTACGGCGGCCAGATCAGGTGCGGCCCTTCCCACTCCGGATCGTACTTCGAGGCCCAGGGCTCGGGCGTGTCGAACGGCTCGTGCGGGTCGAATTCGTCGATGAACAGGAAGAAGCGGTCGTGATGGCCGGCGTTGTCGTCCAGCCACTGGGCGGCGGCGGCCATGGTGCGCGGGCCGGGGAAGTCGCCCTCGCCGCGGAACCAGCCACGGCTGTCGTCATAGGGCATGTGCCCACGGCCGAACGCGGGCGCGCCGGTCCAGCTGGGGTCCGGCCGGGTCTTCCAGGCGTCTCCCTCGTGGCCACGCTCGTAGGTCCAGCCCTTGAAGTCGCAGTGGTAGTTCTCGCCACCGGTCTCGAACAGGTGCGGGTGGTCGCTGATCAGCTGGGTCGTGACCCCGGCGCGGCGCAGCTCGTAGGTGATCGCGTCTTCCCAGATCTCAACCGAGCCCCAGGCGCGCCACAGGAAGTCCAGCGCCCCGCACAGGATGTCGTGCCGCGCCGGCATGCAGGGCAGCGAGCCGGTGTAGTGGCGGGTGAAACGCACGGCGCCGGCGCCGAAGCGGTCGAGATTCGGCGTCTCGAACTCGGTCCCGCCATAGGCGCCCAGCATGTGCCGGTTCAGGCTGTCCAGCAGGATGACGATGGCGTTCTTCGGCGTCTTCAAGGCGGCGCGCTCCCTTGTCTTGTTGGCCATTCAAGGCCCCGGATCGGCCGCGAAGGCAAGCGCGGGCCGCTGAAATCCGCTAAGCTTGGCCGGGGATCCTGGGGGGAAGCGCATGGCGGAGATCGTCACCAGCCGCATGCAGGCCAACGGCCTGTCGTTCGTGGTCGACAGCTGCGGCGAGGGGGACGACGTCGCCCTGCTGCTGCACGGCTTTCCGGAGGCGCGGCAGTCGTGGCGCCACCAGCTGCCGGCCCTGGCGGCGCTGGGCTGGCGGGCGATCGCGCCGGACCTGCGCGGTTATGGCGAAACCAGCCGACCGCTCGGCAAGGCCAACTACCACCTGGACCACCTGACCGAGGACGTCGCCGCCCTGTTCAAGGCGGCCGGCGCGAAACGGAGGCTGCTGATCGGCCACGACTGGGGCGGCATCATCGCCTGGGGCTATGGCCAGGCCGGCCGCCTGCCGCTCGATGGCCTCGTGGTGATGAACGCGCCGCACATGGCGGTCTATCGCGACGTGCTGCGGCGCTCGTTCCGCCAGTGGACCCGGTCCTGGTATGTCGCCTTCTTCCAGATCCCCGGCCTGCCGGAAGCGGGCATGCGGGCCAACGGCGCCCGCGCCATCGCCCAGGCCTTCGTCACCGAGGCGCGCGACAAGAGCCGCTTCCCGCCCGAGGCGGTGGAGGTCTATCGCCGCAACGCCCTGATCCCCGGCGCCCTGACGGCGATGATCAACTACTACCGCGCCAACGTGGCCGGCGTGGATCGCTACATCGGCGACGGGACGTCCCCCATCGCCACCCCCTCGCTGCTGGTGTGGGGCGAGGAGGACAGCTTCCTCGGGGTGGAATGCGCCGAGGGCTATGGCCCCTACGTCGCCGACCTCACCACCCGCCGCCTGCCGGGGGTCTCGCACTGGGTGCAGCAGGAAGCGCCGGAGGCGGTCAACGCGGCGCTGGCCGAGTGGATGCGCGCCAAGGGGCTGGTCTGAAAGCGGCCGCCCTCGTTCTCTTCCCCCTCTGGGGGAAGTACCGCCGAAGGCGGGGATGGGGGCTGCCGCGCGCCAGCGTTGCAGCGATGATCCGTTCTGCGCTGAAGCCCCCTACCCCCGCTTCGCGGGTACTTCCCCCAGAGGGGGAAGAGAACTCGACGGGGTGACGAGTCGCACCGAGCACCCCGATCTTTATGCTTTCCTTATGCCCCTGCGACGCTTTGGACATTTCCTTCTTAGGCTGGCGGACATAGCTGCGGGGCGATAGAGACGCGCCGTTTCCGCGCGCCGAGAGAGAACTCCTTGACCGCCCACGCCGCCAAGCCGTCCCTCGGCCGTTTCGCCGCCCTGACCCTCGGGTCCGTGGGGGTCGTGTTCGGCGATATCGGCACAAGTCCCCTTTATGCGTTCAAGGTCGCGATCGGCCAGGCGGCCCGCGCCACGGTGCACGAGGGCGACATCCTGGGCCTGACCTCGCTGATGCTGTGGGCGCTGACCATCGTGGTGACGATCAAGTACGTCACCGTGCTGATGCGCGCCGACAACAAGGGCGAGGGCGGCATCCTGTCGTTGATGGCGCTGGCGCAGCACGCGCTGGGCGGCCGTACGCGGGTGGTGCTGGTGCTGGGGGTGATCGGCGCGGCCCTGTTCTACGGCGACGCGATGATCACGCCGGCGATCTCGGTGCTGTCGGCGGTCGAGGGGCTGAGGACGGTTCCGCAGATCGCGAACGACGTCAGCCTGCCGGTGGTGATCCTGATCAGCCTCACCATCCTGGTGGGCCTGTTCCTGATCCAGTCGCACGGCACCGCCCGGGTCGCGACCCTGTTCGGCCCGATCTGCCTGCTGTGGTTCGTGGTCATCACGGTGATGGGCGTCAGCCACATTCCCGAGGCGCCCAAGGTGCTGTGGGCGCTCGATCCCACCCGCGGGATCCTGTTCCTGCTGCGGCACGGGATCATCGGCCTGTTCGTGCTGGGGTCGGTGTCGCTGACCATCACCGGGGCCGAGGCGCTCTATGCCGACATGGGCCACTTCGGCCGCGGCCCGATCCGGGTGGGCTGGATCCTGGTGGTCTTCCCGGCGCTGGCCTTCTGCTACCTGGGCCAGGGCGCCCTGGCGCTGAAGTTCATCTCCGGTCCAGGCAGCCAGGCGGCGATCGCCGACCAGGACTGGTTCTTCCTGCTGGCCCCCACCTGGGCCCGCGTGCCGCTGGTGATCCTGGCCACCGCCGCCACCGTGATCGCCAGCCAGGCGGTGATCACCGGCGCCTATTCCCTGTCCAACCAGGCGATCCAGCTGGGTCTGCTGCCGCGACTGAACGTGCGGCGCACCAGCGAGGTCGAGGCCGGGCAGATCTACCTGCCGACCATCAACTTCCTGCTGATGATCGGCGTGATCCTGCTGGTGGCGATCTTCAAGAGCTCCGACAACCTGGCCAACGCCTACGGCCTGGCGGTGACCGGGACGATGGCCGTGACCACCGCCCTGGCGGCGATCGTCATCCGCCGGATGTGGAAGTGGCCGGCGTGGCGCACGGCGCTGATCGTGGCGCCGCTATTCCTGGTCGACCTGGCCTTCTTCGCCGCCAATTCGCTGAAGCTGATCTCGGGCGCCTGGGTGTCGCTGGCCATGGGCGCGGCCGCGGCGGCGATCATCGCCACCTGGATCCGCGGCAGCCGGATCATCACCGACAAGGCGCGCCGCGACCGCATCCCGCTGTCCGACTTCCTGGCCTCGCTGGATCGCCGGCCGCGGCATCACGTGGCGGGCACCGCCGTCTACCTCACGCCCGAGGCGGACCTGACGCCCAGCGCCCTGATGCACAACCTCAAGCACAACGGCATCCTGCACCAGACCAACTGCCTGGTGACCGTCACCACCACCGACGAACCGCGGGTGCCGGAGGCCAGGCGCGCCTCGTTCGACCGGCTGTCGCACGACTTCGTCCGGGTGAACCTGCGCTTCGGCTTCATGGAGACGCCGGACGTGCCCTCGGCCATGCAGCTTGTGAAGGGCGATGTGGCCTTCGACCCGATGACCACCTCGTACTTCCTGGGCCGCCGCACCATCGTCTCGTCGCACGAGCACGGCCTGCGGCGCCTGCAGGATCTGCTGTTCATCGCCCTGGCCCGCAACAGCGCCAACCCCAGCGACTTCTTCGCCATTCCCCCCGGGCGGGTGGTGGAGATGGGGCTACAGGTGACGGTCTAGGTTCTGGCCGGAGAGGCCTGAACCCCTCACCTTCCCAATCGCGGATCGCGATTGGGCCCCTCCCTCTCCCCACGGGAGAGGTGAAGGTAAGGCGCTGATCGCACATAAGAAAATCACCTCTCCCAGAGGGAGAGGGAGGGGCCCATGGCGCAGCCATGGGAAGGTGAGGGGTTCCGGCGCCCCTAAAGCCCCCGCTTCAGCTCCGCCCACCCGCGCTCCAGCCCCTCGCGGTGTTCCGGCGCGGCGATGGCGATCAGCGCCTTGGCCCGGCCCTCCAGGCTGGCGCCGCGCAGGTCGGCGACGCCGTGCTCGGTGATCACCAGGTCGGTGTCGTCGCGCGGGATCGACACCGTGGGCGCGGCGATGCGCGGGACAATGCGTGAGATGGTCCCGCCGCGCGCCGTGGCCGGCAGGGCCAGCACGCCCCGGCCGCCAGGGGAACGCCGGGCCGCGCGGGCGAAGTCTGGCGCGCCGCCCAGGCCGCTGATCAGCCGCCCGCCCTGCCACTCCACATTGGCCTGGCCGAACAGGTCGACCTCCAGGGCCGAGTTCAGCGCCCACAGGCGCTCGATCGCCGCCAGGGACGCCGGGCCGTGGGTGACCGTGGCGTCGGCGAGTTCGAAGGTCTCGCAGCCCCAGGCCATGAAGCCGGGCGATCCCAGCACCAGGCCGGTGATATGCCCGGCGTCGGCGAGGGCGCCCGCATCGGCGAGGCGGCGGTAGCCCTCGGTGACCATGCCGGAACGCACCACCAGGCCGCGCCGGTCCGTCAGCCGGCCCACCGCCGCGGCGGGCGCGCCGCCGATGCCGGTCTGGATCGCCGCGCCGTCGGGGACCAGGCCGGCGATCCGCGCGGCGATCGCCTGCTGGTCGGCGGCCGGGGGCGCCTCGACGGCGGTGATGAACGGTCCGTCGGCGTCGATGCGGATGTCGATCTTCGCGACCGGGATGGTCGGCCCGCGCCGGGCCCGCGGCAGGCGGGGATTGATGAAGGCCGCCACCTTGCTGGCCCGCGGCCAGACCAGCGGCGCGAAGTCGGCGCAAGGACCGAAGCTGCAGTTTCCGTCCGCGTCCGGCGGCGTGACCTGCAGGATGGCCAGGTCCGGCGCCGGGCCGTCGCGCATCGCCACCGCGATCTGCGAATAGGCCATCGGCGTCACCGTCACCCGGCCGGCCTCGAACGCGCCCCGGAACGCGGGCGGCAGCATGAAGCACGACACCTGCACGCGGTCGTTCAGCGCCGCATAGTCGAAGTCGTTCATCCCCGGCAGGAAGCAGCCCGCCAGGGTGACGTCGGCCAGGGCTTCGGGATGCGCCGCCAGCAGCGCACGCAGGGCCAGCGGCTCGCCCGCCCCGCCCTGGACGTAGATCCTGCGGCCGGGCCGGAACGCCTCGAGCAGCACGGCGCTCAATTCCCCTCCCCCTTGCGGGGAGGGGGCAGGGGGTGGGGGTGTCGCGCCGACATCGGCAGAAGCCAGCGCTGACGCCCCCACCCCCGGCCCCTCCCCGCGAGGGGGAGGGGAGACAGCGCTTCACCTTGCATGGTCAGATCGGATCGTAGGGGAACACGGTCGCCGAGGCGCCCAGGCTGGTGAAGTCGTTCTTCATCGCCGGCAGGGCCACATCGATCAGGCTGCGGGGGCTCCAGCCCTCGGTGTTGGCCATCGAGCGCACCGGGCGCGGCTGGTCGAACAGCACCACCTCGTTGCCGCGCACGCCGAAGATCTGGCTGGAGACGTCCTTGGACTCCGGGCTGGCCAGCGCCACGGCCAGCTGCGCCACCTGGTCGGCGCGCATCGAGCGCTGCATGCGGCCCACCCGCTCGGCGGAGGCCTCGTCCTTCACCGGGATGGTGGCGATCATCCGCGTCCAGGCGAACGGGGCGATGATGTTGGAGCGGACGTTCTTCATCGCCCCCTCCATGGCCAGGATGCGGGACAGGCCCATCACCCCCAGCTTGGCGGCGGCGTAGTTGGCCTGGCCGATGTTGCCGATCAGACCCGAGGTCGAGGTGAAGTGGACGTAGGAGCCCTCTTCCTGACCCCGGAAATGCTCTATGGTGGCGCGCGAGACGTTGTAGGCGCCGCGCAGGTGCACCGCGATCACCGCATCCCAGTCGGCGTCGCTCATCTTGTGGAACATGCCGTCGCGCAGGATGCCGGCGGGATTGATCACCGCGTGCAGGCCGCCGAACTCGTCCAGCGCCTGCTGCACCATGTGCCTGACGGCCTCGATGTCGGTGACGCTCTCGGAGTTCGAGACCGCCTGGCCGCCGGCGGCGCGGATTTCCGCGGCCGTGGCCTCGGCCGGACCGGCGGAGCCCTCGTCGCCGCCCGCCACCGAGCCGCCCAGGTCGTTGACCACCACCTTGGCGCCTTCGCGCGCCGCCAGCAGGGCGCACTCCTTGCCGATGCCGCCCGCGGCGCCGGTCACCAGCACCACCTTGCCTTCCAAGACGCCCATGGGGTCCTCCTCTTCGCGATGGCCGCCGCCTAGCGCGAATAGAGGGCGGGCTCAATGGTGACGCCGGGGGCGCCAGCGCGGGCTCAGTGCATCTTGAAGCGCACCGGCACGGTCTTCGGGCCGCAGACGAAGTTGGCGGTCATGTTCGCCGGCGTGCCGTCCAGTTCCACCGACTCCAGCCGCGGCAGCAGCTCCTCCCACAGGATGCGCATCTCCATCCGCGCCAGGTGCTGGCCCAGGCAGATGTGCGCGCCGTAGCCGAACGCCACGTGCTTGTTCGGCGAACGGGCGATGTCGAATTCGAAGGGGTCGGCGTACACCGCCTCGTCGCGGTTGCCGGACGGATAGCTGAGGAACAACCAGTCGCCCTTGGCGATCTTGCGCCCGCCCAGCTCGGCATCCGCGGTGGCCGAGCGCATGAAGTGTTTCACCGGGGTGACCCAGCGGATAGACTCCTCGATCAGCCCTGGGATCTGCGACAGGTCATCCTTCAGCGCCCGGAACACCTCCGGCCGCTCGGCCAGGGCCCAGAGTGCGCCGGCGGTGGTGTTGGAGGTGGTGTCGTGGCCGGCGGTGGCGGCGATGATGTAGTAGCTCATCGCCTCCAGGTGGCCGAGCGGCTGGCCGTCCACCTGGCCATTGGCGATCACGCTGGCCAGGTCGTTCCTCGGCTGGCGCCGCCGGTCCTCGGTCATGGCGTTGAAATAGGTCATGAAGTCCATGACCGTTTCCTGGATCGCGGCGATGCCCTGATCGATGTCGGCGATCGCCTCGCCGGTGCGGTTGAGCTCCGGGTCGGCGCTACCGAACAGCTCCTGGGTCAGCTTGAGCATGCGGGGCTCGTCGATCTCCGGCACCCCCAGCACCTCCATCACCACGTGCAGCGGATAGAGGAAGGCGACGTCGCGGGCGAAGTCGCAGCGCCCGCCGTGCGCGGCCATGCGGTCGACGAAGCTGCGGGCGATCTCGCGGATGCGCGCCTCCAGCTGGCGCAGGTTCTGCGGCATGAACCAGGCCTGGGTCAGCCGGCGGTAGGCGTGGTGGTCGGGGTTGTCCATCTGCACCAGCGAGCGGACCAGGTGCGGCGAGCCGCCCATCATCTCGCGCACCTTCTTCTCGCCCTCGATATTGGTGAGCGTGGTCGGCCGATCGCCGTTGTGGAACAGCTCGTTCTGCCGCTCGACCTCCAGGATGTCGGCCTGCCGGGTGACCACCCAGAACGGATAGAAGCCCTCCACCTCGGCCACGTCGAGCGGCGCCTCGCGCCGCAGCCAGGAGAAGGCCTCGTCGATACGGCGGCCGTCGGCGTACGCCTTGGGGTCGATGATGGTGTTGGCGACGTCTGTGGGGATGGTCATGGGGGCTCCTCTTGCCCGCCAGCGGAAGCGAACGGCCAAGGCGCGACATTGATCGAGGTCAAAGCCGACGCGACGGCACGCGGGGCGTGGCGCCGAAAAGTCCGGTCTTGTCCGGCGCCGGCGATCCGATCGGCGTGCTAGCCTTGCCGCCGGGTCGGGAGCGGGCATGGCGCGCAGGAAACGGTCGCGATGGATGACGGGGGCGCTGGCGCTGGGCGTGCTCGGCGCCCTGGCCGCCGGGGCCTGGTGGTTCGGTTCGTTCCGGCCGGACCGGCATCGCTATCCCGTGCGCGGCATCGACGTCTCGCACCATCAGGGCGCCATCGACTGGCGCGCCGTGGCCACCGACGACGTCAGCTTCGCCTACCTCAAGGCCAGCGAAGGGGCGGACAACCGCGACGAGGCGTTCGCCGACAACTGGAAGGCCGCGCGGGCGGCCGGGCTGCGGGTCGGGGCCTACCACTATTTCACCTTCTGCCGCTCCGGCGCGGCCCAGGCGGCGAACTTCCTGGCCACGGTGCCCCACGCCGCGGACGCGCTGCCGCCGGTGGTCGACCTGGAGTTCGGCGGCAACTGCCAGACCCGTCCCGGACCCGATGCGCTGCGCCAGCAGCTGGCCGCCTTCCTGCGTCCGGTGGAGGCGCGCGAGGGCAAGCGGGCGATCCTGTACATGACCCCGGAGTTCCAGCAGATCTACGCCGTCGCCCTGCCCGACCGCCCCGTATGGCGTCGCTCGATCGCCATGCAGCCGGACGACCGGCGGCCGTGGGTGTTCTGGCAGTACCACAACCGCGGCAAGGTGAAGGGCGTGCTGGGCCCGGTGGACCTGAACGTGTTCGCCGGCAGGCCCGGCGGCCTGGCGCGGCTGGCGGGGGCTTGAGCGGCCGGCGTTCTCTCCCTTCCCACTGTCATCCCGGAATGGGCGTCAGCCCATATCCGGGACCGCCGGAAGCGCTGACGGAGGGCGGCCTTAGCGTGCGCCGGCGCCGGCCGCGGTCCCGGATATCCGCTGCGCGGATTCCGGGATGACAGAGCAAAGCTAAGCCGTCGCCCGCTCGCTCAGCCCCAGTTCGTCGATCATCGCCTGGCGGATCAGGAACTTCTGCACCTTGCCGGTGACGGTCATCGGGAAGTCGTCGACGAAGCGGACGTAGCGCGGGATCTTGTGGTGGGCGATCTGGCCGCGGCAGAAGGCCTTGATCTCCGCCTCGTCGGCGCTTTCGCCGGGCTGCAGGCGAACCCAGGCGCACAGTTCCTCGCCGTAGCGGTCGTCGGGCACGCCCACCACCTGCACGTCGGCGATCTTGGGATGGCGATAGAGGAACTCCTCGATCTCGCGCGGATAGAGGTTCTCGCCGCCGCGGATCACCATGTCCTTGATCCGCCCGACCACGTTGCCGTAGCCCTCGGCGTCGATCACGCCGATGTCGCCGGTGTGCATCCAGCCGTCGGCGTCCACCGCTTCGGCCGTGCGCTGCGGATCGTCCCAGTAGCCCAGCATCACCGAATAGCCGCGGGTGCAGATCTCGCCCGGGGCGCCGCGCGGGGTCACCGTCCCATCCTCGCCGACAATCTTCACCTCCAGATGCGGCTGCACCTTGCCGATGGTCGAGACGCGCCGCTCCAGCGGGTCGTCGGGGCCGGTCTGGAAGCTGACCGGGCTGGTCTCGGTCATGCCGTAGGCGATGGTCACGTCGGTCATGCCCAGGCGCCCGATGACCTGCTTCATCACCTCCACCGGGCAAGGCGAGCCGGCCATGCAGCCGGTGCGCAGCGAGGACAGGTCGCGCCGTTCGAGGTCGGCGCTGCCCAGCACGGCGATGAACATCGTCGGCACACCATAGAGGCCGGTGCAGCGTTCGGCCTCCACCGCCGCCAGCACCCGCTCGGCGTCGAACGCCTCGGACGGGTAGACCATGGCCGCCCCATGCGTCAGGCAGCCGAGGTTGCCCATCACCATGCCGAAGCAATGGTACAGCGGCACGGGGATGCACAGCCGGTCACCGGCCCGAAGGCCGATGGCGCGGCCGACGAAGAAGCCGTTGTTGAGGATGTTGCGATGGCTCAGCGTCGCACCCTTGGGCGAGCCGGTGGTGCCGCTGGTGAACTGGATGTTGATCGGATCGGCGGCCTTCAGAGTCCGGCCGATCGCCGCGACCCGGTCCAGCGCCGCGGGCGCGGCCGGCGCCGCGACGGCCGCGAAGTCCAGCCAGCCGGCGCGCGGGCCGCCACCGATCTTGATCGCCGCCACCAGGGCCGGCAGGCGGGCGGCCTGCAGTCGCCCCGGCGGCGAGACGGCCAGTTCGGGGGCCAGGGCCTCGATCATGCCGGCATAGTCCGAGGTCTTGAACCGCTCGGCGCAGACCAGGGCGCGCACGCCCACCTTGTTCAGCGTGTATTCCACCTCGGCCAGGCGATAGGCCGGGTTGATGGTGACCAGCACCAGGCCGGCGCGGGCCGCGGCGAACTGCGTCAGGGCCCACTCGGCGCAGTTTGGCGACCAGATCCCGATCCGGTCGCCCGGCGACAGGCCGAGCGCCAGCAGGCCGGCGGCGAGATCGTCCGCCCGCGCCAGCAGGTCGCGCCAGCTCAGGCGCACGCCCTGGTGCGCGCTGATCAGCGCCGTCGCCTCGCCCCAGGCCGCCGCGGCGCGCTCCAGCGCCTCGCCGATGGTGTGCTCCAGCAGCGGCGGCTCGTCGGCCCCGCGGACCCAGCTGAGGGTCTCGTCCATGCGTCCTTCCCCAACCCTCTCTTCCCCCCTTGGGGGAAGTCCCCCCGGAGGGGGGATGGGGGCTCCAGCCTAGCGCGGAAGCCCGCGCCTTCTGGAGCCCCCTTCCCCGGCTTCGCCGGGACTTCCCCCAGAGGGGGAAGAGAATACCTCAATGATGATGCTGGGTCTCGTCGGGCATCATCGACCCGCCACGGCAGAACGGCACCGCCGCCAGGGCGGCGATGAACACCCAGGCGCACAGGCGGAAGACGTCCTGGAAGGCCCCGGTCAGGGCCTCGCGCGCCACCATCTGGCCGATCGCCGCGCGGGCGGCCATCGGCGCCTGGTCCGGACTGGGCATGTCGATCGCCAGACGCTGGGCCAGGCCGGCGACGGCGGCCATGGCGTCCTGCGGCGCCCGGCCCAGACTCTGAGCCAGCTGCTGGACGTGCCAGGCGAAATAGCGTTGCAGGCCGGTGTTCACCAGGGCGATGCCCAGGGCGCCGCCGAGATTGCGCATCAGGTTGATCAGCCCGGAGGCCGGCTTCAGCTCGGCGTCCGGCAGGTTGTTCAGCGCCATCGAGACGCTCGGCACCATGCAGAACAGCACCCCGGCCCCGCGCACGGCCTGGATCCAGAACAGCTGCCAGAAGCCCCAGTCGCTGCCCACCGCCGAGATCATCCAGAAGCTCAGGGCGTACAGCACCAGGCCGATCGCCATGCAGATGCGCATGTCGATCTTCGTCGCCGTCCAGGCCGCCACGGGCGCCGAGGCGGTCATGAACACGCCCGCGACGAACGTGGTCAGACCGATGCTGTGGCTGGGGAAGTCGCGCACCCGGGCCAGGAACACCGGCGTCAGATAGGTGATGGTGTAGAGGCCGACGCCGGTGACGAAGCTGAGCACCCCCGCCGCCCAGAAGCCTTTTCGCCGGAAGGGCGCCAGGCTGACGACGGGCGAGTGCGAGAAGAAGCAGCGCTCGAAGAACACCACCGCGCCGACGGCGGCGATCCAGGCGACGCTGGCGATGGTCGCGTCGGCGAACCACTGATGCCGCGGCCCCTCTTCCAGCACGTACTGCAGCCCGCCCAGGAACACCGCCAGGCTGGCGGCGTGCACCCAGTCGATCCGCGGCAACAGCGACGGCTGGGCGCGATCGAACGGTCCCAGCCAGACCAGGCCGGCCGTCACCAGGGCGCCCGGGACGACGTTGATCAGGAACAGCCAGCGCCAGCTCTCGGTGTCGGTGATCCAGCCGCCCACCGCCGGGCCCAGCGCCGGCGACAGGGTGGAGATCACCCCCAGCACGCTGGTGACCATCGCCCGTCGCGGCCCGTCGAAGAACGAGAAGCCGGTGGCGAACACCAGCGGAATCATCGCCCCGCCGACGAAGCCCTGCACCACGCGGAACAGCAGCATCGACTGCAGGTCCCAGGCCAGGCCGCACATCAGGCTGGCCACGGTGAACAGGCCGGCCGAGGCGACGAACATCCAGCGGGTGGACAGGGCCTGGGCGAGGTAGGCCGACAGCGGGATCATCACGATCTCGGCCATCAGATAGGCGGTCTGCAGCCAGTCGATCTCGTCGGCGGCGGCCGACAGGCCGGCCTGGATCGCGTTCATCGACGAGGCGACGATCTGGATGTCGAGCAGGGCCATGAACTGGCCCACCGCCATGACGAAGAAGATCGCCATCCTGCGGCGCTCGCTGAGCCCCGCGCCGGCGACGACGCCGACTTCCCGGCCTGAGGATGCGGCGGCGCTTGCGACCATGCGAACGATGCTATCTGATCGCCGGAGCATGCGAAATGCTTTGCCGCTAGAGCCCTTCAGGGTCAGATCTGACCCGTTGAGAAGGGCTCTACTTCAAACATTTAGAGCATGTCCGGGCGGCGAAACCGGATCCACTTTCGCCTGACATGCTCTAGGGGTTTGAGGCGATGGGGGGAGCCGCTGGCGGGGCCCGGACGGGGGGCCTGACGCCCGGGGTCAGGCGCGCGCTGATCGTGGCGGCGATCGCCGTCGTGGCCGCCGGCGCCGGGGTGCTGTGGATCAACGGACAGCGCGACTCGGTGGCCACCGACGACGCCTATGTGCGGGCCGACAAGACGGTCATCTCGCCCAAGGTGCGCGGCGCGGTGGCGGCGGTGCTGGTGACCGACAACCAGCCGGTGAAGGCCGGTCAGGCGCTGGTGCGCATCGACCCGACCGAATACGACCTGAAGCTCACCGCCGCGCAGGGCGACCTGATGGCGGCCCAGGCGGCCATCGCCCAGGCGAAGGCCGGCCTGTCGCGGCTGGACGCCGAGGAGAGCCTCGCCAAGCAGCAGGTGCAGGCGGCTCAGACCCTCGCCGGTCCCAAGGGCGCCGCCGATCCGGCCCTGCGCCAGGCGTTCGAGACCGCGCGCGGTCAGGCCCTGATCGGGGCGCACAGCCGGGCCGAGGTCGAGGCCGCCCTGGCCCAGGCCCGGGCCGCGGAATTCCGCGCGCGCAACGGCCTGGACGCGGCCAGGGCCGAGAAGGCGAACACCACCGTGACCGCGCCGCTGGACGGGGTGGTCGGCGACCTGCAGGCCGCCGTCGGCGCCCTGGTGCAGCCCGGCGTGACGCTGATGACCCTGGTACGGCCGCAGACCCTCTATGTCACCGCCAACTTCAAGGAGACCCAGACCGGGCGCATGCTGCCGGGTCAGGCCGCCGAGGTGCGGGTCGACGCCCTGCCCGGGCGGGTGTTCAGGGCGCATGTGGCCAGCCTCGCGCCCGGCACGGGTTCGGAATTCGCCCTGCTGCCGTTCGAACCGGGCGCCGGCAACTTCACCAAGATCGTCCAGCGCGTGCCGGTGCGCATCGCCCTGGACCCCGGCCAGCCCGGGCTGGAGCGACTGCGCTCGGGGCTGAGCGCGGTGGTGAAGGTGAAGCTGACTCCTTAGGTCGCAGGGCCGGTCACCGAAAAATCTGCGCAGCCGCGCAACCCCGTCCGCCGCCGCCTTCCGTATCCCTCTGCAGACCAGGAGAGGGACGGACCATGGCGAAGACTGCGCGGAGCCTGCGCGCCGGGCTGCTGGCCTCGGCGATGCTGTTGGCGGCCGGGTGGGCCGGCGCGGGACACGCGGCGTCGGTGACGCTCAATCCCGAACTGGTGTCGCGCAACTACTTCGGCCCCAATGGAGCCGAACCGACGCACGCCCTGACCCTCGGCCAGATGGACGTCACGGTGGAGATCGCCGGCGGGGTGGCGCGCACCACGGTGCTGGCGCATTTCGACAATCCCACCAACGCGGCGGTGGAGGGCGACTTCACCCTGGACCTGCCGCCCGGCGCAGTGGTCACCGGCTACGCCCTGGACATCAACGGGGCGCTGGTCGAGGGCGTGCTGGCCGGGCAGCGGCAGGCGACGCTCGCCTACCAGCGCCGGGTGCGCCGGGGTGTCGATCCGGGCGTGGCGGAAGTCACCCGCGACAATGCCTTCCGCACGCACGTGTTTCCGATCTGGCCGGGCCGCGGGCGCACCGTGCGGCTGACCTTCGTCGCCCCGATCCCCGACGATGGACAGTTGGTCCTGCCCCTGGCGACGCTCGATCCCGTCGGCGCGGCGACCCTCACGGTCAAGAGCTTGGACGGTCCGCGGCCCGAGGTGGAGGGCCCTGACGGCCTGGAGCTGAAGTGGCGGGACGGCCCAGAGGGCCCGGTGGCCGTGGCGCACGCCGAGCACATGCCGCTGCACGGGGCCCTGGTCGTCCGCCAGGCGCCCGCCGCCGATCCGGTGACCCTCACCCGCCACCGCGACGGCGACGGCTTCTTCGAGATCGACGCCCGCGCGTCCGCCGCCCCGCCGACCCGCCAGGGCGGCCTGGTGCGGATCTACTGGGACCGATCGGTGTCGCGCCGCCAGGACGATCTGGTCCGGGAACAGGCGCTGGTCGCGGCCTATGTCGCGGCCGTCCGCCCGGACGCCGTCGAGCTGGTGAGCTTCGCCGACGACGCCCCGTCCGTCGCCCGGTTCCGCGGGCCGACCTTAAGCGCCGATCTGGCCGCCGCTCTGCGCGGCCAGACCTATCGCGGCGCCACCGCGCTGACCGGCGTGCTGGACGCCGCCGGCGGCCGCGCTGACGCCTGCCTGCTGTTCTCCGACGGCCGCATCACCGTCGACCCCTACCGCGCCGAGCGGGCCGCGTGCCCGCTGTTCACCATCTCCACCGCCGCCGACGCCGATCACGGCTTCCTGGGCGTCCTGGCGCGCAAGTCCGGCGCCGAGCACCTCGATCTGGCCACGCTCGGCGTGGACGCAGCCCTGCGCCGCCTCACGGCGCCCGGTCCGCGGGTGGTGGGCGTGAACGGCGACGGCCAGGCGCTGGACTTCACGAGCCTGCCCACCGGGCCGGACCGCTTCCGCCTCGTCGGCCGCGCCCTTGGCGTGCGCAAGGTCCAGGTGCTGCTGGCCGACGGCAGTCGCCAGGAGTTCGACCTCGACGGCCTGACCGCCCAGCCACACGACGGTCCCGGCGCGCTGTGGGCCGCCGAGCGCATCGCCGAGGTCACCGCCACCGACCGTCCCGACCAGGACCAGGCGCTGGCCATGGCCCGTCGCTACGGCGTCGCCGGCGCCGGCGCGGCCTTCGTGGTGCTGGAGACCCTGCAGGACTATGTCGACGCCGGGATCACGCCGCCGGAGGCGGCGGGCAAGGACATCCAGGACGGCTATGCGCGGAGGCTCGCGCAGCATGCGGCGGCCGAGGCCGACAAGCAGTCCGCGCGCCTGGATGAGGTGATCCGCGCCTGGGAGGCGGAGAAGGCCTGGTGGGCGGCGCCGCACGGCGAGCGCAAACTCGCCCCGACCCCGCGACGGGGTCATGCCATCGCGCCGCCGGCCGCGGCGCTGGCCGTCGAGATGCCGAGGCCGCCGCCGCCACCCTCGCCGCCACCCCCGCCGGCGATGTCGGCGTCGGCTCCGCCCGTCCAGCAGCCCGCCGCGCCGCGCGCCAGCGGCTACGCTCGCGCCGAGCCCTCCACAAACGCCGCCGACTCCCTGGTCGTCACCGCTGCGCGGCGGGCGCCGGCCCCCCGGAACGCGCCCGCGGCCGTCAGCGCCGGCGCGCCGCAGGCCGAGGAGTCTCGCCAGGCGTCTGCGCCGGAGTCGACTCCGGCCGAGGCGTCCTCGTCCGACGGCGGCATCCAGATCGCCGTGCAGCCGTGGGATCCGGATCGCCACTATCTGCGCGCGCTGAAGGCGGCCCCTGCCGGCGACTTCTGGCGCGTGTTCGACGAGCAGCAGGCCCGCTACGGCCAGTCGCCGGCCTTCTATCTCGACGTCGCCGAGCTGCTGTATCGCCAGGGCCAACCTCAGGCCGCGGCCTCGATGGCGCGCAGCGCCCTTGAGCTCGACGCCGCCGACGACGCCACCCTGATGATCGTCGCCGACCGGATGATGCGCTACGGCGAAACCGACCGGGCCCTGTGGATGTACGAAAAGGTGCTGGCGCTCGAGCCCGACCGGCCACAGCCGCGCCGCAGCCTGGCTCTGGCCCTGGCCGCCCGCGCCGAGCACGGCGAGCCGGCGGCCGCCCAGCGGGCCGACGATCTGCGCGCCCTGGACCTGCTGAACACGGTGATCACCCGCGCCTGGGACGCCGACTACGACGGCTTCGAACTGATCCCGCTGATGGAGGCCAACCGCATCGCCGGCCGTCTGGAGGCGCTGGGCGTGCGCGACATCCCGCTGGACCGTCGCCTGCGCGCCCGGCTGGACGTCGATCTGCGGGTGACCCTGGAGTGGTTCGTCGACGCCACCGACATGGATCTGTGGGTCGACGAGCCCAGCGGCGAGCGGGCGATCTACAGCAATCCGCACACCGCCATCGGCGGGCGGCTGTCCTACGACATGCGCAGAGGCTACGGCCCCGAGGAGTACCTGCTGCGCCGGGCGCCCGACGGGACCTATGTCATCCGGGTCAACACCTTCGCCACCGACCGCCTGAACCCCAACGGCGCCATCGTGGTGCGCGCCCATGTGTTCCGCGACTACGGGCGGCCAAACGAGCGGGAAGAGACCACCGAGGTGGAGCTGAAACCCGGCGAGAGCGGCACGGTGGTGGTAGGCGAAGTGAAGGTTGGCGCGATGAAGACGGGCGCGGCGTCGAACAGGCCCTGAGCGGAAAATCGGCGGATGGCTGTCGGCCGGCGACCGCGCCGCGCGTCCTTCGGCCATGAGCGGCCGCAGGGTCGCCCGGCCACAGGGAGACGACGCATGCGCTATCTGGTGATCTATCGGGGCGAGGGCCGCGAGGAAGGGGCCATGCCCGATCCGGAGCACATGGCGACCATGGGCCGCTACGTCGACGAGAGCCTGAAGAACGGCAAGCTGATCGGCACCGAGCCGCTCGGCGTGCGCGAGCTGGGCGCGCGGGTGCGGCTGAAGAACGGCCAGTACACCGTCTCCGACGAGCCCGACCGCGCCAGCGGCTACGCCTTCCTCAACGCCCCGTCGCGCGAGGCGGTGATCGAGATGTGCAAGGAATTCCTCGGCATTGCCGGCGACGGCGTCACCGAGATCCGCCAGATCATGGAATTCGGCCCACCGCCGGCCAGCTAGAAGGCGTCCAGCCCCGCCAGCAGCTTGTCCGGCGTCAGCGGATAGTCGCGCAGGCGCACGCCACAGGCGTTGTAGACCGCATTGGCCACCGCCGCGCCGACGCCGCAGATGCCGACCTCGCCCACGCCCTTGATCCCCAGCGGGTTGGCCTTGTCGTCCACCTCCGGCAGGAAATAGGCGTCGATGTCGACGATGTCGGCGTGCGCCGGGATCAGGTAGCCGCCCAGGTCCTGGCCGATGAACGAGCCGTAGCGGGTGTCGACCTTGTTGACCTCGTGCAGCGCCGTGCCCACGCCCCAGATCATGCCGCCGGTGATCTGGCTGCGGGCGGTCTTGGCGTTGAGGATGCGGCCGCAGGCGAAGGCGCCCAGCATGCGGCGGATGCGCACCTCGCCGGTGACGTCCGACACCGCCACCTCGACGAAGGTGGCGCCGTAGGCGTGCTGGGCGAAGTTGCGCGCGTCGGGGGCGGGGCTCGAGGCGCCCTCCACCGTCACCCCGGCCGGCGCCAGCCGGGCCACCAGCGCGGCCAGGGTCTCCGAGCGGTTCTCGGCGGTGATCAGGCCGTCGCGGAAGTCGACGCTGGCGACCGGCGCGCCGTGCAGCGGCGAGCCCGGATCGGCCACGGCCATCTCGGCCAGGGTCTTGCGCAGCAGCATGCCGGTGGCCAGCGCCGCGGAGCCGGCGCTGGCGGCGCCGAACTGGCCGCCGGAGCCCGGCGCCGGCGCGAAGCCGGAATCGCCGATCTCCACCACCACCTGCTCGACCGGCACGCCCATGGTCTCGGCGGTGATCTGCGCCAGGATGGTATAGGTGCCGGTGCCGATGTCGGTCATGCCCTGGCGGATGATGACGGTGCCGTCGGCCATCACGCTGATCGCCGCCTTGGCCGGCAGCAGGAAGTTGCCGCGGATGGCGGCCGCCATGCCCATGCCGACCCACCATTCGCCGTCCCTGGTCAGGCGTGGGCGTGGCTTGCGCCGCGACCAGCCGAACCGCAGGGCGCCGTCGGTCATGCACTCCACCAGCTGGCGGGCCGAGAACGGGGCGCCTGTCTCCGGGTGGGCGGCCGGCTCGTTGCGCCGGCGCAGCTCGATCGGGTCGAGGTCCAGCCGCTCGGCCAGCTCGTCCATCGCCCCTTCCAGCGACAGCATGCCCACCGCCTCGCCCGGCGCGCGCATGGCGCCGGCCACCGGGATGTCGAGCTTGACCACGCGGTGGCCGGTCAGCCGGTTCGGCGCGGCATAGAGGGCGCGCGAGAACGAGGCCGCGTGTTCGACGAAGGCGTCGTGCCGCGCGCAGTGCGTGGCGGCCTCCAGGGCAAAGGCGGTCAGCCGGCCGTCGGCCGTCGCCCCCAGCCGCACACGCTGCACGGTGGCCGGCCGATGGATCGAGGCGTGGAACATCTGCTGGCGGGTGAAGGCCACCTTCACCGGCTGGGCCAGGTCCCGCGCGGCCAGGGCCGCGAGCGTCAGGTCCTCGTAGCTGGGCCCCTTGCCGCCGAAGCCGCCGCCGACGTAGCGCGACATCAGATGCACCTTGTCGCGGTGGATCTGCAGCGTCTCGGCCAGCAGGTGCTGCGGGCGCTTGATCGACTGGTTGGAGGTGTGCGCGACCAGGGTGTCGCCCTCGAACCAGGCCGTCGTGGCGCACGGCTCCATCTGGCAGTGGTTCTGGATCGGGGTGGTGAACAGCGCGTCCACCTGCACCGGCGCGGCGGCGAAAGCCCCTTCGAAGTCGCCGGTGCGGGCGTCCTCCTCGCCGCGCGGCAGCTCCGCGCGCAGGGGGTCGAAGTCGAAGTCGGCGGGCGCCGCCTCGTAGCGGATCGCCAGCAGGGCCGCGGCCTCGCGGGCGTTCTCCGGGGTGTCGGCGCAGACGAAAGCCACCGGCTGGCCCCAGAACAGCACCTGGTCGCTGTCGAACACCGGCTCGGCGGAGGCCTGGGCGCTGGCGTAGGTCTTGGCCCCGCGCTCGGCCTGGGCGGGCGTGCGGAAGCAATGCCAGACCAGCTTCACCCCCGGCGACGCCAGGGCCGCAGCGTCGTCGATGGCGACGATCCGCCCGGCGCCGATCTCCGCCCCCACCACATAGCCGTAGGCCGGCGGCGATGGGGTGGGGACCTCGTAGGCATAGGGCGCGGTTCCGCTGACCTTCAGCGGCCCCTCGTAGCGGTCGACCGGGCGGCCGATGACGCCGGCGCGGTTCTCGCTGACCGGGTTGGGCAGGGCGTAGTCGGTGACGCTGGGCATCAGGCGGCGCTCCCGTCGGTGATCGTCGCGGCCATCAGCCGGCGGGTCAGGGTGATCTTGAAGGCGTTGCCGCCGTTGTCGCGGGCCTGGGTCAGCTCCGCCGCGGCCGCCTCGGTCGCGGACGCGCCGGCGCTCAGCGCCGCCTCCGCCGCCCGGGCGCGCCACGGCTTCAGCGCCACCGCGCCGAGGGCCACACGGCCGCCGGCCACCGCCACGCTGGCGAGGCCCCCGGCGTACGAGGCGCGGTCGCGGGCCTTGCGATAGACCTGGCCGCCCTCGGGCGGGGGCGGCAGCACCACGGCGGTGACCAGTTCGCCGGGCTGCAGGGTGGTCTCGATGTGCGGCGTGTCGCCGGGCAGGCGATGCAGGTCGTCGATCGCCACGGCGCGGGTCGACCCGTCCGGGGCGACCGTCTCGACCACCGCCTCGAGCACCTGCAGCGCCACCGCCATGTCCGACGGATTGGCCGCCACGCAATGCGCGCTCTGGCCGAGGATCGCGCTGCCGCGGTTGAGGCCCTCCAGAGCGCCGCAGCCGGCGCCGGGCTGGCGCTTGTTGCAGGGCTTGGCCGGGTCGTAGAAGTACAGGCACCGGGTGCGCTGCAGCAGGTTGCCGGCGGTGGTGGCCTTGTTCCTCAGCTGCGGCGAGGCGCCCGCCAGGATCGCCTGCGCCAGCACCGGATAGCGCGCCCGCACGCGGGCGTCGGCGGCCACCTGGGAGTTGGTCGCCATGGCGCCCAGGCGCAGACCGCCCTGCGGCGTTTCCTCGATGGCGCCCAGCGGCAGGCGCGAGACGTCGATCAGGTGGCCGGGGCGTTCGATGCCCAGCTTCATCAGGTCCAGCAGGTTGGTGCCCCCGGCCAGGAAGCGGGCTTCGGGCGTCTGCGCCGCCGCCTTCGCCGCGGCGGCGGGATCGCTGGCGCGTTCGTAGGTGAAGGGCCTCATGCGGCGGCTCCTTCGCGGCCAACGACATCGCGGATCGCCTCCAGGATCTGCGGATAGGCCGAGCAACGGCAGAGGTTGCCGCTCATCCGCTCGCGGATCTCGGCGTCGGTCAGCGTCACGGGCGCGCTCAGGTCCGCGGTCGCCTGGCTGGGCGCCCCTGCCGCGGCCTCGGCCAGCATGCCCACCGCCGAACAGATCTGGCCGGGCGTGCAATAGCCGCACTGGAAGGCGTCGCGGTCGAGGAAGGCGGTCTGCAGCGGGTGCAGGGCGCCCGGCCGGCCGATGCCCTCGATGGTGGTCACCGCATCGCCGTCATGCATCACCGCCAGCGACAGGCAGGCGTTGATCCGCACCCCGTCGACCAGCACCGTGCACGCGCCGCACTGGCCGTGGTCGCAGCCCTTCTTGGTCCCGGTCAGGGCCAGATGGTCACGCAGGGCGTCCAGCAGGGTGGTGCGCAGGTCAAGGTCGAGGGTGTGCCGCTCGCCGTTGACCTGCAGGGTCACGGCGGCGCGATGGGCGGCGTCAGGCAAAGGCGTTAACCCCAATGATCGATTTGAAAAGTGCTTTTGGCCTAAGTCTAGCCTGGGGTTTGCCGGCTGTCGCGCCCCGGACGAACGGCGATCGCTGAAACCATTAACAATTGCATGGCCCGGGCGCATACTACCGCAAGCGGTGGGAGAGCTCACATGGCCGGCAACCTCGCGGGGGCGGCGCTGACGGGTGGCTGGCGCACGGTGGGGGCGGTGGCCCCGCTGGCGGCGTCGCTGGTGCTGGGCGTGATCGGCCTGACCCTGATCGGCCAGCCGCAGAGTACGCGCAGCGAGGTCTGGGCCGTGGTGGGCGGCTGGCTGGTGATCGCCGGCGCCTCCGGCCTGGCCACCCTGGTGCTGTGGGGCCTGGCCAAGCGGGTCATCGGCATCGAGACCCACACCGCCTACGGCTTTCGCACCTCGGCCGTGGTGATGAGCATCCTGGTGGCCGGCGCCGTCTCGCCGCCCGCGATCCAGGACCTGATCCGCGTCGGCGAGGTGGTCACCCGCCTGGCGCTGGTGACCACGCCGCAGATCATGGTCGACGCCGGCGCCCGTCCGCCGCCGGCCCAGGCGGGCGCCCCGATGTCCGCCGCCCCGTCCAGTGCGACGTCCGGCGCGGCGACCCAGGACCGCCCGGCGGCCAGCCTGCTGCGCTGCATCGCCCGCAACTGGCCGTTCCGCCAGGAGCGCAGCCACTGGCGCAGCACGGCGGCCTCGACCACCGCGGCCGTCGCCGCCGCCTCGGCGAGCCCGGCGGCCGATCCCTATTGCCCGGCCCCGTCCGGCGGCTGGCAGTCGTCGGCCCAGGACTGGTTCATCTTCGTGCTGGTGATGATGCTGTGCCTGATCCTGTCGCGCAGCCTCTACGGGGCCTACGTCAACCAGTACGCGCCGGCGCCGACCCGCGTCGCCAAGGGCGCCATCGCCATCACCTACGGCCAATGGCTGGCGCTGCTGATCTACAGCGCCATCATCCTGCCGTCCGGCTACCTGGCGATCGGCTCGATGGTGCTGCTGCAGAGCCAGCCGGCGGACGCCACGGCGGCGCCGACCTCCAGGCCGCCGCCCGCAGCCCCGGACGAGGCGCTGACCGCGGCGATGCTGAAGACCAAGGACGCCGGCGAGCCGGTGGCCGGCTTCCGCTCGGCGATCGCTTACGCCGCCGACTCCGTCGACCTGAAGTATGTGAAGTACGCCTCCGGGGCGATTGCCACCCTGCCGCCGAGCCGGCTCGACGCGCGGCTGACCGAGCTGCAGTCGGTGCGCACCGTCAGCCGCGACGCCCTGGCCTCCGCCCTGCGCGCCTGCGCCGACAGCCAGACGGCGGCCCAGGCCCGGTCAGCCGCGGCCCTTGCGCCGTCTGCGGCGCCCCCCGTGACCACCGCGCCGCCCGGCACGGCGAACGCCGTCAGCGCCGCACCTTCCGGCGCCGGGTCGGCCACGCCGGCGACCGTGACACCGACGCCCGCCCCGCCCCTCGCCAGTCCTGCCGTCATGCCGGCCTCGGCCAAGGCGCCTGCGACTCCCGAAGCCTGCGCCAGCGCCGCGGCCGCCGATCCCACCAGCGACGAGGACTGGGAGGCGCCGCCCTATCCGCCGCTGAACCTGGTCGACCGGGTCTATCCCTGGCTGCAGGAGGATCGCGGCTCGCGGCCGATCCTGATGATCATGGGCCTGGTGGGCTTCGGCCTGCTGGGGGCGGCGATCCGCACCATGGGCAAGCCGGAGGACAACCTGGTGGTCGACCGCCAGGCGGCGGCCCAGGGCGGGGGGCACGCCTCCAGCACGCCCAAGCTCAATCCGACGGAATTCGGCAAGATCATCGTCCAGGGCGTGGGCGCGGCGATGGTGGTGTTCCTGGCGTTCCAGGCCGGGTCGCTGGTGTTCTCCGGCCAGGCCGCCAACTCGCCCTTCCCGCAGCTGCTGTTCTCGTTCCTGGGCGCGGTCTTCGCCCAGGAGGTCTGGGAGTGGGGCCAGGCGCAGATGAGCAAGGTGCTGAACCGCGCCTCGGGCGGCATGGATAGCGCCGAACCGGTGAAGGCCCTGCAGGACCGGCTGGACGCCGCCCAGCAGCTGGCGCGCAAGGCCCTGGTCGCGGCGCGCGAGCACGTGGCCAGCGTCGCCGACGACGGCGCGCGCACCACCGCCCGGCAGGCGATCACCACGGCGCAGACCGGCCTGGACACCGCCGTCAAGTCGGCCCGCTCGAGCCTGACCGACCTCGGCGATCTGTGGACCAAGATCCGCAAGGATCCGACCTCGGTGTCCAACACCGACTGGCGCGCCGCGCTCGCGGCGGCGGACACCGCGGTGACGGCGGCGGAGAGCGCCGCCAGCCACATGCACGAGACCGCCCTCGGCCCCGCGCCGCATGGCGCGGCGGCGTGAGCGGCGCGATCAGTCCCAGAGCGGCGGGTGGCGCGCCGACCACGGCGCCTCGGCCTCCAGCTGCGCCGCCAGGCGGAACAGGGTGGCCTCGTCGGCATAGCGGCCGCTGAACATCATGCCGATCGGCAGGCCGGCGTCGGACATCTGCAGCGGCAGGGACAGCGACGGCTGGCCGGTCATGTTGAACGGGGCGGCGAAGGGGAACACCTCGCCGTTGCGCCGGCCGATGTCGCGGGGGCTGACGGCCACCGGGTCGAGATAACCGATCGGCGGCGGGACCGTGCCCATCACCGGGGTCAGGTAGACGTCGAAGTCCTCGAACAGGGCCATCACCCCGCGCGAGAGCATGCGCATCTCCTGCTGCTCCCACATCACCTGTTCGCCGGTGGGCCGCCGCCCGCCCTTCAGCGACGCCCAGGTCAGCGGCTCCAGCTCGTGCTCCTCCGGCTCGCGGCCGATCTGTTCGATCAGCCGGCGCATGCCGGCGGCGTAGTTGGCCCCGGACCAGGCGTTCTGGGCGCCGTAGAAGGCCCGCTGGTCGACGCCGAGGCCGCGCTCGACAAGCTCGTGCCCGAGGCTCTTCAGCAGCTCGACGGTCCGCTCCAGGGCGGCGCGGATCTCGGGGGCGATGTCGCGGCCGTTCGCCGTCTCGCTGGACCAGGCGATGCGCAGGCGGCCGGGCGGGGTGGCGATCTCCTGCATGTAAGGCCGCGCCTTGGCCGGCGGAGCGTACGGACTGGCGGGTTCCGGCACGCCGGTGACGTCGAGCATGGCCGCGCAGTCGCGCACGCTGCGGGTCATCACGTGCTCCACCACATAGCCCTGGGCGAAGTCATAGCCGTCCGGCAGGTGCGGATTGCGGTCGCGCGTCACCTTCAGCCCGACCAGGCCGCACATCGAGGCCGGGATCCGGATCGAGCCGCGCCCGTCGCCGCCGTGCGCCATCGGCACGATCCCGGCCGCCACGGCCGCCGCCGACCCGCCCGAGGAGCCGCCGGCGCTGCGCGAGGTGTCCCACGGATTGCGGCACGGGCCGAACAGGGCCGGCTCGGTGGTGCCGGTGATGCCGAACTCCGGCAGGTTGGTCTTGCCGAGCGGGATCACCCCGCTTGAGCGATAGCGGCGCATCAGGCCGGAATCCTCGGTGTCGACGATCGACTGGCAGAAGCGGCTGCCGCTGGTGCGCGGCCAGCCGGCCACCTGGATCAGCAGGTCCTTGACCAGGAACGGCACGCCGGTGAACGGCCCCTCCGGCAGCGGCCCCTGCGCCGCCGCGCGGGCCTCGTCGTAGGCCTTGTGCACCACCGCGTTGATCGCCGGGTTGTGGCGCTCGATCCGTTCGATGGCGGCGTCGACCAGTTCCAGCGGCGTCACCTCGCGCCGGCGGACGAGGTCGGCCAGGCCCAGGCCGTCGAAGCTTGCGTAGTCCTTGAACGACATCGCTTTCCCTGGTCCCTTTCCTGGGGTCTTTGTCAGCCGTCTCCGCTCTAGGCGGCAGGCGGGAATATGGTAGTCTTGACTATCGTTATCACCAAGCCGGGACGCATCCAGATGGCCGAATGGAGCAATTGGTCCGGCAGTGTCGAGGCCCGTCCCACGCGGATCGAGCGGCCCCGCACCGAGGCGGAACTGTCGGCCCTGGTGGCCGGCGCATCAAGGGTCCGCGTGGCGGGGACCGGCCATTCCTTCATGCCGCTGTGCGAGACCGACGGCCTGCTGATCTCGCTGGCCGACCAGCAGGGCGACATCGAGGTGCTGCCGGACCGCAAGAGCGTCTGGACCCCCGCCGGCAAGACCGTGGCCCGGTTCACCGAGGAGCTGTGGGCGCACGGCTTGTCGATGGCCAACCAGGGCGACATCAACCGCCAGGCCATGGCCGGCGCCATCTCCACCGCGACGCACGGCACCGGCCGCGCGTTCGGCTCGCTGTCGACCCAGGTGGCGGGTCTGCGCCTGGTGCTGGCCGACGGCCAGGTGGTGGAGTGCGACAAGGATCATGAGCCGGAGCTGTTCGAGGCGGCGCGTGTCAGCCTGGGCATGATCGGCGTGCTGAGCGCCATCCGCCTCAACGTCGTGCCCGCCTTCCGCCTGCGCGAGACCAACCAGCGGCGGCCGATCGCCGAGGTGCTGGACCAGTGGGACAGCCTGGCCGACCAGCATCGGCACTGCGAGTTCTGGAACTTCCCGTACACGGACCATGTCACCTTCAAGACCCTGGACGTGGTCGAGGAGGGCGACGACCCGGACGAGGCCGACCGCTCGCGGGTGGTGTTCCAGGCGGTCAGCGATCTGGCCGCCGCCTCGCCCCGCATGGCCCCCACCCTGCAGCGGATGCTGGTGCGCCAGCAGGGCCGCTCGCTGCATTCGCGGCAGGCGCCGGCGTGGCGGATCTTCCCCTCCGACCGCGACATCCGCTTCGAGGAGATGGAGTTCGAGATTCCGGCGGCCAACGGCGTCGCCGCCCTGCTGGAAGCGCGCAAGCTGGTGCGTGACCGGCGCTATCCGATCATCTTCCCGTTCGAGTTCCGCACCGTGGCCGGCGACGACATCTGGCTGTCGCCGATGCACGCGGGGGACTGCGTGTCGATCTCGTTCCACCAGTACGCCCGCATGCCCTGGCAGGAGGCGTTCACGGCGGTGGAAGCGGTGTTCGCCGCCCACGGCGGACGCCCGCACTGGGCCAAGCGCCATACGATGACCGCAGACGACGTGCTGCGCCTCTATCCGATGGCGCAGCGCTGGGGCGCCGTGCGCAAGCGCGTGGATCCCACCGCCAAGTTCATGAACGGCCACCTGCGCGACCTGTTCGCCTTCAGCCTCTAGGACCTCCCATGCAAGCCTTCGACCTGCACCAGCACCTGATCGGCCGGCAGGGATCGCGCCGCGATCTCAACACGCCTGCCCTGGTGGTCGACGCCGACGCCCTGGAGCGCAACATCGCCAGGATGGCGGCCTTCGCCAAGGCCAGCGGCCTGTCGCTGCGCCCCCACGCCAAGACCCATAAGAGCGCGGCCATCGCCCGCCGGCAGATCGACGCCGGCGCCCTGGGCGTGTGCTGCGCCAAGCTGGGCGAGGCCGAGGCCCTGACCGAGGCCGGGATCGACGGCATCCTGATCACCTCGCCGGTGGTCGGCGCCCCGGCCGTGGCGCGGCTGGCGGCCCTGGCCGGCCGGGCCAAGGGACTGATGGCGGCGGTCGACCATCCGCACGCGGTGGCGGCCCTGGCGGCCAGCGGCGCGGCCCTGACCCTGGTGGTCGACCTCGACCCCGGCATCCACCGCACCGGCGTCGCCAGCCCCGAGGCGGCCCTGGCCCTGGCGCAGCAGATCGACGCCGCGCCGGGCCTGAGCTTCGCCGGCCTGCAGTTCTACTGCGGCTCGCAGCAGCACATCGAGGACTTTGCCGCCCGCCGCGAGGCGATCGTCGAGCGCACGGACTACCTGAAGAGCGTCATCGCCCTGCTGACCGAGCACGGTCTGGAGCCGAAGATCATCACCGGCGGGGGCACCGGCACCCACGCCATCGATGCGGAACTCGGCGTGTTCAACGAACTGCAGGTCGGCTCCTACGTGTTCATGGACAAGCAATATGCCGACTGCGACCTGGTGGGCGACGGGGCCCAGGCGTTCGAGACCAGCCTGCTGGTGGACGCCCGGGTGATCAGCGCCAACCACCCGATGCTGGTCACGGTGGACGCCGGCTTCAAGGCCTTCGCCACCGAGGCAGGGCCGCCGCCGGTGGTCTCCGGCGCGCCGGACGGCTCGCAGTACCGCTTCATGGGCGACGAGCACGGCGCGCTGATCCCGCCCAAGGGCGTGGCGCCGCCGGCGCTGGGCGAGGTGGTGACCTTCGCCGCCCCGCACTGCGACCCGACGGTCAACCTCTACGACGCCTACCATGCCGTGCGGGGTGACACCCTGGTGGATATCTGGGCCATAGAAGGACGCGGCCGCTCGGCCTGATTCCGAGTCTCGCCGACGGGGGGCGCATGGCGGGCAGGCCGAAGGCGCGGATGGTTCGGGTGCTGAGCGCCGCGGCGATGGACACGGCCCGACGCGGCCTCGCGGTCGTCCCGATGGCGGCGGGGGCCTTCGCCGGTCCCTGGGCCGTGATGTTCGAGATCGACGAGAGCGTCCGCGGCGTCGCCCTGGAATCCAACTTGCTGATGCTCGCCGCCATGATCGGCCTCGGCGGAGCGATGCAGTCGCTGCTGCTGGCGCTGGGCGCGGCCGACCTGGGGCCGGTGCGCGCGCGCTGGCGGGCGGACGCCTGGACGATCGCCCGGCGGCTCGGCGTCGACCTGGGCCTCAACCTGACGGCCCTGGTGCTGGTCTGCCTCGCCGCCGTACTCCTGGGCGTCGCCGCCGGGGTGGCGGTGAGCATGCTCGCCCCGACCGGGGATGCGGGCAGCTGGGCGGCGTTGGTCGGGGCGATCGCCGGCGGGGTGCTGGCCGCCTTCCTGCTGGCACGATGGGCTCTGGCGACGGCGGCGGCGCACGTGGAGGACCTCGGCGTGGTGGAGGCCCTGCAGCGAAGCGCCGAGCTGACCCGTGGCCACCGCCTGAAGATCGCCGCCGTCCAGGCGCTCTACCTGTGCGCCTGGCCAGGCCTGTTCTTCGCAGCCTTCTATCTCAGCGAGCACGCCGCAGCGTTGGGCGTGCGCAGCGCCCAGCGGTTCGACCAGGCCAGCCTTGAGGCGGCGTTCACCCTGCTGGGCGTGCTCGCCGGCTACGAGAGCTTCGCCAAGGTTCGGCTGTACCGCGAGGTCGCCACCATGGAGGGGGAAGTTGGGCAGGCCCGCGTGCTGGAGGTGTTCGCCTGATGGTGGCGCAGGAGCACGCAGGTCCGGACCCACGCGCCGCCTCCTGGACCCTGCAGGTCTTCCGCGACGCCCTGGCCGCCGGTCGGCGCCGGCCGCTGCCGTCCGCGCTCCTGGCCCTCGCCCTGTTCGCCGCGCCCGAGGCCGCAGCGGTGGGCCTGGAGGTGTCCCACCTGACGGATCTGCCGTTTCCCATCGCGCCGCTGGCGATCTTCGGCGGCCAGTGGCTGCTCGGCGTCGTCCTGCAGGTGGTGGTGACCCGCGCGGCGATGGGCGAGGCGCCCCGGACCGGCCAGGTGCGGCAGAACCTCCGGCTGGCCGCGGGAACCCTGGCCTGGCAGGGCGCCTGCACCCTGCTGCTGGGTCTGGCGATGGCGGCCGGCCTGCTCGTGGCGACCGTGGCCGACCAGGCCATGCGGCTGCACCTGGGCGAGAGCGGGCTGGTGCTGAGCGGGGCGACAGTGGGAGGCGTCTCCGCGACTCTGCTGATGGCGCGATGGGCGCTGGCCGGCCCCGCGCTGGCGACCCGCGACCACCCCGGCCTGCGCGCGGCGCTGCGGCGAAGCGCCGAGCTGTCCCGGGGTCACCGCCGCGGCCTGGCCGCACTGCAGATGGTGTTCCTGGGAGGGGTGCTGCTGATGCTGCTCGCGCTGGTGATCATGGTCGCGACCAAGATCGGCGGACTCAGCGCGCTGGCCTACCTCGCCCTCCTGCCGATCACCGGCCTGCTGCTGTCGTTCGACACCCTGCTGAAGGTGGCGGCCTACCGGACCCTGGGCGGCCGCGAGGCGATCGACGGCGCGGCCGGCGTCGCGGCGGTATTCGAATAGGCCGCAAGCCCACCGCGAGCCCCTCGCCTCAGGCCTCAGGTCTCAGGCCTTGTCGAACTTGTCCTTGCGGCGGTGGCCGAACAGCAGCCGGTTCTCCAGCCGGTTCCGCAAGGCGGCGTAGTAGGCGGCCAGGAAGTCGGCGTCGCTCTCGCCGGACGGGCGCCAGTCGATCTTGCGGCGGATGCGCTCGGCCACCGCGGCCATGGTGCGCGCGTCGCGGCGGCGCAGCACGTCCTCCAGCACCTGCAGCTCCTTGATGCCGTAGGCGGCGGTCTGCTCGGGGGTGAAGGGGAAGCGCACCAGGCGCTCGTGCGCGTCCTGCGCCAGGTCGATGGCCAGAGCCCGCCGCGGCGCCTTCACCACCCAGGTGCCGGCCAGGAAGTCGCCCACCCGCAGGCGGTCGCGGTTGAACAGCGGGAAGAACATGAAGATGCCGGTCCAGACGATGCCCGCCAGGATGATCCAGCCGTCCACCTGTTCGCCGCCGGCCAGGGACATGATCCAGCCGATCAGGATGAAGGTCAGCGGCATGAAGACCTCGATCTCGCGCATCGCATTGCGCGTGAAGATCGCCTCGCTGGTCAGCCGGCCGCCGTCGCGCGAAGCGACCCGCAGGCCCAGCATCATCTTTCCGGGCGTCGCCGCCCGGGGCCGCAGCTCGAAGAACACGAAGTAGAAGTTGCGCAGCAGGAAGAGCACCAGCAGCTGCACCGCCCAGACGAACTCGGCGCCCTGGTCGCCGCCCTTCAGCGCCCTCTGGATGCCGAAGCTTTCCAGGATCAGGCCGAACAGCCACGACAGCAGGATGATGCTGAAGAAGCTGATCACCTCGTCCAGCAGAAAGGCCGCCGCCCGCTCGCCCGCGCCGCCCAGCTGCAAGCGAAGGTCGACGCCCTCCGGCGTCACGAACTCGCGCACCAGCGGATTGGCCGGGTCGACCGGCGCCGGCCTGGGCCGCCTCGGGCGCCCGAACAGGCCGCGGCGGGGCGCGGGGGCGGTCTGCGACGGGGCGGCCATCAGGCGAGCCGCCTGCGGCGCGGCAGGTAGAAATAGGTGAGCCACAGCGTCAGGGTCACGCCGGCGATGGTGTAGCGCTGCCAGTCGATCAGGATCGTCTGGCGGCCGACGCCCTCCAGCAGACCGGCGACGACCAGCATCGCCACCACGCCGATCATCACCACCCCCGCCTGCCGGCCGGCGGCCGCCGCGGCGTCGATGCGGGTCTTCTCGCCGGGGAAGGCCACCGCCCAGCCGATGCGGAAGCCGGCCGCCCCGGCCAGGATCACCGCGAACAGCTCGGTCGAGCCGTGGATCATCAGCCAGCCCAGCAGCTGCCAGCCCAGCCCGCGCGAGGCGTAGAGCGCCAGCATGGCCCCGAACACCAGCCCCTGTTCGGCGATCAGCAGGGCGGTGGGCAGGCCGAAGGCGAAGCCCAGGGCGAAGCAGAAGATCGACACCTGGGCGTTGTGGGTGAACAGGAAGACGGCGAAGGCGCCCAGGAAGTGCTTGCTGTCGTTGTCGTACAGCACCTTCTTCAGCGACTCGGTGGAGGCGGCGAAGTCGCGCCCCTGGGCCATGCCGCCGACCATGGTGTCGTACCAGCCGTTGTCGCGCAGCACCATGAAGTAGGCCGCGCAGGCCGCCACCAGGAAGATCGCCGCGCAGATCGCCGTCTCGCGCCACAGGCCCTTCACCGCTTCCGGCCAGTCCTGGCGGAAGAACCGGGTCAGCCGCTGCAGCAGCCGGGTGCGCGGTCCGTAGACGAAGAAATAGGCCCGGGTGGTCAGGCTCTCCAGATAGCCGATCAGGCTGGCGTCCAGCGAGGTGGCGCGGGCCATCGACAGGGATGAGGTGGCCGCCCGGTACAGCACCGGAATCTGCAGCAGCTCGTCGTCGGCCAGGCGCGACGCGCGCCCGCCCTCGGCCTTCTTCAGCAGGCTTTCCAGGCGACGCCAGTCGCCTTCCCGTTCCGCCCGGAAGCGGTGGCTCTTGAGCTGCAGGTCCCTCACATCAGCTCCCGTCGCTTGAGGTCCAGATAGGCGCTGATCAGGGCCGGGCCGAGGCGGTCGGCGGGGGCGTCGACGATGTGCGCGCCCAGCCGGCGCAGCCGTCCCGTCACCACCTCGCGCTCGCGCAGCAGCGCCTCGGCCGTCACCGCCCGCGACACGTCGTCGGCGTCCACCGGCTCGCGCCGGGCGATCGCCTCCAGCTCCTCGTCGCGCAGCACCACGAACAGCACCAGATGCTTGCGCATCAGCCGCGCCACGTTCTCCAGCATCAGCTCGGCGCTGGTGGTGTCGGCGAAGTCGGTGAAGATCACCACCAGGGAGCGCCGCTCCAGGGCGCCGGCGAGCTGGGTCAGGCCCAGGGTGAAGTTGGTCTCTTCCGTCGAATAGTCGATGGCGCTGGCGACCCGCTGCAGCAGCGGGAAGGCCCCGACGCCGGAGAGCACGCCGCTGAACACCCGCGGCTTGGCGTCGAAGGCGAATATGCCGGCCCGGTCGCCCAGGCGCAGGCTGACGTAGGCCAGCAGCAGCGCCGCGTTCAGCGCCCGATCGATGCGCGGCGCGCCCAGCAGCGGGTCGCACATCAGCCGCCCGCTATCGATGGCGAACACCACCGGATGGTTGCGCTCGGTGCGGAACTCCTTGGCCAGCAGCTTGGTGTGCCGGGCCGACTGCTTCCAGTCGATGGTGCGCGGGTCCATGCCGCCGACCAGCTCGCGCAGGGCGTGGAACTCCGAGCCGTCGCCGGTCTCCAGCTGGGTCTTGAGACCGAACAGGGCCTCGCGCGAGAACATCCGGATCGCCTCGTCCTTCACCGCCTGGATGTTCGGAATGATGGCGATCTTGCGCTCGGGCGCCTCGCGCACCTGTTTCCAGACCAGGCCGAGCGGACCGCGCCAGCGCAGCCAGACGTTCTGGATCTCGCCCTCGCCGCGCCGAAGCGGGGTGAGCGTGGTCGAGGCCTCCGCCTCGCCGGCGTGGAACTCCGCCGACAGCCGGTCCGGCGCGGCGACCAGCCGCTCGTTGGTCTCCACCGCGATCTCGGCGCGCCGCGGCGCGCCGCGGTCGAACACCGCCTTGACCTTCAGCGCGCCTTCGCCGGCCATGCCCAGGGCGCGCGGGCTGTCCAGGGTGAGCTCGACCCGGGCGCGGGCCGGGCCGATGAAGGCGTCCAGCAGCACCAGCCCGACGATCAGCGCCGCCCAGCCGCCGCCCACCACCCAATAGCCGGGCGAGATCAGGCCGATCAGCAGCGCCACGGGCGCGCCGACCGCCATCAGCAGGACCGCCCGGCTGGTGGGATAGATCATCGCGGGGCTTCGATCCGCTCGATCAGGCCGGTCAGGGTGTCATCCACCAGCCGCCCCTCGATCTCGGCCGCGGGTGACGGGATCACGCGGTGGCGAAGGGCCGGCAGCGCCAGCGCCTTGACGTCGTCGGGGATCACATAGTCGCGGCCCTCCAGCGCGGCGCGGGCGCGCGCGGCGATGGCCAGCATGGCGCCGGAGCGGGGGCTGGCCCCGGTCTCCAGGTCCGGCGTTTCGCGAGTGGCGCGGATCAGGGCGACGATATAGCCGACGATCTGTTCGGCCAGGCGGATGCCGGCCACGGCCTCGACCGCCCCGGCGATCTCGGCGGGCCCGCCCACCGGCGACACGCCCAGGCTGGCCGGGTCCGGATTGCCGGTGCGCTGTCCGTGAGCGGCGACGATGGCGCGCTCCTCGTCGGCCGAGGGATACTTCAGCGTCTGCTTGAACAGGAACCGGTCCAGCTGCGCCTCCGGCAGCGGATAGGTGCCCTGCTGCTCGATCGGGTTCTGCGTGGCCACGACGGTGAAGCGCGCGCTGAGCGGATGCGACTTGCCGTCGATGGTGACGTTGCGCTCCTGCATGGCCTCCAGCAGCGCCGCCTGGGTCTTGGGCGGGGTGCGGTTGATCTCGTCCGCCAGCAGCAGCTCGCAGAAGATCGGCCCCTTGGTCAGGCTGAACGCCGAGGTCTGGAAGTTGAACAGGTTGGCGCCGATGATGTCGCCGGGCATCAGGTCCGGCGTGAACTGGATGCGTCCGTACTCCAGGCCGAGCGTGCGGGCGAAGCACTGGGCCAGGAAGGTCTTGGCCGTCCCCGGCGGACCTTCCAGC
Source organism: Caulobacter sp. KR2-114 (assembly GCF_049446115.1). Taxonomy (NCBI): domain Bacteria; kingdom Pseudomonadati; phylum Pseudomonadota; class Alphaproteobacteria; order Caulobacterales; family Caulobacteraceae; genus Caulobacter; species Caulobacter sp. KR2-114. The sequence continues at coordinate 58,983 of NZ_JBMSEC010000004.1, forward strand.
AGCACGTGGCCGCCGGCCAGCAAGGCCGTCAGCATCAGGTCGACGGTGTCGGACTGACCGACCACGGCCTTGGCGATCTCGGCGCGCATGCCGTCGGCCAGGGCCTTCACTTCATTGACGTTCACGCGTCATCTCCAGTCTCCAGCGGAACAGGCGCCTGGCTGCGGCCAGGACCTGCTCGCGATTGGCGGCGCCGCCGATGATGGCGGTCAGTTCGGAAAGGCGGTCCTCGGCGCCGCGCTGGGCGCCCATGCGGTCGAGGAACCGGGTCAGGGCGTCGCCGGTGAGTTCGCGCGGAACGCCTGTCGCGCGGGCGGCGAGGTTGCGGGTCAGTTCGGCGTAGCGCAGGCCCATGCGGTGCTCGCGGCCGGTGAGGCGGATCAAGGCGGCGGTGTTGTCGGCCAGGGCTTCCTTGCCCAGGGCGAACACCCGGCCGGCGCGGCGCGTGGCGCCGAAGCGGCAGGCGGCCTGGAAGCCGGCCAGGCAGGCGGCCAGGAACAGGCACAGGGTCACCGCCAGGAACGGCGGGTCGAACAGCAGCCGCATGACGTTCCGCTCGCGGGCGAAGCCGTCCAGCGACACGTCGAACAGCACCGGCCCGTCGCCGGCCTTCAGGGTCTCGACGATGCGGGCCCCGGCCAGCGCATTGTCCACCGACTTCAGGCCGTGGTTGTCCAGCAGGTCGGGGTCGGACAGCACATAGACGTTCGACTTCGGGTCCCGCCCGAGGACCGTGGCCCCGGTTTCGTCCTGCAGCACCGGGATCAGGTCCTTGGTCTGCAACACCTGCAGCCGGTCGATCGGACCGGTGCGGAAGCTGAGGCTGTCGCCGAACACGTCGCCGCGCGCGAACAGGGTCGCCGGCGAGGCGCCGGGGCGCCGTGCGGGGGCATAGCCGCCCAGCAGGCTGGCCTTGTCGAGCCGCGTCAGGTCGATCGGCCTGCCCTCGCCGACCCAGCCGCGGCGCAGGAAGTCCGGGAAAGCGTTCCACTTGGGCAGCACCAGCAGCACCGGTCCGCCGAAGTTGAGCGCCTTGACGTCGGCGAGCTTGCCGTCCAGCGGCGGCGTGGCGATCAGCAGCCCCTCGGCGTGTCCCTTGCTGAGCTTGTTGCGGCTGATCACCACCGTCTGGCCCGCATCGCGCAGGAACTGCGCCATGCCGGCGTAGCCTACCGCCGAGCGGGACAGGGCGTGCGCGCCGCCATCGTCGCCGCCGCGCAGGTCGCGCTCGTAGGTTCCCAGCACCACCAGGGCGGAAAAGGCGAACACCCCCACCAGCACCAGCCAGATGGCGGTGATCGGGTTGAACAGGCGCTGCACGACCGGCGCGTCGCGCTCGACCGTCAGGCCGACGCCGGCCGCGCCCCGGCCCCTGACGCCCAGCGCGCTCACGCCCACACCTCGGGAAAGGCAAAGGCCTCGTAGGCCTGCCGGCAGTCGGCGAATCCCGCGCGGTCGACGGGGCGGCCGCCGAAGAAGCTGGCCTCGACGACCCGCGCGATCAGGCTGAAGGCGGGACGGGCGGCGGCCGGCAGGCCCTCCAGCGCGGCGATGTCGCGGGCGGTGAGCGCCGGGCGCACCAGCCGGGGCCGGCGCCCTTCGATGTCGTCGATGCTGCGGAACAGGATCACCCGCACCGCCTCGTCGTAGCGCCCCTGGGCGGCCAGGGCGTCGGCGTCCTCCAGCAGGGCCCTGGCCTTGACCGCGTCCGGCCGCCAATCCACCGGCTTGTTGCGCGCGGCGGCGCGGCGGCGGCGCTCGAAGCGCACGCCGGTCAGCTCGCGCACGATCAGGAACACCAGCAGCAGGGCGATGGCCCCCACGCCGACCCAGAACAGGATCTTCAGCGCCGGCAATGCCCAGTCCACCAGGTGGGCGATGAAGCGCTGCAGCGCCAGCAGCCAGTGCGGCGGCGGCTTGGGCGGCGGCGGGGGCTTCTCGGGCGCCGCGAAGTCGAACTGGATGCGCTTGTTGGCCAGCAGCTTGGCGTGCGCGGCGCGCAGGGCGTCGAGCCCCGGCCCCGACGCGGGCGGGGCGGCAGCGGCGGGCGCCGGCGCGGGCACGCTGGACGCTACGTCTGCACTGGCCGCCAAACCACCCCCCGTCGCACCCGGCGCTCCCCGCCCGTCAAGGCCGGCGAACGCCAAGCCACATCATCGCGGGTATTTCAGGCGCTGGCTACTACCGGGCGGTGAAGATCAGCGCGGCAGCAGGCTTTCGCCCATCAGGTATTCATCCACGGCCCGGGCGCACTGGCGGCCCTCGCGGATCGCCCAGACCACCAGGGACTGGCCGCGCCGCATGTCGCCGCAGCTGAACACCTTCGGCGCCGAGGTCCGGTAGTCGTCAGTGTTGGCCAGCACGTTGCCGCGCGGGTCGAGGGCGACGCCGGCCTGCTCGACCAGGCCCTCGCGCCGGGGACCGACGAAGCCCATCGCCAGCAGCACCAGATCGGCCTTGAGGGTGAACTCGCTGCCGGGGACCTCGGTCATGGTCATGCGGCCGTCTGGGCCAGGCGCCCAGTCGACGCGGGCGCAAACCAGACCCTCGATCACGCCGTCGCGCTCGATGGCGCCGCGGGTGGTGACGGCGAAGTCGCGCTCGACCCCTTCCTCCTGCGACGACGAGGTGCGCAGCTTCAGCGGCCAGTCCGGCCAGACCAGGGCCTTGTTCTCGCGCACCGGAGGCTCGGGCATGATCTCCAGCTGGATCACCGACAGGGCGCCCTGGCGGTTGGACGTGCCGATGCAGTCCGACCCGGTATCGCCGCCGCCGATCACCACCACATGCTTGCCCGTGGCGCTGATCGTGCCGGCCGGTGCGGCGAGCGCCTCGTCGTCGCCGGCGTTGCGCTTGTTCTGCTGGGTCAGGAAATCCATCGCATAGTGGATGCCGTGCAGACCGCGTTCGGGGATCGTCAGGTCGCGCGGCCATTCGGCCCCGCCGGACATCACCAGGGCGTCATAGCCGCCCAGCAGCCACTCCACCGACACCTGGGCGCCGACCTCCACGCCCGGCCGGAAGGTGACCCCTTCGGCCTCCATCTGGGCGACGCGGCGGTCGATGTGATGCTTCTCCATCTTGAAGTCGGGGATGCCGTAGCGCAGCAGGCCGCCGATGCGGTCGCTCTTCTCGAACACCGTCACCGCATGGCCGGCGCGCGCCAGCTGCTGGGCGCAGGCGAGGCCCGAGGGACCCGAGCCGACCACCGCCACCCGCCGGCCGGTGGGCTGGGCGGCCGGGCGCGGCGTGATCCAGCCCTCGGCCCAGCCGCGGTCGACGATCTGGCACTCGATCGACTTGATGGTGACCGGCGTGTCCTGGATGTTCAGGGTGCACGAGGCCTCGCACGGGGCGGGACAGATGCGGCCGGTGAACTCCGGGAAGTTGTTGGTCGAGTGCAGGTTCTCCAGCGCCGTCTGCCAGCGGTCGCGGTAGACCAGATCGTTCCAGTCGGGGATCTGGTTGTTCACCGGACAGCCCTGATGGCAGAACGGGATGCCACAGTTCATGCAGCGCGAGGCCTGGCCCTTCAAGGCATCGTCCGACAATGGAACGATGAATTCCTTGAAGTGCTTCACGCGCTCGGTCGGCTTGGCGTAGGCGCGATCGCGCCGTTCGATCTCAAGGAAGCCGGTGGGCTTTCCCATCAGGCAGGCTCCAATAACATTATGTCGGCCGGTTCCGGGCTGGAGCCCCCTCCACCGCTTCGCGGTCCCCCTCCCCCAAGGGGGGAGGAGAAGGAACTCCGACTACCGTTCTCTTCCCCCTCAGGGGGAAGTGGATCGGCGCCGAAGGCGGCGAGACGATGGGGGCTCCAGCGGAGAACCGGTATCGTTCGCTCGCCCTCGGACCCGGGCCGGGCAGGTTGAAACATCGGTCGCTATTCGGCCGCGACCGCCTTGGCGGCGGCGCGTTCGGCGGCGAGGTCGGTGAGGGCGCGGCGGTAGTCCTTGGGGGTCACCTTGACGAAGGCGGCCAGCGCGGCGTCCCAGTCCTCCAGCAGCATCCGCGCGCGGGCGCTGCCGGTATAGAGCTGGTGCCGCTCGATCAGGACCCGCAGGCGTTCCGCGTCGAAGTTCAGCGGATCGCCCATGCCGCTGTTCTCGACGCTGACGGACTTCTGGCTGGGTTTCGCCAGCCCTTCGTCCTCACGGTCCACAGGCTTGCTCGGGCCGATCGGCTCGACGTCCACCATGGCCATGTTGCACAGCGCCTTGAACCGGCCCTTCGGGTCGTAGACGTAGGCGATGCCGCCGCTCATGCCGGCGGCGAAGTTGCGCCCGGTGTCGCCCAGCACGCAGACCACCCCGCCGGTCATGTATTCGCAGCCGTGGTCGCCCACGCCCTCGACCACCGTCACGGCGCCGGAATTGCGCACGGCGAACCGCTCGCCGGCCACGCCCTCGAAATAGGCCTCCCCGGCGATCGCGCCGTACAGCACGGTGTTGCCGACGATGATGTTCTCGGTGGGCTCGCGATTGGCCTGCGGCGGCTGGCGCACCACCACCCGTCCACCGGACAGCCCCTTGCCGACGTAGTCGTTGGAATCGCCCACCAGCTCCAGCGACACGCCGCGGGCGGCGAAGGCGCCGAAGCTCTGGCCGCCGGTGCCGGTGAAGCGCACCGAGATGGTGTCCTCCGGAAGGCCGGCGTGGCCGTAGCGGCGGGCCACCTCGCCCGACAGCATGGCGCCGACGGTGCGGTTGACGTTGCGGATCGTCTTTTCGATACGCACCGGCTCGCCCCGTTCCAGGGCGGGCAGGGCGGCGGCGATCAGTTCGTTGTCCAGCGCCTTGTCCAGCCCGTGGTCCTGGGTCTCGCGGTGCAGGGTGGCGACGCCCTCGCCCGCCGGGGCCTGGTAGAGCAGCTTGCTCAGGTCGACGCCCTTGGCCTTCCAGTGTTCGACGGCGGGACGAACGTCCAGGCGATCCACCCGGCCGATCATCTCGTCCATCGTCCGGAAGCCCAGGCTGGCCATGATCTCGCGCAGCTCTTCGGCGACGAAGAAGAAGTAGTTGATCACGTGCTCGGGCTGGCCGGTGAAGCGCGCGCGCAGCACCGGGTCCTGGGTCGCCACCCCCACCGGGCAGGTGTTCAGGTGGCATTTGCGCATCATGATGCAGCCGGCCGCGATCAGCGGCGCGGTGGCGAAGCCGAACTCGTCCGCGCCCAGCAGGGCGCCGATGGCGACGTCGCGGCCGGTGCGCAGACCGCCGTCCACCTGCACCGCGATGCGGCCGCGCAGGCCGTTCAGGATCAGGGTCTGCTGGGTTTCGGCCAGGCCGATCTCCCACGGCGAGCCGGCGTGCGTCAGGCTGGTCAGCGGCGAGGCGCCGGTGCCGCCCTCGAAGCCGGAGATCGTCACATGGTCGGCGCGCGCCTTGGAGACGCCCGCGGCCACGGTGCCGACGCCGACTTCCGACACCAGCTTCACCGAGATGCGGGCGCGCGGGTTGACGTTCTTCAGGTCGTGGATCAGCTGCGCCAGATCCTCGATCGAATAGATGTCGTGGTGCGGCGGCGGGCTGATCAGGCCCACGCCGGGCGTGGAGTGCCGCACCCGGGCGATGTTCTTGTCGACCTTGTGCCCCGGCAGCTGGCCGCCCTCGCCGGGCTTGGCCCCCTGAGCCATCTTGATCTGGATGTCGTCGGCGTTGACCAGGTACTCGGCGGTGACCCCGAAGCGGCCCGAGGCCACCTGCTTGATCTTCGAGCGCATGGAATCGCCGTTGGCCATCGGCACGAAACGGTCGGCTTCCTCGCCGCCTTCGCCGGTGTTCGACCGCCCGCCGATGCGGTTCATGGCGATCGCCAGGGTGGTGTGCGCCTCGCGGCTGATCGAGCCGAAGCTCATCGCCCCGGTGGCGAACCGCTTGACGATTTCCGACGCCGGTTCGACCTCGTCGATCGGCACGGGGGTCTCGGCGAGCTTGAACTGCATCAGCCCGCGCAGCGTCAGCAGCCGGGCCGACTGTTCGTTGATCGACTGGGCGAAGGCCTTGTAGTCGGCGCTGACGTTGCCGCGCACGGCGTGCTGCAGCCGGGACACCGACTCCGGCGTCCAGGCGTGCTCCTCGCCACGCAGGCGGAAGGCGTAGGTCCCGCCCACGTCCAGCATGTCGCGATACACCGGCGCATCGCCGAAGGCGTCGCGGTGACGGCGCACGCTTTCCTCGGCGATCTGTTCCAGGCCGACGCCCTCGACCGTGGTCGCCGTGCCGGTGAAGTACCGCTCGACGAAGTCCGTGGAGAGGCCGACGGCGTCGAAGATCTGGGCGCCGCAATAGGACTGGTAGGTGGAGATGCCCATCTTGGACATCACCTTCAGCACGCCCTTGCCGATCGCCTTGGTGTAGTTCTTGGCCGCCTCGTAGGCGCTCTGCGGCAGGCCGCGCTCGACGCGCAGCTGCTCGATGGTCTCGAACGCCAGGTACGGGTTCACCGCCTCGGCGCCGTAGCCGGCCAGAACGCAGAAGTGGTGCACTTCGCGCGCCTCGCCGGTCTCGATGACGAGGCCGGTCTGCATGCGCAAGCCCTGGCGGATCAGGTGGTGGTGCACCGCCGCGGTGGCCAGCGCCGCCGGGATGGCGATGCGCTCGGGCGAGAGCGCGCGGTCGGACAGGATCAGGATGTTGCTGTCGGCCAGCACCGCCTCGGTGGCGGCGTAGCACAGCTTCTCCAGCGCCCGCTCCAGGCCCGCCGCCCCGTCGTTGGCCGGCCAGGTGGCGTCCAGCGTCTTGGTGCGGAAGGCGCCGTCCAGCAGTTCGGCGATCGAGCGGATCTTTTCCAGGTCGGCGTTGGTCAGCACCGGCTGGAGGACTTCCAGCCGCTTGTGCGTGCCGGCCTGGCGGCCCAGCAGGTTCGGCCGCGGCCCGATCATCGACACCAGGCTCATCACCAGTTCCTCGCGGATCGGGTCGATCGGCGGGTTGGTGACCTGGGCGAAGTTCTGCTTGAAGTACTCGTAGAGCAGCTTGGGCCGCCTGGAGAGCACGGCGATCGGCGTGTCCGCGCCCATCGAGCCGATCGGATCGTCGCCCTGCGAGGCCATGGGCTCGAGGAAGAAGTTCAGGTCTTCCTGGGTGTAGCCGAACGCCTGCTGGCGATCGAGCAGGGCGCGCGCGTCATTGGCGACGGCCGGCTCCCAGGCCGCGGGCTCGGGCAGGTCCTCCAGCTTGAACTGGGTCTGGCGCAGCCACTCCTCGTAGGGCTCGGCGTCCGCCAGGCTGGCCTTGATCTCGTCGTCGTCGATGATCCGGCCCTGCTCCATGTCGATGAGCAGCATCTTGCCGGGCTGCAGGCGCCACTTGCGGACGATGCGCTCCTCGGGGACGGTCAGCACGCCGACTTCCGAGGCCATGATCACATGGTCCTGGTCGGTGATCACGAAGCGCGCGGGGCGCAGGCCATTGCGATCCAGCGTCGCGCCGATCTGGCGGCCGTCGGTGAAGGCGATGGCGGCCGGGCCGTCCCAGGGCTCCATCAGGGCGGCGTGGTACTCGTAGAAGGCGCGCCGCTTCGCGTCCATCAGCGGGTTGCCGGCCCAAGCCTCGGGGATCAGCATCATCACCGCCTGGGCCATGGGGATGCCCCCGGCCATCAGCAGCTCCAGCGCGTTGTCCAGGCAGGCGGTGTCCGACTGGCCGTGCGGGATCAGCGGCCACATCTTGTCCAGGTCCGGCCCCAGCAGGTCGGATTCCAGGGTGCGGCGGCGGGCGTTCATCCAGTTGACGTTGCCGCGCACGGTGTTGATCTCGCCGTTGTGGGCGATGAACCGGTACGGGTGCGCCAGCTTCCACGACGGGAAGGTGTTGGTGGAGAACCGCTGGTGCACCAGCGCAAGGGCCGACTCCGTGCGCTCGTCCGAGAGGTCCTTGTAGAAGCGGCCCACCTGGGTCGCCAGCAGCAGGCCCTTGTAGACCACCGTGCGCGACGAGAACGACGGCATGTACAGCTGGGTCAGGCCCGGCATGCCGTACTTCTTGGCCAGGTCCTCGAGCGGATTCTGGGTCTGCTTGCGGATCGCCAGCAGCTTGCGCTCGAAGGCGTCCTGGTCGCGGGTCTCCGGTCCGCGGGCGACGATCGCCTGGCGGATCACCGGCATGTCCTCCAGCACGGCCTTGCCCAGGCCGTCGGTGTCCACCGGCACGTCGCGCCAGCCGACCAGCACCTGGCCCTCGACGCGGACGAAGTGCTCGAACTGGCTGACCGCCAGCGCGCGGGTGTCCTCGTCGCGCGGCAGGAAGCACATGGCCACGGCGTAGTCGCCCGGCGCAGGCAGCTGGGCGCCTTCAACCCGGGCCCATTCGCGGATCAGTGGATCGGGGATCTGGATCAGGATGCCGGCGCCGTCACCCACCAGCGGGTCGGCGCCCACGGCGCCGCGGTGATCCAGATTGACCAGGATCTCGAGGCCGCAGGCGACGACCTCATGGGATTTTTTCCCCTTGATATTGGCCACAAAACCAACGCCGCACGCGTCATGTTCATGGCGCGGGTCATAAAGCCCCTGCGGTGGCGGAAGATCGAGCAAATTATACCCCACAAACCCGTCCGGGACCCTCACTTTTGGAAGGGTCGTTCGCGGCGCTATTACAAGGGAAGGTCCGGCCCTGTCGACTGGGCGCCGATCAAAGTCGCGTTTGCCGGGCCGTTCTGACGCCGAATCGACCGGCAATCGCGCAGTTCTGATCGTCTAAGCCCCGGAAATTTCAGGGCGAGTGCGGCGGTGTCGCAAACGCTTGCGGAGGATTCCCGCCGGCCGCGAGCCGCTCGCGCGGCAGGCGGTCCCGCAAAGGCGATTGCAAGCTTGACGACGCAGTAAGTTAGGGTCGACAGTCCTGCAAAATTCAACACAGGGGGAGCGTTCCGTGAGGAAGTACGCAGTATTGACGGCTGCGGCCAGCGTCGTGGCCGTGGCTTTTCTTAGCGGGTGCAGCAAACCAGCAGAGACAAGCGCCCTATCGCCGGACACCAAGAAGGCCGTCGACGCCCTGACCGCCAACGAAGTCGACTTCGCCGCCGCCGCCAAGGCGAAGGACGTCGAGAAGATGGTCAGCCACTACACAGCCAGCGGCGAGCTGCTGGCCCCCGGGCAGACCCCGTCGAAGAACACCGACGTGCTGCGCTACGTCTGGCGGCAGATGATGGCCGACCCGGCCTTCGCCCTGGACTTCAAGGCCAGCCGCATCGAGGTCGCGGCTTCCAACGACTTCGCCTATTCGACGGGGACCTACACCCTCACGTCGACCGATCCGAAGACCAAGGCGCCGGCCACCCACAGCGGCGGCTACGTCACCGTCTACAAGAAGGTGGCCAACGGCTCGTGGAAGGCGATGGAGGACATCGTCACCACCGCCTCCGCCCCCGCCGCGCCGGCCAGCCCGCAGGTGGTCACCAACCCGCCGCCCAAGGCCGCGCCGGACACCGCCGCAGACGAGGCCGCGATCCGGGCCCAGGAGACCCAGTGGGCCGCGGACTGGAAGGCCAAGGATGCGACCAAGCTGGCGGCGCATTACGACGCCGCCGCGACGGTGCTGCAGCCGGCGACCCCGGCCATGACCGGCTCGGCCGCCATCGGCGCCGGCCTGGCCGAGGTGGCGAAGGACCCGGCGATCAAGGTGGAGTTCTCGCCCGACAGCGTCACTGTCGCCCCGTCGGGCGACATCGCCTTCTCGCGCGGCAAGTTCACCCAGACGGCCACCGACCCGAAGACCAGGAAGCCGGCGACCATCCACGGCGCCTACGTCACGGTCTACCGCAAGCAGGCCGACGGCAACTGGAAGGCCGTGGCCGACGCGGCGTCCGAGGAGCCGTAGACGCGTCTCTCCGCGCGCCTGTGGCCGGTCGTTGCGCACAACCCTTCTCCCCTTGCGGGAGAAGGTGCCCGCCGCAGGCGGACGGATGAGGGGTTGATGATCCTGCGAGACTAGCCTGCACACGCTGGCGCGGCGCCAACCGGCGATGCCGCACCAACCCCTCATCCGTCTTGCTGCGCAAGACACCTTCTCCCGCAAGGGGAGAAGGACAGACGGTTCGCTGCGTTGGGCGTCGCCGGGGATGACGCCATCATGCATCCGGGCCTAGAGTGTGGCCCGACCGCAATTTCAGCGGCCGGGCCCGTCTCCTGTCGGGCCCTTCCAATTTCGAAGCCCGCCCCAAGGCGGCCTGGAAGGAACGCATTCATGGAACTGGCGCCGAAGAAGACCGGCCTCTCCGTCGCGCGGCTTGAGCGCATCACCGAGCACCTGGACCGAAACTACATCGGCCCCGGCAAGATCGCCGGCGCCCAGGTGGCCGTCGCCCGCCGCGGCCATCTCGCCTATTCCCGCTCGTTCGGCCAGATGGACCGCGAGCGCGGCAAGGCGATGACCGACGACGCCATCTTCCGCATCTACTCGATGACCAAGCCGATCACCTCGGTGGCGCTGATGAGCCTCTACGAGCGCGGCCATTTCCAGCTCAACGACCCGGTCAGCCGCTTCTTTCCGTCGTGGAAGGGCCAGCGGGTGTGGGTGTCCGGCTCGGGCGCCGACATGAAGACCGAGGCGGCCGTGCGCGCGCCGACCATGCGCGACATGCTGTGCCACACGGGCGGCCTGACCTACGGCGCGGCCCTGGTGGCGCTGGGGGCGCCGGATGAGGGGCATCCGGTGGACAAGGTCTATGCCGAGGTCGGCGTGCGCCGCGGTCGCGGCGAGACGCTGATGGAGTTCATGGACAAGCTGGGCCAGGTGCCGCTGCGCTACCAGCCGGGCGAGCGCTGGATGTACTCGCTGTCCACCGACGTCTGCGGCGCCCTGGTCGAGCGGATCAGCGGCAAGCGCTTCGACAGGTATCTGCAGGAGACCATCTTCGACCCGCTGGGGATGAAGGACACCGCGTTCAACGTCACCGACGACAAGCTGGACCGGTTCTGCGCCAACTACCGCCGCGGCGCCGACAAGTCGCTGCAGCTGATCGACGATCCGCAGACCAGCGAGTACCGCAAGGAGCCCAGCTTCTTCTCCGGCGGCGGCGGCCTGACCGGGACCACCGAGGACTATCTGAAGTTCTGCGAGATGCTGCGCCGGGGCGGCGAGCTGGAGGGCGCGCGCATCCTCGGCCCGCGCACCATCGAGCTGATGAAGCGCAACCACCTGAAGGACGGCCGCGACCTGACGGAGATGGCCATCGGCGGCTTCTCCGAGACGGCGAACGAAGGCGTCGGCTTCGGCCTGGGCTTCGCCAGCACGCTGGACGAGGTGAAGAACGGCGGCCTCGGGGCCGGCGACTTCTACTGGGGCGGCGCCGCCTCGACCATCTTCTGGGTCGACCAGAAGGAAGACCTGAGCGTGGTGTTCATGACCCAGCTGATGCCGTCGGGGGCGTTCAACTTCCGCGGCCAGCTGAAGAGCATCATCTATTCGTCCATCGTCGACTAGAGTCCCTGCCCTCCCGGCCCCGTCGCCGGGAGGGACGCCGTCCCGAAAGACGCCATGACCGAAGCCACCGCCGCCGCCAACGCCGATCAGGCCGCCTATTGGAACCAGCAGGCGGGGCCGACTTGGGCCGCGATGCAGGAGATCATGGACTGGCAGCTGGCGCCGCTGAGCCGCGCCGCCATCGACGCCCTGGCGCCCCGCGAGGGCGAGCACATCCTGGACATTGGCTGCGGCGCCGGAGCAACCAGCCTGGACCTGGCCTGGCGCATCGACCCGGAAGGTTCGGTGCTGGGCGTCGACATCGCCGAGCCGCTGCTCGCGCTCGCCCGCGCCAGGGCCGACGCGGCCGGCTATCCGCAGGTGCGGTTCGCCCTGGGCGACGCCCAGACCCACGCCTTCGAGCCGGGCGCCTTCGACGCGGCGTTCTCGCGCTTCGGGGTAATGTTCTTCGCCGACCCGACCGCCGCCTTCCGCAACATCCGCCGGGCCCTGCGCCCCGGCGGCCGCCTGGCCTTCGTCTGCTGGCGCGCGATGGCGGACAATCCGCTGATGACCCTGCCGATGCAGGCGGCGGCCCCGGTGCTGGACGCCCCGGCCGCGCCGCCGGCCGATCCGCATGCGCCCGGACCGTTCGCCTTCGCCGACGGCGAGCGGGTGCGGCGGATCCTCAGCGAGGCTGGCTTTGCCGACATCGCGGTCACGGCCCATGACGAGCGCATCGGCGCACGGACGCTGGACGACGCCCTGCAGACCGCCCTTCGGGTCGGCCCGCTGGGCCGGGCCCTGGCCAGCCAGCCGGATCGCCGCGACGCGGCGGTGTCGGCCGTGCGCGAGGCCCTCGCGGCGCATGCGGGGCCTGACGGCGTGCTGGTGCCCTCGGCCACCTGGATCGTCACCGCGCGGTCTCCCGACTGAGACCTTGCGGCAGGCCCGACGCCCCCGGCGCGGGCGGCGGGCGCCGGCCTTTCGGCCCCTCCCCGTCCTGGGTGCAGAAATCTGCGCCTTACGGAAAACTCCGTTCGCACAAACCCGCTTTCGCGTGGTCAAGCTACGCCACAAGCGAAACTGATTCGGGTTGGAGGCGACCATCCCAGATGCGGACCATCGCGGTGATCGCCCGCAAAGGCGGGTCCGGGAAGACCACCGTGGCGACGCACCTGTCGCTGGCCGCACACCTGCGCGGCTATCGCACCCTGGTCGCCGACACCGATCCCCAGCGGTCGTCCGGCGAGGTGCTGCATGTGCGCCGCGAGAGCGGACCGCAGTACGTCGACACCACCGGCCGAGATCTCTACGGCGTCCAGGCTCAGGCCGTGCGGGCCGGTGTGGAGGCGATGTTCATCGACACCGCCGCCGGCGCCGAGGAGGACCTGGCCAGCGCCATCGTGCTGGCCGATCTGTCGCTGCTGGTGCTGCGCCCGACGTTCCTCGACATGGCGGCCTCGGTGCACACCGTCGACGTGGTCCGACGGCTGCGCAAGCCGGCGATCATCATCGTCAACCAGGCGCCGGTGATGCGCGAGGGCGCCGAAGCCCCCGCCGTGAAGCGCGCCCTGCAGGCGCTGCAGATCATGCGGCTGCCGGTCGCGCCGGCGCTGCTGCGCTCGCGCGCCGTCTACCAGACCGCGCTGGAGCACGGCCACTCGGTGGAGGAGCTCGGCGAGAGCGCGGCGGCCCGCGAGGTCGGCGAGCTGTGGGACTTCGTCGAGCGCTTCGCCTTCGGCAAGCGCGCCGAGCCGGCGCCCGCCCCGCGCGCGGTGACCGGCGACCTGTTCGCCACGGTCGCCGGCGCCTAGACTAGAGCCCTTCCAGGGTCAGAGGGAAGCGGTCAGACCCTGACGAACCGCAGGGTCATCCGGTCGCTCTCGCCGATCGCGTCGTACTTCGAGTGATCGAACGCCGGATTGGCCGGCTGGCCGTTGGGGGCGGACTGGCGTGTGGGCGGCAGGGTCCAGACGCCGAACGGATGGTCCTTGGTGTCCTTCGGGTTGGCGTTGACCTCCGAGCGGCCATCCAGGCGGAAGCCAGCCATCTTCGCCTGGTCGATCACCCAGGCTTCGGAGACGTAGCCGGTTCCGGCCTTGGGGTCGGCGCCATCGGGCGCGCGATGGTCCTCGACCCCCATCAGGCCGCTGGGCTTCAGGGCGGCGTGGAAGTCGGCGAACGCCTTCTGGATGAAGCCATCGGCCCAGTTGTGCGTCTCGCGCGAGACGATCACCAGGTCGACGGTTCCGGGGGGCGCCAGCGGGCCCGACACCCGGCCGAACCCCGCTACTGTCACATCGCCATAGACGGCCTTGTCGGCGTACTTCGCCTCGAAGGCGGCGCGTCCCTGCCGCGCGGCGTCGGACAGCTTGGGATTGGCCAGGTCCGCGCCGGCGGCGATGTAGCGGCCATGGGTGGCGGCCAGGTAGGGCGCCAGGATGTCGGTCCACCAGCCGGTCCCCGGATTGACGTCGATCACCGTCATGCCCGGCTTCAGGCCCCAGAAGGTCAGGGTCTGGGCCGGATGGCGGAAGGCGTCGCGGGCCCGGTCCGCCGGCTTGCGGCGCGGATCGTCGATTGCCGCCTGCAGTCGCGGATCGATGGGCTGGGCCAGCACCCGCGGGGCGACGGCCAGGGTTGGCAGCGCAAGGCCGGCGGCGAGCACGGCGCGGCGGTCGAGCGACATGGGAGTTCCTCCGGTGGCGTCCTGTCTTTGGTCCAGCTTAGGCAAGGGCTCAGCCAGCGCGCCCCAGAAATTCTGCACGCCGGCGCAGGGGCTCAGCGCGGCGCGTGCAGCGCCCGCTCGGTCTCGCGCACATAGACCCGGTCGAACTCCTTCACGTCGTCGGCCAGGGCGTCGTACTCCACCAGCGAGGGATGGCGGCGCAGCGACTCATCCTTGCGCGGCGCATCGGTCCAGCGCCAGCCGTCCATGCGCCGCTGGGCGTTCCAGCGGTGATGTTCGAGCCGCGCGAGCGCCTCACAGCCCTCTTCGTCCGTGAACAGATGATGGTCATCGCCCAGCAGCGGCATGCCGATCACACCGCGCCAGAGGGTGGGCGCGATCCCGGCGCTGGCCAGCTTCGCCGGGATGTGGGCCACGGCGTCACGGTTGGCCTGGCGGAAGGTTTCTTCCAGCTCGTCCCAGGGGCGCGCCGAGGTGTTCTTCGGGTCGTCGCGCACCTCCGGCGCCAGCGCGGCCCGGTAGGCGGCGCTGAAGCTGCGCGCCGCGGCGTCCGGCGTGCGCGACAGGAACTCGCTGGCGGCGAGGATCGCGTCGAGATCGCCGAACGGGGTCAGGGCGTCCAGGCCCCGCGCCTCGCCGTGATGCTCGCCCAGGGCGTTGGCGTCACGCAGACGCACGAAGATCGGCGCCCGGGCAATGCCCACCGAGCGAAGCATCGACTGCACCATGCCGGCGCTGGCCAGCACCGCCGCGTCCTCGGCCAGGCAGATGTAGGCCGCGGTCATCGGTCCGCCGGCCTGCACGATGCCGGTCAGGCTGGCGGCGTCCGGCTCGATGGCCTCGCTGGCGACCCGGCCGGCGACGAACACGAACTCGGCGCACTCGTCGATCTCCGGCGCGCGCAGGCGCATCACCCCTTCCAGGGCCCGGGCCTGGGGGTCGATCACGGTGATGCGCGGCTTTTCCAGATAGGTGGTGCGACAGTTGACGATCAGGTCGCGGGCGATGGCCTGGCCGGCCTGGCCGAAGCCGACGATCACCGCGTGGATGCGCTGGTGGCCGAAGGCGCGGGCCAGCAGGAAGGGGGGGTGCGCCTGGTGCAGGGCCCGGGCCGAGATCGCTGCGCGCGACAGCACCCGGGTGCGCGACTGGTTCAGGGTCGCGGCGGCGTCCTCCGCCAGCCGCGCGTCGCGCATCAGCACGGTGATGAAGGATCTCGGCGCGGCGGCCCTCGCCGCGCGCACCAGGGTCAGGGACAGGGCGTCGTCGGTGTTGCTGAGCAGCACGTGCTCGGCGTGGCGGCAGTGCTCGTACACCGCGCGGGCGGCGTCCTCCGGCGGCCAGGGCAGGGCGATGGCGCCCATGTTCGAGACGCCCAGGCTGGGCGCGCCCAGCCAGAGTACGCTGCGCCCCGAGCGGAACGCCTGGTCGAAGGCCTTGGTCGCCAGGGCGCCGGCGCCGATGACCACCACCTCCTGTTTGAGGAACCGCGCGGCGGCCAGGGCCAGCCGCTCCTGCAGCACCGCGGCCAGCGCCGTGCCGGCGGCGCCGAACACTGCCGCCAGACCCGTCCAGCGCCCCACCAGAATGCGCCAGTCGTGGGTCGGCGCGCCGCCGCCGTAGACGTCGTTGTAGGCGAACAGGGCGGCCGAGCGGTACAGGGAGTCGGCCACGGTCGCGCCGGTGTCGATCCAGGCGCGCAGCCCCAGCGCCAGGGTGACCATCACCAGGGTCGGGAGCAGCCACACGGCCCACAGCGAGATCAGGGTGCGCCGGCGGCCGCCGTGGTCGGTTGGCTTGGCCTCACTCATCGCCGGACGTTCCGGATGGGCGGCCCATCGCCCCTGCCGTCAGTACGGGACGTCCGAGCGGCTGGCGCGCGACGGGGCGCCGGCGCCGGCGCCGGGGGTCTTGGGCTGGTGACGGCGGGCCGCCTTTTCCGCGGCCGCGGTGGCCGCAGCGCTGTCGCCTTCCTCGGGCGGCGCGGCCGTGGCGCCAGCGCCGGGCGCGGCGGCGCCAGGGGCGGCGGACGCTGCAGGGGCGGAGGACGCGGCCGGCGCAAGGGTCACGGTCGGGGTGGCGGCCGCGGCGCTGCTGGCCGGCGCGGCGGTACTGGCGGCGGCGGCCGACGAGCCGGACTTCGGGCCCAGCACGAACCATGCGGCGGCCGCGGCGGCGGCGACCACCACCACCAGGCCGATGATCAGCGGCAGGGGCGAGCCCTTCTTGCGCGCCGGCGCGGCGGCCGTGGGGGCCGGCGCAGGCTTTGGCGCGGGGGTCGGGATCGCCGCAGCCGGTTCAGGCGGGGACGCCACGGCCTCGACCGGCGGCGCAGGATCCGCTTCGGGCTCTCGCTCGTCCTCCACCGCCGGCGGCGCGGCGGGCCAGATGGCGACCGTTTCCGCCGGGGGCTCCGGGGGCGCCGCGGGCGCGACAGGTTCGGGCGCGACAGGTTCGGGGAGCGCCGCCTCAGGCGCTTGGACCTCGGGCGCGTGCGCCTCCGGCTCCGGCGCAGCCAGCTCAGGCGCTGCAGCGGGGGCCGCCACGCGGGCTGCGCCGGCCGCCTCGACCTCGCCGATCTCCTCCGGACCGAGCACGTTGGCGATCTGGGAGGCCAGGGCGTTCATCGCCAGCTCCCAGTCGGCGAAGAAGTCGATCCACTGCCGGGTGGCGAACTCGTAGGCGAAGGCGTCGTTGGGCGCCACGTCCTCGATGCGCAGCGGCACCACGGTCAGCTTCTGCTGGCTGGCCAGGGCCAGTTCCTTGTTCATCTCCGCCGAATTGTTCGAGTTGGCGGTGAACACCAGCAGCATCAGCTTGGCCTTGCGGATCGCCCGCACGATGGCCACCTGGAAATTCTCCCCCGGGAGAATGTCCCGGCTGGAGATCCAGCACTTGAAGCCGCGTCCCTCCAGGGCCTGACAGAGCGTGTTCGCGACCTTGCGGTCCTGCGACGCGAAGCTGATGAAGATACTGGCGCTCATGGAAAGTAGACGCGGCCCCGCCCGAAAACGGCGGCAGTTAAGCTAGAGCCGCGCGCGCGTTGCAAGTGCGAAGTGGTTTTGAGCGCATTTCGGCATTGGCGAAAACCGCGGCGTGTGCGTAATGGCGGAACAACGGTCGCCCGTCTGGGCAGCTGGCATCATCCACGTTTTACGGGCGGGACTTCTGCGGATGGCGACCCTGGTTGCCCGTCGGCGGAAGCATCGAGGGAGTGGGACATGCGTAAGATGCGCATCGCGCCGGGCCGTGCGCGCCGGGCTATGACCTTGGTTGCGGGCCTGTTCGGCGCGCTGTCACTGACCGGCGCCGCGCAGGCGGCGGGCGACACCGTGCCGGACAGCACCTGGGCCGCCACCTGGGCCGCCAGCCCCGAGCCGCCGCGCAGCCCGCCGACGGTGCTCAACAACCAGACCATCCGCGAACTGGCACGCGTCAGCCTGGGCGGCGGGCGCTTCCGCGTGCGGCTGACCAACGAATACGGCGCCAAGCCGGTGACCATCGCCTCGGCCCACATCGCCATCGCCACAGGCGTCGGCGCGCAGATCCAGACCCCGAGCGACCGGCAGCTGACCTTCAACGGCAAGGCGGTGGTGACCATCCCGGCCTTCTCCAGCGTCGTCAGCGACTCCGTCGACGTGCCGGTGCCGAACCTCTCCACCCTGGCCGTCAGCCTCTACTTCCCCGGTCCCAGCGGCGACGCGACCAGTCACTTCTTCGGCCTGCAGACCGCCTATGTCGCCGCCGGCGCCCAGACCAGCGCGGCCGACCTGCCCGGCGCGGCGACCCTGACTGAGCGGCCGTTCGTCTCGGCCATCGAGGTGGGCGTGGCCAAGAAGACCAAGGTGATCGCCGCCATCGGCGATTCCATTACCGACGGCTTCGGCTCGCAGATGGGCGCCAACCACCGCTGGCCCGACCACCTGGCGGAGCGGCTGGTGGCCCGCAAGGCGCCGACCTATTTCGCGGTGATCAACACGGCGATCAGCGGCAACCGGCTGCTGCACGACTTCATCGGCCCGAACGCGCTGTCGCGGCTGGATCGCGACGTGCTGGCCCAGTCCGGCGTGAGCCATCTGATCGTGCTGGAGGGGGTCAACGACTTCGGCTTTCCCGGCGCGCGCAAGCTGCTCGACGAGGAGGTCACCGCCGACGACGTGATCATGGCCTACCGGCAGATCATCCTCCGCGCCCACGCCCACGGCATCAAGGTGATCGGCGCCACCCTGCCGCCCTTCGGGCCGATCCCGTCGCGACCGGGCTTCTACAGCGAGGCGTCGGCGGCCAAGCGGGTGGCGGTGAACGCCTGGATCCGCAGCGGACGCGCCTTCGACGGCGTGATCGACTTCGACGCCGTGCTGCGCGATCCCAAGGACCCGACGCGGCTGAACCCGCTGTACGACAGCGGCGACCACCTCAACCCCAACGACGCCGGCTACAAGGCGATGGCCGACGCGATCGACCTGAAGCTGTTCGACTGAGAGAGAGGGGCGACGACGGGGCGGTGGCCTTGCGCCCCCTCCGTCAGCCCGCTTCGCGGCCTGCCACCTCCCCCGCTACGCTGCGCTTCGCAAGGGAGGAGGGTGAACGCCGTCGATGATTCTTCTCCTCCCCTGCGCAGCCGAAGGCGAAGCGGGGGAGGGGGCGCAAGGGGGCGCGCGCAGTCCCCGCCCTACCCCACCGCCTTCAGCGACTTCACGTGCGCCCGTCCCTTGTCGTCGGGCTCGGTCGACACCCGCGCGCCCAGCGGATCGGCGGCGATCATCGCCTGCACCAGGTCCGGATCGTCCACCGTGGCGGCGAAGCGCTCGCCCGCGGCGGTGTGGGCGACCACCACGCCCAGCGGGGCCGGGCCGGCGTAGTCGATGGTATAGGTGTCGACCACGCCCTCGGCCGGGCCGGGCGCGGCGAGCGGCGGCGCCGGCCAGGCGTCGACCTCGGCCTGCAGGGCCGTGCTGTCGAAGCCGGTCCAGGTCGACGGGCGCGTCGAATAGATCCCCACCGAGTACTTGGACAGGAAGCCGCCGTTGGCGCCGACGAAGCCCACCGCGCCGGGCCTGGCCCGCAGCGCGCGCACCATGCTGGCGATGGCGTGCATGGAATAGTTGTTGCCGGCGCCGCCGAAGAACGGCAACCCGCCGGTCACGGTCAACGGCCGCGGATCGTCCGCCGTCATCCCCAGGCCGTCGCGCACGTTGAACACGGCGATCGGGAAGCAGCTGTAGAAATCGAACAGGTCGACGTCGGCGAGCGACAGGCCGGCGGTCTGCAACGCCCGTTTCGACGCCAGTACGGCGGCCGGGCTGGACGCCAGGTCCTGCCGCTCGATCGGCGGGCGCTCCTTAACGTCGGCCCCGCCGTGCACGTAGACCAGCCTGTCCTCCGGCACGCCCAGAGCGCGCGCCGTGTCGGCGGCGGCGATCAGCACCGCCGCGCCCTGGTTGGCCTGGTCGCGCGCCACCATGCGGCGGGGGAAGGGATCGGAGGTCAGCCGGTTCGGCCCGGTGACCGTGGCCAGGGCCTCGGCGTCGTAGACCTCGCGCGACATGGCGTGCGGATTGCCGGCGGCGACTTCGGTGAAGGGGGCGAACAGTCGGCCCATTTCCCGGGCATAGGCGTCGCGCGACAGGCCCAGCCGCGCGCGGCGGGCGTTCTCGAACAGGGCGTAGACGCTGATCGGCGTGCGCGCGCCGTGCCGCGCGAGTTCGGCGCTGTTGAGGCCGTCCACCGCGAAGCCGCGATCCTCCAGCTGGCCGCCGAGGGTCTCGGCCCAGTCGCGGGTCTGACCCTGGCTGGCGAGGTGGCGGACCGTGGAGATCGCTTCGGAGCCCACCAGCAGCACCATGTCCGCCTCGCCCCGGCCGATCGCCTGGGCGAACTCGTTGACCAGGTGCTGTGGCCCCTGCCCGCCCACCGGCTCCAGGATCGCCCGCGCCGGGTCGGTGCCGATGCGCCGGGCGACGGAGCGCGGGAAGTTGTCCGCCGCGCCGAACGGGGGCTTGGCGTTGGGGCCGGAGACCTCGAACTGGCGGATGGCGGCGATCACCTGGATGTGCGGGGCCAGCGGCTGGCTCGCGCCGGCGTCCTCGAGCGCCGCCTGGGCCGCGGCGGCGGCCAGCGCGGCGGGCGACAGGGCCTGATAGTCGGCCGCGTCGATGCGCTCGGACGCCTCGCCGACCCCGATGATCACCGGTCTCAGATCGCGCGCCAAAGCCGCCTCCCTCGTGCTGTCGTTCGACGTTTCGCCGCACCCTGACCAGAGGCGGCCGCGCGTGTCGAGACTGACGTGGCGAGAGGCGACGATGGCTGCGGCCGACGGGCCAGGCGCGATACAGCGGGTTGCCGGCCCGGGGAAATCGATATATCTAATCGCCGATATATCGAAATATTTCAACACCGCTACAATTGCGGGTAGGGACTGGTGACACGCTGGGCTGGCGGTTCACCGGCGCCGCGCGCAGTATGGCGGCCATACCGCATACGGATTTCAAGATGCCGGATTCCACAGGCGCGCAGGGAGGCGCGCCCCCGCGTGAGGACGCTCGTCCGCCTGGCGAGCACGAGCAGCCGCTGGCTGAAAAGCCTCAGATCGACGTCAAGGCGATGCCCCGGGTGCTGCAGCGGATCACGGCCATGGCCGTCCGCCAGGAGCCCGGCCGGGTCGCCATCGCGATCGCCTGTTCCCTGGGCGCAGCGATCGCCGGCCTGACGCTGCCGAAGCTGTTCGGCCACGCCGTCGACCAGGCCCAGGTGCTGCTGAAGGCCGTCGAGCACGCCCGCCTGGCGCACATGGGCGCCAGCGAGATCGCCGCCCTGATGGGCCGCTCCAAGCACGCGCTGTGGATCTCCGCCCTGCTGGTCATCGTCGCCAGCTCCGCACGGGGCCTCCTGACCGGCTACGGCGGCTACCAGGGCGAGTACGTCAGCCAGACGGTGGCCTACCGCCTGCGGCTGGACTTCTTCCAGCAGCTGCAGCGCCTGTCGTTCGGCTTCCACGACAAGATCCACTCCGGCGACCTGATCACCCGCGGCATGCTCGACCTGGAGGGCACGCGGATGTTCATCCAGAACGGCATGATGCAGTTCCTGACGCTGCTGCTGCTGCTGGCGGTCGCCACGGTGCAGATGGTGCGGGCCGACGCCACCATGGCGCTGCTGGGGCTGGCCTTCGTGCCGGTGGCCGCGTGGATCCTGGCGCGCATGGGCTTCCTGCTGCGGGTCACCTGGATGCGGGTGCAGGAGCTGATGAGCATCCTCACCCTCACCATGGAGGAGAACCTGCAGGGCATCCGCGTGGTGCGCGCCTTCGCGGCCACGCAGTTCGAGCTCGGCAAGTTCGACAAGGCCGCCAGCGAGGCCCTGAACCAGTCGTACAAGCGCATCGTGCTGCGCTTCCGCTCGGTCTCGGCCATGACGCTCAGCTTCAACGCCTCGATGGCCGCGCTGCTCTGGTACGGCGGGCACAAGGTGGCGGCGGGCCAGATGACCGCCGGCCGGCTGACCGAGTTCCTGACCTACATGACCCTGCTGCAGGCGCCGATCCGGCAGATCGCCATGATCGTCATGGCCGCCGCCCGCGCCACCACCTGCGGCGGCCGGCTGTTCGAGATCCTCGATCAGCCCCCCGCCATCGCCGACAAGCCCGGTGCGCCGCCCCTGAAACCCACCGCCGGCCTGCTGCGCTTCGAGCACGTCGACTTTAGCTACGATCCCGGCAAGCCGATCCTGCACGACATCAGCTTCGAGGTCGGCCTGGGCAAGACCCTGGGCATCGTCGGCCCGCCCGGCAGCGGCAAGTCGACCATCGCCAACCTGATCCCGCGCTTCTACGACGTCACCGCCGGGCGCATCACCCTGGACGGCCAGGACATCCGCGACGTCACCCTGCCGTCCTTACGCGAATACATCGGCCTGGTGCAGCAGGAGGCCTTCCTGTTCGACTCCTCGGTGACCAACAACGTCGCCTATGCCGATCCCTGGGCCGACGAGGACCGCATCACCGGCGCGGCCCGCACCGCCCAGATCCACGACTATATCGCCAGCCTCGCCGGCGGCTACGAGACGCGGGTCGGCGAGCGGGGCGTGGCCCTGTCGGGCGGCCAGCGCCAGCGGATGTCGATCGCCCGCGGCGTGGTGCCCGGCCCGGGGGTGATGATCTTCGACGACTCCACCGCCGCCATCGACGCGGTGACGGAAAAGAAGGTGCGCGACGCCCTGGCCGAGGCCACCCGCGCCAAGGCCACCATCATCATCGCCCACCGCCTCTCGTCGCTGATGCACGCCGACGAGATCATCGTGCTGGAGGCGGGCCGCATCGTCGAACGCGGCACGCACGCCGAGCTGTTGGCGATGGGCGGCGAGTACGCCGACCTCTACCAGCTGCAGACCCGCAGCGAGCAGGGCCTGTCGATCGCCGACGCCAAGCTGAAGCGCAAGATCGAGGAGGCGGTCTGATGAGCGACATGGCTTTCGACCGCGACCCCGGCGTCGCCACCGCGCCGCGCAAGCCCCGCGCCAACCTGGGCACGGCCGACGCCGAAGAGATCTTCATGTCGTTCGACACCAAGATCCTGCGCCGGTTCTTCGCCTTCCTGAAGCCGCACAGGGCCTTCCTCTACGCGGCCCAGGCGGCGGTGCTGTGCTCGGCCGGCAGCCAGCTGATGATCCCGTTCCTGATCGGACGGGCGGTGACCGCGGCGCAGGAACACGACCCGTCGCGCCTGGACCGCGTGGTGGCCATGTTCGTCGGCGTGGCGGTGTTCTACGCCTTCGCCTTCTTCACCGACCAGTGGATGAGCTCCCGCCTGGCCCAGGCGGTGATCTTCGACGTGCGCCGGGCGATGTTCGCCCACTTCCAGCAGGTCTCGCTGTCGTTCATGGACAAGACCCACGTCGGCCGGGTGATGAGCCGGCTGCAGGGCGACGTGAACGCGCTGCAGGAGTTCCTGGAGAGCTCCACCGGCGCGCTCGGCGACTTCGCCGTGCTGATCGGCACGGTGATCTTCATGCTGGTGATGAACTGGAAGCTGGGCCTTTTGACCATGCTGGTGCTGCCGGCGCTGGTCGGCATCCGGGCCATCTGGCTGCCGTTCTCCAAGACCACCTTCCGCAACGCCCGCGACGCCTCGTCGATCGCCAACGGCGCCCTGGCCGAGAACATCAACGGCATCCGCACGGTGCAGGAGACCCGGCGCGAGGCGATGAACTTCGAGCTCTACGAGGAGAAGGCGCGGGGCAACATGACCGCGCAGATCCAGTCCTCGGCCCTGACCCAGGTGATGGTGCCGACGGTCGACATTCTGACCGGCTTCGCCATGGCGGTGATCATCGTCGTCGGCGGCGGCGAGGTGCTGAACCAGGAGCTGCAGGTCGGCGCCATGGTCTCGTACGTCTTCTATGTGCAGCGGTTCTTTGACCCCGTGCGCATGCTGTCGATGCAATACACCATCATGCAGCGGGCGATGGCCGCCGGGCACCGCATCTTCGAGGTGCTGGACGTGCCGGTGAGCATCGTCAACAAGCCCGATGCGGTGGTGCTGAAGGACGTCGAGCCCACCGTCGAACTGGACCACGTGACCTTCGGCTATTCGCCCGACCGTGTCGTGCTGCATGACGTCAGCCTGAAGGTGGCCCCCCGACAGGTGGTCGCCCTGGTCGGCCCGACGGGCTCGGGCAAGACCTCCATCATGTCGCTGGTGCGGCGGTTCTACGAGGTGGACCAGGGCCGCGTGCTGGTCGGGGGCCACGACGTGCGCGACGTGACCCTGGAGAGCCTTGGCCAGACGATCGGCATGGTGCTGCAGGAGCCGTTCCTGTTCACCGGCACCATCGAGGAGAACATCCGCTACAACACCGCCGGCGCCACGCACGAGGACATCGTCGCCGCGGCCAAGGCGGTCTCGGCGCACGATTTCATCATGCGCCTGCCGGACGGATACCAGACCCAGCTTGGCCAGCGCGGGCGAAACATTTCGCTCGGACAGCGCCAATTGCTGTCGTTCGCCCGGGCCCTGGTGGCCAATCCGAAGATTCTGATCCTGGACGAGGCCACCGCCAACATCGACAGCTTCACCGAGCTGGAGATCCAGCGCGCGCTGAAGGTGCTGTTCGCCGGCCGCACCTGCCTGGTGATCGCCCACCGCCTGGCGACCGTGCGCGACGCCGACATGATCGTGGTGCTGCAGCAGGGCCACATAATAGAGCAGGGCCCGCACGACGCGCTGATCGCGCGTAACGGCCTCTATGCCAAGCTGTATTCATCCAGCCACGGGTCATTTGATGATCTTCCTGGTGAAGGTGAACAGCGGGCTGACCGAGGTATCGTTGCTACATGAACTGTTAACCAGGGCGCATTTGTCGCGCTAAGCTGATCTTCACGGATTGCCCCTAGTTTGCCACAAAGTGGAATACCACTCTGCGGGGGCAGAACATCGTGTCTTATAAGTTACTGGCCAGCGCCTCGGCGCTGGCGCTGCTGTTTGGCGGCCAGGCGGTCGCCGGCGCGGACCGCTCGGCGGCCTGGCAGGCCCAGATCGGCGACACCGCCGCGGTGCAGGCCACCGCCAAGGGCGGGGCAGGCATCACCATCGGCATCGTCGACACCGGCATCGCCGCCAGCAACCAGGAAGTGACCGGCCGCGTGCTCGGCGCCTCGTCCTGCGCGGCGGTCACCTTCCGCTGCTCGAACGGGGTCTACGACGACAACAGTCATGGCACGGCCGTGGCCGCAATCGCCGCGGGCAGTTACAGCCCGACGCCGGCGATCAGCATGTCCGGCGTCGCCCCCTCTGCCACCATCCTGTCGGAGAAGGTGCTGAACGCCTCGGGCACGGGGATGAACAGCGACATCGCCAACGGTATCACCAAGGCGGTGAACGGCGGGGCGCAGGTGATCAACCTCAGCCTCACCTACATGACCAACAGCGACATCATCAGCGCGGTGAACTACGCCGCGTCGAAGAACGTGGTGATCGTCTGGGCGGGTGGCAATTCGTCGGCCAACCTGAACAATGGCGCGAACACGAGCGGCCTCTCCGCGGCGGCCCTGCAGCGCCTGATCCTGGTCGGCTCGGTGGGGTCGAACAACCAGATCTCCAGCTTTTCCAACAAGCCGGGCAGCGGCAAGGCAGGCTCGACGGCCTATTCGTCGCTGTGGCTGATGGGCAATGGCGACAGCATCATCGCGCCGGGCCTGCAGTACGGCTCGACCTCGTTCGCCTACTGGACCGGCACCTCGATGGCCGCGCCGGAAGTGGCCGGGGCCGTGGCCCTGCTGGAGGCGACCTGGCCGGTGCTGATGCGCAACGGCACGGCCGCGCAGGTGCTGTTCCTGACCGCCACCGACCTTGGAACCAAGGGCGTCGACTCGACCTACGGCAACGGCCTGCTGAACATCAATCAGGCGTTCCAGCCGATCGGGGCCCTGACCGTCACCCAGGCCAACGGCAAGTCGACGCCGGTGAGCAGCCTGACCAGCGCCATGATCACCTCCGGCGCCCTGGGCAACCTCAGCGCCATCCGCAGCCAGCTGTCGGCCTACACCACCTTCGACAGCTTCCAGCGCAACTTCACCAGCAACCTTTCGGGCCTGGTGTCGACGAGCTCGGTGGCCACGGTCGTCACCCCGGCCCCGGTGTCCGTCAGCACCCCGACCACGCTGGGCCGCCACCTGGCCGGCGGCGGCTTTGTCATGGCCACCGGCCTGCAGCCGGTGTCGTTCGGCGAGGCGGTGTTCGGCGACAGCGGCGCCAACGACGTCGCCGACCGCATGTTCGGCGCGCGTGACCGCGGCATGACCGCGGTGATGCTGGCCGACGGCCGCGGCGACGTGGCGGCGGTGTCGCGCGGCATGAATTCCTCGGCGGCCTTCGCCCAGGCCTTCTGGGGCGTCGACGCCCCGGCCGCCGACCTGACCAGCCACATCGGCGCCAGCACCGCCCTGCTGAACCTGGCCCAGGGCGGCAACGCCTCGGCGATCGGCGCCAGCCTCGGCGGGCGCGTGCGCCTGGCCGCCGGCTGGTCGGCCACCGACGAGACCACCTCGTCCGGCCTGGCCAGCAACCGCACCCTGTCCGGCGCTTCGGCGGCGGTGGTGGGCGCGACCGCCCAGGTCACCCGCCGCTGGACCCTGGGCGTCTCCTATTCCGGCCTGAAGGAGACCAACGGCCTGCTCGGCTCGACCTACGACGGCGCCGGCCTGCTGTCGTTCGGCGGCCAGCACCGGAGCCGGGAAGTCTCGATCAGCACCGCCTATGATCTCGGCAGCGGCCGCAGCCTGCTGGCCGAGGCCGCCTGGGTGAGCGCCGACGGCGCGAAGCTGAACGACGGCCTGATCCGTGACGTGAGCAACATCACCGCCCGCGCCTGGGGCGTCTCCTTCGTCCAGGTCGACGCCCTGCGCGCCGGCGACAGCCTGACCGTGTCGATCCGCAAGCCGCTGCGCGTCAGCTCCGGCACGGCGGACCTGGCGGTCACCACGGTCGACGACCAGGGTTACGCCCACACCGGCTTCACCCGCGTGGGCCTGACCCCGGACGGCAACGAGACCGACCTCGACCTGGCCTACGGGACCGTCGTGCGCGGCGCCCTGCGCCTGGGCGGCGAGGTGGACTTCCGCTCCGACGCCCAGAACGTCCGCGGCCAGAACGACGTCGCCTTCAGGCTGGCGGCCAACCTGCGGTTCTGATCCCTCCCGACTGTCCTCCCGGAAAGGCGCGCATGCGCCTTATCCGGGGCCGCCGGAAGCCCGGGGGGGGCCGGCTCGACACACGCTGACGCCTGCCGCGGTCCCGGATATCCGCTGCGCGGATTCCGGGATGACAGATGGGAGGGGACCCTCAGCGGCCGTGAAACACCGGCGGACGCTTCTCGACGAACGCCTTGAACGCCTCGCGGCTGTCCTCGCTGGCGCCGCAGGTGGTGTGACGGGCGGTCTCGACGGCGACGAACTCGGCCAGGCCCATGCGCTCGGCGTCGAGGAAGTTGGCCTTCATCGCCTTCAGCGCCAGCGGCGCGGAATTCGCCAGCCGGTCGACGATCTCGGCCAGGCCCGCCTCGAAGCCGGCCTCGTCGAACATCCGCGACACCAGGCCGATGGCCTTGGCTTCTGCAGCGTCGAACTTGCCCGGCAGGAAATAGAGCTCGCGCGCCTTCGCGGCGCCGACGATGCGCGGCAGGGTCCACGGCCCGCCCATGTCACCGGAGATGCCGACGCCCAGGAAGGCGGAGTTGAAGCGGGCGGTGTCGTCGCAGACCCGCAGGTCGCACGCCGCCGCCCAGCCGAACCCGGCTCCGGCGCAGGCCCCGCGGATCGCCGCGACGGTCACCAGCGGCGCCTCATGCAGCAGGGTGGCCACATGGAAGGTGCTCGGGTCGGACTTGCCGCCCGCGCCCGCCGCATAGGCCTTCACGTCCGCGCCCGGGCAGAAGTCGCGCCCGGCGCCGCGCAGCACCAGCACGCGCAGCGAGGTGTCGGCGGCCGCGTCCTGCAGCGCGGCCCAGAACTCGTCCATCATCAGCTGGACGATGCCGTTGCGCGCCTCGGGCCGGTTCAGGGTGATGGTCGCCCGATGGTCGCCCTTGTCGTAGAGGATGGTCTGGTAGGCGGCCATGGTCGTCTCCCTGCCGGCGGATGTCCCTCCGCCGCGTGCAGCTTGACCCGCCCGGCCGCTGCGGTAAACGGCCGCCGGGAGCGCGCACGGAGACTCAGGGACCCCGCCCCCTGCCGGTCCGTCGAGACGTGATCCGGGCGCAGGTGGCGTGCGTACAGTCTGCAGCCCGCGAAGGTGACCATGGCCGGCCCCGACGACCATCCCCTGTTCCAGGGTTTCGCCAACGTCTGGACCCCAGCGGCGCGCAGCGCTCGCGTGGGTCGCCGCCCCGTGCGGATCGTCGTGGCGGGCGAGCCTGTCGTGCTGTTCCGCGACCGCGCCGGCCGCGCCGGCGCCCTGATCGACCGCTGCCCGCACCGAGGCGTGGCCCTGTCCGGCGGGCGCGTGGGCGAGGACGGCTGCCTGGAATGTCCGTTTCACGGCTGGCGCTTCGACACGCGGGGCGTCAACCGGCGCATTCCCCTCAACCCGGAGGCGCGCCTGGACCGCATGCCGGCCACCGCCCTGGCCGTGCGCGAGATCGGCGAGTTGATCTGGCTGCGCACGGCGCCCGGCGCGGACGCCGCCGAAGACCCCGTGGCGCCTGAGGGACTCGCCGCGCCTGGCCTTGCCCGCGCCTACACCGAGCGCGTGTGGCGATGCCATTGGACCCGGGCGATGGAGAACATGCTCGACAGCCCGCATCTGCCCTTCGTGCACCGCCGGACCATCGGCCGTCCTCTGCGGCGACGCATGACGGACGCCTCGCGGATGGATATCGGCTGGGAGGACACCTCCTGGGGCGGCCGCGCCAGCGCGGCGCTCGACGGCGTCGACGGCGGGGCCCTGCTCGAGTTTCATCGGCCGAACATCATGTCGCTGCTGATCCCAGCGCCCGGCCGGCATCTGCGCATCCACGCCATCGTCACGCCGTCGGACCCGGGCCGGACGCGCCTCACGGTCGTCGGATCACGGGACTTCCTGCGGTCGCCGGCGTTCACGCCGCTGTTCGCCTGGATGAACGGGCGCATCGCCGACGAAGACCGCGCCGTCGTCGAGTCGTCCGGCCCGGCGGAAGTTCCGGCGCCCGGGCGCGAGCCCTCCGTCGGCACGGACCGCGCCACGTTGCAGTTCAGGCGCTACTATTACGCCACCCTGCGCGACTCGTTCGCCTGAGGGCCTTGCCCGCGCCTCGGCTAGTGCCCGGCCACCATGCTCTGCGAGATGCGGAACGCCGCCGGCAGGATCAGCACCCCCAGCAGGCAGGGGAAGATGAACAGGATCAGCGGGATCATCAGCTTGGCCGGCAGGGCCATGGCCTTTTCCTCGGCCCGCAGCATGCGTTTGGAGCGCATGTCGTCGGAGAACACCGCCAGGGTCTCGCCCAGGCTGGTGCCCATCTCTTCGGCCTGGCGCAGCATGGTGGCCATGGAGCGGGCCTCGTCGATGCCCAGGCGCTCGGCGAAGTTCGACCAGCAGTCCTTGCGCGCGCGGCCGGCCCGCAGCTCCAGGGTCAGCACCTTGAGGTGCTCGGCCAGGTGCGGATAGCGGCGCACCAGCTCGTCCGTCACCCGGTTGACGGCGGCGTCGAGCGACAGGCCCGCCTCCACCGAGGCCACCAGCAGGTCGAGCAGGTCCGGGAACCCCTCGCGGTATTCCAGCTCAAGCTTCTTGCGCTTGGCCTTGATCACCTGGTCGGGCCCCAGCAGGGCCGCCACCGACAGCAGCGCCGCCAGCAGCAGGGCGGCCTTGCCGCCGCCGCCCGACAGGGCCCAGGGCAGCAGGGCGACGGTGCCGCCGATGGCGGCGATCATCGCCACGGCCCGGGCGCCGAGATACAGGGTCACCGCCTCGCGGCTGAAGAAGCCCGCCTGGATCAGCCGCTGGCGCAGGGCCGAGACCTGGGCCGGGTCCTGGATCGCCATGCGGTCACCGAGGCGCCGCACCCCCGACAGCACACCCGAGAACGCCTCCACCCCGCGGCCGCCGGACGCGGCTCCCGCGCCGACCGCGACGGTCTCGCCGGACAGCCGCGCGCGACGTCGCACGCCGGTGACGGCGTTGCGGACGATGAGGAAGCCGCCCCCACCCACGCCCACGGCGATCAGGGCGAAGGAGGCGACGGTCAGTATGGTCTGGAACAGGGCGATGTTCATGGGGTCAGATCCGCATGTCGATCATCTTGCGCATCACCAGGTTGCCGATGAACATCCAGCCTCCCAGCCCGGCCAGGCCGATCTGCACCGGCCGCTTGCCGATCACATCGCCGTAGAAGTGCGGGCTGGCGACCTGCAGCAGGATGAAGACGCAGATCGGCGCGGCCGTGAGGATGATCGCCGAAGCGCGCCCCTCCGAGGAGGCGGCCTTGATCTTCAGCCGCATCTTCTGACGCTCGCGCACGGTGTGGGCCAGCATCTTCAGCAGGCCCGTCAGATTGCCCCCGGCGCGCTCCTGCAGCCGGATGGTGGCGGCGAACAGGTCGACGTCCATCTGCTTGCAGCGGTCGGCGATGCGCCCCACCGCCTGCTCCAGGGTGGCGCCATAGGCGATCTCGTCGGCGGCCATGCCGAACTCCGAGCCGATCGGGTCGGGCAGCTCGCGCCCCACCAGGGCGACCGCCGTCGGCACCGGGTGACCGGCCTCGAGGCTGCGCACGATCACCTCCAGCGCCTGAGGCAGCTGCTGGCCCAGCATCTTGGCCCGGCCCGCCGCCTTGAAGTTGAGATACAGGATCGGCAGGATCACCGCCCCGGCGATGCCGGCGACCACGCCCAGCATGGGATTCTTGGTCAGCACCCAGACGCCGATCGCCAGGGTGAAGCCCAGCCCGCCCGTGACCATCCCCCAGCGCCGGGCGTCGTAGGGCACGCCCGAGCGCATCACCAGGTCGGAGAACCAGGTCCAGGAAAAGATCGAGGCGCCGTCGGCGCCGATGCCCCGCTGCTTGCGCAGCTCCAGCACCAGGTCGCCCAGGCCGGTGGTGCGCTCCGCCGTCGCCAGCCGCCGGTTCACCGCCCGCTTGGCCACGCCGACGCTGAGCAGGCCATAGGCGGCCTGGCCGGCGGTGAACACCGCGGCGAACACCAGCACGTAGAAGGCGATCGAGGGGTCGACGTCGAACTTCATTGCAGCGGCTTGCCCGGATCGAAGTTCGAGGTGTCGTAGTGGATGCCGCGGCGGATCATCTCCTCCATGCACTTCGGGCGCAGGCCCGAGGCGCGGAACTCGCCGTGCACCTTGCCGTCCGCGTCGGTGGAGACGCGGTGGAAGGCGAAGATCTCCTGCATCTGCACGACATTGCCCTCCATGCCGGTGATCTCCGACACGCTCATGCAGCGGCGCGAGCCGTCCGACAGGCGCATCACCTGCACGATCATGCCGACCGCCGAGGCGATCTGGCCGCGGATGGCGCTCGGCTCCAGGCGCATGCCGCTCATGGCGACCATCTGCTCCAGGCGGGTGATGGCGTCGCGCGGGTTGTTGGCGTGGATGGTGGCCATGGAGCCTTCGTGGCCGGTGTTCATGGCCTGCAGCATGTCGAAGGCTTCCTCCGAGCGCACTTCGCCCAGGATCACCCGGTCGGGACGCATCCGCAGGGCGTTCTTCACCAGCTCGCGCTGGCGGATCTCGCCCTTGCCTTCGATGTTCGGCGGCCGGGTCTCCATGCGCACCACGTGCGGCTGCTGCAGCTGCAGCTCGGCGGCGTCCTCGATGGTGATCAGGCGCTCCTTCTCGCTGATCGCGGCCGACAGCGCGTTCAGCAGGGTGGTCTTGCCCGAGCCGGTGCCGCCGGAGATCACCGTGGAGACCCGGCTGCGCACCGCGCCGTACAGGAACTCGGCCACGCACGCCGGCATGGCGCCCACGCCCACCAGGCGGTCCAGGCTGTACGGCCGCTTCGAGAACTTGCGGATCGAGACCGAGGCGCCGTCGATGGCGATCGGGGCGATGGCGGCGTTCACGCGGCTGCCGTCGGGCAGGCGGGCGTCGACCATCGGCTGGCTTTCGTCGATCCGCCGGCCCACCGTCGAGACGATCCGGTTGACGATGCGCAGCAGGTGGTCGTTGTCGCGGAAGCGGACCGGGGTCAGCTCCAGTTCGCCGCGCCGCTCCACATAGACCTGGAACGGGCCGTTGATCAGGATGTCGGCGATGGAATCGTCGCCGAGCAGCGGCTCGATCGGACCCAGGCCGACCATCTCGTCGAACACCTGAGCCCCCATGTCGTCGAGTTCGCCGGCATTCAGCGCCAGGCGCTCGGTGCGGGCGAAGTCGCCCACCAGCTTGCGCACCTGGCGGCGCATCTCGCCTTCCTCGAGCTTGTCCAGCTTGGAAAGGTCGATCTCGTCGATCAGCCGGGCGTGCAGCTTCAGCCGCATGTCCAGCATGGTGTTGTCCACCGGCGGCGGGGCCGGAGCGGCTGCGTCCTTGGCCGGCGGCGTGAAGCCCGGCTTGGTCGCCTCGGCGGCGGGCGGCGGGGCGGACGGCGGCGGGGCGGGTTGCTCGGGCGCCGGCTCGACCGGCGTGGCGCGGCGGAAGGCGAAGCGGCTCATCAGGCGGCCCGCCCGCGCTGCGCGGCCTGGGGCGCCGTCAGCCGGTCGACCAGGACGGCGATATCGCGCACGATCTTGGAGCGCGGCCGGTGGTGGCTGATCGCCCCGCCGAGGTTCGCCGAGGCGGCGGCCGCTTCCCAGTCGGAGGTCACCCCGCCGTCGGCCTTGCGCTGCAGCGCCTTCTCGGCCTCGGCGAGCGAGGGGGCCGGGCCGAACACGCGGCTGGCCAGGCGGTTGAGGATGATGCGCGGCGGCGCGCCGTCCGGCAGCTCGGCCTCGATCTCGGTGGCGAGCGAGCGCGCGGCGAGCAGCGCGGGGACGGTCAGCTCGGAGACCACCAGGATCTCGTCGCAGCCGGCCAGCACGTCCAGGGTCCAGGCCTGGTGATGCCGCGGCAGGTCGACCACCACGTGGTCGTAGACCTGGCAGGCCACCTCCAGAACGCGGCACACGGCCATGGCCGAGACCTTGCCGAACGCCTTGGGATCGCGCGGGCAGGCCAGCAGGTCCAGCCCGCCGCCGACCCGCATGGAAAAGGCGTCGAGCAGCGCCTGGTCGATCCGCTCCGGCGTGGCCGAGGCCTCGGCCAGCAGCATGTTGGCGGTGGCCCCCAGGTAGGCGCTGGCGGCGCCGTCGCAGAGGTTCAGGTCGACCAGCGCCACGCGGCGGTCGGCGCCGGCGCGGCGGGCCAGTTCGGTGGCGATCTCCACGGCGATGGTGGTCGCGCCGCAGCCGCCGACCGAGCCCATCACCGTCCAGCAGTGCGCCTGGTGCGGCGCGCCGGCCGGGGCCTTGGCGTCAGCCAGCAGCACGGCCGCCGCCCGCGACAGGTCGACCGAGGTGAACGGCGCCTCCAGCACGTCCGACCGGCTCAGCCGCATGACCGCCTTGACCAGGGCGGTGGGCAGGTGGCTGCCCGCCAGCAGCACCGCCGGCGGGGTCGGGCGCTGCGACAGGGCGTTGAGCACCCCGGTCAGCACCGCCGGGTCCACCGCGTCGACGTCGATCAGCAGCAGCTCCAGCGCGCCGTGCAGGGTATCGGGGAGATCCAGGCGTTCGGCGCCGGCGACCTCCAGCCGCGCCGCGGGCATAGCCTCCTGGGCGACAGGCGCGAGCCGCTGGCCGATCACGAGGACATGGCGTTCATTCAGGACCGGATGGCTCATCGGGATGCTCGCGTGAGAAGGGCTACTGTCGTCTGGAGCGCGGCCGTCAGGGCTGACCGGCCGCGGCCGGCGCATCGCTGGTGGTCGGCATCGGGACCGCGGCGGGCTCGGCGCTGGCCACCGGACCCGGGGCGGGACCCGGCACGCTGGCCGGATCGGTCGCCGCGACAGGCGCCGGCGCCGGCAGCTGGGTCGCCGGAGGCGGCTCCGAGCGGGGCATCTCGACCCCCTTGCCGGCCAGGATCAGGTCGATCGGGCTGGGATCGGTGTCGTCCTTCAGCGGGTTCGGCAGGGTCTCGAGGTGGTCGGTGGGCGTGGTCAGCCGGGGGGTGACGATGATCACCAGCTCGGTCTCGTTCTTCTGCCAGTCGACCGACTTGAACAGCGCGCCCAGCACCGGCACGTCCGCCGCCCAAGGCACCTGGTTGACCGCCCGGGTCTGGCCCTTTTCGAACAGGCCGGCGATGGCGAAGCTTTGGCCGTCGCGCAGCTCCACGTCGGTGGAGGCGCGGCGCGTGGAGATGGCCGGCACCTGGAAGCCCTGGATGGTCACGCCGTTGCGCGGATCCAGCTGGCTGACCTCGGGCGCCACCTTCAGGCGGATCTGGCCGGAGTCCTGCACCGTGGGCGTGACGTTCAGCTTCACCCCGAAGGTGCGGAACTCGATGGTCACGCCGTTCTGGCCGTTGGGCACCGGGAAGGGGAACTCGCCCCCCGCCAGGAAGCTGGCCTCCTGACCGGACATGGCCGTCAGGTTCGGCCGCGCCAGGGTGTGCACCGAGCCGCGCTGCTCCAGGGCCTTGATGGTGGCGTCCACGCTCCACGGACCGAAGTGGCCGCCGACGTCCAGCGTGCCGGTCGGGGCGCTGTTGCTGATCAGGGTGCTGGCCGTGTTTAGGGTGAAGCCCGACATGTTCTGCACATTGAGGCCGACGCCGAGGTCCTTCAGCGCCGAGCGCGAAGCCTCGATAATCCGCACCTCGACCATCACCTGCTGGGCCGCCTTGACCGTCAGGGCCGACTGCACCGCCTTGGGCGCATAGCGTTCGGCGATGGCGGCGGCGCGCAGGGCGACGCTCGACGTCGAGACCTCTCCCGACAGCAGGATGCCGCCGGCGAAGTTCGCCGCCTTGATCGGCTCGCCCGGCAGGGC
Source organism: Caulobacter sp. KR2-114 (assembly GCF_049446115.1). Taxonomy (NCBI): domain Bacteria; kingdom Pseudomonadati; phylum Pseudomonadota; class Alphaproteobacteria; order Caulobacterales; family Caulobacteraceae; genus Caulobacter; species Caulobacter sp. KR2-114. The sequence continues at coordinate 93,541 of NZ_JBMSEC010000004.1, forward strand.
TGCGGCGAGGTCGGCCTGCAGGCTGTCGGTGTCGTAGCCGACGCGCACGTCCACCACCTGGGCCAGGCGGTGCTGGGCGTCATAGATCAGGATGTTGGTCACGCCGACCGACTTGCCCCGCACATAGAAGCTGCGGTCGGTGGTGGCGACCAGGGCCAGGGTTTCGGGCGCGGCGACCACGATCTCGCCGGCCGGATAATCCAGGCGGAAGGCCGCCGACTTGTCCTTGGCGACGACGATGGTGCTGGCGCCCTGCTGGTCGCTGACCATCTGGGCCGCGGCCGGGACCGCCGTCGCCAGCCCGGCCAGGCCGAGGAGCGCCGACGCGATGAGGGCGGTGAAGGATTTCATGGCTCGCTTGTGCATGGCGATGGCGCTCTAGAGGCCGCGCTCGGACGGCACGTCGACCGCCGATCGGGCGTCGCCGTTGACGACGATGATGGAGTGTCGGGCGGCCGCGGCCGCCGGCTTGGCGCGGCTGGCGTGGCTCACCGAACGCAGGCCGGCCGCGTGCGGGGCCATCGGGGTGTCCAGCGGGCCAAGGTCGCGCACGCCCATCGGCCGGACCGGGTCCACCTCGCCCTGGCCGGTGCGGCGCAGGGCCAGCGACAGGCTGCCGGCCTGAGCCGCCAGGGACAGGCGCTGGGCGTCGGCCATCGACACCTCCAGGGTGGCGGTGTGCGCCAGCACCGGCTGGGTCGAGCTGGGATCGGCGTTCAGGTCCATGCCCAGGATGCGGACGTTCTGGATCACCACGTTGGTGACGTAGCGCTTACAGCCGCCGCAATCGTCGCGGACCTTCTGCGGCAGCGGCACCTCGCGGGTCAGCACCACGTCCACCCGGTCGGAGGGCAGGATGTGACCGCCGCCGCCCGAGGTGTCGCTGATGCCGATGGTGTAGGCGCGCATGCCCTCGGTGATCATCGCCGACAGGGTCGGCTTGGCGCCGGCGCCGCTGACCTTGGTCGGCAGGATCGGCTCGCGCGCCGAGATCGCCACCACCGCCACCGGCGCGCCGCCGTTCTGGCTGGTCACCTGCTCGATCGAGGAATAGGCGCCCTGCGGCACGGCGCCCTGCGGCAGGTGCGCCAGCACCAGATGCGAAGCGTCCAGCTTGCCGCCGTAGGGAATGGCGCCGCTGGCCACGACAACCGGTACGGTGGCCTCCGCCGGCGCGGGCGCCTTGGCCGAGGGACTCCCCTGCGCCGCGTGCGGCAACCAGACCTTGGCCACCAGGAGCGCGCCGACGCCCAGGACAGCCGACGCCCCCAGGCTGATGATGGTTCCTGTACGCATATCGCCCGCCCAACCCCCACCGCGCTGAAAATGGCGCGATTTCAGGCACAACCTGCGACCGCGCCCATTTCGGTGTCATTAAGGGACGTCGTAAATTCGCGTTCACCTTGATCCGCGACAAACATCGTGCAGATCACCTAACGATAAACGCCTCATTTACTATGATTTTAGAATAGAAACGATCGAAGCTATACTTGCCGACGCAAACAGAGGACAGCGAACGCCAGGGTCGCAAAATCTGCGCCCCGGCAAGGGCGCAAGTCCCGCTTGACGGCCGCCCCTCCTGGCAATCAATGGGCATATTCATTCGTCACACTGAACGTGGCGCCAGCCAGACGGGGATCCACAAAGAAGATCCTCCGAGGCCTTTGACGGCGCCGGGAGGAGTTTTTTATGCCTGAGTTGATTGAACGCCTGACCCTGGCCGCTTCCAAGGGCATGACGGCCAGCATCTGGGCCGCCGAAAAGCCCGACGCCATCGCCATTCACGACCCGATCGGGACCCGCACGTTCCGGCAGGTCAACGAGAACGCCAACCGCATCGTCCGCCTGCTGCGCGCGGCCGGGCTGCAGGCCGGCGACTCCGTCGCCCTGATGACCAGCAACCGGGCGGAGTTCGTCGAGGTGCTGAACGCCACCCTGCGCGGCGGCTTCCGCATCACGCCGGTGAACTGGCACCTCAATACCGACGAGGTCGAGTACATCATCAACGACTGCGATGCGAAGGCGCTGATCGCCGAGCCGCGATACAAGTCGGCGCTGGAGGCGAACACCCCCAACGTGGTCGTCAAGCTGTCCGTCGGCGACGACGCCGAGGGCTTCGTCCCCTACGCCAAGGCCCTGCAGGCGCACGACGCCAGCGACATCGAGGACCCCGAGCTGGGCAGCCAGATGCTGTACACCTCCGGCACCACCGGCCGGCCGAAGGGGGTCTATCGCAAGGCCAGCGCCGCCCTGCTGCAGATCCAGCTGGGCGCGCCGGACGACGTGCAGCTGTGCGCCGGACCGGCCTACCACGCCGCGCCGCTGGCGTTCGACGTGCGCTCGTCGATGACCCAGGGCAACCCGCTGGTGTTCATGGACCGCTGGGACTCCGAGGGCGTGCTGAAGACCATCGAGCAGTACAAGGTCACGCGGGCCCACCTGGTGCCGATCATGTTCCAGCGCCTGCTGGCCCTGCCGGACGAGGTGCGCCGCAAGTACGACATCTCGTCCCTGCGCTACATCATCCACGGCGCGGCGCCCTGCCCGCCCGAGGTGAAGAAGGCCATGATCGACTGGGTGGGGCCGATCCTGAACGAATACTACGCCGGCTCGGAAGGCGGCGCGGGCTTCGTGGTCTCCTCCGAGGAGTGGCTGGCCAAGCCCGGCACCGTCGGCAAGCTGCCGGCCGAGGACGCCCTGAAGATCCTCGACGACGAGGGCAACCCGGTGGCCAAGGGCGTCTCCGGCACCCTGTACTTCAAGGTCTCGCCGGTGGCGCCGTTCGAATACTACAAGGACCCGGCCAAGACCGCCGCGGCGCACCGCGACGGCTACTTCACCCTGGGCGACGTCGGCTACCTGGACGAGGACAACTACCTGTTCCTCACCGGCCGCAACGCCGAGACCATCATCTCCGGCGGGGTGAACATCTATCCGCAGGAGATCGACAACGAGATCATCAAGCATCCCGCGGTCGAGGACAGCTGCTGCATCGGCGCGCCCAACGACGAGTGGGGCGAGGAGGTCAAGGCGGTGATCACCCTGAACCCGGGGTACGAGCCTTCCGAGGCCCTGGGCAAGGAAATCATCGCCTTCGCCCGCCAGCACCTGGCCGGCTACAAGGTCCCCAAGACCGTGGACTTCGTCGACGAACTGCCCCGCAGCCCCGCCGGCAAGATCCAGCGTGGCAAGGTGCGCAAGCCCTACTGGGCGGGAAGGGCGCGGGAGATCTAGGGGCGGGGGCTCCAATCTGGGGCCCCCTTCCCCGGCTTCGCCGGTACTTCCCCCAGAGGGGGAAGAGAATTGGCGCTCGAGCCCCGCACATCCGTTCTCTTCCCCCCTTGGGGGAAGTCCGGCCGAAGGCCGGGATGGGGGCTCCAGCGGAGCGCTAACCCAACCCCGCCAGGAACCGTTCGATCGCCGGGTTGACCACCTGCGGGTGGGTGAGGTTGGCGGCGTGGCCGGCGCCGGGGACCACCACCAGCTGGGCGTCGGGCAGGCCCGCCGTCAGGGTCTTCGCCAAGTCCAGCGAGATGGCGGCGTCGGCGTCGCCGTGCACCACCAGGGCCGGGACCTTGATCTCGCCCAGCCGCGGGGTGATGTCGTCGCGGCTGGCCAGGGTCTGCATGCAGCCCAGCACGTTGACCGGCTTGATGGTCTTCCACTTCGCCTTCCAGGCCGGGGCGCCCGCCCAGCCCTCGCCCAGAATGATGTGCTCGATGATGCCGGCCATCTCGTCCGAAAGGCCCTGCGTCGCCCAGGTGTTGGCGAGCTGCATATGCCCCTCCAGGGCGTTGGGGTCCTCCTGGCCGGCCTGGGTGTCGATCAGCACCAGGGCGCGGACGATCTGCGGATGCGTCAGCGCGCAGCGCAGCGACAGGAAGCCGCCCTGGCTCATGCCCGCCAGCACCGCCCGCTCGATGCCAAGGTGCTTCAGCAGCGCCGCCAGGTCGTCGGCGGAGTCGTAGTAGCTGAACGGCGCCAGGGTGTCCGAGGCTGTGCCGGCATGGCCGCGCTCGTCCCAGGTGATGCAGCGCCAGCGCCCCTTCAGCGCCTCGACCTGCGGCGCGAACATCGCGTGGTCCATGAACAGGCCGTGCGAGAAGATGATCGCCGGACCCGTCCCGCCGGTGTCCTCGTAGTAGATGTTCTGGCCGTTGACCGCGGCGATGGGCATGGAACGCCTCCCCTGTTCTGATTGGCGCGCAGTTGTGCACGGGGATGGCGCAAGGAAAAGGGGCCCCAGCCAAGCTGGAGCCCCCTTCCCCGGCTTCGCCGGGACTTCCCCCAGAGGGGGAAGAGAAGCCGCCTCTGAGCCGACTGCCGTTCTCTTCCCCCATTGGGGGAAGTACGGCCGAAGGCCGGGATGGGGGCTCCAGCGGAGAACCGCCGGAGCCCTTGCCCGCTAGGCGTCTTCCTTCTCGGGTTCGGCCGCGGGCGGTTCGGAGAGGCCAAGCGGCAGGTCGAGCTTCTCGGCCATCAGCAGGGTCATCAGCGCCTGCAGCACGCCGCCGGACGCCCCCCCGCCATTGGCGCCGCCGGCGATCTGAACCTTGGGCACCACGTCGACGCCGCTGGTCTCCAGGGCCTCGGCGAAGCGCTCGGCGACCTGGCGGGCCAGCTGGAAGCGGGGACCGCCGGACGCGGCGACCTGGCTTTCGATGGCCTCGGCCTGGGCCAGGCCCACCTTGGTCACGCGCTCGGCCTCGGCGGCGGCCAGGGCCACGACCTTCTTGGCCTCGCCCTCGCCCAGGAAGCGGATGCGGTCGGCCTCGGCCTTGGCCAGGGTGCGGGTCTGCTCGGCCTCCTGTTCCGAGCGGGCGAGGTTCGCCCGGCCGGCGTTCTGCTGCACCTGGATCGACAGCTGCGACTCGGTGATCGCGGTCTGTTGCTTGGCGAAGGCCTCCGCCTCGCGCAGCTCGCGTTCCTTCTGCGCGGCCAGCTTCTGGCGCTCATAGGTGCCCACCTGCTCGTCGGCGATCTGCCGCTGGCGTAGCTGGGTCAGGATGCGCTCGATCTGGTCGTCGCCGGCCGCGTTGGGCCGCGGGGTGCCGATCAGCACCTCCTGGAGCTCCAGGTTGTAGACCCCGAACTTGGTCTTCATCTCCTGCGACGACAGCGACTGGATCTCGCTGCGGTCCTGCAGCAGCTCGATCAGGGTGCGCGTCTGGCCGATGTTCTTGAAATAGGCGCTGACCATGGGATCGAGCGTCTGCTCCACCAGCTTCTTGATGTCGCCGAAGCGCTGGATCACCAGCGGCGCCTTGCGGTAGTCGATGTGCACCACCACCGAGACCGGCAGGGTCGGCTCGAAGGCGTCCTTGGTGATCAGCGACACCTCGGCCAGGTTCTCGTCGAACTTGTGCGAGCCGATGGCGTTGCTCTCCCACTTCAGGATGAAGTTGGTGGTCGGCACCATGGTCACGCGGCCGGCGTAGGTGTTGAAGGCGTACTTGCCGGGCAGCAGCGGGTCGCACCAGACGCCGCGACGGCCGTTCTCCACCAGCTCCCCGTGGCGGTAGCTCTCGCCCGAGGTGTCGACGCCGGCGTCGCCGGTATAGGACACCACCACCCCGACCTGGCCGACCTCGACCACGGTCTTGGGGATCCGCTCGACGGTCGCGAACAGGCGGTTGATATAATAGGTGCCCTCGACCAGCACCTGCAGCTGGCGGCCCTTCTGACCACCCGCCGCCAGGAACTTGCTGGGGTCCTGGAAGCTGTTGTGGAAGGTCGCCGTGTCGGCCGGATCGACGCCCACGGTCGGGGCGATGATGTCGCCCGACGCCAGGCCGGGGCCGTCGTGCACGGTGACCACGCCGATCTGGTCGTCGGCGTCCTTGATCACCACCGGCTCGAAGCCGTCGCGCGCGGCGATCACCTCGGCCATCTGGTCCAGCAGCGCCGAGTCGGCGCCGTCCAGGCGCAGGGCGAAGGTCTGGTCGCGGGTGACCACCACGAACTGGGCCAGGTTGATGGCGTACGAGCCCTCGCGCAGGATCTTGCGCTGCGGGCCCTTCTGGCCGCCGCTCTCCAGGAACCGGCGGGTGTCCTGGAAGTCCACGTCGTCAGGGTTGGCGGCCAGCGTCTGGTCCGCGTTCAGCGGCAGGCCGCCGCGCGCGAACACATAGCCGATCCGCCCCTGCGGGATGGTCACCAGGGGCTGCACATGCAGCCGGAACTGGAACGGAAAGAAGAAGTGCAGGCCGCCGCGCAGCACGTCGGGCTGAAAGCCGGCCTCGTCCTTCAGGGCGATGATGCCGGATCGGATCGAACCGGCGGGGCTCCACAGCTTCTCGACCACCGCCACACGGCTGTTGCCGATGTAGCGGACCATGCCGGAACTGGCGAACAGCACCAGCAGCAGAACGACAAGCACGATCGCGCCCAGCCAGGGCGCGATACTTATGACTTCGGGCATTGGACCCTCCAGGTGCGCTGGGGGTCGCCCTCGCGGCCCCGCTCAGGAAGCGCAACCAGAGCTATAGATAAGCTTGGCCCTAGACCAGCGTTAGCCCCGCAAGGCCCGGCGCACGGAAAAATCGAACATCGGTCGCCGAACCTAGGGCCCGATGAAGGTCGCCTGGTCCAGGCCAGCGGCGCCGCCGGCCTGCCGGCGTCCGAACACCCAGGCGCCGTCCACGTTCAGCGCCAGCACCGGGAAGTAGCGATCGGTGTGACCGGGGGCGAGCGGCGCGTCGTGGCGCGAATCCAGCACGTAGGCGTCAGGCCCGTCGCGCACCACCAGCAGGGCGTCGTCGGCTTCGCGCGCCCAGTCGCGCACCAGCACCACGAACAGGTCACGCCGCGGCGTGCCGCACGCGGCCAGCAGCTGCAGCTTGGCGATGGCGATGTCGGTGTGCTCGCCGCTGCCGCGCGCCAGGCTCCTGGCCAGGGTTCCCCAGTGCTTGGACAGGGTCGGGTCGGGGGCATAGGGGATGTGGGCGTTGACCCAGGCGTTGGCGCCGGCGACCCGCTCGCGCAGCGGCAGGCTGGCGAGCCTGGCGACCGCCCGATCGAAGTCGGCGTCGCCCGTCGGCAGGGCGCTGTTGGAGGCTTCGCGCCAGACACTGTCGTAGATCGTCTGCCCCAGCCGCACGCCGGTCAGGCCGAACAGGTCCGGCGGCGCGTTCGTCGGCGCCGGCGCCGCCAGCAGGCTGTCGAGCAGCCGGTCCAGCAGGGCCTCGTCAGGCCCGTCGGTGGCGCAGGCCTGGGACGCGCCGACCAGCACGGCCAGTCCCGCAGCGGCGCCCAAGGCCGCACGGGCCAGGCGATATCCAGCAAAGCGCAATGAAGCCCCCCGGACTGATTCCCATCAGTTCGGACCCAGAGGGCTGAAAATTCATGAACTTGCGGCGGCCAAACGAAGTCGGAAATGAGTCCGGGCCCGCGGCAGGCTGTCGCGCCTCAGCCCTTGAAGCCGTCCTTGGCCGCCCGCACCGCGCCGAACGCCTCGAAGTCCGGCGCGCCGGCCTTGCCCACCCGCCCGGCCAGGGCGGGCGCGCGCAGGAACGGGTTGGTGGCCTTCTCCAGGGCGATGGTGGTGGGCACGGTGGGCTCGCCGCGCTCGCGGGCGGCGAACACCGCGTCGGCCCGCGCCTTCAGCGCCGGGCCGTCGTCCACCGACAGGGCGAAGCGGGCGTTCGAGGCCGTGTACTCGTGGGCGCAGTAGACGCGGGTGTCGTCCGGCAGGGCGGCCAGCTTCTGCAGGCTGGTCCACATCTGTTCGGCCGTGCCTTCGAACAGCCGCCCGCAGCCCAGGGCGAACAGGGTGTCGCCGACGAAGGCGACGTGGTCCGCCGCGTCGAAATAGGAGATGTGGCCCAGGGTGTGCCCGCCGGTCTCCAGCACCGCGAACCGGGTCTCGCCCAGCTCGACGACGTCGCCCTGGCCCACCTGGCGGTCCAGCGGAGCGATGCGGGTGACCTCGCCCGGGCCGACGATGGTGGCGCCGGTGGCCGCCTTGATCTCCGCGTTTCCGCCCGCATGGTCGGCATGCCAGTGGGTGTTGAGGATCAGGTCCAGGCCCCAGCCCAGCGTCTTCAGCTCCGCCAGGATCGCGGCGGCGTCGGGGGTGTCCACGGTGGCGGTCTTGCCGGTCGCCTCGTCGCGGATCAGGAAGCCGTAGTTGTCCGACAGGCAGGGGAACTGGTGGACGGTGAGAGGCATGCAAAACGCTCCGGCAGGGCGGGGAGAGGACAAAAGGACCGCGGCGACCTTACATTGAAGCCGAATCGAAACGGAGCCCCGATGCGCCAGGGCGTGCTTCAGTTGCGAGAATTCTACGCCTCCCCGCTCGGCCGCGCCGCCCGGACCATGGTCGCGCGCAAGGTCAACGAGGCCTGGGAGACCGCCAACGGCCTGGACGTGCTGGCCCTGGGCTACGCCACGCCGTTCCTCGACAGCGTCAGCCGCGGCGCGCGGCGGGCGGTCGCCGCGATGCCGGCGGGCCAGGGCGTGGAAGCCTGGCCGATGGGCGAGCGCAACCTCGCCTGCCTGGTGGACGAGACCACCCTGCCCTTCCAGCCGTCGCTGTTCGACCGCGTGCTGGCGGTGCATGCCCTGGAAGAGGCCGACAATCCCCTGGCCCTGCTGCGGGACGTCAACCGCGTGCTGGCCCCGTCGGGCCGGGCGATCCTGGTGGTCACCGCCCGCCACGGCCTGTGGGCCGACGCCGAGGCCACCCCCTTCGGCCAGGGCCGTCCCTACAGCCGCCGCCAGCTGGAGACCCTGGTTCGCGAAGCGGACCTCGAGCCCACCGGCTGGACGCGGGCGCTCTACGCCCCGCCCTTCGGCTGGGCCGCGCGCTGGGCGGAGGGCTTCGAACAGGCCGGCGCCCTGCTGTGGCCGCCGTTCGCCGGGCTGATCCTGCTGGAAGCCGTCAAGCAGACTTTCGCGGTGCGGCCGAAGGGGGCGAAGGTCCGCGCCCGCGCGCCGGCGCCCGGGGTGCTGCAGCCGGCCACCCGCGGCCGCGCCCTCTCCGGCATCGCCACTTCGGGCGCCATTTCTTCAGGCGCCGGAACGAACGGCTACGGTGAGGCGCTTGGAGGCGGGTCGGTTTTGGTCCAACTTCACGGTCGCCGGGCCGAGTAGAGGTTTCCCCATGAAAATGATCACCGCCGTCATCAAGCCCAGCCGCCTCGACGCGGTCCTGGAAGCCGTCACCGAGGCGGGCGCCTCCGGGCTGACGGTGACCGAGGTGCGCGGCTATGGCCGCCAGAAGGGCAAGACGGAGGTCTACCGCGGCGCCGAGTACGAGGTGAAGCTGCTGCCCAAGGTGAAGCTGGAGATCGCCGTGCCGTCCGACATCGTCACCGCCGTGGTGGAGGCGATCAGCGCCTCGGCCAACACCGGCAAGATCGGCGACGGCAAGATCTTCGTCATGGACCTGGAAAACGCCATCCGCATACGCACCGGCGAACTGGACGCCGCCGCGATCAGCGGGTGAGGTCTTTGGGGCGACCGAGGCGGCGTAGCAGGTGTCGTCCGGGCAACAGCGCCGCTTCTCTTCCCCCACTGGGGGAAGTACCCGCGAAGCGGGGGTAGGGGGTTCCAGCGGAGAGCGGACGCTCGCCCAGGGGCTGGCGCACGGGAGCCCCCATCCCGGCCTTCGGCCGTACTTCCCCCAGTGGGGGAAGAGGATCGGGGCGCAGGGCCGCCTCCGCAGATCTACCCGAACAAGTCCGCCTTCGCCGGCGCCGCGGCCGCTGGGGCCGCGCCGTCACGGCGGCTGAGCAGGAACAGGCCGGCTTCCGAGCGCCAGTTCTCGATCGGCCGCGAGGGATCGATCGGCCGCGCCGGACGGCCGGCCGACAGCCGCGCCGCCGCGTCGATGCGCAGGCCGAGGTCGTCGCACAGGGCGGTGAAGTCGCGCAGGGTGCACAGGTGGATATTCGGCGTCGACCACCAGGGCTCGGGCAGCGAGCCGGTCATCGGCATGCGGCCGTGCAGCAGCAGGTCCAGCCGCACGCGCCAGTGGCCGAAGTTCGGCAGCGAGACGATCGCCTGGCCGCCGATGCGCAGCAGTTCGCCCAGCACATGCCGCGGGTTCAGCACCGCCTGCAGGGTCTGCGACAGGATCACATAGTCGAAGGCCTGGGCCGGGAACGAGTCCAGGTCGCGGTCGGCATCGCCCTGCACCACCGCCAGGCCGCGGGCGAGGCAGGCCGAGACGTTCTGGGGGCTGATCTCCAGGCCGCGGCCGTCGACGTCCTTCTCGCGCGCCAGCAGTTCCAGCAGGTCGCCATCCTCGCAGCCGATGTCCAGCACGCGCGCGCCGGGGCGCACCAGGCGCAGGATCTCCTGGAAGTCCTCGCGGACCGGTCCCGTGTTCACGCCCAAGCCCTCACCTCAGGAACCCTCACGTCAGGGGCCCTCACGTCAGGCCTCGCGCCTGGGCGGCGGAATCCAGGAACCCCTGCAGCGCCTGCCGCAGGATCGGCTCGTCCAGGAAGAAGGCGTCGTGGCCCTTGTCGGTGGCGATCTCGACGAAGCTGGTGCGCGCGCCCGCCGCGTTCAGCGCCCGCACGATCGTGCGGCTTTCCTCGGTGGGATAGAGCCAGTCCGAGGTGAACGAGAAGACGCAGAAGCGCACGTCCCTGGCCCGCCGGAACGCCTCGGCCAGCACCCCGCCATGCGCCGCGGCCATGTCGAAATAGTCGAGCGCCCGGGTGATATAGAGATAGGAGTTGGCGTCGAAGCGGTCGACGAAGCTGGCCCCCTGGTGGCGCAGGTAGCTCTCCACCTGGAAATCGGCGTCGAAGCCCCAGGACAGGCCGTCGCGCTGCAGCTCGCGCCCGAACTTCCGCTGCAGGGCCGGCTCGGACAGGTAGGTGATGTGCGCGGCCATGCGCGCCACCGCCAGTCCCTTTTCCGGCCGCACGCCGAGGCGCGCGTAGTCGCCGCCGCGCCAGTCCGGATCGGCCATGATCGCCTGGCGGCCCACCTCGTGGAAGGCGATGTTCTGCGCCGAGTGGCGGGGCGCGGCAGCGATGCACACCACCGCCGACAGCTTCTCCGGGAAGTCCGCGGCCCACTGCAGCGCCTGCATGCCGCCCATCGAGCCGCCGACCACGGCGAACAGGCGCTCGACGCCCAGGGCCTCGATCAGCATCGCCTGGGCGCGGACCATGTCGGCGATGGTGATCACCGGGAAGCTCAGGCCATAGGGCTCGCCGGTCGCCGGGTTGGTCGAGGCCGGGCCGGTGCTGCCCATGCAGCCGCCGATGACGTTCGAGCAGATGATGAAATAGCGCGCCGGATCCAGCGGCAGGCCGGGGCCGACCATCTTGTCCCACCAGCCCGGCTTGCCCGTCATCGGGTGCGGCGAGGCCAGGTGCTGGTCGCCGGTCAGGGCGTGGCACACCAGCACCGCGTTGCTGCGCTCGGCGTTCAGCCGGCCGTAGGTCTTGTAGCCGATCTCGAGGCCTTCGATGCGGGCGCCCGATTCCAGGCGCAGCACGGCCTCGGCCGGGAACCGCATGGTCCCCCCGCCCTCGTCGACCGGCGCATCGACGCGCGCCTGCAGCAGGTCTCCGTCGCTCATGCGCCTTGGAGGGGTCAAAGCTTCCCCGCTGTCAACCACCAGCAGCGGTTTCGGCCGGCGAGGCGAGCGGCTAAGACGTCAGTCGGGGAGTGCCTTGCCGATGCGCCGTCTGATTCTTTTCCGCCACGCCAAGGCCGAGCCGAGAGGCCGGGGGCAGGACGACATCGATCGCCCGCTGGCGCCGCGCGGGCGCGAGGATGCGGCGCTGATCGCCGGCGTGCTCGCGCGCGAGAAGCTGACGCCGGACCTGGCCCTGGTCTCGGCGGCCAAGCGCACCCAGGAGACCTGGGACTGCGCCCGGGCGGCGTTTCCCGCGGCGCGCATGGAGGTGGTGGACGCCCTCTACAACGCCTCCGCCGAGGAGATCATGGCCGAGGCCGAAGCCTGGGCCGACGAGGGCGAGACCCTGATCATCGTCGGCCATAATCCCGGGCTGCACGAACTGGCGGTGATGCTGCTGGAGGAGGGTGGCGCCCCCGCCTGGCAGGTCGACAAGATGGACGCCCGGTTCCCCACCTCCACCGCCGCCGCCTTCCTGATCGACCCGGCCGGCCGCGCCTCGTTCGACGGCCTGTTCCTGGCCTCCGAGCACGGCGGCGAGGGCGAATAGGCCCAGACAGCCCGACGAACAGACGCCCGCATGACCCGCATCTACAAGATCCTGCCGCGCGCCGAATGGGAGGCCGCCCTGGCCACGGGCCGGTTCGACGGCTCCGCCGTCGACCTGGCCGACGGCTTCATCCACTTTTCGGCGGCCGACCAGGCCGTCGAGACCGCCCGACGCTATTTCGCCGGGCAGGCCGATCTCTACGTGCTGGCCATCGAGGCCGAGGCGCTGGGGCCGGCCCTGAAATGGGAGCCATCGCGCGGCGGCGCCCTGTTCCCCCACCTCTACGGCCCGCTGGCCTGCGACCAGGTGCTGGAGGCCCGCCCCGCCCCGCTGCAGGCCGACGGTCTGCCGGACCTGGGTGAGCTCGTCCCGTGAGTGACCTGCATGGCCTGGCGACCCGCGCCCTGCGCCTGGCCGACCCGGAGGACGCCCACGGCCTGGCGATCGCGGGACTGAAGGCGGGCCTGGGGCCGCGCCATCCGGCGCACGACCCGCTGCTGGCGACGACGCTTGCGGGGCTGGACCTGCCCAACGCCGTCGGCCTCGCCCCCGGCTTCGACAAGAACGCCGAGGTGGCCGACGCCATGCTGGCCGCCGGCTTCGGCTACGTCGAGTGCGGCACCGTCACCCCGCTGCCCCAGGCCGGCAACCCGCGCCCGCGGCTGTTCCGCCTGAGCGAGGACCGGGCGGTGATCAACCGCATGGGCTTCAACAACCAGGGCCTGGAGGCCTTCGCCGGCCGGCTGGCGCGGCGGGAGCGGCGGCGGGGCGTGCTGGGGGCCAACATCGGCGCCAACAAGGACGCCGAGGATCGCATCGGCGACTACGTGACCGGGCTCAAGCGCCTGTGGGGCCTGGCCGACTACTTCACGCTCAACATCTCCTCGCCCAATACGCCGGGCCTTCGCGCCCTGCAGACGCGGGCCGCGCTGGACGATCTGCTGGGCCGGGTGGGGGAGGCGCGGACGGCGGTGACCGCCGACGGGGGCGCGGCGCCGGTGTTTCTCAAGGTCGCGCCGGACCTGGAGGACGGCGAGGCGGAAGCGATCACCGAGGCGGCCCTGGCGCACGGCCTGGACGCCATCATCGTCTCCAACACCACCGTCGCGCGGCCGGACAGCCTGCGCTCGCCCCGCCGCGGCGAGACCGGCGGCCTGTCGGGCGCGCCGCTGATGGCGCCGTCCACCCAGGTGCTGCGGACCTTCCACGCCGCCGCCGCCGGCCGCATCCCGCTGATCGGCGTCGGCGGCATCGCCAGCGGGGCGGACGCCTACCAGAAGATCCGCGCGGGCGCAGCGGCGGTGCAGCTCTATTCGGCGCTCGCCTTCGAGGGGCCTGGGCTGGTGATGCGCATCCGCCGCGACCTGGCCGCGCGGCTGAAGGCCGACGGCTTCGCAAGCCTGAGCCAGGCGGTGGGCGCGTGACCCTCCTCGCGGGACTTCTGCGGCGCTATGGCCTGATCGCCCTGGTGCTGGGCCTGCTGGCCGCGGCGATCCTGTCGGGCGCCTGGCGCCACCTGAACCTCTCCGAGCTGGCGGCGCACCGCCACGCCCTGACCGCCTTCGTGACCGCGCACCCGGTGCTGAGCGTCCTGGCCTATGTGGCGATCTATGTGCTGATCGTCGTCGCCTGCATCCCGGGTCCCGGGGCGATGACCACCGCCGGCGGCTTCCTGTTCGGCACGCTGGTGGGGGGCCTGGCGGCCCTGACGGCCTGCACCGTGGGTTCGGCCATCGTCTTCCTGGCCTGCCGCACGGCCTTCGGCGACTGGGCGACGCAGAAGGCGGGGCCGATCGTGCAGCGGATCGAGGCCGGCTTCACGCGCAACGCCTTCTCCTACCTCCTGACGCTGCGGCTGATCCCGATGATGCCGTTCTTCGCCACCAACGTCGCGGCGGGCCTGGCCCGGGTGCGGCTGCGCGACCTGATGGCGGCGACGCTGCTGGGCACCTCGCCGGTGTGCTTCGTGTTCGCCGGCCTCGGCTCGGGCCTGGGGGTCGTGTTCGAGCGCGGCGGGCGGATCGACGCCTCGCTGTTCGAGGAGCCGCGCATCATCGTGCCGCTGGCGGGCCTGGCGGCGCTGTCGGCCCTGCCGATCGGCTGGCGGCTGTGGATGCGGCGCCGCGCGGCCTGACACGGCTTCCGGATTCGCCGCGACGGTGCGTTTCATTGCTACGGCGCGGCTTCTCAAGTAACGGGATTCCATGGCGGACGACGCGTCCCTGCCCGAGCCCCGATCGTCAGGCGAGCGCCGGTTCCCGAGGCTCGGCGGCCTCTCCTCGCGCCTGCTGCTGGTCACCGTGCTGATCGTGGTGGTGGCCAACCTGCTGATCCTGCCGCCGAACCTCGCCGCCTTCCAGGAACAGTGGCTGCTCGACCGGCTGCGCGCCGCCGAGCTGGCCTCGCGCGTGGCCGACGCCGCCCCCAACGGCCAGGTCACCGAACACCTGTCGCAGCAGCTGCTGGAACAGGCCGAGGTGGTCTCGGTGGCGATTCAGGCCGACGGCAACCGGCGCCTGGTGCTGCAGGCCCCGCGGCTGACCCGCACGCCCTATCTGATCGACCTGCGCCAGGACAATCCGATCACCTCCCTGGCCGGGCCGATCCAGACCCTGATGGGCGGCGGCCAGCGGATGGTGCGGGTGATCGCCCGGCCGCGCTACATCCCCGGCGAGTTCGTCGAGATCGTCGCCCCCGACGCCCCGCTGCGCAAGGAGCTGCTGGCCCAGCTCGGCCGGCTGATGGCGATCGCCGCCTTCACCTCGCTGATGGCCGGGGCGGTGGTGTTCTTCTCGCTGAACTTCCTGCTGGTGGCGCCGATGCAGCGCATCACCCGCTCGATGCAGAAGTTCCGCGCCAATCCGGAGGACCCCGAGGCGGCGATCCATCCCTCGGGCCGGCGCGACGAGATCGGCGTGGCCGAGGCCGAGCTCGACCGGATGCAGTCGGACCTGCGCGCCGCCCTCGCCTCGCGCGCCCGGCTGGCGGCGCTGGGCGCGGCGGTGGCCAAGATCAACCACGACCTGCGCAACATGCTGACCAGCGCGCAGATCGCGTCCGAACGGCTGGCCCTGTCGGGCGACCCCAAGGTGGCCCAGGCCCTGCCGCGGCTGGAGCGCGCCCTCGACCGCGCCATCGTGCTGGCCTCCAACGTGCTGGCCTTCGGCAAGAGCGAGGAGCCGGCCCCCGACAAGCGGCCCACGCCGCTGCGCCCGGCGCTCGAGACGGCGGCCGAGGACGCGCGCCTGTCGCACGAGGGCGTGCGGCTGGTGGTGGACTCGCCGCCGGGCGCCCGGGTGGACGCCGACCCCGAACAGCTGCACCGCATCCTGGTCAACCTGATGCGCAACGCCCGCGAGGCGATCGACGGGGTCGAGGGACGCGGCGGCGTCGGCCAGATCCGCGCCACCCTGACCCAGGCCGACGGCTTCAGCCTGATCCGCCTGGCCGACAACGGTCCGGGCCTGCCGGACCGGGCGCAGACCAACCTGTTCCAGCCGTTCGCCGGGTCCACCCGCCGCGGCGGCGCCGGCCTGGGCCTGGCCATCGCCAAGGAGCTGAGCCAGGGACACGGCGGCGACCTGACCCTGGTGGAGACCGGCGAGAGTGGGACCACCTTTGAGATCCGCCTGCCGGGCGCACCGGAGCCCCTGCCGCGACGGCGCAAGGCGCCGACCGGTGGAGACGGGGCGTCGGACGGCGCCGGAGAGGACTGAGTCCGGCTGGAGCCCCCATCCCCGCCTTCGGCGGGACTTCCCCCAAGGGGGGGGGGGAAGAGAACGGTGTAAGAGGCTCGAGCGCCAATTCTCTTCCCCCTCTGGGGGAAGTCCCCGCGAAGCGGGGGATGGGGGCTCCAGCGGAGCGCCTACCGCCCCCAGACCGCCTTCTGGATGCGGCGCGACGACGGACGGCCGGCGATGCCTTCCTTGGGCGTGACGGTGATGGTCAGGACACCGCCCTGCATCGCCGCCTGGGTCCTGGGGCCGACGATGAAGGCGATCTTGCCGACGCGCGCCAGGGAGGAGCGGCTGTCCGGCTGGGACGCCAGGTTTGAGAAGGCTTCCACGGTGATCACGGCGGCGTCGGCGATCAGGGCGTCGGAATAGGCGTCAGCGTCCGGGGCCTCGAACTCGACCAGGTGCTGGGCCGAGCGGGTGGCGCGGACGCTGGCCTGGAACAGCCGCTGATACAGCACCACGGGCCCCAGGGTCGGCATGCGCAGCGGCGAGGTCGGGCCGACCAGCAGGGCGGCCGACCCGGCCGGCCGCTTGGTGGTGAACACCGTCATCCCGCCCAGCCGCGTGGCCCGCAGCATGGTCTCGCCCAGGTCGTTCTTGTAGATGATGTCGCCCCGCGGCCCGCGCGCCTGGCTCAGCACCCAGATTTCAGGGCTGTCATCAAACTTGAGCAGAGGGTGCGGCGCGCTGCGGTCCAGCACGAACACCCCGCCCTCGTCGATGTTGTAGCGCGCCACCTGCGGCGAGGCGCCGGCGCGGCCCTCGTCCATGTGCTCCAGGCCCAGCGCGTTGCGCAGCACGTCGTGCCCGGCGCTGGCCGGCGAGCCGAATCCAAGAGCCATCGCCGCAGCGAGCGCCACGGCGATGGCAATCCTGCCATTCAGGGCCCAACGTTTCGGCGCCATTACAAGGTGCATGCCCCGGGATCAGGGCGCTTTTTGGACGGGTCCGAAGGCTAGCCTGCGATGTATTGACCGCCGTTCACCGTCAGCGTGGCGCCGGTGATGAAGCCTGCCTCCTCCGACGACAGGAAGGCGACGCAGCGGGCGATCTCCTCGGCCCGGCCCAGGCGCCCCACCGGGATCTGGGCGATGATGTTGTCGAGCACGTTCTTGGGCACCGCCGACACCATCTCGGTGTCGATGTAGCCGGGGCAGATGGCGTTCACGGTGATGCCCTTCTTGGCGTTCTCCTGCGCCAGGGCCTTGGTGAAGCCGATCATCCCCGCCTTGGCCGCGGAGTAGTTGGTCTGGCCCATCTGGCCCTTCTGGCCGTTGATCGACGAGATGTTGACGATGCGGCCGAAGGCGCGGTCACGCATGCCCTCGATGACGTTGCGGGTCATGTTGAAGATCGAGGCCATGTTGACCTGGATCACCTCGATCCACTGCTCCTCGGTCATCTTGTGCAGCATGGCGTCGCGGGTGATGCCGGCGTTGTTGACCAGGGTGTCGATCGGTCCCAGCTCGGCCTCGACGTCCTTCACCGCCTGGGCGCAGTCGGTGAAGCTGGAGACGTTGCCCTTGACGATCATCACGCCAAGCTCCTTGGCGCAGGCCTTGGCCGCCACCTCGTTGCCGGCGTAGCCCGCGGCCACCTTGTAGCCGCTGGCCTTGAGGCGGGCGGTGATGGCCTTGCCGATGCCGCGGGTTCCCCCGGTGACGAATGCGACCCTGCTCATAGCCTTGCGTTCTCCCTGGCCCGCCTAGGCTGCGGGCCTCTCGTTGAAATCAACTGCCCGAGACGACCCTGTCGGGCGACGCTCAGAGCTTCTCCACGCACATGGCCACGCCCATGCCGCCGCCCACGCACAGGGTGGCAAGGCCCTTCTTCGCGTCGCGGCGGCCCATCTCGTGCAGCAGGGTGGTCAGGATGCGCGCGCCGGAGGCGCCGATCGGGTGGCCGATGGCGATGGCGCCGCCGTTGACGTTCACCTTCTCCGGGTCGAGGCCCAGCTCGCGCACCACGCTCAGCGACTGCGCGGCGAAGGCTTCGTTGGACTCGATCAGGTCGAGGTCGGCGACCTTCCAGCCCGCCTTCTCCAGCGCCTTCTTGCTGGCCGGGATCGGGCCGGTGCCCATGATCTCCGGATCGACGCCGGCGTGGGCCCAGCTGGCGATGCGCGCCAGCGGCTTGAGGCCCCGCTTCTTCGCCTCGTCGGCGGTCATCAGCACCAGGGCGGCGGCCCCGTCGTTGAGGCCCGAGGCGTTGGCGGCGGTGACCGAGCCGTCCTTGGTGAAGGCCGGGCGCAGGCCGGAGATGCTCTCCAGCGTCACGCCGTGGCGGATGAACTCGTCCTGGTCGACCACCGTGTCACCCTTGCGGCCCTTGATGGTCACCGGGGCGATCTCGTCGGCGAAGCGGCCGGACTTCTGCGCCGCCTCGGCGCGGTTCTGCGAGGTGACGGCGAAGCGGTCCTGGTCCTCGCGGGTGATCTGCCAGCGGGCGGCGATGTTCTCGGCCGTCTGGCCCATGTGATAGCCGTGGAAGGCGTCCCACAGGCCGTCCTTGATCATGGTGTCGACGAAGCCCAGGTCGCCCATCTTCTGGCCGTTGCGCAGGTTGGCCGCGTGCGGCGACTGGCTCATGCTCTCCTGGCCGCCGGCCACGACGATGTCGGCGTCGCCCTGGCTGATCTGCTGGGCCGCCAGCGCCACGGCGCGCAGGCCCGAGCCACACAGCTGGTTCAGGCTCCAGGCCGGGCTCTCAACCGGGATGCCGGCGTTGACCGAGGCCTGACGGGCGGGGCCCTGGCCGGCGCCGGCCTGCAGCACCTGGCCCATGATCACCTCCTGCACGTCGGAGGGCTGGATGCCGGCGCGCTGCACGGCCGCCTGGATCGCCACCCTGCCCAGTTCGTGGGCGGGCAGGCTGGACAGGGCCCCGTTGAACGATCCGACCGGGGTGCGGGCGGCGGAGACGATGACGATGTCGCTCATGGGAGGCTCCCTTGCGAGAATGGCTTTGTCAGCCACAAAGCACACTCACGCGGCGTTCGTCACGCATAGGATTGATGACGTTACCCGATCGCAGGATCGACCCGGTGCGCGGCGCCCATCCAGCACTGGCGCTGCCGATTTGCATCCGCGATACTGCAGTGCGAAAAACCCCTCACGTAACGGGGGGCCGGGAAACACGATGGCGAACGAGTCTGAAGCGGGCGCGCCGGGGGGCGCCGACCGCGTGGTGATCCAGAAGTACGCGAACCGGCGGCTCTACAACAAGGCCACCAGCACCTACATCACGCTGGAAGACCTCTCGACCATGGTCAAGGACGGCGTCGACTTCGTGGTCTACGACGCCAAGACGGGCGAGGACATCACCCGCAAGGTGCTGACCCAGATCATCTTCGAGGAAGAGAGCCGCGGGCAGAACCTGCTGCCGATCCAGTTCCTGCGCCAGCTGATCCGCTTCTACGGCGACCAGATGCAGGCCTTCCTGCCCAGCTACCTGGAACTGTCGCTCGACAGCTTCATCCGCCAGCAGGAGCGGCTGCGCAGCCAGTTCAGCGCCATCAGCCCGCCCGGCATCACCGGCATCGCCGGCTACGAGGAACAGATCCGCCAGAACCTGCAGCTGTTCGACCGGGCGATGAAGATGTTCTCCCCCTTCGCCTTCCGCCCGGAAGACGCCGCGGGCGCCGCCCCAACCCCCGCCAAGGCCGCCGAACCGACCGCCGAGCCCCCCAAGGGCGACGCCGACTCCCTCGCCGAACTGCGCCGGCAGATGGAGGCGATGCAGCAGCAGCTGGCGGCGCTGGCCTCGAAGAAGGGTTCCTGACCGTCGCGGGCGGCGCCCGCGTCAACCCGTTGTTCGGACTTCCGCCCTAGCTGATCAACCATGACGGGAGATCCGCATGGCTGAAGCGATGCTGACACGGCCGCCGCGCAAACTGCCGGCCTCGCTGTTCGTGGCCATCCTGCTGGGGCTGGTGATCGCCGGGCAGTGGTTCGTCTGGACCGGTCTGCTCCTCATGATGCTGGGCGCCCCCGCCTGGTCGATCGTGCTGGTCAACCTGCTGCTGATCACCATCGGCATCGACGCCTGGCGCCGCGCGCTGCCGCGCTGGACGCTGCTGGTCCCGATCCTGGCCTACGGCGGCAACCTGGCGGCCAGCGGCGCGGGTTTTGTCCAGTACCTGGGCGTGAAGGCCGAGATCGACGGACGCAACGCCGCCACGCCGATGGCCTTCGATCCGGCGCGCGAGGCGCTGGTGACGGACTATCAGACGCTGAAGCCTCTGGTGTCTGGCTACCAGCTCCCGGCAGCCTTCATCGACGCGAACGCGAGGCCCTATCCGCTGCCGGGCCACTACCGGCGGTTCACGCGCCGCGGCGCCGCGGAACCGCTCGTCATGCCGCCCTCGCCGGCCCCGTCCTATCGGTCCGCGCGTCTGTGGCTGAAGGCCGACTGTGACGCCGTCGAGGTCACCGACGCGATCCAGGTCCGCACCGCCCCCGTCGACGTCGACCGCGTCCCGCTGGCCAACGCGTGCCTGCTGGAGATGCCGGAAACGCCGGCGGCGCCGCTGGTCACCAGCCAGAGGACCCAGGCGAAGGGTGGCGGCGGGCTGCTGGAAACCGCCATCTGGACCCTGGGCGTCACCGGCCCCGGCGGCGCCGGCGCGACGCGGGTCTACGGCACGGCCGCCATCCTGATGCCCATCCCCCTGCCGGTGATCGGCTGTGGCCTGAATGACGCCGACAGCCGCTGGGACTGCACGGCCCAGCTGCTGCGCTTCCCCATGCCGCTGGGCGTTTCGGGCAAGTCCGGCGACGACGCCGGCGCCGCGGCGCTGGCCTCGGCGCTGAACCTGCAACCGCGGACCATCCGCATCGTGCGTCCGTCGCGCGGCCTGTTCGACCGCGGCGCGGCCGAGGTCGACGCGGCCGAGACCGTCCGGATCTCCGGCGACCGCGCGCCGGTGCTGGCGCTGATCGACGGCCTGCAGGCCCAGCGCCGGGCCGACGCCAGCGCGCGGCTGGACGAGGTGCTCGCCGGCCGCAGTCCCCGCGTCGAGACCGGCTTCGGCGCGGTCATGGCGCCGCACGCCGACCAGCTCGCCGCCCGGGCCGACGCCATGATGGGGCTGCTGGAAGACGCCGTCGCCCACCGCGACGACGGCATGGTCTGGGAGATCGGCCAGGTGGTCGCCGCCCTGCCGCCGGCGGCCTTCGACCGCATCAGCGGCCGGCTGATCGCCCTGGCGCCCCGCGCCGGCTGGTTCGCCCGCGCCCCGACCCTGCTGACCCGGCTGGGCGACGCGGCGCCCGCCAGCGGGCCGGTGCTGCGCCAGGCGCTGAACGCGCCGGACCGGATGGCGACCGCCGGGGCGGTGCTCGGCTATTGCCGGGCCGGCGGCAGGCTGCCGGACGGGCCGCAGGCGATCGCCGAGACCACCCAGCGCCTGCGCCGCAGCATCGACGTCGGCGAGGCGGCCTATGTCGCCTTCCTGCGGCTGGGCCGGCCGGATCTGGCCGTCGTCCCACCGCGCCGCCAGACCGACTGGTTCGACGCGATCAAACGCACGGTAACGCCTGCCTCGCCCCGCTCGGTCTGCCGCATCGACGGCCGCCGCCCCTGGAACCTGCCGACCGCCGCCTGGCTGGACTGACGGGGGGCAGATGACCCTCTCCCCATCTGCGATGGGGCGGGGGCTATTGGGACGGGGGCTGTCTCAGGCCGCCGCCCTGACCTGCAACCGCGCGCCGCCCAGCACCGCGGCGACCTCGACCTTGGCGCCGTCCGCCAACGCGCCGCCGCCTTCAAGTTCCGCCGCCCATTCCTTGCCGTCGACGAACACCCGGCCCTCGCCGGCGGTGAAGGCGCCGCAGGCTTCGCCGCGGTGGCCGACCAGGCGGCCGGTCTGGTCGTTGATATCGGGCAGGGGCGAGGGGCCGCGGGGCATGAAGCGGCGGCCGAGATAGGTGGTCACCACCGTACACACGGCGAACAGGGCCGCCTGGCCGGGGGGATGCAGGGGGGCGAACAGGCAGGTCACCGCCACGATCGCCGCCGAGCCGGCCGGCCACAGCAGCCAGCCCGAGCCGGTGCTGAGCTCGATGACCAGGAACACCGCGCCGATGCCGAGCCAGACCCAGAACGGATGCGCGAAATAGAAGGTGCTGATGGCGTCCATGGCGTCAGCTCCCCGAGGT
This sequence comes from Caulobacter sp. KR2-114, assembly GCF_049446115.1. Classification (NCBI taxonomy): domain Bacteria; kingdom Pseudomonadati; phylum Pseudomonadota; class Alphaproteobacteria; order Caulobacterales; family Caulobacteraceae; genus Caulobacter; species Caulobacter sp. KR2-114. The sequence goes on from NZ_JBMSEC010000004.1 coordinate 115,591, forward strand.
CGGCGTGAAGGGCGAGGCCGGCGGCGGGCGGCGCGGCGGGGCCGGGGGCGCGGGCGGGCCGCCGGCCTGGGCGGCGCGCACCAGTTCGGTGATGCCCGAGATCGAGCCGGCGATGCCGGCCAGTTCCGCCGGCACGATCACCGTGCGCTGCTGCGGCGACTCCGCCAGCTTGGCGAAGGCCTCGACGTACTTCTGGGCGACGAAATAGTTCAGCGCGTTGACCGAGCCGGACTCGATGGCGTCCGAGACCACCTTGGTGGCCTGGGCCTCGGCCTGGGCGGCGCGTTCGCGCGCCTCGGAATCGCGGAAGGCCGCCTCGCGCCGGCCCTCGGCCTGCAGGATCGCCGACTGCTTGGCGCCCTCGGCGCGGGTGATGGCGGCCTGTTTCTCGCCCTCGGCCTCGGTGATCACCGCGCGACGCTCGCGCTCGGCCTTCATCTGCCGGGTCATGGCGTTGGAGATGTCGGCCGGCGGCTGCAGGTCCTTGATCTCGATGCGGGCCAGCTTGACGCCCCAGGGGCTGGTGGCCTCGTCGATCACGGTCAGCAGCCGGGTGTTGATGTGGTCGCGCTGGGAGAGCACCTCGTCCAGCTCCATGGAGCCGACCACGGTGCGCAGGTTGGTCATCACCAGCTGGGTGATGGCGGTGACCAGGTTGGCCACGCGGTAGGCGGCCGCGGCGGCGTCCATCACCTGGATGAAGACGATGGCGTCGACCTGGACCATGACGTTGTCCTTGGTGATCACCTCCTGGCGCGGCACGTCCAGCACCTGTTCCATCATGTTGATGCGCTTGCCGACGGCCTCGACGAACGGAGTCAGGATGGCGATGCCCGGCTTCAGGGTGCGCGTGTAGCGCCCGAAGCTCTGCACCGTGTACTCCCACCCCTGCGGCACCACCTTGATCACCGACAGCGCCAGCCACAGGGCCAGCATCACCAGCAGTATCAGGACGAAAAGACCCAGCAGCGCCACGATCCATGCCTCCCCAGCGTTGTCGTCGCCGCGAGACTAGCGCGCGGCGCAGGCCCCGGCTATGGCCGCTGCGGCTTCAGGCTTGACCGTTGCGCCGGAGGGCGGCGCATAGCACCCTGGAGCGGTGCGCATGGGGGAGTCTCGCATGAGTGGTTTTGGCGTCCGGGGCCCGGTGGCGGCTTTCGTGGCGGCTCTTGTGGCGGTCCTGGCGGCGGCGGTCGCCGCGCCCGCGGCGGCGGCGGACTTCGACGCCCGCAAGCCGAAGGATGTGCTGGACGTGGTCACCAGCAACGGCGCCAGCGGCAGCCTGAAGGTCGGCAAGGACGGCAAGCCCTATGTCGAGGCCAAGGCCGGCAAGATCTTCTTCGACGTCGACTTCTACGACTGCGACGACGCCAAGGCCTCGTGCACGACCCAGAACTTCAACGCCTACTGGACCACCAAGGACGTCACCAACGACCAGATGAACCGCTGGAACCGCTGGACCATGTGGTGCCCGGGCTATCTCGACAAGGACGGCCAGCCGAACATGTGGATGAGCGTGCCGGTGTTCGCGCACGAGGCCCGCGACGACCAGCTGGACGTGGTCAACACCTGGCTCGACTGCCTGCGCGACTTCGACGACTTCGTCGCCAGCCCGGAAGAGGTGCTCAAGCACAAGGAAGAACCGGCGGCCAAGCCGGCGGTCACCCCCGGCTCGACCGCCTCCTGATCCGCCCCCTCAGGCGGTCACCGGGGCGCGGCCGGCGGCCTGCAGCCTGGCCAGGCGGCTGATCGCGGCGTCGGCCTCGGCCAGCATGTTGGCGACGATCGTCGCCACCGGCAGCACCTCGCGCACCCCGCCGGCCGACTGGCCCATGGCGAAGCAGGACTTGTCGGGGTCCAGGCCCTCGATCTGGCCGCCGATGCCGCCCATCGCGCCGGCGCGCGAGGAGATGCCGGCCTGGATCGGGAACGGCTGGATGTCGCCCGCCCGGCTCTCCCAGTCCTCGACCCAGGCGTTCTTGCGCACGCGCATCGGCTTGCCGGAATAGGAGCGGGTGCGGACGGTGTCCTCGTCGGTGGCCTCGATGATGGTCTGCCGATAGAGGCCGCCGGCGTGCGCCTCCTGCGAGGCGATGAACCGGGTGCCCATCCAGACGCCCTGGGCGCCCAGCGCCAGGGACGCGGCCAGGCCACGCCCGTCGTAGAGGCCGCCGGCGGCGACCACCGGGATCTTCACCCGCTCCACCGCCTGCGCCACCAGCGGCATGGTGCCGACCAGGCCGGTATGGCCGCCGCCCTCGCCGCCCTGGCAGATCACCGCGTCGCAGCCGGCCTGCTCGGCCTTCACCGCGTGCTTCACCGCCCCGCAGACCACCATCACCTTCAGGCCGGCCTTCTTCAGCCGTTCCATGATCGGCATCGGCACGCCCAGGCCGGCGATGAAGGCCGAGGCGCCTTCCTCGATGATGATCTCCACCGAGGCGGTCAGGCTTTCGGGCGAGGCGGCCAGCAGGTCGACGCCGAACGGCTTGTCTGTGAGCGTTTTGACCTTGCGCATCTCGTCGCGGATGAAGGCCGGGTCGCGGCCGGCCATGCCCAGCACGCCATAGCCGCCGGCGTTCGACATCGCCGCCGCCAGCTCGGCGTAGGAGACCCCGCCCATGCCGGCCAGCATGATCGGATGCTCGACGCCGAGCAGGTCGCAAAGGGGCGTGTGCAGGCTCATGGCGGTCTCTCCCGAGATGTTTCGCGGCAAACTCCCGCCGCGCGCGGTGCGATGCAAGTATGACCTAGGGTCAAAGCACGCTTCTCCTCCCCCCTTGGGGGAGGGGGACCCCGAAGGGGTGGAGGGGGCTCCAGCCTGGCGCGAACGGCGGTTCTCCGCTGGAGCCCCCATCCCCGGCTTTGCCGGGACTTCCCCCAAAGGGGGAAGAGACTTCAATCAGAACACCGAGTACCCGCCGTCGATGATGATCGCGTCGCCGGTGTGGAAGGCCGAGGCGTCGGAGGCGAAGTAGACGGCGATGCCGCCGAAGTCCTCCGGCTGGCCCCAGCGGCGGAACGGCACGCGCGGGATCACCCGGTCGGCGAAGGCCTTGGACTCCTGGGCCGCGGCGGTCATGTCGGTGGCGATCCAGCCCGGCAGGATGGCGTTGGCGCGCACGCCGTAGCGGGCGTGCTCGACGGCGATGCCCTTGATCATGGTGATCACCGCCCCCTTGCTGGAGGCGTAGGCCTCGTTGCGCGGCGCGCCGGAGATCGCCGACAGCGACGAGGTGACGACGATCGAGCCGCCCGGATCCCCCGCGCCGGCCCGCGCCACCATGTGCTTGCAGGCCTCGCGGCAGGTGAGGAAGGCGCCCTCCAGGTTCACCGACATCACCCGGCGCCAGACGTCGAGGCTCATCTCCGAGAACGACGGGGCGCCCAGGCCGATGCCGGCGTTGGCGATCACCGTGTCGACTCGGCCCATGCCGGCGACCGCCTCGCCCATGGCGTCGACGATCTCGTGCTCGACGGCGACGTCGACCGTCTGGGCCAGCACCCGCACGCCATAGCCGGTCAGCTTGCCCTCGGCCTCGAGGTTGCGCTCGGCGTTGGAGCCCCAGATGACGATGTCGGCGCCCGCCTGGGCCAGAGCCTCGGCCATGCCGAGGCCGATGCCGCGGTTGCCGCCGGTGACCAGCGCCACCTTCCCCTTCAGATCGAACGGCTTGTAGCCCATGACGTCCTCCCGTTTTGCGTCGGGGAGGCAAGAGGCCGCCTGCCGCCGCGGTGGTCAAGCGGCCCGGCGACGCAAAGGCCCTATTCCGCCGTCCAGCCGCCGTCGATGGCCAGCGCCGCGCCGTTGGCGGAGGCGCCGAGGTCGCTGGCGAGATACAGCATCAGCCCGGCCAGCTGGTCGAACTCGACGAACTTCTTGGTCGGCTGGGCGTCCAGAATGACGTCGCGCATGACCTGCTCGGGGGTCATGTTGCGCGCCTTGGCCTGGTCGGCGATCTGCGCCTCGACCAGCGGGGTCTTCACATAGCCCGGGCAGATGGCGTTGGCGGTGATCCCCGCCTCGGCGCCTTCCAGCGCCACGGTCTTGGTCAGGCCGACGATGCCGTGCTTGGCGGCGACATAGGCGCTCTTGAACGGCGAGGCGACCAGGCCGTGCGCCGAGGCGATGTTGATGATCCGCCCACGGCCCTGGGCCTTCATGATCGGCACCGCGGCGCGGATCGCGTGGAAGGCGGAGGTCAGGTTGATGGCGATGATCTGGTCCCACTTGGCGATCGGGAAGTCCTCGATCGGCGAGACGAACTGCACGCCGGCATTGTTCACCAGGATGTCCAGCCGGCCCAGCTGGTCCTTGGCGAAGGCGACCATGGCGGCGATCTCGTCGGGCTTGGTCATGTCGGCGCCGTGGAACAGCACCTTGACCCCGGCCTTGGCCTCCAGCGCCGCGCGGTCCTTCTCGATGGCGGCGGCGTCGCCGAAGCCGTTGAGGACGATGTTGACCCCTTCCGCCGCCAGGGCGTGGGCCAGGGCCTGGCCGATGCCGCTGGTGGACCCGGTGACGATGGCGACGTGGCCGGCGAGGTTATAGGGGGAAGCCATGGATCGCGCGCTCCTTGCTGCTGCGCCGCAGCATAGGCCGCGGATTGTGTCGTGGGTATCTCTCGCAGGCGCACAAAGGCGTCTTGCACCGAATGGCTGCGGCGCGCCCAAACAGACGCGCCCAGACAAACGCGGGCAGGCAGGTGCGCGCAGACAGGCGGACCCGACTCTGTCACCCTGCCGCCAGACGTTGTCCGGAGACACCGCCATGCGACGGCTGACGATGCTTCCCGCGATGCTCATCCTGGCGCTTGGCGCCTGCAGCCTGCCGGCGGCCGACAAGGAGAGCGACGCCGAGGCGCGCAAACTCTACGACGAGATCCGCACGGGCGCGGACCTGCGCGAGGACCCGAACCTGGCCGACTTCCTGCGCGCGCCCGACAAGCTGGCGGATCTGGCGGCGATCAAGGGCGAGCTGCCGGCGGGCGAGCCGACCAAGGTCGAGAACCGCTCTTGGAACTACAACACCACCAACGACGGCTCCGTCGCCACCCTGGTGCACGCCTACGTCTATCCCGACAACACGGTGATGGCCGAAACGGTGCTGCGCAAGACCAAGGGCGAGAAGAGCTGGACCATCGCCGGCTTCCACGTCAGCCTGGCGCATCCCAACACCCCGGGCCAAAAGATCTGAAGGTCAGGGGTCGGGCGGGCCGACCTGGGCCCAGAACGCCGTCAGGCCGACACCATCGAAAACCGGCTTCAGGGCGCCCTGCCGGCGCAGCTTCGCCAGGTAGGGGTGGAACAGGTAGTTGGTGTCCGGCTCGTCGAACATCTGGTAGCGGCTCGAGCCAAGGAACTGCACGTCCCGCTCCAGCCGGTAGGGGCCGCCCCTCAGATAGATCGAACGCGCGAGGTCCAGCGCCTGCTGTTCGTGGCCGATGCGCGCGAGCAGCAGCATCATCTGGCAGGCGTAGCCCATGCCCTGCACCGCCACCGCCAGCCCGACCTCGGCGGCGGCGCGCTTCTGCGCCTCTGACCCGTCCGCCGCCGCGCGGAACAGGGCGGTGAAGGCGTCGAATTCCGCCTTCGGCCCGGGCGGACGGGCCGGGTCCTGCATCAGCGCGGCCGCCTCCCGCTCGCGGCCGCTGGTGGCCAGGAACCAGGCCTTCGGCCAATAGCTGGCCAGCTGTCCGGGGAACAGCGCGCCCAGGCGGTCGACGGCGCGCTCCGCCTCGTCGAGCTGGCCGGAATAGGTCAGGGTGGTGGCGAAGATGCCGTTGGCGAACTGGTCGATCGGCGCCTGGGCGACCACCCTGCGCGCGAGGGCGGCGGCGGCGCGCACGCGGCCCGACTCGAACAGCAGGCAGGCCCGCCACTGGGTGACATCGGCGTCGTCCGGCGACAGGGCGAGGCCGCGCTTGAGCACGGCGTCCTTCTCGCTCCAGTGGTTGAGGCAGGGCATCAGGGTGGAGGCGACGGCGTAGGCCCCGCCGCGGCCGGGATCCAGCGCCACCGCCCGGCGCGCCGCGGCCAGCCCGATCTGCTGGTCGCGCAGCTGCGCCGCCAGCGGCTCCAGCATCATCGAGCGCGAACAGTTGGTGGCCAGCTCCAGCCAGGCGTCGGCGAAGGCCGGCGCCCGCGACACCGCCGCCTGCAGCAGCTCGCGCCCGTGGCGCACGCTCTCGGGGGTATGGGTCCGGGAGGCTTCGCGGCCTTTCAGGTAGAGGTCATAGGCCTGCGGGTCGATCGGCTGGCGCGCCGTGGCGGCGGGGCCGGCGAAATGCACCCTCAGCGCCGAGGCCACCTGCGCGGCGATCTCGTCCTCGACCTGCAGCCCCTGGTCCAGGCCGCGGTCGTAGCTCTCCGACCACAGGGTCTGCTGGCGGGCGACGTCGGTCAGCCGGGCGTTGACCCTCAGCCGCGCGCCGTCGCGCAGCACCGAGCCGTCCAGCACATAGTCGGCCCCCAGGGCCTGGCCGGCCCCGGCCTTGCGGACGCCGCGGAAGCTGAAGGCGGAATCCCGCGCCGTCACCCGCATGCCCCCGACGCGCATCAGGCCGTTGAGGATGTCCTCGGAGAGGCCGTCGGCGAAATAGCCGAGCTGCGGGTCGGGGCTGAGGTTGTCGAAGGGCAGCACCGCCACGCGCGGGTTGGCGGGCGCGGCCGGCCGCGTCGCGCGCCAGGCCCCGTATCCCCCGGCGCCGGCCGCCGCGAGCACGGCCGGGGCGGCCAGCCACAGCATCCGACGGCGCGACGGTCCACGGGGCGGGGTAGGCGCGATCGGCGCCGCCGGCGGCGGAGCGGCGTCGTTGGAGGCGGGCGGCAGGGCGAAGACCTGCAGGGTCTCGTCCATCTTGTCGAGCCGGACCTCGCCACGGTCCACCAGCCGCCCGGCGTAGCCGCCGCGGATCGCGCGGCGGACGTCGGCGGAGACCAGCACCCCGCCCGGCGCGGCCAGGGCCTGCAGCCGCGCGGCGACGTTGACCCCGTGGCCCAGCAGGTCGCCGTTGGCCAGCACCCGCACCTCGCCCAGGTGCACGCCGACGCGCACCGCCGGGGGGCCGGACCCGGCCAGGGCCTCGGCGGCCGCCAGGGCGCCGCTGACGGTCGGGAATTCCAGCATGAAGCCGTCGCCGGCGGTGTTGAACAGCCGGCCGCCGTGGCGCTCGCAGCTGGCCTCGACACGCTCGCGCAGATCGGCGATCTCGCCGGCGCTGGCGTCCTCGTCCGCAGCCGTGCGGGCGGCGTACCCCGCCACGTCGAGCGCGACGATGGTGGTCAGCCGCCGGTCGGGATTGAAGTGCTCCACGACGCCGTCCTTGCCCGTCGGGTCAAGGATAGCATGAAGCGACCAATGTTCGCCCACCTGGCCGTTCTCGTTGGCGGGCATGCGGCTCATCGGCTCCAGGCCTGGGCTGCCAGCGCCTCCAGCCGGGGCGCCGAGGCGATGCGCACGCCGCCGGGCTCCACGCGGACGATGCCGTCTCGCACCCAGTCGCCCAGCTTGCGGTTCACCTTCTCGCGCGAGGCGCCGATCAGGTGCGCCAGGGCGCCCTGGGTGACACTGACCAGCCCCTCGGGCGTGGCCTGCTGCATCAGGGCGCGGGCCAGGCGGCCGCCGAGGTCCAGCACCTGGCGCGCCTCCATCTCGTCGTCGAGGGCGCGGATCCGGGTGGACAGCAGCACCACCAGGGCCACGGCAGCCTGGGGATTGTCGGCCAGCGCGTCCAGCAGGGCCGCGCGGCTCAGGCGCAGCAGCCGGGTATGGCGCGTCGCCGCCATGTCGGCGGAGCGCTCCCCGCCGTCGATCGCCGACATCTCGCCGGCGACGTCGCCGGCCGAGAGCACCGCCAGCCGGGTCTGCCGGCCGCCCGCGGACAGGGCGCGCACCTCGATCTCGCCGCGCAGGATCAGCCAGGCGCAGTCGCCGGCGTCCCCCTTCTGCGCCAGCATGGCGCCCACCGGCAGGTCCGTGATCGTTCCGGCGGCGGCCAGCCGCGCCAGAGCCGTCTCGCCCAGCACGCCGAACACCGGACTGCGGGCGAGGGCCGCGGTGGCGCCGGACAGCTCGGACGGCGCCGGCGCCTGGCTCATGAACGTCCCTTCCGGCAGCGTGGCGGCATGATCAAACCACAGTGTACCGCCCACCCCCGTCCCGCCAAGACCGACGGTCAGCGCCGGGCCTCGGCCAGCCGGGTCTGCTGCGAGATCAGCGCCTGGCGCTGGGCTTCCGCCTTGGCCACCAGCGCGTCGGTGACATCACGCTGGCAGCTGGCGACCGTGCCGTCGATCGGATGGGCGCGGCAGTAGGCCTCGGCGCTGAGCGCGATCTTCTGCTTCAGAGCCGCGTAGCCTGTGTCACTGCGCAGCTGGGCGGCGAAGGCCGGGGCGCTGAAGGCAGAGTCGGCGGCGACGGCCGGGGCGGCGCAGACCGGCGCGCCGGCCGCGACGGCGGCGATGGCGATGGCGGCGCTGACGAAAAGGCGTTGCATGATCGAACCCTCTTTTGAAGTCCGTCGCGGCGGCGACGAACAGAGGGATAGGGCCTGACTGCCCGCCCCGCTGTGACCCAGGTCACAGCATCGTCGGGCTTGTCGGCCGCCCGATCAGAACAGGACGCGGGGATTCATGATCCGGCCCGGATCCAGGGCCGCGCGCACCGCCCGGGCGGTCGCCAGTTCGACGGCGCTCTTGTAGCCGGCGGCCTCCTCGGTCTTCATCGTGCCCAGGCCGTGCTCGGCGCTGATCGAGCCGCCCAGCGACATCACCAGGTCGTGGACGATGTGCGCGCCGGCGTCGCGCAGGTCGTTGTGCAGCCGACCGTCGACGCCCACCGGCCCCAGCACGTCGTAGTGGATGTTGCCGTCGCCGACGTGGCCGAAGGCGTCGATGCGCACGCCCGGGAACCGCGCCTCCAGGGTCCGGCCGGCCGCCTCGATGAAGTCGGCGATGCGCGACACCGGCACCGAGACGTCGTGCTTCCAGGCCGGGCCTTCGCTCTTCTGCGCCGCCGACTGGCCCTCGCGCACGGCCCAGAACGCCCGCGCCTGGGTCTCGCTCTGGGCGACGGCGGCGTCGCTGATCAGCGCCTCTTCAAGAGCCGCCGCCAGCAGTCGCTCCATCGCCGCCTCAGCGGCGCCGGCTTCGCCGCTGGCGATCTCGATCAGGGCGTACCAGGGCGGGCGGCTTTCCAGCGGCTCTCGGACGCCCGGCAGGTTCTTGCCCGCCAGTTCGACGCCCAGCCGGCTGACCAGCTCGAACGCCTCCACCTGTCCGCCGGTCTCGGCCTTGGCGCGGGCCAGCAGGCGGATCGCATCGTGCGGGTCCTCGATGCCGACGAAGGCCACGGCGCGCGAGGCCAGCACCGGGAACAGCTTCAGCGCCGCGGCGGTGACCACCCCCAGGGTGCCCTCGGCGCCGATCAGCAGCTGCTTGAGGTCATAGCCGGTGTTGTCCTTGCGCAGGCGCTTGAGCCCGTTCCAGATCTCGCCGTTGGGCAGCACCGCCTCCAGGCCCAGCACCAGGTCGCGCATGGTCCCGTAGCGCAGCACGGCGGTGCCGCCGGCGTTGGTCGAGACCAGGCCGCCGATGGTCGCCGAACCTTCCGACGCCAGGCTCAGGGGAAAGCGCCGTCCGGCCGCCGTCGCCGCCTCGTGCGCCGCCGCCAGGGTGACGCCCGCCTCCACCACCATCGCATCGTCCAGCGGCGCCACGTCGCGCACGGCCCGCATCCGCTCCAGCGACAGCAGGATCTCCCCCTGCGGGATCTGACCGCCGACCAGGCCGGTGTTGCCGCCCTGGGGCGTGACCGCCACGCCTGCCTCGGCGCAGAGGCCGATCACCGCGGCGACCTCGCGGGTGGTCCGGGGCAGCGCCAGCAGCGGCGTCGTCCCGCTCCAGCGGTCGCGCCATTCCACCAGCTTGGGCGCCAGGCGATCGGGGTCCTGGCTCCAGCCGCCCTCGCCCAGCAGGGCCTTCAGGCGCGCGAGCACATCGGCGGAGACGGGCGGGATGGCGGGGGCGGTCATGGCGCGCGGACCTTACGCCCAAAGCCTTGCAGCGTCAGCCGACGAAGCCGGCCGCCCGGCGCAGGCGGTCGTTGATCGCCTCGCCGAGGCCGGTGTCCGGGATGGCCGCCACGGCGATGGCTGTGGGCTTCAGGGCGTCGGCGCGCCGCAGCATGGCGAAGAGGTTGGCGGCCGCCTCGCGCAGGTCGGCCGAGGGGCTGAGGTTCAGCGTCATCGGCGAGGCCGGCGCCGGCCCGAACGCCAGGAAGGCCTCACCAGGCTCCGGGGCCATGGCGTCCAGCCGCACCGGCGCGGCGGGCGCATAGTGGCGGGCGAGCCGCCCGGGAGAGCGCTTCGCGTCGGCCTCGGCCTCGGCCAGCGGCCCGATCAGCGCCTCGATCTGCGCCCGGGTCACGGCGCCGGGCCGCAGCAGCCGCGCGGGCCCGTCCAGCAGCGAGACGACCGTGGATTCCAGCCCGACGGCGCAGGGGCCGCCGTCCAGGGCCGCGGCGGCGGCAAAGCCGGTCTCGGCGACGGCGTCGGCATAGGTGGTGGGGCTGGGCCGGCCCGAGCGGTTGGCCGAGGGGGCGGCCACCGCGCCGCCGAACGCCGCCAGCAGGGCGTGGGCGAGCGGATGCGCCGGCGCGCGCACGGCCACCGTGTCGAGACCGGCCCGCGCCAGATCCGAGACCGCCGCGGTGTCCCGCACCGGCAGCACCAGGGTCAGCGGCCCCGGCCAGAAGGCCTGCATCAGGGCGCGCGCACGGTCGTCGACGACGGCGATGCGGCCGGCCGCCTCGGCGTCGGCGACGTGGGCGATCAGCGGGTTGAAGCTGGGCCGGCCCTTGGCCTCATAGATCCGCGCCACCGCGGCGGCGTCGCCGGCGTCACCGGCCAGGCCGTAGACGGTCTCGGTGGGCAAGATCACCAGCTGGCCGGCGCGCAGGGCGGCGACGGCGGCCTCCAGGGCGGCGCCGTCTAGCGAGCCCGGCGCGCGGTCAGGTCGAGGCTCACGGTCACCGCCGCGGGGATCGCCTCGGTCGCCTGCCATTCGCCCTGTCCCACCCCGTAAGCCAGGCGGTTGACGGCGACCGCCGCCGTCATGTGCGCCTGCGCTCCGGTGATGGCGAGGGTGAAGGGCAGAGTCAAAGGCTTCGCCACCCCGCGGATCGTCAGGGTCCCGATCGCCTGGTAGCGGCCGCCGCCCAGGTCCTTGAAGCTGGTGGCGACGAAGCTGGCCTTCGGGAACCTGCCCGCGGCGAAGAAGGTGTCGGTGGGCAGGGCCTGGTCGCGGTCGGGGCTGCCGGTGGCCGCCGACCCGGTGTCGATCGTCGCCGTCACGCTGGAGCCGGCGAGGTTCTTCGGATCGAAGCGGATGGCCGCGTCCCAGCGCCGGAAGCCGCCGGTGAAGCCGGTCCCCGAGAAGCTGGAGGCGAAGGTCACGTGCGAGGCGGCCTTGTCGACCGTCCAGGCCGGCGCCGGGGCGGCGACCGCCGCAGCGGGGACCAGAACCACCGCCGCCAGGGCGGCCAGGCGGGCAGGAAGCCGGATCATGCGGGGCGCCTCAGGAACGGAACCATGCGCGGCACGATCACGTCGCGCCGGACGAACTGGTGCATCAGCGCCGCGCCCACGTGCAGCACGATCAGGCCGTAGCTCAGCTTGGCCAGCAGGCCGTGCGCGGTCTCGAAGGCTTCGTGCGTGGCGTGCATCTGGTCGTGCGGCAAGGTGGTCAGCGGACCGATCGCCGGCCATTCCACCAGGCCGTAGAGCTTGATCGGGAAGGCGTGGATCAGCGGGCTGGCCGAGACCATGAACCAGCCGGTCAGCGGCAGGCCCAGCATCACCACGTAGAACAACAGGTGGGTCGCCCCGGCCACGCGCCGCTCCCAGGCCGGCGTGCCCGCCGGCAGCGGCGGCGGCTTCACCGCCAGCCGCCAGGCCAGCCGCAGCAGCGACAGGAGCAGCACGGTGATGCCGATCGACTTGTGCAGCTGGGTGGGCGCCACCCGCTCCAGCCCCGTCAGGGTGTTGAAGTACCAGGCCAGGCCGATGTTGCCGATCAGCAGCACGGCGATCAGCCAGTGCAGCGTGATGGCCACGGCGGAATAGCGGGCGGCGGTCACGGCGCTCATTTGCGGTCGAACTCCGCCTCGAGCGTGATCGCCACGTCATCGGCGACGATGCCGTTGTTGAGGAAGTCGGAGCCGAAGTCCGAACGCTTGATGCTGGTGGTGGCGGTGAAGCCGGCGATCGACCTGAACGGCGGCAGGGGACTGCGTCCGGCCCCGTTGAAGGTGACGTTGAACGTCACTGGCCGGGTCACCCCGCGCAGGGTCAGGTTGCCGGTCATGGTCCCGGTGTTGCCCGGCCCCTTCTGTATCGAGGTCGAGGTGAAGGTGATCTTCGGGAACTTGTCGGCGGCCAGGAACTCCTCGGCGAACTTGGCGCTGTAGTCGGCGCCCACGTCCATCGAGGTGGCGTCGACGCTGGCCTGCACCCGCGCCGCCTCCGGCCGGGCAGGGTCGTAGGTGAAGGTCCCTTCGATGGTGTTGAAGCGGGCGGTGTAGAACGACACGCCCAGGTGCAGCACCTTGGTGGTCAGGAAGGTGTGCTGCTTGTCCACCACATAGGTTCCCCCGCCCAGATCGGCGACGTCATGCGATGGCGCGGCCAGCGCCGCGGCAGGCGCGAGCAGCAAGGCGGGGATCAGGGCCAGGGCGGCGAGACGGGGGAGACGAGGCGGCATAGCGCTCCAACTGTGATCGATAGTGTTACGGTTCGGCCGATTTAGAGGACGGGCCAGCGAGGCAAAACCTTCCCGGCTTCACGAAGTCGTGAGCCCGGCGCCTGCGGGGCAAAGCTTCCCCGAAATGGCGTCCGGGCAGTCGACCCGGGGCGAATTTGCTCTAGATAGGACGACGTTCGAAGGGACCTTTCCATGACCTATAAAGCGCCGGTTCGAGACCTGATCTTCGCCCTGAACCATGCGGCGGATTTCGGGCGGCTGGAGAGCGCCTTTCCCGGCGCGGACGCCGACACCGTGGCGGCGGTGCTGGAGGCGGCCGGCGCCTTCTCGGCCGAGGTGCTGGCGCCGCTGAACCGGATCGGCGACCGGGTGGGCGCCAGGTTCGAGAACGGCCAGGTGATCAGCGCCCCGGGCTTCGCCGACGCCTATCGGCAGTTCGCGCAGGGCGGCTGGAACAGCCTGTCCGCCGGCGCCGAACACGGCGGCCAGGGGCTGCCCAAGGTGCTCGAGATCGCCGTTTTCGAGATGGTGCAGGCCGCCAACATGGCGTTCGGCCTCTGCCCGATGCTGACCCAGGGCGCCATCGAGGCGATCACCCTGCACGGCACCGCGCGGCAGAAGTCGCTCTACCTGCCCAGGCTGGTGTCCGGCGAGTGGACCGGCACGATGAACCTGACCGAGCCGGCCTCGGGTTCCGACCTCGGCGCGGTGACCACCCAGGCCAAGCCGGACGGCAAAGGGGGCTATGAGCTCACCGGCCAGAAGATCTTCATCACCTGGGGCGACCACGACGTCGCCGACAACATCGTTCATCTGGTGCTGGCCCGCCTGCCCGACGCCCCGCCCGGCACCCGGGGCCTGAGCCTGTTCCTGGCCCCCAAGCGACTGGTGCGCGAGGACGGCAGCCTGGGCGAGGGCAACGCCCTGCGCGCCGGCTCGATCGAGCACAAGCTGGGCATCCACGGCTCGCCGACCTGCGTGATGCTGTTCGAAGGGGCCAAGGCCGAGATGGTCGGCGCGCCGAACCAGGGGCTGGCGGCGATGTTCGTGATGATGAACGCCGCGCGGCTTCAGGTCGGGGCCCAGGGCGTCGCCATCGCCGAGCGCGCCTACCAGCAGGCCCTGGCCTATTCCCTGGAGCGCCAGCAGGGCCGTTCGGCCTGGACCGGCGCCACGCCGTCGCGGCTGTTCGACCATCCGGACGTGCGCCGCTCGCTGATGCTGATGAAGGCCAAGATCAGCGCCGCGCGCGCCATCTGCCTGTCGACGGCCGTGGCGGCCGACCTGGCGGCCACCGCCGGCAACCCGGTCGACCGCGACGCCGCGCGATTCCGCCAGGAGCTGCTGACGCCGATCGCCAAGGCCTGGTCCACCGACATCGGCGTCGAAGTGGCCTCCATGGGCCTGCAGATCCACGGCGGCATGGGCTTCATCGAAGAGACCGGGGCGGCGCAGCACTACCGCGACGCCCGCATCCTGCCGATCTACGAGGGCACCAACGGCATCCAGGCGATCGACCTGATGGGCCGCAAGCTGGCGCTGAACAAGGGCCAGGCGGTGCGCGAGCTGGTCGGCGACATCTTCCCCACCGCCGCGGCGCTGAAGAGCGCCGACGACGGCTGGCTGCACACCATCGGCGCCCACCTGGAGACGGGCCTGGCGGCCGTGCAGGCGGCCACGGGCTGGCTGATCGAGCGGCGCGGCCACGCCCAGCCGGACGCCCTGGCGGGGGCGACGCCCTACCTGAAGCTGCTGGGCGACGTGGTGGGCGGCTGGATGCTGGCCAAGGAGGCGCTGGCCGCCTCCGAGATGCTGGCCGCCGGCGAGGGTCCGCAGGACTACTACCGCACCAAGATCGGCCTGGCGCGGGTGTTCGCCGAGCAGATCCTGGCCCAGGCCCCCGGCCTGACCCAGGCGGTCACGCAAGGCTCGGTCGACCTGTTCCGCGCCACGCCGGAAGCGCTGGGGGCGTAAGCGCCCCCAGACTTCGGTTGTCATCTCAGTAGCGGTTCACGTCCGCGCGCCAGCCGTCGTGCGGATAGGCCCACTCGGCATCGGGGCGCGGCGCATAGTCGGGTCGATCGTAGATCGGCGGGTGATGACGCCAGTGATGGCGCCAGACCACCCGGTCCGGGCCGGGCGGCGGCGGGGGCGGCGGGCCGTAGGCGCGCACCGGATAGGGCTGGGGATAGGGTTCCGGCACACGCACCACGCGCGTGACGTAGACCGTGCGCACCGGCTCGTGGCGGACGATCACCCGGCTGTAGTGCGCGCGCCGCGCCGGCGTCGCAGAGTGCGCCGGCCTGGCGTAGTGCGCCCGGTGATGGGCGACGTGGTGGGTCGCGGCGCAGCTGCACGCCGAGGCGGCGGCCGGGACCGCGGCCAGGACGGCGGTCGCGCCGGCGAGAACGAACAAGGCCTTCATCATCAGGCTCCCTGGTGGCCTATGCCCGGCGACGCGAGCGCCGCCGCGCATATCAAGGCGTCCACCCTCGCAAAGGCGAGTTGAACGGGACCTGAATGGGTTAACCTTTCTTAACGTTCCCGCCGGACGTCGCCGGACCTAGAGCTGGGCCAGCATGTACTCGGCGGACGAGACCTTGAATTCGCCGCCCTGTTCGACGTTGAGCTCGCTGATCACGCCATCCTTGACGATCATGGAATAGCGCTGCGAGCGATGGCCCATGCCGAACTTCGAGCCGTCCATCTCCAGGCCCACGGCCTTGGTGAAGTCGCCGTTGCCGTCGGCCAGCATCAGGATGTCGTCGCCGACGCCCTGGTCGGCGCCCCACGCCTTCATCACGAACACGTCGTTGACCGAGACGCAGGCGATGGTGTCGACGCCCTTGGCCTTCAGCTCGGCGGCGTTGGCCTTGAAGCCCGGCACGTGCTTGGCCGAGCAGGTGGGCGTGAAGGCGCCCGGAACGGCGAACAGGGCCACCGTCTTGCCGCCGAACAGCTGGTCGGTGGTGATCGGGGTGGGGCCGCTTTCGCCCCAGGTGGTGAAGGTGGCGGCGGGAACCTTGTCGCCCACTTTGACGGTCATCTCAGCAGTCCTCCCTTGGGGTGCGCCTGCCAGATAGAGCCCGGCGCACGCCGCGCCAAGACCTGTTGTGTGCGATCGATCGGAATGAGCTGGCCGCGCGGGCTTGAAACCGCCGCCTTCGGCGCCAATCATGCAGCCATGAGCGAAAGCAGCCCCTATCTCGCCGGCCGCCTGCTGGTCGCCATGCCGGGCATCGGCGACGAGCGCTTCGAGCGCGCGGTGATCTTCCTGTGCGCGCACAACGACCAGCACGCCATGGGCCTGACCGTGAACCGGCCGGTGGACGGGCTCACCCTGCCCGACCTGCTCAAGCGCCTGGGCGTCGCCTCGGAGATCGAGGCGCCCGAGGACCTGGTGCTGTTCGGCGGGCCGGTGGAGCGCGAGCGCGGCTTCGTGCTGCACACCGACGACTATGTGTCCGAACCGTCCAGCATCGTGGTCGGCGACGGCCTGATGCTGACCGCCACCCGCGACGTGCTGGAAGCCCTGGCCAGCCACGACCGCCATCCGCGCAAGGCGGTGATGGCGCTAGGCTACGCCGGCTGGGGCGCCGGACAGCTGGAGAACGAGCTGCGCGAGAACGTCTGGCTGACCTGCGAGCCCGACGAGGCGCTGCTGTTCGGCGACGACCACGAGCACAAGTGGTCCCGCGCGCTGGCCAAGATCGGCGTCTCCGCCGAACACCTGTCGGCCCAGGCGGGGCGGGCGTGACCGCCCCCGCGATGGACGGCGTGGCCGTCGACCTAGCCGACAAGTTCGCCACCTTCGACGATCACTGGCGCCCGCGCATCGCCGCGCAGCTGAACGGCCAGGACGTGCGCCTGGTGAAGGTGCAGGGCGTGTTTCCGTGGCACAGCCACGCGGACGCCGAGGAGATGTTCCTCGTCTGGCGCGGGACCTTCCGCATCGAGTTCCGCGACCGTGTCGTGACCCTGGCCCCTGGCCAGTTCTTCGTCGTCCCCCGCGGCGTCGAACACCGCACCGCCGCCGACGCCGAAGCCGAGGTGATCATCTTCGAACCGTCGGAGGTGGTGAACACCGGCGATGCGCCGGCCTCCGCATTCACCGCGCCGGGCGGGGTGACGGTCTAGGGGCGGCAACTCGACCCGAGGCCGCTTCCCGCGACGAAGAACGTCTTCTGAGGGGAAGTTGGACCTTGGGGTAATCCGAGCTCAACGATCTTGTGCAAGTGTCCCGGGTCTGCCGCCTCTGGTACGGCACGGGGACTGGGCGATGACGCGAGCTTGTGAGGGCTGTCGAGACGGTGAAGGGTTGGATTTTCCCTTCACGATGGCGTTTCAGCCGATCGTGGACCTCAGAACTGGAACTCCCTTCGCCTATGAGGCTCTGGTTCGGGGCGTCAACGGTGAAGGAGCAGGCTCAATCCTGGACCTCGTCGACGAGAAGAACCGCTACGCCTTCGATCAGCAGTGCCGGGTAAAGGCCATAGAGATGGCCTCAGCGCTTGGCTTGAGCGAGACCGGCGCGCGACTGTCGATCAATTTCATGCCGAATGCCGTCTATGAGCCCCGGGCCTGCATTCGGCTGACACTTGCGACGGCCATGAGAACCGGATTTCCGACGAACCGGATCATCTTTGAATTCACCGAGGATGAAGAACTGGACGTCGCCCATGTGACGAACATCCTCAGAGCCTACAAGGCCATGGGCTTCATGACGGCGATAGACGATTTCGGCGCGGGGCACGCAGGGCTGAAGCTCCTGGCGAGGTTCCAACCCGATATCGTCAAGCTCGATATGGATCTGATCCGCGATGTTGATAGCGACAGCGTCAAGCAGCGGATTATTCGCCATCTGCTTCGGCTGCTGGAAGATCTGGGCATTCAGCTACTGTGCGAGGGCATAGAGACGCCCGGCGAACTCGCCACGCTGACAGAACTTGGCGTGCGCCATGTGCAAGGCTATCTGCTCGCCCGCCCCGGATTGGCGGGTCTCCCAGCGGTGAATTTGAACGTTCTTGCCGCTGCGCCGGTGGCCGTGGCGATCTAGTCAGCAGGGTACAGAGCCCGATCGACTCCAAGGCAAGGTCCGGGGCTCGCCGAGGCCAGCTCTGAGCATCGCGTCAAAAGTACCCCTGCCGCTTCTTGAGCTCGAGTGAACCACCATCGTCGGTGTCGATCAGGCGCCCTTGCCTCTCCGACGTCGTCGCAAGCAGGGTTTCGCGCATGACCTGAGGCAAGGTCTTCGCTTTCGAGACGATGGCTCCAGTGACCGGCCAACAGCCCACGGTTCGAAATCGGACAGACCTTACCCTGACCTGCTCGCCCGGACGGAACGGGTACCTATCATCGGCCACGACCAGAAGCGCGCCGTCGCGGCTGACAGTCGGTCGCGCCGCGGCGAAGTAGAGCGGCGCCAGAGGAAGCTGGCGGGCATGGCAATATGTCCAGATGTCAGCTTCCGTCCAATTCGAGAGCGGGAACACGCGGGCCGTCTGACCCGGGCCGAGCCGGGTATTGTACTGCCGCCATAGTTCAGGACGCTGCGCACGCGGTTCCCAGGCGTGCCCTTCGGATCGGATCGAGACGACACGTTCCTTGGCGCGCGCCTTTTCCTCGTCCCGCCGGGCCCCGCCGAAGATGATGTCGGCTCCAAGCTCATCAAGCGCCGCTTTGAGCGGCATGGTGCGCATGATGTCCGTGTAGGCGGCTGAACCGTGCACGAAGGGACTGACACCCCGTCGCAAGCCGTCTTCGTTTCTTCGAACATAGAGCTCGAAGCCGAGATTCGCCGCCAGGCGATCGCGGAACTCCAGCGTCTCAGGGAACTCGAAGGTGGAGTCTATATGCAGCAGCGGTAAGGGCGGGCGTGCTGGATGGAAGGCCGAAGCAGCGAGGTGGGCGAGCACCGTCGAATCCTTGCCGCCGGAGAACAGCAGGACGGGCCTGCGCGCCTCCGAAATCCCCTCGCGGAGAATCTGGATGGCTTCCGATTCCAGGCTCTCAAGGTGAGTCAGTCGCGTGGCCATTGGATGCCTTCCGGCACATCGGCAACGACCAGAAATCGTAGGCCCTCGTCTCCTCGGCCATTGAGATCGTCGGCGTTTGTACGCGCCGCCTGATAGTCCTGAAACGGCCCATACACGCGTGGCCATGGCAGGTGCGTGGCGTCATCGACCCAACGCCCGCCGAGAACCCAATAGCGGCGGCCGCCTCTTGAAGGCTGCCCGCTCACGCCAAGGCCTCCCACGAGAGAGACCCGGTATATCGGTGGGTCGTGTGTCCCGCGTCATCAAGCGTGAAGAGGAACAGCCAGCCATTGTCCACCAGCTCACGGACCTTTGGCTGTCTTGAGAGCACCTCGGAGATCGCTTCAGGCTCAGCCGCTATGAAAGCGCTCAGACGAACGGGCTCGTGGACGAAGTGCTTTCCGTCGTGCACGGACTGGAGGGGCAGCCCTGGTCGCAAATCGCCCGCGTTGCCTTCAAGAACGCCGACCCGTCCGCAGACGTTGTGAAGCGTCTTGTCGCCCGCACCGAAGGCGGCGTTGTCCACAGTAGAGCCGTAGTACTGCAGGCTGATCCAGCTCGCCACGATCAAGGGCGCGGTCAGGATCAACTCAAGCACCTCGAGCCCAGGATCGGCATTGCGATCATAGCTGTGCAGGAAAACCCTGCCTTCAAGGTCGCGCCCTCTGGTGATCGATCTCGGAGCGGCAATGAAGGCGGCCGCCCGGGCAAGTCCCCATTCCGGCCGCACCTGGGACCAGTCTCCGCTCCGCGCCAGGACAGCATCCTCCTGGCCGGGCTGAAGTCCCATGAGGCCCGCGCGTTCAGCGCGCGCCAGGCGAGACGCCGTCCCGAAGTGATCGAGGGCGTGTGCGAGTTCAATACGGTGGCTTGCGGGGACCTGATCACGGTCCATGATCCACAGAGTGTCCGTTGTGGTGTCGTGCAGGCCGGCCACGAACCAGGTATCCGTCGGGATACGGATACCTCTTTGAGCGAGTTCGCCGCGAACGGCCGGCTCGTTGAGGAGCGCGGCGGCGAACCGGGCGTTCGGCGCACCGCTGTGACCGCCGCATGCGCCGCAATCGAGACTGGCTTTGTGAGCGTTGTTGGTCGTGCTTGATCCGTGACCGACCATAAGCACGAGGCGCGCGAAGTCTTCGACGAGCGACATGTCTTTGAGCGCGCCTTCGGCAAGTGCGGCCCGCCTTGCCAAGTCGAGGCCGTCACTCATGAGGGATGGCGTTTCGGGGGCTGCGAACGCGCCCGCATCGCCCTTGGCCGCCAACGCGAGTTTCGCTCCGTAAGACAAGCCAAACGCCTCGACGAAGCCAAAGCATGAAACCGCCGATTGCTTGAGCTGGCTCAAGAACGAACTCGCCGTCGTCGAGCGTTTGATCAGATTGCCACTTGGCTTCAAGACCGCCTGGAGATTGACGGTCGGGCGAAGCAGAACGGGGCATTGGGCGTGCGCTTCTTCATCGCCCTGGCCGTAATTGAGCGGCATGCCAAAGAAGCCGGCGAACCCGAGCGTCTCGGCTTCAGGCCAGACGGCTTCCAGGGCTCGGCGATATGTCTCCGAGCGTACATCGATGCAAAAGACGGCCTGCAGCGCAGGACGGAATGACGCTCTTGGTTCAGGTCCTCCGGAGAGCATGCGGAAGAACCGCCGCTGCAGGGCGATCTCGTAGGCGCGGTGGAGCGCCAGATCGATCGCCAGGTCGTCCGCCGCGGCCAACGCGCCCTGGGACGCCTCCCCGCTGGCGACGGCTTCGCGCCAGGCGAAAACGAACGCCGTGTCCTTGCGCTGGCGGTAGAGCGCATAGCCCCACACGACCCGTATCGCGAGGAGGTCGACCAGCCGCCCGCCCGCGACGCCGGAGCGTTCCTCTTCCCAGTCCAAGCGGCGGACGTAGGCGGCCCAGCCCCGGACGTCGTAGAGCGCCCGGTATAGGTAGTCTGTCCACTGATCGACGGGAATCGCCAGCCTCTCCAGAACCTCGGCAATCGCTTCGACCGGGTTAGCGGCCAGGCCAGCGACCGTGTCCGCCAACCCCTTCACCCCCATGGCGCGTGAATTTCCATCAAATCGGACGGACCACCGCCAGGCCGTGTACAGGGGCATGTCGCGCCAGGGCGCGGGCCACGCCGCCTCCCCTTCGTCGAAGTAGGCCGCGCACCACTTGGAGATTTCGTCGACCATGAAGGCCGTCCGCGACACCTGCCGGTCGCCCGCGGCCAGCTTGTCCAGGACGTCGGCCACGGTCGCGATGCGCCTGACAGGCGACGCTGCTGGGGGGTCGAGGGCGAGGGCGCGGATCAACCGCTCCGCCGTCAATCCTGCGCCGGGCGGCGCCTCCGAAAGCGCGGCGGCCAGGTCAACTGGCTCAATCCGACCGGCCTGGAGCGCCTGGCGGTAGAAGTCCCGCGGCATCACAGCCCGCGCCCCGGTGAGGCGCCGGAGTTCGCGAACTGCGCTGGCGAACGGCAGTCCCGAAAAGCCTAGAAAGGGATTGACCGCGACAAAGCTCGAAAGCGGCCAAAGCGGCGCTATGCGCTCGCACGCCTGCTTGATCGCGCCTTTCAGGCGCGCGCTTTTCGACCAGCTGGGTTTGAGGGATTGGACGGGTTGCGCCCGATCTGTCGGGAGTTCGCTGACGGCGAGGCTCATTGGGCCGCTCCATAGGGTTTGGCATTGAGGTGCGGCGCAGGCCAGAGCCTGAGCACCCACCGATTGGCCAAGGTGTTGAGATAGAAGCCATTCGAAGCGAGGGCGTAGGCGCGTGCCCACGCGGGCGAATTGGCGCGGCCGGGAAGCTGAAGCTGGAGGCAGACCAGGCCGGTCATCAGGGCAATGACGATGATCGCGGCGCTGGCCGCCTGCCACGTCGGCTGGGCGGCATGCGCGTCCAAAATCCTGGCGAAGAGCGCCTGGCCAGCCGCATACGAGGCGACAACCACCGTGCTGCCGAGGACAATGTGGACGGGGGAGCGTCCCGGGCTTTGCGAAAGCCAGATGCGCGCTAGCCCCAGGAATAGCACCACCCACAGCACGAACGCGCCAGGCTGCTGTGTTGGCCCCGCGCCCACCGCACTAGCGGCGAATGCGCTCAGCACGACCGAGGCAGGAATCGCCAGGGTCGTCGCCATTGACGCCGGGGGCGAGACGGGAAGGGAGACCTTGGCGGTCGCGATTGCGCCAGCCGAAAGAAAGGCGTGCGCCTTGTAGAGCGCGTGCGCAACGATGTGGAGCAGAGCCGCCGGAAACGCGCCCAGACCGCATTCCAGCAACATGAACCCCATTTGGGCGACCGTAGAGTACGCGAGCCTCACCTTCACCGAGGTCTGGGGCAGCATGGCGAGCGAGCCGAAGATCGCGGTCGTGGCGCCAATGATGGTCAACAGGCCCAGGGCGCCAGGATTGCTCGCCACAACCTCGCCAAACCGCAGCAGCAGAAAGCCACCCGCATTCACCACACCGGCGTGCAACAACGCCGAGACGGGTGTTGGCGTCTCCATGACCTCCAGGATCCAGCCATGAAGGGGGAGCTGCGCCGAGCTGAGGATCGCCGCCAGCGCCAGCAGCACGGACGCGGCGCTCCATTCGGCCCCTTGGGCGCCGTGGGCCAGCGCCAAGATCACCTGAATGTCCGCGCTGCCGGCCGCATGCCAGAGGCAGGCGCAGGCCCCCACCAGAGAGGCTTCTGCAAGTCGGCTCGCCAGGAACCGTTTGCGGGCTGCAAGAATCGCCGCCGGCCGCTGGGCGCGGAAGAGAAGAAGCCGGTTTATGCAGAAGCCGACGCCAATCCAGCAGAGAACCAGCTGCCCAAGATTGCCTGCCAGCGCCAAGCCTTGGACGAACCCGAGGGTCAGGCAAAGGTCACGAACGAAACGGCTCTGCCGAGGATCACCATCCAGGTAGTTGCGACTGTAGGCCACGACGATCAGGCCAATGAAGGCGATCAGCGCGCAGAACACCGTGCTCAGAAGATCAATCCGCTCGGCAAATCCGAAGCCCTCCAGCCCGACGAGGGGCGTTTGAGCCCTGCCGATCAGGGCCGACTGGAGGAGGCCCAGTGTCGCTGCGCCAAGCGAGGCCCAGCTGGCAAGGCGTGAGGATTTCAGGATCGGGAAGGCGCGCTCAGGGACGATTGCAGCGGCCAGATAGGCGAGCGGGGCGGCTGCGGCGAGCCAGATGATCCAGGTCACTTGTCGTCTCCGATGCGAAGGCGACCCACCTCTTATGCATGGAGAAACATTCGTGGAAATTCATTCTTTGAAGCTCATCGTTCGCTTTTGTATAAAAGCCGAATGGCACAGCTGAACTACAACCACCTCCGGTACTTCTGGGTGATCGCTCACGAGGGCGGGTTGGGGCGCGCCGCCGAGAAATTGAATGTCGCGCCCTCCGCCTTGTCGGTTCAGCTCCAGAAGCTGGAACTTCAGATTGGCCATCAGCTGTTCGAGCGAGTCGGAAAGCGGCTGCGCCTCACCGAGGCTGGGCGAGTGGCGCTCGACTATGCCGACACGGTTTTCAAGACCGGCGAAGAACTCCTCAACACCTTGCAGGGTCGCGTTGACCTCGACCGCAAGGTTCTCCGGGTTGGCGCGATCCCGACGATGTCGCGCAATTTCCAGCTGGAGTTTCTGCGGCCGCTGGTTGGTCGGGACGACGTCGAGCTCGTCGTCAGATCGGGCGCCCTGCGTGAACTCCTCCAGGATCTCGAGGCCTTGGTCATCGACGTGGTGCTGTCCAACAGTCCGGCGCCTCAGGACGCGCGATCCGCATTCCGCAGCCTTCTTCTCGACGAAGAGCCTGTCAGCGTGGTCGGGCGAACGGGGCCTGCGCCCTTTCAATTTCCGGCGGATCTGCACGGCGCTCCCTTACTCCTGCCGAGCCTGGGCAGCGAGGTCAGGTCAGCGTTCGATCGCATGATCGATCTGGCAGGCGTGCGGCCAATCATCATGGCGGAGGTGGACGACATGGCGATGCTGCGGCTCCTCGCCCGCGAGCGGCAAGCCTATGCTCTCGTTCCGCCGATCGTCGTGCGCGACGAACTGAAGAGCGGGATGCTGCGTGAACTTCATCAAGTTCAAGGTCTTGCTGAGCGGTTCTACGCCATCACTCAGGTTCGAAGGTTCCCCAATCCCTTGCTCGACGAGCTGCTTCCTGGCGCGACGTCAAAGGACTGATGTCTCGCCATCGGCGCGCCGGAGGGCGGCAGTCAGCGCCTGCCGTCGCGCCGGCAACTGCCCCTTCGCCCTTGACATCCAAATGCGGACCTCGCGAGCGTCCGAGAAGGGTGGAAAGGGGAACTAGAGGCAAGGGTTCATAACGGGCTCACGAGGCTTCGCGAGAAGCGTCCGGACCGACGAGGCCACGCGGGCGGGAGAGATGCTGCGGAATACTGCCAGGTCGCTTCCTCGACAGTAACTCTCGAAGTCGCTCCTATGAAGTTGATCGATGAATGCCTCCGAAGTTCGGCGTTTGAAATCCTCCAATGCAGCGCGGGTCGGATGTACTGACGAGTTAGCGATGATGAAGTCGTCGATGTCCAAGACAGCCTTGTCTATCGCGTCATCGGTTGACGTTCGCGGCAATCGGCATGCCTTTGTGGCCGCCTGTACCTCGAGGTCCATAGACCACACGCACAGCACCGCGCCGGAGCTTGTGCGGTCATACGCGAATTGAGCCTGGCCTAGGGCGAATTGCTTTGCCTGTGGTTCGGGGAGCGCGGCGGGCCCGCTTAGCAGAACTGCCGCAATGACCACAGGTGCAAGTGCCCCTCTCCGCATCGTGGCGACTCCGCTATCCCAGCCTAAGCTCTCTTCTTGCCCGTAGGTTGCATAGTCGGCAACGGGTCGAAGATCGACTGCGAGCACGGCCCCCGTACCGGACAATCACAGGGCCCGCCCGCAGGGCGCAGGCCTCCGGTACGCCTCGCGCGCGAGGGGCTCGACGTCGGCCGGGCCGCCGTGGAACGCCGGAGGGGCCGCGCCCCCTATCCGCGCGCCTTCAGCGGGGCGGCGCCGTCGGCGTAGCTTTCGTTGAGGTAGACTTCGGCCTCCTGCGGCGACAGGGCCGGGGCGTAGCCGAAGCCCTGGCCGTAGTCGCAGCCGAGGCTGAGCAGGGCGCGGGCCATGACGGCGTTCTCGACCCCTTCGGCCACCACCTCCAGCGCCAGGTCCTGGCCCAGCTTGATCACCGAGCGGACGATCTTGGCCGAGCCCTCGTTGGTGGCCATGGTGCGCACGAAATAGCGGTCGATCTTCAGGGTGTCGAACGGCAGGCGCGTCAGGTAGCTGAGCGAGGAGAAGCCGGTGCCGAAGTCGTCCAGCGCCAGGCCCGCGCCGGCGTCGCGCAGGGCCCGCAGCGTCTGCGCGGCCTTGTCCGGGTCGCGCATGATGTCGCTCTCGGTGATCTCCAGCTTCAGCGCGCCCTTGGGCAGCTCGTTCTTGCGCACCAGCGCCGCCACGTCCTCGATCAGGCCGGGGCGGTCGATCTCGCCGGTGGACAGGTTCACCGAGCAGGTCATGTGCTCCATGGCCGGGTGCGCCTTGCGCCAGGCGCCCAGCTGCCGGGCCGAGGCGCGCATCATATGCGAGCCGAGCTCGACCATCAGCCCCATCTCGTCCATCAGCCCCAGGAAGTCGTCGGGGGCCAGGAAGCCGCGCCGCGGGTGGCGCCAGCGCGCCAGGGCCTCGAAGCCGGACAGCTCGCCGGTGGAGAGGCGCACGATCGGCTGGAAGAAGGGCACGATCTCGCCGCGTCCGATGGCGCCGCGCAGGTCGGCCTCCAGGGCCAGGCGCGACAGGCCGTCGCCCTCCAGCGCCTTGCCGTAGGCCGCCGCCTGGGGCGCGCCGCGGCCGGCGTTCTTGGCCGCCTCCACCGCCAGCTCCGCCCGGCGCAGCAGCTCGGCCGCCTCCTGGGCGTCGTCGCCGCCCTCGGCGCGCACGGCGCCGATGGCCAGGGTGGGCAGGATGTCGAAGCCGGCCACGCGCAGCGGCTGCTCCAGCGCCCGGCGCAGCACCTCGGCGTTGTCGCCAGCGCCGGTCGGGACCATCACCGCGAACTCGTCCTCGCCGATCCGCGCCAGCAGCGCCTCGCGCGGGAAGGCGGCCGCCAGGCGAGAGCCCAGGGCGGCCAGCACCAGGTCGGCGCGCTCGTGGCCCAGGGCCTCGTTCAGGCGGCGCAGCCGGTTGAGGTCGGCCACCACCAGTTCGTACTCGCCGGCCTCGTTCAGCCGCTCGCGAGCGCGGGCGACGAAGCTGCGGCGGTCCAGCAGGCCGGTCAGCGGGTCGGCCTCGGAGCCGACGAAACGGGTCTCGCGGGCGGCGACGCCGGCGGCGCGCAGGCCCTCCTCCAGCCAGATGCCGCGCCACAGGCACGGCTCGGCTCCGCGCATGCGAACCCGGGCCGCGACCTCGACCCCCGGCTCACGCACCCGGAGCAGATCTTCGACCCCGGCGCGATCCTGCGGCAGCACCAGGGAGCGGATGGCGGCGGAAGAGCACTCGGGGGCCAGCGGGCCCATGCCCAGCGCGCGCGAGGCGCCCGTGAGTCGCAGGCGGTCCTTCTCCGGCTCCCAGAGCCAGAGCGCGACATCGGCGGCGCCCAGCGCCTCCAGCACCGTCGTCGCATCC
The DNA here is from genome assembly GCF_049446115.1 of Caulobacter sp. KR2-114. Taxonomy (NCBI): domain Bacteria; kingdom Pseudomonadati; phylum Pseudomonadota; class Alphaproteobacteria; order Caulobacterales; family Caulobacteraceae; genus Caulobacter; species Caulobacter sp. KR2-114. The sequence goes on from NZ_JBMSEC010000004.1 coordinate 142,011, forward strand.
CAGACCAATGGTGACGCCATCGTCACTCCGCGAACTAAACGAGCACGTCCTCGTGCCTCTGCTCGCTGGCCGGGGCCGGCGAGATCAGACCAAACAGGAGATGATCTCGCCAAATACCGTTAATTCTCAGATAAGCACGGGCCATTCCCTCGTGCTTGAAACCGGCCTTCAGCAGCACCCCGCGCGAGGCCTCGTTGGTCGGGATGCAGGCCGCCTCGATGCGGTGCAGCCCCAGCCGGGTGAAAGCGAAGCGGGTGACGGCGTTCACCGCCGCCACCGTATAGCCCTGGCGGGTGAAGGGCTGGCCGACCCAGTAGCCGATCGAGCCCATCTGTGCGACGCCGCGCCGCACGTTCGACAGGGTGATGCCGCCGACCATCGCCCCGTCCGTCTGACGGAACACCAGGAAGGGATAGGCCAGGCCCCGCTCCAGATCGTGGGCGTAGGCCTGCAGCCGCCGCTTGTAGGCGCCGCGGGTGAGATCGTCGCGAGGCCAGGTCGGCTCCCACGGTTGCAGGAAATCGCGCGAGCGCGCGCGCAGGTCGGCCCACTCGGCGAAGTCGCCGCTACGATGCGGGCGCAGGCGGACCTTGTCGCCCTCGAGGCGCAGGTCGTTGTCCGGCGACATCCAGTCCAGCAGAGCCATGGCCGATTTTGGCGCCGATCCCGTCCGAAAGCCAAGCGTCCGCTGCGACTTAATCTAGGCGAAAAGCGCCTCGCGCAGCCGTCCTCCGGCGCGGGACGCGCCCTTGGCGCCCAGCACGCTGGTGGCGGCGCGGCCAGGGGCGAGCGCGCGGACGCCGACCCGGACCAGGTCGTCGATGGTCACGGCGTCGATGCGTTCGGCGATTTCGGCGGAGGACAGCAGGCGATCGAAGGACAGCAGCTGCGAGGCGGCCTGCTCGGCGCGGGTCAGCAGGGACTCGCGCCCCATGAACACGAAGGCCTTGAGCTGCGCCTTGGCGCGGGCCAGTTCGGAGGGGTCCACACCCGCCGCCATGGCGCGGATCTGCTGGCCTGTGACCTCCGCCAGGCGGCCGGCGTCCTTGGCCGCGCAGCCGGCGTAGACGCCCAGCACCCCGGCGTCGTCGTAGATGTCGGAGAAGGCGTCGATGGCGTAGGCCAGGCCCAGCTTCTCGCGCGCCTCCTGGAACAGGCGCGAGGACATGCCGCCCCCCAGGATTTCCACGAACAGCCGCAGGGCGAAATGGTCGGGGTCCTTGAGGCCCGGCGCGGGCAGCATGAACACCACGTGCGCCTGCTCCAGCCGGCGCACCTCGACGGCGTCGCCGCCGGTGAAGCTGGCGGGATCGGCCGCGGCGGCGGCGGGCGAGGCGGCCGCGCCGAAGTGGGCCTCGGCGAGACGCAGCAGTTCGTCTTCGTCGACGGCGCCCGCGGCGCTGACCACCAGCCGGTCGGGCGCGTAGAGGGCGGCGCGCCAGGCCTCGATCGCCGCGGGCGTGGCCGGCGCCAGGGCCTCCGGCGTGCCGAGGATCGGCCGGCCGATGGCCTGGCCGGCGAAGGCCTGGGTCTGGGCCAGCTCGAAGACCTGGTCGTCGGGGGTGTCGGCCGCCTCGGCGATCTCCTGGCCGACGACCTGCTTCTCGCGGACCAGGTCGCCCTCGTCCAGGGTGGGTCGCTGAACCAGATCGGCGGTCACCGCCATGGCCAGCTCCAGCCCGCCGCGCAGGGCGCGGACCTGGAAGCTCGTGCGCTCGTGCCCGGTGGCGGCGTTGATCTGGCCGCCGGCGGCTTCGATCGCCTCGACGATGTCGCGCGCCGAGCGCTGGCCGGCGCCCTTGAACACCATGTGCTCCAACAGATGCGACCAGCCCGAGCGGGCCTCGTCCTCCCAGCGCGAGCCGCGGCCGGCGACGACGCTGAGCGCCAGGGTCTCATAGCCCGGCGCCGGGTCGCAGATGACGGTGACGCCGTTGGCCAGACGATGGAGGTTGGGGGCGCCGCTCAAGCCTTCACGAAATCCCGCACATAGGTCTTCACCGCCTCGGCATCGGCGGCGATGGAGTCGAAACGTTCCGGCAGGCCGGCCTGTGTCTGCACCACCGGCGGGGCCGCCGGCGTGACGCCGGCCGCGGCGTATACCGCCTCGGGGAACTTGGCCGGATGGGCGGTGGAAAGCACCACCACCGGGGTCGTCGGCTTCACCGGGCCCACGCGGTTCGCGCCGGCAAGGGCCACGGCCGTGTGCGGGTCCACCAGGGCGCCGGTGGCGTTCAGCGTCGCCAGGATGGTGCGCGAGGTCTCCGCCTCGTCCACCGCCACGCCGCGGAACAGCCGGGCGATCTCGGCGCGGGCGGCGGGCGGCAGGTCGATCGCGCCAGAGGCGGCGAACGCGCGGAAGGCGCGGCCGGTCTCGACGCCGTTGCGCGCCACGCCCTCGAAGTACAGCCGCTCGAAGTTGGAGGCGACCTGGATGTCCATCGCCGGGCTCTGGGTGGCCATGCCCTCGCCCTTGGCGTAGCGGCCCTCTTCCACCGCGCGGGCGACGATGTCGTTGGAGTTGGTGGCCACCACCATGCGCTCGATCGGCAGGCCCATGCGCGAGGCCACGTATCCGGCGAAGGCGTCGCCGAAGTTGCCGGTGGGGATCACGAAGCTCACCGGCCGGTGCGGCGCGCCGAGGGCCGCGGCGGCCACGAAATAGTACACCGCCTGGGCGGCGATGCGGGCGAAGTTGATCGAGTTCACGGCCGACAGGTCGACAGCGTGGGCGAACTGGGCGTCCTGGAACAGCCCTTTCAGGATCGCCTGGCAGTCGTCGAAATCGCCGGCCACCGACAGGGTGCGCACGTTGTCGTCGGTGACGGTGGTCATGAAGCGGCGCTGCACCGGCGAGATGCGGCCGTCCGGGAACATGGCGACGATGCGCACGTTGCGCCGGCCGCGGAACGCCTCCACCGCGGCCCCGCCGGTGTCGCCGGAGGTGGCGCAGACGATGGTCATGGTGCGGCCGGCCTCGCCCAGGGCGTGGTCGTAGAGCCGGGCCAGCAGCTGCATGGCCACGTCCTTGAACGCCAGGGTCGGCCCGTGGAACAGCTCCAGCAGGAAGCGGCCGGGGGCCAGCTGGCGCAGCGGGGTCACCGCATCGTGGGCGAAGCTGGCGTAGGCCTCGGCGCAGACCTCGGCAATGACGTCTTCGGACAGCTCGCCGTCGGCGAAGGCGGAGATCACCGCGGCGGCGACCTCGGCGTACGGACGCCCGGCGAAGCTGGCGAGCTTTTCGGCGCTGAACTGCGGCCAGGTCTCCGGCACGTACAGGCCGCCGTCCGGCGCCAGGCCCGACAGCACCGCGTCCAGGAATCCGACCGCCGGCGCCTCGCCGCGCGTGGAGACGTACTTCATTTCACTCCACCCTTCCGAAAGAGCAGGGCGGCATAGACGCCGGCCAGGGCGGCGGCAAGGCCGAACCAGGTCAGGGCGTACTCCAGGTGCCGGTTGGGGATGTCGATCGGCAGCGGCGCGGCGGTGATCCCCGCCGGGGCCGGATACTCCCGCTCGACCACCAGCATCAGCCGCGGGGCAGGCAGCCGGGTGGCCGCGGTCAGCGCCTTCAACGCGTGGTCGCGCGACTGGTAGCCGCTGGCGGCGGTCTCCTTGAGGTCCTTCTGCGTGAAGTTCGGCGCGTCGACGTTGCGCAGCACCCCCACCACCTGGCGCACGTCCGGCACGGCCTGGTTGGGCGGGGTCATGCCCACCGCCCCGGCCAGCACCCCGCGATCGATGGCGATCATGCCGTAGCCGGGATCGTCGATGGCGCAGGGGCTGATCGGCCGCCAATGGATGTCGGTGCCCTCGATCGCGTAGAGGAACACCCGGCTCTGCGGGAACTGGAACGGCAGGCAGTCGGCGCTGACCCGTTGGAACTCGACGTTCTCGCCCTTGGCCGCCCGCGCCAGCACGGCGTCCAGCGGCTGCGGCGCGGCGGTCTTCAGCGCCGCGACGTGCGCAAGGATGCCTTCCTTCCACTTCAGCCGCTGCAGCTGCCAGACCCCCAGGCCCAGCAGGATCGCCACGCCGACCGCCGCGGCGATGGTCAGGCCGATCGGAAAACGGCGCGAGGCGGCCGGCGTCTCAGATGTCATCACGCCCGGCCTCGGACGCCCGGTTGGCGAACTGGGCGGCCAGCATCAGCCCCTTGGTGGGGCGCAGCAGCGCCAGGCACAGCCCCAGGGCCACGAGCATCCAGATGGAAAGGTTGAGCCAGATCGGCGGGCGGGCGGCGACTTCGGTGAACAGCGCCCCGAACACCGCCAGGAAGCCGGCGATGATGATCACGAACACGGCCGGCCCGTCGCCGCTGTCGGCCTTGGCCAGGTCGAAACCGCAGGCCGAGCAGGTCGCCGAAACGCGAAGAAAGCCCTCGAAGAGAGGGCCTTCCCCGCAGTTCGGACAGCGCCCCGCCAACCCGGCGAGGAAGGGGTTTACCCCCGGCTTTGGAGTCAATGACCCCAGCCTGCGCCGAAGATCACGTAGATGAAGGTGAACAGGAACAGCCACACCACGTCGACGAAGTGCCAGTACCAGGCGGCGGCCTCGAAGCCGAAGTGCTGCTTGGGCGAGAAGCCCCCGTTCATCATCCGGATCAGGCAGACGATCAGGAAGATCGTGCCGACCAGCACGTGGAAGCCGTGGAAGCCGGTGGCCATGAAGAAGGCCGAGCCATAGAGGCCGGCGTTCGAGGCTTCGGAATTGAAGAACAGCTTCTCGGACAGGATGTGGTGGTACTCGTACGCCTGGATCGAGGTGAACAGCATGCCCAGCAGGATGGTCAGGATCAGGCCGGTCTGAGCCGACTTGCGATCGCCCTGCTGCAGGGCGTGGTGCGACCAGGTCACCGTGGTGCCCGACAGCAGCAGCGTCAGGGTGTTGATCAGCGGCAGGTGGAAGGCGTCGACCGTCTCGACGCCCTTCGGCGGCCAGGTGGCCCACGCGCTCTTCACGTCATCCAGGGCCGAACCGGTGCGCACGTGATGGAACAGCGCCATCTCGAAGAAGATCCAGAACCAGGCGACGAAGAACATCACCTCCGAGGCGATGAACAGGATCATGCCGTAGCGCAGGCCGATGGAGACCACCGGGGTGTGGTCGCCGGCGTTGGCTTCCTTCACCACGTCCGACCACCAGCCGATCATGGTCCAGAACACGCCCAGGAAGCCGACGCCGAGCAGCACCCAGTTCCCCTTCGGGAACACGGCGAAGCCCTTCAGACCGGCGACCAGGCCCATGGCCAGGACCACCGCCGCGATCGAGCCGATCAGCGGCCACGGGCTCGGATTGACGAGGTGGTAGTCGTGTTTGACGCCGTCGTGGGCCATGTCGCTGTCTTTAGCCTCTTCATCCCCCAGCGGCGCCCCCGGCGCCGCCGATCCTGAACATGAGTGGTGGTGCTATAGCCTTGCCCGCGCCTATCCGCCAAGGCCCTGCGCCGGCCTGGGAGCGCCGCTCCCCGCCGCCGCCTTGGCCCCGCTCTGATCGGTCGCGGGAAAGAAGGTGTAGGACAGTGTGATCTCGTGTTGCGTGGCGTTGTCCGGGTCCTTGGCGTACCGCGGATCCACATAGTAGACGACCGGGAACTCGACCGTCTCGCCGGGCTTGATGGTCTGGTTCTTGAAGCAGAAGCATTCCAGCTTCGAGAAGTACGGTCCCGCCGTCTGGGGCGCGACGTTGTACAGCGCCCGGCCGGTGACGGCGACCGGACCGGTGTTGGTGGCGCGGAAGAAGGCCAGCTTGCTCTCGCCGAGCTTGAGCACCTGGGTGCGCTGCACCGGCTCGAAGCTCCACGACAGGCCGCGCACGTTGGTGTCGAAGCGGATGGTGACGGTCTGGTCGGAGACCGCCGAAGTGTTGGCGTCGGCGCGCTTGACCGCGCCGGCGAACCCGGTGGCCTGGCAGAATTTCTTGTACAGCGGCACGGAGGCGAACGCCGCCCCCACCATGCCGCAGAAGACGAAGGCGCAGATCAGGGCGACGCGGGCGTTGCCGCCCGACCGCCTAGGCCGGGTGGGGGAGCGCGACATTTCCGCCGATCTTGACGATGGTGATGATGAACACGAGCGCGACGAAGGCCAGCAGGCCGAGCGCGATCGCCAGGCTGCGCCCGCGCCGCGCCTTGGCCGCCTGATCGCCTTCGTTCCAGGGATCGCTCACAGCCGCACCCCCGTCAGGGTGGTCAGCAGCGTCAGGGGCTCGACGCCCAGCACGCGCTCGACCAGCAGGGCGGCGAACATCACGAACAGGTAGAGGATCGAGAAGGCGAACAGGTTGCGCGCCGCCTTGGCGCCGGCCCGCACGTCATAGAGGGCCGCGTCGCGCTCGCGCGGGTCGGGCATGTCGCCGGCCCGGCTGGCGGCGAGCCGCGCGGCCAGGATCAGGAACACCGCCCCGCCCAGGCCCGCCACGGCCAGGTAGATCGGTCCGCCCAGGCCAGTGAAGGCGGGCGTCAGGCACAGCGGAACCAGGAACAGGCTGTAGGCCAGGATCTGGCGGCGGGTGGAGGCCGCGCCCTTGACCACGGGCATCATCGGCACGCCGGCCTTGGCGTAGTCCTCGCTGGTGTACAGCGACAGGGCCCAGAAGTGCGGCGGCGTCCAGAAGAAGATGATCGCCACCAGCAGCCAGGCGTTCAGCGGCGCCGTGCCCGAGGCCGCGGCCCAGCCCACCGCCGGCGGCAGCGCCCCGGCGAGGCCTCCGATGACGATGTTCTGCGCCGTCGAGCGCTTCAGCCACATGGTGTAGACCACGGCGTAGAACAGGATGGTGAAGGCCAGCAGGCCGGCGGCCAGGGCGTTCACCGCGATGCCCATCAGCCCCACCGAGAACAGCGACAGGGTGATGCCGAGCGCCAGGGCGTCGGCGCCCTGCACCCGGCCCGCCGGCACCGGCCGGCCGCGGGTGCGGCGCATGCGGGCGTCGATGTCGGCGTCGTACCACATGTTCAGCGCCGCCGAGGCGCCGGCGCCCACCGCGATGCACAGGATGGCCACCGCGCCCAGGATCGGGTTGATCGGCGTGCGCGCGCACAAGAGGCCGGTGACCGCGGTGAAGATCACCAGCGACATCACCCGCGGCTTGAGCAGCTGGACATAGTCCTGCCAGCGCGCGGGAGAGCGGCTGGCAGGGACGGCGATGGCGAGGTGATCGGTCATGAAGCCCAACCAGGCGCCCCGCCGAAGCGGAGCGCCGGGCCAAAGTCTAGTGGTGGCTGTCGGCGTGGATCACCGGCAGTTCGTTGAACTGGTGGAACGGCGGCGGCGACGGCAGGGTCCATTCCAGCGTCGTGGCGCCTTCGCCCCACGGGTTGGCGCGGGCCGGACGACGACGCACGGCCGCCTCCAGCAGCACCAGCAGGAACACCGCCAGACCCACCAGGGTGATCGCGTAGCCGATCGAGGACAGGTGGTTCCAGGTGTAGAAGCCCATCGGGTAGTCCGGGTTGCGCCGGGGCATCCCCTGCAGGCCCAGGAAGTGCTGCGGGAAGAAGATCAGGTTCACGCCGACGAACATGATCCAGAAGTGCAGCGTGCCGAGGAACTCGTTGTAGCGCACGCCCCACATCTTCTCGAACCAGTAGTAGAAGCCGGCGAAGATCGCGAACACCGCGCCCAGGCTGAGCACGTAGTGGAAGTGGGCGATCACGTAGTAGGTGTCGTGCAGGTTATAGTCGATGCCGGCGTTGGCCAGCACGACGCCCGTCACCCCGCCCACCGTGAACAGGAAGATGAAGCCGATCGCCCACAGCATGGGCGTCTTGAACTCGATGGAGCCGCCCCACATCGTGGCGATCCAGGAGAACACCTTCACGCCGGTGGGCACCGCGATGACCATGGTGGCGGCCACGAAGTAGGCCTGCAGGTCGACCGGCATGCCCACGGTGTACATGTGGTGCGCCCACACGATGAAGCCGAGGAAGCCGATGGCGACCATGGCGTAGGCCATCGCCAGGTAGCCGAACACCGGCTTGCGCGAGAAGGTCGAGACGATGTGGCTGATGATGCCGAAGCCCGGCAGGATCAGGATGTACACTTCCGGGTGGCCGAAGAACCAGAACAGGTGCTGGAACATCAGCGGATCGCCGCCGCCGGCCGGGTCGAAGAAGTGGGTGTGGAAGTTGCGGTCGGTCAGCAGCATGGTGATGGCGCCGGCCAGCACGGGCAGCGACAGCAGCAGCAGGAAGACAGTGACCAGGATCGCCCACACGAACAGCGGCATGCGGTGGATGGTCATCCCCGGCGCGCGCATGTTGAAGATGGTGGTGATGAAGTTGATGGCGCCGAGGATCGAGCTGGCGCCGGCCAGGTGGATGGCCAGGATGGCGAAGTCCATCGAGGGTCCGGTGTGGCCGGTGGTCGATAGCGGCGGATAGATCGTCCACCCGCCCCCGAAACCTCGTCCGGGACCGCCGTCGACGAAGGTCGATGTCAGCAGCAGCACCCACGACGAGCACAGCAGCCAGAAGCTGATGTTGTTCATCCGCGGGAAGGCCATGTCCGGCGCGCCGATCATCAGCGGCACGAACCAGTTGCCGAAGCCGCCGATCATCGCCGGCATGACCATGAAGAAGATCATGATCAGGCCGTGCGCCGTGGTGATCACGTAATAGGCGTGCTTGCCGGTGGCCTCGTTGGTGATGTGCAGGAACGGCGCGATCCACGAGTTGGGCGCGAAGATCTGCAGGCCCGGCTCGTACAGTTCCCAGCGGATCAGGCCGGAGAACAGCGCCCCGATGATGCCCGCCTGGATGGCGAAGATCATGTACAGGGTGCCGATGTCCTTGTGGTTGGTCGACAGGAACCAGCGGGTCCAGAACCCGGGCTTGTGGTCGTGCGCGGCGTGGGCGTCGTGCCCATCCGCGTGAGCGGCGCGTTCGTGGGTGTCTACGGCGTTGGCCATGGTCTGAGCTTTTCCTCGAACGATACGCTTAGGACTTCTTCGCCGGGCTCGCCGCGGGCGCGGCGGAAGCGGCGGGCGAAGCGGCGGCCGGGCTGGCGGCCGCCGGCGCGGCGGACGCCGCCGGGGCGGCGGCGGCGGCGGCGGGCGTGGCCGGAGCCGCGGCGGCCGGGGCGGTCTTCGGGGCCTTGGAGGCGACCCAGGCGTCGAAATCGGCCTGGCTGACCACCTTCACCTCGATCGGCATGAAGGCGTGGTCGATGCCGCACAGCTGCGAGCACTGGCCGTAGAAGGTGCCGGTCTTGTTGGCCATGAACCAGGTCTGGTTCACCCGGCCGGGCACGGCGTCGATCTTCACGCCCACGGCGGGCACCGACCAGGAGTGGATCACGTCTTCGCCGGTCACCAGCACCTGCACGACCTTGCCGACCGGCACCACCATCGGGGCGGTGGTGGCCAGCTGGAAGGGCACGCCCTTCGACTTGGCGGTCGACTCATCCATCAGCGTGGAGGTGAAGGCGCTGATCTTCTGGTCAGGATATTCGTAGTCCCAGTTCCACTGCCGGCCGGTGACCTTGACGGTCAGGTCGGCGGTATGGGGCATGTGGTGTTCGTCGAACAGCAGCCGGAACGAGAAGATCGCGATGAACATCAGGATCAGCACCGGCGCGATCGTCCAGACGATCTCGATCGGCGTGTTGTGGCTCCAGCGCGCGGGGGTCGGATTGGCCCGGCGGTTGAACCGCACCACCACGATCACCAGCAGCGCCAGCACGAACAACGTGATGATCGTGATGATCGGCAGCAGGATGTGGTTGTGGAAGTTCATCGCCTCGGTGCGGATCGCCGAAGCCGACGGCTGCAGATCCATCGCGCCGTCCGTCGGTTGACCGAGCTTGTCCTCGGCCCATGCCTGGGCCGCGATGGCCACCCCCAAGACGGCCGCCGGGACCCCCGCCGCCAGCCGTCCGATCCCCGAAAACTTCGACTTCATGTCCCTCACGGCCTGTTCCGCCGGCCGACGTCCCACCAGGGGCGCGCCGGGTCCCGACTCTCCATAGCGCAAAGCCGGGACGCTTGAGCCCACTTGCCGCGGGCCTATTTGTCGCACCCCAGGCTTCCAGCCTTCCGGGCGCGTGCATACGCGGATCATTGCGGCTTGCCAAGGCGCTAGCGCGCATCGCGGCGGCGCCTGGGGCCGGGGGCGGCCGGACCCGGGGATTGGCGGTTTCGAAAGCCGCCCCGACGCCTTATCTCTAGGCGCGACCGCCGGGCGCGCGCCATCGCGACCGGCAGACCCGCCACGGAAAGCCGATCATGAACGCACCGACCCTCGCCGCCTCGATCCTGGAAGCCTCGGGCGTCGATCCCGGCCGCGCCGGCGATATCCTGAACGAGGCGCTGCACGGGGCGGACGACGGCGAGCTGTTCCTGGAACGCTCCGAGAGCGAGAGCTTCCTGTTCGACGACGGACGATTGAAGTCGGCCACCTACGATTCGGCCGAGGGCTTCGGCCTGCGGGTGGTCGCCGGCGAGACCGCCGGCTACGCCCATGCCTCGGAGGTGTCCGAGGCGGCGATCCGCCGGGCCGCCGATTCCGCCCGGCTGGCCAAGCGCGGCTATGCCGGCGTCTCCGCCGAGGGCCCGCGCGCCACCAACACCCGCCTGTACGGCGACGACGACCCCCTGGCCGCGCCCGCCTTCTCCGACAAGGTCGCCCTGCTGCAGGAGATCGACGCCTTCGCGCGCGCCCGCGACCCGCGCGTGGTTCAGGTGATGGCGTCCCTGGCCGGCGAGCGCCGGGTGGTGGAGATCCTGCGCGCGGACGGCCGCCTGATCCGCGACATCCGGCCGCTGGTGCGCATCAACGTCAGCCTGACGGTGGAAAAGGACGGCCGTCGCGAGAACGGCTTCGCCGGCGCCGGCGGGCGCGCCGGCTTCGACGCCTGGATCACGCCGGATCGCTGGCAGGAGCAGGTGGAGGAGGCCCTGCGCCAGGCGCTGGTCAACCTCGATGCCGTCCCCTGCCCCGCCGGCGAGATGGACGTGGTGCTGGGCCCGGGCTGGAACGGGGTGCTGCTGCACGAGGCGGTGGGCCACGGGCTGGAGGGCGATTTCAACCGCAAGGGCTCGTCCGCTTTTTCCGGCCGGATCGGCGAGCGGGTGGCCGCGCCGGGCGTCACGGTGTTCGACGACGGCACGATCCCCGGGCGCCGCGGCTCGCTGACCGTCGACGACGAGGGCACGCCCACCGAGCGCACCGTGCTGATCGAGGATGGGATCCTGAAGGGCTATATGCACGACCGGCAGAGCGCGCGGCTGATGGGGCTGACGGCCACCGGCAACGCCCGTCGCCAGTCGTTCGCGCACATGCCGATGCCGCGGATGACCAATACCGCCATGCTGGGGGGGACCGACAAGCGCGAGGACATGATCGCCTCGACGAAGCGCGGCCTCTACTGCGCCAACTTCGGCGGCGGCCAGGTGGACATCACCAACGGCAAGTTCGTGTTCCAGTGCACCGAGGCCTACCTGATCGAGGACGGCAGGATCACCACCCCGGTGAAGGGCGCCACCCTGATCGGCGACGGGCCCTCGGCCCTGACCCGGGTGACCATGATCGGCGACGACTTCGACTTCGATCCGGGCGTGGGCGTCTGCGGCAAGGCCGGCCAGAGCGTGCCGGTGGGCGTCGGCCAGCCGTCGCTGAAGATTACCGGCCTGACCGTGGGCGGCACGTCCGTCTAGCAATCGGCGCGGGACAGGGGTGAAAACACCCCGCCCGCCGCCTTACACCGAATTAACTGGCGACGCCTTCCAACCCTTGCGAGCAATGCGCCTCGTTTCAGGGAGGAAACATGGCGGTCGGCTTTGTGTTGGCGGCGGCGATCGCCCAGGCGTCCTCCGAGGGCGGCGCAGCCGGCGCCGCCTCGCCGTCCGGCGTCTCGACCCCGGCCCAGCCCGCCTCGGAGACCGGCTGCGCCGTGGCCCCGGGCCTGCGCGTGGCGCCGCAGCTGAAGGCGGGTTCGACGTCGAGCTTCGCCCCGGCCTGTTTCGCGGCCAGCGCGCCGACCACGGCCCTCGACATGGTCAATCTGCTGCCGGGTTTCGTGCTCGACACCGGCTCCAGCGTCCGCGGCTTCGGCGGGGCGGCGGGCAATGTGCTGATCGACGGCGCCCGGCCGGCGACCAAGGGCGACCCGCTGGACGAGATCCTCAAGCGCATCCCCGCCAGCCAGGTGTTGCGCATCGACGTGATCCGCGGCGGCGCCCCCGGCATCGACATGCAGGGCAAGACGGTGATCGCCAACGTCATCCGCCGCGAGGACCGCGGCCTGAAGCTGACGGTGCAGGTCGCCGGCAGCCTGGTCGAGAATGGTGACGTGTCCGGCGGCCTGCGCATCGAGGGCTCCAAGCGGGTGGGCGAGACGGCGTTCGAGGGCGCCCTGCTGGCCGCCAGCGGCCTGGACGACGGGGTCGGCGACGGCCCGCGCACGGTGCGCAACGCGGCCGGTCTGATCGACCATGGCCAGGAGTACGGCCACGCCCTGGCCTGGAACTACAAGCTGACCGGCGCTGTGGAGACGCCGGTGGCCGGCGGTCGGCTGAAGCTGGACGCCACGGTGTTCCTCAACCCGTACGACGCCCACCTGCGCGACGCGTTCGTCGGACCGCGCGGCCTGGAACTGGAGCACGACCACCAGGACACCGACACCTACGAGGTGGGCGCCCGCTACGAGCGGCCGATCACCGGCAAGCTGTCCAGCGAGACCTTCCTGCTGCAGCAGTTCGGGGTGAACAACTACGACGAGCGGCTGGCCGGTCCGACGGTCGACGAGCGGTTCATCCTCGACAAGTCGACCCGCGAGAGCATCCTGCGCTCCAGCCTGAAGTACCAGGCGACGCCGACCCTGAACTTCGAGGCGGGCGGCGAGGGCGCCTACAACTGGCTGCGCAGCCACACCCTGTACGAGGAAGGCGGCGCGCCCGTGCCGCTGCCGGCGGCCAATGTGATGGTCACCGAGGCGCGCGGCGAGGCGTTCGCCACCGCCACCTGGCGCGTGCGGCCGAACCTGACGGTGGAGACCGGCATCCGCGCGGAGGCCTCGCGGATCCGCTCCAGCGGCGACGTCGCCAGCAGCCGCAGCCTGTTCTACCCCAAGCCCCGGGTGCTGGTGTCGTGGGCGCCGGACGCGGCCGACCAGGTGCGGGTGAGGTTCGAGCGCGAGGTCGGGCAGCTGAACTTCGACGACTTCACCGCCTCGGCGGCGAGCCTGGGCGGCGGCTCGGTGCACGGCGGCAACCCCAACCTCAACCCGCAGCAGGACTGGGTGGCCGAGGCCGCCTGGGACCACCGCTTCTGGGGCGCGGCGCAGATCACCCTGACCGGCCGGCACTACTGGCTGCGCGACGTCGAGGACCACGTGCCCGACCCCACCGGCAGCTTCGACACCCCGGGCAACATCGGCGCCGGGACCAAGGACGAGCTGGCGCTGAACCTCAACCTGCCCACCGACCGGCTGGGCCTGAAGCACGGCGTGCTGACCGCCACCGGGACCTGGCGCCACTCGTCGGTGCGCGATCCCACCACCGGCCAGATGCGCGAGATCTCCGGCCTGCACCACTACGACAGCGAGATCCACTTCACCCAGGGCCTGCCGCGCTGGAAGGCCACCTGGGGCTTCGACATCATCGGCGCCTGGCGCGAGACCTACTACCGCTTCAACGAGATCGACACCGACCGGCTGAAGACCTGGGTGGCGTTCCACATCGAGTACAAGCCGCGCCCGGACTGGATGCTGCGCCTGGAGTTCGACAACGCCACCGCCCGCGGCTTCGAGCACATCCGCGAGTACTTCCCCGGCCCGCGCGACCTCGCCACGGATCCGGTGATCGACACCCGCAACCTGCACTACGGCCGGCTGGTGCACATCGCGGTGCGCAAGACCTTCGGGTGAGACGCTTCTCTTCCCCCGGTGGGGGAAGTGGATCGGCGCCGCAGGCGCCGAGACGATGGGGGCTCCAGCGAAGAGCTGACGCCCGCGCCAGGCGGGAGCCCCCTTCCCCGGCTTCGCCGGTACTTCCCCCAGAGGGGGAAGAGATTGCTGCGGCCCTCTACGCCCGCGCCGGGTCGACGCTCTGGCGGTCGCCGTCGACTTCCGGGCGCGGCAGCGGATGGGTGTCGCTGGCGCCGTGGGCCCAGCGCTTCAGGATCGGGCTGAGCGCCAGCATCACCACCCCGGCCCCCACGCCCCAGGCGCCGATCAGGCCGAACACGTGCGCATACGTGGTCAGCGCCTTGCCCGGGTCCAGCACCTGGCCGCCGATGGTCTCGGCCGCCGTCAGGCCGGCCACCCAGCCGCCGATGAACTGCGCCCAGGACGAAGCCAGGAACCAGGTGGCCATGATCGTCGAGATCAGGGCGGGCGGCGACAGCTTGGTCATCTGCGACATGCCCACCGGCGACAGGCAGAGCTCGCCCGTGGTGTGCAGCAGATAGGCCAGCGCCAGGAACACCACCGGCACCTTGAAGGCGGCGTCGGCGAAGCCCGTCCCCCACACCAGCACGAAGAAGCCCAGGCCCACCTGCAGCAGGCCCAGGCCGAACTTGATGGCCGGGTTGGGATCGCGGCCGAGACGGCCGAGCCAGGCCCACAGGGCGGCGAACACCGGCGCGCCCAGCAGGATGAAGCCGGCGTTGAACGACTGCGTCTGGGCCGCGGTCATGCTCTGGCCGAAGCCGATCGCCAGGTTGCTGTTGCGTTCGGCGAACTGGTTGAGCGACGAGCCGGCCTGTTCGAACAGGGTCCAGAACACCACCGAGGCAGCCACCAGCGCCAGCGCCAGCATCATCCGCTCGCGCTCCTCGCGGGTGCACTGGGTGGCCATGAACCAGGCCAGGTAGCCGAGCACGGCTACAGAGCCGAGGCCGAGCATGAAGCCGACCACCGCCGACTGCTGCACCAGCAGCCAGACCGCGCCGATCGCGGCCAGGCCGCCCAGGTAGATCGTCCCCTCCAGGCTGATCGGCCCCAGCAGCGGCTTCTTCAGCGCCGCCGGATCCGGCGGCTCGCCGTGGCCCTCCAGCAGCGGCTTGCCCCAGACGAACACCACCATGCCCAGCAGCATGCCCACGCCGGCCGCGCCGAAGCCGGCCCACCAGCCGATCGACTGGCCCAGCCAGCCGCAGGCCAGCGCCGCCCAGAAGGCCCCGAGGTTGACGCCGTAGTAGTACAGGGTGAAGCCGGGATCGCGGCGCGGGTCGCCCTTGGGGTAGAGCTGGCCGGCGATGGTGGAGATGTTGGCCTTCAGGAAGCCGACGCCGACGATGATCAGCGACAGGGCCAGGTAGAGGATGCCGGTGAACAGCGGGTCGCGCTTCTCCACGCCCAGCTTGTAGCTGCCGCTGGGCAGCACTGAGGGCAGCGGCGAGGCGGCCGGCAGGCCCTTGATCTGCAGCCCGCCGTTGGCCGCCGGACCGTAGTCGTAGGCGCCTTGGCCGACCTTCAGCCGCACATGGCGCTCCGCGCCGCGGCCGTCGACCTGGAACTCGTACTTCGCCCCGCCCCAGGTCAGGGTCTGCACCGCCGGCTTGCCCTCGATGCCCATGGCCATGTGGCCGGCCACCAGCAGCGCCGCGCCGAACAGCACCGCCTTGCGCGTGCCCAGGAAGCGGTCGGCCAGCAGCCCGCCGATCAGCGGCAGCAGATAGACCAGGGACGTGTAGGCCGCATACTGGTGCTGGCTGAACTTGTCGTCGAACAGGAACTGCTGGGTCAGGTAGAAGATCAGCAGCCCGCGCATGCCATAGTACGAGAACCGCTCCCACATCTCGGCGAAGAACAGCACGAACAGGCCACGAGGGTGCTGGCGCAGCTGCAGCAGGACGGGGATGGCCGTCAGCACGGTGATGAGAATCCCGGCGACGAAGACGATGTCCATGAAACTCTGACCTTGGATATGCGAAATCGCGGGCAAACAATCACGCCGAGGCGGCTTTCACAAGCAAGGCTGTTGCGCGCCCCTTACCTTCAGGCCCGCCCGGACCCACCTAGGCTAGGAGCGCGTTCCCGATCCAGGAGGAGACCGACCATGGGTGAGATGAAGCTTCCCGGCCCCGACCATCCGATCACCGTCACCGCCCATCCGGGCCGGGTACAGGTCCTGTTCGAAGGGCATGTGATCGCCGACAGCGCCAACGTGCTGACCCTGAAGGAGAGCACCTACAAGCCGGTGTTCTACTTCCCCCGCGACGACGTGGCGATGGACTACCTGCACCGCACGAACCACGCGACCCACTGCCCCTACAAGGGCGACGCCAGCTACTTCACGCTGGATATGGACGGGGACATCCGCGAGAACGCGGTGTGGACCTATGAGAAGCCCTATGACGCCATGTCGGTAATCACCGATCGCGTAGCGTTCTATCCGAACATCGTCTCGTTCCAGGAGGTCGCCGGGGGCGACACCGATGTCGACGCCGTGGTGCAGCACACCGACTCCGGCTCCGGCGCCAGCCAGAAGGACCGCTGGGCGCCGAACGTCTCGGAGCCGGGGGCGGCGTAGCGCTCTGGCGAGGGGCGCCGCTGGCCCCCTCCACCATTCGGCTGCTCGCCGAATGGTCCCCCTCCCCCGCTTTGCGTCGCTGCGCGTGGGAGGAGTGACATGACGCCATCCCTCCTCCGCCCCCGTGAAACGGGGGAGGGGGACCGTCGGGCGAAGCCCGATGGTGGAGGGGGCTTCGTCAGTAAGCGAACGCCTCGAACACCTCGCCGACATTCCCCTGCCAGGGGCCGTTGTAGAGGTCCAGCAGGCGTTCGGCGGCGGTGACGCCGGTCTCGGCGATGTCTTCGAGTTCGCCGAGATAGTTGGTCTCGTCGACCATGCCGCCCGACAGGCGGTTGCGGTTCTTCAGGCCCTGGTGGGCGATGGCCAGCATGTCGCGGGCGACATCGCGCACCGTGCGGCCGGCCACGGTGGCCTTCAGGGCCTGGCGGGGCACGTCGGCGCGCAGCGTATGGCGATCCTCGGCGGTCCAGTGCTTGCACAGGTCCCAGGCCGCGGCCTGCGCCGCCGGGTCGTAGAGGATCCCCGCCCACAGCGCCGGCAGGGCGCAGAGCCGGCTCCACGAGCCGGCGTCGGCGCCGCGCATTTCCAGGTACTGTTTGAGGCGCACTTCCGGGAAGATGGTGGTGGTGTGGTCGGCCCAGTCCTTGAGGGTCGGGCGCTCGCCATCCACCTCGGTCAGGCGGCCGGCCATGAAGTCGTGGAACGAGCGGCCGGCGACGTCGATGTAGCGGCCGTCGCGCTTGACGAAGTACATCGGCACGTCCAGCGCGTAGCGGGCGTAGCGCTCGAAGCCGAAGCCGTCCTCGAACACGAAGTCGAGCAGGCCGGTGCGGTCGGCGTCGGTGTCGGTCCAGACATTGGCCCGCGACGTCAGGAAGCCGTTGGGCCGGCCCTCGGTGAACGGGGAATTGGCGAACAGGGCGGTGGCGATCGGCTGCAGCGCCAGGCTGACGCGGAACTTGTCGATCATGTCCGCCTCGCTGGCGAAGTCGAGGTTCGCCTGGACGGTGCAGGTACGGAACATCATGTCGAGGCCCAGGCCGCCGACCTTGGGCATGTACTCGCGCATGATCTTGTAGCGCCCCTTGGGCATCACCGGCACTTCGTCGCGCCGCCACAGCGGGCTGAAGCCGAGCCCCAGGAACCCTAGCCCCAGGTCGGCCGCGACGGTCTTCACCTCTTCCAGGTGCTGGCCGGTCTCCTCGCAGATGTCGTGCATGGTGGCGAGCGGCGCGCCGGAAAGCTCGAACTGGCCGCCCGGCTCCAGGCTGATGTTGGCCATGCCGCGGTGCAGGCCGATCAGGGTCTCGCCGCCGGCGGCGTTCGCCTCGTAGGTCCCCTGCCAGCCGAACCGCATCAGCCCTTCCATCAGGGCCTTGATGCCGTCGGGACCGTCGTAGGGCACGGGGGCATGGGTGCCATCGCGGAAGACGAACTTCTCGTGCTCGGCGCCGACCTTGAATTCCGACGTCGGCTTCGACCCCTCGGCGAACCACGCCACAAGGTCCTCGAACGCCAGCGGGCGGTCGTCACAGAGCGTATCGGCCATCCAGTCCTCCCGGCGTCGCACGACGCCCCACTCCCTCTAGAACCTGAGTGAGGTGGGCGTCGAGAGGGCTAAGCTCAAGGCCCTGTCAGCAGAGCTGATGATAGCAAACCTTCAGACGCGCCAGTCGCCCAGCGCCGACTGCCACAGGGTCATCGCCGAGATCGCCGCCGTGTCGGCCCGCAGGATGCGGGGGCCGAGGGAGACGGGCGTCGCCGCCGGCAGCGCGCGGATGGCCTGCCGCTCCGCCGGGGAGAAGCCGCCCTCCGGCCCGATCAGGATCGCCCAGGCCTCGCCGCCGGCTCCGGCCAGGGCCGTCTGAGCCGGCAGGGCCTCGCCCGCCTCGTCGCAGAACAACAGCCGCCGATCCTCGCCGAGATCGGCCAGCAGCGCAGGCAGCTTCTGCGGCTCCATTACCTGCGGCACGTCCAGGCGGCCGGTCTGTTCGGCGGCCTCGATGGCGATCGCCTGCAGCCGGGCGACCTTGGCGTGGTCGGCGTTGGTGCGCTCGGTGATGGCCAGGCGCACCCGCCTCGCGCCGAGCTCGGCCGCCTTCTCGACGATGGTCTCCAGCCGCGTGCGCTTGACCAGGGCGACGATCAGGTCGAGATCCGGCGCCGCCTGCTGCGGCCGCAGGCGCGCGCCCACCGCCAGGCGGCAGCCGCGCTTGGAGACCTCGGTCAGCGTGCCGCGCCACTCGCCGTCGCGCCCGTTGAACAGCGCCAGATCGGCGCCCGGGGCCAGGCGCATGACGTTGACCAGGTAGTGGGCCTGCTCGCGGGAGGGCTCCAGCGCCGCGCCGGCGGCCAGGTCGTCCGGAACCCAAAGTCGGATCATCGCGCTCTCCTCAAGACATCGCGGGCGGCTATGGTGGCGGCTTCGATCCGATCGGGAGACCGCCCATGGGCTACAAGAAGGATCTTCGCGAGCTCCAGATCGCTCTCGTCCGCTATCAGCAGTGGCTGATCAAGACCGGCGGCAAGGTGGTGATCATTTTCGAGGGGCGCGACGGGGCCGGCAAGGACGGCTCGATCAAGCGCATCACCGAACATCTGGCGCCGCGCAGCACGCACGCGGTCTCCCTGCCCAAGCCCTCCGACCGCGAGCGCAGCCAGTGGTACTTCCAGCGCTACGTGCGGTTCCTGCCCTCGGCCGGCGAACTCGCGATCTTCAACCGCTCCTGGTACAACCGCGCCGGCGTCGAGCCGGTGATGGGCTTTTGCACCGCGCGCGAGCATGAGGAGTTCCTGCGCGACGTGCCGGCCTTCGAGCGCATGCTGGAGGAAGGCGGCTCGCGCATCGTCAAGCTGTGGCTGGACATCTCCAAGAAGGAACAGGCGCGGCGGCTGAACGACCGGCGCGAGGACCCCTTGAAGCAGCTCAAGGTCAGCGACCTGGACGCCGAGGCCCAGCGGCGCTGGAAGGACTATTCCAAGGCCCGCAACGAGATGCTCACGCGCACCTCCACGCCGATCGCGCCCTGGTATGTCGTCCACACCGACGAGAAGAAGCTGGCCCGGCTGAACGTGATCCGCCACCTGCTGCACGCCCTGGCGCCGGAAGAGATCCATGCCGACGTCGCCCCGCCTGACCCCGCGATCCTCTATCCCTTCGACGAGGCGGCCCTGACCGACGGGCGGCTGGAGAAGTAGGCTCCGCGCACGGTGCGCCCTCCCCTGCATGGGGAGGGAAAGATCGCCCGCCCTCCCCTGCATGGGCCCCAAGGGGGGAGGAGAACGGTTCTCTTCCCCCCTTGGGGGAAGTACCCGCGAAGCGGGGATGGGGGCTCCAGCGGAGAACCGACCTAGCCTTCCCATTCTCCGCGCGCCACGAGGACGATCATCTGCACGACCCCGTCCAGGTTGTCGCGCACGTCAACGGCCGCGATGCGCACCGTGCGCACGCCCTGGTCGCGCAGCCACCGATCGCGAAAGGGTGCGGGCCCTGTCGATCGTGCGCTTGGGCGCATCCATGGCAGAGCTCTGCCATGGATGGAACAAAATGGGAACTGTCGGCGCCTGGCTGGAGCCCCCATCCCGGCCTTCGGCCGTACTTCCCCCAGTGGGGGAAGAGAACGGTAACGGCACTTCTCCTCCCCCTTTGGGGCCATGAAGGGGAGGGCGACTGCTGCCACCGCCGGCTGGCGCCGCCCGCCCGGTGTCACTAGCCTCCCCGCATGAGCCATGACCTCACCGCGCGCCAGGCCCGGCGCATCGCCCTCGCCGCCCAGGGGTTCGCCGAGCCGCGGCCGGAGGGGGAGATCGGGCGGCGGGCGTTCCGCAGGACCGCCGCGCGGCTGGGGGTGATCCAGATCGACTCGGTGAACGTGGTCACCCGCACCCACTACCTGCCGCACTTCTCGCGGCTGGGCGCCTATCCGCGCGCGCTGCTGGAGACCGAGGCCTGGGGCAAGAAGCCGTTCTTCTTCGAGTACTGGGGGCACGAGGCGTCGCTGATCCCGATGGAGCATCAGCCGCTGCTGCGCTGGCGCATGGAACGGGCGCGGGCCGGGGAGACCTGGCAGGGGCTGGCGACGTTCGGCCGCGAACGGCGCGACTATATCGACCATGTGCTGGCCGAGATCGAGCGGCGCGGACCGGTCACCGGCGCCGACTTCGCCGAGGAAGGTCCGCGCAAGGCCGGCTGGTGGGAGTGGAGCAACGGCAAGCGGGCGCTGGAATGGCTGTTCTGGTCCGGCTTCATCACCACCAGGACCCGTCGCGGCTTCGAGCGGGTCTACGACCTGACCGAGCGGGTGCTGCCGCCGGCGGTCCGCGACGCGCCGACCCCGGACGAGGACGAGGCCCAGCGCCGGCTGCTGATCATCGCCGCCAACGCCATGGGCGTCGCCACCGAGGCCGACCTGCGCGACTATTTCCGGCTGCCGGTGGCGGACACCAAGGCGCGGCTGGCCGAACTGGCGGAGGCGGGCCAGCTTCAGGTCGTCAGGGTGCAGGGCTGGCGCAATCCCGCCTACCTGGTCCCGGGAGCGCGGATTCCACGCCGGCTGCCGGCCGCGGCGCTGCTGTCGCCGTTCGACAATCTGATCTGGAGCCGCGAACGGACCGAGCGGGTGTTCGCGACCAAGGTGCGGCTGGAGATCTACACCCCGGCGCACAAGCGCGAGCACGGCTACTATGTGCTGCCGTTCCTGCAGGGCGACGCGATCACCGCCCGGGTGGACCTCAAGGCCGACCGCAAGGCCGGGGCGCTGCTGGTGCAGTCGGCGCACCTGGAGCCGCACGCCATGGCGCAGGACGTGGCCCCGGCGCTGGCCGAGGAGCTGCGGCGGATGTCGGCCTGGCTCGGCCTGGGCGAGGTCGCGGTCAGCAAAAAGGGCGACCTTTCGGCCGCCCTCATCGCTGTCTTCGGGTCGTTCACCCCTGAAGGGTAGGTCCCGCGAAGGGTCCGTAGCGCCTTAGAACGGCGCGAACAGGCGGTTCACGGCGGCGGGCGGCAGGTCGCCCAGAAGTTCGAACACCGGGGCGAACAGGGCCTCGATGGCTTGGCTGATCGACTTGATCATGACGGGCCTCTCTTTGTGCGCTGCACCAATTTGTTGCAGTGCACATAGGGACGGATAGTTCAACCGTCAAGGAGTTCCCGCGCCGGGGCGGGCGGCTGCGACAATGCGACAGCGTCGCGGGACCCTCTGGTTTAACGGCGAACCAAGTCCCTCTTCACCGTCATCCTCGGGCGCAAGTCCCGAGGATCCAAGAACACGTGAAGCGAAGTCGCGAGCGGCAGCGGAGCGCCGCCGAGGCGGTAGCCGGTGGCGTGTGGCGCGCCCTTCGAAGCGCGCCAGTCGTTCTCACGCGTGCATGGACCCTCGGGACTTACGCCCGAGGGTGACGGCGCACGAGGGTGACGGCGGACGAAGGCGGCGACGGCAGGCCGGGGACAGGCAGGCGTCCTCGCGGGCGCCCGCCGCCTCGCTTATTGGTGGGGCGCCGCGACAGCCACGGCTCAGAGACATTCGCCCGCTGTCGTGACCTTCCTCGAGATCACTCGGTCGTCGACGCCAAGCTGGATCGTCACCCTGATAAACCACGCATCGCAGACGTAGTCGTGAACCGGCACCGTCTCAACAATCGCGGCCAAGGTGCGACTTTGCGGGTCGTAGTCGCCGAGGGCGTCCTGATCGGGCGGTGTTACGGCGTGCAGCCAGGCCGTGGCGTCCTGCCGCGTTTCTCCGACCGCGACGCGGGCCTCCGCGAGCGCCGTCCAGTCCTTCGCTCGACGCCAGACCTCCGCGTTCGCCGCCGAGCTGTGCCCACCGTCCGAGGCCAAGGCAGCAACGAGAACCAACAACAGCCCGGCCAGCATCACGACCCCGGCACGACGCAGCCAGGGCGCGCCCATGATTGAACGGCGAACGACGCTTGCGTTCGCCTGGCTCACCCCTGGGTCACAGCATGCAGCCGGGCATAGGCGCCGCCCTTGGCCACCAGGTCGCCGTGGCGGCCTTCCTCGATCACCCGGCCGTCCTGGAACACCAGGATGCGGTCCGCGCCGCGGATGGTCGACAGGCGGTGGGCGATGACGATGGTGGTGCGGCCGGCCATCAGTTCCTCGGTGGCGGCCTGGACCAGCACCTCGGTCTCCACGTCCAGCGACGAGGTGGCCTCGTCGAGCACCAGGATCGGCGCGTCGGCCAGGAAGGCCCGGGCAATGGCCACCCGCTGGCGTTCGCCGCCGCTGAGCTTGACCCCCCGCTCGCCCACCAGGGTGTCGTAGCCCTTGGGCAGGCCGGCGATGAAGTCGTGCGCCCGGGCCCGCTTCGCCGCCAGCATGATCTCGTCCAGCGTCGCGTCGGGGCGTGAGTAGCCGATGTTCTCGGCGATGGTGCGATGGAACAGGGCCGGGTCCTGCGGCACCACGGCGATCGCCCGGCGCAGGGTGCCCTGGGTGACCGCGGCGACGTCCTGGCCGTCGATCAGGATCCGCCCGCCCTGCAGGTCGTACAGCCGCTGGATCAGCTTGACGAAGGTCGACTTGCCCGAGCCGGTCGGCCCGACCAGGGCCAGGCGCTCGCCCGGCGCGATGCGCAGGGAGAAGTCGGCGTAGATCGGCGCCTCCGCCGACTTGTAGCGGAAGGTGACGTGGTCGAAGACGATCTCGCCGCGCGTGCCAACGAAATCCGGGGCGCCCGGCTGGTCGGCCACCTGCGGCGCGGTGGTGGCGTAGCGCGCGACGTCCTCGACGTCGGCCAGCCCCCGCTGCGCCATGCGGATGTTCTCGCCGATGTTGCGCAGGTAGCCGCTCATGATCAGGAAGGCGGTGATCACCTGCCCCACCGCGCCGGCGCTGGCCCGGCCGGCGGCCCACTCGCGCAGCATCAGGCCGGACAGGCCAGCGGCCATGATCGCCAGCAGCAGGTTGTGCAGCACCCAGACGTTCAGATAGCGGTTCCAGGTGATGATCGTCGCCTTGCGCCAGTCGCGGGTGACGATGGCGATCCGCGCCTCTTCCCGGGCCTCGGCGCCGAAGCCCTTCACCGTCGCGTTGGAGGTGATGGAGTCGGCGATCGCCCCGCCGATGCGCGAATCCAGCGCCACCGACCGGACGTTGGCCTGACGGACATAGTAGTTCGAGAACAGGATGTTGGAGGTGATGTAGAGCGCCACCAGGGCCAGCGAGAACACGCCCACCGTCCAGGACAGCAGCATCAGCTCGATGGACAGGCCGACCAGCACCACCAGCGCCGGGCCGATCCAGGCGACCACCGCGTCGGAGACCACGTCGTAGCCCCACATCGCCCGGGTCAGGCGGCGGACCGTGGCGCCGCCGAAGGTGTCGCCGTGCCAGTCGGACGAGAAGCCCTGCACCTGCCGGAAGCCCTCGTTGGTCATCTCCTCCATGTTGTGCGCGGCCAGGGGGTTCCAGAAGCGGAACGCGACGTTGCGGATCACCGCGAAGCCGGCATAGACGCCCACGAACACGGCCCAGGCCTGCCAGCCTTCCGCGGCATGCGCCGGGCCCTTGCCGATGATGTCGATCAGCCGCGAGGTCGCCGGCGGCACCAGCATCTCGCAGCCGATCGCCGCCAGCGTCAGCAGCATGGTGCCGATCAGCAGCAGCGGCCGGCGCGCCCAGAACCCCGCGATGAAGCGCAGCACCCGCCCGTTGGACAGGACGCGTTCGCGGGAGACTTCGTCGTCGTCGTACTGGTCCATGGATCCAGACTCGCGCGGGTCCGCACGCGGCGATGGCGTTCGCCGGCGGCAGGAGACACGCGCTTACGGTGGGAAAGATCCGGGCGTCCGGGAACGGGCGCGCCGAGGAAGCTGGTCACTTAAGCCATTTTTGACCCCGGCGGCAGGCCGGGCGGCAAACTTGGCGCGATCATGGCGATAATGCCACAGATCGCGCCCGCCGGTGGCAGCAGAGATCGCAGCTGGCGCCATCCCTCCCCACTGTCATCCCGGAGAGCCGCGACGCGGCTCATCCGGGACCGCCGGAAGCGCGGGGGTCGACCGGCATGGCAAGCGCCGACGCCTGCCGCGGTCCCGGATATCCGCTGCGCGGATTCCGGGATGACAGAAAAAGAAGAAGAGCTACGGCGCCTTGTGGATCGGATCGACCCAGGCGACGCCCTCGGGCTTCTCCACCGGCTCGATATCCAGGTTCACCACCACCGCCTCATTGTCGGAGCGCACCAGCACGCACTCCAGGGTCTCGTCCGGCGAGGCGTTGATCTCCTGGTGCGGCACGAACGGCGGCACATAGATGAAGTCGCCCGGGCCGGCCTCGGCGGTGAACTCCAGGCGCTCGCCCCAGCGCATGCGGGCCCGGCCCTTGACCACATAGATCACGCTCTCAAGCGGACCGTGGTGGTGGGCGCCGGTCTTGGCGTCCGGATGGATATGCACCGTGCCGGCCCACAGCTTCTGCGCCCCGACCCGGGCGAAGTTGATCGCCGCGGCCCGGTTCATGCCCGGGGTCTGGGCGGTGTTCGCGTCGAGCTGGTCGCCGGGGATCACCCGCACGCCCGACTGCTTCCAGGCATCCTCGGGGATGTCGTCAGGACCGGTGGCGTGGTGGTGGTGTGGGTGATCGGACATGCGCTCAACTCCCATCGTTGAAGTAGGACTTAAGCGCCGCCGCGACCGCGTCAAGACCATTGACCGGGCCGCGATCCCGTCCCAGTGACACGGCAACATCGCCGATCGGAGCCCAAGGTCAATGAAACGCGCCGCCATCGTCTCCCCCATCCGCACCGCCGTGGGCAAGTTCCAGGGCGCCCTGGCCTCGATGCCGGCCGGCGAACTCGGCGCGGTGATCCTCAAGGCGCTGGTCGAGCGGACGAAGATCGACCCGGAAAAGATCGACGACGTGATCTTCGCCCAGGGCTACGGCTCGGGCGAGGCGCCCTGCATCGCCCGCTGGTCGGCGCTGGCGGCGGATCTGCCGATCACCGTGCCCGGCTACCAGCTGGACCGCCGCTGCGGCTCGGGCCTGCAGGCGGTGATCGACGCGGCGATGATGGTGCAGACCGGGGCCGCCGACGTGGTGGTGGCCGGCGGCGTCGAGAGCATGAGCCAAGTCGAGTACTATACCACCGACATGCGCAACGGCGCGCGGATGGGCTCGGTTACCCTGCACGACCGGCTGTCGCGCGGACGGGTAATGAGCCAGCCGATCAGCCGCTTCGGCGTGATCTCCGGCATGATCGAGACCGCGGACAACCTGGCCCGCGACTACCAGATCAGCCGCGAGGAGGCCGACGAATACGCCGCCATGAGCCACCAGCGCGCCGCCGCGGCCTGGGCGGCGGGCAAGTTCGACGACGAGCTGGTGCCGGTGGCGGTGCCGCAGCGCCGCGGCGACCCGGTGATCTTCGCCAAGGACGAGGGGGTGCGCGCGGACGCCACCGCCGAAAGCCTGTCCAAGCTGGCGCCGATCGAGAAGGGCGGCGTGGTCACCGCCGGCAACGCCAGCCAGCAGAACGACGCCGCGGCCGCCTGCCTGGTGGTGTCGGAGGACAAGCTGGCCGAGCTGGGCCTGGAACCGATGGGCTGGTTCGTCGGCTGGGCCGCGGCCGGCTGCGATCCCTCGCGCATGGGCATCGGCCCGGTGCCGGCGGTCGAGCGGCTGTTCGCCCGCACCGGCATGAGCTGGGACGACATCGACCTGGTCGAGCTGAACGAGGCCTTCGCGCCCCAGGTGCTGGCGGTGCTCAAGGGTTGGGGCTGGGATGAGCGCGACCGGCTGAACGTGAATGGTTCGGGCATCAGCCTTGGCCACCCGATCGGCGCCACGGGCGGCCGCATCCTGGCCAACCTGCTGCGCGAGCTGCACCGCCGCGACGGCCGCTACGGCCTGGAGACGATGTGCATCGGCGGCGGCCAGGGCATCGCCGCGGTGTTCGAGCGGGCCTGACGCCGGCGCTGCCCCCTTCCCCGGCTTCGCCGGGACTTCCCCCAAAGGGGGAAGAGATAAAGTGGTTGCCGCTTCCGTTCTCTTCCCCCGCTGGGGGAAGTACGGCCGAAGGCCGGGATGGGGGCTCCAGCCTGGCGTAACCAAGCAAGGACGAGCGGACCATGGATCTGGGACTGAAGGGCAATAAGGCGGTGGTGACCGGGGGCACGCGCGGCATCGGCCGGGCGATCGCCGACCTGCTGGTGGCCGAGGGCTGCGACGTGGCGGTCTGCGCGCGCACGCCCGAGCAGGTCACCGACGCGGTGGCCGCGTTCGAAGCCAAGGGGGCGAAGAGCTTCGGCGAGGCGTTCGACGTGGCCGACGCCGACGCCCTGGCCGGCTTCGTCGACCGTTCGGCCGCCGCGCTGGGTGGGCTGGACATCTTCGTCGCCAACATCTCCGGCGCCATGGGCGGGGGCAACGACCCGGCCAGCTGGCGCCACGCCGTCGAGGTGGACATCCTGTCGACCGTGCGCGGCTGCGAGGCGGCCGTGCCCTACCTGGAAAAGTCCGGCGCCGGCGCCGTGGTGGTGATCGGCACCGTCTCGGCTGTGGAGGTGTCCGGCGCGCGTCGGCCCTACAGCTCGGTGAAGGCGGCGCTGATCCCCTATGTGAAGAACCTGGCCCGCGACCTGGCGCCCAAGAACGTGCGCGCCAACCTGGTCTCGCCCGGCACCATCTATTTCGAGGGCGGCGTCTGGAACCAGGTCGAGAAGGGCATGCCGGAGTTCTTCAAGGGCGCCCTGTCGCGCAACCCGATGGGCCGCATGGGCACGCCGGAGGAGGTGGCCAACGCCACCGTCTTCCTGGCCAGCCCCCGCGCCAGCTTCATTACCGGCGCCAACCTGGTCTGCGACGGCGCGATCACCCAGCGCGTGGGATTCTAGGTTGCAGACGCGGCGCTCGGTTGTCTTCCCCCCTTGGGGGAAGTCCCGGCGAAGCCGGGGATGGGGGCTCCAGCGGAGAACCGACGTCCGGCGCCGGGCCCCCTCCACCCCCTTCGGGGGTCCCCCTCCCCCAGCGGGGGAGGAGACCGTATGACCGACACCCGGCTTCCCGACGCGGCCCCAAGCAACTGGGTCGACCGCTATGCGCCGGCGGGTCTGCGACCCTGGCTGAAGCTCGGCCGGTTCGACCGGCCGACGGGGATCTGGCTGCTGATGCTGCCGGGCTGGCAGGGGATCGCCCTGGCCGCGGCGATGCGCGGCGAGTGGCCGGACCCGCTGCTGCTGGGCCTGTTCCTCGTGGGCGCGGCGCTGATGCGGGCGGCGGGCTGCGCCTACAACGACATCGTCGACGCCGACATCGACGCCAAGGTGGCGCGCACGGCGATGCGGCCGATCCCCTCCGGCCAGATCGGCAAGCGCGCGGCGTGGGGCTTTCTGGTGGCCTGCAGCCTGGCCAGCCTGGCGATCCTGCTCAGCTTCAACTTCCTGTCGGTGCTGCTGGGGCTGATCTCGCTGGGCCTGGTGGCGGTCTACCCGTTCATGAAGCGGGTGACCTGGTGGCCCCAGGCGTGGCTGGGCCTGACCTTCAACTGGGGCGCCCTGCTGGGCTTCGCCGCGGCGCAGGACGGCCAGCCGATGGCGCTCAGCCTGGCGATGCTGGCCGGCGCCTGGGCGCACGGCATCGACCTGACCCTCGCCCTCCCCTCCGGCCTGCAGTGGCCGGCCTTCCTGCTGTACGCCTCGGGCGTGTTCTGGACCCTGGGCTACGACACCATCTACGCCGTGCAGGACATCGAGGACGACGCCCTGATCGGGGTGAAGTCGTCGGCCCGGCGGCTGGGGGACCAGGCGCCGATGGCGGTGCTGATCTTCTACATGCTGACCGCCTTCCTGGCCCTGGCGGCCTGGTGGACCGGTCATCTCGGGCCGCTGGCCGTGCCCTTCATCGCCGCCTACGCCATCCACCTGTCGCGCCAGCCGACCCGGCTGAAGCTGAACGATCCGGCGGGCGCGCTGGCGCTGTTCCGGTCGAACACCGTCGCCGGCCTGATCCTGTTCGCCGCCCTGGTGGCCGGCCTCTGGCACGTCGGCCTGAACGACCTGCTGCCGGGCGTAGCGTTCACCCGGTGAGCGGGCTGAAGGCCATGACGATCAGTACCTGGCCGATGAAATAGCAGCCCCAGACGACCCATTGGCCGGCGAGGCCGGTGAACCGCTGCTTGAACAACTGCGCCGACAGCACTCCGTCGGAGGCGAAGAACAGCAGGGCGCCCGTCGGCGCGCCGACAAACAGCCGCGGCAGGGCACAGGCCGAGCAGACCATGGCGAGGATCGCAGCGACATAGGCGCAGACCGCCCAGCGCAAGGCGCCGAGGCTGCGCCACAGCCAGGCCAGCATCCCGACACCGATCACGACGGCGCCCGCCATCATCGCCCAGCGGGTGGGCGTGGGTGAGAGCTCCACCGGCGTGGAGATGCCCGCGAGTTGGCGGCGCACCTGCGACAGCGTGGCGACGAACAGCGCCACATAGGTCAGGTGTCCCGCCAGGAAACTGGCCAGGCCGAAGGGCAGCCAGCGCTTGGGATCGCCGGCCAGGAAGGCGTCGCCGATGGCGCAGAAGACGAGGGCCAGCGTCAGCAGCCAGGGTGAGCCGTTGAACACACTCACGCCAGCAAGCGCCGCCACCGCGCAGGTCTTGACCACGGTGCGCACCGGCGAGGCGGGGCGGCGGAAATAGGCCAGCCCATAGGTCAGGGCGAACACGAAGCCTGCCAGCAAGAGCAGATTCCCGGCCGGCGTATTCGCGTGACCGACATGCATGGCCAACGGGTCGAACGGCGGCGCGTGCGAGGGCGCCAGGTCGACGGCGGGAGCGGCCGCACCGGCGGCCGTCGCGGCTGTGTCCAACTCAGCCCTCGCCCGCCAGCCGCTCCAGCGCGGCCTTGGCCGCCGCCCGGTGCCAGGGCTTGAGGTTGCGCGCGACGATGGCCAGCACGGCGGCGATCACCGCGGCGTCGTCCGTGTAGCCGATGGCCGGCAGGAAGTCGGGAATGGCGTCCACCGGCAGGATGAAATAGGCCAGCGCGGCCATGATCATCGCCTTGGCCGAGGCCGGCGTCTCGTCGTCGCGGGCGCAATACCAGACGGCCAGGGCGTCGGCGGCGAACGGGATCTTCGCCGCGGCCCGCTTCAGCTTGGGCCAGAACCCGCCGTGCACGATGCGCTCGTTGAGCCGCGTGACCACCGGGCTGAGGGCGCGCGAAGGGCTGAGCACCGCCCCGGGGTCGAAACCGTCGCCGTTGACGTGGGGTGACGCTTTTGAGTTGGCGCTCATGAGTCTAAACCGCCCTCCAGGTTCGCCCATTTGACGGCAAAACCCCTCAGACTCCAAATCACAGGGACACGTCCATGAAGCTCGATAGTTCCGTCGCCGCGGTGGTCACCGGCGGCGCCTCCGGCCTCGGCGAGGCCACCGTCCGCGCCCTGGCGGCGCAGGGCGTCAAGGTCGCCATCTTCGACATGAACGAGGAAAAGGGCGAAAAGGTCGCCAAGGACGTCGGCGGCGTGTTCTGCAAGTGCAACGTCACCTCCGACGAGGAAGTCGACGCCGCCTTCGCCAAGGCCCGCGCCGCCAACGGCCAGGAGCGCATCCTGGTGAACTGCGCCGGCACCGGCAACGCCGCCAAGACCGCCAGCCGCGACCGCAACACCGGCGAGATCAAGCACTTCCCGCTGGCCGCCTTCAACATGATCATCCAGATCAACCTGGTCGGCACCTTCCGCTGCATCGCCAAGAGCGCGGCCGGCATGCTGACCCTCGAGCCGGTCGACGGCGAGCGTGGCGCGATCGTCAACACCGCCTCGGTGGCGGCCGAGGACGGCCAGATGGGCCAGGCGGCCTATTCGGCCTCCAAGGGCGGCGTGGTGGGCATGACCCTGCCGATCGCCCGCGACCTGGCCAGCGAAGGCATCCGCGTCAACACCATCCTGCCGGGCATCTTCGAAACCCCGCTGATGATGGGCGCCCCGCCGCAGGTGAAGGAAGCCCTGGCCGCCTCGGTGCCGTTCCCCAAGCGCCTGGGCGACGCCAACGAATACGCCTCGCTGGCGCTGCAGATGATCACCAACGGCTACTTCAATGGCGAGGACGTCCGTCTGGACGGCGCCATCCGCATGGCCCCGCGCTAAGCCACGGCGGACCGCCGCCCAGCGCGGCGGCCCGATACGAAGAGGCCCTTCCGCGACACTCGCGGAAGGGCCTTTTTCTTGAGCGGCGATCAGATCGCGGGCTTCACTTCTGCGGGCTGGGCCGCTGGATCTTCGGGCCCAGGTTGTCCATCACCTGGTGGGCGTCGAAGCCGTGCGAGCCCTCGGGCTTGGGCCCGTGGTGCATGATGATCTCCGCCTCGGCCTGGAAGCGCTCGACGGTCTGAACCGTGTCGCCCCAGAAGGGGTCGCCCCAGAACGGGTCCCAGGTGCGCCAGCCGTAGCCGTGGCCGTAGTAGCGCCAGTACGGCCGCCAGTAGCCCCAGCGATAGCCCGGACCGTAGAACGGGTCGGGGTCGACGAAGGTCTGGCGGTCGCGGTCGGTGTGGCGGTCGGCCATCTCGAACCAGTCGTAGCCGGACTGGCTGGTCAGCTCGGCCGCGCGGTACAGCAGGTAGGTTTCCACCGTCTGGCGAGAGGTCAGGCTGTTGCCCGAGAACGTCACCCGGAAGTGGCCCTCGTCCAGCTTCTGGTCGGTGAAGCCGCCCGAGACGGCGTTGCTCTTCGCCAGCGGCTGATAGGGCGTTGCGGTTTCGCAGGCGGCAAGCCCGAGCGATCCGGCGCCCAGCGCCGCGATCAGGGCCAAGGTCTTCAGCTTCATCGTCGCACCAACCCTCAGGACCGCGAGTAAGCGCGGCCACATCCCTCGAGGGGATGAACGTCCCACGCGCGCGTTCGTTTCGCAATTGAACCCGATCAAATTGCGGCGAAACAAGCGGCGCTTTATTGCGCGACGGTATCGGGCGTTGCGCGATTGCAGCCCGCGCTCAGTTCAGAACGCCGACGCTGCGGCTGACCTCCAGCCGGGCGGGGGCCATCAGGCCGGCCGCGCTGACCGTGACGGAGTGGATCACGGCCTCGATCTCGGCGCGCCAGAAATCCAGGAAGCGGTGCACCCGCGGGAAGTCCGGCGCCAGGTCCAGCGTCTGCCACAGGAACCGCTGCAGCAGCGCCGGATGGTCCGGCATGTAATAGAGCACCTCGGTGGTGGTCAGGCGCTCGCCGCGCAGCTGGCGCAGAAGCTCGGAGCCGGACGAATTGACGGTCATGGTGATACCCCCGCTGGCCGGCGGCCGGACGCCGCCGACTCAACGAGGTTAACGCTCCGACTCGAGTCGTAAAACTGTCGTAAATACAGGGACTTGGCAGCCTGTCCGCACGAGTGCTGCCAGGTTCAGATCCCCGTCTGCACCGCGATCCAGATGAACTTGCCCAGGGCGCCGAACAGCAGCGCGCCGGTGGCCAGCGCCTGGATCATGAACCCCAGTTCGCGGCTCTCGGCGGCCTTGGAGTAGCCGGTCATGTACAGGTAGCGGCCGACGATCCACACCAGCCCCAGACCGGCGGCGACGCGGTCGTTCCAGGCCAGGGCGAACAGCCACAGCGACGGTAGGTAGATCGGCAGCCATTCCAGGGTGTTGGCCTGCACCCGGAAAACCCGCTCGAAGTCCGGATGGCCGCTGATCGCGGGCACGGCGACGCCGAATTTCGCCCGCGCCCGGCCCACCGCCAGGCCCATGTAGAAATACAGAAGCAACGTCAGAAGCGTGACGATCGCCACCAGGCTGTGCATGCAGTCCTCCCCCAAGGCGTCTCTCCCGGCGCCTGCAAGCTGGACCGTGACATGGTTCGCGACCTAACGGAATTGGCGCCGCTCAGGCGGCCGCCGCCCGGGTCAGCAGGGCTTCGACGGCCCGGCGGGCGTGAACCAGATCCAGCGCCCCAGCCCGCCCGGCGACGAGGTTGGCGGCCCCCTGGAAGGCGAGGATCTCGAACACCAGCTGATCGACATCGAGGTCGGCGCGCAGCGCCCCCTCAGCCCGGGCGGCCGCCACCGCCTGGGTCACCGCCTGGCGCCAGCGCGCCTGGTGCTCGGCGACCTTCGTGGCCAGCGGGCCTTCGCGGCAGCGGAACTCCGCCGCGGCGGCGGTGACCAGGCAGCCACCCGGCGTCTCGCAGGCCTCGACCAGATCGAACCAGGCGGCGCACAGGTGGCGCAACCGGTGCAGCGCGGGGCCGTCGCCGCCCAGCCGGGCGCGCAGGCCCGCCGCGAAGGCCTCCGCGCCGGCGTCCAGCACCTGGGACTGCAGGCCGTCGCGGTCCTTGAACAAGGTCTGCAGCGTGCTCTTGGGCACGCCCGCCGCCAGCGCCACACGCCCGAAGCTCAGGCTTTCCAGCCCCTCACAGCCGGCGATGCGGACGGCGTGGGCAAGCACGGTCTGCCGGGTGCGGTCGCCACGCAGGCGACGGCCGTCGACGGTCGGGGCGGAGACGGTGTCCATGCGAACAAATTATACGTCCGATCGTACGAAATCAACTTGACGAGGATGAACTTGAATACATACGTTCGGTCGTATTCTTTTGTGAACAGGAGGTCGCCATGACCGAGATTTCCCCCACCGACGCCGCCGCCCTCGCGATCCAGGCCTTCGTGCCGCCGACGGCGGCCCAGCTGGAGGCCGCCAGGGATGTGGTCGGCCGGTTCGCCGCCCAGTGGGCCAAGGTGGATCCCGACGCCCTGCGTGAGCTGATGCACGCCGACACCCGCAACCTGATCCCGCCGATGCGCGAGGCCGGGAACCGCGAGACCGTGGTGGCGCTGTTCCGCGGCGTGCTGGACCAGCTGCCGGACCTGCGCATTTCGGTGATCCGCTGGGCGCCCACCGGCGATGCGGTGATGATCGAGTGGCGCGCCAGCGCCACCCTCGCCGGCCGCCCGTTGAGCTGGACCGGCGTCGACCGCTTCAACATCCGCGGCGATCGCATGTACGAGGGGGCCGTCTACTGGGACACCCGCGGCCTTGCCGAGCGGATGGCCGAGACGGTGCAGGCCGCCCAGGCCGCCGCCGCCGGCTGACGCCGCCACGCCCGGTCGCGGGGTGGCGGGCGCGGACGCCGCCCCGCATCTGTGCTAGGGCCCGAACAGCCTGATCTCAGGCCAGTCACATGGGACAGGAGACCGATGCACGACCTCGCCGAACGCCGCATCCAGCGCGTGCGCGATCACATGGCGCTGGAGGTGACCTGCGACTGGGACGCGGTGATCGCCACGTTCGAGCACCCCCGCTACGAAATGTACGGCTCGGGCGCCGTGTTCGACGGCGAGGAGCAGGTGCGCGGCTACTTCGCCGCCTCGCGGACGCCCTTTCCCGACCAGGGCAACGAGATCATCGCCATCGCCCATGCCGGCGACACGGTGCTGGTGGAGTTCTGGCTGACCGGCACGCACCTGGGGCCGCTGCGCACGCCCAAGGGCGTGATCGAGCCGACCGGCCGCGCCTTCCGGGTGCGCATGGCGGCCAGCTTCGAGTTCCCGCCCGGCGGCGACCGGATCATCTGCGAGCGGCCCTATTTCGACCAGGGCATGGTGGTGCGGGCGCTCGGCCTCGGCTGACCCGTGCGGGCTTAGTCCGCCTGGTCCTCCAGGGCGTGGATGTCGTCGTCGGACAGGCCGAAGTGGTGGCCGATCTCGTGCACCAGGATGTGGCTGATCAGCTCGCCCAGGGTGACGTCGCCCCGCTCGGCCCACTCGTCGAGGATCGGCCGCCGGAACAGGAACACCCGCGAGGCCTCCGGCGCCGGGTCGAACACCGAGCGGTGGATGCGATCGACGCCCTGGTAGAGGCCGGTCAGCTCGAAGGCGTCCTCGATGCCGAGGGCCTCCAGCATCTCGTCGTCCGGGAAGTCGTCCACCCGGAACACCACCTCACCCGCGGCCTTGCGGATCTCCGCCGGCAGGGCGGCGAAGGCCGTCTCGGCCAGGGCGGCCAGGTCGTCGAGCGAGGGCGCCGCCAGCGGGCTCCAGTCAGCGGTCATGCGGGGGCGCTCACTCGTCGGGGATCAGGGTGTCGGGCGCCTCGGGCGGGCGCACCTCGAACAGGCCGATGTCCAGCGGCTGTTGCGGCCGCACCGGGCGAAGCGGCTGCGCGGCCATGGCGCGCAGGGCGTCCGGGTCCGCCTCGGCGCCGGCCGCGGTCTTGCGCGCCTGGCGGGCCTGGTCGGCGGACGGTCCGGCGTCGGCGGCCGCCTGGATACGCCAGTAGCTGACGGACAACCGCCAGCCCGTCGGCAGGCGGGGCTGGTCGGCCGGCTTCGGCCAGCGCCGGCCGTCGGCGAAATCCGGCGTCAACGGCGACAGCGTCGGCCAGCGCCCTTCCGCGCCCGCCACCACCTCGCGCAGCTGGCAATAGCGGTCCTCCGGCGGCAGGGCGCGCAGACGGCCGGGACGGTCGTCCTCCACCTGCCCTGCGCAGGCGTCGAGCGCGGCGTCGCGCGTGCCGTACAGCGGCCCCACGGCCTCGGAGACGAAGCGCACCGCCGCGCCGGCCAGCCGTTCGGCCTCGCGCTCGCGGCCGGCCCGGCCCAACGAGGCGGCGAGCGCCGACTCCGCGTCGGCGGCCACGGGAAACAGGATTGCGCTCATGCCCCATCTTGCCCCGCCCCGCGCGCCGAAGGAATCGTCTTTGCGCGGTCGGGGCAGAAAGCGCCCCGCGCGACCACATGCCGTCGCCAGATCCGCTTGCCCTCGCCTATGGTGGGCTGGGGTACTGATTCGGACTGAGGCTGGATGACGCCGGAAGACCTGAGCCTGGCAGCCGCCTGCGGGTCGGTGAGCCTGGCGATCTGCGCGACGCTGTGGGCGGTCGCCAGCCGCCGCGCGTCCGCGGCCCGGCTGGACGAGCTCGGCGCCCGCACGGCCGCGGCGGAACGGCGCTCGGCCGCCACCCAGGCCTCGGCCGAGGCCTTCGACACCGCCCTGGTGGCGATCGAGAACGGCGTCGCCAGCCTGATCGCCGGCGAGGACAGCCTGGCCGCCTGCGCCGCCGTGCTGGGCCTGGCCACCGCCAATCCGCAGGCCGTCACCGACGCCCTGGCCCGCAGCGATCCCGACCACGCCCGGCGGCTGGAGGCCCTGTTCACCCGCGGCGAGCCGTGCGCCTTCGAGACCCGCGGGGTGAAGGGCGGCGTCTCGGTGGAGGGTCGCTCGGCCGGGGCCATCGCCTGGCTGCGGCTGTCGGCCATCGCCGCCTCGGAAGCCGGCCTGCCCACCGCCGCACGCCTGGCGGCCTTCATCGACGCGCGCCGCGAGCCGGCCTGGGTGGGATCCGCCGACGGCTCGCCGCTGTGGGTCAACCGCGCCTGGCTGCAGGCCGTGGGCGCCGACAGCCTGGAAGCCGCCATCGCCCGGGGCGCCACCTTCGACGCCGGCATCGCCGCCCAGGCGCGCGAGGCGATCGCCGCCGGGGAACGGCGCGAGGCGGTGCGCTGGATCAACCACCCGTCGGGCCGCCGCGCCTTCCGCGTCACCGTGCAGCCGCTGGAGGCCGGCGGCGTGGGGGTGTGGACCCAGGACGTCACCGAGGCCGAGGAGGCCGGCGAGGTGCTGCGCCGGCACATGGCCGCCCACGACCAGACGCTGAACCTGATCGCCGACGCCGTGGTGGTGTTCAACCGCGACAAGCGGCTGTCGTTCTGCAACGGCGCCTTCGCCGAGCTGTGGGGCCTGGAGCCGGCGTTCATCTCCGAGCGGCCGACCCACGCCGAGCTGCTCGACCGGCTGCGCCAGCGCCGTCGCCTGCCCGAGACCGTCGATTACGCCTCGTTCAAGGCCGCCGAACTGGCCCGCTACGAGAAGCTGGGCCCCAGTGACCAGCAGATCTGGCCGGTGCCCGGCGAGCGGACCCTGCGCGTCACCAGCCTGCCGCATCCGCAGGGCGGCCTGCTGATGGTGTTCTCCGACATCACGCCCGAGCTGCGGCTGAAGACCCAGTTCAACCAGCTGATCCAGGTGCAGCAGGCGACGCTGAACAAGCTGACCGACGCGGTGGCGGTGTTCGGCTCGGATGGCCGGCTGAAGCTGCACAACGAGGCGTTCGAGCGGTTCTGGAACGTCAGCGGCGAGCAGCTGGCCCATGCGGCCGATTTCGACGCCATCGCCGAGCTGTGCGTGCCGCGCCTGCACGACATGCAGTTCTGGCGCGACCTGAAGGCGCGCATCACCGACACCGACTCCAAGGCGCGCGCGCCGGTGGAGGATGAGGTGACCACCGCCGATCGGCGCATCGTCGCCTACCAGTCGCGCCCGCTGCCCGACGGGGCCACCCTGATCGGCTTCGCCGACGTCACCGACACCCGCCGGCTGGAAGGCGCCCTGGCCGACCGCGAGGCGGCCCTGGCCGAGACCGAGCGGCTGAAGCGCGAGTTCGTCGGCAGCGTGTCGTACGAACTGCGCACGCCGCTGACCACGATCATCGGCTATTCCGAGCTGCTGGAGCGGGGCTCCGAGGGGCTCAGCGACCGGGCCCGCGGCCACGTGGCGGCGGTCCGCGCCGCGGCCACCCAGCTGGCCCGCTCGATCAACGACGTGCTCGACATGGCCGAGATCGACGCCGGCGAGCTGGCGCTGGACATGGAGGACGTCGACGTCAGCGGCCTGATGCAGGACACCATCGCCCGCTGGGCCGGCCAGGCCGACATCGGCCGTGTGACCCTGACCATCGCCGAGGGGACCGACCCGGGCCTGATCCGCGGCGACGCCCGCCGCCTCGGCCAGGTGCTGGACCATCTGGTGGAGAACGGCATCCGCCACACGCCGGCAGGCGGGGCCGTGACGCTCTCGGCGCTGCGGGCGCTGGGCGAGGTGCGGCTGCAGGTCTCCGACACCGGCCGCGGCATCCCGTTCCACGTCCAGGCGCACATCTTCGACCGCTTCGTCGGCCAGGAGCGCGGCGGGCCGGGCCTGGGCCTGGCGCTGGTGAAGTCGCTGGTGGAGCTGCACGGCGGCTGGGTCGCGCTGGAGAGCGAGCCCGGCCACGGCGCCGCCTTCACCTGTCACCTGCCCGAGGCGGCGCAGTCGACGGGACGGCCGGAGCTGTTCTGAGGCGGCGGAGTCCGCGCCCACAATTTCACTGTCATCCCGGAAAGCCGCGAACGCGGCTTATCCGGGACCGCCGGAAGCGCTGACAGGACGGCAGCGGCACATGGCTGTGCTTGCCGCGGTCCCGGATACCCGCTGCGCGGATTCCGGGATGACAACGTGGGTTAGTGCTGGCTTTCCGGCATGGTCACCACCAGGCCGTCGAGGGCGTCGGTGACCTTGATCTGGCAGGACAGGCGCGAGTTCGGCTCGACGTTCTCGGCGAAGTCCAGCATCGATTCTTCCATCGCCGACTTGTCGCCGGTCTTCTCCAGCCAGCCGTCCTGCACGTACACGTGGCAGGTGGCGCAGGCGCAGGCGCCGCCGCAGTCGGCGTCGATGCCCGGGATGTTGTTCTTGATCGCGCCTTCCATGACGGTGAGGCCGTTCTTCACGTCGATGACGTGTTCCGTACCGTTGTGTTCGATGTAGGTGATCTTGGCCATGGACTCCCCGCGCCGCCCTGTCTCAGGCGGCGACCTCTTTCATGGAAACGGCCGGATCGGCCAGCTTCTCGAGAGAAACCGGCTTCCTCTGACCAATGAGTTGACGTCCGGCCATGAATTCGGCCGGGGCGTTGACGGCTTCCACCGCCTGGATGACGTCCCCGTTGAGATGGAAGACGGCGAACTTGCCGGTGGCCGGATCGCCGCGGACCACCGTCTGGTCCACGTCGAAGGGCATGCCGGCCATCTGGAGCTTCAGGTCGTACTGGTCCGACCAGTTCCAGGTGACTTCGTGTGGCGGGGCCGCGCGGCCGGTGATCGCGCTGGCGGCCTGCTTGGCCTGCTCCAGGGCGTTGGCCACGCTCTCCAGCCGGTGGCTGCGGGCGTAGAGCGGCAAGGGGCGCTGGGTCACGTCGCCGATGGCGAACACCACCGGATCGGAGGTGCGCGCCTCCAGATCCACCTCGATGCCGTTGGCGCACTTCAGGCCGGCGGCCTTCGCCAGCTCGTCATTGGGGATGATGCCGACCCCCACCACCACGTCGTCGCAGGCGATCACCCGCCCGTCCGCCAGCTTCACGCCGGTGACGTGGTCGTCGCCCTCGAAGCTGACGATGGCGGCGTTCAGCTCGAAGCCGACGCCGCGGGCCTTGTGGTAGGCGGTGAAGAAGTCGGAGAGCTCAGGGCACGACGAGCGCGCCAGGATGCGCGGCGCCGCCTCGATCACCACCGCGTCGGCGCCGAGCGCACGGGCGGAGGCGGCCGCTTCCAGCCCGATATAGCCGCCGCCCACCACCGCCAGGCGCTTGCCGGGGCCGAGCGCCGCCTTGACGTTCTCGGCGTCGGCCGCCGAGCGCAGCACGAACACGCCGGCCAGGTCGGCGCCGGGGATCGGCAGCGAGCGCGCCCGCGCGCCGGTGGCGATGATCAGGTGGGCGTAGGCCAGGCTGCGCCCGTCGGCCAGGGCCACGGTCCGGGCGGCCAGGTCGATGCCGGTGACCGCCACGCCCAGCACCAGATCGATGTTCTGTTCCTGATAGAAGCTGGCCGGCCGCAGGGCCAGGCTGTCGGCGTCGGCCTCGCCCTTCAGCCACGCCTTCGACAGGGGCGGACGCTGGTAGGGCGCGATCGGCTCGTCGCCGACGATGGTGATCGCGCCGGCATAGCCATACTGGCGCAGCAGCGCGGCCGCCGTGCCTCCGGCATGCCCCGCCCCGACGATCACCACCCCTGCTTCGGCCTGTTGGCTCATTCTTCTTCCGATGCAGATAAATGACGCCTGCGTCAACTTCAGAATGCAAGCTGACGGATCGTCGATAACCCAGGGCCGAGGCGACGGTCCGCCTCAACCCCCGTTCTCCCTGGCTGCTAGATCGTGCGCTCCACCAGCATGTGCTTGATCTCGGCGATCGCCTTGGCCGGATTGAGCCCCTTGGGGCACACCTGGGCGCAGTTCATGATCGTGTGGCAGCGATAGAGCTTGAACGGGTCTTCCAGGGCGTCCAGGCGCTCGCCGGTGGACTCGTCGCGGCTGTCGATCAGCCAGCGGTAGGCGTGCAGCAGGGCCGCCGGGCCCAGGTACTTGTCGCCGTTCCACCAGTAGCTGGGGCACGAGGTCGAGCAGCAGGCGCACAGGATGCACTCATACAGCCCGTCCAGCTTGGCGCGGTCGGCCTCGGACTGGCGCCATTCGGCCTGCGGCTGAGGCGTCTCGGTGTGCAGCCACGGTTCGATCGAGGCGTACTGGGCGTAGAACAGGGTCAGGTCGGGGATCAGGTCCTTGACCACCTGCTGGCTCGGCAGCGGCGCAATCTGGATTTCCTTGCCCGGGACCTCTTCCCAGCCATGCGTGCAGGCCAGGGTGTTGCGCCCGCCGATGTTCATGGCGCACGAACCGCACACGCCCTCGCGGCACGAGCGGCGGAACGCCAGGGTCGGGTCCATGGTGTTCTTGATGTGGATCAGCACGTCCAGCAGCATCGGGCCGCAGGCGTCGACGTCCACGTCGTAGGTGTCCCAGCGGGGGTTCTCGGTCCCCTCCGGATCGTAGCGATAGATCTTGAAGGTCTTCACGCGCTTGGCGCCGGCCGGCGCCGGATGGTGGCGGCCCTTGCCGACCACGGAATTCTTCGGAAGCGTGAGCTGGACCATGCTCTACTCGATCCCCTGCCTGGACTTTGGCGATAGTCCCTAGACCCCGAGGCGGGGTCTGTCCATGCGGGGTTTGGCCCGATCGCG
This sequence comes from Caulobacter sp. KR2-114, assembly GCF_049446115.1. Lineage (NCBI taxonomy): Bacteria > Pseudomonadati > Pseudomonadota > Alphaproteobacteria > Caulobacterales > Caulobacteraceae > Caulobacter > Caulobacter sp. KR2-114. Next base: position 182,269 of record NZ_JBMSEC010000004.1, read on the forward strand.
CATCGTCGCGACCAGGGCGAGGGATCGCGCCGCCGGCTTGCGCGTTGGAAGCGGCGAAGGACATCCCAGAGCCAGCCCATGCAGTTCGTCAGCCCGCATTTCGCCGCGAACGACCAAGCGGTCGACACACCCCTGAACATCGTCGTGCAGGGGGACGAGGTGCGCGTGCTCACCCCCGCCGGGGAGTGGCAGACCCTGTCGGTTCGCGGCGCCGAACGCACGGTCACACGACTGCTGGACGCGATCGCCGTCGCCCAGGGGCGGATGCCCTCGGCGCGACGCTAAAGCCCTTCAGGGTCAGGAATTGCGGCTGAAGCTGCGGCCGTGCATGGCCACAGTGTCGGTGCGCTTGTCGTAGACCGCGTCGCCCCAGTAGGTGCCGGTCTTCATCTGGCCGTCGGCGCAGGCGGCGAAGAAGGTGGTTTCCTCGGTGGCCTCGGTGTTGCCCAGAAACACCAGCTGGCGCCAGACCATCAGCTTGCCGCGGCGCTGCACCTGCACCTGGATGCGATTGCCGACATTGTCCGAGGTCCACGCGCCGGCCAGGCGCGAGCAGGCGTCCTGCGGCGCAGCCTTCGCCGCCGCCTGCGCGGCGGCGGGCGCATTGTGGTTGCAGGCCGAGAGCGCCACGGCGCAGAGCGCCACGACGCCGAGACCCCGGAGCGGGGCGTACGCTCTCATTAACGAAGTCCTAAACTCACTCAGCGGCGCCGTTTCTATGGGCGCCGGCGCGATTTTTCAATGTCCGCGCCACGGGCGGCCCGCGACGAGTCGTCCCGGGGGCAGGCGTCAGCGGGGCGCGGCCGGCCGGGCCGCCAGCGGCAGGTCGCCGAACAGGCCAGGCTCGGGATCGGTGCGCGCCCGCTCGATCGACAGCATGCGCATCTTGGTGGCGACCCCGCCCGGCGCCGAGAAGCCGCCCGTGCGGCCGCCCGCGGCCACCACCCTGTGGCAGGGCACGATGATCGGGATCGGGTTCTTGCCCAGGGCCTGGCCGACTTGCTGCGACAGGGCCACGTCGCCCAGCCGGCGGGCGATATCGCCATAGGTCAGGGTCTCGCCGGGCGGGATGGCGCGGGCGATGTCCCACACCCGGCGCCAGAGTTCCGGCGCATCGCGGTAATCCAGCTGCACGCCGGTCAGGTCGGCGGCGTCGCCGCGCATCAGCGCGCGGACGTCGGCGACCGCCTGGGCGACCGGCCCGGTCGGCTCTGCCTCGATGGCGTCCGGGAAGCGCCGGGCGACCCGTTCGCGCACCCGGCTCTCGGGCAGCATGGCGCCGACGATCCCGCGTTCGCCCCAGATCAGAGCGCAATCGCCGATGTCGGTGTCGAAGATGACGAAGGACTGGCTCATACGCGGACTATAGGCCCGCGCGCTGCGGCGCGCCGCCCGGTTCTTGCGCCCGGACGGTCACCGCATGACAGCATTGGAAGCCGAAGCCCTAGTAGACCCGCGGCTTCGGCGGGATCGACGGGGCCTCGTTGGTCATCGGCGTCGAGTGCACCGGGCGGTAGTCGATGGTCACCGCCCCGCTGGCGTCGTCGAACCAGGTCAGAGTGTGCTTCATCCACTCGACGTCGTCGCGCTGGTCGAAGTCCTCGCGGGCGTGGGCGCCGCGGCTTTCCTGGCGGTTCAGCGCGCCGTTGACGGTGACGATCGCCTGCGGGATCAGGTTCTCCAGCTCCAGGGTCTCGATCAGGTCGGTATTCCAGATCATGCCCCGGTCGGAGACCTTCAGGTCCGGCCGCTTGGCGTGCACCGCCGCCAGCCGTTCGACGCCCGACTTCAGCGACTCGCCGGTGCGGAACACCGCCGCGTCCTCCTGCATCGCCTGCTGCATCTCGCCCCGCAGCTGCGCCGTCGGCGTGCCGCCGCTGGCGTTGCGCAGGCGGTCGAGGCGGGCCAGGTGGCCCTCGGTCCAGGCCGCCTTCATCTCCGGCTGGGTTGCGCCCGGCTTGAGGATCTCGGCGCAGTGCAGGCCGACGGCGCGGCCGAACACCACCAGGTCGATCAGGCTGTTGGAGCCCAGGCGGTTGGAGCCGTGCACCGACACGCAGGCCGCTTCGCCCACCGCCATCAGCCCCGGCACCACCTTGTTCTCGTCGCCGGCGACCTTGGTCACCACCTCGCCGTGGAAGTTCGTCTGGATGCCGCCCATGTTGTAGTGGACGGTGGGCAGCACCGGGATCGGCGCCTTGGTCACGTCGACGCCGGCGAAGATGCGGGCGGTCTCCGAGATGCCCGGCAGGCGCTCGTGCAGCACCTTGGGATCCAGGTGATCGAGGTGCAGGAAGATGTGGTCCTTCTTCGGCCCCACCCCGCGCCCTTCGCGGATCTCGATGGTCATGGCGCGGCTGACCATGTCGCGCGGCGCCAGGTCCTTCACGGTCGGCGCATAGCGCTCCATGAAGCGCTCGCCCTCGGAATTGGTCAGGTAGCCGCCCTCGCCGCGGGCGCCCTCGGTGATCAGGCAGCCGGCGCCGTAGATGCCGGTCGGGTGGAACTGCACGAACTCCATGTCCTGCAGCGGCAGGCCCGCGCGCAGCACCATGCCGCCGCCGTCGCCGGTGCAGGTGTGGGCGCTGGTGGCGTTCAGATAGGCGCGGCCGTAGCCGCCGGTGGCCAGCACCGTGGTCTGGGCCTGGAAGCGGTGCAGGGTGCCGTCGTCCAGCTTCCACGCCGTCACGCCGCGGCACGTCCCCTCGTCCATGATCAGGTCGAGGGCGAAGTACTCGATGAAGAACTCGACGTCCTTGCTCAGCGACTGGCCGTACATGGTGTGCAGCATGGCGTGGCCGGTGCGGTCGGCCGCCGCGCAGGTGCGCTGGATCGGCGCCTCGCCGTAGTTCTTGGTCATGCCGCCGAAGGCGCGCTGGTAGATCTTGCCTTCCGGGGTGCGCGAGAACGGCACGCCCCAGTGCTCCAGCTCGTAGACCGCGGCCGGGGCGTTGCGCACCAGATATTCAATGGCGTCCTGGTCGCCCAGCCAGTCCGACCCCTTGACGGTGTCGTACATGTGCCAGCGCCAGTCGTCCTGGCCCATGTTGCCGAGGCTGGCGGAGATGCCGCCCTGCGCCGCCACGGTGTGGCTGCGGGTGGGGAACACCTTGGTGATGCAGGCCGTCTTCAGCCCCGCCTGGGCGCAGCCCAGCGCCGCGCGCAGGCCCGAGCCGCCGGCGCCCACCACGACCACGTCGAACTTGTGATCGATGAAGGAATAGGACGCCATGGTCAGTGCGCTCCGCCGCCGACGGCGACCTTGAGAAGGGACACGATGGCCAGGGCGCCGGCGCCCCAGGCCACGAACAGGTTCAGGATCAGCAGCGCCAGCTTGCTGCCGGGCGCCGTGATGTAGTCCTCGATGATCACCCGCATGCCGAGCTGCATATGGTAGCAGCCGGCGATGATCGTCAGGGCCAGCAGGGTGGCGTTCAGCGGGTGCTGCAGCCAGCCGACGGCGTCCTCATAGCCCGCGCCGTTCAGCGACAGGGCGGAGGTTACGCCCCACAGCACCAGGAAGATCAGGGCCACGGCGGAGACCCGCTGGCCGATGAAGTGGCCCACGCCGTGCTTGGCGGAGCCCATGCCGCGCGCCTGGCGCAGCGGGGTGCGGAAGTTGGCCATCAGCGGCCTCCCATCAGCAGGATCACCGCCCAGAGCCCCACCGCGGCGACGACGGCGAAGGCGTAGGCCAGGATCGCGGTGGTGTTAGCGGTCTTGGGCTGGAAGCCCTCGCCCAGGTCCCAGGCCAGGTGGCGGATGCCGTTGGCCAGGTGGAAGAACACCGCGACGGTGATGCCAAACAGCACCAGCCGGCCCAGGATCGACCCCAGCAGACCGGCATAGGCGTCGTAGGCGTCCGGACCGGAGGCCAGGGCCACGGCCCAGCCGGCCAGGATCAGGGCGCCGACGTACAGCGCCACCCCGGCCGCGCGGTGCAGGATCGAGGCCGCCATGGTGACGTGCCAGCGCCAGACCTGCATGTGCGGCGAAAGGGGGCGCGGTCGCACGCCCGGCGAGGCATCAGCCATGTGTCCCTCCAGAAAGCGCCGGGACTTTTAAGCCGAGCCGCCGGGGTGTCAACGAAAGGCCGGGGGCGCCGCGGCGTGAGGTGCGTGGTTCAGGCAAACGCCGCGCCCCGTTCGCTCTCTTCCAGCCACGAGGCCGAGCGCATTTCCTGCAGGCGCGAGGCGGTGCGCTCGAACTCGAAGGCCTGGTCGCCTTCGGGGTACAGCTGCTCCGGCTCGGCCACGGCCAGCACCACCAGCCGCGCGCGAGCCTCGTAGAGGGCGTCCACCAGGGTGCCGAAGCGCTTGGCCTCGTTGCGCCGGTCGGGGGTGATGCGGGGCACGGCCTCGACGAACACGGTATGGAAGCGGTCGGCGATGGCCAGGTAGTCCTGCGGCCCGAGGGCCTCGACGCACAGGCTGAGAAAGTTCGCCCGCAGCAGGCCGCCGGCCGCGCGCGGCCAGTGCAGCTTGCGCCCCAGCACCTCCAGGGTGGCGCCCAGTTCCTCGTCGCCGTTCAGCATGTCGCGCCACAGGGCGTCGAACTGGCGCTCGTTGTCCGGATCGATCGGCGAGAACCAGGTCCCCGCCCCGCGCAGCCGGTCCAGGCGGTAGTCGTGCGGCCCCGCCACGGCGACGATCTCCATCCGCGCCTTCAGCATGTCGATGAAGGGGATGAACAGCTGGCGATTGATGCCGTTCTTGTAGAGCTCGTCGGGCGGGCGGTTGGAAGTGGCCACCAGGGTCACCCCGCGCTCGAACAGGGCCTCGAACAGGCGGCCGAGGATCATGGCGTCGGCGATGTCGGTGACCTGCAGCTCGTCGAAGCACAGCAGGCGGGCCGCATGGGCGAGGACGTCCGCCACCGGCGGGATCGGGTCGTCGCCCTTCATCCGCCCGGAATGGGCATGGCCGAACCGCGCCTGGCGCTGCGCCGCGTCGCCCCGCCGCCAGGCGTCCACCAGCCGGTGGACCTCGGCCATGAACACGTGGAAGTGCACCCGGCGCTTGGGCTGCATCGGCGCATTGGCGAAGAACAGGTCCATCAGCAGGGACTTGCCGCGCCCCACCGGTCCCCAGAGGTAGAGTCCCTTCACCCCCTCGGCCTTGCGGAACAGCCCCTTCGGCCGGGCGTCGGCCAGGCGGTCCTCCAGGGCGGACAGGGCGTCCACCGCCGCGGCCTGGGCCGGATCGGCGGCAAGCTCCCCGGAGGCAAGCTTCTCGTCATAGGCGGCGCGGGTCAGGCCTGGCATCGGTGGCCGGTTACCGTGCGGCGGCGCGGATCACAACAGTGACCGCCGACGACGACGCCGAACTCAGGACGCCCCGAGTTCTTTGAGCACATAGCGGTAGGTCTGCGCCTTCTCGCAGGCGCAGCCCCGCATGACCCCTTTCTTGTCCCACCAGATCAGGGTCGGGTAGGCGAAGTTGACGCCGTTGTCCTTCAGCAACGGGCGCAGCTGTTCGACGAGGTTGCGGCCGGCGTCCACCACCGCGGTGCGCGCGGTGTCGCCGTCGGCGGCCGGTACGCCCGGCGCGGTCCAGGCGGTAGCCGGCTTCACGCCCGCCCAGTCCTGGTAGAGCTTCCACGACTTGTTGATCCACAGCTCCGCGACCGTCGCCCGTTCCGGCGGCGTCGACTTCGACTGGCCGTTGTGGTCGGCGCGGGCGATCATGATCACCCGCGTGTCCACGCCCGCGGCCTGCAGCTTGGGGAACACCTCGTCCTCGAAGCGGATGCAGTCCGGGCAGCTGCGGTACGAGACCATGTACAGCTTGTTCGGGCCCAGCTTCGGCGACACCCAGCCGGCGCCTTCCAGGGCCTTGGCGATCTCGGCCTGGTGGGTCTTGATGGTGTGCGGCCGCCAGCGCAGGTCCACCGCCCACCAGCCGTAGAGCCCGCCGCCGACGACCGCCAGCACTGCTATGGCCGCCAGCCAAGGCACGATCTTCTTCATCCGTAATCTCCTCAGAGCCGTCGCGAGCCATAGGCTCGGGACGGCTCGCAAGCTTCTCAGGTCCGGAGCATTTCCTACGCGGGAATCGGGACCGCCCCGGGAGGAAATGCTCTGGGCTTGCGCGCATGCTTCCCCCCGGCGCATGAACCGGTCAACCGCGCCGCGCTTGCTCCGCCCCCGCCGGGACGGGCATGGTCCGGACACAACGACTGAGGCCGCCATGTTGCTCCACGCCGAAGGGGAGTTCCGCTTGAACGACGAGGCCGACACGGTGGACCTGGGCCAGTCCCTGGCGCGCGTGCTGCAGAAGGGGGACGCCGTCTGCCTGTCCGGCCCCCTCGGCGCCGGCAAGTCGGTGCTGGCCCGCGCCATGGTGCGCGCTCTGTGCCCGGACGAGACCGAGGTGCCCAGCCCCACCTTCACCCTGGTGCAGTTCTATCCGGCGCCGCACTTCTCGCTGGCCCACTTCGACCTCTACCGGCTGACCTCGGCCGACGAGGCCTATGAGATCGGCCTGGACGAGGCCCTGCGCGAGGGGGCTGCGATCATCGAATGGCCCGAGCGCCTGGGCCATCACCTGCCGCCCGACCGGCTGGACGTGGAGATCAGCCTGGACGGCGAGGCGCGGCGCGCGCGCCTGACGCCGCATGGGTCCTGGGAGGAGCGCCCCCTTGAAGCCTGAACGCGAGGCGATCAAGGCCGCCTTCCTGCGGGACAACGGACTGTCGGACGCCAAGCGCGAGATGCTGGCCGGCGACGCCTCCACGCGCCGCTACGAGCGGCTCTATCCGACCCGGGGCCCCAGCCTGATCTTCATGGACCAGCCGCCGTCGGTGGAGACCCATCCCTGCCCGCCCGGCGCCACGGACGACGAGCGGCGGGCCCTGGGCTACAACGCCCTGGCGCGGCTGGCGGCAGGACGGGTGGAAGCCTTCGTCGCCTGCGCCGGCTACCTCACCTCGCGCGGCCTCTCGGCGCCGCGGGTGATCGCCGCCGACGCCGAGGCGGGGCTGGCGGTGCTGGAGGATCTGGGCGACGGCCTCTACGCCAGCCTGATCGCCCAGGGCCAGGACGAGGCGCCGCTGTACGACGCCGCCATCGACGTGCTGGCGGTGCTGCACGCCGAGCGGCCGCCGTCGGTGCTGCACGCCGACGGGCTGAGCTGGCCGCTGCTGGCCTATGACGACCTGGCCCTGAAGACCGCCGGCGATCTCTTCACCGAGTGGCTGCCGCGCTACAACCCGACCCTCTGCTTCGACGAGGCGGCGGTCGACGAATGGGAGGCGATCTGGGCGCCGATCCGCGCGCGGGGCGCCGCCGGCGCCAGCGTGTTCTGCCACCGCGACTATCACGCCGAGAACCTCGTCTGGCTGCCGCAGCGCTCGGGCGCGGCGCGGGTGGGCCTGCTGGACTTCCAGGACGCCCTGCGCGCCCATCCGGCCTGGGACCTGTCCATGCTGCTGCACGACGCCCGCCGGGACGTCGGCGCCCGTCGCGAGGCCGCCTGCCTTGACCGCTATTTCGATCTGCATCCGCACCTGGACCGCCAGGCCTTCGCCGCCGACTTCCACAGCCTGGGGGCGCTGAACGTGGCGCGCATCCTGGGTATCTTCTCGCGGCTGGTGGTGCGCGACGGCAAGCCGCGCTACGCCGCCTTCATGCCGCGCCTTTGGACCTACCTCGACCGCTGCGTCGCCGACCCGGCCCTGGCGCCGCTGAAGACCTGGCTGGAACGCCACGCGCCCCGCGGGACGCGTGCATGAGCGGGCCCGCCACCGCCATGGTGCTGGCCGCCGGTCTCGGCACCCGCATGCGCCCCCTGACCGACGACCGGCCCAAAGCCCTGGTCGAGGTGGGCGGCAAGCTGCTGATCGACCACATGCTGGACCGCCTGGCCGAGGCGGGCGTCGAACGCGCCGTGGTCAACGTCCACTATTTCGCCGAACAGGTGGAGCAGCACCTGGCCGGTCGGGCCGGCCGGCCGCCGGCCATCGCCCTGTCCGACGAGCGCGCCCAGCTGCTGGAGACCGGCGGCGGGCTGAAGAAGGCCATCCCGCTGCTGGGCGAGGGGCCCGTCTGGGTGGCCAACATCGACTCGGTCTGGGTCCCCGGCGACGTCCCGGCCCTGGATGCGGTGGCGCAGGGGTGGGACCCGGGGCGGATGGACGTCTGCCTGATGCTGGCGCCCACGGCCACCTCGCTCGGCTTCCACGACACCGGCGACGTCTTCCTGGAGGCCGACGGGCGTCTTCGGTTCAAGGAACCCGGCGAGATCGCCCCTTACGTCTATGTCGGCGTGCACATCGCCGACCCGAAGGTGGTGGCGGACGGACCCGAAGGGGCCTTCTCCCTGCTGCCGGTCTGGAAGGCGCTGGCCGAGCGCGGCCGCATCCGCGGCGTGGCGCCGCCCGGGCTGTGGATGCATGTGGGCGATCCCACCGCCCGGCGCGTGGCCGAGGCCCGCCTCGCGGAGGCGGAACGGGCCGCGGCGCGATGAGGCCTGGCCCAGACGGTGGCGCCGGGCGATGAGCGGGTTCCTGGACGCGCCCTCGCCGCGCTGGTTCACCATCTCCGCCCACCGCCCGTTCCTCGAGGATCTGGCGGCCGGCGTGCACGCCGCGCTCTCGCCGCTCGGCCCGGAAGCGCTGGCCGAGGCGGTGGTGCTGGTGCCGACCCGCCGCGCCGCCCGCGGCCTGGCGGAAGCCTTCCTGAAGGCGGCGGGAACGCGCGCGGTGCTGCTGCCCCAGGTGCGCGCCATCGGCGACCTGGACGAGGGTGAGCCGCCGTTCGAGCCCGGAGACCTGGCGCTGGACCTGCCGGCGGCCATCAGCCCGTGGCGGCGGCGCTTCGAGCTGGCGCGGCTGGTGGCGGAGAACCGTCACCTGTTGCAGCGCGACGACCTGGACGCCGGCGGCGCCCTGGAGCTGGCCGACGCCCTGGCGGTGTTCCTGGACGGCCTGCAGATCGAGGAGGTCGCCGATCCGGGCGCGGTGGGCGACCTCGTGCAGGGCGACCTCGCCCTGCACTGGCGCAGGTCGGCGCAGTTCCTGGGGCTGGCGCTCGAAGCCTGGCCTCGGCGGCTGGCGGAGCTGGGGCTGGTGGACGTGGCCGCCCGGCGGGTGGCGCTGCTGCGCCGCCTGGCGGAGCGCTGGAGCGAGCGCCCGCCGGCGGAGGTGCTGGTGGCCGCCGGCTCGACCGGCACCGCTCCGGCCGCCGCCGACCTGCTGGCCGCCGTGTCGCGGGCGCCGCGCGGCGCCGTCGTGCTCCCCGGACTGGACAAGTCCCTGGCCGAGACCGCCTGGGTTCAGGTCGAGAACCAGCATCCGCAGGGCTCGATGCGCCGGCTGCTGGACCGGGCGGGGATCGACCGCGCGGCGGTGCGCGACTGGGACCCGGCCGCAGAGACCGAGGCCCGCGGCCGTTGGCGGCGGCGGCTGATCAACGAGGCCCTGCGGCCCGCCGACGCGACCGCCGACTGGCTGAAGCAGATCGAGGCGCTGCGCCGGGAGGGCGAGGCCGCCGGCGTCGACCCGATGGCCGTCGGTCTTGAGGGCCTGTCGGTGATCACCGCGCGCAGCGAGGATGAGGCCGCCGCCGCCGCCGCGCTCCTGATGCGCGAGACCCTGGAGACCCCGGGCGCCACCTGCGCCCTGATCACCCACGACGTCGACCTGGCGCGGCGGGTGAGCGCGCGGCTGACCCGCTGGGGCATCGGCGCCGACACCTCCGCCGGCCAGCCCCTGGCGCAGTATCCGGTGGCCGTGCTGGCCAGCCTTGCCGCGCGGGTCGCCGCCGACCCCGGCGACCCCGTCAGCCTGCTGGCCCTGGTCAAGCATCCGCTGGTGCGCCTCGGCCTGGACGAGGCGACGCTGCAACGCCGCCGCCGCGCCCTGGAGCGGTACGGCCTGCGCGGCCCCCGCCCTGGCGGCTGGGAGGCGCTGCGCCGCCGTCTGGAGACTGCCGGCGAGGCGCGCGAGGACGAGGACGCCGAACGGGTCGCCGCCCGGCGCGAAAGCCTGGACGACGCCCTGGCGCTTCTGCCGGCTCTCCAGGCGCCGCTGCAGGCCGTCGAGGCGGTGTTCGCCGAGGGGCCCGCGCCGGCGGCCCTCGCCGCGCGCGCCGTCGCCGAAGCCCTGGAGCGCCTGGCGGCCGGTCCCGCCGGTGGGGCGGGCGAGCTGTGGGCCGGCCTCGGCGGCGAGGCGGCCGCCGGGCTGCTGTCGGCCGTGATCGCCGAGAGCGAGGGGCTGCCACCCGTCTCGGCGGTGGCCTTCGCCGAACTGCTGGACAGCCTGATGTCGCGCGAGACCGTGCGCCCGGGCGGGGCCACCCACCCGCGCCTGAAGATCCTGGGCGTGCTGGAGGCGCGCCTGATCCGCGCCGACCACCTGATCCTGGCCGGACTGGAAGAAGGCGTCTGGCCGCCCGCGGCGCCCATCGATCCGTTCCTGTCGCGGCCGATGCGCAAGACCCTGGGGCTACCGCCGCCGGAGCGGCGCATCGGCCTGTCCGCGCACGACTTCGCCCAGGCCGCCTCAGCCCCCCGGGTAAGCCTGATCCACGCCGAACGGCGCGGCGGCGCCCCGGCCGTGGCCTCACGCTGGCTCTGGCGGCTGGACACCCTGACCCGGGGCGCCAAGGTCGCGCTGCCGCGCCGACCCGAGGTGCTGGCCTGGGCGCGCGCGCTGGACGCGCCAGCCCGGTTCAGGCCCGCCGCCCGTCCGCGGCCGACCCCGCCGCTGGCGGTGCGGCCTCGCAGGATGCCGGTGACCGGCGTCGAGCGCTGGATCCGCGACCCCTACGCGGTCTACGCCCGCGAGATCCTGCAGCTGCGGCCGCTGGACCCGCCGGACGCGCCGGTGGAGGCCCTGGCCCGTGGCACCGCGATCCACGCCGCCTTCGAACGGTTCTCGCGCGAGCACCCCGACATCCTGCCCCCCGAGGCCGAGACCCTGTTCGCCGAGCTGCTGGGCGAGGCCCTGCGCGCCGCCGGCGTGCCGGAGGGGCGCATGGCGCGTGAGCTGGCGTTGGCCGCCAACGCGGCGCCCTGGGTGGTCGCCTTCGAGCGCCGGCGTCGGCCGGGCGCGCGGCTGGTGATCGAACAGAGCGGCCAGCTGGAGCTGGATGCGCCCGGCGGCCGCTTCACCCTCACCGCCAAGGCCGACCGCATCGAGGCGCGCGGGGCGGTGGCCGACATCCTCGACTACAAGACCGGGGCCGCGCCCAGCGCCCGGCAGGTGCGCGCCGGCCTCTCGCCGCAGCTGACCCTGACCGCGGCCATCATCGCCGCCGGCGGCTTCGCCGACCTCGGGCCGGTCGAGCCCCGGCAGCTGGTCTATGTGCGCGTCAGCGGCGGGCGCACGCCCGGTCGCGAGGAAGTGCGCGCCGAGGGCGGCGAGGCCCGCGCCCTGGCCGACGCCGCGCTGGCGGGCCTGAGGAAGCGCATCGACTGGTTCGACCAGCCGGAGACCGGCTACCTGTCGTGGGCCATGCCGCAGTTCATCGGCCGCTATGCCGGCGACTACGACCATCTGGCCCGGCTCTGGGAGTGGCACGTGATCGGCGAGCCGGACGTGGTCGACGGCGTACCGGAGGGCGCGGAGTGAGCGACCCCCGGCTGCCGTTCACGATGTGGGACCCGCAGGTGCAGGCCTCGGACCCGAAGGCCACCGTGTTCGTCGCCGCCAACGCCGGCGCGGGCAAGACCTCGACCCTGGTCAAGCGCGTCGCCCGGCTGCTGCTGGCCGGGGCGGCGCCGGGGGCGATCCTCTGCGTGACCTACACCAAGGCCGGCGCCGCGGAGATGCAGCGACGCCTGTTCCAGCAGCTGGGCGACTGGGCGGTGATGCGGGACGACGCCCTTCGCGCCACCCTGCAGGAGCTCGACGAGGGCCATCGCGACCTGTCTGCCGCCCGCGCCCTCTTCGCCCGGGCCCTGGAGACTCCCGGCGGCCTGAAGATCCAGACCATCCACGCCTTCTGCGAGAAGCTGCTGCGGCGCTTTCCGCTGGAGGCCGGGGTCTCGCCCGGGTTCCAGGTGCTGGAGGACGCCGCCGCCGCGCAGCTGTCGGCCGAGGCCCGCGAGGCCGCCGCGCGCCAGGCGATGGGCCATCCGGACGCCGCCATCGCCACCGCATACAATCACTTCGCCGTGGAGCTCGACTACCGCAGCTTCAACGCCATGTTCGCCATCTTCGAGGCGCGGCGGCGGTCGATCGCCGGCTACATCGATGCCTGCGGCGGCCCGACCCTGGCCGAGCGCGACATCTGGCGCCGCTGCGGCTTCGCCCGCCCCACGGAGCCCGAGGCGATCACCGCCGCCGCCCTGGAACGCATCCGCTGGGGCCAGTGGCGGCGCGCCGCCGAGGCGCTGGCGGCCACCGGCAAGACCTCGGACGCCCAGGCGGCGGAGCGCATGCGCAAGGTGGAGGCCGAACCGACGTTCGAGGGGCTCGGTGGCGTGTTCCTCAACCAGCAGGGCCAGCCGCGCGCGCGCGTCGGCACCCAGGGGCTGGAGCCCTGGGCCACCGAGTGGCTGGCCGAGGAACAGGCCCGGCTGGTGGAGGCCCGTGAGCGCCGCGGCGCCGCCAAGGTGGCGCGGGACACCTGGAACGCCCTGGTCCTCGCCACCGCCTACGCCCGCGCCTACGAGACCCTGAAGACCCTGCGCGGGGGTCTCGACTTCGGCGACCTGATCGAGCGGGTGAACGCCTTGCTGACGGTGCGGGCCGACGCCGCCTGGGTGCTGTACAAGCTGGACGGCGGCCTGGAGCACGTGCTGCTGGACGAGGCCCAGGACACCGCCCCCGAGCAATGGGGCATCCTGCGCCGGCTGACCGACGAGTTCTTCGTCGGCAAGGGCGCCGCCGCCCTGCTGCGCACCGTGTTCGCGGTCGGCGACGAGAAGCAGTCGATCTTCTCGTTCCAGGGCGCCGCGCCGGAGCGCTTCGCCGCCGAGGCCAGGGGCTTCCAGGCCCTGGCCCGGCAGGCGGGCGCGCGTTTCGAACAGGTGGCGCTGCAGGAGAGCTGGCGCTCGGCGCCCGAGGTGCTCGGCTTCGTCGACCAGGTGTTCGCCGATCCCGAGGCCCTGGCCGGCCTGCGCCCCGCCGACGCCGGGCGCGTGGTTGGCTTTCCGGTGAAGCACATCGCCCGCCGTCACCCCGGCGGCTGTGTCGAGGCCTGGCCGCTGGAGGTGGGCGACCCCGCGCCGGATCCCGACCCCTGGGCGCCCGTGGACGCCGAGCCGGCGGAGAGCGCGGGGCGCAAGCTCGCCCGCCGCATCGCCCGCTCGGTCAAGGCGATGATCCTCCGCGGCGAGGCGGTGCAGGACCGGCAGACCCGGCAGTTGCGCCCCTGCACGGCCGGCGACTTTCTGATCCTGGTGCGCCGGCGCAACGCCCTGTTCCACGAGATCATCCGCGCCCTGAAGCGCGAGGGCGTCGCGGTGGGCGGCGCCGACCGGCTGCTGCTGTCCGAGCACATCGTGTTCGCCGACCTGATGGCCCTCGCCCGCTTCGTGCGCTTCCCGGCCGACGACCTGGCCCTGGCCGGCCTGCTGCGCAGCCCGTTCTGCGACATCGACGAGACGGGCCTTTACGACCTGGCCTACGGCCGCGCAGGCGGACTGTGGGCGACCCTGGTCGCCCGGGCGGAGGAGCGCAGCGCGTGGCGCGCGGCCCGCGACCTGCTGGCCTGGGCCATCGATGCGGCGCGGCTGCGCCCGCCGTTCGAGTTCTTCAGCCGGGTGCTGAGCCGGCTGGACGAGACCGGCCAGTCGATGCGCCAGCGCATGCTGGCGCGCTTCGGCGCCGAGGCCGAGGACGCGCTGGAGGCGTTCGTCGCCGAGGTGCTGGCCGCCGAGGGACGCGACCTGCGCGACCTGGAGTCGGTAATCGCCGCGCTCTCGCACACCGAGCTGGAGGTGAAGCGCGAGCAGGAGGACTCGCAGACCCGCGCCGGCGGCGAGGTGCGGGTGATGACCGTGCACGGCTCCAAGGGCCTGGAGGCGCCGATCGTCATCCTGCCGGACACCACCACCCGCGCCACCGCCCAGGGCGGTCCGCTGCTGGACGCCGCCAAAGGCGGCTTCCTGTGGGCGCCGCGCAAGGCCGACGACTGCCCGGCCTCGGCCGAGGCCCGCGCCGCCCGCGACGCGGCCCACGACCACGAGAGCCTGCGCCTGCTGTACGTGGCGCTGACCCGCGCCCGCGACCGGCTGATCGTCTGCGGCGTGGAGACCCGGCCGCACCTGTTCGAGCGCAGCTGGCGCGACTATGTCGACCGCGCCTTCGACGCCTCCGACGCGGCGCGCTCTTTCCCCCTCGATGGGGGCGGCGAAGGCCGGCGGATCGGCGCCGATCCCGTGCTGATGGGCGCCGCCCGGCCGGAGGCGGATCAGGTGGCCGCCCTCCCCGTGTGGGCCCGCCGCCTGGCCCCGCCCGAGCCCGCCGCCCTGCGCTACGCCTCCCCGTCGACGCTGGGCGAGGATGGCGGCCGGGGGCCCGCGCCCTCGCCGCTCAGCCTGGTGGACGGCCTGGGCCGCTTCCGCCGCGGCGAGATCATCCACCGGCTGCTGCAGATTCTGCCCGACCTTCCGCCGGACCAGCGCGCCGACGGCGCCGCCCGGCTGCTGGCCCGCGAGCGCGATCTCTCGGAGACCCAGCGGGCCGAGATGGCCGCCGCCGCGCTGACCGTGCTCGGCGACGCCCGCTTCGCCGAGGTGTTCGGCCCGGGCTCGCGCGCCGAGGTGGCGCTCGCGGGGGCGGCGGCGCGGCTGCCGCCGGGCCTGGCGATCTCCGGCCGCGTCGACCGGCTGATGGTGACGCCGGCCCGGGTGCTGGTGGTGGACTTCAAGACCAATCGGCCCGCCCCCGCGCGCATCGAGGACGCCGACCGCGCCTATGTGGTGCAGATGGCGGTCTATCGCGCGGTGCTGGCCGAGGTGTTCCCCGGCCGCAGCATCGAGGCGGCGCTGGTCTGGACGGACGGACCGCGCCTCATGCCGGTCCCAGAAAATCTCATGCTCGAGGTGCTGGACGAGATCGTCGCAAACAGTTGAAGTGCCGCCCGAGTGGCTTACATGCGCCATCTGATGAGTCGCGGCCGCTCCGCGACTTCTGGGAGTTTTTCAATGAGCACCGTCAAGGTCACCGACGAAACCTTCGAACAGGACGTGCTGAAGGCCGACAAGCCCGTGCTGGTGGACTTCTGGGCCGAGTGGTGCGGCCCCTGCAAGCAGATCGCCCCGGCGCTGGAACAGATCGCCGAGGAACTGGCGGGCAAGGTGACGATCGCCAAGGTCGACATCGACAACAGCCCCACCACCCCCGCCCGTTATGGCGTGCGCGGCATCCCGACGATGATGCTGTTCCGCGACGGCCAGATGGCCTCGATGAAGGTGGGCGCCATGCCCAAGTCCAAGATCCTCGAGTGGCTGTCCGAAGCCGGCGTGGAATCCGCGGCCTGATTTCACCCTCCCCCCTGTGGGGAGGGACAGATCGCGAAGCGACCAGGGTGGGGGAGTCGGATGCTTCCCCACCCTTTTTCGTGTCCCCATCCCCCGCTTCGCGGGGACTTCCCCCAGAGGGGGAAAGAGAAACAGCAACTCAGCCCGCATGAAAGTTCTCTTCCCCCCTTGGGGGAAGTACCGCCGAAGGCGGGGATGGGGGCTCCAGCGGAGACCGATCTAGGTCGGCCAGGTGTCAGGGCTGAGCGACAGCACGTCGCCGACGAAGTGCAGCGAGCCGCAGATCAGCACGTGCGGTGGCGCGCCGGGGCGGGCCAGGGCGCGGACCAGGGCGTCCTCGACGCCGTTGGCGACCTCGGCGTCCAGGCCCACGGCGGTGGCCGAGGCGGCCAGTTCCTCCGGCGGCGTCGCCGAGGGGGACTCGAAGCTGGTGGTGAACACCTTGTGCGCCGCGCCGCGGAAGGCTTCGAAGAAGCCGCGGTTGTCCTTGCGCCCCAGCATGCCGACGATCATCACCACCGGCCGCCCGTCACGCGCCGCCAGGCGCGCCACGGCGTCGGCCAGGGCGCGGCCGGCGTGGGGATTGTGCGCCCCGTCCAGCCACAGGTCCGCGCCGCTGGGCCGGGCGAGATCCGCCAGCGGGCCCTTGGTGATCGGCTGGAAACGCCCGGGCCAGACCGTGGACGCCACGCCGCGGGCGATCGCCGCGTCGTCGATCGCCGGATGGCCCCAGGTCTTGATCGCCGCCACCGCGAGGCCCGCGTTGTCGAACTGATGCTGGCCGAACAGGCTGGGGGGCGGCAGGTCCAGCAGGCCGTCCTCCAGCTGCACCACCAGCCGGCCGTTCTGCTCGAAGGCGTCGATGTCGCGGCCCATCAGGGTCATCGGCGCGTGCAGCGTCTGGGCCTCGCTCTCGATGGCCTGCAGCGCCTCCTCGAGCTGGCGCGCCACCACCACGGGGCGGCCCCGCTTGATGATGCCGGCCTTTTCCCAGGCGATCTTGGACAGCTCAGGGCCGAGCATCTCCAGGTGGTCGTAGTCGACCGGGGTGATCACGCTGACCGCCGGGGCGGCGAACACGTTGGAGGCGTCGAAGCGCCCGCCCAGGCCCACCTCGACGACGGTCAGGTCGGCCGGCGTCTGGGCGAAGGCGTGCAGCGCCAGGGCGGTGGTGATCTCGAAGAAGCTGATCGGCTGGCCCTGGTTGGCCGCCTCGACCTCGTCGATGCGCAGCGACAGCTCCTCGTCGGTGATCAGCTGACCGGCGATGCGGATGCGCTCGGCGAAGCGCACCAGGTGCGGCGAGATGATCGCGTGCACCTTCAGACCAGCCGCCTCGGCGATGGCGCGCAGGTAGGCGCAGGTCGAGCCCTTGCCGTTGGTGCCGGCCACGTGGATCACCGGCGGCAGGCGGTCCTGCGGCCGGCCGAGCGCCGTCAGCAGCCGCTCGATGCGGCCGGTCGACAGGTCGATCAGGCTGGGGTGCAGCGCGCGCAGCCGCGCGATGGTGACGTCCGAGGCGCGGATCGCGTCGTACTCGGGCCTCACGGGCGGACCCCCGGCGGGCGTGGGGGCGGGCGGTTGGGGATCAGGCGGCGGAAAGACGGGACCGTCCCATCAGCAGGGTGCGCAGGATCGAGCCCAGCACACGGGGGAGTTCGGCGCGCGGCGTGACCTTGTCGACCATGCCGCGCTCCATCAGGAACTCGGCGGTCTGGAAGCCGGGCGGCAGGGTTTCGCGGATGGTGCTCTCGATCACCCGGCGGCCGGAGAAGCCGATCTGCGCCCCCGGTTCGGCCAAGTGCACGTCGCCCAGCATGGCGTAGGACGCCGTCACGCCGCCATAGGTCGGGTCGGTGAGCACCACGATATAGGGCAGCTTGGCCTGGCGCAGGCGCTGGATGGCCAGGGTGGTGCGCGCCATCTGCATCAGCGACAGCGAGCCTTCCTGCATGCGCGCGCCGCCCGAGGCGGTGAACGCCACGAACGGCACGTCGCGCTTGATCGCCTCGTCCACCGCCGCCAGGAAGCCCTCGCCGGCGGCCACGCCCAGCGAAGCGCCCATGAAGGCGAAGTCCTGCACCAGCACCACGGTGGTCTGGCCGCCGATCTCGCCCACGGCCGCGGCCATGGTGTCCTGTTCGCCGGTGGCCTTGCGCGCGGCGTTCAGCGTCTCGCGGTAGGACTTGCCGTAGGTGAACTCCAGCGGGTCGTCCGGCGACTTCGGCATGGGCAGGGTCTTGAACTTGCCGCCGTCGAAGGTGATGCCGAAGCGCTGGGCCGGGCGGATGCGCATGTGCCGGCCGGACGGGGTGACCCACAGGGCCGCCTCCAGGTCCGAGCGGTAGATCATCTCGCCGCTGTCGGGATCCTTGACCCACAGATTGTCCGGCGTCTCGCGCTTGGACACCAGCTTGCGGAAGCCCGGCGCGATGTTCGCCAGCCAGCCGCCCCGCTCGCGGTTCGCGGGCTGCGGGGGACGTGGGGGCTTGTTTCGCTTGTCGTCGGCCAGGGCCATGTTTGACTTAGATTCCTGCCTGATTCAGTCGGCGCTAAGCCTTGCGGAGCGCACAGACTTAGCGAGCGCGCCCGCCGATTCCAGAACTTTCGCCACGGCATCACGGTTCTGTGCGATGGCCTCGGCGATGTCGTCGCAGAGCTGCGAGCCCACCACCACGGCGTCGGCGACCCGCGCCACGGCGGCGGCGCGCTCGGGCGTGCGGATGCCGAAGCCCACCGCCACCGGCAGGCCGGAGGCGGCGCGAACGCGGGCCACGGCGGGGGCCACGGCGGCGGCGTCGGCCTCCTTGACCCCGGTCACCCCGGCCACCGAGACATAGTAGACGAACCCCGAGGTGCGGGCGGCGACCACCTTCAGCCGCGCATCGTCGGTGGTCGGCGTCGCCAGCCGGATCAGCGCCACCTGGGCGGCGTCGAGGGCGTCGGCCAGCGGCCCGGATTCCTCCGGCGGACAGTCGACCACGATCAGGCCGTCGACCCCGGCCGCGGCGGCGTCGCGGGCGAAGGTTTCGAACCCGCGGTGCAGCACGATGTTCATGTAGCCCATCAGGATGATGGGCGTGTCCTGGTCGCCCTCGCGGAAGCGGCGGATGGTGTCCAGCACGGTGTCCAGCGTGGCGCCGGCCGCCAGGGCGCGCAGCGCGGCGCGCTGGATCGGCGGGCCTTCGGCCATCGGGTCGGAGAACGGGAAGCCCACCTCGATCAGGTCGGCCCCGGCGCCCGGCAGGCCCTGCAGGATCTTCAGCGCCGTCGCGGCGTCGGGATCGCCGGCCATGATATAGGGCACGAAGGCCGCGCGGCCCTCCGCCTTCAGCCTGGCGAAGCGGGCGTCGATACGGGAAACGGTCAAGACGGCGGGGCCCCTAGATCTTGCGCCCGAGGTGCGCGGCCACGGTGGCCAGGTCCTTGTCGCCGCGGCCGGAGAGGTTGAGCAGCACGATCCCGTCCTTGCCCACCTGCCGGGTGACGTCCGCCAGCCGCGCCAGGGCGTGGGCGCTCTCCAGCGCGGGGATGATCCCCTCCAGCCGGGTGCAGAGCTGCAGCGCTTCCAGGGCTTCGTCGTCGGTGGCGGTCAGGTAGGTGGCGCGGCCGACGTCGTGCAGCCAGGAATGCTCCGGGCCGATGCCCGGATAGTCCAGCCCGGCGGAGATCGAGTGCGCCTCCAGGATCTGTCCGGCGCGGTCCTGCAGCAGATAGGTCTTGTTGCCGTGCAGCACGCCCGGGCGGCCGCCGTTGATCGCTGCGGCGTGCTGGTCGGTGTCCATGCCGTGACCCGCAGCCTCGACGCCGATGATCTTCACCGTCTCGTCGTCGAGGAACGGGTGGAAGATGCCGATGGCGTTGGAGCCGCCGCCCACGCACGCCACCACGGCGTCCGGCAGCCGTCCCTCGGCCTCCAGCAGCTGGGCCCTGGCCTCGACGCCGATCACCGCCTGGAAGTCGCGCACCATCGCCGGATAGGGGTGCGGACCGGCCGCGGTGCCGATCAGGTAGTAGGTGTCGTGCACGTTGGTCACCCAGTCGCGCATCGCCTCGTTCATGGCGTCCTTCAGGGTCGAGGCCCCGGAGGTGACCGGCCGCACCTCGGCGCCCAGCAGGTTCATGCGCAGCACGTTGGGCGCCTGCCGCTCAACGTCCACCGCGCCCATGTAGACCACGCACGGCAGGCCGAAGCGGGCGCACACGGTGGCCGTGGCCACACCGTGCTGGCCGGCGCCGGTCTCGGCGATGATCCGGGTCTTGCCCATGCGCATGGCCAGCAGGATCTGGCCCATGCAGTTGTTGATCTTGTGCGCGCCGGTGTGGTTCAGCTCCTCGCGCTTCAGATAGATCTTCGCGCCGCCGAAATGCTCGGTCAGCCGCTCGGCGAAATAGAGCGGGCTGGGGCGGCCGACATAGTGCTTCAGGAACGAGGCCAGCTCGGCCTGGAACCCCTCGTCGGCCTTGGCGGCGGCGTATGCGGCGTCCAGGTCCTTGACCAGCGGCATCAGCGTTTCGGGCACATACAGCCCGCCATAGTCGCCGAACCGCCCATGGGCGTCCGGGTAGGCCGAGTAGTCGTTGGGCGTGGCGATCATGTTCACGGGCGGTGTTCCGTCAGGCGCGGTCGCATCAGACGCGGCGAACCGCCTCGAGGAAGGCTGCGATCAGGGAGGGGTCCTTTAGTCCGGGACCGCGTTCCACGCCAGAGGAAACGTCGGCGATCGGCGCTCCGCTGGACGCCAGCGCCTGGGCCACGTTCCAGGGATCGAGGCCGCCCGCCAGCAGATAGGGCCGCTCGAACCGTCGGCCGGCCAGCAGCGTCCAGTCGAACGGCTCGCCCAGGCCGCCGGGCCGATCGGCGTCCTTCGGCGGCTTGGCGTCGAACATCAGGTGCTCGGCCGCCCCCTCATAGGCCCGGGCCGGGTCGATGTCCGCCGCCTCCGAGACCGGCAGCACCTTGATCACCGGGATGCCGGCGCGCGCCGCGACCGCCGCCGTCCGCTCGGGCGTTTCGCGGCCGTGCAGCTGGATGAAGTCGGGTCGCACGATCCGTGCGATCTGGTCGACGGTGGCGTCGTCGGGATCCACCAGCAGGGCCACCGCCTTGGCGGCGGTCTGCCGGACGGGGGCGATCAGCCGGGCGGCCAGCTCCGGGGCGACGTTGCGCGGGCTCCTGTCGAAGAACACGAAGCCGAGGTAGGCCGCGCCGCCGTCCAGCGCCGCCTGCACGGTCTGAGGCGTCGACAGTCCGCAGATCTTGGCCTTGCGCATGCGCCCCGCTCGGAGAAACCCGCGCGACAGGTAGTCTCTGTGGCGGCGTGGTCAAGCCGCCAGGTCGGCGAAGTCCGGCGCCGCGCGCCAGCCGCCGAGACGCAGGAACGGCCCGATCAGCAGCAGGCCGGCAACGAACCCCGCCAGGTGGGCCTGCCAGGCGATGGTCACCGTCTGGCCCTGGCTGAGCAGGCTGAAGCCGAACAGCACCACGATCATCAGCAGGTTCTGCTTCACCAGCGACTGCACGTTCAGCCACACGGTGTGCGACCAGATCGGCGACAGCCGCCGACGATCGTCCACCAGCCGGGTCGCCGCGCCCCACAGGCCGCAGATCGCCCCGGAAGCGCCCACCGCGCCGGCCTGGCCGTAGGGGTGCAGGGCCACGAAGCCCAGGCTGGCCAGCACGCCGCACACGAGGAAGAAGGCGAAGAAGGCCGCCACGCCCCGCGCCGTGCCGGGAAACCGCGTGCTGACCGGCGCGCCCAGGGCGATCAGCGCCATCAGGTTCATGCCGATGTGCAGCACGCCGGCGTGCACGAACACCGAGGTCAGGGGCGTGTACCAGCGGCCCTCGGCCAGGGCGGCGAACGATACCGCCGCCCATTCCAGCAGGGAGTCGTCCGCGAACAGGAACTGCAGGCCGAAGGTGGCGATCAGCACCGCCGCCAGGGCAAACAGCGGTCCGCGCCCCGCGCCGCGGTCCGCCATGCGCCGCTCGCCCCTGTCGAAATCGTCGATCATCGCGCCTTATCTAGGAAGGCGGGGGCCAGTTCGCCGCCGCGGCGGTCTTGTAGGCCTCCCGCGCCGAGATGCGATCGTTGTAGGCCATGGTCTCGGGGGTGGCCGGCATCCGGCCGGTGAACAGCGCCACCGAGATCACCGAGCCCAGCACCACGTCGGCGGTGGAGAAGCGCTCGCCCAGGATCCACGGTCCGCCGGCCAGGAGGTCGTCCATGAGGCTCAGCACGGTCTCGCGGCGGCCCCAGCCGCGACCGCTGGCCGAGGCGTCGTCGTCCGGCTGATCGGTCAGATAGACCGCCGGTTCGAACACGGCCGTGGCGAACACGCACCAGCGCAGATAGGGGCCGCGCAGCGGATCGTCCGTCGCCGGCGCCAGGGTCCCCAGGCCATAGCGGTCGGCCAGGTAGAGGCAGATGGCGGGGTTCTCGGTGACCACCACCGGGCCGTCGGTGATCGCCGGGACCTTGCCCATCGGATTGATGCGCAGGTAGTCGGGCGCCTTGTGCCGCCGCCGGCGGATATCGACGTCGACGATCCGGTGCGGCAGGCCAAGCTCTGCCAGCATCCACCGCGCCATGAAGCTGCGGCTGTGGATCGAGGCGTAGAGGGTGATGTCCGGGGTCGGCGCCACGACGGGCCCGACCTACGGGCGGCTCTTCAGCAGATCGCGGATCTCGACCAGCAGGGCCTCGGTGACGGTCGGCGCCGGCGGGTCGGCGGGCGCCTCGGCGTCCTTGCGACGCAGGGTGTTGACCATCTTCACCATCAGGAACACCACAACCGCGACGATCAGGAACTGGATCACGGTGTTGAAGAAGGCGCCGTAGAGGATCGCCACCTCGCCCTTCTTGCTGAGGGTGTCAGCCGGCTGCAGCACGATCTTCAGCTGCGAGAAGTCCACCTTGCCCAGCACCAGGCCGATCGGCGGCATCACCACCTGCTCGACCAGGCTGGTGACGATCTTGCCGAAGGCCGCGCCGATGATCACACCGACGGCCAGGTCGATGACGTTGCCGCGGGCGATGAACTCGCGGAATTCCTTGAAGATGCTCATGGGCCCCTCCGTTTGCCGGGACTTTCCCGGGCTTCGGGAGCGCCGTCAACCGGCCCTCCGGTCGAGCCGGGTCAGTCGGCGTTCAGCCGGGCGCGCAGTTCCTTGCCGCTCTTGAAGAACGGCACGTGCTTGGCGCGAACCTCGACCGTCTCCCCGGTGCGCGGGTTGCGGCCGGCGCGTGCGGGACGGGCGCGCACGGAGAAGGCGCCGAAACCGCGCAGCTCGACGCGGCCACCCTCCTCCAGGGCGTTGATCATGCGCTCCAGGATCACGCCCACCACGCGCTCGATGTCCCGCTGGGTGAGATGCGGGTTCTCGCTCGCCAACGCGGCGATAAGCTCGGACTTGATCATGGACACTCTGCCCCTATCCCGGGCGAGACCTTTGCCCAAACGTCGCTTGATCTTCAAGGGGTTGCGCGACGAGGACGGGCGTTAAACCCCTCGAAAGCCCGATATGCCAAGCCTGTAGGCGTCTCGGAGGAAGGCCCGCGACCGGATTTGGGAACCTCGACCGGCATGGACGCCTCCACGCCCACTGATTCGACCCCCGTGGCGGCCCAGCCGGCGACCGCCCGATTCGCCACGCGCCTGGCGTCGGCGTCGGGTCGGGATCTGCAGGTGGAGGGCTACTGGCGGCCGGTGCTCGCCCTGGTGGAGGCGACCTCCCGCGGCTGGGCGCTGACCTGCCGGATCCGCACGGCCGACGCCGAGGCGCGCGCCGTCGCCCTCGACAGCCTCAATGCCGTGGATCGCGAACGCGTCACCCTGGCGGCCGTGCGGCAGGGGGTGAAGGTGCTGCCACAGGCCGATCGCCATAGCGGCGGGCCGGCCCCCATGGCCCTGATCCCCATCCCCTGGGCGTGCGCCAAGGCCGAGCGGGTGCGGCGCGAGCTGCTGCGGCTGGGCGGCCTGGCGCGTGGCGCGCGGCAGGTGGTGCCGGTGGCCGAGTTCACGGATATCGAGCCGGGGGCGCCAGCCGCCGCCCTGGCCGAAGCCGCCGCCGGCCTCAGGCCGATGTTCGGCGGAGTGCTCGTGCGGCTGGCGGGCGGCGGCAGCGACGTGCCCCGGCTGATGGACCGCGGCTTCGCCGGCGCCAGCCTGGAGGCGGACAGCCTGAAGCTGTCGGAGGAGCGGCCGATCCTGGTCGGCCTGGCGGCGCTGCTGAAGGCGGTCGGGCCGATGCCCGGCCTGCATGGCGTCAACAGCGTCGCCACGCTGGAGGCCGCCCGAGACGCCGGCTTCGCCTGGGCCAGCCTCGACCTGACCAGGGGCGGCTGGCATCTGTTCAACGCGGGGCTCGAGGCGCTGCGCGCGCCCCGGGACTGAGGCGCGTCAGCGGCGGCGGCTGGCCAGCCAGTAGACGCCGTAGGCCAGGGCCGCCGGCCCGGCATAGCTGGCGGCGAACAGCCAGGGCGAGGAACCGCCCACCGCCGACGAGATCGCCGAACCGGTCGCCACCACCCCGAACACGACCAGGACGACGGCCGCGGTCATGCCCACTTCGCTGGGAATCTTCTTGAGCCATGCGGGCCCGTGGGCGCCGTCCAGGACCTTGTCCATCCATTCCTCCCGCCGGTCTTCGCCGGCTGCGCGTCCGCGGACGCCAGGGGCCGATGGTCTGCCTCAATGCGAAGCGACGGCATGCGACCAGACGCCGCAGCCGCGCGCACGAAAAAGGCCCTCCCCCGTCGCCGGGGAAGGGCCCTTCGCAGCCTTCGGGGCGAACCCCGGGAGGCTTATTCCTTGGAGGCCTTCTCGCGCAGCGCGGCGCCCAGGATGTCGCCCAGCGAGGCGCCGGAGTCCGACGAGCCGAACTGCTCGATGGCTTCCTTTTCCTCGGCCATTTCCAGGGCCTTCACCGACAGGGACACCCGGCGGGCGGCCTTGTCGACGTTGGTGATCTGGGCGTCCAGGCGATCGCCGACGGCGAAGCGTTCCGGGCGTTGCTCGGAGCGGTCGCGCGACAGGTCCGACTTGCGGATAAAGGCCGTGATCGGGGCTTCATCCTCGCCGAAGCGCACTTCGATGCCGCCCGAGGTGATCTCGGTGACCTGCACGGTCACCGTCTGGCCCTTGCGGTAGACGTCGCCGGCCAGCGGATCGCCGCCCAGCTGCTTGATGCCCAGGCTGATGCGTTCCTTCTCGACGTCGACGTCAAGCACGCGCGCCTTGACCACATCGCCCTTCTTGTAGCGGGCCATGGCCTCTTCGCCCGGGGTGTTCCAGTCGATGTCCGACAGGTGCACCATGCCGTCGATGTCGTTGTCGAGGCCGATGAACAGGCCGAACTCGGTGGCGTTCTTGACTTCGCCTTCGACGCTCGAACCGATCGGGTGCTGTTCCAGGAACTGCTCCCAGGGGTTCTGCATGGCCTGCTTCAGGCCCAGGCTGACCCGGCGCTTGGAGGCGTCGACGTCCAGCACGACCACATCCACTTCCTGCGAGGTGGAGACGATCTTGCCGGGGTGGACGTTCTTCTTGGTCCAGGACATTTCCGACACGTGGACCAGGCCCTCGACCCCCGGCTCCAGCTCCACGAAGGCGCCGTAGTCGGTGATGTTGGTGATCCGGCCGGTGAACTTGGCGCCCACCGGGTACTTGGCTTCCACGCCGTCCCAGGGGTCGGACTGCAGTTGCTTCATGCCCAGGCTGATGCGCTGGGTGTCCGGGTTGATCTTGACGATCTGCACCTTGACGGTGTCGCCCACGGCCAGGACCTGGCTCGGGTGGGAAACGCGCTTCCAGCTCATGTCGGTGACGTGCAGCAGGCCGTCGATGCCGCCCAGGTCCACGAACGCGCCGTAGTCGGTGATGTTCTTGACCACGCCTTCGCGGACTTCACCCTCTTGCAGCTGCGACACCAGTTCGGTGCGCTGCTCGGCGCGGGCTTCTTCCAGGATGGCGCGGCGGGAGACGACGATGTTGCCGCGCGGACGGTCCATTTTCAGGATCGCGAACGGCTGCTCGCGGCCCATCAGCGGGCCGACGTCGCGCACCGGACGGATGTCCACCTGGCTGCCCGGCAGGAAGGCCGAGGCCCCGCCCAGGTCGACGGTGAAGCCGCCCTTCACGCGGCCGACGATGGCGCCCAGCACCGGTTCGTTCTTGGCGAACACGCCTTCCAGGCGGGTCCAGGCTTCCTCGCGGCGGGCCTTGTCGCGGCTGATCACCGCTTCGCCCATGGCGTTCTCGACGCGCTCCAGGAACACCTCGACGGTGTCGCCGGCCTTGATCGTGGCCTTGCCGTTCTCGTCGACGCCGAATTCCTTCACCGGAATGCGGCCCTCGGTCTTGAGGCCCACGTCGATGATGGCGAAGTCCTTTTCGATGGCCGACACGCGGCCCTTCACCACCGTACCCTCGGCGAAGTCCCTGCCGCCCATGCTCTCGTCGAGAAGGGCCGCGAAGTCGTCGCGCGTCGGGTTCATGCTCAGATCATCAGCCATTGGCTAAATCGTTCTTTCGTCTTGAATGGACAGTCGGGCCCCGGGGCCTGCGGCGCCGGGACCTTGGGTCCGGTTAGGGGTTGAACCGAAAGCGCCCCGACGATCTTGTCGGAGGGTCCGGAGCGCTGGTGAATTCCCGCGGCCATCGAGGGGAATGGCGCGGTTGGATTAGCCGGGGGATCCCTCCCACCTGGCGCGCGCCGCCTCGACGATGCGGCGGGCCGCATCGGCGGCCGCTTCTATAGTCATTTCAGTGGTGTCCAGCAAGACCGCGTCCTCGGCCTGCCGCATCGGCGCGGCGTCGCGATGGCCGTCGCGCTCGTCGCGCCGGCGGATGTCGGCGAGGATCTCGTCGTAGGTCACCGCCTCGCCCTGGCCGACCAGCTGGCGGAAGCGGCGATCGGCGCGCACCTCCGGGGTGGCGGTGACATAGACCTTGGCCGGCGCGCCGGGGGCGATCACCGTGCCGATGTCGCGCCCGTCCAGCACCGCGCCAGGCTCGCGCGCGGCGAACGCCCGCTGGAAGTCCAGCAGCGCCTGACGCACGTCGCCGTGCACCGCCACCCGGCTGGCCGCCTCCCCGGCCGCGCGGGTGCGCAGGGCCGGGTCTTCCAGGTGTGTGAGGTCCAGGCGCCGCGCCACCTCGGCCGCCGCCGCCTCGCTGTCCAGGTCTCCGCCCAGTTTCAGCAGCCCCACGCCAACGGCGCGGTACAGCAGGCCGGTGTCCAGCACCGGATAGCCGTAGAGCGCGCCCAGGCGCACGGCGATGGTGCCCTTGCCCGAGGCGGCCGGCCCGTCGACGGCGATGACGAAGCCCACTATCCGCCCTCCCCTTCATGGGGAGGGACAGATCGCGAAGCGATCAGGGTGGGGAACCCAGCCACGGGCCCCGCCGCCAGCCGCTTGGCGTCCGTTGCCGCGGCAGGACTCCCCCACCCCGGTCCTTCGGACCACCCCTCCCCACAAGGGGGAGGGCGGTCAGCGCCCTTCGCCTCAGACAATGTCCGCCCCCAGGCCGGCCATCAGCGCCCCGAACCCCGGGAAGCTGGTGGCGATCATGCCGGGTTCGTCGACGGCCACCGCCTCGTCGGCGCCGAGGCCGAGGATCAGGTGGCTCATGGCGATGCGGTGGTCGCCGTGGGTGCGCACCAGGCCGCCGCCGCGCACGGCGTGGTTGGCCCGGGCGGCGCCAACCACGATCAGGCCTTCCGGCTCCTCCTCGACGCCGACGCCGCAGGCGGCCAGGCCCTGGGCCATCATGGCGATGCGGTCGCTTTCCTTGACCCGCAGCTCGCCGATGCCGCGCATGACGGTCGGCCCTTCGGCATAGGCGGCGGCCACCGCCAGGATCGGATACTCGTCGATCATCGACGGCGCCCGTTCCGGCGGCACGGCCACGCCCTTCAGCGCCGAGTGCCGGGCGACGACGTCACCGACCTGCTCGCCGCCCTCCTCGCGCGCGTTCTCTATGGTCAGGTCCGCGCCCATCTCGCGCAGGGTCTCGAACAGGCCGGTGCGCAACGGGTTGAGCAGCACCCCCTCGACGGTCACCTCCGAGCCCGGGGTGATGATCGCCGCCACCAGCGGGAACGCCGCTGAGGAAGGATCACCCGGCACGACGATGCGGGTTCCGGTCAGCGGCTGGCCGCCCGCCAGGCGGACATGCCGGCCGTCGGCCTCGTCGGCGACGTCCACCCGCGCCCCGAAGGCGCGCAGCATCCGCTCGGTGTGGTCGCGCGTCGGCTCCGGCTCGATCACCTCGGTGACGCCCGCAGCGTTCAGCCCGGCCAGCAGCACCGCCGACTTCACCTGCGCCGAGGGTTCGGGCAGGCGGTAGCTCATCGCCGTCAGGCCGCCGCCCCGCAGCGTCAGTGGCAGACGGCCGCCCTCGCGGCAGATCCAGCTGGCGCCCATCTGGCCCAGCGGCTTCAGCACCCGGTTCATCGGCCGCCCGCGCAGCGACCGGTCGCCGGTGAAGGTCGCCGCCAGGGTGAAGCCCGCGGCCGCCCCCATGATCAGCCGCACGCCGGTGCCGGCGTTGCCGCAGTCGATCACGTCGGCCGGCTCGCTGAAGCCGCCCGCGCCGGTCACGCGCCAGCGGCCGCCGCCCAGGCTCTCCACCTGCGCCCCGAAGGCGCGCATGGCGCCGGCGGTGGCCAGCACATCGTCGCCTTCCAGCAGGCCTTCGATCTCGGTCACGCCGCTCGCAAGGGCGCCCAGGATCATCGACCGGTGGGAAATCGACTTGTCGCCCGGCGCGCGCACGCGGCCGCGCAACGGCCCGCCGGGACGGGCTTTCATTCCAGCTTCGCTCATTGGGATTTCGGGAGCCTCTCGAACCGGCTCTGAAGACAAAGGATTCGCCTTTTGACAGCGCCGCGCTCGCGTGGCAAGGGAGCCGCCGCTCCACGACATCTTCCAGAGGTCGCCACCTTGGCCAATCCCGAACTGGGCGCAAAACAGATTTGCCCGAACTGTTCGACGAAATTCTACGACCTGACCCGCCGCCCTGCGCATTGCCCCAAGTGCGGCACGGACTTCGATCCTGAAGAGGCGCTGCGCAACCGTCGCGTGCGCGCCCGCACCACCTTGCCCGAGGATGATGCGGAAGAGGAAAAGGTCGCAGTGGTCGCCGAAAGCGAGGACGGCTTCGAAGCCGAGCCGGACGAGGCGCCCGAGCTGGACGCCGCCGCCGACGAGCCGCCGCTGATCACCACGGACGACGACGACGGCGACACGCCGGTCGCCGACGAGGACGTGGGCGTCGATTTCGCCGAGGACGACCTGGCCGACGACGAGGACGACGACGTGCCGTTCCTGGAGGACGAGGACGACGACGACTTCAGCGAGGACGAAATCGACGGTCTGCCGGAGGAGGGCGACACCGACGATCGCTAGACCGTGCGGCGTCGACGGTTTTCGGTGGCGGGCGCAGGCGTTCGCCACCGCGGAACCGCCAAAATGCAAATTGCGGCATTTTGGCTGAAAACGGCTCTTGATCGGGAAAAGCCGTCGCTCTAGGTTCCGCGCCTCCCGAGGGGGCCACCCCGAAGGACCTGGGTTTCCCGGGGCTATAGCTCAGTTGGTAGAGCGCTTGAATGGCATTCAAGAGGTCAGCGGTTCGACTCCGCTTAGCTCCACCATTCAGTCCGGGACGTGACGCCGCTCGCGTCCCGGCGCTGAATGCCTCCCGAACCTCCCACCCTCTGCGACAGCGCTGACTGCCCGACGCCGACCTGCGACCGCTCGCTCGGCGCCGGAACGCCGGCTGGCGTCGCCCCGCCCGCTCTCCGCGACGGAACACGAGCCTGGGAGGCGCGATCGATGGAGACTGTCCTGGTGACCGGGGGCGCCGGCTATGTCGGCGCGCACACCTGTCTTCGGCTGGCTCAGGCCGGCTTTCGCCCGGTGACATACGACAACCTCAGCAACGGACACCGGCGCTTCGTGCAGTGGGGCCCGCTGGAAGAGGGCGACATCCGCGACCGCCCCAGGCTGGACGAGGTCTTGCGGCGGGTCCGCCCCAGCGCGGTGCTGCACTTCGCCGCCCTGATCGAGGTCGGCGAGTCGGTGAAGCATCCGGATCGCTTCCACGACAGCAACGTCGCGGGCGCCCTGACCGTGATCGAGGCCGCGCGGGCGGCGGGCGTGCGCCGGGTGGTGTTCTCGTCCACCTGCGCCATCTACGGCGAGCCGCAGCGCCTGCCGCTGGACGAGGACCATCCGCAGGCGCCCTTGAATCCCTACGGCGAGACCAAGCGGCTGGTCGAACAGGCGCTCGCCCGCCTGGCCGGGACGGACGGCTTCCAGTCGGTGGCGCTGCGCTACTTCAACGCCGCCGGGGCCGATCCCGAGGGCCGTATCGGCGAGGCGCACGATCCGGAGACCCACGCCATCCCCCTGGCGATCCAGGCGGCGCTCGGCCAGCGGCCGGGGTTCAGGATCTTCGGCGACGACTACCCCACCCGTGACGGCACCGCCCTGCGCGACTACGTGCACGTGCTCGACCTGGCTGACGCGCACGTGGCCGCCCTGCGGTACCTGATGGGTGGCGGCGCCACGACGGCGTTCAACCTGGGGGCCGGGGTCGGGGTCACCGTCAGGGAGCTGCTGGACGCCGTCCGCAAGGTCAGCGGCCGGACCTTCCCGGTGGAGACGGCCGGGCGTCGTCCAGGGGATGCGCCAGCCCTGGTCGCCGACGCCGGCAGGGCGGCCGCCACGCTCGGCTGGCGGCCGACCTACGACCTGGAGGCCATCGTCGAGACCGCGTGGCGATGGCATTCGGCGCAAGCCTCCGGCGGACCGGGCGCGTCGGCATGAGCTTGGCCGCCGGTCGGCGACCGCCCAGGACCAGCGCCGCCTAGAGCACGATGGCTTTTGTCGGAATCGACAAAAGCCATCGTGCTCGTAGACTTAGAGAGGGCGAGCCTGCTGATCGCCTTTTGATGGTTCCATCAAAAGGCGGCAGGCTCTAGCTAGCCGAGCAGATGCCATCCCGCGCCCGGCGCCCCGAGCGCGCCGCCGCCGATGATGTGCGTGTCGTTCAGCTCCCAGCTGGCATAGTTGCCTGACGCATCGTGGAAGATCAGGTCGCTGCGGCCGTCGCCGTTGAGGTCGGCCACGCTGTCGAACACCCAGGTTCCGCCCGGATTGCCGATGTTGCCGCCGCCGATGATCGAACCCCCGTTCAGGTCCCAGGTGGCGAACAGGCCGCTGGCGTTCTCGAACAGGACGTCGGCCTTGCCGTCGCCGTTGAAGTCGCCGATGGCCTTGAAGGTGAAGGAGCCGCCGGGGGCGCCGAGGGTGGAGCGGGACGCGACCTGGGCGCCGTTCATCAGCCACACTTCGTAGACGCCGGATGTCGGGTTCTGCCACAGCAGATCGGCTCGGCCGTCGCCGTTGAAGTCGCCGATGGCCTGCAGCGCGTATCCGGTGTCGGCCTTGCCGAGGCTGACCTGGCCGACCACCGCTGGGCCGTGCAGCAGCCATTCGCTGAAGCTTCCGTCCGCCGCCTTCAGCAGCAGGTCGCCCTGCCCGTCGCCGTTGAAGTCCCCTGCCCCGGCGATGCTGGTCCCGGCGGCGGGCTTGCCCAGGGTGGCGCCGCCGATCAGCTGGACGCCGTTGGTCTCCCAGGTGGCGATCGTCCCGTCCTGGGCCTGGAAGGCGATGTCCTTGAAGCCGTCGCCGTTGAAGTCGCCGACCGGGCCCGCCGTCCAGCCGGCGCCGGGCGAGCCCAGCGTGCCCCCGCCGATGATCTGGTGGTCGTTGACCATCCAGGTGGCCAGGGTCCCGTCGGCGCGCTGAAACACCAGGGTGGGTGGCGTCCAGGGCGACGTCACCGCCGGCAGGTAGGACGAGCCCGGGTTGCCCAGATTGCCGCCGCCGACGATGGCGGTGTCGTTCAGATCCCATGTCGCCAGGGTCCCGTCGGTCCCCTGGAACAGCAGGTCGCTGGTTCCGTCGCTGTTGTAGTCGCCGATGCCGACCAGGGTCCAGTTGGAGCCGGGATTGCCCAGTTGGCCGCCCCCGATCACCGCCGCGCCGCCGACATCCCACGTCATGTAGGCCCCGGCGCCATTCTCGAACAGGACGTCCGTCCGGCCGTCGCCGTTGAAGTCGCCCAGGCCCTTGAACAC
Source organism: Caulobacter sp. KR2-114 (assembly GCF_049446115.1). Classification (NCBI taxonomy): domain Bacteria; kingdom Pseudomonadati; phylum Pseudomonadota; class Alphaproteobacteria; order Caulobacterales; family Caulobacteraceae; genus Caulobacter; species Caulobacter sp. KR2-114. Next base: position 213,856 of record NZ_JBMSEC010000004.1, read on the forward strand.
CCAGCCCGCGCCCGGATTGCCCAGGTTGCCGCCGCCGGCGACGACGTGGTTGTCGTCGATCTGCCAGGTCGCATAGAGGCCGCTGGCGTTCTCGAACAGGATGTCGGCCTTGCCGTCGCCGTTGAAGTCGCCGACGCCCTTGAACACCCAGCCGGCGCCGGGATTGCCCAGCGTGCCGCCGCCGATGATCGACGCGCCGCTGACGTCCCAGGTCGCATAGTCGCCCGTGGCGACGTTGCGGAACAGGATGTCGCTGGAGGCGTCGGCGTTGAAGTCGCCGGTGGCGATGGCGATCCAGTTGGCGCCGGGGTTGCCGATCGTGCCGCCGCCCTGGATGTGCGGCCCGCCGAGCTGCCAGGTGGCGACGCGGCCGTCGAGGTTCTGGAACAGCAGGTCGGCCTGGGTGTCGCCGTTGAAGTCGCCGCCGCCGACCAGCCGCCAGCCTGCGCCGGGATTGGCGATGGTCCCGCCGGCGATGATCGCGGTGTCGTTCAGTTCCCACAGCGCATAGGCGCCGGCGCTGCTGCGGAACAGCACGTCGCTGTAGCCATCGCCGTTGGCGTCGTTGGTGGTGGGCGCCGCCAGGCGGAAGCCCAGCACGTCCATCTCCTGCAGGTCGACGGTCGACACCAGGCCCGACACCCCGGCGTAGCCGTAGCCGAAGGCGTCGCCGATGATGCCCGTGCCCCAGTCGCCGTAGTCGGCGTTCGAACCCGGCCCATTGTAGCCGTAGAGCAGGTGCTGGCCGTCGTAGGAGAAGACGCCGTCGGCCGCGGTGAACACGTGCGTCCCCGGCGCGGAGAAGCGGAACAGGTCCAGCGGGGCGTACAGGCTGAAGCCCTGGAAGCTGCCCGTCCCCAGGTACGAGATTCGGCCCAGCGCCTCGGAGATTTCGTGTTCGATGGCGCCGACGCCGTCGTATTCCCCCGCGACCGAGCGGTTGTTGGGGTCCCAGGTGAAGCTGGCGGTGCTGCTGACGGCGACGAAGCCGTCCTGCGGATCGGTGTAGCCCGGCTCGCTGCCCAGGCCGAAGATCTTGGCTTCCGAGTCCGAGACCCAGAAGCGTCCGCCATTGGTGGGATCGCTGGCCAGGAAGGTGGCCAGCGAAGCCTTGTCCACCGCCGAGGTCGCGGCGGCGGTGAGATAGCCCACCAGGCTGGAATAGGTCTCGATGTTGCCGTTGGTGCTGCTCTCGGCCAAGGCGCCTGAGGCCAGGGCCTGGCCGTTGAGCTCGCCGTAGCTGAACGTCAGCTTCACGGTGATCGGATTGACGATCATGTGCTCGAAGTAGCTGACCGCCGCCTGCACCGCGGTCTTGTATCCAGCCGGCGCATTGGCGACGCTGGAATCGTACACGATCTGGATCTTCATACGCCGACGCCCCTGGCTCCGCCGGAGCATAGGCAAGTCGGCGCCGACGCTTCCTGCGGATGTCCGAAGGTGCTCTCGGCGCCCGCGCCTTGGGAAGAGGAAATCGAGGGTGCGTCGTTCCGCTCCAGTCGCGGACGCGCCTCGCGAACCGCCCCGCCTATCCGATCAGGTGCCACCCCGCCCCGGGATTGCCGAAGGTGGCGCCGCCGGTGATGTGGTTGTCGTTGAGGGTCCAGCTGGCGAGATTGCCGTTGGCGTCCTGGAAGAGGATGTCGGCGCGGCCGTCGCCGTTGAGGTCCATCAGGCCGGCGAAGCTCCAGGTCCCGTGCGGGGCGCCGATGTCGCCGCCGCCGATGATCTGCGTGCCCGAGAGGTCCCAGCTGGCGTATTCGCCGCTGGCGTCCTCGAACAGCATGTCGGCCTTGCCGTCGCCGTTGAGGTCGCCCAGGGCCTTGAAGCTCCAGCTGCCGCCGGGATTGCCGATGTCGCCGCCCGAGACGATCTGGGTGTCGTTCATCAGCCAGGCGGCATAGGTCCCGGTAGTGGCGTTCTTGAACAGGATGTCGGCCTTGCCGTCGCCGTTGAGGTCGCCGACCCCTTCGAAGACGTAGCTGGAGCCGGGCGAGCCCAGGGCGCCGCCGCCGACGATGGCGTTGCCGTGCAGGTCCCAGGTGGCCAGCTGGCCCGAGGCGTTGCGGAACAGAAGGTCCGACTGGCCATCGCCGTTGAAGTCCCCCGAGGCGACCAGCGTCCAGCCGGCGCCGGGGTTGCCCAGGCTGGTCCCGCCGATCACGTGCGCCCCGTCGGTCAGCCAGGTGGAGACCGATCCGTTGGCGCCCTGGAAGGCCACGTCGCGCGCGCCGTCGCCGTTGAAGTCGCCCAGCACCTGGGTCGCCTGGCTCCCCGGGGTTCCCAGCGTCCCGCCGCCGACGATCTGGCCGCCGTTGATCATCCAGGTGGCCCAGGTCCCGCTGGTGTTGGCGAACACCAGGTCGGCGAAGCCCTGGCCGTGGCTGATCCCCACTGGGCTCCAGGCGCTCCCGGGGTTGCCCACCGTGCCGCCGCCGACGATGGCGGTGTCGCTTAAGTCCCAGGTGGCCAGCGTCCCGTCGGTGTTGCGGAACATCAGGTCCGACTTGCCGTCGCCGTTGAAGTCGCCGATCTGCACGAGCGTCCAGGCCGGACCCGGGGCGCCGATGTTGCCGCCGCCGACGATCGACCCGCCGTTCAGGTCCCAGCTGGCGTACTGGCCCGAGGCGTTCTCGAACAGCACGTCGGCCTTGCCGTCGCCGTTGAAGTCCCCGGTCCCGGCGAAGCTCCAGCCGGCCCCCGGAGAGCCCAGCTGCGAACTCTGGGCGATGGTGGTGTCGTGCATCGTCCAGACGGCGTACTGGCCGGCCGCGTTCTCGAACAGGATGTCGGCCTTGCCGTCGCCGTCGAAGTCCGCCACCGCCTTGACCGCCCACGACGCCCCCGGCGAGCCCAGGTTGCCGCCGCCGACGATGCTGGTCCCATTGAGGTCCCAGGTGGCCAGCATCCCGGCCGCGTTCTGGAACAGCACGTCCGACTTGCCGTCGCCGTTGAAGTCGCCGATCCCCACCTCGCTCCAGCCCGCGCCCGGTGAGCCCAGGTTCCCGCCGCCGGCGATCGCCGAGCCGTTCAGCTGCCAGGTGGCGAGGCTCCCCGCGGCGTTCACGAACAGCACGTCGGCCTTGCCGTCGCCGTTGAAGTCGCCACTGCCCACGTAGCGCCAGCCCGACCCCGGAGACCCCAGCGTCCCGCCGCCCGAGGCGATCGCCGCGTCGTTCAGCTGCCAAGTGGCCAGGGTTCCGCCCGCGCCGACGAACAGGGCATCAGACTTGCCGTCGCCGTTGAAGTCCTGGGCGACCATGTGGGCGGGCTGGCTGCCTGTCCCGATGGCGGTGTAGCCCCCGGCGGAAGAGCCAGGATTGATGCCGGTGTCGCTGAGCTTGGTGGTCCCTGCCGCCGTCCCGTCGGACACCCAGAGCTCGGAATCGCCGCCGCTGTCCGCCCCGCGGAAATAGAGCTTGCCGTTGGAGACGCTGAAGCTGTCGGCCGCGCTGAAGGCGTGCAGGAAGTGCGTGCCGGCTGCGGTGCCGTCGGTGACGAACAGACCCGAACCATGGGCGGAGTCCGAGCCGGCGAAGAACAGCTCCGAGCCGTCCAGGGTCAGGGAACTGGGGCTGGAGCCGTTGGCGGTCGTCGTGATCGCCACCGTGCCCGCCGCCGTGCCGTCGGAACGCCACAGCTCTGCCGCGCCCGACCCGCTGCTGGCGATGAAGTAGAGGGCGTTACCCATCACCATCAGGCTGGTGACGCCGGAGCCCGCGCTTCCTGGATTGAGGTCGGTGACCAGGCTCGCCCCGGCGGCTTGGCCGTTGAACGTCCACAACTCGGCGCCATGCACCCCGTCGCTGGCCGTGAAGTAGAGCTTGCCGGCCAGGGTCACGAAGCCCGTGGCGCCAGCCCCGTTGGGCGATTGCGTATCGGTCAGCCGGTGGGTGCCGGCCGCCGTGCCGTTGGTGACCCATAGCTCCGTGCCGTTGGTGGAATCCTGGCCTTCGAAATAGGCCAGGTTGCCGATCACGGAGAAGTTCTGTGCTGTGGTCACGCTGGCCAGGAACGAAATCGAACCGCCGGCCGCGGCGTAGTAGACACCGTTGCCGTGGGTCGTATCGTCGCCGAAGTAGACGAGGCCGCCATTCAATCCCGACTGGGCGTGGTACAGATATGGCAGGTTGACGAAGCCGCCGTTCGCCGTGGTGCTGACCTGGGTGATATGGCTGGTGGCGTCGATATGCCAGAGCTGGGCCGCGCCGCTCGCGTCGTCGGCAATGAAGTAGGCGCCGGCGCCCACCTGGACCAGATTGTCGGGAATGTCGGCGACGGCTCCGGTGTTCACCTGGGCAGCCGTGCCGGTAGCGTCGTCGTACTCCCAAAGCTGGGTGACGGTGTAGCTGTCGTCGTGGGTGATGAAGTAGAGCCGGGTCCCGATCGCGGTTAGGCTGAAATTCTGAATCGCCATGCCGCTGAACACTTCGTGCGTGCCGGCCGCGGTCCCGTTGCTGACCCAGACCCCGTTGGCATTGGCGCCGACCGAGATGAACGCCGCCTTGCCATCGAAGGCGGTGTTGTCGAAGAAGCCCAGGGAGCCGGAAGGTGCGTTGGCGAGCACCGTGGTCCCCGCGGCCGTACCATCGCTGACCATGATGGCGCTGGCGAAGCTATCCCCGGGGACGGTGAACACCAGCTTGCCGGCGACCGCGACGCCGAGGCTTCCGGAGCTGTTGCTGAAGTCGTTGTCGGCCACGACGAAGGTCGTCGCCCCCGACAAGGCGTTGTAGGCGAAGATGCCGGACCCATGGGTCTGGTCGCCGCCGAAATAGTACAGGTTGTCGCCTGCAGCCGTCAGGACGCTGCCGGCCGCGGCGATCTGGTGCGTGCCGGCGGCCGTGCCATCGGAGACGTAGACACCGGCGGAATAGGCTGGATTGTTCGGCTGGTCGGTATCGAAGAAGACCTTGCCGTCCAGCACCAGCAGCGGTGAGGCGGCCGCTCTCAGCTCCAGGCCGCTGGGGGTGATCTTGACCGTACCAGCCGCCGTGCCGTCCGTCACGAACAGCTGGCCGGAGTCGTTGAACATCAGCTTGCCGCCCACCGAACCGACGAAGGCGCCTTCAGCGTCACTGCCGATACCAATGCTGGTGACGACCGAAGTGCCTCCCGCCGTGCCGTCGGACACCAGCAAGGCGTCGGGTTGGTTTGCAGTTCCGCCGATGAAGTAGGTCTTGCCGCCGAAGCTGAAGCCGCTGCTCGTGTAGAGCGAGGCGCTGGGGTCGTGGGTCTGGTTCAGGTCGAGCTGGATCGTGCCCGCCGCCGTCCCGTCGGAGTACCAGAGCTGCGAACCGTGCGTACCGTCGTTGGCGTCGAACACCACGCCCGCGCCATAGGCCGTCAGGTTGGCGATCCCCGCGCTGGCCGCGCCGGGGGCGATGTCAGACACCAGGTGCGTTCCGCCGGCTGTGCCGTCGCTAATCCACAGCTCGGCGCCGGTGGCGGTGCTGCCGGTGACGAAGAACAGCTTGCCGCCGGAGACGGTGAGCGACTGGGCCGCGAAGTCGGTGGGCAGGGCGGCCACGGCGTGCGTGCCGCCGGCCGTGCCGTCAGACAGGAACAGCCCATTCGCAACCGCTGAAGAACTGCCGACGAACGCCATCTGGCCATTGAGCAGCACCGGCTGCGACAGAACGCTCAACGGGGCGACCAGGGCCGTGCCGGCGACGGTGCCGTCGGTGACATAAAGACCGCCCTGACTGGAGCCTGACAGGGCGGCGGGATCAGCGAAGTACAGCTTGCCGCCCATGGCGATCAGCTTGGACGGCGTCGTCGTGAGGCCAAGCGCCCCCTGCAGGTCGACAGGCGTCGTCGACCCCGCCGCGAGCACCATCAGATGCGTCTGGCTGCCCACCGTGTAGTCGAAATAGAGGTTCGAGCCGGCCACAATGAGCGGCCCACTCAGCGACGACGGCGCCACCCCGGCGCCGGCGCCGGCATTGATCACGATTTGTGTGCCGGCCGCCGTACCGTCCGAAATCCAGATCGCGCTCTTGGTCGACGGATAGCTGAGGGGCGCAGGGATGGATCCGATGAAGGCAATGTCCGAGCCGAACGCCACTTCATTGCTGATCGACAGCGCTCCGGGCTGCTTCGGGTCGATGTCGGCCAACTGGTGCGTGCCGGCGGCCGTGCCGTCGGAAACCCAGGGCTCGATGTTCACGCCATCGGTGGAGGCGCTGAACACCACCTTGCCACCCACCGCGGTCAGGCCGGCGACGGAGGCGAAGCCGCTCTGCACCAGATGGGTCCCAGCCGCCGTGCCGTCGCTCTCCCAAAGCTCCTGAGAGGTTGCGCCTGAGCGGAGGAAGAAGACCTCGCCGCCTGCCTGTATGAAGTTGGCGACGCCGGCGGCCTGGGTCGACACAAGGGTCGTATGCGCCGGCGCGCCGTCCGAGACATAGATGTTGCTGCTGGCGTCGTAGAGCACGTAGTTGCCGCCCAGCTGTATCCCGGCCCGGAAACCGCCCTGCGCGATCTCGGACGTACCGGCGGCGGTCCCGTCGGTGACGAATAGGGCCTGGCCGCGGGTATTGGGATCAGTCGCGGTAAAGTAGTACTTTCCGCCGGACGTCCAGTTGCCGTAGCTGTAGATGCCGTTCGGCGCCGAGAACAGGGTGACACTGGTCGCGGACACGCCGTCCCAGGCGCGCAGCTCCTGGGACGCGCCGCCGGTGTTGACCGCAAAGATCAGCTCGTTGCCGAGCGCCGCCGGAAACCCACTCATCCCCTGTGCGAAGATCGCGCTGTCGGTGGGAACCGGGGCGGTGGTGACGCCATCCGTGGACCAGAGCTGCGAGCCCAGCGCCCCGCTGGCAGCAAGGAAGAAGGCCTTTCCGCCGACGAAATACGCCTCGCCGCCCATCAGCTTGGCGCCGGTGCTGTCGGTCAGCGCGTGGGTGCCGGCCGCGGCGCCATCGCTGATCCAGAAATCGTTGGAGGCGATGAGCAGGATGTGGCCGCCCACGGTCCCCAAAAAGGAGCCGCCGTAGGCCTGGTTCGGATCGCTGCCCAGCAGGCTGACAAACTGGCCGGCGGCGGTTCCGTCCATGACGTAAAGCGCCTGGCGATGCGAGGCGTCCCCGCCGACGTAATAGATGTTCCCGCCCAGCGAGATCACTTGCGGCGCCTGGCCCCCGCCGCTTTCTCCCGTGCCGACGATGAAGGTGCCGCCCGTGGATCCGTCCGTGCGCCAGAGCTTGTATTCGGGGCCGTAGGCGCCGTTGGCTCCGTCGGGCGCCCAGTAGTAGGCGACGCCGTTGAGCACGGTGAACGGACTGGCCGCTGCGGGGAGCTCCACCGGGGTCACGGTGGAGCCATCCGTGGCAAAGAGGCTTGTGCCGTGGACGCCGTCGTTGGCGGTAAAGATGACTGTCGGCACTGGGACTCCTCGGTCTCGCGTCTTCTGTTACGGCCGTTTTGGGGGGCGGGGCGCTGCGCCGCCGCCCGCCTATCCGATCAGATGCCACCCCGCCCCGGGGTTGCCGAAGGTGGCGCCGCCGGTGATGTGGTTGTCGTTGAGGGTCCAGCTGGCGAGATTGCCGTTGGCGTCCTGGAAGAGGATGTCGGCGCGGCCGTCGCCGTTGAGGTCCATCAGGCCGGCGAAGCTCCAGGTCCCGTGCGGGGCGCCGATGTCGCCGCCGCCGATGATCTGCGTGCCGTTCAGGTCCCAGCTGGCGTATTCGCCGCTGGCGTCCTCGAACAGCATGTCGGCCTTGCCGTCGCCGTTGAGGTCGCCCAGGGCCTTGAAGCTCCAGCTGCCGCCGGGATTGCCGATGTCGCCGCCCGAGACGATCTGGGTGTCGTTCATCAGCCAGGCGGCATAGGTCCCGGTAGTGGCGTTCTTGAACAGGATGTCGGCCTTGCCGTCGCCATTGAGGTCGCCGACCCCTTCGAAGACGTAGCTGGAGCCGGGCGAGCCCAGGGCGCCGCCGCCGACGATGGCGTTGCCGTGCAGGTCCCAGGTGGCCAGCTGGCCCGAGGCGTTGCGGAACAGAAGGTCCGACTGGCCATCGCCGTTGAAGTCCCCCGAGGCGACCAGCGTCCAGCCGGCGCCGGGGTTGCCCAGGCTGGTCCCGCCGATCACATGCGCCCCGTCGGTCAGCCAGGTGGAGACCGATCCGTTGGCGCCCTGGAAGGCCACGTCGCGGCTTCCGTCGCCGTTGAAGTCGCCCAGCACCTGGGTCGCCTGGCTCCCCGGGGTTCCCAGGTTGCCGCCGCCGACGATCTGGCCGCCGTTGATCATCCAGGTGGCCCAGGTCCCGTTCGAGTTGGCGAACACCAGGTCGGCGAAGCCCTGGCCGTGGCTGCCCCCCACCGGGCTCCAGGCGCTCCCGGGATTGCCCACCGTGCCGCCGCCGACGATGGCGGTGTCGCTTAAGTCCCAGGTGGCCAGGGTCCCGTCGGTGTTGCGGAACATCAGGTCCGACTTGCCGTCGCCGTTGAAGTCGCCGATCTGCACGAGGGTCCAGGCCGACCCCGGGGCGCCGATGTTGCCGCCGCCGACGATCGACCCGCCGTTCAGGTCCCAGCTGGCGTACTGGCCCGAGGCGTTCTCGAACAGCACGTCGGCCTTGCCGTCGCCGTTGAAGTCCCCGGTCCCGGCGAAGCTCCAGCCGGCCCCCGGAGAGCCCAGCTGCGAACTCTGGGCGATGGTGGTGTCGTGCATCGTCCAGACGGCGTACTGGCCGGCCGCGTTCTCGAACAGGATGTCGGCCTTGCCGTCGCCGTCGAAGTCCGCCACCGCCTTGACCGCCCACGACGCCCCCGGCGAGCCCAGGTTCCCGCCGCCGATCCGATTGGGGGCGTAGGGCGTCTGGGCCGTGGCCCCGGGCCGACCGTAGTCCCAGGTCGCCAGGCTCCCGTCAGGGCCTCGGAACAGCAGGTCGGAAATGTTGTCGCCGTTGAAGTCGCCCACGCCGACGAGGGACCAGCCGGCGCCGGGATCGCCGAGCGTGCCGCTGTCGGCGCCGATCCCCGTGGCCGTCAGCGTCCAGTCCGCGAGCACCCCCGCAGCGTTGCGGAAGATCAGGTCGCTCTGACCGTCGCCGTTGATGTCCCCCTCGGCGACCAGGGTCCAGCCCGCACCCGGATTGCCGATCGCGCCGCCGGAACTGATCGCGAGGTCCTTCATCTGCCAGCTGGCCAGCTGCCCTGAAGCGTCGCGGAACAGGACGTCGGCATAAGTGTCGCCGTTGGCGTCGAACTGGCCGGTGAAGTCGGCGGAGAGGCTGACGTCGCGATCGGTGAACCGAAGCACCTCAACGCTGGTCAGGGTGTCGACCCCATCCGAACCGGCGTTCACCGTCCACGTACCGTCGGCATTGTGCGTCCAGCTCGCGACGGTCGATGCGACCTGATAGAGAGCGATGTCCCGTCCGCCCTGCCCGTCGAGAACGTCGTTGCCCGGTCCGCCGTCGAGGATGTCGGTGGCGTCGTCGTCCGGGGTCGCCTGGCGATAGACCTCGCTGATCAGGTCGAAGATGATCGGCGAATTGCCGGTCAGGTGGTCGTCGCCCGCCCCGCCATAAAGCACGTCCGCCCCTTGATCGCCCCAGATCTGGTCATTGCCGTCGTCGCCGTAGACGACGTCCGCGCCCAAGCCTGAAACGATGTGGTCGGCGCCCGCGCCGCCGTGAATCTGATCCGCCCCGGCGCCCGTGGTCACGGTGTCGTCGCCGTCGCCCGCGTTGATCACGTCGCCCGCGTCGTTGCCGGTGATGGTGTTGGCCGAAGCGTTGCCGGTGATTGTCACCGGGCCGGCCAGGGGGTCCACCGTCAGCTTCTCGACGTTGTCCGACATCACCCAGCTGGTGGTGGTGTTGACGAGATCCGTGCCCTCGTTGGGGTTCTCGACCACCACGTCGTTCGGATCGTCGACGTAGTAGGTGTCGTCGCCGGCGCCGCCCACCATGCGGTCGGCCCCCGCCCCGCCGTGGATGATGTCGGCGTAGGCGCTGCCGGTGATCGTGTTGTCCAGGGCGTTGCCGAACAGCTCGTGGCCGCCGCCGTTGGTGAACAGCGTCAGATTCTCGACGTTGTCCGGAAGGGCGTAGACCGAATTGTAGGGGCCCAGGTGGACTTCGATGGTGTCCACCCCCTGGCCGGACAGCTCGCGCACGACGTCGGTGCTCCCGTCCGTCGCGTCCACCACATAGGTGTCGTTGCCCGCCCCGCCGAACATCAGGTCCGAGCCGGCGCCCCCGTCCAGCCGGTCGTTTCCGGAGCTGCCGATCAGCAGGTCGTCACCCGCCCCGCCCTGCACCGTCCCGCCGCCGGCGGCGGCGATCAGGGCGTCGCCGCTTTCGGTTCCCTGCACGGTCGCCGCGGGCGTCAGGAGAAGATCGCTCTGCGCGACGGCCCCCTGCACGTGGATCACCAGGTCGCCCTGGGCGGTGTGCGCGGTCAGCACAGTGACGGCGCCAGACGCGACGAGATCGACAGACGAGACCGACAGCGCCGTCAGGTCGATGTGGTCCACGCCGGTCTCGAAATCGGTAATGGTGTCGAATCCGGCGGCGGTGGAATCCGCGAGGCTGCGATAGACGAAGGTGTCGTGTCCCGCGCCGCCGGTCAGGATGTCGGCGCCCGCGGCGCCCTGCAGGATGTCATCTCCGGTCCCGCCGTCGAGGTGGTCCGCGCCGGCGCCCCCGACCAGCAGGTCGTCGCCGTCCTCGCCATAGACGACGCCCTGTTCCTGGCCGCCCGTACCGATGTAGACGTCGCGCTCCCCGCCGAGGTGGATGTCGCCGTTGATGGCGCCGTGGTTAAGCACGAGGTCCTGCCAGGACCCGCCGCCGCCCTGGGTCAGGTCGAGCAGGATCTGGCCGTTGATCTGGCCACCGTTGTCGATGGTCATGACGCCATAATTGACCACCACGCTGGTCTCGATGGCGACGTCGGCCGTGATCGTCCCGTTGTTGACGATGTTGCTGGCGCCGCCGCCATAGGTGACGAACACCCCGTAGCTCTTGCCCCCGTGGGCGACCGCCGAAATCAGGCCCTCGTTGTCGAGGGTCTCGCCGCCGCCGTTCACGGCGATGCCATAGGCGGCCAGCACCCCGTCGGCGCTGATCACCCCGCTCGCGCTGTTGTCTACCGTCGGCGCGGCGGCGCCGATGGCGTAGAGCTCGCTGGAGACCGCCGCGATCGTGCCGCTGTTGTGGATCACGCTCCAGGCGGCGGCGTCGGCGGCGCCGGCCTGCGCGTTGGCCTTGATCAGGCCGCTGTTGGTCAGGACGCTGTAGCCTTCGGCCACCACCGCGACGGCGTCGTCGTACCCGCCGCCTGAAATGCCATAGATCTGGTAGTGGGCCTGGTTGAAGCTCAGCTGGCTGTCGTCGCCGGTGACCGTGGCGGTGACGGTTCCGGTGTTGGTGAACGAGAGGAAGTCGCCGGCCACGCTGCGCGCGCCGTTCAGCCCGCCGCTGCTGGTGATGGTCCCGGCGTTCGACAGGGCGTAGATCGGATAGCTGGGCCCGGCGATCACCGTCACGCCGTCCGCCACCGGCGTCGTCCAGGTCTCATCCGCCTCGATCGCCAGGGACGAGCTGAGCACGAAATCGGACACCTGGGTCACGCTGGCCGCGAGGTCCGCCCCAGGGGTCGATCCGGGCAGGGGCGCGGCGGCGCCGGCCGCGACCGCGTCGAGCCCGGCGGCCCCGGCGGGCGGGGCGCCCAGGATCGACACTGCGCCGGCCCCGCTGACCAGCACCGTCTCGCCGCCGCTGGTGAAGGTCGCGTAGGCGACGCCCGCGATGGTCTGGGTCGCCCCCTGGGTCCAGACGCCGACCAGGTCAACCTGGCTGCCCTGACCGGCGGCGATCACTAGCTGCGATCCGCCTGTGAGGGTCGGGACGTCCCCCGGACGGACCACCACGGTCTGCGCCCCGGTCAGGTCGAGCTCCTCGAAGCCGGCGATGCGGCCGGCGGCCAGAGCGGCCTGCAGGTCGAGGGGATGCGCCAGGGTCGGCAGCACCAGCTTGTCGTAGCCCACGCCGCCATCGACGCTGGCGAACTGCAGATCCCCCAGGATCACGGTGTCGTTGCCGGAACCCGCCTCGACGTGGTCGCCGCCCTGGGTGGTGATGGTGTCGTCGCCCGTCTCGCCGTACAGCCCGTCGTTGCCCGCACCACCGATCAGGGTGTCGTTGCCCCGTCCGCCCAGCAGCAGGTCGTTGCCGCCGTTGCCGATCAGCAGGTCGTCGCCGCGGCCGCCGACCACGGCGTCGGCGCCGGCCCCGCCGAGGAAGGTGTCGTTGCCCAGCCCCATGTCGGCGGTTCCGGTCAGACGTCCCGCCGTGTTGTCGAACACGTCATTGCCGTCGCCCATGTCGACGTAGCCGACGATCTGGCCCTGGTTGGTGACGTGGTCGTCGCCCAGGCCCAGCGATATCTCGCCGTCGATCTCGCCTGAACTGGTGTTGACGACGTAGTCGGGGCTCTTTGCCGGTGGCGAGAAAGCCCCGTCGTCGACATAGATGGCGTAGTCCCCGACGATGCGGCCGCTGTTGAGCACCGTCATGTTCTCGACGTCGAGCGAACTGAGGTCGATGGCGACCGAGGCGACCGAAGGGTCGGTGGAAGCGGCCTCGATGAGCCCGGCGTTGTTGACGTCGGCATGCCCGGGATCGCCGAAGTGACCGCGGCCCAGATAGACGGCTACGGCGCCGCCAGCGCCCCCTTCGGCCAGGATGTCGCCGGTGGCGCCATTGACTACGGCGCCGCCATTCCAGCGCTCGACCGCATATGCGCCGCGCCCCTGGGCGGCGATCAGCCCGCTGTTGAGGACCGTGGGATTGGGCGACCAGTCGGACTCGCCGATCGCCGTGCCCTGCGGCGCGATGGCGTAGATCCGGCCGGTGTTGGTCAGGCCGCCCTGGAACGTGCTCTCGACGAAATAGGCTGCCGCATCATTGTCCGTGGACTGTGCGACCGTCAGACCCTGGTTGACGATCGTGCCGAAATTGAAGGCATAGATGATGAACGCATCCCTGCCTGTCTCGACGTTCCAAAGCGAGCCCGCGTTCGTGAATGTGGAGTAGTTCGTCTGCAGCCCGTCGTTGGCGAACAACGTGTCCAGAGTCGTTGTGTAGAGCGTCTGCCCGGCATTTACCGTGAAATCATGGTCGATGAGCGGTTGAACGGTCGTGTTCGCGGCGACGCCGGGCGTTCCCGGCGACGGAATGATACTGAACGCCATGACACCCCCAATGCTCAACCGAGATTGGCATAACATCAACATGCTCGGGTCCGAAACCCCGGGATATCGGAGCACGCCAGACCGGCCGCTCACCCATCGCGGAACGACTTCCACAACATCCGTTTCAGCGGCTCCACCAGGTAGTCGAGGGCGGTGCGCGGGCGCTGGGGCACCACGACCTCCACCGGCAGGCCGGGGCGCAGGCCGCCCAGCTCGCCGCGCTCGTCGCGGATCAGGCGCAGTTCCGACGCCGGAACGGTGACCTCGGCCCTGAAGTACGCCGTGCCCGCCTTCTCGTCGACGAAGCTGTCGGCCGAGATCTTGCTGATCACCCCGTTCAGCAGCGGCATGCGGCGGTCGTGGAAGGCCGGAATGCGGATCTCCGTCACCTGACCCGGACGCAGGTCGCTGGCGTCGTTGGGCTTGATGCGGGCGTCGATCACCAGCGGGGCGGCGTCGGGGACGATGTCCAGCAGCTTCTGCCCCGGGGCCACCACCCCGCCGACCGTGAAGATGGAAAGGCCCATGACACGGCCGGTCGCCGGGGCGCGGATCGTGGCGCGCTCGATCTGCTCGCGGATCGCCGCCAGCTTCGGCCGCGCCTCCGACAGCGGCATCTGGGCGTCGCGGTACTCGCGGCTGACGTCGGCCACGCGCTGGCGCTCCAGATCGCTGCTCTGCAGCCGGGTCTCGCCGATCTGCTGCTGCGTCTTGGCGATGCTGGCGTTGTACTCGCCGTAGCTGCCGGTGAGCTCCGCGGCCGACCGCTGCAGCGCTCGCATCCGCGACATCGGCACCAGGCCCTTCTTCAGCAGGCTGTCCAGCGAGCTGATTTCGTCCTGGATCAGCCCCTGCTCGAGCTTATTGGCCTCCACCTGCCGGCGATAGCCGTCGATCTCGTCGTCCAGCTGGCGCTCGCGCTGGCGCAGCACCGCCTGCTGGGTGGAGAGTTCGGCCCGGCGCGCATCGAATTCCCGCTGCTGGATGCGCATCGCGTTCTGCGCGGAGTCGCGGTCTGGCCCGGTCTGTTCGGCGAAGTCGGCCGGCCAGGCGATGGCCGGCGCGCCGTTGATCTCGGCCAGCAGGCGCGCCTGCAGCGCCTCGAGCTGGAAGATCTGATCGGCGGTGGCGCGCTCGCTGGCGTGCAGCTCCGTGGCCGAAAGCTTCAGCAGCACCTGGCCGGCCTTGACCTCGTCGCCCTCGCGCACGTCGAGTTCGGCGACCACGCCGCCGTCCTTGTGCTGCACCGACTGGCGGCTGCCGGACACCGCGACGACGCCCTGTGCGTAGACGCCCGCGTCCAGCCGCGCCAAGGCGCCCCAGCCCAGCAGGATCAGCAGGAACACCGCCACGGCGACCAGGCCGGCGGCGATCTGGCGGCGCGGCGAGGCGGCAAGTTCGTCGGCCGCCGCGTCCTCGCCGCGGACCGCCCGCACCGCGCGCGCCCACATCCGCCGGCTCCAGTCACCCAGCCCGCCGCCCAGCCCGCCGCCCTGCCCCGAAAGATTCGCCGTCATGAGGGGCTCGCCGCCAGGGTCGCGGCCCGCGGCGGCTCGGCCGCCCGCAGCGCTGCAAGCACCTCGTCCCGCGGTCCGGCCTTCTCCACGCGACCGTCCTTGAGCACCACCAGGATGTCGACCGCCGCCAGCATCGACAGCTTGTGCACCGCCAGGACAGCCAGCCGGCCGGCCGATTTCAACCGCTGGAGCACGGCGAGCAGGGCGGCCTCGGCCTCGGCGTCGGCGGCCGAGTTGGGCTCGTCCAGGACATAGACCACCGGGTCGCCGTAGAGGGCGCGGGCCAGGGCGATCCGCTGTTGCTGGCCGGCGGAGAGGCCACGTCCGCGCAGTCCGATCTGGGTGTCATAGCCTTGCGGCAGGGTGAGGATCAGGTCGTGCACGCCGGCCGCCCTGGCGGCCTCGATGGCCTTGCCGTCGACCGTCGCCGGATCGACGCCGATCCAGCGATCGAACCGCGAGATGTTGTCCTTGATGCTCCCCGGGAACAGGGCGAAGTCCTGGGGCAGGTAGCCGATCAGCCGCCCGAGGCGCCCGGGCTCCCAGTCCGGGTAGCGGGCGCCGTCGAGACGGATCTCGCCCTGATCGAGGGGCCGCACGTTGGCCAGGGCCTGCAGCAGGGTGGACTTGCCGGCGCCGCTGGCGCCGACCACGCCCACCAGCGCGCCGCCGGACACCTCGAACCCGACGCCGGCGAGCAGCATCCGGTCGCGCCCGGGCGCCCGCACGCCGGCCTGAATCACCGCCAGGCGCGGCGCGGGATCCGGCAGGGCGGTGGGCGGCTGAGGCTGCTCCGGGGCGGCCAGCGCCATCTTCAGGGAATCGTAGGCCGTGATGGCGGCGGACAGGCCGCGCCAGTTCGAGACGATCTGATCCAGCGGCCCCAGCGCCCGCGAGGCGAGCATCGAGCAGGCGAACACCGCCCCGGCGGAGATCTGCTTTTCGATGGCCAGCCAGGCGCCCGCCCCCAGGGCGGCCGACTGCAGGAACAGGCGCAGGAAGCGCATGGCCCCGCCGATCCGCGCGGTGGCCCGCGCGCCCTGCAGCTGGGCTCGGGCGGCCTCAAGGCGGGCGCTTTCGAACTGGGCGACGAAGGCCTCGGTCATGCCCAGGGCGCGGACGACGTCCGACGACGCCCCGGCCGCTTCCTGGGCGGCGAAGGCGGCCGAACTCACTTCGCCGGCGCGGCGCGAGAGGTCGCGCGTCGCCTGTTCATTGAGCACCGCCAGCGTCAGCAGCACCACGGCGCCGATCGCCGCCAGCCAGCCGATCAGCGGGTGAACGATGAAGCAGACCACGAGGTAGATCGGTATCCACGGGGTGTCGAACAGGGCCACGGCCGCCGGCCCGGTCAGCGCGGCGCGGATGGTGTCGAAGTCGCGCACCACCTGGTTCAGCCGCGGCTGGCCGGCGGCGGGCGCCGCCATCGCCTGGCGGTAGAGGCGGGCGGCGTAGGTGCGGTCGAGATGGGCGCTCGCGCTGGCCAGCAGTCGCGCCCGAACGCGGTCCATATAGGTCAGGAACACGAGGGTGAGCGCCAGGGCCAGGGTGAGGAAGGCCAGGGTCGGCCGGCTGCCGGAGGGGATGGCGCGGTCATAGACCTGGAGCATGTAGAGCGTGGGCGCCAGGTAGGCGATGTTGACCAGGGCGCTGAAGCCGATCGCAAACGCCAGATGCTCGCCACACACGCGCAGCATGCCACGGATCGGCGCGGCGCCCGGATCGCGCCGATCGTTCGCTTGGGAAGCCATACTGATACGCCTCACCCGCGGCGCCCTGACAAGGCCGAGCGCCCACCCCTATGAACCCGGCGTCGCGAAGAGGCCGGTCTCGCGACGACTTATCTTCTCCGGAAAGTTGAAACGCAACAGCGCATGGTCCACTGGCAGGGACGACAACACGCCGCGCCGACGGACGCCGTCTGGACGCGTGACAGAGCCCCCGATCCGGGGGATGGAAGGGCGATGGGGCGGCGCGCATGACCGAGGCGTGGGAGGATCCGGCGAGCGGCGGACGCGCCGGGGATGGCCGGGCGGACGGCTGGCGAGTCCATCTGCGGATCATCTGGGCCCTGATGCTGCGCGAACTCAGCACCCGTTATGGTCGCGACAACATCGGCTTCCTCTGGGTGGTGGCGGAGCCGCTGCTGTTCGCCGCGGGGGTCCTGGCCCTGTGGGGCGTGGCGCGCCCGCCCTACGAACACGGTCTGCGGGTGCTGCCCTTCGTGATCACTGGCTACATGCCGATCATCCTGGTGCGCCACATGATCTCGCACGGCATGAACTGCGTGCGGGCGAACCGCGAGCTGCTGTACCACCGGCAGATCGCCGTCCTGCACCTGTTCTTCGCGCGCCTGGCCCTCGAGTTCGTCGGGGTCAGCCTGGCGTTCGTGGTGATCTTCGTCCTGCTGAACGCGGCCGGGCAGATGGACCCGCCGGCGCGGCTCTACCTGGTCTACGCCGGCTGGGTGATCCTCGCCTGGACCTCGTTCGGCCTGGCCCTGATCTTCGGCGCCCTGGCGGAGATGTTCGACTATGTGGAGCGGTTCGTCTCGGTGATCACCTACATCCTCGTGCCCCTGTCGGGGACCTTCTACATGGCCGCCTGGCTGCCGCCGGGCTTTAGGCGCATGGCGTTGTACCTGCCGTTCCTGCACAGCGTGGAAATGATCAGGGGCGGCTTCTTCGGGGAGTTCACGCCGACCTATTTCGATCCGACCTACGCCTGCGCGTGGGCGGCGGGCTTCACCGTCGTCGGCCTGGCTCTGGCCCGCGGCGTTCGCGATCGCGTAGAGATCGAATAGAGGCGCATGCGCACCGGGGGCGAGTGGCAATGTCGACGAGTATGATGGCCGGGTGGCGACGTTCGCCGCCGCGCCTTTTCCTGGTGGT
Organism: Caulobacter sp. KR2-114; assembly: GCF_049446115.1. Lineage (NCBI taxonomy): Bacteria > Pseudomonadati > Pseudomonadota > Alphaproteobacteria > Caulobacterales > Caulobacteraceae > Caulobacter > Caulobacter sp. KR2-114. The sequence continues at coordinate 231,471 of NZ_JBMSEC010000004.1, forward strand.
GGTGGCCCTACCGACACTCCTGGCCGCGGTCTACTACCTGCTGCTGGCCGCGCCGCTGTACGTCTCGGAGAGCCGCTTCGTGGTGCGCGCCCGCGCGCAGCCGGCCGGTCCGGCCGCCCTGGGCATGGTGCTGCAGAGCGTGGGCGTCCAGGTCTCCGCCGGACAGACCGATGCGTTCGAGGTGCACGAGTACATGACATCCCGCGACGCGGTGGCCGACCTCGAGCGGCGACGCCAGTTGCGCAGCCTGCTGGCGCGGCCGGAGGCGGACTTCCTGGCGCGCTTCCCCCGCCCCTTCGAGAGCAACAGCTTCGAGCAGCTCTTCAAGAACTACAAACGCTTCGTGACGGTGGGCTACGATCCCAACTCCGGGGTCAGCACGCTCAGGGTCCAGGCCTTCCGCGCGCAGGACGCCGCCCAGATCGCCAACACCCTGCTGGACGGCGGCGAGGCGGTGGTCAACCGGCTGAACGCGCGCGCCGCCCAGGACGCCATCTCGGAGGCCCATCGCGAGGTGGTCGAGGCCGAAGGCCGCAGCCTGGCGGCGCAGCAGGCGCTGACCGGCTTCCGCAACCGCGAGCGACTGATCGACCCGGCGCGCACCTCCATGGCCGGCCTGGACCTGATCGGCCAGCTGGAGACGCAGCTGGCGACCTTGCGGGCGCAGCGCGCCAGCCAGGCCGCCCTGGCGCCGCAGAGCGCCCAGCTGGCGGTGATGGACAAGCAGATCGCCGGCTTCGAGGCCCAGATCGTCGCCGAACGGGCGCGGATCGCCGGCCAGACCGACTCCCTGGCGCCGAAGATCGGCGAATACGAGCGCCTGATGCTGGAGCGTGACTTCGCCGACAAGGCCCTGGCCTCTGCCGACCTGGCCCTGGAGGCGGCCCAGATCGACGCCCGCCGCAAGCAGCTGTACCTGGAGCGGATCGTCTATCCCAACGTGGCGGACAAGGCCGAGCAGCCCTATCGTCTGCGCTCCATCGCCCTGGTCTTCGTCACCGCCCTGGTCGCCTACGCCATCATCGCGCTGACGCTGGCGGGGCTGCGCGAACACCGCCAGGGCGTCTGAGGGAGGACGGCGTGCTCCGGGTCGAAGGTCTCGGCAAGTGCTACGGGGGACCCCACGGCGCGCGCTGGCTGTTCCGCAATCTGGCCTTCGACATGCCGGCCGGCGGGCGCCTGGCGATCCTGGGCCGCAACGGGCAGGGCAAGTCGAGCCTGATCAAGATCCTGGGCGGCGTGATCCCCGCGACGACCGGCCGGGCGGTCTGGTCGATGCGATCCTCTTGGCCGCTGGGCTTTGCCGGCGGGTTCCAGGGCGCCCTGACCGGCCTCGACAACATCCGTTTCCTCGCGCGGATCTATGATCGGCCGTTCGCGGCCATCGTCGATCGGGTCGAGGGGTTCGCCGAGCTCGGCGACGCCCTGGGCATGCCGGTGAAGTATTACTCGTCGGGCATGCGCGCGCGCCTGGCGTTCGGCCTGTCGCTGGCGATCGAGTTCGACTGCTACCTGATCGACGAGGTGATCGCGGTAGGCGACGCCCTGTTCCACCGCCGTTGCGAGCGGGAGCTGTTCGAGGCGCGCGCGGACCGCGGCTTCGTGATCGCCTCGCACGACCTGGCCCTGATCCAGCGGACCTGCGGCCGGGCGATCATCATCGAGAGCGGCCGGGCCAAGCTGTTCGACGACATCGACGTCGCCCTGGAGATCTACGGCGAGATCTGCGCCGACGCCGAGGCGCGGCGGGCCGGCGGACTGGCCGCATGAGCCGCTTGGCCGCCGCCCGCACACCCCGCGCGGCGCCGCCATCGCTGGCGACGGCGCCCGCCCCGCATGAGGACGCCGCCTGCGCCGCCGTGGCCGCCGCCGTCGGCAGGCTCGGCGAGCCGTCCGCCGAAGGACCGGGCGCGCTCTTCCTCGGCGATCCGGTGCGCGCGGCCGTAGCGCTGGCCAAGACCGGCGTCTCGCGGCGCGAGGCGGTCTGGGCCCTGTCGGAAAGCATGGCCACAGCGCTCACCGACGCCCTGCGCGACGGGCGGCAGGTGTTCGCCGAACGCGCGCTGCGCCGCGACCCTGCCGGCGTCCTGACGGCCATGGCGCAGGCGGTGGGTTCGCCCGCGCCCGCCCGGCCCCTGGCGTCCCTCGCGCAGGACCTCGCCGGCGCGCTGCCGGCCGCTGCGGTGGCGGATGACCCCTGGCTCGCGGCCCTGGAGCTGCTGGCCGGACCGCTCGCGCCGGGGACGGAGGCGGACTGGCCGCTGGCCCTGTTCATGGCCGGCGACTCGCCGGGCGCGTCCTGCCCGGCGGCGATCGACGTCACCGGCCGTGGCCGCATCCTCGCCTACGGTCCCTACCTGCGCCTGCCGGCCGGTCGCTGGCGCGCGGGCGTCGTCGTCGAGGTCTGCCCCGACGCCGCCCGGCGGCCCTATCGCCTGGAGGTCTCCGCCGGCGCGACGATCGCCCGCGCCGTGGTCGCGCCCGGGCGCCCCGGCCCGCGGACCCTGGCGGCCGACGTCGAGCTGCACGACGCCGCGCCCGTCGAGCTGCGCCTGTGGCTGGAGCGCGCGGCGTTTCACGGTACGCTGCGGTTCGCCGGCGCGCGGATCACCTTTCTCGGACCGGCGCCGCACCGCCTGGAGGCGCCATGACCCCCGCCGATCGGATGGCCGCCGGGACCGCTGCGGGACTGGAGCTGGTGGGCCTGAACGAGCTGGCGGTCATCGATCGCTGGGCGCTGGAGCGCCGCGCGCGCGCCCTGGCGCAGCCGGTGTTTCTGGGCGGGTCGACGGCGCTGTGTCGGTGCCTGGGGCGCTACAAGATGTTCGTGGACACCGGCGACGTCGGCTTCGGCGCGCACATGCTGCTGGACGGCTTCTGGGAGAGCTGGCTCACCGTGTTCATCGCCCGGCGGATCAAGCCCGGCATGATGGCCGCCGACGTCGGCGCCAATCATGGCTACTACAGCCTGCTGATGGCCGACCTGGCCGGGCCGGGCGGCCGTGTGGCCGCCGTGGAGCCCAATCCGCGGATCACCCCGCTGCTGCGGCGCACGCTGGAGCTCAACGGCTTCGCCGGCCGCGCCCAGGTGTTCGAGGCGGCGGCCGGGGACCGCGACGGCGGGACCGTCTGGCTGAGCACCCCGCCGGGAGAGCCCAAGAACGCCCACGTCGTCGCCGATCCCGCCGGGCACGGAGAGGTCGCCGAGGCGCCGGCGGCGCGGCTGGCCACCCTGCTGGCCGACTGGCCGCGCCTGGACTTCGTGAAAGTCGACGTGGAAGGGGCCGAAGAGGCGGCGATCGACGGGTTGTGGCCGATCCTGGAGCGCGACCACCCCCGCATGGTGCTGGAGTTCAACCGCCACCGGTGCCGCGACCCCGAGGGTCTGCTGGCGCGCCTGCAGGATCTCTACGGCGCGCTGCGCTGCGTCGACCTCGACGGCGAGGCGCCGCGCGTCCATGCGGCCGAGGTGCTGGACGAAGCCAGGATCGACGACTGGCTGCTGTTCCTGGGCCAGCCGTGAGCGCGGCGACTTGCAGCGCCTGGGGGGCCGTGGGTAGGAGACCCGAATGTTGAGCAAACTGCGCGCCGATCTGAGCGGAAAGGGCCCGCCCGCGCCGCCGCCGGCGGGCGCCGACGCCGTGGACCTTGCCGACCTGTCCAGCGCCGCCTGCATCGCCCTCGCCCAGCGGCTGGAGGGACAGGCGAGCCTCGCCCTCACCGACGCCCAGGCCCAGCGCCTGCGCGCGCTCGCCACGCCGGACTGCGTGATGGCCCGCGCGCGCATCCTCAAGGCCGCAAGCCGCGATGCGGAGGCGCAGGCCCTGCTGCGCGAAGGCTGGCGGCTCGCCGGCGCGCGCCAGGCGCAGATCGCGCTGACCTATGCCGCCAGCGCGCAGGACGCCGAGTTTGCGGCCATCGCCGCCGACGCCGACGCCGCGCGCGACCGGGGCGACTTCACCGCCGCCGAGGGCCTCTTCGCCCGGGCGCTGGCCCTCTATCCGCTGCACCACGGCTGCCAGGTGCAGCATGGCCACATGCAGAAGGACACCGGCCGCCTGGCCGGCGCCGAGATCGCCTACCGCTCGGCGCTGGCCCTGGGCGCGCCGCCCGCGGACGTGCTGCGGCATCTGGCGTTCGTCTGTGAGCGGCAGGACGTCGCCATGGGCGAGCCCGCGCGCCTGCGGGGCGCCGCTCGCCCCATCGACGAGGCGCCGGCGGCGTTCGACGTCGACGCCCTGGCCTACCTGTTCTGGCACGACGTAGGCCTGGGCGAAGGCGACATGCTCGACATCCTGCGCCACGCCCCCACCTGCGAGGCGGCCGCTGTGCGGCTGGCGCGCGATCCGCGGTTCATGCGCCGCAACGGCGCCCTGCTGCGCATGATGAGGGCGCAGTCATGAGCCTGTCCGACGCGCCGCGAGTCTCCGTCGTCATCAACACCCTGGATCGCGCGCGCCGCCTGGAAGAGGCGCTCGCCGGGCTGATGGGCCAGACCTACCCGGCCCTCGAGGTCGTGGTGGTCAACGGTCCCTCGCGGGATGACACGGCCGCGGTGCTGGAACGCTGGGCCGGCCGCCTCAAGGCGGCGCAATGCGACCAGGCGAACCTCTCGCAGTCGCGCAATGTCGGCATCGCCCAGGCCAGCGGCGACATCATCGCCTTCCTCGACGACGACGCCGCGCCGCATCCCTATTGGGTCGACAGACTGGTCGCGGGCTTCGCCGACCCGCGGGTCGGCGCCGTCGGCGGCTTCACCGTCGACAACACCGGCGTGCGCTGGCAGGTGGGCAAGACCGTCTGCGACCGCTTCGGCAACGCCTTCAACGTCGCGCCGCACTTCGACGAGCGCAGCCTGTGCCGGCCTGGGGCGCCCTATTATCCAAGCCTGCTGGGCGCCAACTGCGCCTTCCGCGCCGACGCCCTGCGCGCCATCGGCGGCTTCGACGAGGTGTTCGCCTACTACCTCGACGAGACCGACGTCTGCCTGCGGCTGGTCGATGCCGGCTGGCGCGTGGTCTATGAGCCGGAGGCGATGGTGTTTCACCAGTTCGCGCCCAGCGGCATGCGCACGCCCGACCGGGTGGCGCGCAGCCACTACGCCTCGGCGGTGAGCAAGGCCTATTTCGTGATGAGCCATGGCGCCGCGCAGTCGGTGCAGGAGGCGGCCGGCGAACTGGAGCGCTATCGCGAGGATCTGCTGCGCTCGAACGCCTGGTTCGCCGAGCATCAGGTGATCGACGGCGCCCACCGTCACAGCCTGGACGAGGACGTGATGGCGGGCATCCGCGAAGGGTCGGCCCTGGCTGGCCGCCGTCGCCCCGCCGCGCCCGCCGCCGGGCCGGTCGCGGACTTCCTGCCCCTGGCCAGGCCCCCCGCGGCGATGCGCATCGCCCTGGTCAGCCAGGGATACGGCGCCGCCGAGGAAGCCGGCATCGGACGGTGGACGCGCCTGGCGGCCGAGGGCCTGGCGGCGCGCGGCCACCATGTCCACGTGCTCACCCGCACGAGCGAGCCGGAGACCACCGTCTTCGAGGGAAACCTCTGGGTGCACCGGATGAACCCGCTGCCGGAGGCCGCGCCGGCGGTGGCGGAGGCGTTCGACGTGCCGGACGCCATCGCCGCGTGGTCGGCCCGCGTCGCGCGCGAGGTGCACAGCCTGAAATCCTGGGGCCTGGACGTGGTCTCGGCGCCGATCTGGGACCTGGAGGGCCTGCTGCTGCCGGGCGAGCCGGGCGTGGCGAGCGTCGTCAGCCTGCACACCACCTACGCCATGGCCAAGCCGTTCAAGCCGGAATGGTCCCTGCGGCCCCTGCTGGAATACTGGCATGTCGACCGGGTGATCGCCGCCGAGCGGGCCCACCTGAACGCCGCGCCGCGGGTGCTGGCCAACAGCGCCGCGATCCTGGACGCCGTGCAGGCGGACTATGGCCTGGACCTGCGCCCTCGCGCCGACATCGTCCCGCACGGGGTGGACGACCCCCTGGCGCGCAACGCCGAGCGCACGCTGGCGCGCGAACGGGACGCCGCCGCCGGGGCGCCGCTGCGGATCCTCTGCCTGGGCCGGTTCGAGGCCCGAAAGGGCTTCGACGTCAGCCTGCGCGTGGCCGCCACGGTGCTGGCGGCCGGGGCGCCGGTGACGTTCTGGTTCGCTGGCGACGCCCTGCGCGAGGAGCACCGGGCGCTGATGGCCTCCCTCGGGCTGGAGGATCATCCCGGCGTGCGGTTCCTGGGCGTGCTGCCGCGCCCGGCGCTGGAGACGGCATTCGCCGACTGTGACGCGGTGCTGGCGCCCAGCCGGTTCGAGTCCTTCGGCCTGGTGGCGGTGGAGGCCATGGCCGCCCGCCGGCCGGTGCTGACCCTGGCGGCCGGCGGACTGGCGGAGGTGGTGGAGGACGGGGTGAGCGGGCGGTTGTGGCCGCCCGACGACGACGCGCCGCGCCGGATCGCCGACGAAATTCTGCGCCTGGACCGCGATCGTCCGGCGCTCCTGACCCTGGGGCGCGGCGCCCGCGCCGCCTACGAGCAGCGCTTCACCGTGGAAGCCATGGCGGCGGGCCTGGAGGCGGCCTATGCGGGCGCCCGCCGGGCCGCGGCTCTGGGCGCTGGAGGAGACCGGCCATGAGCCTTGACGCCCACCGCCTGCGGCAGGCCCTGCTGCTGGCCACCGGCGACCAGCCGGACATCGAGGCTCTGGACGACCTCAGCCGCGGCCTGGGCGTGGTGGAGGAGGGACTGGCCTATGTGCTGCTGCGGCGCAGCGGCTTCGCCGGCTGTCCGCAGGTCTCGGCGGCGATCGCCGAGGCGGCGGCGAGGGCGCCGGCCCCCAACCGCACGGCGCGGCCCGCCGACGGCACGGACAGCCGCCGGCGCGAGCAGGCGCAGGAAGCCCTGCGCGGGGCCTTGCGCGCCATCATCGAGGGCGCCGCGGCCCAGGGCGAGCCCGCAGCCCAGGCCGCCGACGCCTGGCGCGCCGTGGCGGAATGGGGTCCGGGCGGCGGCTTCGACGCCCACCTGCGCATCCGGCGTCCCTGACGGCTGGGCGGTTCAGTCCCGACGGAAGATCAGGTTGGCGTAGGCGGTCGACATCAGGACGTCGTCGGTCAGGCGCTCGCCGAGATGCCCGGTCTGCTCCAAGGCGTGCGGAACCAGGCCGTGATCGCGCAGCAGGGTCAAGAGCGCCGCGGGATCGTAGCCCGCCTCCTGCATCTGGCTCTGCGACCACTCCAGGATCAGGCGCAGGTCCGGCGACTCGCCGATCACGCGCGTCGCGCCGCGAAGGACGCCGAACTCGTGCCCCTCGACGTCGACCTTCATCACGTCCACCGGCAGGCCGGCGGGGACGATCTCGTCCAGGGGGCGCAACGCCACGCTGACGGCGGCCCCCGGCTCTCCGGTGGCGTCTGGGCCGGACAACGAGGCGTTGGCGGCCCGCGAAGCCGGCGCCCACAGAGTCGCTTCCCCGGCCCGCGGCCCGGCGGCGCAGCGCGCCACGTCGATCGGACACATGGACCAGTTGATGGCCAGGTTCGCGTCCAGCAGAGCCAGCATCGCCGGGTTCGGTTCGACGGCGATCACCCGGCCGGCGCCATGAGCGCCGATCCGGGCCCCGGCCAGGCAGGTGAAGTAGCCGAAGTTCGCGCCGACATCGACGAACACGCTGGCCTCGCCCAGCGTCCGGTTGAGGTAGGCCGAGAGGTCGGGCTCCCACTGCCGGTAGACGACCAGCTGCGGCGTCATGATCAGGTCCGTGGGATCGACCATGAACTTGAGGCCATGCAGCGTCTGCACCAGCAGGCGGTCGGGCGCCAGCGGAACGGCGAACGGACCGACCAGTTGGCGCACCTCGCCGATCATCCGCTCCAGGGCGTCGAAGCGTTCGTCGAGCCGGTCGAGCCGCGCGGTCAGCTTCGCCACGAGCGCGGCGGCGCCTTCGTTGTCGCTCATCAGCGTCCCCCGGCCGCCACGCGCGCGGCGGCGACGCAGACCAGACCATTCATTCGCTTTACGATTGTCACGTTTTCCACTAGCAATACCGCTCGTTTTTCTAACTCGTCTGATGCAGCAAGTCTGTCAACGCAATTTCAGGAGACTTGCTTGAGACGCATCGGTATTTGCGTCGACGCCTTCAATATACAAATGAAGAAGGGATCGGGCATTGCAACCTATGCTCGGAATCTCCTTTCCGAAATAGCCGCGATAGGCGGCGAAACCCAGCTGCTCTACGGGCCGGAAGGGGGAACCGGCGGGCATTTGCCGGCGGAGGTCGCCCTGTTCGACGCCCCGGCGACGACCGAAGGCCCGCTGAGCTGGCTCAAGGCCCTGGACTGGGTGCGTCCGCCCGCCGGACGGCGGGCCCGCCGCGTCGATCGCCACGGCCTGGTGATCACCGACCACATCGCCGGCCAGGCGCCGCCGGCGGAGGTGGTCTGGGCCTGCCAGGACGTGTTCCACAGGGCCAACCGCTCGCATGTCACGTGGCGGCGCATGACGCCCTTGCGTTTCGGCTCGGGCGGCCCGGCCGTCGCGCACTGGACCTGCCCCCTGCCGCTGCGCGCGGCGGATGCGGCCAACGTCTACACCGTGCATGACCTGGTGCCCCTGCGCCTGCCGTTCGCCACGCTGGACCGCAAGGCGGCCTTCCACGACCTGTGCCGCGAGATCCTGGCGCGGGCCGACCATGTGGTGACGGTGTCGGAGACCACGCGGAGGGACATCCTCTCGACATTCAAGATCGCTGAAGACCGCATCACCACCACCTACCAGTCGGTTCGTCCGCACGGCGCCGCCAGCCAAGGCCCCGACGAGGAGGTCGAACGCCAGGTGGCCGGTGTCTTCGGCCTGCCTTGGAAGGGGTATTTCCTGTTCTTCGGCGGCATTGAACCGAAGAAGAACCTGGCCCGGCTGATCGAGGCCCACCTGAGCAGCGGCGTCTCGACCCCGCTGGTGATCGTCGGCGGCCAGGCGTGGCTGGACGGCGACGAGACCCGCCTGCTCTACGACGACCTGGTGGTCGTACGCACGATCCGCGACGGCGCCATCCGCCGCCAGGACCGCATCCGCCGCTACGACTACCTGCCCCCGGGCCTGCTGGTCAGCCTGGTGCGGGGCGCGCGGGCGACCCTGTTCCCATCGCTGTACGAGGGGTTCGGCCTGCCGGTGCTGGAGTCCATGCAGCTGGGCACGCCGGTGCTGGCCTCCACGGGCGGGGCCTTGCCCGAGATTGCCGGCGACGCCGCGCTGCTGGTGGATCCCTACGACGTCGATGCGATCACCCAGGGCCTGCGGACACTGGACGCCGACGCCGACCTGAGGACCGAGCTTGCCCGCAGGGGGCGCGAGCGGGCGCTGGTGTTCAGCCCCGAGAACCACCAGCGACGGCTGGCTGCGGTCTACGAGGCGGTGGCCTGAGCGCGCCGTGACGAGACTCCTGTTCGACGCCAGCCGCCTGCTGCTGCGGGCCAACCGGGCGACGCCCACCGGCATCGACCGCGTGGCTCTGGCCTACGGCCGGTGGCTGCTGAGTCGCAACGACGTGGACCTGGCGCCGGTCTGGGGCCTCGGCGGCGCGCTCGCGCCGATGGGGCGCACGCGCTTCGCCCGGCTGATCGACGAGGCGATGCCGGGCGTCGGCGCGCCGCGCGGGGAGAGCGCCGCGTGGCGGGCGCTGAAAGCCGCCCTGGCGGCCGCGCCGGACAGCGGTCGCCCGCTGCGACGCGACGCCTGGCGCCGGGGCGCCAACCTGCGGTCGGCCGGCTGGTACGCCGGCGCGCTGCTGCGCGCCCCGATGCTTGCCGGCGGCCTGCGAGCGGCGTCCGCGGGCTCGACGTACCTCAACGTCTGCCACTTCGGGCTCGAGCAGCCGGACTTCCTGCGCCGGCTGGCCGCGCGCCGGGTGCGCAGCGTGGTGATGATCCATGATCTGATCCCCATCCGCCGGCCCGAATTCTGTGGCCCGGGCGCCGCCGCGCGCCACGTCGTGCGGATGGATGCCGCCCTGGAGCATGCGGCCCTGATCATCGCCAATTCCGAGGCGACCGCCTCGGACATCCGCGACTACGCCGCCGAGACAGGCCGCGCGGCGCCGCCCATCCAGGTCGCGCCTCTGGGCGTGGAAGACGCCTTCCGGCCGGACGTCGGCGCGCCGACCGCCGAGCGACCCTATTTTGTCTGTGTCGGCACCATCGAGCCGCGCAAGAACCTGGCCTTCCTGCTGACCCTCTGGCGACGCCTCGCCGAACGCCGCGGCGAAGCCACGCCGCGCCTCGTGCTGGTGGGCCGCCGCGGCTGGGAATACGAGGCGGTCGTCGACCACCTCGAGCGCTCGCCGCCGGTGCTGCGGTGGGTGCACGAGGTCAGCGACCTGCACGACGACGAACTTGCCGCGCTGGTGCGCGGGGCCACGGCCTTGCTGGCCCCGTCGCTGATCGAGGGGTTCGACTTCACCACGCTGGAGGCCCTCTCGCTGGGAACGCCGGTGCTGGCCTCCGACATCCCGGCTCATCGCGAGCTGGCCATCGGCGCCCGCCTGGTCGACCCGACCGACGGCCCGGCCTGGCTGGAGGCGATCGAGGCGGCGATCGATCGGCCCGCGCCCCCGGGACCCTTCGCGCCGCCGCGCTGGGACGATCACTTCGCCCTCGTCGGCCGGGCGATGGGTCTGAACGTCCCGACTGTCTGAGCCTCGGCCCCGGAGACCTTGACCGGGTGGAGCGGCGGCGGCGGGGTCAGGCGTTCTGCGAGAGGAGCCGGACGGAGACGCCGCGAGCGGCCAGCCGGGCGCCTGCGCGGCTGGCGTAGGCGCCGTTGACCTGGGTGCGGTCGATCACCCCCCGCCGGAACCGCTCGAACAGCGCCATGTCGGGCGCCTCGGGCCGCGACCAGAAGGCGTCGAGCCCGGACTGGTGCGTCAGGCCCGGCAGGTTGTAGATCGCCGACCCGAGGACCACCGTCGCGCGGCCGCGGCTGAGGGCCGCGATCCCGGCCGTGGAGTTGACCGCCACCACTCCGACCGCCTCGTCGAGCATCGCCTCCAGGTCGCCATGCTCGACGAACGCCACCCGGTCCTCGACGCCGTGCCGCCGGGCGGCCGCGGCGATCACGCTGTGGTGAGGCTCGATGCCGTGGTCCAGCGGATGGGCCTTGAACACCAGGCGCGCATCCGGGGGCGCATGGTCGGCGAAGCTCGCCATCGACCGTTCGATCATCTGGCGCACGGACTTGAACGGCGAGTGCCGGACGATCTGGCTGTCGCCGGGGCGCTGCAGCAGCGCCAGGAAATAGCCGGGCGCCAGGCCGCCGTCGCGCGCCGGCCGCCGACGGCCGGCGACCCGGCTCAGGAACCTCGCCACATGGGCCGCCGCCTGCCTTGGCGGAGAATAGGCGTAGGGCGCGCGAAAATGCGGGAACAGCGGCCAGCACAGATAGAGCGCGACAAAGTACCAGGACATCCGCGCGGCCAGCGACGCCGCGCCCGCCTTCATCGGCGCCGCCGGCGCGCCACTGTCGTCCAGCGCCGGATGGCCGTAGGCCTGCGGGTCGCGCGGCAGGCGGGAGTTGCCGTTGACCCCGTCCCGCTCGAGCGTGATCCAGTGCGGCCGGAAGTAGCCTTCCTCCAGCACGTGGACCGCCAGCCCCTGGCGCTGGGCCTCGCGGATCGCCGCGACGCAATAGGGGTGCGTGTCGCCGAAAACCAGCAGATCGGTGACCGCCTCGCGCGCCAGAAGATCCGCTATCCAGGCGGGCCAGCGTTCCGGGCGCTCGCGGTACAGGGCCGCATGCCGCAGTCCCCAGTCCGCCAGGTCGCCGCCGTTCAGCAGCACGCGCGTGCAGCGGGCGCCGGCGCGGCGCAGGTCGCTGGCCAGCAGCCGCGAGAACGGGCCGAAGGGCGCCGTGACAAACAGAAAATGGCGGCATGGATGCTGACCCTGCGGGGCCAACGGGCTGAATCTCGCACCCGAATCAGACGCCGCCAGTTCCGCCCTGGACAGCTTCACGACGACACCGAAGACACGCGGACCTCAGGACTAGGCGGCGGCAGGAGGCGTCGACCGCAAGGTCCGGCACGCCGATTTAGTGAATAACGCTTGTCACCCTCGCGTTGTATGTCACCTCGGAAACAATATTCACGAGGTCGAGAAACTTTTTGGCTTCTGATGCATCGGACCGCGGCACGTAGACCATGTCGTCCGCCTGGATGGGAAACGTAGAGGCGATCAGGTAACCGTCCGCCTGCCGCAGGTTGAGCCGATAGACGATCGGCACCCCCTTGGCGGTCGGCGGCAGGGACACGCCGAGGCGCTGGGCGACGTCGGGCCGTTCGAAGCGGAAGACCATCACGGCCGAGGCGTTGGCGGAGTTGGTGTCCAGCCCGCCGGCGCGGCTGAGCGCCCCCGCCAGGGAGAGGGTCTCGTCCTCGACGGTGACCTGCTCGCTGCGGCCCAGCGCGCCGAAGGTGCTGAACTTGCGCGGGGCGTAGAGCAGCCTCACCTGGTCGCCGGGCGCCAGGCGAACGTTCTGCGCCGGCTGGCGCATCAGCACGGCCAGGGAGACGCTGGCGCTTGCCGAGCCGCGGGCCAGCACGACCTGGACGTCAGCCGGCGGACGCGTCGGACCGCCCGCGCTGGCCAGGGCGTCGAGCAGCCGATCGTTGTTGGCCGAGATGGGGAAACGACCGGCCTGGCGCACTTCGCCGATCACCGACACGGAGTTGGCCAGGCTGCTGACGACGCTGAGCAGAACCTGAGGGTCGTAGGCGCGTCCCCGCAGCGCCTGCCGGATCGCCGCAGCGCCCTGCGGCGGCGTCAGGCCCGCCACCGTCACGGCCCCGGCATAGGGCACGGCGATGCGGCCATCGGCGTCGACCGTCACGTGCGGCAGCGCGCCCGGAGCGGCGGCGGCGCCGTTCCGCTCGGCGAACACCCCCATGCCGCCCGGCTCGAAGATCGACACGGACAGCACGTCGCCGGCGGCGATGCGATCGTTGGGCGCGTCGCTGCCCGCGGCGCTGAGCCCGGACGGCGCCGGCAAGGGCGTGTTGGCGACGATGTCCGCGGCCCGGTAGTCCAGGTCGACAAGGCCGAAACGCCCTTGCGAAGGCCCCGCCGCCGCCCGCTCGACAACGCGCGGCGTCGGACCGTCGTGCGGCAGGCTCTCGCAACCCGCCAGGGCGGCGGCCAGCAGGCAACAGAACAGCAGACGCATACGCCCCCCAGACCATGGCGACGCGCCCGCCGGGAGCCGGGGACCGCGCCGCGGCGCCCCTCGGCGCGCCTCCCGCCTGGATAGAACAATTGCCGCGCGAGTGACAGGCGCCGAAGGCGGCGCCCGGGCATGCGGCCTTGGCTCGGATCCTGGGACATGGCGCGCCCGACCCGTCGGCAGTACTTGCGATTGCGAATGGCTTGCAATAGGAAAGCCCTCGAATGCAGCCTGAGGAATCCGATGCGCCTTCACATCCTGGTCCTGCTCGCGGCGGTCGGCGGCGCGGCGCCCGCGGCTGCGCACACGCCCTATCTGCTGCCCAACGCCTTCGACGCCGAGCGGCCGCGGGTGACCCTGCAGGGGGCCCTGACCGAGGACGACTACTTCAACCCCGACGTCGCCCTGAACACCTCCGCGCTCGTGGAGACCTTGCCCTCCGGCGAGATCGCCGCGCTGAAGCCGAGCGCGGCGCTGAAGGACGTGACCCTGATCGAGGCGGCGCTGGACCAGCCCGGCACCTACCGCTTCTCCACGGGCCCCTATGCTGTGCGCAGATCGACCTACGCCAACGTCGGCGGCCGGTGGCTGATGGTCCGCGCCGCACGCGGCGGCGAGGGAGAACGGAGCGGCGAGGCCGGCCATCCCGCCGGCGCGGCGCCGCAGGGCCCGCCCGGTTCCATCGCCGCGGCCGACGTGCCCGCCGGCGCCGAGACCCGCACGGCCGAACAGGTGATGCTGGTCGAGACCTACGTCTCCAGGGGCGCCCCGACCGAGGCGGCGCTGAAGACCACCGGCCAGGGTTTCGAGCTGAAGCCGATCACCCATCCGAACGCCATCTACGTCGACCAGGGCTTCGCCTTCCAGCTGCTGGTCGACGGCCGGCCCGTGCCGAACGCGGCGATCAGCGTCTACCGGTCGGGCAACGTCTATGACGAGCGCCGCATCGCCGTGCAGCTGAAGACCGACGCAGAGGGCAAGGGCCAGGTGGGCTTCAGCCTGCCCGGCGTCTACCTCCTGACCACCCAGTATCCGGCGGTCCGGCCGGCGCCCGGCGAGCCGCCGGCGGCGCGGTCCTACACCTACAGCCTCACCTTCGAAGTCACCCGATAAGAGTGCCCATGTCGCGTTCGCCCCTCCCCTGGCTTCTGGCCAGCGCCGCCGTCTCCGCCGCCGCCCTCGCCGAGCCTGCGGCGGCCGAGGCCGGGACCTTCCGCTTCCACGTCGACCATGTGCTGGGAACCTCCCTTGATCTGGCCGTGATCGCCCCCGACGAGGCGACCGCCCTGATGGCCTTCACGGCCGCGCGCCGGGAGATCGACCGGTTGGAGCCGATCCTGTCCGCCTGGCGCCCCGACAGCGAGCTGTCGCGGCTGAACCGCGCCGGGTCGGTGTGCGCCTCAGCCGACCTTCGGGCCGTTCTGGACCAGTGCGAGGCCTGGCGCGCGGCCACCAACGGCGCCTTCGACTGCCGGCTGGGCGAACCCCTGGCGCGGCTGCGCGGGGGTGACTCCGCGGCGGCGGCATGGCCGGCCACGCGGCAGCCGATCGCCTTCGGGACAGATGGCGTGATCGCGCGCGGCGAGGGCCAGGCGCTGACCGTCGACGGGCTCGCCAAGGGCTATGTGATCGACCGGGCGCTGGAGGCCGCGCGGCGCTCCGGTCCGCATGTGCAGGGCCTGCTGGTGGACATCGGCGGCGACCTGCGCTGCTGGGGCCGCGCACCGTCGGCGGAGGGCTGGCGGGTGGGCGTGGCCGCCTGCGGCGAGGCCGACAACCTGGTTCCCGCCCGGCAGCTGCGCCTCGCCGACCGCGCCCTGGCGGTGAGCGGCCGCGGGCAGCGGGACCTGTCCGTCGACGGACGGCGCCTGGCCGAGACGCTGGACCCGGCGACGCGCCGGCCGGTGACGGCGGTGCGCAGCGCCGCGGTGACGGCGCCGACCGCCACCTGCGCCGACGCCCTGGCCACCGCCTTCATGGTGATGGCTCCGCGCCAGGCGCTGGCCCTGGCCGACCGCACCCCCGGCGTCGACGCCCTGATCGTCGCCGACGACGGAACCGAACACCGCTCCAGCGGATGGTCGCAGCTGGAACAGCCCCGGCTCGTCCGCGCCAGCTTCGCGGCCTCGGCTTCGGCCGCTGCGCCCGCCGTGGCGGCGAAGGGGCTGAGCCTGGATATCGGCTACACGGTGCCCCGGCTGGACGCCGAGCCGTATCACGCCCCTTACGTCGTGATGTGGATCACCGACGCCAACCGCCAGCTGGTGCGCACCCTGCTGGTGCTGGGCGCCAAGCCCAAGTGGGCGCCCGAGAATTACGTCTGGTGGCGCCGCTATGGCCGGCTGGCGCCGCAGGTGCTCGACACCGTCGGCCGTCCGACCCGTCTGCCCGGCCGCTACACCGTGCACTGGGACGGCAAGGACGAGGCCGGCCGGCCCGCTGCGGCGGGCAAGTATATCCTGCACATCGAGAGCGCCCGCGAGAAGGGCGGCCACACCTACCAGACCATCGACCTGGACTTCGGCGCCCGGGGCGCGAAATCCCTGCCGGCGAAGGACGAGATGGGTCCCGTGGACCTGCGGTTCGGCCCGGCATGAGCGTCGCCGAGCGCACGGACCAGCGGCGCGTGAGCGCGCGAACGAAGGCGAAGCCGGCGCGCTTCGACCGCGGCGCCTTCTATCGCCTGAGCCGGATGCTGCACGCCTATCTGTCGGCCTTCGCCTTCCTGGCGCTGATGTTCTTTTCCGTCACCGGCCTGCTGCTGGACCACCCCGACTGGCTGGCCGGACGCGGCCAGGAGCGGGAGACGACGCTGACCATACCCGCCGCCGTGCTGGCGCGGTCCCGCGCCCAGCGAGACCCGAACGCCGACCTGGCGGCCTATATCGCCGGCCGCACGACGCTGGTCGGCGCCTATCGCAGCGGCGAGGTCGACGACGGCCAGGCCAACCTGAGGTTCGAGGGGGTGAAGGGCTCGTCCACCGCCGTCGTCGACCTGACCACGGGCCACGCCGACGTCACCGTCGAGCGGGCGACGCCGCTCAGCGTGATCGGCGACCTGCACCGGGGCAAGAACGCCTCCCTGGCCTGGCGCGCGGTGATCGACGTCACCGCCGTCCTGGTTTGCGCCATGTCGCTGATCGGCTACGTGCTGTTCTTCAGCCTGCGCTTTCGCCTGCGCACCAGCCTGGCCCTGACCGCGGCCAGCCTCGCGGTCCTGGGGGCGGTGTTCGTCTGGCTGACGCCCTGAGGGGGCCGTTCAGGCGCCGGCCAGCGCCTGCATCACCCGTCGCCACCCCGCTTCCGCCTCGCCGCCGGCCGCCTCGAACGCGGCCTGCAGGTGGCGGGTCTGGGCGCCGCTGAGTTCGGCCTCCAGCCGCTCGCCCTCGGCCGTCAGGCGCAGGTTCTTCACGCGGCGATCCTGGGCCCCCGCGACCGCGGCCACCAGATGCATCTCCATCAGCTGGCGCAGCGGGGCGTTCAGGGCCTGCTTGCTGACCGCCAGCAGCTCCAGCAGCCCGCGCACGGAAATGTCCGGCCGGCGGCCGATGAAATACAGGATCCTGTGGTGCGTGCGCCCCAGGCCCCGGCGCTCCAGGATCCGGTCCGGCCGGTCGGTGAAGCCGCGATAGGCGAAGTACATCAGCTCGATGGCGTCGTGCAGATCGCCCTGGCGCTTTAGGTCAACCATGTTGACACGATAGGGGCGCGCTCCTAGCCTGTCGATAGGTCAATACGATTGACACGATAGCCAAGCCGATCTGGTGGGAGGAAGCCATGCCGCGCCTGTCCGAGCGAACCGCAGACCTGCGCGCCTCGCCGGTGCGCGCCATGCTGGAGGCCTCGCAGCGGCCCGAGGTGATCTCCTTCGCCGGCGGCCTGCCGGACTTCGAGAGCTTCGCCGACCTGGCCCTGCCGCCGCCGCCGCGCGAGCTGCTGCAGTACGGCCCCACCGAAGGCGAGCGCGACCTGCGCGAGGCGATCGCCGGTGAGCTGGCCGCCATCGGCCTGCCCTGCCCGCCCGAGCGGATCCTGCTGCTGTCAGGCTCGCAACAGGGCATCGACCTGGCCGCCAAGCTGGTGGTGGATCGCGGCACGGGCGTGGCGGTGGAATCGCCGTCCTACCTGGCCGCCCTGCAGGTGTTCCGCTTCTTCGGCGCCGACTTCCGGCTGATGCGCCGCGACGATCCGGCGAAGGGGTGGTCGCAGGACCCGCCCGCCATCGCCTATGTCACGCCCACCTTCCAGAACCCCACCGGCGAGTGCTGGACGGCCGCCGAGCGCGCCCGCCTCGCGGCGGCCTGCGACGCCCACGACGTGATCCTGTTCGAGGATGATCCCTACCGCGACCTGGCCTACGAGCCTTGCGACCGCCAGCCGGCCTGCGCCCAGGTCAGGCGCGCGTCGTGGATCTACCAGAGCTCGTTCTCCAAGACCGTGGCGCCGGGCCTGCGGCTGGGCTTCCTGGCCGCCTCGGAGGACCTGTTCACCCCTCTGACCCGCCTGAAACAGGCCTCGGACCTGCACTCCAACCGCCTCAGCCAGTGGACGGTGCTGCAGTACCTCAAGGACCCCGGCCGTCCGGCGCGGGTGGCGCGGATCGTCGCCGGGTACAAACGTAAGCGGGACCTGTTCGCCGCGGCGCTGGAAAAGCATCTCGGCGGCCTCGCCGACTGGCAGGTCCCGCCGGGCGGCCTGTTCTTCTGGGTCACCCTGAGGAATGGGGTCAAGCCGCAGGCGCTGCTGGACCTGGCCCTGCCGCGCGGCGTGCTGTTCACCCCCGGCGAGCACTTCCTGGCCGAGGAAGGCGAAAGCCCGGCCATCCGCCTGAACTTCAGCGCCGCCGACCCGGCCGACGCCGAACGCGGCCTGGCGATCCTGGGCGGGCTGCTGCGCGGGATGGCCACGGCGCCGGCCGTCACCGGCGTGTGACATAGAGGCGCCATAGCCTCCGTCATCGGACGAGCGGAGGTGTGGCATGCGGATCGCCGGGCGAAGCATGGTGCTGGCGGCGGCGCTGGCAGTGACGGCGAGCGGTCCGGGGATGGCTGCCGGGCACAGGCGCCCGCCAGCGGCGGCGGCCGCGCCGCAGATCGTCGCCACCGGCCAGGCGATCACGCCGCTGGCCGCGCCCGGCGCGGTGTTCCAGGCGCTGAACCCGCACCTGCCCGACGCCCCTGACTTCACCGCCGGCCAGGCGTCGGCCATGGCCCTGTCGCCGGACGGCCGCACCCTGGCGATCCTGACCAGCGGCTACAACCGCAGGTTCGGCGCCGACGGCAAGACCATCGCCAGCCAGTCGAACGAGTACGTGTTCCTGTTCGACGTCGCCGGTCCCGCGCCGGTTCAGCGCCAGGCCCTGACCCTGCCGAACAGCTTCCTGGGCCTGGCCTGGGCGAGGGACGGGGGCGCCCTCTACGCCTCGGGTGGGGTGGACGACCGGGTGCAGGAATTCCGCGGGCCGGTGGGCGACATGCGGGCGAGCCGGACCTTCGACCTGGGTCATGCGGCCGGCCTCGGCCTGGACGTCAAGCCGGAGGCCGCGGGCCTGGCGGTCAGTCCGGATGGCCGGCGGCTGCTGGTGGCCAATCTGCAGAACGCCTCCGTCAGCCTGGTGGACCTGGCCTCCGGCGCGGTCGTCGAGCAGGATCTGCGGCCCGGCCGGATCGATCCGGCGCGCGCCGGCAAGCCGGGCGGAAGCTTCCCTCGGGCGGTCGCCTGGGTCTCGGACAGCCGCGCCTATGTCACCAGCGAGCGCGACCGCGAGGTGATCGCCCTCGACGTCGGCGCGGGCGCCATTCGGGTCGGGCGGCGGCTGAGGATGCGGGGCCAGCCCGTGGCGCTGCTGGCGGGTCGCAACGGTCGTCTGTTCGTCGCCCAGGACAATACCGACGGCGTCGCGGTGATCGACACGACGGCCGGACGGGTGATCGAGCACATCGCCACGGCCGCGCCGGCCGCGATGCTGGGCCGCACGGCGCTCGGCGGCGCCGGCTCCAACGCGCTCGCCCTGTCCCCCGACGGCCGGACCCTGCTGGTCAGCAACGGCGGCGAGAACGCCGTGGCGGTGATCGCCCTGGACGCCCGCGCCTCCGGAGCCGCGCCGGCGAGGCGCGAGGACCCGGACGGCGACGGGGATGACGATGGGGATCGGGATGGGGACGACGCCCGCGCCGGCGGGTCGGCGGTGGTCGGGCTGATCCCGACGGGCTGGTATCCGACGGCGGTGGCGATGCGGCCGGACGGTCGGCGGATTTTCGTGGTCAACGGCAAGAGCGTCCCGGGCCCCGTGCCGGACAACTGCCGCAACAACCTGTCGATCCAGGCGGCGGATCGCGCGCCTTGCCGGTCGATGAACGAGTACGTCTGGCAAAGGGAGAAGGCCGGCTTCCTGGCCCTGCCCACCCCCACCCCGGCCCAGCTCGGCGCCCTGACCCGGCAGGTGGCGCAGAACGATCACCTGCCCCGGCTGCAGGCGCCCGCGGACGATGCGGTGATGGCCTTCCTGCGCCAGCACATCCATCACGTGATCTATGTAGTGAAGGAGAACCGCACCTACGACCAGGTGCTGGGCGACCTGGAGGTGGGGAACGGCGACCCCCGGCTGGCCGTGTTCGGCCGGGCGCTGACGCCCAACCAGCACGCCCTGGCGCGGCAGTTCGTCGACCTCGACGCCTTCTTCGACAGCGGCGAGAGCAGCAACACCGGCTGGAACTGGACCACCGCGGCCCGCACCACCGACTTCGTCGAGCGCGAGGCGCCGGTGAACTACGCCGAGCGGGGCCTGCAGTACGACGAGGAAGGCAACAACCGGAACCTCAACATGGGGCTGACGAGCAGCGCCGAGCGCCATGCCGCCAACCCGATGGGACCGGAGGACCCTGACGTCCTGCCCGGGGCGCGGGACGTGGCCGCCCCCGACGGGCCGGACGGCGCCGAGGGCCGGGGCTACATCTGGGACGCCGCCCTGAAGGCGGGCGTCAGCGTCCGCAACTGGGGCTTCTACGGCGACCTGCGGCGCTACGAGGCCGCCGACCCGGCGGTGCGCATCCCGCTCGAGCGCGAGCCGTGGAAGAGCGGGCTGAAGGTGTTCACCCCCGCCAAGACGGCGCTGATGGCGATCACCGATCCCTATTTCCGCGGCTTCGACCAGGCGTTTCCCGACTACTGGCGGTTCCAGGAATGGTCGCGGGAGTTCGACGGCTTCGCGGCCTCTGGCCAGGCGCCGGGGTTGATGCTGGTGCGCCTGCCGCACGACCACACCGGCAGCTTCGCCGAAGGCATCGACGGGATCAACTCGGTGGAGACCGAGCTGGCCGACAACGACTACGCGGTCGGGCTGCTGGTGCAGAAGGTGGCGCAGAGCCGGTTCGCCGCGGACACCCTGATCTTCATCGTCGAGGACGACGCCCAGGACGGGCCCGACCACGTCGACGCCCACCGCTCCATCGCCTTCGTCGCCGGTCCCTACGTGAAGCATGGCGCGGTGATCTCCGCGCGCCACGACACTGTCAGCCTCGTGCGCACCATCGAGGCGGTGCTGGGGCTGTCGCCGATGGGGCTGAACGACGCCCTGGCCGAGCCGATGAGCGACCTGTTCGACATCCGCCGGCCGGACTGGCGCTTCGACGCCCAGGTTCCGGCGGTGCTGCGCGCCACCCGCCTGCCCCTGCCCCCCGCCCCGGCCGGCGCGGCGCAGGCCTGCCCGGCGCGCTCCGGGGCCTATTGGGCCGCGGCCATGGCCGGCCAGGACTTCACCCGCGAGGACCACCTGGACACCGCCGCCTACAACCTGGCGCTCTGGCGCGGGCTGAAGGGGGAGACGCCCTACCCGACTCGCCGCGACGGCCGCGATCTGCGGATCGGACGGGCGGCGCTGATCGCCAGGGCGGGCGGGGGCGGCTGTCTCAGCACTCCACGCGATTGACGGCCAGGTCGGCGTCCACCGCCAGCCCGCCCAGCGAGGTCTCCTTGTAGATCTCGTTCATGTCGGCGCCGGTGCGCTTCATGGTGGCGATGACCTTGTCCAGGCTCACCGAGTGCTGGCCGTCGCCCAGCAGCGCCAGGCGGGCGGCGTCGATCGCCTTGATCGCGCCCATGGCGTTGCGCTCGATGCACGGGATCTGCACCAGGCCGCCGATCGGGTCGCAGGTCAGGCCGAGGTTGTGCTCCATGCCGATCTCGGCGGCGTTCTCGATCTGGGCGTTGGTGGCGCCCATGGCGGCGGCCAGGCCCGCGGCCGCCATCGAACAGGCGACGCCGACCTCGCCCTGGCAGCCGACCTCGGCGCCGGAGATCGAGGCGTTGCGCTTGTACAGGGCGCCGATCGCCGCCGCGGTCAGCAGGAAGGCGTGCCGCGCCTCGCGCGAGCCGTTGTGGAAGCGGTCGTAGAAGCGCAGCACCGCCGGCACGATGCCGGCCGCGCCATTGGTCGGCGCCGTGACCACCCGGCCGCCCGCGGCGTTCTCCTCGTTCACTGCCAGCGCCCAGAGGTTGACCCAGTCCATCGCCGCCAGGGGATCGGCGATCTGCCGCTCGACCTTGGCCATGATCGACGAATGCAGCTGCCGCGCCCGCCGCTTGACCTCCAGCCCGCCCGGTAGGCGGCCGTCCTGGCGCAGGCCGCGTTCAATGCAGGCCTCCATCGCCTCGAACACCGCGTCCAGTCCGGCCCTGACCTCGGCCTCCGGGCGCAGGGCGCACTCGTTGGCCAGCATCAGGCCGGCGATCGTCAGCCCGGCCGCATCCGCCTGGGCCAGCAGGCTCTCGGCCGACTCGAAGGCGTACGGCGACGGGTCCGTCGCCTCGTCCGGGTCGTTGCGGCCGATCTCGTCCTCGTCGCGCACGAAGCCGCCGCCGATGGAGAAATAGGCCCGGCGGCCGAGCTCGCCCCCCGCGGCGTCGAAGGCGGCGAAGGTCAGGGCGTTGGGATGTTGCGGCAGCCGCTCGCGACCCGCCCAGACCAGGTCGCGGGCCGCGTCGAAGGCGATCTCGCGCACGCCGCCCAGCGCCAGCCGGCCCTCGCGGGCGATGGCCGCCAGCACCGCCTCGCCGGCGTCCGGGTCCAGGCTGGCGGGCACGAACCCGGCCAGGCCCAGGATCACCGCGCGGTCGGTGGCGTGGCCCCGGCCAGTGAGCGCCAGAGAGGCATAGAGGGTGACCTCGATGCGATGGACCCGGTCGAGCCGTCCGTTCGTCCTCAGCCAGTCGACGAAGCGTCCGGCGGCGGTCATCGGACCCATGGTGTGGCTGCTCGACGGGCCGACGCCCAGCTTGAACAGGTCGAACACGCTGACGGTGGCCACGGACGCTCCTGAAACCGGGTCGGAGGCGGGCCAGTAGCACGCCGGGCGCCCTTACGTCATGTCGCGTCGCCCACGGGGCGTCAGGACCAGTCGGGCGCCGCCATCACGCAGCGCGGGGCGCCGTTCTGCACCACGATGCTGGCCTTTCGCCCGACGCCGGGCCGGAAATAGAGCTGGCCCGCGGCGGTCTTCACCGAGACCACGTCGGGGCCGCTGAACTGGCAGACCGGGTACGAGCGCATCCCCAGGCCGCCCTTGGCCGCCACCTCGGAGCAGGACACCTCGCCGAAGCGCCGGCCGAAACTGAGGCCATTGAAGTCGGTGGCGTAGCGGACCTCCAGCCCGTCGCGAAGCACGGCGTCGTGGCTGATCGACGGGCAGGGCGGTCCGGCGATGGCGCTGGCCTGGCTCTCCTGGGTGGCGTCGCGCACGTTCAGAAACCGGTCGTACAGCGACAGGCCCAGCACGATGATGATCCCCGCGCCGACCACGCTGACCACCGCCCAGCGCGGGAAGCGGAAGCCGGCGGGCCGGGAGAAGCCTTCGGGCGGGCGGGCCATGGTCAGACCTTCTCGATGGGGGGCAGGCGGTAGCGGCCGTCCAGCAGCTCCGGCTTGGGCAGATAGGCCCGCATGAACAGGGCGAAGGGGCCGGCGGGGGCCGGCAGCCAGTTGCCGCGGCGGTCCTCCCCGGGGTCGGCGTGGCCGATCCAGATGTCCAGCGAGCCGTCGGCATTGGTCTGCAGGCCTGGGGTGCGATCGCCGATGGCGTAGCGGTCCAGCGGGTTGTCGGTGAAGAAGAACTGGCCGTCGGGCGTCGCCTCGTACAGGCTGAGCGACCAGAACGAATTCACCGGCAGCAGCCGGTCCGCCGGGAAGTGCAGCCGCCAGGCCTCGGCGCCATCGAACAGGTCGCGCGGCAGCGGCCCCTCGGCGCGCATGTACATCGCCTCCACCGGCGGCAGGGCCGCCAGGCCCGACAGAGCGACGGCGGCGCGGTAGACGTAGTCCTGCCCGAAGTCGCCGAGTCGCGCGGCCGGGTACGACCAGCCTTCGACATAGTGGCCGCCGCCCAGGCCGCCCTTGCGGGCGTCGGCGCGCGCCTCGGCGACGCCGGCCTCGATCGCCGCTGCCTCCGCCGGCGAGAACCGGCCGGGGTCGAAGGCCTCCAGGCCCAGCGGGGCCATGACCTTCAGCACCGCGCGGTCGGTGACCGGCGGCGGATTGTCGGCCATCAGCCGGGCGACGCCGGCGAAGTACTCGCCCCAGGGCGCCGAACGGTGCGGCGGAGCGGCGGGCGGCTCCACCGCGGGGCCCTGCATGGAGACGCCGGTCTGCACCGACTTGGCGGCGTCGATGTCGTGTGGACCGTCCACCAGGATGCGGGCCAGGGCCCAGACCTGGCGGGTGGGTGAGCGGACCACGTTGGGCCCTTCGGCGGCGTCGTTCGGCCCGACCAGGGTGAAGGTCCCGCCCTCGCCGCCGGTGGTGCGCGTGCCGAGGATGGCGAAGTTGTTGGAATAGGCGTCCATCAGCGCCAGCGACAGGTAGCGCTCGCCCGACGGTGGCAGGGTGAAGCTGACCGGGCCCTGCGACAGGTCCACCTGGGCGGTGGAATAGAAGGTGTCGTTGTTGGGCGTGGTCACCGCGCGCGAGGTGTGGTTGGCCAGGTTGCGCATGTGGCCGAAGACGTTCATCCGCGAGCCCACCGACAGGCCGCGCTGGCGGGTGTTGGCGATCTCGACCAGCGGCAGGGCGTAGAGCCAGGCGGTCCGCGCCGCCGCCTGCAAGGCCGCAAGATCCCGTTCCGCCATGCCGTCCTCCGATGCTTTGGCTGCGCTAAGAGCACAGTTCACGCGCCATGTCGCCGGTTCCGGCGCGGCGCTTTCCGGCGCGGCTCTAAGGCTTTGCCGGCAAGGCTTTCAGGAAGGCGTCGAGGTCGGCGGCGGAGCGGTCGGGGATCTGCTCCATCGGTACGTGGCCGACGCCTGGATAGGCGATCAGGCGGGCGCCCGGGATGGCCCGCGCGAAGCCCTGGCCGGCGGCGAAGGGGATCAGCGCGTCCTTCTCGCCATGCATCACCAGGGTCGGGACGTGGATCGCCGCGAACGTCGCCGCGGTGACGGGACGGCGCGGCTGCGACTGGCCGCGCAGCAGCAGGTCACGGTGGCCGGGCGCGCGCGACAGGAGCACGTAGCGGTCGACCAGCGCGGGCGTGACCAGCTTCGGATCGACATAGGCCGCCTTCAGGCCGTTCTCGGCCAGGCCGCGGGTGTCGATGTTGCGGATCAGCGCCCGTCCAACCGGGTTGGCCAGGATGGCGAAGATCGGGATCGGCCGCTCCCGCCCGGTGCGCGGCAGAGGGAAGCCGGCGGCGTCCACCAGCACCAGGGCGCGCACATGGTCGGGATGGCGCAGCGCCAGGTCCCAGGCGACCCCGCCGCCCATGGAATTGCCGCCGATGACATAGGTCCCGGCATGCAGCCGCTCGGCCACGGCGTCGACCAGGTCGGCGTTGGCGTCAGGCGAAGGCTGGTAGTCGGCCGGCGCGCGGGTCAGGCCGTGGCCCGGCAGGTCGAGGGTGATGATCCGGTACTGACCGCCCAGCCGCTGCACCCAGGGCTCCCAGGCATGCAGCGAGGCCGAGAAGCCATGCACCAGCACCAGGGTCGGCCCGTCCGGCCTGCCCTGATCGCGATAGTGCACGCGCAGGCCGCCCGGCAGGTCCATGAACCGCGACTGGGCGTTGGCGTAGCGCGCCTCGAGCTGGGCCCAGGGAATGTCCGGCCGCTGCAGGGCGAACCAGCCGACGACCAGCAGGCCGACGACGGCCAGCGCGCCCCAGCCGACGATGCGCAACGCCAGTCTCATGGCGGCTCCCCTCCCGTTTTGCGCGCAAGCCTCGTCCGCCTCACGCGGGAAGGCAAGGGCGACGTGGCGTCCGCCCGCGGCCTCCTCTAGGGTCGGCGGCTTCGGGGTTGCATCAGGGGGCGGACATGCTGAGGCGCGCGCTGGCGACGATGGCGATGACGGCGGCGCTGGGTCTGGCGACGGCCGGCGCGGCGCAGGTTCCGGCCAGGCCTCCCGCGACCGCCGACGCGTTCGGCGCGGCGACCGCCGGCCTGGAGCGCAAGGACGGCCTGCTCAGCGTCTATCTCGACCGCAAGGGCGGGCGGGTGCTGCTGGCGCTGAAGCCGGGCGGCGGCGAGGGGACCTATGGCCGGTTCCTCTACCAGGCCTATCTGCGCGAAGGGCTCGGCTCGGCCCCCGTCGGCCTGGACCGGTCCGACGCCGGCGCGCAGACCCAGGTTCTGGCCTTCCAGCGCGCCGGCAAGCGGGTGTTCGCCAACCTGGAGAACTACGGCTTCCAGGCGACGCACGGCTCACCGGACGAGGTGCGGGCGGTGCGCGACTCCTTCGCCAGCTCGACGATCTGGTCCGGCGACATCGTCGCCGAAGGCGCGGACGGCACGCTGCTGGTCGACGCCTCCAGCTTCCTGATCCGCGACGGGTTCGGCGTGGCGGACCGGCTGAAGGCGGCCAGGCAGGGCGCGTTCCACGTCGACGCCAGCCTCAGCTATCCCGACGTCGGCGAGACCCTGGCCTTCCCCGAGAACCTGGAGTTCGAGGCGCACCAGACCTTCGTCAGCGACGAGCCCGGCGACGAGGTCACCGGCATCACCCCGGCGGCGCACCAGATGACCCTGGTGGAGCACCACTCGCTGATCAAGCTGCCCGAGCCCGGCTACACGCCGCGCCTGGCCGACCCGCGCACGGGCGCCTTCGCCAGCGTCGTCGACGACTACAGCGCGCCGCTGGACAAGCCCGTGGTGATCCGCCTGGCGCACCGCTTCCGGCTGGAAAAGCTCGACCCCTCGGCGCCGCGCTCACGGGTCAAGAAGCCGATCGTCTTCTATGTCGACCGCAGCGCGCCCGAACCGATCCGCTCGGCCCTGGTCGAGGGGGCGTCGTGGTGGTCGCAGGCGTTCGAGGCCGCCGGCTACGTCGACGCCTTCCGCGTGGAGGTGCTACCCGAGGGGGTCAGTCCGCTGGACGCCCGCTACAACGTGATCAACTGGGTGCACCGGCAGAGCCGCGGCTGGTCGTACGGCGAGAACATCTTCGACCCGCGCACCGGCGAGATCATCAAGGGCGCGGTGCTTCTGGGCTCGCTGCGGGTGCGCCAGGACCGGCTGATCTTCGAGGGGCTGGTGGGCGCCGACAGGACCGGAACCGGGGCGCAGGACGACCCGGTGCGGGTGGCGCTGATGCGGATCCGCCAGCTGGGGGTGCACGAGAGCGGCCACGCCCTGGGCCTGGAGCACAATTTCGCCGGCAGCGCCTTCGGTGACCGGGAGTCGGTGATGGACTACCCGCCGCCGCGGGTGAAGATCGACGGCGACCGGCTGGACTTCTCCGACGCCTACAAGGTGGGCATCGGCGCCTGGGACCGCTTCGCGATCCGCTGGCTGTACGACCAGGCCCCGCCCGGCGAGGACCAGCAGGCGCGCCTCGACCGCATCGTGCGCGAGGGCTACGCCCAGGGGCTGAAGTTCGTCTCCGACGACGACGCCCGTCCGGCCCACGCCGCCAATCCGGCGGGCGCCCTGTGGGACGATGGACCCGACGCGATCGCCGGGCTGGCGCATGTGATGGCGGTGCGCCGCATCGCCCTGGACCGCTTCGGGCTACGCAACCTGCCGCCCGGCGCGCCGGTGGCGGACCTGAAGCGCATCGTCGTGCCGATCTACCTGTTCCACCGCTACGAGGTGGATGCGGCGGCCAAGCTGGTGGGCGGCGTGGACTTCGACTACCCGGTCGCCGGCGACAGCGGCCCGGTCTCCCGGCCGGTGGCGGGCGTGCGCCAGCGCCAGGCCGCGGACGCGCTGATGGCGACCCTGGAGCCGGCGGCCCTGGACCTGCCGGACCCGCTGATCGCCCTGCTGTCGGCCGGCGGCTACAGCGATCGCGACAAGGCCTGGGACATCGAGGTGTTCGGCAAGTCGGAAACCCCGGTGTTCGACCTGTCGACGGCGGTGGAGGCGGCCGCGGACATCACCTTCGGCGACCTGTTCGACGTGCAGCGGCTGAACCGGGTCGAGGACCTGGGGGCGCGCGACACCAGCCAGCTGGCGCTGGGCGAACTGATCCGCAAGACCACGGACGCCGCCTTCCCGGCGCGCAAGGCCACGGGCCGCGAGGCGCTGATCCGGCATCGGGTGCAGGCGCGGCTGATCGTCTGGCTGGCGCGCGACCTGCAGGACGGCGCGCTGTCGCCCGCGGCGGCAGCGGACATCCGCGCCGGCCTGGACGAGCTTGGCCGGCGCCTGAAGGGGGCGGCTGGGCCGGCCGGCGCCCAGGCCCGCGACTTCGCGGCCATCCTCGCCGACCCGGCGCGGCTCAAGGCGCTGGCCGAGGCCGACAAGGCGCGGCACGTCTCGCCGCCGCCCGGCATGCCCATCGGCGGGGAGGATTGCTGGCTGTGCGCCACCGACCTTCCCGCGCCGTGATCACTTTGCGCGTTATCCGGATGATCTTCGCTCCCGGCGGGAAACCCCAGCGCCGCGCCACCGCTTCTACGACCATGAGCCAGCCCATGTCCGTCAACGGATTGCACAGCCAAGGACGCGCCCGATGAGCGTCGCCTTCACCAAGGAAGGCGATCTGGAATCGACCGCCGCCGACCTGCCCGACCGTCCGATCTCGCCCCACCCCAACCTGGTCACCGCCAGCGGCCTTGCCGCCCTGGAGGCGGGCCTGGCGGAGGCGCGCGCCGCCTATCACGCCGCCCAGGCGGCCGGCGACGTGCAGGACGATCGCACCGCCATGGCGCGGGCGACCCGCGACCTGCGCTATTTCGGCGCCCGCCGGGCCTCGGCGCAGCTGGTCGAGACGCCCCCCGACCCCGATCGCGTGGTGTTCGGCGGCCAGGTCACTTTCGAGCGCGAGGACGGCCGCCAGCAGACCTTCCGCATCGTCGGCGAGGACGAGGCCGATCCCACCCAGGGCTCGGTGTCCTACGTCTCGCCGCTGGCCAAGGCGCTGCTGGGCAAGGCGGTCGGCGAGACGGCCATGGTCGCCGGCGACGAGGTGGAGATCCTGTCGCTGGGGGCGTGAGCCGGGGCGCCGCCGGGCGCTATTGTTTCACGCACAGCGGCAGGGCCACGAACGGCGGGGCCACCTGGATCGGGTCCGGCGGGTCCTTGCCCACGGTCCCGGGCGCCCCGTAGCCCACCGCCAGGGATTCCGCCCCGGGCTCACGGGCCGGGGCCGTCTGGTAGCCGTAGAGCCGATAGGTCGTCCCGCCCTTCGCCGCCACAGGCGCCGTCACGCTCACCACGGGCGCGGTCACCACGATCTGGCCGGCGCCGGCCAGCGTCTGGCGCGGGATCATCCCGGGCGCCAGGCTGGGGTTGGCCGCCCAGTAGTCCGGCGGGTTGATCGGCGGCGCCGGCGGCGGCTTCAGCACGATCGGCGGAGGCGCGCCGGGCGCTGGGGGCGGCGGCGGCGGTTCGATCGGCAGGGCGGCCTGCGGACCCGAGGCCGGCACGCCGGGCATGGCGCCGACGATCACCCGTCCGTCGGCGTCGGCGAAGCGCTTCCATCCGCCGGGCAGCTTTTCGCACACCGTGCCGGGGACGAAGGCGATCACCGCGCCCGCCGGCAGGCCCGACTCGGCCAGGGCGTGACCCGCGCCTGCGACCAGGGCCAGGACGATGACGGCGAGGCGCGCGGCGCGCATCTCAGGCCACCGCCGCAGACAGGGTCTTCAACCCCGCCAGCGCCGGCTCGGCGTCCGGCCCCAGCAGCACGTGCAGGGTTCCCGGCTTTGGGCGGGCGAGCCCGCGCGCGGCCAGGGCGCGCAGCGCCGGCTCGTTGACCTTGGCGTCGTCGGCGACGTGCAGGCTGAGCCGGCTGCAGGAGGCGAACGCCTCTGTCAGGTTCTCCGCGCCGCCGAGCGCCGCGAGCAGGGCGCCGGCCAGCACGGTGTCCGGCGGCGCGCCGGCGGCGGCGGACGCCGTCGAAGCCGCGTGGGTGGGGGCGAGGGCGGCGGGGGCGCCCAGCGCCTCCCGCATTTCCCGCGCCAGGTTGTCCGCCGTGGGACCGATCACCACCTGCAGGTCGCGCGGCGAGGGCCGGATCAGGCCGCGGGCGCCCAGCGCCTTCAGCGCCGGCTCGTCGACCGCGCCCTGGTCGGCGACCACCAGGCGCAGGCGCGTGGTGCAGGCGTCGATGGAGACCAGGTTGCCCGCCCCGCCGAGGGCGTCGACGAAGCCGCGGGCGCGGCCGCCGGGCGCGCCGGTCGCGGCAACGGCGGGCGCGGTGATCGCCTCGACCTCGCGTCCTGGCGTCTTCAGGTCGAAGCGCTGGATGAAGAAACGGAACAGGCCGTAGTAGAGGCCGAAATAGACCAGACCCACCGGGATCAGCAGCAACGGGCGGGTAGCCTTGCCGAAGTTCAGCACATAGTCGAACAGGCCCGCGGAGAAGCCGAAGCCAAGCTTCACCCCCAACAGGTCCATCACCACCATCGACACGCCGGTCAGCACCGCGTGGATGGCGTAGAGCGCCGGGGCCAGGAACATGAAGCTGAACTCGATCGGCTCGGTGACCCCGGTCAGCAAGGCGGTCAGGGCGAGCGAGAGCAGCATGCCGCCCACCGCCTTGCGCCGTTCCGGCAGGGCCGTGTGGTACATGGCCAGACACGCCGCCGGCAGGCCGAACATCATCACCGGGAAGAAGCCGCTCATGAAGGCGCCCGCCGTGGGATCGCCCTTGAAGAAGCGGTTCAGGTCGCCGGTGGCGCCGTGGAAGTCGCCGATGATGAACCAGGCGACGTTGTTCAGGATGTGGTGCAGCCCGGTGACGATCAGCAGCCGGTTCAGCACGCCGAAGGCGAACAGGCCGAGCGGGCCCGCCGCGACGATGGCGTGGCTGAGGTCGTCGACGCCGGCCTCGATCGACGCCCAGCCGAGGCCGACCACCAGCGCCAGCACCAGGCCGGCCAGGCCGCTGACGATCGGCACGAACCGCCGCCCGCCGAAGAAGGCCAGGTATTCCGGCAGCTTGATGGCGCCGAAGCGGTTGTAGAACGTCCCGCCGACCAGCCCCGAGACGATGCCCAGCGGCACGCCCAGCCGGTGGAGGGCGCCGTCCTTGAACGCGGCCGTCGCCAGGTCCCTGGCCTTGCCGGCGAACCCGGCCAGCGCTTCCGGCGGGGCCACGATCAGGGCTTCGGCGCCCTTGGTCGAGACCAGGAAGCAGACCACCCCGGCCAGGCCCGCCGCGCCGTTGCCGTCGCGGGCGAAGCCCACGGCCACGCCGATCGCGAACAGCAGGCCCAGGTTGTCGAAGATCGCCGACCCCGCCGCCGCCATGAACGGCATGTTCAAGAGGTCGTCGTTGCCGAGCCGCAGCAGCAGACCCGCCACCGGCAGGACGGCGATCGGCAGCATCAGCGCGCGGCCCAGGGGCTGCAGCGCCGAGAGGCTGAAGCGCGGCGCGCGGGACGGCGCGGCGGCGAGGGTCATGGCTGGGCTCCCGACTGGAGGGGAAGGTCTGTGGCCAAGGTCAGGGCGCGGACCGCCTCGGCGGAGACCTGGTTGATCGCCCGGTCCGCCAGGTCGTGGCAGGCCGGCAGGGTCAGCCCGCGCACCAGGGCCTTGATCTCCGGGACGGCGGAGGCGGCGCCGGAAAGTTCGGTGACGCCCAGGCCGATCAGGATCGGCACGGCGGCGAGATCCGAGGCCAGGGCGCCGCAGACCGCCACCATGCGCCCGTGTTTCGCCCCGCCCGCGGCGGCGTGGCCGATCAGGCGCAGCACCGCCGGGTGCAGGGCGTCGATCTGGCCGGCCAGCTCGGCGTTGGTGCGGTCCATCGCCAGGGCGTATTGCGACAGGTCGTTGGTGCCGATGGACAGGAAGTCGGCCTCCGCCGCCAGCAGGTCGGCGGTGACCGCCGCCGCCGGCGTCTCGACCATGATCCCGACCTGCGGCCGGGACGCGCAGCCCAGTTCGGCGGCCGCCCCGTCGGCCAGGGCGCGGGCCGCCCGCAGCTCCGAGAGGCTGGCCACCATCGGCAGCATGATGCGGCACTGGCCTTCGGGCGCCGTGCGCAGGATGGCGCGCAGCTGGGTCTTGAGCAGGTCTGGGCGCCAGAGGCCGACGCGCACGCCGCGCAGGCCCAGCGCCGGGTTGTCTTCCGGCGGCAGCGGCAGATAGGCCAGCGGCTTGTCGCCCCCGGCGTCCAGCGTGCGCACGATCACCGGCCGGCCGGCCAGGGCCTCGGCCACCGCCTGGTACTCGCGCGCCTGCTCGTCCTCGCTTGGCGCCGCCTGGCGATCCAGGAACAGGAACTCGGTGCGCAGCAGGCCGCAGCCCTCGGCGCCCGTCGCCGCCGCCGCGCGGGCCTCGGCCACGCTGGCGACGTTGGCGAACACCTCGATGCGCACGCCGTCCGCCGTGCGCGCGGCCTCGTGCGCCGCGGCCTGGACAGTGCGCTTGCGCGCCCGCGCCTGAGCCAGGCGCGACTGCGCCGCCTCGATCTCGGCCGGCCTGGGCGCCACCTGCAGCAGGCCGGCGTCGCCATCGAGGATCAGCAGGGCCCCGTCCTGCACCGCCATCACCCGGGGTCCGGCCGCCACCACCGCGGGGATGTTGAGCGTCGAGGCCAGGATCGCCACGTGCGAGGTCGGCCCACCCCGCGCCAGGCAGATCCCGGCGATGCGCGCGGCGTCGAGGCCGATCAGCTGCGAGGGCAGCAGATCCTCGGCCAGCAGGATGGCGTTGTCCGGCAGCGCCCGCTCGGCGGCGGCTTCGCCGCTCAGCGCCAGCAGCACCTGCCGTTCCAGATCCTTCAGGTCGTCGGCGCGCTCGGCCAGGCGCTGATCGCCCAGCCCCTCCAGCACGGCCACGTGCGCCTGCATGGCCCCGCGCCAGGCGACCCCGGCGCTGTCGCCCCGGCAGATCGCCTCGCGGGCGGCCTCAACCAGTTCCGGATCCTCCAGGAAGGCCAGATGGGCGTCCAGGATCGCCCGCTGGTCGGCGGACCCCGCGCGCGCGCGTTCGGCGATCTGGCCGCGCACGGCCGCGATCGCCGCCTCCAGCGCCTCGGTCTCCTCGGTCACACCGGAGGCGACCAGGGACACCTCGATCTCGGGCTCGTCCAGACGCACGGCGGCGCCGATGGCCAGGCCTGGCGCGGCGCGCACGCCCTTGAGCGTGGTGAGGGGCACGACCTGGGCGCCGGTCGGCTGCGAAGGAACCTCGGGCTCCGGCGCGACAGCCGCCGGCATGGCGTTGATCTGGTCCTCGATCACCCGCGCCAGGACCTCGACCGCGGCGACCGCGTCCTCGCCGACCGCGCTCAGGGTGACCACATCGCCGCCGCGCACGCCCAGCGACATCACCGCCACCGGACTGCGGGCGCTGGCCCGCCGCTCGCCGAACTCGACGTGGGTGACGGCGGTCAATCCCTTGGCGGCGTTGGCCAGCACCGCGGCGGGACGGGCGTGCAGCCCGTGGCCGTGGGTGACGGCGACCTGGCGGCGCGCCTCGCCGCCCGCGGCGGCTTCGGCGGCGGCCATGGCCGACATCGGCGTGAGCGTCATCAGCGGATCGCCGACCCGAACGGCCCGGCCCTCGACGTGCGTGCTGACGAAGAAGGCGTCGCCGTTGGTGACGATCACCGGCGTGATCAGGCTCTTCGCCCGCCGGGCGATGATGTCCATGTCGAACCGGACCAGGGCGTCGCCGACCCGGACCGGCTGCCCGGCGGCCGCCAGCACCTCGAAGCCTTCGCCCGAAAGGCCGACCGTCTCCAGGCCGATGTGCATCAGCACCTCGACGCCGGAGACGGAGCGCACGCTGACCGCGTGGCCGGTGTGATGCACGCTCAGCACCACGCCGTCGCAGGGCGCGCACAGCAGGGCGCCGGTCGGGTCGATGGCCACGCCGTCGCCCAGCATGCGCTCGGCGAACACGGCGTCGGGCGTCTCGGCCAGCGGCGCGGCCCAGCCGTCCAGCGGCGAGAACAGGGTGAGGGTCTGGGTCATCGGGCGGCGTCCTGTCGGGCGTCGGTGAAAGGGGCCAGGCGCACCCAGTCGACGGCCCAGGTCGGGTCGACGGCGCGGGCGGTGAACTGGAGACACAGGTCGTGGCGGCCGGACCGGGGCGGCAGGTTGGCGGTCAGAGTGGTGACGCCGTCGCGCGGCGCGGCGCGCGCCAGCGGCAGGCTGGCCACCAGCTCTCCGGCGCAGCCGTCGCGCACCTCCAGCTCGCCCTCCGGCGTACGGGTGGGCCGCAGCGGGATGCGCGCGCGATCGGCGCCCAGCTGGAAGTTGAACGGCAGGGCGCCGACCGCCACGGTCAGCACGCCGCCGGCGGAGAGGTCGCGCTGCGGGAAGATCCAGCACGGGTTCATCAGGTCGACCAGCATCACCGCGCGCGGCCCGGCCGCGGGGGCGGGCCCCTCCAGGTCGAGCGTCAGCTTGTCGGTGCAGGCGCGCAGGGTCTGGCTGACCCGCCGCTGCCAGAAGGCGCCATCCAGCCGCAGGTCCAGCGGCCGGGAGACCGGCGCGGCGCCGGCGAAGGCCTGGGCGCGCAGGCGCTCGGCCCCGGCGGCGATCGGGGCGGCATAGGCGGGGGAGACCGGCGTCGGGGACGAGCCGTCCAGGGTGTAGTGGATCTGGCCGACCCCGGAGAGACTGGTCAGGACGACCTGGTCCCGGCCGGTGATCGGGTCGGCCTGCGGGGTCGCCTTCAGCGCCAGGGCGCTCTCATCGGCGTTCAGCCCCAGGGCGCGGTAGCGGGCCAGCTCGCCCGGCAGCCGCTGCAGGAAACCGGGCCAGGCCCGCGCGCCCGCCGGCGACCAGCCGACCTCGGCCACGGCAGCGGCGCGCGGAAAGGCCATCGCGGCCACCCGCGCCTCGGTGCGGATGTGCTCGGTCCAGATGTTGGCCTGCAGGCCCAGGATGTGCCGCCGCTCGGCATCAGTCAGGCGGCCGGGGGCCGGGTCGAAGCCGTAGACGTCCTTCAGGGTGATCACCGCGCCGCGGCCGGGCGGCTCGTCCGGCAGGTCGCTCTGGCGATGGTCGAAATAGAGGATCGGCGAGGGGGCGAGCACGGCGTCGTGGCCGGCGCGCGCGGCCTCCAGCGCCCAGTAGACCCCGTGCCAGGACATCACCGTGGCGCTGGGCGGCAGGCCGTCGGAGACGATCTCGTCCCAGCCGACCAGCTTGCGCCCGTGGGCCGACAGGAAGGCGTCGATGCGCTTGAGGAACTCGCCCTGCAGCACCGTCTCGCTGGCCACGCCCATGGCCTTCATCCGCGCCTGCACCTGGGGCGAGGCCTTCCACTGGTCGCTGACCGCCTCGTCGCCGCCGATGTTGATGTACCGGCTGGGGAACAGGGCCATGACCTCGGTGAGCACGTCCTCGAGCACGGCGAAGGTGCGGTCGTCGTAGTTGTAGATGGTGGGGAAGACGCCCCAGTCTCCCTGGATCGATGGCGGCGCCGGACCGGCCGAGCCGAGCTCCGGATAGGCCAGGATCGCCGACAGGGCGTGGCCGGGCATCTCGATCTCCGGCACGATGGTGACCCCGCGCGCCTGGGCGTAGGCCACCAGCCGGCGCACGTCGGCGGCGGTGTAGATGCCGCCGTAACGGACCGGACGGCCGGTCGCCGGGTCCACATGCCGGTCGGCGCCGGACCCC
This sequence comes from Caulobacter sp. KR2-114, assembly GCF_049446115.1. Taxonomy (NCBI): domain Bacteria; kingdom Pseudomonadati; phylum Pseudomonadota; class Alphaproteobacteria; order Caulobacterales; family Caulobacteraceae; genus Caulobacter; species Caulobacter sp. KR2-114. The sequence goes on from NZ_JBMSEC010000004.1 coordinate 266,687, forward strand.
ACGCGCCAGCCGCCGACCTCGGTCAGCCTCGGATACTTCGGGATCTCCAGCCGCCAGGCCTGGTCGTCGGTCAGGTGCCACTGCAGCACGTTCAGCTTGTGCAGCGCCATCCAGTCGATGAACTGCTCGATGAAGGCCGGCGACTGGTAGTGCCGCGCGGAGTCCAGCAGCAGGCCGCGCCAGGCAAAGCGCGGCGCGTCATCGATGCGCACCGCCGCGATCGTCACCGGCCCACGGCCCTCGTCCGGGGTCATCAGCTGCCAGAGGCTGGCGACGCCATAGAACAGGCCGGCGGCGGACCGGGCGGTGATCCGCGCCTCGCGGCCGCCGACATCGAGGCGGTAGCTCTCCGGCTCATCGCCGCCGCCCCGGGCGAACACGATCACGGTGGGCGCGGCAGCCGGGGCGACCGGGCGGATCGGCAGGGAGAGCCCGCGGCTCTTCAGCGCCAGGGTCTGCAGTTCGCGCGCGCTGCTCAGGGCGTCGGCGTCGCCGGCCGGCGCGACGATCACCGTCGCCGCGGTCAGCCGGAAGGGGGCGGCGTCGGCCGGAGTCTCCACCGCACGGGGCGCCGGGACGATATCGACGGCGGCGAAGGCGGCGCCGGCCAGGGCCGACCCCAGCAGGGTCAGGCCGATCAGGATCGCGCCGAGCAGCCAGCCGCGCGGGCTAAGCACGACCGCCCCGTCGCGCGCCGGGCCGCAGGGCGCTGTCCGCCGCGGCCGAGTCGACGCCGGCGATCCAGGTGTCGAGCACGCCCAGGTCGTCGTCGGCCAGGACCAGGTCGGCGAGATAGCCGGGGGCGATGCGGCCACGCTCGTGATCGAGGCCGAGGAACTCCGCCGGGTTGCGGCTGGCCAGCCGGCTGGCCTCCTGCAGCGACAGGCCCAGCATCTGCACGGCGTTGCGCACCGCCGCAGCCATGTCCAGGGCCGAGCCGGCCAGGGTGCCGTGCTCGTCGACGCAGGCGCCGTTCTTGACGGTGATGGTCTTGCCCTGCAGCTCGAAGCTCTGCAGCGCCGTGCCGACGCAGGGCATGGCGTCGGTGACCAGCATGAACCGTTCCAGCGGGCGGCAGCGCAGGGCCAGCTTCAGCACCACCGGATCGACGTGGCGGCCATCGACGATGATCCCCGCCCACGCCGTCTGGTCCTCCAGCGCCGCGCCGACCACGCCGGGCTCACGGCTGGTGAGGGGCGACATGGCGTTGAACAGGTGGGTGAAGCCGGTCATCCCGGCCTCAAGCGCATGGCGGACAGTGCCGTAGTGGGCGTTGGTGTGGCCCGCGGCGACGACCACGCCGGCCTGGACCAGCCGGGCGATGACGTCCGGCGTGGTGGCTTCGGGCGCCAGGGTCACCAGGGTGCGCCCGCTGTTCAGGGCCGTGACCAGGTCGAAGGCGTCCTGGTCCAGCCGGCGGAACTTGCCGGCGTCGTGGATGCCCTTGCGCTTGGCGTTGAGGAACGGCCCCTCGATGTGCAGGCCGAGCACGCCGGGAATCCCGGCCGCGATGGCCGCGTCGGTCGCCTCCACCGCCTCGGCCACCACCGACAGGTCGTCGCTGATCAGCGTCGGCAGCAGGCCGGTCGTACCGAACCGGCGATGGGCCGCGGCGATGGCGGCGATGCCCTCCACGCTCGGCTGGTCGTTGAACAGCACCCCGCCCCCGCCGTTCACCTGGGTGTCGATGAAGCCAGGCAGCAGCAGGGCGCCGCCAAGGTCGCGGGTGCGCGCGCCGCCCAGCAGGGTCTCGGCCGCGCCGACGGCGGCGATGCGGTCGCCCTTCAGGCGCACGGCCAGGCCCTCGACCAGGCCCCGGTCGGTCATCACGCGGCCGTTGAGCAGAACCAGGTCCATCAGCGGGTCTCGGTCACCTTGGCCAGGTGGGGCGGCCGGTCCGGGTCGAAGCCGCGGGCCACGGCGAGGTTCGCCGCCAGCCGGTAGAAGGTCTGCACCTGGACGATCGGCTGCAGCGCCGGGTGGGTTTCGACGGTCGGCAGGTCGAGCACGCCCGCGATCGGTCGGCCGCCGGCCTTCATCGCCGCCGCCCCCTGGTCGGCGCAGGCGCGGATCACCGCCTCGACGCCGTCGCGGGTCTCGTCGTCCTGCACGAAGGCGATCACCGGGAAGCCCGGTCCCACCAGCGCCATCGGCCCGTGCCGCACCTCCGCGGCGCTGAACGCCTCGGCGTGCAGGCCACAGGTCTCCTTGAACTTCAGCGCCGCCTCCTGCGCCACGCCGAAGCCCGGGCCACGGCCGAGGGTGTAGAGGTTGGTGGCGCCCAGCAGCGCCGGCATCGCCGCGCTCCAGTCCTGCGCCCACGCGGTGTCGAGGTCGTCCGGCAGGCGGGCGATGGCCGCCTGCAGCGCCGCGTCGTCGGCCCAGGCGGCCGTCAGCTGGGCGGCGGCGGCCAGGGCGGCGATGTAGGACTTGGTCGCCGCCACGCTGCGCTCCGGCCCGGCGGCCAGCGGGATCACCACGTCGGCCAGCTCGGCCAGGGGCGAGTCCGCGACATTGACCATCGCCACCAGCAGGGCGCCGGCGGAGGCGGAAGCCTCGGCGGCGGCCAGCAGATCCGGGCTCTTGCCGGACTGCGAGATGGCGATGCACAGGGCGCCCTTCAGGTCCGGCGACTGGTCGTAGACCGAGCTGACCGACGGCGGGGCCGAGGCGGTGACCACCCCCAGGCGGGTCTCGATCAGGTAGCGGGCATAGGTGGCGGCGTGGTCGGAGCTGCCGCGACCGAGCGTGGTGACCAGCCGCGGCGGGTCGCGCCGCAGCCTCGTCGCCAGGTCCGCCACGAGCGCTTCATTGGTCCGCAATTGGTCGCGGACCACCTGCGCCGCCTGAGCCGCCTCGCGGAACATGCCGGTGGCGGACGCGTCTTGCGGCGGAACGGGCGGGCGGGACGCCGGGCGGGCACTCAAGAGCACAACTCCTCTGGGGACGCGGGTCAGGAGGCCGAGGTGTTCAGCTCGGCCACGAAATCGTAGGCGTCGCCGCGATAGTACGACTGGGTGAACTCTACGGGACGGCCGTCCTTCAGGAAGCCGCGGCGCTCGATCAGCAGCCCCGGCGCCCCGTCGGCCACGCCCAGCAGGCGGGCCCGCTCGCTGGTGAACAGCACCGCCCGCAAACGTTGCAGCGCGCGCGCCGGCCGGTGGCCGTGCTTGTCCAGCGCCTCGTACAGCGACTCGCCCACCACCGCCTCGTCGGGCAGGCAGAAGCCGGGAATAGCGGAATATTCCAGCGCCATCGGCGAGCCGTCGGCATAGCGGATGCGGTTGAAGCGATAGACCACCGCGCCCGGGCTGAGACCCAGGGTCAGCGATTCCTCCGGCGTCACCTGGCCGGTGGAGCGCGACAGCCAGACGCTCTCGGGCTTGCGCCCGCGCGAGATCATGTCTTCCGAGAAGCTGGAGAGCTTGGAAAAGCTCTTCTCCACCCGGGCGGCGACGAAGGTGCCGGCCCCCTGGCGGCGGGTCAGCAGCCCCTCGTCCACCAGGGCGTCGAGCGCCTTTCGCACGGTGATGCGCGAGACCTTGAATTCTTCGGCAAGATCCCGTTCCGGCGGCAGCGCTTCGTCCGCCGTCAGCCGATTGTTGGCGATCGCCTCCCGCAAGGCGCGCTGCAGCTGCTGGTACAGCGGCGCGCGGCCCTGTTCATCGAGCGTGCCGATGACATCGGAGAATGACGCCAAGTCGGGATTCCTTTCCTCGCGGCGCGACCCTCAGGGCCGCTTCGGTGACGTTTGTGCCACATCATAGGACCATTTGCATACCAATAAATGATTGGTCTGGCATTGGTGCTGATTTGGGCTTGCAAATGTCTCAAGATTTGTGACAGCCTCTTAATGTCGCAGCCAATTGGTCGCCTATTTCCGACAGAGCAGACCAGATTGGTATGGAAATGGACTTATGGGGCGGACCGCAACAGCCTGCCGGTCCGTACAGGGGAGAATAGAGCCATGGACGTTCGTAGGCGTATCCTAATCGCTTCGGTAAGCGCTGTCGCGATAGCGGGCGCCTCAGCGCCGGCCCTGGCCGCAGATGCCGACAAGAGCAGCGACACCACCGTCGGTGAAGTCGTCGTCACCGGCTTCCGCGAGTCGCTGGAACGCGCCATCGAGATCAAGCGCACGACCATCAACCAGGTCGACGCCATCTCCTCCACCGACATCGGCAAGCTGCCCGACAAGAACGTCGCCGACGCGCTGCAGCGCATCCCAGGCGTGAACACCGAATCCTCGGCCGGCGGCGAAGGCGGCTTCGACGAGAACGACCGCGTGTCGATCCGCGGCACCTCGCCGAGCCTGACCGAAGTGATGATCGACGGACACTCGGTCGCCACCGGCGACTGGTTCATCCTCGACCAGTACCAGACGGTGGGCCGCAGCGTCAGCTTCAACCTGCTGCCCTCCGAGATCGTCTCCTCCACCCTGGTCTACAAGACCCAGTCGGCGGACCTGATGGAAGGCGGCGTGGCCGGCGTGGTGGACGTCATCACCCACAAGCCGCTGGACTTCACCAAGACCTGGACCTTCCAGGGCCAGGCCGAGGCCGCCTACAACTCGATCAGCGGCGAGAGCAAGCCGCAGGTCAACGCCTTCATCAACTGGAAGAACGCCGACAACAGCTTCGGCGTGTCGCTGGCCGGCTTCTACGAGCAGCGCAGTGTCGAGCGTTACGGCCAGGAGACGCTGGGCTACACCACGATCGACAACACCATGCCGATCGGCCAGGCGCACCCGGACACCATCGGCGTGCAGGCGCCGACCCTGATCGGCTCCAGCCTGTTCAAGCAGGAAAAGACCCGCGAGGGCGGCAGCTTCGCCGTGGAATATCGCCCAAGCGACAGCGTCGAGCTGAACCTGAGCGGCTTCTACTCCAAGCTGGACGCCGGCAACGTCAACGACAACTACATGTACTGGGGCACCAACGAGCTGGCGAAGAACTCGCCGACCTCATACAGCATCAAGGACAACACCCTGGTCAGCGTCGTCTGGCCCGCCGGGCCGAACGGCCTGGTGGTGGACGCGATCACCCGCCCGCACGAGAACTCCTACACCTCGTACATCAACCTCGACGGCAAGTTCCGGGTCAGCGAGCACATCATCCTGAAGGGCCAGATCGGCTACACCCAGGGCGCCGGCAACACCCCGCAGCAACCCTCGTTCGAAGTGGACGGCGGGACCCAGGGCATCTCGGCGACCCGCGCCGGCAACGGCTGGACGATCACCCCGGTGGGGGTGAACACCCAGAGCGCCGCGGGCCTGTCCAACGACTGGGCCTGGAATGCGATCTTCAACTCGGTGGACAAGGAGATCTACGGCAAGGTCGACGGCGACTGGGAAGTCGACAACGGCGTCTTCAAGGACGTGCTGTTCGGCTTCCACGCGGCCGGCCACACCCGCAAGGTCGACGGCTGGGACCGCGGCTGCACCCTGGGCGCCAACAACAATTGCTGGAGCTCGCCGACCATGCCGTACTCGGCGGTCAACCCGACGCCCTATCCGAGCGGCTACACCGCCGGGGCGCTGGGCGTGCCGGGGCTGCTGATCCCGATCGCCGGCAATCCTGGCGACATCGCCAACGTCATCAACAGCATCAACGACGGCGTGCACGGCCCCGCCTCGGTGATCCACACGCCGCAGAACTACTACTGGCTGGCCACCTTCAAGGTGCACGAGAACGACTACGCCGGCTACGTGATGGCCAAGGTCGGCGGCGACGGATGGCGGGGCAACTTCGGCGTGCGCCTGGTCGAGACGCAGGAGAATTCCTACGTCAACTCGCCCACCGCGCTGAGCGCCAACGCCACCGCGGTCACCACCTCGGCGTTCGGCAACTACTTCATCAACCACATCGAACATAACTACTTCGACGTGCTGCCGAGCGTGAACTTCACCTTCGACCTGAAGCCGAACCTGTTCCTGCGCATGTCGGCGGCCGAGACCATGTCGCGGCCCGACTACAGCGCCCTGGGCGGCACGGTGTCGCTGACCGACCTGACCCTGACCGGCAGCGGCGGCAACGCCAACCTCAAGCCGGTCAAGGCCGCGGTCTACGACGCCGCCCTGGAATGGTACTACCGGCCCGGCGCGATCGCCGCGGTCAGCGTGTTCTACGACGACCTGTCCTCGTACATCTCGTACGGCATCACCAAGGGCAGCTACGTCGACCAGCTGCTGACCGGCAACAACGGCCCGCCGGTGTACGCGACCTACAGCATCTCCTCGCCGATCAACACCTCGGGCGAGCTGAAGGGCGTCGAGGTGCAGGTGCAGCAGCCGCTGGGCATGGGCTTCGGCTTCCAGGCCAACGCCACCTACATCGACGGCCACGAGTCCGGCGGCGGCCCGCTGGTCGGCACCTCCAAGTGGACGGCCAACGTCGTCGGCTACTACGAGAACAAGTGGCTGAGCGCGCGTCTGGCCTACACCTACCGTTCGCACTACTTCATCGGCCTGGACCATGCCTCGCCGGAGAACGAGGCGGGCGTCGGCCAGCTGGACATGTCGGTCAACGTCAACGTGACCCCGAACGTCACCCTGTCGGTCGACGCGCTGAACATGACCAACAGCAAGCTGATCTACTACGCCGCCAATCGGACCCAGGTGCGCGCGGTGTACGACAACGGCACCCAGCTGTTCGCCGGCGTGCACGTGAAGTTCTAGGCGTCTGCGGCCGGATCCTGCGGGATCCGGCCGGACTTTCGATCCACGCCGGGTTCGGCGTCATCTTCCCCAACGACTTCGCGGAGCAGGCCCCCTGCTCCGCGTTTTTGTTTTTGCGGGGGCCTCGCGCATAGTCGGGTCTCCGCCCGGAGAGCCGATGGCCGAAGACCTCGCCGCCAGCCTGCAGCACGCCACCGCCCTGCTGGGCCAGGACCCGGCCGCGGCCGAGGCCCGCGCGCGTGAGATCCTGGCGCGCACGCCGCAGAGCCTCGAGGCCCAGGCGGTGCTGGGCGCAGCGCTGCGCGCGCGGGGCGCGCTGGCCGAGGCCCTCGCCGTGCTCGCCCCATTGAGCGCGGCGCCCGACGCCGGCTGGATCGCCGCCTTCGAGCTGGCGCGCGTGCGGCTGGCCCTCGGCGACAGCCGGGGCGCCGTCGCGCCGCTGCGCCGCGCCGTGGCGCTCAACCCGGACCTGACCGCGGCCTGGCGGCTGCTGGGCGACGTGCTGCTGGTCGCCGGCGACGTGGCCGGGGCCCAGGCGGCCTACGACCGCCTGCCGCGCGCGCAGATCCGGGGCCCAGCCCTCGCCCAGGCCGCCGACGCCCTCGCCGAAGGCCGGCTGCCGGCGGCGGAGTCAGCCTTGAAGGCGCTGCTGGACGCCGATCCCGGCCTGCTGGGCGCCGCCCAGCTGCTGGCCGAGGTGCTGGCCAGGACCCGGCGGCTGCCCCACGCCGAGGCCCTGCTGGCCCAGGTCCTGGCCCAGGCGCCCGGCTTCGTCGCCGCGCGCGTCAGCCTGGCCTCGGTGCTTCTGGCCAGCGGCAAGCCCGCCCCCGCGGCGGCCGAGCTGCAGCGGGTGCTGGCGGCCGATCCGCAGAACGTCCGCGCCCGCGCGATGCTGGCGGCGGCCCTGGCGGAAACCGGCGACTTCGCCGGCGCGGCCGGACTCACGCAGGGCCTGCTGCAGGCCTTTCCGGACCAGCCCAACGCCTGGCTGCTGCTGGGCAACACCCTGCGCACCCTGGGCCGCATCGACGAGGCGGTGGACGCCTATCGCCGCTGCCTGGCGCTGGAGCCGGACCGCGGCGAGGCCTACTGGGCGCTGGCCAACCTGAAGACCTATCGCTTCACCGCCGCGGAGCTGGCCGCGCTCGAAGCGGCCGCCGACCGGACCGATCTCGATCCGGCCGATCAGGCCACCCTGGCCTTCAGCCTGGGCAAGCATCTCGAGGACGAGGGCCACGCGGCCGAGGCGATGGCCCGGTACGCGCGCGCCAACCGCCTGGAACATGACCGGCGGGGCTACGATCCGCAGCGCCTGACCACCCTCGTCGCCCGCACCCGGGCCCTCGTCACCCCCGCCTTCCTCCGGTCCCGCGCCGGCTGGGGCGACCCGCGTCCCGATCCGGTGTTCATCGTCGGCATGCCGCGGTCGGGCTCGACCCTGGTGGACCAGATCCTGGCCAGCCATCCGGCCATCGAGGGCCTGGGCGAGTTGCAGGACCTGCAGACCCTGGCCGACTGGATCGCCCTGCAGCCCGCTCGCCAGGGCGGCGGCTATCCCGACGCGCTGGCGGACCTTCCGCGCGAGACCGCCGCCAAGCTCGGCGCCGACTATCTGGACTGGACAAGCGCCTACCGCCGGCAGGGGCGGCCGCTGTTCACCGACAAGGCGCCCTGGAACTTCCAGCACGTCGCCCTGATCCGGCTGCTGCTGCCCAACGCCCGGATCGTCGACGTGCGGCGCCACCCGATGGCCTGCGGCCTGTCGATCTACCGCCAGCACTTCGCCCAGGGCTGGGACTTCTCCTACGACCTGGCCGACATCGGCCGGGCCTACGCCGACTACGTGGCGCTGATGGCGCACGTCGACGCCGTCGCGCCGGGCGCCGTCTGCCGGGTGATCTACGAGCGGCTGGTGGCCGATCCTGAGGGTGAGATCCGCCGCCTGCTGGACCACCTGGGCCTGCCGTTCGACGCCGCCTGCCTGCGCTTCTTCGACAACCCGCGGGCGGTGGCGACGCCCAGTTCCGAACAGGTGCGCCAGCCGATCTTCGCCGACGCCGTCGACCACTGGCGCGCCTTCGAAGCCGAGCTGGCCCCATTGAAGGCGGCCCTGGGGCCGGTGCTGGACGCCTATCCCGAGGCGCCGTCGCCGTAGCCGAACGCCTCGATCCAGGGCGCCAGCATCGGCAGCACCGGCGCGAGCTGTTCGGCGTAGCCGCGCCAGCGGCCGGCGTGGCGCGTGGTCAGGCCTTCGCGCAGCTGGGCGGCGCTGGGCGTGCGCACGAGGCGCCGGGCGGCGGCCCCGGCCAGGTCGAGCATGGCCGGCTCCAGGGCAAGGCCCAGCCAAGCGGCCAGGGCCGCCAGCTCGCCCTGCGGGTCGGCGATCAGCGCCTCGTGCCGCGCCTCGCGCCAGGCCAACGGCAGCAGCGCGCGGTACCGCCGCGCCAGGGCCATGCAGGCGTCGTAGCAAGCGGCCGTCTCCGCCAGGTCCGTGAACGCGTAGGTCATGGCGTTCATCTGGAAGTTCTGGCGCAGGCAGCTCAGCACCACGTCGCGCGGATCGCGCACCGCGAACAGCACCTTCGCCGCCGGGAACAGCCGCGCCACCAGGGGCAGCCAGGCGGTCCCGGCCGGCTGCTTGTCGAGGAACAGGCGGCCTTCCACGGCACATCCTTCGGCCTTCACCGTCGCCCAGTAGCGGGCGCGCCAGGCGGCGGCCTCGCGCTCCGGGAGGGCGGCCAGCCGCTGCAGCCCCTCGGCGTCGCCCATGAACGCCGCGAACGGTTCGGCCAGGGTCGGCCCCTCCTCCAGGGCGACGACGCCGACGTGGGCGGCCAGCATCTGTTCCAGCAGGGTGGTGCCCGATCGGGGGAACCCCACCAGGAAGACGTGCGCGGCGGCCTCGCCGGGCGCGGGCGCGCGGATCGGCGCCGCGCGCCAGGGACCGGGATCGGCCTGCGCGAACCAGGCGTCCAGCCGGAGCAGCCGCGCCACCTCGCCCTCGCGTCCCGCCGCCCGCTCGGCATAGAGGCCCCGCAGCAGGCCCTTGCCGTGGGTCGCCGCGGCGAACGCGCCGGCCGGGTCGCCCAGGCCGTCGAGCGCCTCGCCCAGCAGCAGCAACGCCTCGGCGCGGGGGGCCGGCGCCAGGGCTGGCCCCGCCAGAAGGGCCTCCAGAGTGACCTTTGCCGACGCCAGGTCGCCCCGCCCGACCGCGATGCGCGCGGCGAGCCAGTCCAGCCCCGGCGCGCGGTCCGGCCGCACCAGCAACGGCGCGGCTAACGCCTCCGCGGCCGACCAGTCGCCGCGCTCGACCGCCAGGCTGGCGAGGCCGAAGCGGGCGTCCGCATGATCCGGCTCCAGGCCCAGCGCGGCCTGGAACGCCGCTTGCGCCTCGTCGACACGGCTGAGGCTCTGCAGCACCGCCGCCTGGGCGCTGAGCAGGTCGGCGGTGATCGGCGCATGCCGGCGGGCCTGGTCGAACACCTGCAACGCCAGCGCCGCGCGGCGGGCGGCGAAACAGCACCGCACCAGGGCCGCCCAGCCTGCCGGGTCGCCCGGCGCCTGCTCCACCACACGCCGCAGCAGGCCGATCGCCTCGTCGAAGCGACCCTCGGCCTGCAGCCGGCCGGCCGCGGCCAGCCTTGCCGCACGATCGCCCGCGCCGCTCATGAAGGATCCGCCCGCATCGTCCGTCGGTCTTAAGCCGAGCCGCGTGCGGGCCAAAGCCGCCGCTTGCGCGAGGGCCATTTTGTTCAACGCCCGAGCTTCCCCGGGCCGACCACAAGCCTATATCCGGCAAGGCCCGGCGCGCGCCCGCGCCGAGACGATCCCCACCCAGGAGCTTCCCCATGGAATACCGCCGCCTCGGCCACTCGGGCTTCAAGGTGCCCGCACTCAGCTTCGGCACCGGCACCTTCGGCGGCACGCCGGGCATGCTGCGGGGCTGGGGCTCCACCGACGTGGCGGAGGCCCGCAAGCTGGTGGACATCTGCCTGGAGGCCGGGGCCAACATGTTCGACAGCGCCGACATCTATTCGAACGGCGCGGCCGAGGAGGTGCTGGGCGAGGCGATCAAGGGCCGTCCGCGCTCGGACCTGCTGATCTCCACCAAGGCCACCTTCCGCTCCGGCAAGGGGCCAAACGACGTCGGCTCGTCGCGCTGGCACCTGATCGAGGCGGTTGAAAAGTCGCTGAAGCGGCTGGGCACCGACTACATCGACCTGTTCCAGCTGCACGGCTACGACGCCCAGACGCCGCACGAGGAGGTGCTGTCGGCCTTCGACCAGCTGATCCGCGCCGGCAAGATCCGCTACATCGGCGTCTCCAACTTCTCCGGCTGGCATCTGATGAAGGCGCTGTCGGTGGCCGACCGCTACGGCTTCCCGCGCTATGTGGCGCACCAGGCGTACTATTCGCTGGTCGGCCGCGAGTACGAGTGGGAGCTGATGCCGCTGGGCGTCGAAGAGGGCGTGGGCGCCGTGGTCTGGAGCCCGCTGGGCTGGGGCCGCCTGACCGGCAAGATCCGCCGCGGCCAGCCCCTGCCCGAGGTCAGTCGCCTGCACGACACCGCCCAGTACGGCCCGCCGGTGGAGGACGAGCACCTGTTCAAGGTGGTCGACGCGCTGGACGCCGTCGCCGCGGAGACCGGCAAGACCGTCCCGCAGGTGGCGCTGAACTGGCTGCTGCAGCGGCCCACCGTCGCCACCGTGGTGATGGGCGCCCGCAGCGAGGCGCAGCTGCGCGACAACCTGGGCGCCGTCGGCTGGGCCCTCACGCCCGAACAGGTCGCCGCCCTCGACAAGGCCAGCGCCGTCACCCCGGTCTATCCGTATTGGCACCAGCGCCAGTTCGTGGAGCGCAATCCGTCGCCGGTGTGAGGGATCTCCACTCCACGCCGTCCCCTTACACTGTCATCCCGGAATGGGCGTCAGCCCATATCCGGGACCGCCGGAAACGCTGACGTTCGCCGGCCGTAGCGGGCGCCGGCGCTTGCCGCGGTCCCGGATATCCGCTGCGCGGATTCCGGGATGACAGAAGGGGGGAAGGCGGTGCTAGGCGTCCAGCTCCGGCCGCACGGTCAGCGTCTCGATGCTCGCCGCCCGGATCACCGTCACCGCCACCGCCTCGCCGGCGATCTCCGCGGTGAGCAGCCGGTGCAGGTCGTCGACGGTGAACACCCTGGCCTCGCCGAAGCTCAGCACCACGTCGCCGGCCTTCAGGCCGCCGCGCTCGGCCGGGCCGCCGGGGGCGATCTCCGAGACCAGCACCGCGGTCTCGCCCTCGCGCTGCAGCCGCCGGGCCAGGCGGGCGTCCAGCGGCGTGGTCTGGCCGCCGAGGCCGAGGCGGGCGCGGCGCACCTTGCCGTCGCGCATCAGCCGGGCGGTGACGTCCACGGCGGTGTCGATGCCGATGGCGAAGCACAGGCCCTGGGCCTGGCCGATCATGGCGGTGTTGACGCCCACCACCCGGCCCAGGCCATCCACCAGCGCCCCGCCGGAATTGCCGGGGTTCAGGGGCGCGTCGGTCTGGATCACGCTCTCGATCAGCCGGCCGCTGGGCGAGCGCAGGGTGCGGCCGAGCGCGCTGACGATGCCGGCGGTGACCGTGGCCTGGAAGCCGAGCGGATTGCCGATCGCCACCACCAGCTGGCCGACCTTCAGGCCCGACGAGCGGCCGAAGGCGGCGTGCGGCAGGCCGGTCGCCTCCAGCCTCAGCACCGCCAGGTCGGTGGCCGGATCGTCGCCGATCAGCCGCGCCTCGAATCGCCGCCCGTCGGTGAGGCTGGCGGAGAGCCTGGTTGCGCCGGAGACGACGTGGCTGTTGGTCAGCAGATAGCCGTCGGGGGCGAAGATCACGCCGGAGCCGGTCCCCTGTCGGCCGTTGCCTTGCGTGGCCGAGATGTGCACCACCGCCGGCCCGACGGTCTCGAAGGCGTGGGAAACGCGGGCGGAATAGGGATCGAGCGCTTCATCGGCGCGCTCGGCCGTGTCGAATGCCATGGCGCTTAGGTGGGCGCGCTGCGAACGGCTCGCAAGGTGGCCCCCGCGAGGCCCTCCCGGCCGTGAAATTTCTCCTTGGCGCCGAGGCGGCGGGCTGGCCTATGGCGGCCATGAGCGTCTGTGTCATCGGATCCCTGAACCTCGACATCGTCTGCCGCGTGCACGCGCTGCCGGCCCCCGGCGAGACCGTCGCCGGCCTGTCGGTGAGCCGCGTGCCCGGCGGCAAGGGCGGCAACCAGGCCGCCGCCGCCGCCCGCTGTGGCGCGCCCACGGCGATGGTCGCCGCGATCGGCCAGGACGAGGCCGGCGAGATCATGCTGGCCAGCCTGAAGGACGCCGGGGTAGACACCGGCCGCGTGGTGGCCCTGCCGGGCGAACCCACCGGGCAGGCCTTCATCTGGGTCTCGGACGCGGGGGAGAACAGCATTGTCGTCGCCGGGGGCGCCAACCACCGGCTGACCCCCGACCAGGCTTCCGACCTCGCAGGGCGCAAGGTGCTTCTGGGCCAGCTGGAAACGCCGGTGGCCACGCTCCAGGCCGCGTTCGCGCGCGGCGGCGGGGCGATCCGCATCCTCAACGCCGCACCGGCCCTGGATGAGGGCCGCGCCCTGCTGCCGCTGACCGACATCTTGATCGTCAACGAGACCGAGCTGGCCCGCTACGCCGACCTCGCCGCGCCGCCCGAGGCGCTGGAGGACATTGCTGTCGCCGCGCGCACCCTGATCGGCCGCGACGACCAGACGGTGATCGTCACCCTGGGCAAGGCCGGGGCCGTGGCCGTGCGCCGGGCCGGCCTGCACCGCGTCGAGGGGCGGCCGGCCAAGGTGGTGGACACCACCGGGGCCGGCGACTGCTTCTGCGGCGTGCTGGCCGCGCGGCTTTCGGAAGGCGCGTCGCTGGAAGAGGCCATGGCCTGGGCCAATGCCGCCGCCGGTCTCTCGACGGAAAAGCCCGGCGCCGCGCCGTCGATGCCGACGCGTGCGGAGATCGCGGCGCGGCTGGGGTAGCGGCGGGACCGGCGGCGACCGGGGAAGCATCCGGCGGCAAGAGCCCGGGCCTTGGGCTGACCGCCTTGCTCGAGGCTTGGACCGGCCGGCGCTGGCGGCGCTCTCTCAACCGCTTCTGAGGCGCGCCTTCCGAATACCCGGCAATCCCAGTAGAACAGGCGTTCTGGCGGCGCCCGGGCGCGGCCCCCCTGGAATTGCGCCCTGGAGCGTCCGAGCATCCATGCCCGCCGTGCTGATCCTGTCGAGCTATGTCGCCGTCAGCCGCGTCGGCGGCGGCGCCCAGGCCCTGGCGCTGGCGCGGCTGGGCGTCGAGCCGATCCTGATCCCGACGGTGCTCTTTGGCCGCCATCCCGGCTGGGGACCACCCGGCGGCGCGCCGGTGGAGGCGGCGGTGATGCAGGCGATGCTTGAGGCCGTCGAGGCCCAGGGACGCTTCCGCGAGCTCGCCGCGGTGATCACCGGGCACTTCAGCACCCCCGAGCAGGTGGCCGTCGCCGCCCGCGCCCTGGACGCGGTGCGCGCGGCCAATCCCGACGCCGGCCTGGTGGTCGACCCGGTGATGGGCGACGAGGGCAAGGGACTCTATGTCAGCCCCGCCGTGGCCGACGCGCTGGTGGCCCAGCTGCTGCCACGCGCCGACCTGATCGCCCCGAACGCCTGGGAACTGGAGCGCCTGTCCGGCTGCAAGGTCACCGACCCCGCGAGCGCGGCCTTCGCCGCGCGCATCGTGCGCAAACCGACGCTGGTGTCCTCGGTCGTCGACGGCGGACAGCTGGGCGTGGTCTACGCCGACGCGGCCGGCGCGGTGGCCGCGCTGCACCCCCGCTCGGACAGCGCCCCCAACGGGACCGGGGACCTGCTGACCGCCCTGTTCACCGCCGGCCTGGCGCTGGATCTGGAGCCCAATGCGGCGCTGCTGTGCGCGGCCTCCGGCGTGGCCGAGGCGGTGGCGGCGGCCGGGGGGCTGGACGAGCTGCCGCTGCAGGCGTTCCCCAGCGTGCTGGGCGTGAGCCAGACCGTGCGCGTGGAGCTGATCGGTGGCTGAGCCCGGCGCCGACACGGTGCGCGGCGTCTGCCCGCCGCGGTTCGCCGCGGTCCGCCAGGCGTTCGAGGCGAACTTCGCCGAGGGAAGGGAAATGGGCGCCCGCTTCGCCCTGGCCATCGACGGCGAAATCGTCGTCGACCTGATGGGCGGCTGGGCCGACCGCGCCCAGACCCGGCCGTTCGACGAAACCACCCTGACGCCGGTGTTCTCGACCACCAAGGGCGTCGCCGCCCTGATGATCGCCCGGCTGGTGGGGCGCGATCGCCTGGCCTATTCGGACCGGGTCGCCGACCTGTGGCCCGAGTTCGCCCAGGCCGGCAAGGACCGGCTGACCGTCGAACAGGTGCTGTCGCACCAGGCCGGCCTGTGCGGCATCGTCGGGCCGATGGATCCCGTGGAATGGTATGACTGGCGCGCCATCTGCGCGCGGCTGGCGGCGATGCGGCCGCTATGGGAGCCGGGGAC
Organism: Caulobacter sp. KR2-114; assembly: GCF_049446115.1. Classification (NCBI taxonomy): domain Bacteria; kingdom Pseudomonadati; phylum Pseudomonadota; class Alphaproteobacteria; order Caulobacterales; family Caulobacteraceae; genus Caulobacter; species Caulobacter sp. KR2-114. The sequence goes on from NZ_JBMSEC010000004.1 coordinate 281,879, forward strand.
CGCCAGCGGTTATCACCCGGTGACCTTCGGCTACCTGGCCGGCGAGATCTTCCGGCGGGTGGATGGGCGCACCATCGGCCGGGCCCTGCGCGAGGACATCGCCGGACCCTTGGGCCTGGACCTCTGGATCGGCCTGCCCGAGAGCGAGGACGCGCGGGTCAGCGAGGTGCGCCGCCCGCCGGCCATGCCCGACCTGGGCGAGATCACCGAACCCAAGCGGCTGGCCTTCTTCAGCAAGTGGTCGCAGCCGGGGGGCCGCAACGACGCGGCCTGGCGGCGCGCCGAGATCCCCTCGGCCAACGGCCACGCCACGGCGCCGGCGCTGGCCCGGCTGTTCGCCGCCCTGGCCGGCAAGGGCCGGCTGGACGGGGTGCAGGTGCTGGCCGGCGACGAGGTGGAGAAGGCCGCGCGCATGCGCATCAGGGGGCAGGACCTGGTGCTGCCCTACGACATGGCCTGGGGCGCGGGTTTCATCCGCAACGAGGGGCTGGGCATCTATGGTCCGGGCCGCGAGGCGTTCGGCCATTCCGGCTGGGGCGGCTCGTGCGCCTTCGCCGACCCGGCGACCGGCGTCTCCGGCGCCTATGTGATGAACCGCCAGTCGGCGGAGCTGATCGACGACAGCCGCGCGCGGCGGCTGATCGAGGCGGCCTATACGGCGCTGTAGAGCGCGAGCGCCGGGGCGCTCAGACGGCGGACGGCTTTTGCACCCATTCCAGCCAGTGTCGGCGCAGGCCCATGTACTGGGCCTTGGTGGTGGTCTGGATGTCCTCGGCGTCGAGGAACTCCAGCCCGAACAGCGGCGAGCGGCTCCACATCCGGCGCGACAGGCGCACGACCCCCTCACGCATCACCAGCAGGGCCACCTCGTCCGGCAGGCCGATGGCCGAGGGCACGTGAACCTTCGCGCCGACCTCGGACAGGTCGCGGATCGTGCAGTCCATCACCAGCCCGTGGCCGTTGGTGAGCTTGCCGGCCAGGAACACGCGGTTGCGGCGGATGCCGCGCTTTTCCACGTACGGCGGAGGGTTGTCGGTGGACCGGCGGCCATAGAGGGAGGCGGACATCATCGGGCTCCAGGGCGGGACGGAGTTTCGGACGCCGGCGAACCCGTCCGCCGGGGCGTCCACAATCGACTCCAACCCTCAGTGAACGCCGTTACCTTTGGTTGCCGCGTGTTAATGTTGCGTAAGCCGTGCCAAAGTCTGCGCACTCAAAATGGGCGCAATCAAGGGTTTCAGGCGATGGCCGCCTCGCGCGCCAGCCGCCGTCCGGCGCGCCATGCCCCCAGGGCGAAGGCCGCCGCGCCGGCCCAGATGAACACGAACGACAGCGCCCTCAGCGGCGTCATCGGCTCGCCGGCGTAGAGGCCGACGAAGAAGCTCATGGTCGGGCCGATGAACTGCAGGAAGCCCACGGTCGACAGCGGCAGGCGCCGCGCCGCCCAGGCGAACAGCGCCAGGGGCACGACCGTGGCCGGACCGGTGACTGCCATCAGCAGGGTCGGGCCGACCCCGCGCCAGGCTATGCCGCCGCCCGCATGGTGCAGCCACACGACATAGATCAGCCCCGGGATCGACATCAGCACGCACTCGACGAACAGCCCGGTCTGGGCCTCGGCGCGCACCTGTTTGCGGATCACGCCATAGCCGCCGAAGCTGATCGCCAGCACCAGCGAGATCAGCGGCAGCTTGCCCACGGCCACGGTCTGTACCGCCACGCCGACCGCCGCCAGGGCGATGGCCACCAGGCCGAAGCGGTCGATCCGCTCGCGGAACATCATTGCGCCGACGGCCATGTTGAACAGCGGGATGATGTAGTAGCCGAGCGCCGCGTCCAGGGTCCGGCCGTTGCCGACCGCCCAGACGTAGGTCGACCAGTTGATGCCGATCAGCAGCGCCGAAACTGTCAGCAGCCCCAGGGTGCGCGGCTCGCGCAGCACCCGGCGCACCTCGCCCTGATGGCGCGCGAGGATCACCAGCCCCGCCGACCACGGCGCCGCCCACAGGGTGCGTTCGCCGAGGATCTCCCACGGCGTCGCGCCCGCATGGTTCATCAGCATGAAGAGGGCCGGCAGCAGCCCCCAGAAGATGTAGCACCCGATCCCCGCCGCTAATGCCTGGCGGGAGGTGTTCCCGTCGGGCGCCGCGGCGGCCCCGGTCAAGCCAGGACCTTGCGCCCGATCAGGCCACGTTCGTGCAGCAGCTCGGCGATCTGCACCGCATTGAGCGCCGCGCCCTTTCGCAGGTTGTCGGCCACCACCCAGAGGGACAGGCCGTGCTCGACCGTGGGGTCGTTGCGGATGCGCGAGACGAACACCGGAAACTCGCCCTGGGCTTCCTTGGGCGTGATGTAGCCGGTGGAATCGCGCTTATCGATCACCATCAGGCCGGGGGACTCGCGCAGGATGTCGCGCGCCTCGTCCTCGTCCAGCGGCGAGTGGAACTCGATGTTCACCGCCTCGGAGTGGCCGACCATCACCGGCACGCGCACGCAGGTGACCGTCAGCTTGATCGCCGGGTCGATCATCTTGTGCGTCTCGTTCCACATCTTGGCTTCCTCGTCGGTGTAGCCATCGTCGTTGAACGTGCCGATGTACGGAATGACGTTGAAGGCGATCTGCTTGGGGAACTTCTGCGGCTCGGACGGGCCCAGGACGAAGATGCCCTTGGTCTGGTCCCACAGCTCATCCATGCCTTCCTTGCCGGCGCCGGAGACCGACTGGTAGGTCGCCACCACCACCCGCTTGATCTTCGCCGCGTCGTGCAGCGGCTTCAGCGCCACCACCAGCTGGGCGGTGGAGCAGTTCGGATTGGCGATGATGTTCTTGCGATGGGCGTAGCTGACATCGTCCGGATTCACCTCCGGTACGATCAGCGGCACGTCCGGGTCCATGCGCCAGGCGGAGGAGTTGTCGATGACGATGGGGCCGGCGGCGCCGATCTTCGGCGCCCACTCCTTGGAGAACGACCCCGAGACGCTCATCAGCACCACGTCGACCGTGGAGAAGTCGAACTGCTCGACGTCCTCGCACTTGACCACGCCGTCCTTCCAGCCGACCTCGACGCCGATGGACTTGCGCGAGGCGATGGCGTGAATCTTGTCCACGGGGAATTCGAGTTCCTCGAGGATGTTCAGCATCTCGCGGCCCACGTTGCCCGTGGCGCCGACCACGGCGACCCGGTAACCCATCGCGCAACTCCTTCGAATGGCAGGCGGCTGACTTAGGCCCTGACGCCCGCCTAGGCAAGGCAAGCGCCAGAGACTCCAGACAAAACAGGAAGAAATCCAGCATGGCCGATACGGGGATGCCGTTCTCCAACCTGATGGGGGTCGAGATCGTCGAGCGGGACAAGGCCCGCGTGGTGGGTCGGCTGACGGTGCGCGAAGACCTGTGCACCGCCGGCTCGATCCTGCACGGCGGGGCGTACATGGCCTTCGCCGACGCCCTGGGGGCCATCGGCGGGGCGCTGAACCTGCAGCCGGGGTCATGGACCACCACTCTGGAAAGCAAGACCAACTTCCTGGGCAGCGCCAAGGTCGGGCAGACGATCACCGGCGAGGCGACGCCGCTGCACATCGGCCGCCGCTCCAGCGTCTGGCAGACCCGGGTGACGGGCGAGGACGGCCGCCTGCTGGCCCTGGTGATCCAGACCCAGATGACCGTCTCGGGCTAGGCGGGGCGCCCCCCCCTCTCCCTCTGTCATCCCGGAATCCGCGCAGCGGATATCCGGGACCGCGGCAGGCGCAAAGGCTTGCTACGGCCGGCCGTCGTCGGCGCTTCCGGCGGTCCCGGATGAGCGCTGGCGCGCTCTCCGGGATGACAGAGGAGAGACCTATTGGGCCTCCGCCGCCATCACCGGCTCGCGGTGGGTCAGGCGCAGCCAGGCGACCACCGCCAGGCCGGCCAGCAGCAGGCCTGCGCCCAGCCACAGGGCGCCGCGCACATCGCGGTCGCCCACCACGAAGGACGCCAGCCATGGGCCTAGCGCACCGCCCAGCAGCTGGGCGCCGGCGCTCTGCACCGCCGCCCGGCGCGAGGGATCCGCGTCGATGGTCATCGGCACCAGGAATGGGGCCAGAAAGATCGACGACAGGCCCAGCATGAAGTTGGCGGCGATGAACACCGTCGCGCTGGCCGTATGGCCGAAGGTCCACCACCCGGCCAGGGTCACGGCAGTGACCACCAGGAAGACGGCGAAATAGCGCACCCGCCCCGAGACCAGGGTGGCGGAGGCTCCCCCCAGCACCTGGCCGACCAGCGACACCCAGATCGCGGTGTGCGGCGTGTCGGCGGCAAGGCCCGCCTGGTCGGCCAGCGGTTCGAGGTAGACGCCGACCGCGCCGCCGGCCGACACATAGATCAGGGTGGCGAAGAGGGCGATCCAGCCGCGCAGCGGCGGCGCCCCGCCCTGCCCGGGCTCGGTGGCCAGGTCCGCCAGCCGGCTGGGGCCGAAGAGGGCGGCCGGGGCGGTCGCCAGGCTGGCCAGGGCGATGGCGACGAAGCCGCCGCTGGGGCCGAAGCGCGGCAGGATCCACACCGCGAACGCCAGCGCCAGCAGCAGCTGGGCCAGCACCTGGGCGGTGAAGAACACCCCGGCCCAGCGCTCGGGCGTCACGGTGCGGGCGATCATGCCCACGGTGATCCACAGCAGCAGGCCCTCGAGGGCGCCGGCCACGCCGCGCAGCACCATGATGGCGACGCCGCTGGCGCTCACGCCCGCCAGGTCGACGGCGGCCAGCGCCAGGCAGAGCACGACGCCGATCGCCTTCAGCCGCACCGGCTTCAGCGCCATGGCCGCCAGGGCGATGGTGACGCCCATGGTCAGCAACTCGGTCATCGCCGTCAGGCCGATGCCCGCGGCCGTCAGCCGGCCGGCGCGGACGAGGTCGCCCAGCAGCACGGGCACCACGCCCAGCACCAGCAGGGAATTGACGCCCAGGGCGATGCAGACCCCGGCTTCCACGCCGGTGAGGGCGGGACCGACCGCCTCGTGAACCAGATGGTCGCCCGGTTCACCGTCGGCCAAGGCTCAGATCCCGGCCAGGACGGCGTCACCCATCTGGGCGGTGGTCAGCTTGCCGCCGAGATCGGGGGTGCGCGCGCCGCCATCGAGGGCGGCGGTCACCGCCGCCGACAACCGCCCGGCCAGGTCGTGCAGGCCGAACGACCAGCGCAGCGCCATCTCGAACGACAGGATCGCCGCCAGCGGATTGGCCACGCCCTTGCCGGCGATGTCCGGCGCCGAGCCGTGGATCGGTTCGTAGAGGCCGGGCATGCCCGGCGCGCCGATCGCCGCCGAAGGCAGCATGCCCAGCGAGCCGGTCAGCTGCGCCGCCTCGTCCGACAGCACGTCGCCGAACAGGTTGTCGGTGACCAGCACGTCGAACTGGCGCGGGTTCTTGACGATCTGCATGGCGGCGTTGTCGGCCAGGATGTGGATCAGCTCGACGTCGGGATACTCGCGGGCGTGCAGGGCGGTGACCACTTCGCGCCACAGCAGCCCTGTCTCCATGACGTTGGACTTCTCGGCCGAGTGCACCTTGTTGCGCCGCTTGCGCGCCAGGTCGAAGGCCACCCGCGACACCCGTTCGATCTCGCTGGTGGTGTAGACCTGGGTGTCGACGCCGCGCTTCTGCCCGTCAGGCAGCACCTCGATACCGCGCGGCTGGCCGAAGTAGACCCCGCCGGTCAGCTCGCGGACGATCATGATGTCCAGCCCCTCGACCACCTCGCGCTTCAGCGTCGAGGCGTCGGCCAGGGCCGGGAAGCACAGGGCCGGACGCAGGTTGGCGAACACCTGCATGCCCGAGCGCAGGCGCAGCAGGCCGGTCTCGGGGCGCATCGGCCGCGGCACGCCATCCCACTTCGGCCCGCCGACGGCGCCCATCAGCACCGCGTCGGAAGCCTTGGCCGCCTCGAGCGTCTCGTCGCTCAGCGGCGTGCCCAGGGTGTCGACGCTGATCCCGCCGAACGGTCGCTCGTCGACCGTGATCTGCGGGGCAAGCTTCTCGGCCACGCGCCGAACCTGGGCGGTGACCTCGGGACCGATCCCGTCGCCGGGCAGGAGGAGAAGCTTGGGCATGCGCGAAACCTGGCTAGATGGAACGTTCGGAGGCGACCTCGTAGGCGAGAAGCCGCCGGTCGGAAACCCCGAAGCTGGGCCAGGCGGCGCGCCAGGCCTTCATGTGCTCGGAGGCGAAGTGGGCGTCGATCGCCGCCTGGTCGCGCCAGACCTCGAACACCCGCACCAGGCCCGGCTCGGCGATGTCCTCGGCGTAGCTGTACTCGAGGCAACCCGGCTCGGCCCGGCTGGCGGTCAGCATGGCGTCCATATGCGGGCGCGCGGCGGCCAGGTTCTGCGGCGGCACGCGCACCGTGCCGGCGATGATCACGCTCACGCGGCGGGCTCCAGCCACGGCTGGCTGAGCGCCTTGCGGTGCTCGAAGGTGTCGATGGCGGGCGCCGCCTGCAGGGTCTCGCCGATGGCGTCCAGGCCCTTGAGCAGCTTCTCCTTGCGGCCCGGGTCGATCTCGAAGCGGAACGCCGCGCCCGAGGGGGCGGTCACGGTCTGGCTCTCCAGATCCACCGAGAACACGTGGTTGCCGCCCTTGGCCTCGCCCATCAGGGCGCGCACCTGGTCGGCCGGCAGGGCGACCGGCAGCAGGCCGTTCTGGAAGCAGTTGTTGTAGAAGATGTCCGCGAAGCTGGGGGCCACGACGCAGCGCACGCCGTAGTCCAGCAGCGCCCACGGCGCATGCTCGCGCGACGAGCCGCAGCCGAAGTTGTCGCCGGCGATCAGCACCCCGGCGCCGGCGTAGCGCGGATCGTTCAACACGAAGTCCGGTTTCGGCGCCCCGGCCTCGTCGAAGCGCAGGTCGTAGAACAGCCCCTTGCCCAGGCCCTCGCGCTCCACGGTCTTGAGGAACTGCTTGGGGATGATCTGGTCGGTGTCGAGGTTGTCGATGTCGAGCGGCGCGGCCTTGGCGTCGAGGCGGATGAAGGGCTGCATGGCGTGACGTCCGAAATTCGGGGGCGCGGGAGGGCCGCGCGCGGTGGGTGATCGCCTAGCGCCTGGATGCGCCCGCGCGCAACGATTATCCGCCGATCCCCCCACCCTGGCTGTCATCCCGGACGGAGCGCAGCGAAGATCCGGGACCGCCAAGACACCGGCAATCGCCGATGGAAGGATCAGCGCTTCTGGCGGTCCCGGATATGGGCTGACGCCCATTCCGGGATGACAGCAGATAGGGGAAGGGCGGCGTTCAGTCCTCCGCGTCCTGGTCGGCGGCCAGGATCAGCGACGGCGCCCCGGCGACGCCGCTGCGCACGGTGAACACCGCGGTGCCCGGCTTGCGGCCCTTGCGCACCTCGGAGACGTCGAACCCGGCCGACGCCAGCCGCTCGCGCGCCGCCATCGGGTTGGCCACCCGCCAGGCCAGGCCCGACAGCCGGTCCGGCGCGTCGCTGGGCGGCTCCTTCAGGCTGGCCCCGATCTCCACCACCGCCGCGCCACAGCGGAAGAACAGCAGCCGCGAGCCCCAGTCGGGATTGGAGCGGTCGAGGCGGAAGTCCAGGCCCAGCCGGGCGCCGTAGAGCGCGATGGCGCGGTCCGCGTTCGGGGTGTTGATCACCACGTGGTCCAGGGCGTGCACGCAGTCCTCGTCGAAGGCCGGCGGGATGCGCGGGGCGCTGGCGCGCTCGGCCAGGGCGATGGGCACCCCGTGCGAGGCTTCCGGCTCCAGGAACGCCAGGCGCCAGGCGTCGGTCGACAGGAGATCGGCCGGGTTGCGCGTGGGCGCGCCGCGCCGCGCCAGCACCCGCCGGGTCTCGTCCAGGTCGGGGACCTGGAAGGCCAGGCCCCACAGGCCCTCGCCGCCGGACGCCAGCCTCGCGCGCACCCGGTCGCCGCTTTCGCCGATCCCGTCCGGCTGCACCAGGTCGAGCGCCATGTTCGACAGCTGGAACCAGGCATGCCGGGCGCCGGCCGCCTCCTCGCGCCAGTCCGGCGCACGGCCCAGCAGGGCCTCGTAGGCGGGCGCGGCGAGGTCCAGGTCCTTCACCGCGACGGCGACGTGGTCGAGGCCGATGATCATGGGCGGACAGTCACTCGCAGCTGAAGAGGCGCCTAGGCTTGAAGCCGGCGCAGGTCTCCCGTCAAGCCTGCCCCGCCCTCCAGCCCGCCGCGTCAGCCGTGCGGATGCTGCTGGTGGGCCAGCCGCCGCTGCTCCATCTCGTGCTTGTGCGCCAGGTGGTGGCCGATGGCGCAGCCCGCCGCCGCGCCCAGCACGGCATGGTGATGCGCATAGTGTCCGGCCACGCCGCCGACGATCGCGCCCTTGATGCAGCCCTTGGCGGAGGCGGCGCCGGCGGTGAGGGCCAGGGCCGCGGCCAGGCAGAGGGTGAGGGTCTTCACGGCGATCTCCGAGCGCCCGCACGCCGGGCCAGGCCCGTGTAACGCGGGACGGGCGCGGAAGCTCCAGCGTACGCGCAGGCGTGTCGCCTAGACGATTCCCTGGGCCACCAGGCTGTTGGCGCAGTCGAGCACGGTGTCCTTCAGCGGCCGCGGCGCCCAGCCCAGCAGGCTCTGCGCCTTCTGCGAGGAATAGTCGTGCTTGTAGCCGAGGCTCGGCGTGACCGAGGCCAGTTCCTTGTCGAAGATGCCGGCGATGCGCAGCACGAAGTCGGGAACCTTGCGGGTCGGGACCTTGGCCGCCTTGGCGCCCATCTCGGCGCGCAGGATCGTCGCCAGATCGGCCATCCAGGCATAGTTGGCGGCGGCGATGAAGCGCTGCCCGGCCGCCGCGGGATGGGTCATGGCGCGGATGTGCAGATCGGCCACGTCGCGGGCGTCGACGATGTTGAAGCCCAGCCGCGGCAGGCCCGGCACCCGGCCGTTCAGCAGCCGCTCGACCACCTGCACGGACTCCGAGAAGTCGCGGCTGAGCACCGGGCCCAGCACCAGGGCCGGGTTGACCGTGGCCAGGGTGGTGGACCCGCCCTCCGCCCCGATCAGCTCCCACGCGGCCCGCTCGGCCAGGGTCTTGGACTGGGAATAGGCGTTGACGCCCTTTTCGGTGGGGTCGGTCCAGTCGGTTTCGTCGGCCAGGCTGTCGCCCGGCTGCTGGCCCTTGCTGGTGGCGGCCACCGACGAGGTCATCACCACCCGCTTGGCGCCGGCGCGGATGGCGGCGCGGATCGCCCGCCTGGCGCCCTCGCGCGCCGGGGTGATCAGTTCGTTCGGGTCCTTGGGCTCGGCGACGCCCAGCGGCGAGGCCACGTGCAGCACGTATTCGGAGCCTTCCGCCGCCGCGTCCCAGCCGGCGTCCGACATCAGATCGGCGGCGTGAAAGCTGAGCCGGTTGCCAGGATCGACCACCCGGCCCAGCGCCGCGCGCACCTCGCCCTCGCGGCTGAGGCTGCGCACCGTGGCGCGGACGTTCCAGCCCTGCTGCAGCAGGCCGATCACGCACCAGCCGCCGATATAGCCCGACCCGCCGGTGACCAGCACCGTCCCCTGACCGCTCATGCCCAGTCCCTCCAATGTTGACGCTGATAAGATCGTGTTTCCGTCAGACGCGGAAGAGGGTTTCTGAAAAAGATGCTCGCCGAGTGGTAGCCGTCCAGGCGCGGGTCGCGGCGGCGTCCCTCGTTTAGGTCAAATATTCGTCGGGCATCGACAACGGGTTTCGAGATGGCCCCATCGAGCCCTCAGGTCAGATCTTATGACGTAGTACCCGATCCGGGTATCCACGCGCCATTCTTGAGTAATGCGACCCGATGTCCGCGTCGGGCTTAACGCCGCCTTAGCCAGACTCCGGCGTTCTGTCGCGCACAATCAAAGTACTCACGCATTGTACGAGGGGGCAGGCATGGAACGGGGACGCAAGGGGGCGGCGGGCCCGATCGAGCGGCTGGTGGCGGGGGCGCTGATCGGCCTGGTGCTGGCGTCGGCCGGGGGCGCGGCGCTGAACGCGACCCTCGCCGCCAGGATCGACGCCCAGCGGGCGGCCCAGCGGCGCGCCGCCGCAGCCGAGCAGACGTCTTTGCGGGCCCTGATCGCCCGCCAGAAGCAGGTCGAGATCGACGTGATCCAGGTGCAGCAGTTCCTGACCGACGTGTCGGCGACCCGCGGCCAGTCGGGCCTGGACGACGGCTGGGGCGAGGCCGAGCGCTATGCCGCCGCGTTCCGGCGCGACAGCGCCGAGGCTCGCCGCCTGGCCACAGCCCTCGGCGCCCAGCCCCTGGCGGCCGCGCTGGACGGCGTCGCCGGCCGCTTCGACGGCTATTACACGGCCGGCCAGACCATGGCGCACGCCTATGTGACCGGCGGCCCGGAGGCGGGCAACGCCATCATGCCGACCTTCGACAAGGAGGCCGAGGCCATGACCACCGCGGTCGGCGCCGCAGAGGCGGCGGTGGACGCCGCCGCCGCCCAGGCGGCGCAGCGCGAGGCGGCGCGCGACGCCGCTCTGGCGCGGCAGGAGACGATCTCCCTGGCGGTGACGGTGGCCGCGGCCGTGGTGGCCGCGGGGGCGGCCCTGTGGGTGGCGGCGATGCTGCGCCGCCGGGTGATCCGGCCCCTGGCCCGGCTGTCGGACTACATGACGGTGCTGGCCGACGGCCGCTACGACGAGGCGGTCCCACAGGTCGGCGGCCGCGACGAACTGGGCGCCATGACCCGCGCCATCGCCGTGTTCCGCGAGGCGGCCATCGAGCGCCGCGACACCCGCCTGGCCCGCGAACGCGAACAGGCGGCCGACCTCGCCGCCCAGGCCGAGCGTGACGCCGAGCGCCAGGCGCGCGACGCCGAGCGACGCCAGGTGGTCGACGCCCTGGCGCAGGGCCTGCACCGGCTGGCCGAAGGCGACGTCGCCTTCCGCGTCGAGGCGGAACTCGCCGCCGACTACCGGGTGCTGCAGACCGACTTCAACGCCGCCTCGGCCCGCCTGCAGTCGGTGCTCTGGCGCGTGGACGACGCCTCCTCGGCCGTCGGCCGCGGCGCGGCGGAGATCGCCACCGCCGCCGACGAACTGGCGCGCCGCACCGAACGCCAGGCCGCCAGCCTGGAGGAGACCGCCGCCGCCCTCGACCAGATCACCGCCACCGTGCGCCAGACCGCCGACAGCGCCGGCCAGGCGCGCAAGGTGGTGGACGCCACCTACGGCGACGGCGCCCAGACCGAGACCGTGCTCGGCTCGGCCCTGGAGGCGGTGGGCGAGATCGAGGCCTCGTCAAGCCAGATCGGCCAGATCGTCGGGGTGATCGACGAGATCGCCTTCCAGACCAACCTGCTGGCCCTCAACGCCGGGGTCGAGGCCGCCCGGGCGGGCGAGGCGGGCCGCGGTTTCGCGGTGGTGGCCTCGGAAGTGCGCGCCCTGGCCCAGCGCTCCGCCGAGGCGGCCAAGGAGATCAAGGGCCTGATCGGCGCCTCGTCGCAGAAGGTCGCGCACGGCGTGGCCATGGTCGGCGAGACCGAGCAGGCCCTCAAGCGGATCCTGCAGCGCGTGCAGGAGATGGCCCAGATCGTCACCTCGATCAGCCTGTCGGCCCAGGAGCAGGCCCGCGCCCTGGCCGAGGTCAATGCGGCGGTGAACGACATGGATCGGGTGACCCAGCAGAACGCCGCCATGGTCGAGCAGACCACCGCCGCGGCGCATGCGCTGAAGGGTCAGTACGGCCTGCTGTCGCAGGAGGTGGCCAACTTCGCCCTCGGCGACCGCCCCCCGGTAGCGGCGCGTGTCCGCGCCGCCTGAGGCCGGCCCCTGATGCGGGGGTGGCCCAGCGATGGCGGTCTGTGAGACTGGAGCGGTTGCCCGCCGCGACAGATTGTCCGCCTTCGCACAATCTTCGCATGGTTAAGCTGCGAGAAAGATCGGGAATCTAGGCGTGGCCCCCTGGCCGGCGCGCGCGAGCGGCGCCGGCGACGAGGGACCCTTGAAGATGTCTGCGAACCTTTCCCGGCGCCTGGCGCGCCTCTCCGGCCTGGCCCTGTTGCTGGCCGGCGCCTCCACCCCCGCCCTGGCCGCCGGCCGCCCCGATGCGCGCGATGCGAAGATCGAAGCGCTGGAGGCCCAGGTTCAGCAGCTGGTGGCCGACCACCAGAAGCTGGCGGCCGAGGACCAGCAGCTGATGGCCCAGGCCCAGGCGCTGGCCGCCGAGGTCGAGGCGCTGAAACAGGGCCAGGCGGCCCAGGCGCAATCCGTGCAGAGCGTGCAGGTCGCCCAGGCCAAGGACGAGGCCCGGGCCGCGGCGGCCGCCAAGCCCTCGCCGTCCTCCGTCGTCACCACCCTCGCCGCCGGCCGGCCGATCTGGAGCACGGCGGACGGACGCTTCACCACGTCGGTGCACGCCATCCTGCAGATGGACGCCGGGCTCTACAGCCAGGCGGCGGCGGGGCCGATCGCCACCGACCTGCGCCGCAGCGGTCCGGCCGTCGGCGCCAGCGCCGGCAATGTCGACCTGGCCCACGCCCGCGACCTGAAGGACGGGGTCGACTTTCGCCGCGCCCGCCTGGGCGTCGACGGTACGGCCTTCGGCGACTGGGACTATCGCCTGATCTTCGACTTCGGCGGCTCGGGCGTGGAGAATGCCGGCCAGCTCTACGAGGGCTGGGTCCAGTACTCGGGTCTGAAGCCGGTGAAGGTGCGCGTCGGCGCCTTCTCGCCGTCGATCGGCCTTGAGGACCAGGCCTCGACCAACTCAATGCCCTTCCTGGAGCGTTCGGCGGCCGAGGACATCGCCCGCGGCCTTGCCGCCGGCGACACCCGGATCAACGCCGAGGTGTTCGCCAATGGCCCGCACTGGCTGGTCTCCGGTGCGATCACCGGCCGCACCGTCGGTGTGCTGAGCACCGGCACGGCCACCCCCACGGCCCAGACCTTCGGCGACCCGCTGGGCTTCGTCGGCCGCGTGGCGGCGACCCCGCTGCATGGCTCGGACTGGCTGGTGCACCTGGGCGCCCACGGCAGCTATGTGGATCATCCGGCCGACGCCAGCGGCGTCGGAACCAACGGCCTGACCCCGGCCAGCAGCTATACCGTCGCCTTCTCCAACACCCAGGAGCTGCGTGTCGACGGGACCAAGCTGATCAACACCGGCGCCCTGACCGCCGACCACGCCTCCACCGCCGGCCTCGAGCTGGCCGCGCAGAAGGGGCCGTTCCTGCTGCAGAGCGAGTACGAGCACTTCGCCATCGCCCGCGCCGACGGCGTCGCCAGCCCGCACTTCCACGGCTGGTACGTCGAGGGGCTGTGGATGCTGAGCGGCGAGGCGCGCAAGTACAACGCCCAGACGGCCGCCTTCGACGCCCCGCCGGTCGCCCGGCCGTTCAGCCTGAAGGACGGGACCTGGGGCGCCTGGGAGATGGGCGTGCGCTATTCCGACATGGACCTGAACTATCGCCAGGGTCTGGCGGGGACCGCGCCGGCGGCGGACGCCGTGCGCGGCGGCGAGGAGCAGAACCTGTCCGCCGGCCTGAACTGGTGGCCCAATCCGCTGGTGCGCTTCATGTTCGACTACCAGCACGTGCGCATCAGCCGCCTGTCGCCGAACGCCGCCCTCTACCAGACCCCCACCGGCGCCCAGATCGGCCAGAGCTACGACACCGTCTCGGTGCGCTCGCAGTTCGCGTTCTGAGGCGGCGGGGCGGCGGGGCCCACATCGGCCGCCGACGAAGCCTCGGCGTCAGCGCCGCAGGCCGAAGAACGCCTGGTCCATCCAGCGGCCCATGCGGGCGACGGCCGGCAGCACGCCGGTGGCGTTGGCATGGCCGAACTGGCGGATCAGCTTCTTCAGGTCGGGCTCCGCCACCAGGGCGGTGGCCTGCTGGTAGCCGAACCAGTGCAGCTGACGCTCGCCCTGCTCCTTCCAGGACTGCGCCTGGTAGGAGACCCGCAGGGGGAACACGATCACCTGCACCGGCACGCTCGCGCCGCCCTTCAGCGCCTTCACGTAGCGATACGATCCCAGGGGGCTGGGTTCGATCTCGCCGATGATGCCGGCTTCCTCGCCGGCCTCGCGCGCGGCCGCCTCGTGCGGGCGCAGGCCCTTCATCGGCCAGCCCTTGGGCAGCACCCAGCGGCGCGTCTCGCGCGAGGTGATCAGCAGCACCTCCAGCCGGCGGTCGGCGAGGCGGTAGGGCAGGGCCGCGTACTGGATGCCGACGGCCTTGGCCTTCTTCACGGCAGCCACCACCCGCCGAGCCAGTAGCAGGCCGCGCCGATCAGGGCCGCCGCGGGCATGGTCACCACCCAGGCGACGACGATGCTGCGCGCCACGCCCCAGCGCACGGCGCTGGTCCGCCGCGCGGCGCCGACGCCGACGATGGCGCCGGTGATGGTGTGGGTGGTGGAGACCGGCACGCCGAGATGGGTGAAGGCATAGAGGGCGATGGCGCCGCCGGTCTCGGCGCAGAACCCCTGCATGGGCGTGAGCCTGGTGATCTTGGAACCCATGGTGTGCACGATGCGCCAGCCGCCGAACAGGGTGCCGAGCGCCATGGCCGCCTGGCACGACAGCACGACCCAGAGTGGCACATTGAAGGCCCCGTGTCGCCCACCGTGCGCGTAGAGCAGCACGGCGATGATCCCCATGGTCTTCTGCGCGTCGTTGCCGCCGTGGCCCAGGGAATAGGCCGCGGCGGAGATGAACTGCAGGATCCGGAACACCCGGTCCACCGCCGCCGGCCGCATGCGCACGAACAGCCACGACACGGCCGCCACCATGATCAGGGCCAGGAAGAAGCCGAGGGCCGGGGAGACGACGATGCCGCCGGCGGTCTTCAGCGCGCCGGCCAGCACGATCACCGAGGGCCCGGCCTTGGCCAGTCCCGCGCCGATCAGGCCGCCAACCAGGGCGTGCGACGACGACGAGGGAATGCCGGCCAGCCAGGTGATCACGTTCCAGGCGATGGCCCCCATCAGGGCGCCGAAGATCAGCCGGTCGCTGACCGCCGAGACCTGCACGATGCCGGCGCCGACGGTGTGCGCCACGTTCAGGCCAAAGAACAGGAAGGCGATGAAGTTGAACCCCGCCGCCCACAGCACTGCATAGCGCGGCCGCAACACGCGGGTTGAGACGATGGTGGCGATGGAGTTGGCGGCGTCGTGCAGGCCGTTCAGGAAGTCGAACAGCAGGGCGACGCCGACCAGCAGCACCAGGGTCGTCGAGGCGAAGGAATCCCCCATCGACGCCTCAGAGATGCTCGATGAGGATGCCGCTGATCACGTTCGCCACGTCCTCGAAGCGGTCGATCACCTTTTCCAGGTGGTCGAACAGGTCGGCGCCGACGATGAAGTCCATCGGCCGCTCCTGGCTGCGACGGAACAGCGCCTTCATGCCGGCGTCGTAGATCTCGTCCGAACGGGTCTCGATCCGGGTCACCGCCTCGGTGATGGCGTTGAGCCGGGTGGCGTTGCGGCCGAGGTCGCCCAGCAGTTCGGTGGCCTCCACGGTCAGGTACGCCGCCTGGATCGCCAGGTCCCCCAGCTCGCGCATCTCCGGCGCGAAGTCGGTGACGCCGAACAGGATGATCGACTTGGCGGTCTTCTGCATCTGGTCGATGGCGTCGTCGAGCGACGTGGTCAGGTCGCGGATGTCGCTGCGGTCGAACGGGGTGATCAGGGTCCGCCGGATCGCCAGCAGCACCTTGCGGGTGACGTCGTCCGCGGCGTCCTCGTAGCGCATCACCTCGGCGCAGGCCTTGGCGACCCCATCGCCGCCGGCCAGCACGTCGCGCAGCGCCTGCGCGCCCTTCACCAGCAGCTGGGCGTGCTCGACGAAGTGATCGAAGAAGCGCTCTTCGCGTGGCAGCAGCGCCTGAAACCACCGCATACGGATCTCCCCTCAGGAGACCCGGCATACCCACTGAGGCCGCGTCGCTCCAGCGGTTTCGCCGGCCAGGCTCCCCGTCCTGGCGAACAGCCGCCTAGAGGTAGTCGCGCACGTCGGCGATATGGCCGGCGAAGGCGGCGGCGGCGGCCATGGCCGGGCTCATCAGATGGGTGCGCCCGCCGCGACCCTGGCGGCCCTCGAAGTTGCGGTTCGAGGTGGAGGCGCAGCGCTCGCCCGGGGCCAGGCGGTCAGGGTTCATCCCCAGGCACATCGAACAGCCCGGTTCGCGCCAGTCGAAGCCGGCGTCGCGGAACACGACGTCCAGCCCTTCGGCCTCGGCCTGTTCCTTCACCAGGCCGGAGCCCGGCACCACCATGGCGCTGACGTGCGCGGCCACCTTCTGGCCCCGCTCGAGGGCGGTGCGGGCGATGGCGGCGGCGGCGCGCAGGTCCTCAATGCGGCTGTTGGTGCACGAGCCGATGAACACCCGGTCGACCCGCGCCTCGGCGATCGGCTGGCCGGGCGTCAGACCCATATAGTCCAGCGCCCGCTGGATCTGGGCGGCGCGGTGGGCCTCGAACTGCGCCGGATCGGGCACGCGCCCGTCGATCGCCACCACGTCTTCCGGACTGGTGCCCCAGGTGACGGTGGGAACGATCTTCGACACGTCGATGGCGATCTCACGATCGAACCTGGCGTCCGGGTCCGAGAAGAAGCTCTTCCAAGAGGCCAGGGCCATCTCCCAGGCGCCGCCCTTGGGCGCGGCGGGGCGGCCCATGACATAGGCGAAGGTGGTCTCGTCCGGCGCCACCAGGCCGGCCCGGGCGCCGCCCTCGATGGTCATGTTGCAGAGCGTCATGCGCTCTTCCATCGACAGCGCCGCGATCGCCTCGCCGGCGTATTCGATGACGTAGCCGGTGCCGCCGGAGGTGCCGATCTCGCCGATCATCGCCAGGGCGAAGTCCTTGGCCCCGACGCCGGGGACCGGCTTGCCGGTGAAGGTCACCCGCATGTTCTTCGACTTCAGCTGGCGCAGGGTCTGGGTGGCCAGCACATGCTCGACCTCGGACGTGCCGATGCCCTGGGCCAGGGCCCCGAAGGCGCCGTGGGTCGAGGTGTGGCTGTCGCCGCAGACCACCGTCATGCCCGGCTGCGTGCGGCCCTGTTCCGGGCCCACCACGTGGACGATGCCGTTGCGCGGATCGCCCATCGGAAAGAACTGGATGCCGTTGTCCCTGACATTGCGCTCCAGGGTCTGCAGTTGCAGCCGCGCCTCCTCGTCGGCCACGGCGCCGACGCCCTTGGCCTGGCCCTCGGTCGGCACGTTGTGGTCGGCCACGGCCAGGGTGCGGTCCGGCCGGCGCACCGGACGATGCGCAGCGCGAAGCCCCGCGAAGGCCTGCGGCGTGGTCACCTCGTGGATCAGGTGCAGGTCGATATAGAGGATGGTCTCGCCGTTCGGGTCGACGTCGACCACGTGGGCGTCCCAGATCTTGTCGTAGAGGGTCTTGCCGGACATGGCCGGCGATGTAAGGGACCCATCCGGCGCCGTCCAGTTTTCCGGCGCACAAATCGGTGGGTGCGCGATGGGCGTGGCGACGGCGCAGGCCGATTCCGAAGCGGTTCGCGAGGGCGGCTGCCTGTGCGGCGCGGTGCGCTTCAGCGCGCGGGGCGCGCCCATCAACGTGCGCGTCTGCCACTGCCGCCTGTGCCAGAGGGCCACCGGCCAGCCGTTCTTCGCCCGGGCGCTGTACGTCGAGGACGCCGTGGCGGTCACCGGCGAGACCGCGCGCTTCGCCTCGTCCGAGGCCCTCTGGCGGGTGTTCTGCCCCGCCTGCGGAACCCGCCTGTTCGCCCACCGCCCAAGCGCCGGCCGCATCTCGGTGGGACTGGGGGCCTTCGACGATCCCAACGCCTTGAGCCCCGACTGCCACATGTTCGTGACGCACAAGCTCGGATGGCTGAAACTGGACGACGGCCTGCCGCAGTTCGAGGGGCTGGCGCCCTAGCGGCGCCAAGCTGGAGCCCCCATCCCCGCCTCCGGCGGTGCTTCCCCCAGAGGGGGAAGAGAACGGAAGCCGGGCCCAACTCTCTTCCCCCTTTGGGGGAAGTACCCGCGAAGCGGGGGAAGGGGGCTCCAGCGGAGCGCCCTCGCTCAGGCCATCACTGGCCGGGCCCCCGCCACGGGCGCCGCCTCGTCCAGGCAGCCCATGTCCGACAGGGTCGCGCGCACGGCCGCGTCGAGCGGGGTGTGCGGCTCCTCGCCCAGGAAGGCGACCAGCTTGGCGTTGGAGAGGGCGATGGGCTTGCGCCACAGGTAGCGCATCTCGATCAGCTCGCGGAACAGCTCGACGAATGGCGCCAGCGCATAGATCAACGGGTAGGGGAAGGCGGTGATCGGCAGGCGCGGCTGGCCGGTGACCCGGCGCACGGACTCCGCCAGGCCCTGGGCGCCGCCCAGCACATGGCCGCGGGCGTGGAACACCTCGAACGGCGCCAGGTCGACCTCGCGCTCCAGCAACCGGGCGGTCGTCTCGGCCAGGTCCGGCAGGTAGGCGAAGGCGTGGGCGACGTCCGCAGGCCCGGGGGCCTGCACCGCCGTCACCCGGCCCTTGCGCCGGCTGAACAGCCAGCTGTGGATCCCGTTGGGCGAGGCGGGGCCGAAGAAGTCGCCGGCGCGGACGATCAGCACCCGGGCCCCCGCCTGGGTGGCGGCGCGCAGGGACGCCTCCATCTCCACGCGGATCGCGCCCTTGCGCGTGACCGGCCGCTGCGGCGCGTCCTCGGCGATCGCCTCGCCGGCGTCGGGGGCGAAGTTGTAGACGTTGCCGGGGAACACGATGCGCGCGCCCACCGCCTTGGCGGCGGCGATGGTGTTGGCCAGCATCGGCACGGCCAGCCCGCGCCAGTTCTTGTAGCCGGGAGGGTTGGCGGCGTGGACGATGACGTCGCAGCCCCTGGCCGCAGCCAGCACGTCGGCGCCGGTCATGGCGTCGCCGGCGATCCAGTCGACCGGCATGCGCTGGCCGGCCTTGCGGGCGGCGGCGACCGGGTCGCGCGCCAGGGCGCGGACGGTCCAGCCGCGCTTGACCAGGGCGGCCAGGACGTGGCCGCCGAAGTTGCCGGTGGCGCCGATGATCAGGGCGGTCCTGGCGGCGGGGGTGGGGAGGGTGTCGGGCATCGGAAGAGCTCCAGTGGATGGCCAGACCCTGCGCCACCCGCCCGCTATTCGGAATTGTCGAAAGCCGTGCCGTCGATATACAATTCTGCATGACTGGCGCCGCGCCCGACTGGTCGCTGTACCGCACCTTCCTGGCCGTGATGGAGGAAGGCAGCCTGTCGGCGGCCGCGCGCGCCCTGGGCATCGCCCAGCCCACCGTCGGCCGGCACATCGAGGCTCTGGAGCTGGCGCTGGGCGGCGACGCCCTGTTCACCCGCTCGCCCGGCGGCCTGATGCCCACCGAGGCGGCGCTGGCCCTGCGCCCTCACGCCCAGGCGATGGCCGCCGCCGCCGAGGCGCTGGTGCGCACAGCGTCCGGCGCGGCCGAGGCGGCGGCGGGGACGGTGCGGGTGACGGCCAGCGAGATCATGGGCGCCGAGGTGCTGCCGCCGATCCTCACCGACTTCCACGAGGCGCACCCGCAGGTCTCGATCGAGCTCGCCCTGTCCAACCGCAACGAGGACCTGCTGCGGCGCGAGGCCGACATCGCCGTGCGCATGGCGCGGCCCACCCAGGAGGCGCTGCTGGCCCGGCGCATCGGCCTGGTTTGGGTGGGGCTGTTCGCCCACCGCCGCTACCTGCAGCGGCACGGCGAGCCCCAGGCCATGGACGATCCCGGCCAGGTCGCCGTCGGCTTCGACCGTGATGCGTCGATCCCCAAGTCGGTGGCTTCGCTGGGCCTGCCCCCCGCCCGGCAGTTCTTCGCCTTCCGCTCGGACAGCGACCTGGCGCAGCTGTCGGCGGTGCGGGCCGGGTTCGGCATCGGCGGCTGCATGTTCGGCCTGGCCGCGCGCGATCCCAACCTCGTCCACGTGCTGAAGGGCACGCGTTTTTCCATGGAGATGTGGGTGGTGATGCACGAGGACCTGAAGGCCAGCCGGCGCATGCGGCTGATGTTCGACCATCTGGTCGAGGGCCTGACCGCCTACGCCGCCACCAGCCAGCCGCCGGCGTGAGACGGAGAATCGGTTAGGATTTCGGCAAGAAAGGTGAACGTTGCGCGCTGCGCCGTTCCGCCGCACCGGCCGCGATGCGTTGCGCCACAAGGGGTTGTCCGGAACAGGCCGGGAACGCAGTTCCTAACCCTTATGGTTAATGAAAGGTTAACGGCGCCTGTTTATCCAGCCGCGCCCAGCCGCGCTTCCAGCTCGGCCAGATCGGCGACGAACAGCACCACGCCGCGGCGATTGGACTCGGCGATGAAGGCGCGCAGCGCCTCGCTGCGCAGCGCATCGGCGGGGATCTCGCCGACCACGGCGAAGCCCAGGCGATAGTTGGTGGTCTTCTGCAGGATCGCGCCGGCGAGGCCGGTCTTCAGGTCGAAGAAGGCGGGGGACAGCCGCCCGACGGGGACGGCGATCGTGTCGGCCCCGGCGCCCAGCGCCTCGCCCACCAGATCGGTCGCGTCCCGTTCGCTGGCGACCGGCGCGCCCGGCGCGCTAACGTCAAGGCCGGCCGCCAGCAGAACGCGGCGACCGGCCAGGTCGATGACTTGGAAGTCGGGGGTGTCGCTCATGGGGCCTCTCCCTCGGGCGCGCTGGCCCGTAAGGAAAGGCGCCCGGCCGCGGACTATTCTTCGGTTTCGGCGTCGATGCGATCGCCGGCGCCGGCGGCGCGTTCGGCGATGCGGGCCGACTTACCGCGACGGTCGCGCAGGTAGTACAGCTTGGCCCGGCGCACGGCGCCGCGGCGGCGCACTTCGATGCTCTCGATCATCGGGCTCATTACCGGGAACACCCGCTCGACGCCTTCGCCGAAGCTGATCTTGCGGACGGTGAAGTTCTCCATCAGGCCCGCGCCGGAGCGGCCGATACAGACGCCTTCGTAGGCCTGCACGCGCTCGCGTTCGCCTTCCTTGATGCGCACGTTCACGCGGACGGTGTCGCCCGGCTGGAACGACGGGATCTTCTTGCCGGCGAGGAGACGCTGGGCCTCTTCCTTCTCGAGCTCGGCGATGATGTTGGCAGCCATCTCAAAATTCCTTTTCCGTACTGGGCTTTAATCGCCCTTTGCCTGTTGATTGGCGAGATGCGCCGCCCAGAGGTCCGGACGCCGTTCCCGCGTAGCGATCTCCCTCTGGGCCTTGCGCCATTTGGCCACCTCAGCGTGGTGGCCCGACAGCAGCACCTCGGGGATTTCCCGGCCTTCGAACGTCCGCGGCCTTGTGAACTGCGGATGCTCGAGGAGACCGTCCTCGAAACTCTCTTCACTCAAGCTCCCGGCCTCGCCCAACACACCGGGCACAAGCCGTACGCACGCCTCGACGGCCACCATGGCGGCCGCCTCGCCCCCGGCGAGGACAGCGTCCCCGACGGAGATTTCCTCGAACCCGCGGGCGTCGAGCACCCGCTGGTCCACCCCCTCGAACCGGCCGCACAGCACCACAAGACCAGGGGCCTTGGACCACTCGCGGACCCGCGCCTGGGTCAGGGGGCGACCCCGGGCGCTCATGTACAAAAGCGGCCGCCCCGCCACGTCCACGCTGTCCAGCGCAGAGGCGATCACGTCCGCCCGCAATACCTGCCCCGGGCCACCCCCGGCAGGGGTGTCGTCGAGGAAGCCGCGCTTATCCTTGGAAAACCCCCGAATGTCCAGTGTTTCCAATCGCCACAGGTCCTTCTCCCGCCAGGCCGTCCCGATCAGCGAGACGCCCAGCGGCCCGGGAAAGGCCTCGGGGAACATGGTCAGGATGGTGGCGGTGAAGGGCATGGCGGCTGCCTATAGCGCCAGTTTCAATCCACACCAGCGCTGGAAGTGCCGATAGTCGCGATCGCGGGTGATCAGGGGGACGTCTGCATCGATGCAGCATTGGGCGATCAGGCTGTCGGCCAACGCCGCCTTCAATCCCTCGATCCGGACGGCGCGTCGAGATCGGCCGGCGCGTTCCCAGAAGCCGGGGCTGATATCGAGGAGCGGCACACCGGCCAATAGCGGCTCGATCTGTGACGCATCCGGCTTCGACAGCAGCTCGCTGACGACGGGAGGCGGCAACCACAATTCTCCGTCCGATATGGCGCGATCAATACGCACGACGTCGTCGCCGACATCGCCAGAGAGAAAGGCGACCATGCTGCTGGTGTCAGCCGCGATCAATGACGTTGCCGTGTTCGTCGAATTCCCGGTCCCGACGAAGGTCTTCCAGGTCGAAGTCGTCGAATGTGATCTTGCCCCGCGCCTCCAGCATGCGCCGGTAGAAGCCCTGGTGCGCCAGTTTTTCCAGGGCCTGACGCAAGGTCTCGGTAACGCCCTCGCCCGTGTACGCCTGGGCGGCCGCCAGCAGTTCGGCCGGCACGAAGGCGGTGATCTTTCGGAGCTCGCTCATACGGCAGATGGTGCCATATCACGGCGCCAGCATCAATCACGACCTCGCCGCGCCGCCCACGCTCGACGTCGCCGCCAGAGACCCGTACCAAACCAGAAAATTGCAGGAGGAACACCCATGGCCATCACCGAGACCCGTTTCCGCTACGAAGGCGCCGATGGGGCGGGGCTGGCGGGGTTCGTCTGGCGGGGCGAGGCCCAACCCAAGGCGGTGCTGCAACTGGCGCACGGCGCCGGGGAGCACGCCGGCCGCTACAAGGAGCCGCTGCAGCCGATCGTCGACGCCGGCTATGTGATCTACACCGCCGACCATCGCGGTCATGGCCTCACCTCCGGGATGACCAGCCTGGGCGATTTCGGCCCCGGCGGAGCGCCGGCGGCGGTGGACGACATGGCGGTCTTGAGCCGCAGGGCCCGGGCCGAGAACCCGGAGCTGCCGCTGATCCTGATGGGCCACTCGATGGGGGCGATGTTCTCCCAGGCCTACATCCTGGACCATTCGAACCTGATCGACGCCCTGGTGCTGTCGGGCACCACCGGGCCGGGGCCGCGTCCCGCCGGCGGCCCCAACAGCGGCTACGCCAACCCGCGCACCGAATACGACTGGCTGTCGCGCGACGAGGCCGAGGTCGACAAGTATATCGCCGACCCGTTCTGCGGCATCCGCTTCAAGCCGGAGTCCATGGCCAGCTTCATGGCCCTGCGCGAACGCGACATGGGCCCTAAGGCCCTGGCCAGGATCAAGCCCGGCCTGCCGATCTACGTCTTCGTCGGCGACGAGGACCCGATCAACCAGAAGCTCGCCGGCCTGACGCCGCTGGTCGAGGCCTACCGCGCCGCCGGCCTGAAGGTGGACCTGAAGGTCTACCCCGGCGGCCGCCACGAGATGCTGAACGAGACCAACCGCGCGGAGGTGGTGCGCGACCTGCTGGCCTGGCTGGACAAGACGGTGGGGCGGCTGGCGCGGTGAACATCAGCGCTCGAGCAGGTGGCCGTGCGCCCCCTCCACCATTCGGCTGCTAGCCGAATGGTCCCCCTCCCCCGCTTCGCTACGCTACGCATGGGAGGAGAAGAGGCGGCGCCGCTTCACTCCTCCCCCGCCAACGAGCGGGGGAGGGGGACCGGCGCGCTACCAGCGCGACGGTGGTGGGGGCGCAAGGCCGTCGCTAGAAGCTCGCCCGGCTGGCGTAGAGCGCGGCGTAGGCCCCGCCCGCCGCCAGCAGCGCCTCGTGGGTCCCTTGCTCGGCCACACCCTGGTCGGTGAGCACGACGATGCGGTCGGCGTGGCGCACGGTGGACAGGCGGTGGGCGATCACCAGGGTGGTGCGGCCCCGCGCGAGGGTGTGCAGCGCCGCCTGCACCGCCCGCTCGCTGTCGTTGTCGAGGGCGCTGGTGGCCTCGTCGAAGATCAGGATCGGCGGGTCCTTGAGGAACACCCGGGCGATGGTCAGCCGCTGCTTCTGGCCGCCCGACAGCTTCACCCCGCGCTGGCCGATGTCGGTGTCGTAGCCGTCCGGCAGGCCCATGATGAAGTCGTGCGCGTGGGCGTGTTTCGCCGCCCGCACGATGTCGTCGAGGCTGGCGTCCGGCCGGCCGTAGCGCAGGTTCTCGGCCACCGTGCCGGCGAACAGGTAGACGTCCTGCTGCACCAGCCCGATGGCCTGGCGCAGCGACGCCAGGGTCACGCCCCGCACGTCCTGGCCGTCGATCAGCACCTGGCCCGAGGTCGCCTCGTAGAACCGCGGGACCAGGGAGCACAGGGTGGTCTTGCCGACCCCGGAATAGCCGATCAGGGCGACGAACTCCCCGGCCGCCACCTCCAGGCTGAACCGGTCCAGCACGCGGCGGCCGCCCGGCTGGTAGGCGAACGAGACGTCGCGGAACGCGATCGCCCCCTTCACGTCCCGCAGCGGCCGGGCGCCGGGCAGGTCGCCGATGTCCGGCGTCAGCTCCATCACCTCCATGAAGCGATGGAATCCGGTCAGGCCTTCCTGCGACAGGCGGGCGATGTTCACCACCCGGCCGATCGGGTCGACCAGGATGGCGACGCACAGCAGGTAGGTGACCAGGTCCGCAACGCTCAGCGCCGCATGGGTGATGTGCGCCGCGCCGATCACCACCACCGTCACCGTGATCAGCTGGGCGAAGGTGGCGAGGCCCACGGAGAAGTACGCCTCGCTGCGGTAGCCGTGCCGGCGGGTGTCGAGGAAGCGGCCGTTCTCGTCGGCGAAGCGGCGGTTCTCCAGCGCCTCGTTGGCGAAGGCCTTGACCACGCGGATGCCGAGAAGGGCGTCCTCGACCCGCTCGTTGATCGCCCCGATCCGCGCCTTGGCCTGGCGCAGGGCCGCATGCATCCGTCCGGAGAAGAACAGGGCATAGGCGCCGGCGAACGGCACGGCAGCGAGGATCAGCACGGTCAGAGGCGCATCCAGCCAGAGCATCAGGCTCACCGCGCCGGCGAACTTCAGCACCGCGATGGCCAGATCCTCCGGCCCGTGGTGATAGAGCTCGGAGATGTTGAACAGGTCGCCGGTCAGGCGGCTCATCAGCTGGCCGACCCGCTGCTGGTCGTGGAAGCCGAAGCTGAGCTTCTGGTAGTGCTCGAACAGGTCCTGGCGAAGGGCGGCCTCCATCCTCGCCCCCATCATGTGGCCCTGGTAGTCGACGAAGATGTTGGCCAGGGCCTGCACCGCCAGCAGGCCCAGCATCAGCGCGCCGACCCCATAGATGTCGGCCATCAGCGCCGGCGTCGCATGGCCCGCCGAAAGCCGTCGCACGACGACGTTGGCGCACAGCGGCAGCGCCAGGGCCGTGGCCGAGACCAGGATGGCGCAGGCAAGGTCGGCCGCCAGCAACGCCAGGTGCGGCCGGTAGTACGAGAGCAATCGCGCCAGGCGCGGCCCGCTCAGGCGGGGCGCGGCGGCGGCCTCAGATGTGGCTTTGAGGGAAAGGTTGGCTTCAGACGGTCCTGGCGCGCGATCGACGGGCGCCTCCGGATAGGGCGTAGACATTCAGCTTCATGTCCTGGGTGGAAACGACGGGCGGCTCGGACATGAAGCTTTTCATTTCGCCCTCCGGGGTCTGGAATACCGGCAGTATGTGAAACGTGCGCGCCGGCGACAAGCGCAGCGGCGCCACACCGACCCGCAAAGCAACCGGCCTGCAAAGCAAAAGGAGCGCCCGGTCTCCCGGACGCCCCCTCGCGTAGTCACGATGTCGAACAGGCCTAGAGGCGCTCGACGATGGTCACGTTGGCCAGGCCGCCGCCTTCGCACATGGTCTGCAGGCCGTAGCGCTTGTTCTTGGCCTTCAGGGCGCCCAGCAGGGTGGTCATCAGCTTGGTGCCCGAGGCGCCCAGCGGGTGGCCGAGCGCGATGGCGCCGCCGTTGACATTCAGCTTTTCCGGATCGGCGCCGATCTCCTGCAGCCAGGCCACCGGCACGGAGGCGAAGGCTTCGTTGACTTCGTACAGGTCGATGTCGTCGATCTTCATGCCGGCCCGTTCCAGGGCGCGCTTGGTGCCGGGGATCGGGGCTTCCAGCATGATCACCGGGTCGCCGCCGACCAGGGTCAGGTTGTGGATGCGGGCGATCGGCTCGACGCCCAGGTCCTTCAGGCCCTTGGCCGAGACCACCATCACGCCCGAGGCGCCATCGCAGATCTGGCTGGACGTGGCGGCGGTGAGGCGACCGTTCTCACGCAGCAGCTTCACGCCCTTGATGGCGTCCAGCTTGGCGTCGAAGCGGATGCCCTCGTCCACCGTGTGCAGGCTTTCGTTGCCCTCGGCGTCCTTGACGGTGATCGCGCAGATCTCGTCGTTGAACGCGCCGCCCTGGGTGGCGGCGATGGCCCGCTGGTGGCTGTTGTAGCCGAACTCGTCCAGCTGGTCCTTGGTCAGGCCGTACTTCTCGGCCATCATCTCGGCGCCCATGAACTGGGAGAACTGGATGTTGGGGTAGCGCTTCTGCTGCGCCGGGCTCATCGGGTTGCCGAAGCCGTTCTGCGCCGGCAGGGCCACCGACAGGCCCATCGGCACGCGGCTCATGCTTTCCACGCCGGCCGCGATCACCACGTCCATGGTGCCGCTCATCACCGCCTGGGCGGCGAACTGCAGGGCCTGCTGCGAGGAGCCGCACTGGCGGTCGACGCTGGTGCCGGGCACGCTTTCCGGCATGCGCGAGGCCAGGATGGCGCCGCGGGCGACATTGGTCGCCTGTTCGCCGACCTGCATCACGCAGCCCATGATGACGTCTTCCACCAGGGCCGGGTCCGCGCCCGAGCGGTCCAGCAGGTTGTTCAGCACCTGGCCGGCGAGATCCGCCGGATGCCAGCCGGACAGCTTGCCGCCCTTGCGGCCGCCGGCCGTGCGGGTGGCGGCGACGATATAGGCTTCGCCCATTGAAAATCCTCCGAGTTCGGGCGCGCGACAGCGCGCTCCGCGATCATCGCGCTGAATATCGGGGGCGACGTTGCGTCAGCCAACGGGGGAAGTTGCGGGGCGGGGATGGCGGGCTGGTGCGCCAGGCCCCAAGCTCACTCCCCTCCACCGTCATCCCCGGGCGCAAGTCCCGGGGATCCATGAACACGTGAGGGGCCCACGCGAGCGGCAGCGGAGCGTCGCACAGCGGCAAGGTTCCATCGTGGCGCGCCCTTCGAAGCGCGCCATTCGCTCTCACGCGTTCATAGACCCTCGGGACTTACGCCCGAGGGTGACGGTCGAGAGCATGGAGGAGGCCGGAGCAGGGCGCAGACGAGCAGAACCCCCCCGCCTCGCCTACGCCGGCAGCAGCGTCCCGGGCCGTTCGGCGTCCAGGCGGAAGGTCGGCGGCAGCACCTTGGGATTGGGCTTTTGCAGGTTCAGCGCCTTGGCGGCGCGGGCGACGGCCAGCTTGGCCAGGGCCGGCGGGGTGAAGCCGGCGTGCACCCGCGGGCGCGCGCCGAGCCGCCGCCGCAGCACGCCGTTGGCGTAGATCACGTTGGCGCGCAGCAGCGCCGCCGGGGTCATGAATTCGATCGACAGCGAGACGTTCAGCATCGGCCCGTTCTCGATGCGGTGGGGGGCGTTCTGACGCCAGGTGACCATGCGGCCGGGGGTCAGGTCGTGCACCTCGGCGCCGGCGTCCCATTCGGGGCGATAGCCGAACTGCTCGGCGGTCTCGCGCAGCACGATCTTCTCCAGGGTCTCGTCGGAGACGTAAGGCTCGGCCACGGGATACACCCACACCCGCTTGTGGCCGCGGATCTGCCAGAGCGACACCAGGGCCACGTCGAGATGGTAGAACACCTGGGCGTCGGCCGACGAGATCAGCAGGCCCAGGTCGCGCTTGAAGGTCTTCACCTGCGGGGCGTGGGCCGCCTTGTCGGCGAACACCTCGTCCGACAGGGCGGCATAGTCCGGCAGATGCTGGTTGGCGGCCCGCAGGTTCAGCCAGATGCGGCCGGCCTTGGCCGCCTCCAGCAGCTGCGCGCCGGAGAGATCGCCGGCCATGCCGCGCCGCCAGGTGTCCCAGGCCACCGGATCCTGGCCCATGGTGAACACGCCCAGGGCGTGGCGCGGATAGCGGTCCAGCGCGTCGGCGAGGCCCTCGTCGGTGAACATCGGCCGCTCGTGCAGGCCGTGCTGGAAGCTCAGGTTCTCGCGGGTGAAGGCGCGGGCCTTTTCGGCCGTCCAGTCGGTGATCACGCTCATGCCATCAGCGCCTTGCTCGACGTCGCGGGGCTCGCGGCCGGCGCAGGCGCCGTGCGGCCGTAGAAGTGGATCTTGAACGGCCCCCACCACAGGGTCTTGCCGAGGCCACGGGCGGCGCGGTCCAGCGCCTGGGCGCGGTCGTCCGCGCCGATCGCCCACTTCACCGCCGCGACGGCGCCATAGACCACCGCCTGGCCGATGCCGATCAGCATCCAGCGGGCGACGCCCAGCCGGTCGGGCGGCGAGGCCATGGCCGCGGCGCTGGATGGGCCCTGGCCATAGGCAAAGGCGCGGGGAATGGCGTAGCCCAGGGTCAGCCGCGCCGGGACCGGGTCTTCCCACACCCAGGCCTCGGGCGCCCAGGCGAAGCGGCGGCCGGCGGCCTTCATCTGGCCGAACAGCAGGTCGTCCTCACCGCCGATATGGTTGCGGATCGCCGAGAACGGCGCGACCGGGTCCGGCATCGCCGCGCGGCGCACCAGGCTGTCGCCGCAGCCGTAATAGTGGTCGATCAGGCCTTCGTTGGCCGGTCCCTCGCGGGAGAAGAACCTTTCGAGATAGGCGCGGTGGCGCGTGACGTCAGCCGGCGCGCGGGCGCGGACCGGGCCGAACACGGCGTCGGCGTCGTACTTCGCCTGGGCGGCCAGCAGGGCGGCGAGCCAGCCGGCCGGGGCCTCCTCGTCATCGTCGAGGAAGGCGATGAAGTCGCCGCGGGCGGCGGCCATGGCGGCGTTGCGCGCGTTGGCCACGCCGGGGCGCGGCTCGTGCACATAGGTCACCGGGAAGGGCGCCTGGGCGGCCAGCTCCGCCACCAGGCCCTGGGCCGAGGCGACCTGATCGTTGTCGACCACGACGAGCTCCATCGCGCCGAAGTCGACGCCCTGTTGCGCGAACAGGGAGCGTACGGCGACGGCCAGGCCCTGCGGCCGGCGCTGGGTCGGGACGATCAGGCTGAGCATGGCTACTCCTGGGTCGCCAGGCCCCGGCGGCGGGTCTGGTCGGTGATGGCCTGGGCGAAGCCTAGCGCACGACCGGTTATGCTGAGCTCAACGGTGGCGATGATGTCGAGCCGGCGACGCAGTTTTCCCGCCAGGCCCGCGCCGTGCGCGCCGGCGGCGGCCCAGGCCTGCTCCCGGCCGCGGGCCGCGCGCCCAGCCGACGAGGCGGCGGCGGCCAGACCCTCGCCCAGCTCCAGCTGGGTCAGGGCGTAGGGCCGCTTGTAATGGTCGTGACCCGGACCCAGGTCGAACTGGCTGAGGCCGAGGTCCGGCATGGCGGCGATGGCGCGCCACAGGAACAGCTGGCCGGGGGAATAGGCGTTCAGCTCCGGGTCGGCCGACGCCAGCCACGGATGGTAGACGTCGCCCAGCCGCACGCCGAACTGGCCGGCCACCAGCCGGTCGCCCGCGTAGAGGTTCAGCATCAGGCCCTGGAACGCGCCCTCGCGGGCCTCGAAGAAGCCGTCGAACAGCCGGCTGACCCAGGGCGGGCTGAGGAAGTCGTGGATGCCGCTGCGGCGCAGTTGCTCGCGTTTCCAGGCCACCAGGGTGTCGAACGCCGCGCGGGAGGTGTCGGGCCCCTCCAGCCGCAGCTCGCCCAGGTCGCGGCCGAGCTTGTGGTCCAGCCGCCGCCAGTTCTTGAACTTCTTGGCCGAGGCGGCGCGCACCGTCTCCAGGTAGCGGTCGGCGTCGGCGTCCGGCAGGGCGACCACATGCGACTCGTGGCGCGCGGCGACGTCGGCCTGGAACACGCCGAACGGATCGACCAGGCCGGTGAAGCGGTAGGCCGCCAGCCCTGCCGCCGCCAGCAGCCAGGGGGCGCGCACGCCGGCGTCGGCCACCGAGACCAGGCCGTGGTAGTCGGCCAGCGGGGCGCCGATCGGCCGCGCCAGGGCGCCGGGACGGCGGTGGTGCGCCAGGAATCCCAGCGTCTGGCCGTCCCGCTCGAAGATCGACACCCGCGCGTCGTCCCGCACGGCGCCGACCGCCTGTGCGAATTCGGGACTGAACAGCGGGTTGGCGAACGCCGGATGGGCGCCCGCGATCTGTCTCCAGCGGTCGGCGTCGGACGCCGAAAGCTCTTTCGGATGAACTGTTTGCGCCTTCAGCATGACCTGTAAGGTAACTCCCTTGAACCCGACGGCCCCCAGCAGCCACGGGTGTTCGCAGCAGTCCGAAGCAACCCCCGTGCCGCGACGATCCGTCGCTTGAGGTGACGTGGCGCCGGCTTGGCGCTAAAGACGCCGCTCTTTCACCCGAGGACGTGTTTCCGTGCGACTGCCCCAGGCCCGGCTCGATCAGGTGCTCGACCGCTTCCGTGAGGTCGAGGCGCGGATGGCCGCCGCCAGCGATGGCGGCGAGATCGTGCGCCTCTCAAAGGAGCACGCCGAGATCCGCCCGGTGGCGGACGCGGTCACCGCGCTGGAAAAGGCGCGCGCCGAACGCGCCGACCTGGAGGAGATGGCCGCCGGCGACGATCCGGAGATGTCCGGCATGGCCCGCGAGGAGATCGCCGCCCTCGACGAGAGGCTGCCGGAGCTGGAGCGCGCCGTGGCCCTGCTGCTGGCCCCGCGCGACGCCGACGAGAACGCCTCGGCGATCCTGGAAGTGCGCGCCGGCACCGGCGGCGACGAGGCGGCCCTGTTCGCCGGCGACCTGTTCCGCATGTACAGTCGCTATGCGCAGACCCGCGGCTGGAAGGTCGAGGTGGAGAGCGTCTCCGAGGGCGAGGCCGGCGGCTTCAAGGAGATCATCGCCTCGATCACCGGCGAGGGGGTGTTCGGCCGGCTGAAGTTCGAGAGCGGCGTGCACCGGGTGCAGCGGGTGCCGGCCACCGAGACGCAGGGCCGCATCCACACCTCCGCCGCGACGGTGGCCGTGCTGCCCGAGGTCGAGGACGTCGAGATCGAGGTGCGCGACGAGGACATCCGCATCGACACCTATCGCTCGTCGGGCGCGGGCGGCCAGCACGTCAACAAGACTGACTCCGCCGTGCGCATCACCCACCTGCCCACCGGCATCGTGGTGACCAGCTCGGAGAAGAGCCAGCACCAGAACCGGGCCCGGGCGATGAAGGTGCTGAAGGCCAAGCTGTACGAACAGAAGCGCGAGGCGCTGGACAGCGCCCGCGCCGACGCCCGCAAGAGCCAGGTCGGCTCCGGCGACCGCTCGGAACGCATCCGCACCTACAACTACCCCCAGGCCCGGGTCACCGACCACCGCATCAACCTGACCCTCTACAACCTGCCCAAGGTGGTCGAGGGCGAGGCGCTGGACGACGTCATCGAGCCCCTGATCGCCGAGGACCAGGCCGCCCGCCTGGCCACGCTGGAAGACAGCTTCGGTTAGCTGGGGAAGGAACCCCAATCACCTGTCATCCCGGACGAGCGAAGCGAAG
Source organism: Caulobacter sp. KR2-114 (assembly GCF_049446115.1). Classification (NCBI taxonomy): domain Bacteria; kingdom Pseudomonadati; phylum Pseudomonadota; class Alphaproteobacteria; order Caulobacterales; family Caulobacteraceae; genus Caulobacter; species Caulobacter sp. KR2-114. The sequence continues at coordinate 313,340 of NZ_JBMSEC010000004.1, forward strand.
ATCCGGGACCGCCGGAAACGCCATAGTTGGACAGCGGTAGCGAGCATCGGCGCTTGCCGCGGTCCCGGATATCCGCTGCGCGGATTCCGGGATGACAGTGGGAAGGGTTGGCGAGCGCGCAAGGCCGCCGGCAGCGTCAGACATCCTTGCGCCGCCGTGAAATCCCCAGCACCTTGCGCGGCTTGAGCCAGCCCAAGCTGGCGTCCCTTGGGGGCATGCGGTGGCGGTAGTGGAACGGACGGCGGTGGAGACGGGCCCGCGGGCGCACAGGCCGATGATCCCGGCGACGGCGGCGTTGCGCGAGCTGACCCCCGTCCCGCTGATCGTCGGGGTGCTGCTGGGCGTCGTGTTCGGGGCCTCGTCGCTCTATCTGGTCCTGAAGGTCGGCCTGACGGTCAGCGCCTCGATCCCGGTGGCGGTGATCTCGCTGACCCTGTTCCGCATCCTCGGGCGCCTTGGCCTCGGCGGCGCGACGGTGCTGGAAAACAACATCGTGCAGACGGCCGGATCGGCGGGCGAGTCCATCGCCTTCGGCCTGGGCGTGACCATGCCGGCGATCATGATCCTGGGCTTCGACCTGGAGATCACCCGGGTGATCGTCGTCGCCGTGCTGGGCGGCCTGCTGGGCATCCTGATGATGATCCCGCTGCGCCGGGCGCTGATCGTGCAGCAGCACGGGGTGCTGAAGTATCCGGAAGGCACGGCCTGCGCCGAGGTGCTGAAGGCCGGGGCGACGCCGGAAGAGCGCGCCATGGGCATTGAGCTGCCCGAGGACGCCGCCGACCGCTCGGCCGCCGCGTCGGGCGCCAGCACCATCTTCACCGGCTTCGGCATCGGCGTGGTCTACAAGCTGGCGATGGACGCCCTGCGGCTGTGGAAGGACACGCCGGAGAAGATCTTCGGCGCGCCCCTCGCCGCCTCGTCGGTGTCGGCGGAGATCTCGCCGGAGCTGCTCGGCGTCGGCTACATCATCGGCCCGAAGATCGCCTGCACCATGGCCGCCGGCGGGGTGCTGGCCTACATGGTGCTGATCCCGGCGATCAAGTTCTTCGGCTCGGCCGGCGGGCTGATCATCCCGCCCGGGACCACGCCGATCGCCCAGATGGGCCCCGACGAGATCCGCGGCGCCTATGTGCTCTATATCGGCGCCGGAGCGGTGGCGACGGGCGGCATCATCAGCCTGGTGCGCTCGCTGCCGATGATCTGGCGCGGCATCGTCGGCGGCATGTCCGACCTGCGCAGCCGCCGCGAGGCCGCCGCCGCCGCGTCGGTCGCCCGCACCGACCGCGACCTGCCCAACAGCTTCGTGGTCGGCGGGGTGGTCGTGCTGCTGGTGGCGATCATGCTGGTCAACACCCTGCACATGAACCTGGTCGGCGCCCTGCTGATCGTGGTGTTCGGCTTCCTGTTCGTCACCGTCTCGTCGCGCCTGACCGGCCAGATCGGCTCGTCGTCAAACCCCATCAGCGGCATGACGGTGGCCACCCTGCTGCTGACCTGCCTGATCTTCCTGGCGCTGGGCTGGACCGGGCCGAGCTACTACGTCACCGCGCTGTCGGTGGGGGGCATCGTCTGCATCGCCGCCTCCAACGGCGGCACCACCTCGCAGGACCTGAAGACCGGCTTCCTGCTGGGGGCCACGCCCCGCTCGCAGCAGATCGCCATCATCGCCGGCGCGGCCGCCGCGGCGCTGCTGCTGGGCCCGATCCTGCTGAAGCTCAACGACGCGGCCACCGTCTATGTGCCGGTCGGCCCCAAGGCCGTGGCCGCCGCGCCCGGCCAGTCCGAGACCGTGCCGGCCGCCTGGACCGTCCCCGCCACCGCCCTCGCCGGCCTCAAGCCGGAAAAGATCACCGGACCCCAGGCGGTGAGCGATGGCCGCGTCTATCACGTGTTCAACAAGACCGACGATGTCGGCGGCGCGCCCGGACGCTACCTGGTCAACGACCAGGGGACGCCGGTGTGGCTGGTCGATCCGGGCATCAACGGCACGCACAAGGTCCGGCCGGACGGCACAAAGGTCACCAAGTACAGCGCCCCCAAGGCGACCCTGATGAGCTACATCATCAAGGGCATCCTCAATCAGCAGCTGCCGTGGACGCTGGTGATCCTGGGCGCGATGATCGCCCTGGTGCTGGAGCTGATGGGCATCGGATCGCTGGCCTTCGCCGTGGGCGTCTACCTGCCGATCTCGTCGTCGATGCCGGTGCTGGTCGGCGGGCTGGTGCGCTGGGCGGTCGACCGGCACATCGCCGGCCGCACCGCGCACCTGAACCTCTCCGAGGAAGAGCTGATCGCCGAAACCGACAAGAGCCCCGGCGTGCTGATGGCCTCGGGCTACATCGCCGGCGGCGCCATCGCCGGCATCGGCATCGCCTTCATCTCCGGCGGCATGGAAAAGCTGGACCAGCGGATCAACGACGTGATGACCGCCTCCAACCCGTTCTTCAACGGGCCGTGGTCGGACGCCCTGGCGCTGATCCCGTTCGCCGCGATCATGCTGGCGCTGTACCTGGCGGGGCGGATGAAGACGGAGGGGTAAGGGGACCTGGCGCGGCGAGGCCTGAACCCCTCACCTTCCCACGCGGCTTGCTCACGCAAGCCACGCGGGCCCCTCCCTCTCCCTCCGGGAGAGGTGAGCTAAGGTGCGGCGGACACAGGGAAAAACCACCTCTCCCAGAGGGAGAGGGAGGGGCCCGAGGTCGGCGCGTCAGCGGCGAGCTTGGGAGGGTGAGGGGGGCAAGCGGCTGCCTGTGATCAAGCCCGCCGGAACCGGGCGACGAAGAAGCCGTCCAGGCCGCCGTCCATGTGCTGGGGCAGGATGCGCAGGGTCCCGTCGGGCCTGACGCTGGCGTCCGGCGCCCCGCCCTCGCCGGCGGCGATCGGCTCCAAGGCGAAGTCCGCATGGCGCGCGAGGAAGGCCTCCACCTGGGCCTCGCCCTCCTCCGGCTCCAGGGAGCAGACGCTGTAGACCAGCCGCCCGCCGGCCGCGGTATGGGCGGCGGCGGCGTCCAGCAGCTTGGACTGGCTAGCGGCGAGGCGGCCGATGTCGGTGGGCCGGGCGTTCCACAGCACGTCGGGCTGCCGGCGGAAGGTGCCGGTGGCCGAGCAGGGCGCATCCAGCAGCACGGCGTCGAAGGTGCGCGGGTCGTTCCAGGCCGCGGCGTCGGCCTGCAGCACCTCGGCCTCCAGACCGGTGCGCGCGAGGCCGTCGCGCACCCGGCGCAGGCGTCCGTCCGAGCGGTCCAGGGCGGTGACGGCGGCGCCGGCGGCGGCCAGCTGGAAGGTCTTTCCGCCCGGCGCGGCGCAGAGGTCGACGGCGGTCTGGCCGGCGCGCACGTGCAGCAGCCGCGCGGGGATCGCCGCGGCGGCGTCCTGCACCCACCAGGCGCCTTCGGTGAATCCCGGCCAAAGGGCCAGGTCGCCGCGCTTTTCGGTGCGCAGCGAGCCGCCGGGCAGCGGACGGGCCTCCAGCGCCTCCACCAGCGCCGGATCCGGCGCGCCGCGCGGGGTCAGGTCGGTGGCCGGCTCCTGGGTCACCATGCCGGCGATGGCGGCGGCCCCGGCCTCGCCGAAGGCGGCGCGCCAGCGGGCCAGCAGCCACGGCGCCACCAGGCTGTCGGCGTCTTCGGCCGGCGGTCCGTCGCGCAGCAGGCCGCGCAGCACGGCATTGACCAGGCCCCGCATCGGCGCGGGCGCCAGGGAGACGGTGGTGTCCACCGCCGCGAAGTCCGGGGTGTCGAGCCAGAAGGCCTGCGCCGCGCCCAGGCGCAGCAGGTTGCGCACCTTGCCGGCGGGGTCCTTGGTCAGGCGGCTGTCCAGCGCCCGGTCGATCGGCCCCAGGTGGCGCAGGGTCGCCATCACCAGGGCGCGGGCGAAGGCGCGGTCGAGGGTCGAGAGCTTGCCGGCGGGGCCGGCGTTCAGCGCTTCGTCGAGCCCGCCGCGGCGGGCCAGGGCGGCGTCGAGGATGTCCACGGCCGCCGCGCGGGCGGCCAGGGCGGCGTCGAGCGGCGCCTCGGGCGCGGGCGCGGGTCGCGGCGGGCGGGCGGGACCGGGCTTGGCGCCGGGCTTGCGGGGCCCGGAGCCGTGCGCCCCGGCCGGGCGAGCGCTGCCCGTGGGCCTGCCGGGTTTGCTGAATCCTCCCGTCTTCACGCCCCCGGTCTTCGGTGTGTCCATCCTGGGACCGTCCGCTCTGGGACCGTCCGCTCTGGGGCCGCCCCCCGTCCTCGGACCGGACGCCTTCGAACCGGGCGCCTTCTGGCCAGGCTTGGCCGGGTCGAAGGTCTTGCCGGCGGGGCGCTTGGCAGGGGCCTTCGAGGGCCCGGACACGGCGGCGTTGGGCGCGCCGGCGCGGAAGGCGGTGGTCGGCAGCACGCGGCTGCCGGCGGGGCGGCCGGGCCGGCGGGAGCCGGGGGGCTTGGCGGGGGGTCTGGTCACGGCTGTCCCCTGCCCGCTTCCAACGACGAGGGCAAGGGCGCCGGCTGGCGCACGCCGCCGGGCGCGCCTAAATTCAGGCGCATGAGCGATGATCCCCTGCCCCCCGGGGCCGCCCCCGGCAAGCCGCTGTCCCCGGCCGCGCGCCGGGCGCTGGAAGAGGCCGCGCAACGGCGGGCGGAGGCCGAGGCCGCGGGCGCGGCGCCGCGACCCGAGGAGGAAGGCGGGCCCGCCGGGCCTGAGCCCACGCGCTACGGCGACTGGGAGCGCAAGGGCGTCGCGGTCGACTTCTAGGGTTAAAATGCCCGCCGGCGCGGGAACGCTGTTCGCCCGACAGGGGCGCCGGGTCGCGGCGAAGGCTTGCCGGGACTAGGGTCGCGCCGAAAGCGTACCGGAGTCCGCCCTGATGTCTCTCGCCAAGCTGCTGATCGCCGGCGTCGCCCTCGCCGCCTCCACCACCGCCCTCGCCTGCGACTGCAGCGTCGGCGCGCGCTACGGCGCCCAGGGCGGCTGGTCGGCGCACGGCGCCGCCTATCAGGGGGGAAGTTCCCAGGGCGGCGGCTATCAGGATCGCTACGGCGACCAGGGATACCGTGGCCAGGGGTACAGCGACCAGGACTACGGCCGTCAGGACGATCAGCGTTCGTATCGTGACGACGACGGCTATCAGGGCGGCTACGGCCAACAGGGCTATGGGCAACAGGGCTATGGGCAGCAGGCCTACGGCCAGTCCGGCGGCTATGGCTCGTCGTCCTCGAGCGTCCGCTACGGCTCCAGCTACGAGCGCTCGGGCGGCTACAGCGAGCAGAGCTACGACCTCAGCGGCGCCTGGGCCCGCGCCCACGGCATGGGGGCGCACGAGGCCGAAGGATTCGATCACTCCGGCTACACGCGGTCCGGCGGCTACGGGGCCTCCGGCGGTCACTACGGCTACAGCGACGCGCGCGACGAGGGCAACGCCCGCGCCTATCGCAGCGCGCACAGCTACGGCTACGCCCACAGCGAGGTCCATGGCGGCGGCTGGTCCTACCGCGAGGAGGGCGCCCGGTTCGCCCCGCCGCCGTGCCGGCGGCTGGACGACCGCGTCCCGGCCGGCTGGCGGCCTGCGCCGCTGTGCCCCGGCGTGGGGGAGGTGGCGGTCGACAACAGCTTCTTCCTGGGTGACGGCGGCGGCGTTGGCGGCTTCCCCGACTATGACGGCGGTGGCGGCGGGGGCGGCTACGCGTTCGTCGGCGGCTCGGCCGGCGCCCACGCCTTCGCCCATGCCTCGGCGCACGCCAGCGCCAGCGTCTCGATCCGCTTCCGCGGCGGCTTCCATGGCCACGGCGGCGGCGGTCACCACGGCGGCGGCGGCCACAAGGGCGGCTGCGGCTGCGGGCACTGAGCCCGCGCCTCAGAACCGGTAGCGGTCGCCCTGTTCGGGGATGATGAAGCGCACGCCGAGGTCGTTGCCGGCCTCCAGCTCGCGGCGGATCACCGCCTGAGGCCGTTCCCCGGCCTTGAAGCTGTACTTGATGTGGCTGACCACCACCGGAAGGCCGCGCAGCGCCTGCGGCCCGCCGGCCTGGTCGGCCAGGTCGTGCAGTTCCTCCAGCAGCAGCTTCGGCGTCATGTGGCCGAAGAGCGCCGTCTCCGGCTGACTGTTGGGGAACGAGGCCTCGATGACGATGGCCTTCAGCGTGTGATGGCGCACGTCGTCGGCCACCGCCGACCAGACCGCGTGCAGCCGCTGGGCGTGCTCCGTCCGGTCGGCGCCGGTGTCGCCGAAGCACAGCATCGACGCATCTTTCGACCGCAGCAGGAAGGCGGTCGATTCCACCGGCCCGTGGGCCAGCGGGAGGGCGGTGACGCTCATCGCCGTGCCCGTCGCCGGCGTGGCCTCGCCCGGAACCAGGTCGACGAAGTGGTACTTGCCCAGGCGCGGCTCGGCGCCCGTGTCGGCGAAATTGGCCCAGGCGTCATGGTTGAAGTACGAGCCGGCGATCTTCGCGTGGGTCGAGGCCAGGGCGTAGATCGGCTTCTTCGAGTCCTCGGGCGAGGCGACGATCAGGCCAGCGACATGGTCCAGGTGGGCGTGGCTGATCAGATAGCCCTTCACCCGCTCGGTCAAGATGTAGCCGACGCGGGTGGTGGCCGCGCCGGGCGGCGGCTTCACATCGGCGAAGGCGCCGCGCCGGTCGGCCGCCTCGATGCCCGCCGTCAAGGTCCCGGCGTCGCAGGCCAGGAACCCGTCGTCGCCCCGCGGCCGGATCAGAAAGCTGGTGAGGTTGCCGTCCTCGATCCCGCCGCGCGCGCCGAGAACCACGATGTCGAAGCTGTCGCGCGAAGGCGCTGCGGGGGCGGGCGCCGCAGCGGCGACGAGGGCGGCGGACAGCAGGGCGGGCAGGTGAAAGCGGCGCATAGCCCTGAATAGTCGCAGCGCCGGCGCGCGACCAGTCGCTAGCCGCGCATCTCCGCCACCACGCGCAGGGCGGCGGCGCGCGGGTCAGCGGCGGCGGTGATCGGCCGGCCGCAGACGATGTGGCTGGCGCCGGCGGCCAGGGCCTCGGCCGGCGTCGCGGCGCGCGCCTGATCGTTCTTGTCGGCCCAGTCGGGGCGCACGCCCGGGGTCACCACCAGGAAGTCCGGCCCGCCGATGCGCCGCGCCAGGGCCGCCTCGTGCGGGCTGGCCACCACGCCGTCGGCGCCGGCGTCCTGCACCTGGCGGATGCGGCGCTCGACCAGGGCTTCCACCCCCATGCCGTAGCCCATCTCGGCCAGGTCCTGGCCGGTCAGGCTGGTGAGCACGGTGACGCCGAGGATCTTCGCCTGGCGGTCACCGCCGCGGCCCTTCACCGCCGCCTTCAGCACCTGGGGGTGGGCGTGCACGGTCAGCAGGTCGCAGGCGCCGGTGGCGACGATGGCGGCCGCGGCCTTTTCCACCGTCGTGCCGATGTCGTGCAGCTTCCAGTCCAGGAACAGGCTGCGGCCCCGGGCGCGCAGGTCGCGGGCCATGGCCATGCCGTCGGTGGCGAAGAGCTGCAGGCCGATCTTGTAGAAGCTGACCGCGTCGCCCAGCGCCTCGACGATCTCCTCGGCCTCGGCGCGGGTAGGCAGGTCGAGCGGAATGATCAGGCGCGGATCGGCGACGCCCCCCGCGTCGCTCAATCCGGTGTCTTCGGCAGGCAGGGTCGGGCGCAGGGCGGCGGACATGGTGGCTCCCCGAGTGCGAAGCTTGGCGATTTCGGTTAAGCCGACAGAATGAACCCAGCCGAATTCGCGGTCAATTTCTTCGTCGCCCTGTTCGCCCTGATCGATCCGGTCGGCAACGTGCCGCTGTTCGCGGCGGCGACCCATGGCGCGCCCCCGGCGGGCCGGCGGCTGACGGCGGCCTACATCGCCCTGTTCGCCCTGGTGTTCATGAGCTTCTTCTACCTGACCGGCCTGGCGCTGCTGCAGTTCTTCGGCATCTCCCTGCCGGCGTTCCGCATCGCCGGCGGCATCCTGCTGCTGCTGATGGGGCTGGACATGGCGCGCGGCGACACCGCCGAGACCATGACCGAGGCCGGCGACGAGGTGGAGCAGCTGTCGACCCGCGCCTACGCCCGCAAGCGCTTCGAGGGCATGATCGTGCCCTTCGCCATGCCGCTGCTGATCGGCCCGGGCGCGATCTCCACCGCGGTGATCTATGCCGGCGAGGCGAAGGCCTATGGCTGGGAGGGGATCGCCTTCGGCCTGGTCGCCATCGCCGCCATCGCCGCCAGCGTGCTGGTGGCCTTCTGGTCCACCGGCTGGATCACCCGGGTGCTCGGCCGCATCGGCATGGTGATCGTGATCCGCGTGCTGGGCCTGATCCTCTGCGCCATGGCGGTGCAGTTCATCCTGCAGGGCCTGGCGGATTCGACGTTCAACCTGGTGCGCCGCGGGGTGGCGACGCCGTACCAGTGAGGGGGCGGGCGTAGCGCCCCCTCTTTGTAGCGCCCCCTCTTTTCTGACTGTCATCCCGGAAAGCCGCGCCAGCGGCTTATCCGGGACCGCCGGAAGCGCTGCCGGTGTACGGCCGTAGCGGGCGCCGCCTCCTGCCGCGGTCCCGGATATTCGCTGCGCGAATTCCGGGATGACAGAGGAGGGTTGGCGCGCCCCCTAGCTCCCCAGCGTCTCCAGAAACCGCACGGGCTCGCCGGCGTGGGGCAGGACGATCTCGTCGTCGCGCATCACCACCTTGCCGCGGATGATGGTGGCCTTGGGCCAGCCGGTGACGTCCATGCCGTCGAACGGGGTCCAGCCGGAGCGGGTGGCCATGTCCTCGTGGCGCAGGGTGCGGCGGGCCTTGAGATCGACGATGGTCAGGTCGGCGTCGTTGCCTTCGGCGATGCGGCCCTTGTCGGCCAGGCCGAAGATCCGCTGCGGGCCGTGGCTGGTCATGTCCACCAGGCGTTCCAGGGTCAGGCGGCCGGCGGCGACGTGGGTCAGCATGATCGGCAGCAGGGTCTGCACCCCCGGCATGCCCGACGGCGAGGCCGGATAGGGGCGGGCCTTTTCCTCCTTGGTGTGCGGCGCGTGGTCGGAGCCGAGCACGTCGGCGACGCCCATCTCGATCCCCCGCCACAGGGCCGCCTGGTGCGAGGCCTCGCGGATCGGCGGGTTCATCTGGGCGTAGCCCTTCAGCCGCTCGTAAGCCTCCGGCGCGGTGAGGGTCAGGTGCTGCGGGGTGACCTCGACGCTGGCCACGTCCTTGTGGTCGGCAAGGTAGGCGATCTCTTCCGCCGTGGTCACGTGCAGCACGTGGATGCGCTTGCCCAGCCCCTTGGCCAGCCGCACCAGCCGCCGGGTGGACATGATCGCCGAGGTGGCGTCGCGCACCTCCGGGTGGCTGGTCCAGTCGCCGGTGCGCGCCAGCGGCCGGCGCTCGGCCAAGCGGTACTCGTCCTCGGAGTGGAAGGCGGCGCGGCGGTTGATGTGCTTGAGGATCTCGCCGACGCCCTCGTCGTCGGGCACCAGCAGGGTGCCGGTGGAGGCGCCCATGAACACCTTGATGCCGCAGCAGCCCGGCAGCCGCTCCAGCTCGCCCAGGAAGCGGGCGTTGTCGTGCGTGCCGCCGACGTAGAAGGCATGGTCGCAATGCATCCGCCCGCGCGCCCGGGCCAGCTTGTCGGCCAGGGCGTCGGGGTCGGTGGTGGTGGGCTCGGTGTTCGGCATCTCGAACACGGCGGTGACCCCGCCCAGCACGGCGCAGCGGGCGCCGGTCTCCAGGTCTTCCTTCCACTCCAGACCCGGCTCGCGGAAGTGCACCTGGCTGTCGATCACGCCCGGCATGATGGTCAGGCCGGTGGCGTCGAACACCTCGCCGGACGAGGCCTGCGACAGGTCGCCGATGGCGGCGAACTTGCCGCCGATCACGCCGATGTCGGCCATCCCGCGGCCGGCGTGGTTGACCACCTCGCCGCCGCGCACGATCAGGTCGAAGGTCTGGGGCACTGCCTTGAAGCCTCTCTCACTCGGGGAGGCTTTCGTCGGCCTCCGTGTCGCTCTGGATCTCGATCGCGGTCGCGACCTCGATCTCAGGCTCGGTGTCGTCCAGCAGGGCGACGGCGGCGCCGTACACGCTGTCGGCCGACAGGTCCATCATGTGGGTGATCGCCTGGCTGAGCGTCGGGTCGAGGGCCTTGATCTCCTCGAACGTCCGGGTGCCGCGCAGCGCCCGCGCCTTGGGGCCCCAGGGGGCGTAGAGGTCCTCGTCGGAAGGGCCGAACAGGCCGAGGGTCGGCGTTCCGGCTGCGGCGGCCATGTGCATCAGGCCGGAGTCGTTGCCGATGAACAGGCGCGCCCGCTTCAGCGCGGCGTAGACCACCGTCAGGCTCTCGCGGCCGACCAGGTCGATGCAGCGGTCCTTGCCCACGGAGGCGCGCAGCGGGTCGCACGCGGCGGTGTCGCCGGGGCCGCCCACCACCATCAGCCGGCCGCCGGCCATCGGCCCGCCCGGGCCGATCAGGCGACGGGCCACCTGGGCGAAGCGCTCCACCGGCCAGGTCTTGCCCACCCAGTTGGCCGCCGGGGCCATGGCCAGGATCGGCCCGGGGCCGGCGGTGATCGCCGCCGCCCGCGCCTCGGTCTCCGGACTGGTGAACAGGAAGGGCGCCGGCGGATCGGCCTCCAGCTTCAGCAGCCGGGCCGCCTCGATCACCTTGTGCGCCGGCGTGGCGCTCTTGCGGTGCACCGCCCGGCGCTTGGGCCGCAGGGCGGCGGCGATCGCCGAGCCCCGCAGGTCGACCACCAGGCCCCAGCGCTTGCCGCGCACCTGCCGCCACAGGCCGAACCAGTGGCCGGAGCGCTTTTCCTTGTCCATCACGATCAGCCGGTCGAGGCCGGGCGTGTCGGCGAACAGCGGGACGGTCAGGGCGCTGCCGACCACGGTGAAGCGCGCGCCGGGGATCTCGTCGACCAGCGTCCTCACCAGACCCGAGGACAGCACGGCGTCGCCGATGCGGCTGCCGGTGACGAAGAGAATCAGGAAGGGGCGAGGCGCCATGGCCGCTGATTCTATAGGCGGATGACCCCTGGCGCCCAGGGGCGCTGACGGCCACATTGCCGGCATGTCCACACAAGCTTCCGCCGCCACCCTCGACGACCGCGCGCTGATCATCCTCGGCGGGCCGGACTGGCGCTCCTTCCTGCAGGGCCTGGTGACCCAGGACGTGGAGACGCTGAAGGACGGCGAGGCCCGCTTCAGCGCCCTGCTGACCCCACAGGGCCGGCTGCTGTACGACCTGTTCCTGGTCGGCTGCGGCGACGACTGCCTGGTGGACTGCGCCGCGGCGGTGCGGGAGACGCTGATCCGGCGGCTGACGATGTACCGCCTGCGCGCCAAGGTGACGATCGAGGCCGCGGAGATGCCGGTGCGCGCGCTGTGGGGGGCGGCGGCCGCGCCGGAGGGCTGGGCCGTGGACCCTCGCCTGCCGGGGCTGGGCTGGCGCGGCTACGGCCTGGAGCCGCCGGTGGACGCCGCGCCCGCCGACGCGGCCGACTACGCCGCCCACGTGCTGGCCTGCGGCGCCCCGGGTCCGGCGGACTGGGGCGTGGAGCAGACCTATCCCGTGGAAGCCAACTTCGACCTGCTGGGCGGCATCGATTTCCGCAAGGGCTGCTTCGTCGGCCAGGAGACCACCTCGCGCATGAAGCGGCGGGGCACGGTCAAGAGCCGCATGGCGCCGGTGACCTTCGAAGGCCCCGCGCCCGAACCGGGGTCGGAACTGCTGAACGGGACCCTGCGCGCCGGCGAGGTGCTGTCCGGGGTCGACGGCCGGGCCATGGCCTCGGTGCGCCTTGACCGGCTTCAGGGCGACCTGACCCTGGCCGACGGCCGCCCCGCGCGGGTGGATTTCCCCGGCTGGCTGCAGGCCGCGCTGGCCCCGGCCGACCCGGGATGAGCCCGGTCCTGGTCCGCCCGCTTCGCCGCGACGATCACGCCCAGTGGCTGCCGCTGTGGGACGGCTACAACGCCTTCTACGAGCGGGTCGGTCCGACGGCGCTGGATCCGGCGGTGACGGCGGCGACCTGGAGCCGGTTCTTCGACGCCTATGAGCCGATGCACGCCCTGGTCGCCGAGCGGGACGGGCGGCTGGTCGGCCTGGTCCACTACCTCTACCACCGCGCCACCACCTCGATCTCGCCGGTCTGCTACCTGCACGACCTGTTCACCAGCGCCGAGGCGCGCGGCGGCGGGGTCGGGCGGGCGCTGATCGAGGCGGTCTACGCCGAGGCCAGGGCGGCGGGCAGTCCGCGGGTTTACTGGCAGACGCGCGAAAATAACGCCACCGCACGCCGGCTGTACGACCAGGTGGCCGACCTGTCGGGCTTCCTGGTCTACCGCAAGCTGCTGTGACGGGGCCGGCCGACGACGCCTGGCCACGCTTTGGCAAGGATCGCGGCGCGAGACTCCAGCGAATCAGCGGGCCGGCGACGGGGATCGGATGAGGCGACTGGCGACACTTGGCGGCGCGGCCCTGGCGGCCGGCCTGGCGCTCGCGCCGACCGCGGCCCTGGCCCGGGCCGACTACTGGTTCCTGGGCGCGGGCCAGTCGACCTTCGACTTCGTCGACGTCTCGCGCATCGCCGAGGCCGACGACGGCGCCCGGCTGGCGTGGACCACCCGGGTGCTGGAGGGCAAGGGCACGGGCAAGCACAAGATCAAGACCGTGCTGACCTGGGCCGCCTTCTATTGCGGGGAAGACCGCTTCCAGGCGCTGAAGACGGTGCAGTACCGGGGCGACGGCCAGCTGAAGTCGAACCTCGACCTGCCCGGTCCCGTGGCCCAGGTGATCCCCGGCACCGTCGGGGCCTCGGAATACGCCTTCGTCTGCGCCGATCCGGCGGACCGGGCCGACCTGGCGCGCGACCTGGGCGACATCGACCCCATCCGCACCGCCGACCAGCTGTACCTGGCGCCCAGGCGCCGGCGCTAGCGACCTGAAACGTCAGGCCGCTCGTAGCGGGAGGGCCTCGAGCGCCAGGTTCGGCAGGCTGGGCGGCCGCTCCAGGGGGGCGCTGACCGCCCGCCCGGTGACGAACGGCACGCCGGAGGCGCAGCAGAACTCCAGCTCGGCGTGGGTGCGCACATTGGTGATCGCCGGCCAGACACGCCGGGCCTTGAAGGCGTCGCGCCGGCGGCTGAAGCGGCGGATCGCGGCGACCCGCGTCGCCGTGTCGGTGTCCGGCAGCACGAAGGTGACGCTGTTCACCGCGCCCATCGGCAGGCTTTCGACGGAAAAGTCCGGGTCGCAGACCTGCAGGTCGATGTTGCTGAAGTACTGCCGCAGGAAGTCGCGCAGCACGGGCATGGCGCTGTAGGACGGCTGGCGCGGGGTGTCGTAGACCACGGCCGCCAGCTGCTGACGCCGGTCCTCGGGCAGGGCGTCGAGGATCTCGGCGCGGCGCCCCCGCTCCGCCCGGTGAATCAGCGCCGCGTAGCAGATCGGCGTGAACAGCAGGCCGGCCCGGCCAGGCAGCATCTCCAGGGCGCGGCGCACCGCGGTCACAGCCCGCACGTCGAAGTCCCGCGCCGACTGGTCGTCGGTGGGGCACGCCCCTTCCTGGATGTTGAAGCAGTCGTCCCGCGCCATCACCGCGCTGCCCACGAACTGGCGGCGGGGCGTGAAGTAGACTCCGAAGAAGGTCGGCTCGACCGCCGACGTCGCGCGCCGCCGCGGCGGCGGCGGCGAGGCGTCCTCCTCGGCGTCGACCATCGGCACGCCGACCACCTCGTCCGCCGTGATGCGCGACAGCCGCCCCACGAACGGCGGCCGGTACGCGGCGCCCTCCAGGATGCCGTCGAGCTCCTCGGCCGACAGGGCGGCGAAGCGGGCGACCTCGGCGGCCACGCCCTCGAAGGCCACCAGCGTCACCTCGCCGTCGCCTTCGGCGCCGAACAGCCGCAGCTGCAGGTCGATGGCCATGTCGCGCAGCTGGTCGTGGTCGAGCGGCCCGCCGCGCGGCTCGATCAGCAGGAAGGTGCAAGGACCCAGCAGCTCGAAGCGCCTGGGAAACGCCCAGCGGCGCTCCAGGAAGGCGGCGGCGAACTTGTTCACCAGCCCCGGCAGGTCGGCGCGGTGGCTCAGCGCCGATGGGGTCAGGACTCTGAGGCAGGCGAAACTGGCCATGGCTTCCGAGGGTCGAGTGGCGGCCGGCATGGTCGCGTTGCAGGACCACGACCTTGACGTGTGGCGGTTAATGCGGCGCGCGCGGCGGATGCGGCAATTCGAAGCGCGGCGCCGCGCGCGATTTGCCGTGGATTGCTGACACGTCGCCCTTCACCCGGCCGCCGTTCGGCTTTAGGCCTTGCCGTGTCGGGAGGTCGGCATGGGCGTGCGATTCTACGAGGCCGAGGGCCACCGCTGTTCCTGGGCCAATCCCAAGGACCCGGTGTACGTCGCCTATCACGACGAGGAATGGGGCGTGCCGGAGTACGACCCGCGCGCGCTGTGGGAAAAGCTGGTGCTGGACGGATTCCAGGCCGGCCTGTCGTGGATCACCATCCTGAGGAAGCGCGAGGCGTTCCGCGCCGCCTTCGCCGACTTCGACCCCGAGGTGGTGGCCCGGTTCGGCGAGGCGGACCGCGCCCGGCTGCTGGCCGACGCCGGCATCATCCGCTCCGGCGCCAAGATCGACGCGGCCATCGCCGGGGCGCGGATCTTTCTCGACATGCGCGAGCGGGGCGAGGATTTCACCGCCTTCCTGTGGGACTTCACCGGCGGCAAGCCGATCCAGAACGCCTGGGACCACGTCGGCCAGGTGCCGGCCCAGACCCCCGTCGCCGTCGACATGGCCAAGGCGCTGAAGGCCAGGGGCTTCAAGTTCTGCGGCCCGGTGATCGTCTACGCCTTCATGCAGGCGGTCGGCATGGTCAACGACCACGTGACCACCTGTTTCCGTCACGCCGAGGTCGCCGGCCTGGCCCACGATCATCCACCACACAATGGCCTCGGGGCGGGCGCCTGATGCCTCACATGCGCCTGGAGAAGGATTGCCCCGCCCCGGTCTGCGGAGTCGACGAAGCCGGCCGCGGCCCGTGGGCCGGCCCGGTCAGCGCCGCCGCGGTGATCCTCAGGCCGCGGGCGCGGATCGCGGGTCTGGACGATTCCAAGAAGCTCACCGCGCGCCAGCGCGACGCCCTGGAACCGGAGATCAAGCATCGCGCCCTGGCGTGGGCGGTGGCCTTCGCCAGCGTCGAGGAGATCGCCGAGCTCAACATCCTTCGGGCCACCGGCTTGGCCATGCGCCGGGCGGTCGAGGCGCTGAGCACCCTGCCGGCCTTCGCCCTGGTCGACGGCAACTATGCCTTCGACCTGCCCTGCCCGGTGCGCACCGTAATCGGCGGGGACGCCACCAGCGCCTCGATCGCCGCCGCCTCGATCCTGGCCAAGACCGCGCGCGACCGGGCGATGGTCGAGCTGGACGCGGCGCACCCCGGCTATGGCTTCGCCGAGCACAAGGGTTATGGCGTGCCGGCGCACCAGCAGGCGCTGAAGGCGCTGGGCCCCTGCCCCGCCCACCGCGCCACCTGGGCGCCGCTGCGGGCGCTGATGGCGGCGGGCGCCGACGTGCAGGTGATCGCGGCGGAATAGCCGCGACTTGACCGTCGCAATCAAGATTGCCGGCCGGCCCTGCCCGCGCTGATGTCGCCGTCATGAGCGACGACACCGCACCTGAAGATCCCGCCGTGACCGCCCTGCGCTTCCAGTCCGGCGCCTGCCAGGCGCTGGGCTCGGCCTTCTCCGCGGAGATCCTGCGCCTGGCCGCAGAGGACCTGGCCGCCGGCGGCCCCACCGCGCCCCTGTTCGCGCCCTGGACGGGACGCGACGCCCGCGCGCAGATGGCCGACGCCGTCCCGCTGCGGCTGCTGGGCGCGCTGCACGACCTGGCCCTGAGCGGCGCGGCGCCGGGCCTGGCGGCGCACTATCCCACGCCTGGCGCCGCCGGCGATGCGGGCGCGGCCTGGCGCGAGGCCCTGGCCCTGATGGCCGGCCAGCAGGCGCGCCTCGCCGCCTTCATGAGCCACGAGCCGCAGACCAACGAGACCCGGCGCTCGGCCGCCCTGCTGCCCGGATTCCTCACTGTCGCCGCGGAGACCGGCCTGCCGCTGCGTTGCTTCGAGATCGCCGCCAGCGCCGGGCTCAACAGCCTCTGGGACCAATACCACTACGACTTCGGCGGCGCGGTCGGCCGCTGGGGCGACGCGTCCGCCGCCGTGCGGCTGGACACCGACTGGCGCGGCCCCGCCCCGCCGCTGTCGACCAGGGCGCGGGTCGTGGAGCGCGGCGCCTGCGACCGCGCGCCGGTGGACGTGCGCGACCCGATCGCCCGCCGGCGGCTGCAGGCCTACATCTGGCCCGACCAGCTGGAGCGCCTGGCGCGCGTCGAGGCGGCCATCGAGGCGGTGCGGGCGGCGGATCTCGCCGTCGAGGCCGCGAACGCCCTGACCTGGGTCGAGCGCCGCGCCGCTCCCGAGGCGGGGGCGGCCACCGTGCTGTTCCACTCGGTGTTCTGGGTCTACATGCCGCCCGAGGACCAGGCGGCCCTCACAGCGGCCATTCAGCGCCTGGGCGAGCGGGCGACCGCCGACGCCCCCTTCGCCTGGCTACGCATGGAAGCCCAGCCCGGCAACCTCGCCCTGATGGACCTGCGCCTCACCCTCTGGCCCGGCGGCGAGGACCGCCTGTTGGGGCATGCGCACCCGCACGGGGCGTGGGTGGAGTGGCTGGGATAGGCCCGCAGACCCGCTGCCAGGCCTTGCCCCCTCCACCCTCCGGCTCCGCCGGACGGTCCCCCTCCCCCGCTACGCTTCGCTGCGCAGGGGAGGAGAGACGGCCTCGACGCCTCGTCTCCGCCCCCGTGAAACGGGGGAGGGGGACCGCCGGGCGTAGCCCGGTGGTGGAGAGGGCAGCCGGCCGCAGCAGATCATCTCACGCCCCCAGCCACCCCGCCGCCATTTCCGCGATCCGCAACGCCGGGCGGGCATCGCCCTGCCAGTCGCCGTCCAGGGTCCAGGCCGCCGAGAGGCCGCAGTAGGCCAGCAGCCAGCGCAGCAGGCGTTCGCGGCCGAGGCCGGAGCGGTCCGCGACCAGGTCGACGCGCGCGGCGATCCGGGCCGGGTCCTGCGACGGTTCCGGCCCCGGATTGCAGATCATGTTGGCGTAGTCGTAGCCGCGGTCGCCGAGCAGCCCCTTGGGATCGATCGCCAGCCAGCCGCGCGCGCCGCCATCGAGAATGTTGCCGTGGTGGATGTCCCCGTGCAGCGGACCGACCTCGTGCTGATCCGCCAGCAGGCCTTGCGATATGGCGAAGGCCTTGCCCAGCACGCCGCCGCGCTTGTCCGCCGAGGGCGCCAGCGCCCGGAACCAGCGGGCGAGCGGAACCAGCGTCGGCGGGAGCGCCGCCGCGCGGGGGGCGTGCAGGGCGGCGGCGGCATCGCACAGCACCGTCATCGCGGCGAGATCCTCGCCGGCCTGCGCCATCGTCGCCAGCGACCGCTCGCCGACCACCCGCTCCAGCAGCACGGCGTCCGCCTGCGCCGCCAGCAGGCGCGCCGCGCCGCGCCCGGCCCACCAGCCCATCAGGGCGTGGCCGGCGATTTCCTCGGCATGCATGGCCGCCTTCAGCATCGCCGCCTCGCGCCCGCGGCGCACGGGCAGCAGCTTCGACGACGGGGTGACGATCGGCGCGCCGTCGGGCTCCAGCCCCCAGAGCGCCAGCCAGGGCTCGAACACCGCCGCCAGATCCGCCTCGAGCCGCATGGCCGCGCTTAACCCCCCGTTCACCACGTTTCGCAACGCCGCCTTCACCACGCCGGGGCGACTCTGCGGAGTCATCTTCCAGAGGCGCACATGGACCTTCGGCCCAACAGCATCATCGTCGGCGATTGCATCGAGACGCTCAAGGCGATGCCTGACCGCTCCGTGGATCTGGTGTTCGCCGATCCGCCGTACAACCTGCAGCTCGGCGGCGACCTGCTGCGGCCCGACAACTCCAAGGTCGACGCGGTGGACGACGACTGGGACCGCTTCGCCTCGTTCGAGGAGTACGACCGCTTCACCCGCGCCTGGCTGGGCGAATGCCGCCGGGTGCTGAAGGACGACGGCGCGCTGTGGGTGATCGGCAGCTACCACAACATCTTCCGCGTGGGCTGCGCCGTGCAGGACCTGGGGTTCTGGATCCTGAACGACGTGGTCTGGCGCAAGTCGAACCCGATGCCGAACTTCAAGGGCACGCGCTTCACCAATGCGCACGAGACCCTGATCTGGGCGGCCAAGGGCCGCGGCGCGCGGCGCTATACCTTCAACTACGACGCCATGAAGATGGCCAACGACGACGTGCAGATGCGCTCGGACTGGACCTTCCCCCTGGCCACCGGCGAGGAGCGGATCAAGGACGAGACCGGCGCCAAGGGCCATCCGACCCAGAAGCCCGAGGCCCTGCTCACCCGGCTGATGCTGGCCAGCAGCCGCCCGGGCGACCTGATCCTGGATCCGTTCTTCGGCTCGGGCACCACCGGGGCGGTGGCCAAGCGGCTGGGCCGCAAGTACATCGGCATCGAGCGCGAGCCGCGCTACGCCGCCCTGGCCGAGACCCGCATCGCCAAGGTCGTGCCGGTGAACCTGTCGGACCTGGAGGTCACCGGTTCGAAGAAGTCCGAGCCGCGCGTGCCGTTCGGACAGATCGTCGAGGCCGGCCTGCTCAACCCCGGCGACACGGTCTACTGTCCCAAGGGCAAGCTGTCGGCCAAGGTGCGCGCCGACGGCAGCCTGGTGGTCGGCGACATGACCGGCTCGATCCACAAGGTCGGCGCCCTGGTGCAGTCGCAACCGGCGTGCAACGGCTGGACCTACTGGCACATCCGCACCGACAAGGGGCTGGCCCCGATCGATGTGCTGCGCGCCCGGGTGCGAGCCGAAAAGGCGGCCTGAGTTCCGCCCTCCCCTCTTGGGGAGGGACAGGCGGCGCAGCCGCCAGGGTGGGGAACGCCTGCCAGGTCAACGGACTCATGGGCTTGGGCGCGCGGCCCCTCACCTCCCCACCCTGATCGCTGCGCGATCTGTCCCTCCCCTCTTGGGGAGGGAAGAGGTCACAGCAGCCGCGCCTGGCCCTTCAGGCTGAGGCGCAACGCCTTGGCGAACACCGAGGGCATGGCCGCTTCGGCCTCTGCCCCTGTCAGCCAGATCACGCCGTCGGGCGCCGGCGCGGTCTGCGATTCCAGCACCCCCAGGGTCAGGGCGAAGTGGGTGAACACGTGCTCGACCTCGCCCAGGTCGCGCCATTCTCCCATTTCGGCGCCCGGTTCCGCGGCCGGGGCGGTCGGCGCCCACGCGCTGGTGGGCAGGGCCAGCATGCCGCCCAGCAGACCCTTCGGCGGGCGGCGCACCAGCGCCACCTGGTCGCCACGCCAGATCACATAGGCGAGGCCGCGCCGGCGCGGGCGGTCGGCCTTGCGCGCCCGGCGCGGATAGGTCTGCGGATCGCCGACGCGACGGGCGGCGCAGCCCTCGGCGATCGGGCAGCGCTCGCACAGCGGCGCCTTGGGCCGGCAGACGGTGGCGCCCAGGTCCATCAGCGCCTGGGCCCAGTCGCCGGGACGCTCGCCGGTGACGAAGCGCTCCGCCAGCGCCTTCAGCTCGGGCTTGGCGTCCGGCAGTGGCGTCTCGACGGCGAAAAGGCGGGCCATCACCCGTTCGATGTTGCCGTCGACCACGTTGGCCGGCCGGTCGAAGGCGATCGCCGCCACGGCCGCGGCGGTATAGGCGCCGACCCCGGGCAGGGCGCGCAGGCCGTCCTCTGTGTCCGGAAAGACGCCGCCATGATCGGCGGCCACCGCCCGGGCGCAGGCCAGCAGGTTGCGGGCGCGGGCGTAGTAGCCAAGCCCGGCCCAGGCGGCCATCACCTCGCCGTCGGCCTCGGCGGCGAGGTCGCTCACCGTCGGCCAGCGCCGGGTGAAGGCCAGGAAATAGGGCGTGGCGTGCGGCACCGTGGTCTGCTGCAGCATCACCTCGGACAGCCACACCCGATAGGGGTCGGCCCGCTGCCCGGCCGCCCGCTCGGCCGGGCGCACCCGCCAGGGCAGGTCGCGGGCCTGGGCGTCGTACCAGGCCAGCAGGCGCTGGCGCAGGGACGAATCTGGCGGGGCGACGGCGCTCATCGGGGGTTCTATATAGGCCTCATGCGCCGGCCGCTGCCCACAACCGAGGAAGCCGCCCAGATCCTGGGCCGCAAGCGCTCGCGGCCGCTGCCGCGCCCCCCGCCGCAGGCCGGCCGCAGCCTGGCGCCGCTGATCCGCGAGCTGGACAAGAAGTTCGGCCAGGGCGCCGACGGGCTGAAGGCGCGCTGGAGCGAGATCGTCGGCCAGGCGGTGGCTCGCCGCACGGAGCCCAGCAAGCTGGTCAAGCCGCGCACCGGCGGGCCGGCGACGCTGGAGGTGCGGGTGGAGGGGCCCAGCGCCGCCCTGATCCAGCATCAGGCGCAGGACATCATGTCCCGGGTGAACCTGTTCCTGGGCGCCGGCGCGGTGGGCAAGCTGCGCATCATCCAGGGCCCCCTGCGCGGCCACGTTCGGGCCGAGGCGCCGAACGCCGCTGCCTTGCGCCGCAAGGCCTTGCCGCCGCTGGACGCGGCGAAGGAGCGCGACCTGCATCGGGATCTGGCCGAGCTGCCGGACGGCCCTCTGAAAGCGGCCCTTACACGGCTGGGGCGCGAGGTGCTGCGGCGGGAAACGCGCAGGTCTTGAAAGCGCCGCCACAGTTGCGTCACTAAGCCCCGAACCCCGCGCGGCCCGGACTTTCGAGGTTTCGGGGAATCGCGCTCTACTTCGTCTCCGAGCCCTGAAAGGGAACCCTCCGTATGCGCGTCATCGCCACCTTCCTCGCCGGCCTGGCGCTCAGCCTGTCGCTGGCGGCCTGCCAGAAGAGCACGACCAGCGCGGTCACCAGCGACGACATGAGCCTGGGCCCGGCCAACGCCAAGGTGACGATCATCGAGTACGCCTCGCTGGGCTGCCCGCACTGCGCCACGTGGAACAACGAGGTGTTCCCGCAGTTCAAGACCAAGTTCATCGACACCGGCCGGGTGCACTATGTGCTGCGCGAGGCGCTGACCGGGGCGTCGAACATCTCGGCGGCAGGCTTCCTGATGGCCCGCTGCGCCGGCAAGGACAAATACTTCCAGGTGGTCGACGCCGCGTTCGCCGCCATGCCCAACCCCGAGCTGGTGCAGCAGCCGCGCGACACCCTGCTGACCATCGCCAAGTCCGCCGGCCTCACCGAGCAGCAGTTCAACACCTGCGTCACCGACGAGAAGGCGCTGACCGCCATGCAGACCCGGGTCGACGCCAACATGCAGCGCGACCACATCACCGGCACCCCCAGCTTCATCATCAACGGCACGCTGCATGACGGCGAGATGAGCATCGCCGACCTGGACGCCGCCGTCACCGCCGCCGAACAGGGCAAGCCGATTCCCACGGGCGCCGCCGGTCCGTCCTCGTCCGCCGCCGGCGCGGCGAGCCCGGCCCCCGCGCAATGATCCGCCGCGCCTTCGCCCTGGCCCTGGCGGCCGCGGCGCTGACCGCGACCTTGGCCGCGCCCCTGCCCGGCGCAGCCATCGCGGCGCCGTCGCCGGCGCCCGCGCGCGACGACATGAGCCTCGGCAATCCCAAGGCGAGGGTCACGGTGGTGGAATACGCCTCCGTCGGCTGTCCGCACTGCGCGGCCTGGGGCGTCGAGGTCTGGCCGCAGTTCAAGAAGACCTATGTCGACACCGGCAAGGTGCGGTTCGTCTATCGCGAGATGATCACCGGCAACCCGACCCTGGCCGGGGCCGGCTTCCTGCTGGCGCGGTGCGCGGGGCCGAGCCGCTACTTCCAGGTCGTCGACGGGGTCTACCGCGCCCAGGCGCAGATCATGCAGTCCGGCGACGCCTACGCGCCGCTGGTGAAGATCGCCAAGGACGCCGGCCTCACCGAGGACCAGTTCAACGCCTGCCTGCACGACGACGGCCAGATCAAGGCGCTGCAGGCGCGGGCGAAACAGGCCGAGGAAGACGGGGTCAACTCCACGCCCACCTTCGTGGTCAACGGCAAGCACATCGAGGGCGAGACCACGCTCGCCGCGCTCGGCCAGGCGATCGCCCAGGCGTCACGCCGCAAATAGGAGGCCCCACACCCAGCCGTGCACTTCCAGAAGCTGCGCCTTTCGGGGTTCAAGTCCTTCGTCGACCCCACGGATTTCCGCATCGAGCCCGGCCTGACGGGTATCGTGGGACCGAACGGCTGCGGCAAGTCGAACCTGCTGGAAAGCCTGCGCTGGGTGATGGGCGCCAATTCCGCCAAGGCGATGCGCGCCGACGGCATGGACGACGTGATCTTCGCCGGCTCCGGCAACCGCCCCTCGCGCAACCATGCCGAGGTCACCCTGACCATCGACAACGCCGACCGCCGCGCGCCGGCGGAGTTCAACGATCATCCGGTGCTGGAGGTGGTGCGCCGCATCGACCGCGGCGCCGGCTCGACCTATCGCGTGAACGGCCGCGAGGTGCGCGCCCGCGACGTGCAGCTGCTGTTCGCCGACGCCTCGACGGGGGCCAATTCCCCGGCCCTGGTGCGCCAGGGGCAGATCTCCGAGCTGATCGCCGCCAAGCCGCAGAACCGGCGGCGGATCCTGGAGGAGGCGGCCGGCGTCTCGGGCCTGCACACCCGCCGGCATGAGGCCGAGCTGCGCGTGCGGGCGGCGGAGACCAACCTGGCCCGCCTGGACGACATCGGCCGCGAGCTGGAGACCAGCCTCGGTCGGCTGCGCCGCGAGGCTCGCCAGGCCGACAAGTACAAGCGCCTGTCGGCCGAGATCCGCGCCCTGCAGAGCGCGATGCTGTTCGCCCGCTGGAGCGAGGCGCGCGCCGCGCTGCAGAAGGTTCAGGCCGAAGGCGCCGACGCGGCAGGCCTGGCCGAGACCGCGGCCCGCGAGGCCGCCGCCGCCACGGCCGCCGCCCTGGCCGCCGAGGCCGCGATTCGGCCGCTGCGCGAGGAAGAGACCACCGCCGCGGCGATCCTGCACCGCCTGGCGATCGAGAAGGATCGGCTGGACCGCGAGCTGGAAAGCGCCTCCGCCGAGGTGGAGCGGCTGACCGCCGACCTGGCGCGGATCGGCGCCGACACCGCGCGCGAGGCGCAGATCGTCGAGGACGCGGGCCGCGCCCTGGCCCGGCTGGACGTCGAGATCGCCGAGGTCGAGACCGAGATCGCCGCCGCCCCCTCGCGGCTGCCTGAACTGCAGGCCGCCGCCCAGGCCGCCGAACAGGCCCGCGCCCGGACCGAGGCGGAGGTCGAGGCCCTGGCCGCCAGGGCCGCCGCCGCCGAGGCCGAGGGCCGCGCCGCGCAGGGCCGGCTGGAGGAGGCGCAGTTGCGCCTGGCGCGCACGGTCCGCGCCCTGGCCCAGGCGAAGTCGGAACGCGAGGCCCTGGGCCCGGCCGGCGACCCGCGCCTGGCCCAGGCGAACATCGACCTGGGCGCCGCGGAGGCCGAGCTCGCCGCCGCCCGGGAGGCCCTGGAGACCGCCGAGGCCGAGCGCAGCGCCGTGCACGCCGCGGAGGGCGAGGCGCGGCTGGCCTCGCGCGCCGCCGAGGACCGCCTGGGCCGGCTGCTGACCGAGGCGCGCGGCCTGGCGCAGCTGACCCAGCCCAAGGGCAAGACTCCCTATCGCCCGGCGCTGGACGGGATCACCCCGAAGCGCGGCTACGAGGCGGCCCTGGCCGCGGCGCTGGGCGACGACGTCGACGCGGCGCTGGACAGGCGCGCCCCGGCCTACTGGGGCGGCGGCGAGGCGGCCGCGCCGGCCTGGCCAAAGGGGGCCGAACCGCTGGCCCCGCTGGTCGCGGCGCCGCCGGAGCTGGCGGCGCGGCTGGCCTTCACCGCCCTGGTAAGCCGCGAGGATGGCGAGCGCCTGCAGGCGCAGCTGCCGCCCGGCGCGCGCCTGGTGTCGCGGGAAGGCGACCTGTGGCGCTGGGACGGCTTCACCGCCCGCGCCGAGGCGCCCAAGCCCGCCCAGGTGCGGCTGGAACAGAAGACCCGGCTGGCCGAGATCGAGGCCGAGATCGAGCGGCTGAAGCCCGAGGCCGCCGCAGCCAAGGACGCCCACGCCGCCGCCATGGCCCGCTTCACCGCGGCGGAAGACCAGGTGAAGGCCCTGCGGGGCGGGCCCAAGGCCGCCGAATTCAAGGTCACCGGCCTGCGCGAGGCGGTCGACCGGCTGCAGCGCGAGGGCGCCCGCCGCGACGCCCGCGCCCAGTCGCTGGACGAGACCATCGCCCGCTTCGCCGAGGAGGAGGCCGAGGCCCACGCAGCCGTCACCGCCGCGGAGGCCGCCGCGGCGCAGGTGGTGCGCGACGAGACCCTGGCTGGACAGCTCGCCGGCGCGCGCGAGGCCTCGCGCGAGGCGCGCGAGCTGGCCGCGCAGGCCCGCGCCGCGGTCGACCTGGAAGTGCGCGAGACCGACGCCCGCACGCGTCGTCGCGAGGTGCTGGGCCGTGACCGCGTCGACTGGGCCGGCCGCGCCGAGGCCGCGCAGCGCCGGCAGGCCGCCCTGGAAAAGGACCGGACCAAGGCCGACGCGGCGCTGCTGGCCGCGCGCGACGCCCCGGCCACGGTGGAGGCCCGCCGCGGCAAGCTGATGGACGAGCTGTCGGTGGCCGAGGCCCGCCGGGCGAAGTCCGCGGACGCCCTGGCGGCGGCCGAGACCGCCCGCGCCGAGGCGGACCGCGCCTCCCGCGCCGCCGACGCCCGCGCGGCCGACACCCGCGAGGCCCGCGCCACCCTGGCGGCCAGGCTCGAGGCGGCCCGCGAGCGGCTGGCCGAATACGCCGCCGCCCTGACCGAGGCGACGCAGCTGCTGCCCGAGGAGCTGGGCCGCAAGCTGGCCGAGGAGGCCATCGCCGTCCCGGCCGAGGCCGGCGGTATCGAGACCCACCTGCAGGGCCTTGAACGCGAGCGCGACCAGATCGGCCCGGTGAATCTGCGCGCCGAGGACGAGGCGAACGAGCTGGGCGCCCGGCTGCAGACCATG
Organism: Caulobacter sp. KR2-114; assembly: GCF_049446115.1. Lineage (NCBI taxonomy): Bacteria > Pseudomonadati > Pseudomonadota > Alphaproteobacteria > Caulobacterales > Caulobacteraceae > Caulobacter > Caulobacter sp. KR2-114. The sequence continues at coordinate 338,347 of NZ_JBMSEC010000004.1, forward strand.
CGCACCGAGCGCAGCGACCTGACCGGCGCCCTGGCCCGCCTGCGCCAGGGGATCGACGAGTTGAACGCCGAGGGGCGCGAGCGCCTGCTGGCCGCCTTCGAGGTGATCGACGGCCACTTCCGCACCCTGTTCACCACCCTGTTCGAGGGCGGCCAGGCCGAGCTGCGGCTGGTGGAATCCGACGACCCGCTGGAGGCCGGGCTGGAGATCTACGCCTGCCCGCCCGGCAAGCGGCTGGCGATCATGAGCCTGATGAGCGGCGGCGAGCAGGCCCTGACCGCCGCGGCGCTGATCTTCGCCGTTTTCCTGGCCAACCCCGCGCCGATCTGCGTGCTGGACGAGGTGGACGCCCCGCTGGACGACGCCAATGTCGAGCGGTTCTGCAACCTGCTGAGCGAGATGCGCCAGCGCGCGCCGACCCGCTTCATCACCATCACCCACAACCCGCTGACCATGAGCCGCATGGACCGGCTGTTCGGGGTGACCATGCACGAACGGGGCGTCTCGCAGCTGGTCTCGGTCGACCTGCGCCAGGCCGAGGCCCTGGCGGCGCAGTAATTCCGCCCTGCCCACAAGGGGGAGCGTGGGCTCCTTACCTGACGTCGTGTGTGCGACATGAAATGCACACTGGCGAACCCACGTCTCGCCAACCAAAAATTATTCCGCTAATTCAGCTATTTAATATGTTTTCACGCGAACTTGACGCTCGCAGCCGGCGTCTATAGGTTCCGCCGCGACCTGGCCGGGCCGCGGCGGGACGCCGGGGTCGCCTCGAAAGACCTTCCAAGTCCATGCCCAAGCCGGACGATACGAGCCACCGGGCGCTTCGGCGCCTCGACAAACGGCTCGAAGCGTTCGCGGCCAGTCGCGCCCCGAAGACCCCCGCTCAGGGGTCTATGGGGGCGTCGAGCGACGGCTACCGCATGCTGGGCGAAATGCTCGGCGGGGTGCTGGGGGGTCTGGGCCTGGGGTGGCTTCTTGACCGAGTCGCGCACACCAGCCCCTGGGGCGTGGTCGGCGGCTTGCTGATCGGCTCCGGGATTTCGGTCTACGCCGTGGTGCGCACGGCGATGGCCATGAGCGCACGGGCCTCGCAGGGGCCCGCGCCGGCGCCTTCGGCGCCGGACGATGAAGAGGACGAGTGAGACACCGATGGCCGCCATCGAGCCGATGAAGCAGTTCCTGATCGAGCGCGTCGCGGGTGTCCCGCCGATCGTGATCAACGGGATGGACTTCTCGATCACCAATTCCGTCCTGATGATGCTCATCGCCGCCGTGCTGATCGTCGTGCTGTTCAGCATCTCGGCCAAGGGCGCGATCGTCCCGGGCCGCATGCAGGCGGTCGGCGAGAGCCTCTACGACCTGATAGACGGCACCCTGGTGACGCCGATCATCGGCCACAACGGCAAGCCCTACATCCCCTTCGTCTTCACCATCTTCATGCTGGTGCTGACCATGAACATGATGGGCGTCGTGCTGGCCGTGGGCCACGTGGGCGGCCAGGACTGGACCTTCACCCCGACCGCGCAGCTCGCCGTGACCGCCACCCTGGCGGTGATCACCTTCATGAGCGTCGTGATCATCGGCTTCATCAAGAACGGCCTCGGCTTCTTCAAGCTGTTCGTGCCGCCCGGCGTGCACTGGGCGATGGCGCTGTTCATCGGCTTCTTCGAATTCATCTCCTTCATCGTCCGCCCGCTGACCCTGGCGATGCGTCTGTTCGGCAACATGCTGGGCGGCCACGTGGTGATGAACATCTTCGCCAGCTTCGTCGTGGCGCTCGGCGCCGTCGGCCTGGCCGGCTTCGGCCTCAACAGCCTGGGCCTGGTGGGCTCGGGCCTGTCGCTGGCCATGGTCATCGCGCTCACCGGCCTTGAGCTGGTGGTCGCCGGCCTGCAGGCCTTCGTCTTCGCCGCCCTGGCCACTGTCTACCTGAACGAGGTCGTGAACCTCGGCCACGGGCACTAACCCAACACACGCAACGCTCTCTCAACGAGGACTACAATGGACCACACTTCCGCTCAGTACATCGGCGCCGGCCTTGCCACGATGGGCATGATCGGCGCGGGCGCCGGTCTCGGCATCCTGTTCGGCAACTACCTGCAAGCCGCCATCCGCAACCCGTCGGCCGCCGGCCAGGAGCGCGTGTGGCTGTTCCTGGGCATGGCGCTCACGGAATCCATGGGCATCTTCGCCCTCGTGGTCGCCCTGCTGCTGCGCTTCGTCTAATCCGGACCTGAAGCGAGAAAGCCTGAACGATCATGGCTAGTCCCACGCAGGAGGGAACGACCGAACCGGCCCAGTCCGGCGGTCTTCCCCAGTTCGATCCCCACTGGTGGCCGGGCCAGATCGCCTGGTTCTCGGTGATCTTCCTGGTCGTCTTCCTGCTGATGCGTGGTCTGTTCGTGCCGCGTATCGGCGGCACGATCGAGGCGCGGGACGCCAAGATCGAAGGCGACATCGCCGACGCCCGGCGTCTGAAGGCCGAGGCTGACGCCCAGGCCGCGGCCGCGGCGGCCGAAACCGCCCAGGCCCGCGCCCAGGCCCAGAAGCTGGCCTCCGACGCCCGCGCCCAGGCCAAGGCGGACATCTCCGCCAGCCTGGCGGCCGAGGAAGCCAAGCTGGCCGAGACCACCGAAGCGGCCGAGGCGCGCATCCGCGCGGCGCGGGACGAGGCGATGGGCAACGTGCGCAGCATCGCCGCCGACACCGCCGGCGCCATCGTCGCCAAGCTGACCGGCCAGGCGGCCTCGGACGCCGAGATCCAGTCCGCCCTGGCGGCCAAGGCCTAGGAGGACGCACCCATGGATTTCCTCAAGGATCTGGTCCAGGACGCCGAGTTCTGGGTGGGCGTCGCCTTCCTGGTGTTCATCGGCCTGCTGGTCTACCTGAAGGTCCCCGGCGCGCTGGCCGGCGTGCTCGACAGCCGCGGCCAGAAGATCCAGGCCCAGCTCGACGAGGCCAACCAGCTTCGCGAAGAGGCCCAGCGCCTGCTGGCCGAGATCAAGACCCAGCGCGAGGCGGCCGAGAAGACCGCCGCGGCGATGATCGACGCCGCCAAGGAAGACGCCAAGCTGCTGCTGAGCGAGGCCAAGGCCAAGCTCCAGGACGACATCAAGCGTCGTCGCGAGATGGCCGAGCGCAAGATCGCCAACGCGGAAGCCCAGGCCGCCGCCGAGGTTAAGGCCGCCGCCGCCGAGCTGGCCTCGGCGACCGCGGAGGCGGTTCTGACCGCCCGCATCGCCGGCGCCACCAGCGACCCCCTGATCGACCAGGGCTTGGCCGGCCTGCAGGCCCGCTTCCAGTAGTCCCCGGTCATCCGTAAGACATGCGAACGCCCGCCTCGTAAGAGGCGGGCGTTTTCGTGTGGGGCGGCGCTCCATCTCAGCCCTCCCCTTCATGGGGAGGGACAGGCGGCGAAGCCGCCAGGGTGGGGAACCCCCGCCGGCGCACAGGTCAATCTCGTGGGAAAGGCCAAACTCGTGAGATGGGGGTGGCGTCTCACTTCCCCACCCTGATCGCTTCGCGATCTGTCCCTCCCCGCAAGGGGGAGGGTGGGCGATCTATCCCTCCCCACAAGGGAGGCGAGAGCTAGATCGCGGCCATCCGGCGCTTGGGGAAGAACCGGCGGCGCAGGGCGCGGGCGGGGCGCCAGCGGCGCGGGACGACCAGGCGCTCCATGCGCAGCACCTGTTGCCAGGCCACCGGCAGAACCTCCGGCTCGCGGCGCAGCAGGCGGCGGATCGGGAACACGATCTTGGGGTGCCGCCGCTGCAGGCCGATGAACTGGCGGCGCGCCTGATGCGACGAGCGCAGCACCATCACCAGGCCGATCACCAGCACCGGCACGCCCAGGTGGAACGGCAGCAGCGCGCCCACGAAGCCCACCGCCATCAGGATCGAGCCGCCCACGATGCTGGCCGCGCGCAGCACCGCACGCCACCGCTCGGGAGCGGCGGCGGCGCGGACGAAGGCGGGCGTTCGGAGCGAAACGAGCGACATGATCTTCAGCGTTTGGGGTGGCGGCCGCGCGAGGCGACGCGGTCGCATGTCTCCCATATGGACCCGCTTTCCTTAAGCGATAGCGGCATGGATCAAAGAATCTGCGATTGCTGACTCTATTGGGAGGGGCTGTGGCCGATCCGCCTCAGTTGATGACTTGATTATGGCGCCTGGGCGACAGTTAACGGCCCTGGCTTGTAAGTTCCGCTGCAAATGCGCCCGTTCGCGCCGGAGACGGAGGTCCGCCGCCGGCGCCGGGAATCAGTTTTCGGCCGCGGCCTGAGTGCGCCGCCTCAGGCTTCCGCCGTCCACCGCAGCCGCGGCTTGCGCGCCGCCAGGGTCTCGTCCAGGCGCCGCAGCGGGGCAAAGAACGGCGCCGCCCTGAACCGGTCCGCCTCGCCCGCCCGGGCGGCCGCGGCCAGCTCCAGCAGGGCGTCGCAGAAGCGGTCCAGCTCGCGCCGGGACTCCGTCTCGGTCGGCTCGATCAGCATCGCGCCATGCACCACCAGCGGGAAGTACATGGTCATCGGGTGGAAGCCGACGTCGATCATCGCCTTGGCGAAGTCCAGGGTGGTGACCCCGGTCCCCTCCAGCCAGGCGTCGTCGAACAGCGCCTCGTGCATGCACGGGCCGTCCGGGAAGGCGGCGGTCATCACGCCCGCCATCCGCGCCTTGATGTAGTTGGCGTTCAACACCGCGTCCTCGGCCACCTGGCGCAGGCCGTCGGCGCCGTGGCTGAGCATGTAGCTCAGCGCGCGGACATACATCCCCATCTGGCCGTGGAAGGCGCACATGCGGCCGAGCGCCCCGACCGCCTCGTCCTGCGCCTCCTCCAGCAGCCGCAGGGCGCCTTCGCCGCCGCCGACCACCCAGGGCTTGGGCGCATAGGGCGCCAGGGCGGCGCTCAGCACCACCGGGCCGGCGCCGGGACCGCCGCCGCCGTGCGGGGTGGAGAAGGTCTTGTGCAGGTTGATGTGCATGGCGTCGACGCCCAGGTCGCCCGGGCGCACCCGGCCGACGATGGCGTTGAAGTTGGCGCCGTCGCAGTAGAAGTACGCGCCCGCCTCGTGGGTCAGGCGGGCGATCTCCAGCACGTCGCGTTCGAACAGGCCGCAGGTGTTGGGGTTGGTCACCATCACCGCCGCCACGTCGGGTCCGAGCTTTGCGGCGAGGTCGGAGAGGTCGACGCGGCCGTCGGCGGTCTGGGCGATCTCGCGCACCGCGTAGCCGGCCTCGGCCGCCGTGGCCGGGTTGGTGCCGTGCGCCGAGGTGGGCACCAGCACGGTCTTGCGTGCGTCGCCGCGGGCCTCGTGCGCGGCGCGGATCGCCAGCAGGCCGCAGAGCTCGCCGTGGGCCCCGGCCTTGGGCGACAGGGCCACCGCCGGCATGCCGGTGAGGGTCTTCAGCCAGTGCGCCAGCTGGTCCATCAGCGCCAGCGCGCCCTGCACCGTGGACACCGGCTGCAGCGGATGGATGTCGATGAAGCCCGCCAGGCGCGCCATCTTCTCGTTGAGCCGCGGGTTGTGCTTCATGGTGCACGAGCCCAGCGGATAGAGCGCCAGGTCGATGGCGTGGTTCTTCTGGCTGAGGCGCACGTAGTGGCGCAGCGTCTCCGGCTCGGACAGGCCCGGCAGGGCCAGGGGCTCGGCCCGGACGAGGCCGGCGAGGTCCGACAGGTCGTCCGCGCCGATGTCCTCGGCGAAGTCGACGCCGGTCTTGTCCCAGCCGCCCAGTTCGAAGATCAGCGGCTCGTCCTGCAGCAGGCCCTTCGCGCCGGTTCCCGGGACGGGGGCGGCGGCCTCGGAGACGGCGTCCGGGCGGGTGGGGCGGCCAACGGTCTGCATGGTCATTGGGCGATCTCCGCCTTGAGGGCGCCCGCCAGGGCGTCGATGTCTTCGTCCAGGGTGGTCTCGGTGGCGCAGACCAGCAGCACGTCGCTGAGGCCCGCCTTGGGGTCGAGCCGCGAATAGGGCACGCCGGCGAGGATGTCCCTGGCCGCCAGCCGCTCGACGATCGCCGCGGCGTCGCCGGGCAGGCGCACGGCGAACTCGTTGAAGAAGGCGCCGGTCAGCACCTCGACGCCGGGAACCGCCGCCAGGGCGGCCTTCAGCCGCCGCGCCTTGACGTGGTTGATCTCCGCCAGCCGGCGCAGCCCAGTCCCGCCCAGCAACGACATGTGGATGGTGAAGGCCAGGGCGCACAGGCCGGAGTTGGTGCAGATGTTCGACGTGGCCTTGTCGCGGCGGATGTGCTGCTCACGGGTCGACAGCGTCAGCACGAAGCCGCGCCTGCCCTCGGCGTCCACCGTCTCGCCGCACAGGCGGCCCGGCGCCTGGCGCAGCAGGTTTTCCCGGCAGGCGAACAGGCCGACGTACGGCCCGCCGAAGTTCAGGCCGTTGCCGATCGACTGGCCCTCGGCCACGGCGATGTCGGCGCCCATCTCGCCGGGCGACTTCAGCAGCCCGTAGGACACCGCCTCGGTGGTGACCACGATCAGCAGGGCGCCCTTGGCATGCGCCGCCTCGGCGATGGCGGTCACGTCGGTGACCTGGCCGAACACGTTGGGGGTCTGCACCACGACGCAGGCGGTATCGCCGTCGATCGCCGCGATCACCGCCGCCTCGTTGTCCACCGCCGCCGGCAGGCGGGTGGTGGAGACGCCGGCCGAGTGGGCCAGGGTCCAGGTGGTTTCGGCATAGTGCGGGTGCAGGCCGCCCGACAGCACCGCCTTGCCGCGGCGGGTGACCCGGTGGGCCATCATCACCGCCTCGGCGCAGGCCGTGGAGCCGTCGTACAGGCTGGCGTTGGCCACCGGCAGACCGGTCAGCGCCGACACCTGGGTCTGGAACTCGAACAGCACCTGCAGCGTGCCCTGGGCGATCTCGGGCTGGTAGGGCGTGTAGCTGGTCAGGAACTCGGACCGCTGGATGATGTGGTCGACGCTGGCCGGCACATGGTGGCGATAGGCCCCCGCGCCGCAGAAGAACGGCCCCGCGCCCGCCGGCCGGTTCTTCGCCGCCAGGGCCGACAGCGAGCGTTCCACCGACAGCTCGCTGGCGTGCAGAGGCAGGTCGACCAGCCCCGCGCGCCGGGCGGCGGCCGGCACGTCCACGAACAGGTCGTCGATCGATTGGGCGCCGATCACCCCGAGCATCTCGGCGCGGTCGTCGGCGGTCAGGGGCAGGTAGCGCATGGGCGGTTACTCGTTGGATCGATTGGCGTTCTCCTCCCCGCTTGGGGAGGGGGACCGCGAAGCGGTGGAGGGGGCTCCAGCGGCCGCCGGGGTCCGGCGCTCCCTGGAGTCCCCATCCCCGGCTTCGCCGGGACTTCCCCCAAAGGGGGAAGAGATTCTAGAGCGTGGCGAGGAAGGCTTCGTAGGCGTCGCGGTCCATCAGGGCGTCCAGCTCGGCCGGATCGGCGAGCTTGAGCTTGACGAACCAGCCGCCGGCCTCAGGCATGGCGTTGACGGTCTCGGGCGCCTCGGCGACCTCGCCGTTGGCCTCGACCACCTCGCCGGAGACGGGGGCGTAGACGTCGGAGGCGGCCTTGACGCTCTCGACGACCGCCAGTTCCTCGCCGGCCTTCACCGCCTTGCCGGCGGAGGGCAGGTCGACGAACACCACGTCGCCGAGCTGCTGGGCGGCGTAGTTGGTGATGCCGATGGTGGCGACGTCGCCGTCGACCTCGACCCACTCGTGATCCTTGGTGAAACGCATGGCGCGGCGGCTCCTGCTCAGGCTTTGCGGAAATAGCGGTGGGGGACGAAGGGCATGGCGACCACTTCGGCGTCGCCGGGCTTGCCCCGGACGATGACTTTCAGCTTCACGCCCGGCTCGGCGTAGTCGGGGGGCACGTAGCCCATGGCGATCGGGCCGCCGACGGACGGGCCGAAGCCGCCGCTGGTGACGGTGCCGACCACGGTCCCGGCGGCATTGGCGATCTCGGCGCCTTCGCGGGCGGGTGGGCCGCCCAGCACCCGCAGGCCGATTCGGCGGCGCGCGACCTCGCCGGCCAGTTCCTTGGCCACGCGGGCCGCGCCCGGGAAGTCCTGGTCGCGCAGGCGGCGCTTGGACACGGCGAACGCCAGGCTGGCCTCGGCGGGGGAGGTGGTCTCGTCCAGGTCGTGGCCGTACAGCGGCAGGCCGGCTTCCAGCCGCAGCGAGTCGCGAGCGCCGAGGCCGATCGGCTTGACCCGGTCGTCGGCCAGCAGCCGGTCCCAGAAGCCCTTCGCCTGGGCGGCCGGGACCAGGATCTCGAACCCGTCCTCGCCGGTGTAGCCGGAGCGCGAGACCACCAGGCCCGCGCCGTCCCTGTCCACGCGCCGGAACTGCATGAAGCCCAGCTCCAGAGCCTCCGGCAGGATCTCGCCCACCGCCTCGGCGGCCCTCGGGCCCTGCACGGCGATCAGGGCGCGGTCGTCGGCGCGGGTCAGCCGGGCGGCGTCCCCCGCGGCCGCTTCGATCAGCGAGAAGTCGCCGTCCTTGGTCCCGGCGTTGACGATCACATAGAGCATGCCCTGGCGGTCCGGCCGCAGGGGCCGGCCGACCATCAGGTCGTCGATCACCCCGCCGTCCGCGTTGAGCAGCAGGGTGTAGCGCAGCTGGCCGGGCTTCAGGCCGCGGATGTCGCCGCAGACCAGGCGTTCCATGATCGCGGCGACGGCCCGGTGGTCGGCTTCGCCGTCACCGGACAGGGCATTGAGCTGCAGGAACGACGGGCCCATGTGCGAAACGTCGAAGGCGCCGGCGTTCTCGCGCGTCCACAGGTGTTCCTTGAGGATGCCCTCCGGGTACTGCACGGGCATGGAATAGCCGCCGAACGGCACCATGCGGCCGCCAAGGGCCTCGTGCGACGGGGTCAGCGGGGTGGTCTTGAGGATCTCGTCGGACAAGGGCTCTCCGCGGGCGATACGCATGGCGCGGCGAGGCTCCGCCGCAGTCTGCGCCCCCGCTGTCCCTTGCGCCTGAGAGATTCCGGGGCGGCGAACCGGCCGTCCCTTGCTCCTTCGGCGAGCCGCGGACCCTTAGGGTCCCGGACTCTTTCCAGCGTTCATCAGGCTCCGCGGTCCTTTTGCCTGAGCGTTTCCGGGGCGGTTGCGCCTTCGGCGCCGGGCGCGAGGACCCGGCCTCTCCCGCGAGAGCCGCGCGGAACCTGTGCGAGGCGCCCTCGCAAGTCAAGCGCCGCCTTGACGCGGCGCAGCATGAGCGCCCGTATTGCCGGATGTCAGAGCCTTCCGAAGACCTTTCCGCCTTCATCGCCGGCCTGCCGAAGGCCGAGCTGCACATCCACATCGAGGGCAGCCTCGAGCCTGAGCAGATGTTCGAGTTCGCGCGCCGCAACCGCGTCGACCTGCCGTTCGCCTCGGTGGAGGAGATCCGTCAGGCCTACCGGTTCACCCGCCTGCAGGACTTCCTGGACATCTACTACGAGGGCGCACGGGTGCTGCTGACCGAGCAGGACTTCCACGACCTGGGAATGGCCTATTTCCGCCGGCTGGCCGCCGACAGCGGCCGCCACGCCGAGCTCTTCTTCGATCCGCAGACCCATACCGACCGCGGCCTGCCGTTCCAGGTCGCGGCCGACGGCCTGCTGTCGGCGATGGCCCAGGCGGAGCGCGAGCTGGGGGTCACCTCGAAGCTGATCCTGTGCTTCCTGCGCCATCTCGACGAGGACGCCGCCTTCGCCACCCTGAAGGCCGCCGAGCCCTGGCTGGACCGCATCGCCGGCGTCGGCCTGGATTCCTCGGAACTGGGCCACCCGCCGTCGAAGTTCGCCCGGGTGTTCCACGCCGCCGGCGAGCGCGGCCTGAAGCGCGTCGCCCATGCCGGCGAGGAGGGGCCGCCGCAGTACGTGTGGGAGGCGCTGGACATCCTGCGCGTGGACCGCATCGACCACGGCAACCGCGCGCTGGAGGACCCCGCGCTGACCGCCCGGCTGGCCGCCGACGGAATGACCCTGACCGTCTGCCCGCTGTCGAACCAGAAGCTGTGCGTCGTCGACGACCTGGCCGCCCACCCGCTGCCGCTGATGCTGGCGCTGGGCCTGAAGCCCACGATCAACTCCGACGACCCGGCCTATTTCGGCGGCTATCTGAACGCCAACTACCGCGCCGTGGCCGAGGCGACGGGCCTGTCGCGCGAGGCGCTGGCGACCCTGGCCCGCAACAGCTTCACCGGCGCGTTCCTGGACGAAGCGGCAACGGCGCGGCATGTGGCGGAGATCGATGCCTACGTAGCGGGATCATCCGGCAAGGCCTGACCCCCTCACCTTCCCACGCCGCCTGCTGACGCAAGCGCCGCGGGCCCCTCCCTCTCCCTATGGGAGAGGTGAACTAAGCGATTGCCTACACTCGAAAAATCACCCCCAAGAACACCTCTCCCAGAGGGAGAGGGAGGGGCCCGAGGTCAGCGCGCCAGCGCTGAGCTTGGGAGGGTGAGGGGTTCCGCCCTCGCTAGGGGATGTCGGATGATGCGTGCTTCACCGCTTCTATCTGTGCAGCGACGGACGACGCCCGCCAGCAACGGAGTCTCAGGCTGCCGGCGGGAGATGACAGCTTCAGCGTTATGATGCTGGTCAAGAACGCAGCTTTCACCGAGACGTCGTCGATCCGCCCGAGGGCAACGTGGATGGCGGGAACGTTCGGCGTGAATGCTCTGTTGAGGCGGTTCGGCTCGAACACGACCGCGTCACGGTAGAGGCGCAAGTCACCGCCAACCCAAAGCCCACCGTCCCGCGCCAGTTGTCTCTCAACAAAGCCGAAGCTGGCGCCGAGAAGCGGCTTGGCAGCCTCAAGGTCTTCTGAAGTCCCGACAAGCGCACTCGCCGTGACACTCAGGACGGGCGAGCCTGCGTCGTCGCCGGGCTTTGCCAGAGTCGCCCCCCCCTACTGCGGCTTGCAGGACAGGTCCGGGTCGACGAGGTCGTGGCGCATCTGGCCGAACACGTCCTGCAGCTGGACGTCGCGGCCGGGCGTGGCGCCGAGATCGATGGTGTTGTCGGCGAAGATGGTGCCGTCGTCGCCCTGGACCCGCACGCGCACCATGCCCCCGGCGGTGAGCCCCTTGAGCATCACCGCATCCTCCGCCGCGTCCTCCTTGGCGCCGCTGACCAGGATGGTCGAGCCGGAGACGTCCAGGTGCAGCGGCTGGCCCTCGGGCGGCATCGGCCCGCGGGCGACGCCGTACAGCTGCCACGGCACCCGCGACTCGCTCTTGTCGGCGAAGGTCAGGATCAGGTCGGCGCTCTTGGCCTTGGGCAGGGCGGTCATCACCATCGCCAGGGTGGCCGTCGCCTGGGTCACCTTGCCCAGCCCCACCTTGGAGGTGTCCGGGATGGCGTAGTCGATCATCAGCGAGGGATTGGGCTGGCCGGGCGGATGCGGCGCGAACCAGCGCAGGTTGGCCGGCTTCGGCTTGCCGTCCGAGCCCACCACCTGGGTCAGCAGCATGCCGCTGACCGGCCCCTTCACCTCGGCCTTGCACAGGTAGCTGGTCGCCGACGCCGGCGACGCCGCAACCATCCCGGCCGCCAAGGCCAAGCCCAGCAATGCTCGCATGAACCCTCCGCACGCACCCGGGGCGAGGATAGCCGCCCCGCCCAAGTCTTGGCTACTGCCGCCCCGGGGCAGCCCCCGTGCGACGTCTACATCCGCTCCGGCGTCTCCATGCCCAGCAGGTCCAGCGCCAGCTCCAGCTGTTTCAGGCTGGCCGCGGCCAGGGCCAGGCGGGAGCCGCGCACCTGCGGGTCTTCGGCGGTCATGATCGGGCAGGCCGCGTAGAAGCGCGAGAAGGTCTGGGCCAGCCGATAGGCGTGCTCGGCGACGAAGTTGGGAGCCCGGCGGTCGTAGGCTTCGCTGAGGGCGTGGTCGAAGGCGTCCAGCACCAGGGCCAGCTCCCGCTCCGCCGGTTCGGCGACGGCGATCACGCCGGGCTCCGCCCCCTCATCCGCCGCGCGGCGCAGCACCGACTTCACCCGCACCGCCTGATACAGCAGGTACGGACCGGTCTTGCCCTCGAAGCTGGAGAACCGCTCCAGGTCGAAGATGTACGAGGTGCCGCGATAGTTGCCGAGGTCGGCGAACTTCAGCGCCGCCACCGCCACCTTGCGGGCGATCTCGGCAAACGCCTCGGCGTCCAGCTGCTCGCCCAGCTCCGCCTCGTGCAGGCGCTCCTCGGCCTTGGCGGTGATCATGCCGATCAGGTCGCGCAGCTTCAGCACCCCGCCCTCGCGGGTCTTGAAGGGCTTGCCGTCCGGCCCGTTCATGGTGCCGAAGCCGATGTGCTCCAACGTCCCCTCGGCGGCGTAGCCGGCCAGGTAGGCGGCGCGGAACACGGTCAGAAAGTGGTCCGCCTGTCGCTGGTCGACGACATAGAGTACGAGATCGGGATCGAAGAAGGTCTTTCGATCGAGGATCGTGGCAAGGTCGGTGGTGCCGTACATGGCCGAGCCTTCCGACGAGACCACCAGCAGCGGATCCGGCCAGGGCGCGACGACGACGGAGCCGTCCGGCAGCTTCTTCTTGGTTGTCTCGCCCTGGCGCGCGACGCGAACGATCTGGGCGCCCTGGTCTTCCACCAGCAACCCCATCGTCCGCAGCTCCGCGACCATCGGCTCGATCAGGTCGTTGACGTCGCTCTCACCGCGCCAAAGGTCGAAGTCGATGCCCAGGGCGTGGAAATCGCGCTCCAGCGCCACCCGGGTGATGTCGGCGAAGTGCTTCCACAAGAGCCGGTAGCCGAAGCGGCCGGCCTGCAGTTCGGCCGTCGCCTTGCGCGCCCGGTCCCGGTACTCGGCGTCGGTCTTGTTGCGCGCCGAGGCCATCGGATACAGCCGGTCGAGGTCCTCCAGGCCGATGCGCGCGAACAGCCGTTGGGCGAGGTCCTCGCTCTGCGCCTCGGTCCAGTCGGCGGGCCGGGTCTTCAGCCCGTCCAGCGCCTCGGCGATGTCCGCATGCTCGTCGCCGACGGCGATGATCAGCAGGCCCATCTGCAGGCCCCAGTCGCCGAAATGGGCGTCGCCCAGCACCTCGTCGCCGCGGAAGCGGCAGATGCGCTTGACCGCCTCGCCGATGATCGAGGCCCGCAGGTGCCCGACGTGCATCTCCTTGGCGACGTTCGGGCCGCCGTAGTCGACCAGCACCCGCCGCGGCTGCCCCACGCCCGAGGCGCCCGCCCGGGCGTCGCCGGCGATGGCGTTGCAGCGCACCGCCAGGGCCTGGTCGGTGAGCTTGAAGTTGATGAAGCCCGGTCCGGCGATCTCGATCGAGGCGAGATCCGGGTGGCTCTGCAGCGCCTCCACCACCGCCGTGGCGATCTCGCGCGGATTGCGCCGGGCGGCCTTGGCCGCCGCCAGGGCGCCGTTGCACTGGAAGTCGGCCAGGTCCGGCCGGTCCGAGACGGTGACGCGGCCATGCTCCGCAGGCAGGCCGAGGCTGGCGAAGGCGGCGCCGGCCGCTTCGCTGAGGCCCGACTTCAGGTCGCTCATTGCGCGGCGGTGCTCACACCGGCGTTGGGTCGGAAGCGCTTGCCGTCACGGTTGAAGGCGGCCATCTCCGGCGTCACGTCGAAGCCGATCAGCACCTCGAAGTTGGCGCCGCTGACCTTGGAATCGGCGCGCGGGATGGTCACCCCGCCGAGGTTCTCCGTCACGGTCACCCGGTCCTGGCCGGCCGGGAAGGTGACGGGCAGGTCGAAGTATTCCTTGGCCAGCACCGACTGGTTGCGATGGGTGACCGCGACCCAGTAGCGATAGGTCTTGTGCGTCTCGGTGGCCTGCGGCCCGCGCCCAAGCGAGAACAGGATCTGCATCTGCACGGTGATCGGCTGGTCGGCCTTGTAGCTGCAGCCGGCCGACAGCCCCTGGATCTCGCCGGTGTAGCCCACGGCGTTGGAGGCTTCCTTGTTGTCCTTCAGCTCGACGTAGCGCGCCGCGTCGTACAGCACCTTGACGTAGGGGCACGGGCCGGCGTTGCGCAGCTGCGGCAGGGCCGGGGCGTTGGAGCCCCACTCGGAGTCGCGCTTGCGCTTCTTGGCGTCGTCGTCGTCCTGGCCGCCGCCGCCGCCGCCAGGGCCGCCGCCGCCCGGCCCGCCCATCTGGGCATGGGCGGGGGCCATCGGCCAGGTGGTCAGCGCCGTGATGGCGAGAAGCGCGGTGAAGGTGAGGCGGCGCATGGGGAATCCAGGACTTGGGACGGGCGCCGGAAGGTCCGGCCGCTCGGTTATGGCCCTGATAAAGGCATATCAGCGGCGCCGCAACGAACGCCGTTGAAACGCAAGGCGATGGACGCGAGGCCTTGCGTCGCGGCGCCCGTGCGGGAAGTCCTCTAGCTCTCGACCCGGCAAAGCCCTAGTTTGCGCGCATGAAACCGCAGCTCAACATCCTCCTCGCCTCGCCGCGAGGCTTCTGCGCGGGCGTCGACCGCGCGATCCAGATCGTCGAGCGCGCGATCGAGAAGTACGGCGCGCCGGTCTATGTCCGCCACGAAATCGTCCACAACCGCCACGTGGTCGACCGCCTGAAGGCCATCGGCGCGGTGTTCGTCGAGGAACTGGACGAGTGCCCGGACGACCGGCCGGTGGTGTTCTCGGCCCACGGCGTGCCCAAGACGGTGCCGGCCGAGGCGATCAAGCGGCGGATGCTGTTCCTGGACGCCACCTGCCCCCTGGTCTCCAAGGTGCACGTGGAGGCGGCCCGCCACTATGAGAACGGCCGCGAGATCGTGCTGATCGGCCACGCCGGCCACCCCGAGGTGGTGGGCACCATGGGCCAGCTGCCGCCGGGCGCCGTGCGGCTGATCGAGACGGTTGAGGACGCCGAGACCTTCCAGCCGGTGGACGCCTCCAACTTGGCCTTCGTCACCCAGACCACCCTGTCGGTGGAGGACACCGCCGACCTGGTCGAGGCGCTGCGCCGCCGGTTCCCGGAGATCAGCGCGCCGCACAAGGAAGACATCTGCTACGCCACCACCAACCGCCAGGAATCGGTCAAGCGCCTGGCCGCCGACTGCGACCTGCTGCTGGTGGTGGGCGCGCGCTATTCCTCCAACTCGGTTCGCCTGGTCGAGGTCGGCAAGAAGGCCGGCGCCCGCGACGCGCGGCTGATCGACGACGCCAGCGGCATCGACTGGGATTGGTTCAAGGGTGTCGAGACCGTCGGCCTCACCGCCGGCGCCTCGGCGCCGGAGCTGCTGGTGCAGGGCGTGATCGAGACCCTGTCCGGTCGCTATGCGATCACCATCCACGAGGTCACCGGCGCCTCGGAGACCGTGACCTTCAAGCTGCCGCGCGCGGTGGCCTGAACGGCCAGGTAAATCGGCGGCCCGTCGTCTGCATCCCTTGACGGGCAAGGCCTCGTCGCAGATCAACGGGCATGGCCGTCTATACCGACATCAGCGACGCCGAGCTGGAGGCGTTCCTCGCCGATTTCGACGTGGGCGAACCCCTGGCGTTCAAGGGCATCGCCGAGGGCATCCAGAATTCCAACTTCCTGCTGGAGACCGACCGCGGGCGCTACATCCTGACGGTCTATGAGCACCTGGTTCAGGCCGCCGACCTGCCGTTCTTCCTCGATCTGATGCAGTGGCTGGCCGAGCACGGCTATCCCAGCGCCACGCCGATCGCCGACCGTCAGGGCCAGACCCTGAAGACCCTGCGCGGCAAGCCCGCCGCCCTGGTCGCCTTCCTCACCGGGCTCTCCGTGCGCCGGCCCGGGGTGGCCCACTGCCGCGAGGCCGGCGAGGGCCTGGCCTGGCTGCACCAGGCCGGCGAGGGCTTCCCGCAGCGGCGGGTCAACGATCTGGGCCAGGCCGCCTGGTCCGGTTTCTTCGCCCCCCTGGCCGGGGCCGCCGACGACCTCAAGCCGGGCCTGGCCGCCACGATCCGCGCGGACCTGGCCGAGCTGGCCGTGGGCTGGCCGCGCGGCCTGCCCGAGGGCGTCGTCCACGCCGACTTCTTTCCGGACAACGTGTTCTTCCTGGAGGGCCGGTTCGCCGCGGCGATCGACTTCTATTTCGCCGCCTGGGACATCCTGGCCTACGACCTGGCGATCGCCCTGAACGCCTGGTGCTTCGAGCCCGATGGCAGCTTCAACGTCACCGCCGCCCGGGCGATGATCGACGGCTACCAGCGCCGCCGCCCGCTGTCGCCGGCCGAGAAGGCGGCCCTGCCGGTGCTGGCCCGCGGCGCGGCCATGCGCTTCTTCCTGACCCGGCTGAACGACTGGGGCTCCACCCCGCCCGGCGCTCTGGTGCGCCCCAAGGACCCGCTGGAATACGAGCGCAAGCTTGCGGTGCACCGCGAGGCGGCGCGCTCGGCCGACGGTCTGGCCCTGTTCGGAGCCATGGCGTGACCCCGCAGGTGATCATCTACACGGACGGCGCCTGTCGCGGGAATCCCGGGCCTGGCGGCTGGGGCGCGATCCTGTTCTCCGGCGGCCGCCAGAAGGAGCTGTGGGGCGGGGACCTGGCCACCACCAACAACCGCATGGAGCTGATGGCGGCGATCCAGGCGCTGGAGGCGCTGAAGAAGCCCTGCAAGGTCGAGCTGCACACCGACAGCCAGTACGTGCGCAACGGCATCGCCGAATGGCTGCCGCGCTGGAAGGCGCGTGGCTGGAAGACCACCACCAAGGGCGCGGTCAAGAACGAGGACCTGTGGCGCCGGCTGGACGCCGCGCGGCTGAAGCACGAGGTCGACTGGCGCTGGATTAAGGGCCACGCCGGCCATGAGCACAACGAGCGCGCCGACGCCCTGGCGCGCCAGGGCATGCTGGAAACCCTGGGCGAAGCGTGAGATTTGGTTTAGCGTTGAATTAGTACCGACGAACGGGGGCTTTAGGGAGGAACGATGAGCGCAGCCGCCAACGCCCGGACGGTGAACAGCCGGCCCCTCAAGGACCGCCCCGACGTGCGCTTCTTCACCGAGGTGGCGCTGATCGACCAGCTGTCGCGCCAGCGGGTGGAACGGGCGCTGCCGGAGGGCCTGTCGGCGGCCAGCTTCTCGGTGCTCGGCCGGTTCGCCCGCCTGGGCGGCGTCCAGAGCCCGGCCGAACTGGCGGCGGCCTTCCAGGTGACCAAGGGGGCGATGACCAACACCCTGCAGCGGCTGGAGGAGCAGGGTCTGGTGAAGATCGAGGCCGATCCCAGCGACGGCCGCCGCAAGCTGGTCACCCTGACCGAGG
Organism: Caulobacter sp. KR2-114; assembly: GCF_049446115.1. Taxonomy (NCBI): domain Bacteria; kingdom Pseudomonadati; phylum Pseudomonadota; class Alphaproteobacteria; order Caulobacterales; family Caulobacteraceae; genus Caulobacter; species Caulobacter sp. KR2-114. The sequence goes on from NZ_JBMSEC010000004.1 coordinate 355,525, forward strand.
CGGGCTCGCGCCGGCACAACGAATGCCTGATGGCCCTCAAGCCGCCGCTGGACCGCGTGCGCCAGGCGTTCTCCGAGGCGGAGTTCGAGGCGGCGGTGCCGTTCCTCGAGGCCCTGCGCAAGTGGCTCGACAGCAACCGCTGACGGACCAGCCTTCCTCCCGAAGCTAGCAATGTCACACGTCCCAACCTCGGATGTGACCGGTCCTTCTCCCCTTGCGGGAGAAGGTGGCCCGCGCAGCGGGTCGGATGAGGGGTTGAAGATCCTTCGAGACTACCCTCAGAGGCTTGGCGCGGCGCCGACCTTCAACGCCTCGTCCACCCCTCATCCGTCTTGCTGCGCAAGACACCTTCTCCCGCAAGGGGAGAAGGGCGAGCGCAACGCTCCTCTGGGATATGTGAACATTCTAACCGCAGCGGGCGGGAGCGCTACCTTCCCCCTCCAGACGATCTTAACCCGTCCGCGCTAGAACCCTGGTCCCATGCCTGGCCCCATCGATCCCATCCAGCGCGCCGCCGCCGCCCGTCGGGCCCACCGCCAGATGCGCGAACGCGAGCGCGCCGAGGCCGGCGAAGAGATCGCCAACCTGCCCGTGCCGATCAGCGATCCGGTCGAGCCGCCGCCGCCGGAACCGCCGGCCAGCGCGGCCGCCGCGGCCTATGCGGCCCACCTGCTGGGGCAGTCGGGCCAGAAGCGCGGCCTGAAGGGCGGTCCGGCCACCCTGGAGAGCGCCCGCTCGGCCTATCTCGGCGCGGAGTGGTCCGGCCCAGCCGACCGGCGGGCCGGCAAGGGCAAGGTGACGAAGACAGAGATCTGAGCGTGGTTGCGCCGGCGGGGCGCGATCGGCTATGGAAGATGTGATCACGGAGACCGGCCCGGGGCATGACCCAGCCTGAGACCATGCTGATGCTGCTGACCACCGCCCTGGCGGGCGCGATCGGCTGCGCCGGCCTGACTCGTTCCATGCTCATGACCACCACCATTATTATGCAGCGCTCCAGAGCGGGGCGACCGCGCGCGACCTGACAACCGCGCCGCCGGATCGCAAGATCGAAGCCCCGCTCCTGACCAAGGCGCGGGGTTTTTTGTTGCGCGCTCGGCGGCCCTCCCACCCGAAGGACCCCAGCCCATGAACCTCCATCCAGGCTCCAACGCCGCCCTTCCCCCCGCGCCGCCCGGCCTCGGTGCGGCGCTGCACGTGCTGCACATCTCCACCGCCTCGCCCAGCGCCTGCCTGGATGCCGTGCAGAGCGCCCTGGGGCGTGTCGGCGGACAGCTGCGCGCCTTCAGCCTGCGCCCGGTCGGCGCCCGGTTCGAAGCCGTGCTGCGACTGGGGGGTCTGCCCGACACCGGCGCCGAGCGCGCCGCCGAGATGATCGCGGCCTGGCCCGAAGCCGGCACGGTCAGCGTCGAGCACCAGCTGGTGCGCGGGTGACCCCCGCCCGTCTGCCGGGGAGCGCACCCGGGCCGCGCCGGCTGTTCGTCATCGAGGCCCTCCCCGCGGCGGACAGCCTGCTGCGCATCCTCGAGCCGTTCGCCCTGCAGCAGGCGCGGCTGACCGCGGTGGCGATGGAACAGGCGCACGACGCCCTGAACGTGCGCATCGAGGCCGAAGACCTGTGCGACCAGCGCGCCGAGCGGCTGCGGCGGCGCCTGCAGGTCCTACCCACGGTGCGTAGCGTGGCGCTGGGCTGGCGCAGCTAGACCGCCAAGGCCGGTTTCCTTGCCGGCCGGACTCTGTAAGCTGCGCTGGCGGCGATGGTCGGGGGACGGCGCTGATGATGGGTTTTTTTGACGGAACTGATATAAATGGGCGTGGCTAGCCGCACGCCCGTCGTTCCGAACGCTCCGGCGCCCGTCGTCGCCGCGGCGGCGCACGTCCGCCCGACACACGCCCGCACCGACCTGTCGCGCAAGGATCTGCACGAGCTGGTCTGGAGCCAGCCGATGGCCGCCGCCGCGGCCGGACTTGGTTTGAGCCTGAACGGCCTGGCGAAGATCTGCGACCGGGTGATGGTGCCCTATCCCGGGCGCGGCTATTGGGGCCGCAGCCGTCCCGCCCGTCCGGCGGATCGCGCGCCCCTGCCCCCGGCCCCCTCCGGGTGCAGCGAGCTGGTCAGCATCACCCCAGGAATCTCCACCCTGCGCCGCAGCCGCACGCGCCTGTCGCCGGACGCCCGCCGTGAGCAGCTGATCGACCTGGCCGGCGCGGTGATCGCCCGCCACGGCCTCAGCGCCCTGACCATGAAGCGGGTGGCGCGCGAGGCGGGTGTCAGCGAGACCCAGGCGCACAACTATTTCCGTCGCCGCGAGGACCTGCTGGTGGCGCTGGCCCGCCGTGAGCTGGCGAGCATGTTCACCGCCCGCGACAGCGCTCGCGAGCGGGGGCTGGACGCCTCCACCCGCATCGCCCTGTCCACCGTCGCCTACCTGCGCCACGTCTCGCAGCGGGGCGCCCTGATCCAGGTGCTGCTCAACAGCCCCGAGGTGCGCCTTGCCCTGCGCGAGGAGCGCCGAGCGCGCGCCATGGCCGAGCGCTCCGCCACCGCCCAGAGGCTGCAGACCCGCTACGGCGTGGAGCCGGACATCGGCTATGGGACGACGGTGATCCTGACCGCGGTCACCCTGCGCGCCGGCCGCCTCGTGGCCGAGCGCAAGATCCCGCTGGAGATGGCCGAGCGGCTGAGCCTGGCGCTGATCGTCGCCGGCAATCGCGCGGTGGTGAAGGCGCCGCCACGCCCGGAAGGCTGACCGCCCCCGCAAAAAAGAACGACCTCCGCGCGGAACGCGGAGGCCAAGGAGGTGTCTGGAAAGGTCCGGGCCCGTCGGGCCCGGACGATCTCAGAAGCGCTTGCTGAGCGAGATGCCGTAGGTGGTCGGGTCGGCGATGATGATGGTGTTCTCGCTGCCGGTGATCGCCCCGCCCCCGGGCACCGCGCCGACGATGGTCCCCTGGGTTCCCAGGTTCTTGGCGAAGGCCTGGGCGCTGAAGCCGTTGTCCAGGTCGGCCAGGGTCACGGTCACGTTCACCGAGGCGTAGGGCTTCACATAAAGGCCCGGCGTGTTGAACAGGTCCGCGTACTGACCGCCGGTGTAGCGCACGTCCACGCGCGGCGTCAGGCGCCAGCTGTCGTTGATGTGGAAGGCGTACTGGGCGCCCACCGCGGCGGTCCAGTCCGGCGTGTTGGGCAGACGCTTGCCGGCGAAGGTTTCCGGCACCCCGCCGGTTTCCACCAGGCCGGTGCCGGGGTCCACCGGCACCCCGGCGCGCAGGTTGTACAGCGTGGCGATCGAGCCGGCGCTGGTGTCCGCGCAGTTCAGATTGGCCAGCACCGACACCGGCTCGACGCCGTTCTGGATGTCGTTCACCAGGGTGGCGAAGTTGGCCTTGTTGACGATGCACTGGCTGGTCAGCGTCTTGACCGCATAGAGCGTGTCCATGTGGCCGCCGGTCGGGTCGTACTGGTTGATCGACTGCGCCGTCGGCCCGCTCTTGATGCGGGTATTCAGGTAGCCGACCTGGGCGTTCAGCGCGAGGTCGCCGATCGGGCGCCACTGGGATTCAAACTCCAGGCCCCAGATGCGCGCGTTGACGTTGTTGGTGATGGTGCCGAACACCGCCGCCTGGCTGAACTGGTAGTTCTTGTAGTCGTAGTAGAAGCCGGTGAGGTTCAGCGTCAGGGTGTGGTTGAGCAGGGTGTTCTTGGTCCCGAGCTCCAGGGCGTCGACGAACTCCGGCGCATAGGGCGCCACCGAGATCAGGTTCGGCGGGTTGAACCCGCCGCCCTTGTAGCCATGCGAATACGAGGCATAGACCAGGGTCGCGTCGGTGAACGACAGCTTGGGCGTCCAGTCGAGGTTCACACGGCCGGTCGGCTCGTTGAAGGTCAGGCTCTGCGGCGTCAGGAACTGGATGCCGAACGCCGGGCTGCCGGGGGGCCCGCCCACGGGCGAGAGCAGGTTGCTGGCGCTGGTGTTGGCGTCGAACACCTTGTGGTCGCTGGTGTAGCGGAAGCCGCCGGTCAGCTTCAGGTCCGGGGTGATGTTCCAGTACACCTCGCCGAAGATCGCCTTCGACGTCAGGGTGTAGGGGTTCAGGCTCTCGAAATAGGCGTGGCCGCCGTTCGCCGTCTCGCGCGGGTTGGGGTCGGCCGGCAGGCCGAGGAACCCGCCCAGGAACGCGTTGAAGTTGTCGAACACGAACACGGCGTCGTTCTTGTGCGTATGCAGATAGAAGGCGCCGACGCTGAAGTTCACCGGGCCCGAGAACGACGAGGCCAGGCGCACTTCCTCGCTGTATTCCTCGCTGAACAGCCGGTCGAAGGTGCCAGAGGTATAATTGGCCAGGGTCTGGCCGCCGGCGATCTGCGGGTCGGTGATGGTGAACGGGAACGGCGTCGCTGCGCGCAGCCCGCCGGCCCCGTACAGGGACCGGTCGCGGTCGTAGGTGGTCAGCGACGACAGCTTCAGGCTGTCGGTGATGTCCCATTCGGCGCTGAACTGGGCCAGGTCGTTGCGGGTCAGGTTGGTCGGATTGACGTCGATGTTGACGTCATAGGCGCCCGTCGGCTGCACGTTGTTGGCGAACAGGTTCCCCGCGGCCAGGTGGTTCTCCACCGCCAGCCGGTTGCCGAAGGTGCCCACGCCGTTGAGGATCCCGCCGCGCGAGCCGGCGGCGTAGATGTTCGGGGTCAGCGAACAGCCGAAGCTGAGGTAGTTGCGCACCGCCGCATTGGTCACCGCCACGCCGCCGATCGACGACGGCCCGGGGTCGGTGATGCAGGAATTGGTCGACACGCCGGCGTTGCCGCCGCCGCTGTCGTCCTCGGCGAAGTGCTCCCACATCAGGTAGGCGTGGAACTTCGAGTTCGGCGTGAACGACACCGTCGCCCGGGTGGCCCAGATGTTCTGGGCGTTGGTGCGCGTGCCGTTGAATTCGTTGAACTGGTAGCCGTCGTGCTTGGAGAAGTCCCCGGCCACCCGCACGGCGAACATGTCGCCCAGCGGGATGTTGATGAACCCGTTGCCCTTGTAGGTCCCGTAGTTGCCGGCCTCGGCGGTGATCGCGCCGGCGAACTTGTCGACCGGCTTCGAGGTGATGATGTTGATCACCCCGCCGGTGGCGTTGCGGCCGTAGAGGGTGCCCTGCGGCCCGCGCAGCACTTCCACCTGGTTGATGTCGAAGAAGTCGGCCTGCGCCAGGCGGCCGGACGACACCGGCGCGTCGTTCTCGTGCACCGCCACGCCCGCGTCGCCGGCGGTGGTGACCAGCTGGTAGCCGATGCCGCGGATGGCGAAGTCAGGCTTGCCGTAGAGGCCCGGCTGGAAGCTCATGTTCGGCACGGTGCTGGCCAGGTTGGCGCCCGTGTCGATGCGCTGCGCCTTCAGGTCCTGGGCGCTGAGCGCCGACACCGCGATCGGCGTCTGCTGCAGGTTCTCGGACTTGCGCTCGGCGACGACCACGATGTCGCCGACCGTGTTGTTGTCCGCCGCCGCCGTCGATGTGGGGGCCGCCTGGGCGTCCGCCGCCCACGCGCCGCCGCCGAATCCGCACACGCCGATGATCGCTCCCGAAAGCAGGAGCCCACGCTTGAAATCCACTGTTTCCCCCTTGTGGGTCAAAATTTTTTGGCCGGCCCGTCAGGCCGAAACGGGGGGACGCTTACGCCTCACGGCGTGGCGGTCAAGTTACTTGTGCAATCGTCAAAACCTGGGCCGTCATTCGCCACCCGCGGCGTGACCGCGCGGCAACACTGGAGGGAACGGGACGGCTCAGCCTGCGCGGTCGTCGGCGCGGAACGCAGCGACGCTGGCGCGGACCAGCTTCAGGCAAAGCCCGCGCGCCCGGTCGATCCGCATTTCCCCCGAGGCGGCAAGACGCCCGGCTTCCTCGGGGATGGTGGCGATCAGGCCCATGGCGGCGACCGCTTCCTGGGCGCCAAGGCCAAGCTCGCGTCGCCCGGCGCGGGCCAGCCGGCGCATGATCCGGTCCCTGATCCGGCGGTTTTCCGCGCTCACATGCCCCATCATGTACCGATCGCGCAGGATAAGATGGACGATCGGTCCATTACTGGCGACATCGTCAAAATAGAGACCTGCCGCCGCCAGGGCGGCGGCTTCGAGCGGCGTGCGGCCCGACGCCTCGTCCAGGCCGGCGGCGAGCATGGCCTCCAGCCGCTGCGCCAGCAGGGCGTTGAACAGGTCGTACTGGGTCGGGAAATAGGCATAGACCAGCGCCTTGCTGACCCCGGCGGCCTGACTGAGCCGCTCCGGCGCCGCCGGCAGGTGGCCCTGGGCCAGCACCAGCTCGGCGGCGGCGGCCATCAGCTGCGCGCGCCGCATGTTCGACGCCAGTCGCACGGCGAGCCCCCCGCTGTCCACGTTCCCTCGATCAGCTTGGCACGACCGGCGCCTCGCTGAGAAGTCCCGCAGACCGGACCCGGCGGGGCGCGCCCTGGGTTCGGCGGCCCCCCTAGAACTTCACCCGCAGGCCGACACGATAGTCCGCATCGTAGAACTCGTTCTGCACGGGGAAGGCCTTGCTCGTGGTCTGCGTGAACTCCAGGTGGGTATTGGTGATGTTCTTCACCTCCACATAGGCCTGGAGGGCCGTGGTGACGTCGTAGGTGGCGCCGAAGTCCAGTCGGAAGCGGGGCTGCGAATAGAGGTCGGTGGAGGCGTCCCCGCCGACCGCCCAGAGGTTGGTCGACACGTAGGTCGCGCCCAGCTTCAGGAACACCGGTCCGCGCCGGTAGAACAGCGCCGCATTGTAGGTGAGCGGCGAGGTCTGCGGCAGGGCATGGTGCTCGCCTGGGCGAATCTGCCCCCCGGAGTCCACGTACGTCAGGTTGCCCTCGAAGCCGATGCCGGCCAACGGCCCAGGCAGGAATTCGAACTGCTGGCTGTAGTCCAGCTCGACGCCCCCGGCGTGAGCCGATCCCACGTTGGAAAAGCTGGTCAGGTTGACCTTTTGGCCGCTGAAACCCGGCACGTCCGTCGCCCCGATGGTCACCGTCGGGATGATGTAGTCGCTGAACCACTTGTAGAAGGCGCCCACCGACACCACGCCGCCATGCGGCAGATCGTAGGACGCCATCAGGTCGATGTTGCGGCCGATCGTCGGCCTCAGGCCGGGGTTGCCCTGGCTGACCTGGGGCGTGGCGTTCTGCACGTCGATGGTCCGCGCGGCGGTGATCTGGTTGAAGCCCGGCCGGGCGATGGCCGTGGAGAACGAGGCGCGCAGCTGCAGGTGCTCGCCGGCCTGGTACTTCAGGCTCAGGTCCGGGAACACGTTCGCATAGCTGTGCCGGGCCACGTTCGGGCCGATCAGATTGCCGTCCTGGTCCACGTCGTTGGCGCGGTAGGTCCCATCGGTGGCCTCGGCCCGGACGCCGCCAACCACGTCCAGGGCGCCGAAGCTGGCGCTGTACTGCACATAGCCGGCATAGACGTTCTCGTTGTCGTTCTCGAAGGTGGAAGGGTCGGCCACCAGCGGCGTCTGCGGGATGGTCAGCAGCTTGGCGTAGTCCGGCGCCGGGCCGATGTTGTAGGCCCCCTTGTAGTAGAGGGTGTCGGGTCCGCCCACGAAGCCGGCCAGCGACAGGGTGTCGACGGTGAAGCCGGCCGCATAGGCCTGCGCCCGGCGGACCCGCTCGCGGACACTGGCGCCGAAGGCCAGTACGCCGCCCTCGCCGACGAGATGGATCGGCGCGGAGAAGTTGACCACGCCGGCATATTCCTGGTCGCTGTTCTTCGACGGCGAATTGCCCTTCGACAGCGCGGTGTACAGCGCCGGATTGGTCAGGTCGACGCCGCCCAGCGCCCGGTAGGTCGGGCGGTTCGGATCGGCGTTGTTGTAGACGACGTTGATCCCGGTCGGGTCGCTGAACCGCGCGTTGATCGCGTATGGGAACTGGTCGGACCCCTTGGTCCACGACCCGCGCGCGTCCACAGTGAAGACGCCGACGGTGGTCTTGCCGCCGACCTCGATCAGGTCGTTGCCGAGTTCTTCCTTGGTGGTGATGTCGGAATAGTACGGCGTCACGCCGTTGGACGTGAAGGCGCCCGTGGCGTTGTTCACGGCGACGATGTTGTCGGCCAGGTGGTTGAGAACGAACTCCTGCTTGTGCGCCGTCTCCGTGTAGCCGGCGTGGAAGCCGCGCAGATAGAGCTCGGTGGTGTCGCTGACGCTGTACGTTGCGCCGCCGCCGAAGCCCTGCCGCGTGCGGTGGTACTGGTACCAGCGGTACTGCACGTCATCGAACGCCTTGCTGGCCAGGAAGGCGCTGGTTCCCGCGGGAACCACCGTGGGGTCGTTGATGTAGTCGGCCTCGATGTCGTCGATGCCGCGGGAATCCTTCAGGAAGCCGTAGCTGAGGATCACCGCCAGCCTGTCGCCAAAGAAGCGTTTGCCGAAGGTGACGTCGCCCTTGTAGACGCCGGTCTTGCGCAGCGCCTCGACGCCGCCGCCGATCGAGGCGTCGAAGACGTGGTCCTGGCCGGCGGGAAGGCTGCGGGGCTGGATGTTGACCACACCGCCCAGGCCCTCGGCGTCCATCGCCGGGGTGATCGACTTGATCACCTCGAGGCCGCCGAAGAAGCCCGCCGGGAAGGCGTCCAGGGCGACCGCACGCGCGCCGCCCTGCGGCGAGGCCGGGTTGTTGGCCATCATGCGCACGCCGTCGTAGGTCGTGCCGTTGAGATCGGCGTCCATCCCCCGGATGTTGACGAAGCGCCCCGCGCCGGAGTCCGACTCCATGGAGACCCCGGGCAGCCGCTGCAGGGCTTCGGCCGCGTTCTCGTCGGGTAGCGAGCGGATCTGCTCCAGCGGCGCGATGTCCATGATCACCTGCGCCTGCTTCTTCACGTCGACCGCCTGAGGCCGTGTGCCCGTGACCACCACGGTCTCGACGTTGGTGGAGCCCGCGATGGCGTTGGCCGTGTCCGCCGCCGCGGCGTGGGCGGGCGGGCCGAGCCCCAGCACGATCGCGGCGCCCCCGGCGGTCGCCAGGAGTCCGGACAGCCGATGTTGCATTGCCATGGATGATCCCCCTGGAAGACGCGCACACGGAAGGACTCTCGCCGCGCCAATCAGGGGGTTCTAGGAAGCAAGATTAACAGTATAGATTCGCTCTTGCGACCGTTTTGAGAACAAAGATTGAGAATAATCAATGTCCATCCGGCCGTTGTTCATCAACACACCATCACGACGTCGCGCCCTAGGAAGCACGACGACGGAAGGCGGCCATCCATTTACATCAGTCAGCCACCTGCCTCTATATCTTGACTTCCGGCAAGCGCCCCGCACAGGCCGCTAGGGGATGGCCGTCCCTCGCTCGGCCGATGGCCCCGGCTCGAGGAGCTCAGGGCGTGACCGTCAGGATACGGAAGGTGCCCGCAACCGGCTTCGGCTTGCCCTCGGCGGTGATCGCGTAGTCGGCGGTCGGCAGGTACAGCCGGCCGGTGGCCGGGTCCTCGGCGATGGTGCGGGCCCCGCGCGTGGTGGGGATGTGACCGACCACCGCCACGTCGTGTGGACCGGCCACCTTGACCACGGCGATCTCGCCGCCCTGCGTCGCGCTGCCGGCGGTGGGGATGTAGGCCACGCCCCGCTGGGCGTCGTAGACCAGTTCGTCCGGATGCGGACCGATCGCCAGATCGGCGACCTGATGCCCGTCGTCGGCGCTCAGCACCTTGGCGTGCCCATTGCCGCAGGCCGAGATCAACAGCCGGTAAGGCGCCACATAGCCCATCGCCGTGGGCCCCTCGCAGCCGGCCAGCTTGTAGCGCGCCAGCACCTTACGGCCCTTAATGTCCAAGACCACCAGCTCGGCCCTATCCTCGACGTTGATGAACGCCCGGCCGGCGCCGTCGGTCTCGACCCACTCCAGCGCCCCGCCCACCGAGATGCGCGCCACCTCCTTGCCGGCGGCCGGATCGACCAGGGAGACGTCGCCGCTGTCGGCGTTCATGGCCAGGATCAGGCCGGTGGCCGCATCGAAGGTCGCCGCGTCCGGGTCCTTGCCCACGGCGATCGTGGCCTCGGGCGCGCCGGTGGCGCCGTTGGCGATGACCACCGTTCCGGCCGTGCCGTTGGTGATCATCAGTCGCCCGTCGGGCAGGGCGCGGACCGTATGCACGCGTGCGCCGGGCGCGATCTGGCTGAGCGTTCCGGTGGCGACGTCCAGCGCCTCGACCCCAAAGCCGCGGGCGATCAGCACCCGGCCGTGCGCGGCGTCGAAGGCGGCGTAGTCCCACGGACCGTCGGGGCCCGGCGTCTGGGTCGTCACCCCGCCGGCATGGGCGCTCGCCGCCCCCATGAGGGCCGTACAGGCCAGCAGCGCCGCCCACATCCTGCTCGTTCGCGCGTGCATCTTGTCCGGCTCCTTGGCGATCGGGACCGGCGCGACGTCAACGGTCGCGGCGGCGGTGGGGTGCAGACCTAGGCGCTGCGCCATGGGGGGCGCTTGGCCGGCGGATTGCAAAATCCCAATGTTCGCCGCGCGCAGGCGGCGGGGGTCACACGGCCGGGAAGGCCACCACGGCGGCGAGGCCCGGCGACGCGTCCTGCAGCGAGACCTCCGCCCCATGCAGCCTGGCCACCGCCGCGACCATGGCCAGGCCCAGGCCGCTGCCGGGCGTGGAACGGCTGCGCTCAAGCCGGTAGAAGCGGTCGAATAGCCGCTCGCGCTCCGCCGCCGGCACGCCAGGCCCGTTGTCGACCACGCCCAGCACCACTCGCGCGCCATCCGCCGTCGCCCCGACGGTGACCGTCGCGCCCCGGCCGGCGTGGCGCAGACCGTTCTCCACCAGGTTCACCACCATCTGGGTCAGCAGCTCGGAATCCCCGTCCACCACCAGCGGACCGTGGTCGTCCAGCCGCAGGCTGATGTCGGCGTCCTCGGCGGAGGGGGCGAAGGCCTCCACCACGGTGCGGCAGACCTCGGCCAGGTCGGTCCGCCGGAACGCCGCGCGCCGCGCGCCGCCCTCGATCTGGGCGATGCGCAGCAGGGCGGCGAAGGTCTCGAGGATGGCGTCGAGGTCCGCCAGCGCCGCCTCCAGCGGCGCCTTGGCGCCCGCGCGGCCCGCCGCGCCCAGCTGCGATTCCAGCCGCGAGCGCAGACGCGTCAGCGGGGTGCGCAGATCGTGGGCGATGTCGTTGGACACCTGCCGCAGGCTCTCCATCAGCGCCTGGATGCGATCGAGCATGCGGTTGAAGGTGGCCGCCAGGTGGTCGAGGTCGTCGCCGACTCCGGGGACCGGCACCCGGCGCGACAGGTCGCCGTCGATGATCGCCTCGGCGGCGTTGGTGATCGCCGAGACCCGCCGGCGCATGCTGCTGCCCAAGGCATAGCCCAGGGCGGCGCCGATGGCGGCCACGGCCGCGATCGCCGCCAGCATGCGCTGCGCCAGCATGGCGTAGACGCTGTCGACGCCCTCGTCGTCGCCGCCGACCAGCAGGCGGTAGCCGCCGCCCAGCCCGGTGGACAGGATACGGACGGTCTCGCGCCGCGCGTGCGGCAAGGTCAGCTTGAGCTGCGACCAGCCAGGGCCGACCGGGGCTGCGGCCAGCCGTCCGGCGACCGCCCGCCCGCCTGGCCCGATGAGTCCGTAGTCCAGCGCCCCAGGCGTCCGGTCTCGCTCCTCGACCGCCTGGGCGACGCCGGTGACCCCCTCGGTGCGGTACTCCTGCACCAGGGCCGCGGCCTCGCTCTGGATGCGGGCGTCGAACTGCCGGTTGAGGGCCGTGCGCAGGGTCAGCAGCGTCACCAGGCCCAGCACCAGCACCGCCGCCAGGAAGGCGCCGGCGTAGATCGCGGCCAGCCTCAGGCTGGCGGAGCGGAACACCTTAGCCCGGGTCACGCAGGCAGTATCCGGCGCCGCGCAGGGTCTGGATCAGCTCGCGGCCGTGGCCCCGGTCGACCTTGGAGCGCAGGCGGCTGATGTGGGTCTCGACGATGTTGGTCTTGGGGTCGAAGTGGAAATCCCACACCGCCTCCAGCAGCATGGTGCGCGTGACCACCCGGCCGGCGTGGCGCATCAGGTATTCCAGCAGCTGGAACTCGCGCGGCTGCAGCTCGATGCGCCGCCCGCCCCGGGTCACCGTGCGCTGCAGCAGGTTCAGCTCCAGGTCCGCCACCTTCAGCGCAGTCTGCACCGCCTGCGGCGGCGGGCGCCGGGCCAGGGCGTTGACCCTCGCCAGCAGCTCGGCGATCGCGAAGGGCTTGACCAGGTAGTCGTCGCCGCCGGCCTCCAGCCCCTCGACCCGGTCGTCGATGCCGCCCAGCGCCGTCAGCAGCAGCACCGGCGTCTTCACCCCGGAGGCGCGGATGGTGCGCAGGATGGTCAGGCCGTCCACCTGCGGCAGCATGCGGTCCAGCACCATAACGTCATAGGTCTCGCCGGCCGCCAGCAGCAGGCCGTCGCGCCCCGAGTTCGCCACGTCGACCGCGTGGCCGGCCTCGCCGAGCGCCTTCTTCAGGTAGGCCGCGGTGTCCTTGTCGTCCTCGACGATCAGCAGCTTCACGTGAGATCCCGCAGGGCTTGGCGCCGGCCGCGGACCCTACAGCCTGCCGCGGCAAGGCGCGATGGCCGCGCGGTTACAAATCCCCAACCCAGGTCGGCCAAACCCGGCGCAAAGCAAAGGGCGCGCCGGAGACCGGCGCGCCCTCGCAGGACCGTGCTTCGAAGCCGTACGGCCTAGAAGAACTTGTAGTGCACCTCGATCCCGTAGGTCCGGGGCGGGGTGAACGAGGTGTTGTAGCCGGTGTTGACCGGGAAGTTGGTGACGTCGCGGTTGGAGGCCGTGACCGCCGAGTCGTAACCCAGCGTGTTGCCGACGTTCTTCACGTAGACGATGACCTGATAGCGGCCCTGGGTCGGGGTCCAGGACGCACGCAGGTCGACCTGGTTCCAGGACGGCGACTGGTTCCAGCGCTGGCTGAAGATGTTCGAGTAGGCGCTGCCCCGCCAGATGAAGTTGGCGCCGACGTTCAGCTTACCCTGATCCAGCACGAAGGTGTAGTTGCCGTTGATGGCGATCTTGTTCTCGGGAGCCTGCGGCAGCTTGTTGCCGACGACGCTGACCGGAACGCCATACACCGGGAACGCCGTCGTTCCGTAGTTGGTGTTGTCGTTCAGATCGATGAACTGATCCGCCTTCAGGATCTTGGTCGGGTTGTACGAGTAATCCAGCGACAGCTGCAGGTGATCGATCGGCTGCCAGACGGCGTCGATTTCAACGCCCATGGACCGCGACTGGGCGATGTTCACGAACTGAGTGACGTTGGTGGTGCCGACCCGTGCGCTCACCGGAGCCTGGAGGTTGGTGTAGTTGTAGTAGAAGGCCGCCAGGTTGAACTGCAGCGTGTGGCCGAAGTCCTTCTTGAAGCCGATTTCGAAGGAGTCGACGTTCTCGGGCTTGGCTTCAGGGTTCGTCAGACCGCCGCCGGCGGACAGACCAAAGGCCTTGTAGCCGCGGCTGTAGCGGCCATAGACCAGCAGGTCGCTGGACGGGGTCCATTCCACGCCGGCGGTGCCGGTGGTGGCGCTGGACGAGTCGCACAGCGAACGCGTCAGCATGCCGGTCGTCGGATCGATCGTGTACTGGGTGTAGGTCGTTCCGGAGACATAGGTCGGCGTGCCGCAGACGCCGGGGGCGCCGGCCACGGTGGTCTTCGGAGCAAGCGTCTTGGTCAGGTCGAACGCGCCACTGCCGAGGGCGGCGAGGAAGTTGTAGGCGCCGCCGGGGTTGGCGTTCAAGGAGCTCAGAATGGCCGGAAGGGCTGCGAAGTTGCCGTACAGGCTACCCCAGTTCGCCGCCGAGCCGGGGCCGAACGGGCTCAGGCCAAACGAGGAATACAGGCCCGACGAACCCGGAACCGCATAGATCGCACCATTCGGCCCGGTGGCGACCGGTGTCGTGCCGTTGTTGGTGAGCGTGTAGGACACCGGCGTATCGGCGAAGCCCGTCGGCGAGAAGCTCAGCACCCGCTTGCTTTCGGTGCCGTACTTGGTGTCGCGCGTGTAGCGCAGGCCGACCGTGAACTTCAGGGTGTCGGTGACCTTGTAGTCCACCTGGCCGAACACGGCGGTGCTCTTGGTCACCATGTTGTAGTTGGAATAGGAGAAGCCGCCGTCAGGATTGGCCGCGCCGCCGCCCAGGCCGAAGAGGCCGAGGTTCAGGCTTGTTTGCAGTTGCGGCTGGTTCGGCTGGTAGAAGTTGTAGGGGTTGGAGTACGACTCATGGTAGTAGTACGCCCCCATGATCCACTGTAGCGGACCGTCGGTGGTCGAGGTCAGGTTGATCTCGTGGCTCCACCAGGTGGGCAGTTCCTGGTAGTCGTAGGTGGTGGTGCCGGAGACGTTCAGCGCCTGGCAATCGGTCGGCGAAACGTGGCCGAGATAGGCGGTGTGGATCGTTCCGCAGATCGAATTGGGCGCCAGCGGGATCGTGTAGGACTGCACCGCCGTGCCGTCGAGGTCGCCGTGCAGCGAGTAGTGGTACTTCTGCCAGCCGCCGATGTACTTCAGGTCGAAGGTCGGGAAGGAGTACTTCACGTTCCACGACGACAGGAACACGCCCTGCAGCTTCACGCTCAGCGGGGTGTTGGTGTTGAAGGCGCGGGGGTCGGTCGCGGCGGGGTTCACCGTGGTGGTGCCCAGGTTGACCAGGTTGGTGGCGCCGGCGGAGTAACCGAAGGCGGGGTTGAAGACGACCGAGAAGTTCGGATCGATCAGGGCTTCTTCATAGGGAGGGCCGCCGACCGGGCCGATACCGGCGCGGGCGCCGGGGCCGCCGCGGTTGTCCCAGTGCAGGGTGCCGATCTTGCCCCAGAGGGTCAGCTTGTCGCCCAGGGTGGCCTCGCCCTGCAGTTCCACGGCGTATTCGTTGCGCTTGGCGCCTTCCGTGGGCATGCCCGGAACGACGTTGTGGAAGTAGCCCTCGCGCTGGTCCTTCTTGTAGCCGGACAGGCGGAACTTCAGGTTGTCGGTGATCGGGCCGGAGATCACGCCCTGGAAGTCCGAGTAGCCGTAGTTCTCGCCGATGGCGCGCACTTCGCCGTACCAGTGGTTGGTCGGGTGCGGCGACAGGATGTTGATGGTGCCGCCGATCGAGTTGCGGCCGTACAGGGTGCCTTGCGGGCCCCGCAGCACTTCCACCCGGTCGACCATCAGCGGCGGGCCGCCGGCGAGCACGGTGGAGGTGGTGTAGACGCCGTCGATGTAGATGGCCACGGCCGCGTCGACCGCGTGCACGTTGGTCAGACGGCCCACGCCGCGCACCGAGGCGCGGTCGTTGGAGCTGGAATAGACCAGGCCCGGGGTGAAGTTGGTCATGTCCTGAACGGTGTTGATGCCCTTCAGGTCGCGCTGCTTGGCGCCGAACGCCGAGATCGCGATCGGCACATCCTGCAGGCTCTGTTCGCGCTTTTCAGCGGTCACCACCAGGGTGTCGATGGTCGTCGCCTGGTCCTGGGCCGCAGCGCCTGCCGCGGCGCTCGCATCGGCCGCCATCGCCGGCGCAGCCATCGCGCCGAACGCCATGGCCGAAGCGCCCAGCGCCAGCCAACGCCGAAGACTCGTGTGGTTCGTCATTCAGATTTTCCTCCCCCGAAGAGCGTCCCTTGTCTGCCTGGACGCCCTGCGCTCTTGTTTGACTCCTGAGTGGCGCGACCGCCCTCAGTTACGATGCATCAATCGTTCGTTTGCGCCAAAAATGTCAACGCATTGCCACTCCATGGCGGGTATGTTTCAGCGATAGAGACGACGCTGTGGCGCCGGAACCGCACTTTTGCACATTGGATTCAAAAACCAGTCTCTGAATTTGGGTATATTTTGACGCGGGCGCCCCACAAATAGGCGTCAGCGACGGATTGATCTTCAATTGGATGAGGCAAGTCCCGAGGCCTCGGCCGAAGGACCTCGCGCAGATCCCCCCAGCATTCCCAGGCTGGCGCGCAAAACAGCGGCGCTCAGCTCATGCGCCGAGTCCGGCTGTGGACTGGGCATGTTCAGGATCGAGAGGGCCATGCCGCGTCCCGTGAGCAGCAGGGTCGCCGAGACATCGGCCGCAAGGGCGAAGGGAAGCCCCATGTTACTGGCGATCACCTCGCGCAGGGCGATCGCCACCATCGACATGCCGGCGCCGGGTTCGCGGTCGGCCCGCGACTGATCCTCGCCGCTCATCAGGGCATAGAGTCGCGGGCGGGTGGCGACGAACTCGAGATAGGCGGACACGCCAGCCTCGGCCGCGTGTCCCAGATCGCTGGTGACGCAGGTCATCACCGCGGTGGTCAGCAGCCGGCAGCCGTGCCGCCGCAGGGCCATCAGGAACCCGTCGCGGTTGCGGAACAGATGGTAGAGGCTGGTGACCGGGATGCCGGTATTCTTGGAGATGTAGTCCAGCGTCAGCTGTCGGTCATCGAAACGCTCGATGGCGGCGATACCGAAATCCAGCGCCTTCGACGCCTTGTCTGTCGACGTCTGCCGAAGACTGGCGCCCAGGCGCGCCGTCTTGCCGCCGGGCCGCTCGCCGGCGCGGTTATACTCGATGGGCCGCCCCGAAGGCACGCTCATCCCCCCTGCTCTTGCGCATTGACGGCCCCCACCCCGAGTTCCGTCCGCTTTTCGTCAGTAAGGGGGAAAATGCGGAGCGTGTCCACGCGTCCGCAAAAATTATTTCGATTCTGACAGATTGCACGGGGCCGCCCGGTCCCCGCACCGTGCGCTTTGCGGCAGGTTCTGGGCCCTTTTCCACACGCCGCGGAAAAAACTGACGCCGGCGTCAGGCATCCGGCGCGGCGCGCAGGGCCGCGTTGCGAGCGCTCGGTTGCCCGGAATGATCACATGATCGGGCGATGCGCAGCGAACAGCGCGGACCCGAGGTCGGCGACACATTGGCCGAAACCCGGCTCGGCCGGGTCATAGCCGACGGCGGCGCAGGCGCGCCGCTCCCGCTCGGCGAGTGTCAGGTGCGGCGCGGGCGGGGCCGTCCTCGCGAGCGCCGCAGTCTGGCCGGCAGGTTGCCTGCCGGCGGCCGCACCGGATTGCGCCTGGGCGTCCAGTTCGCAGCCGGAGAGCGCGGGCGTCCCGCGGATCATGCCCCGCGACAGGCAATCGCGCCGCGCGGCGGCCGATCGATCGGCGGCAAGGCGGGACGCAAGGGCGCGAGAGAGGCTCTCCTGGCAGACATTGAAGTCGTCGACCGATCCTTCAGGCAGCCTGGCCACCATGGCGCACGCCTGCACGATCCGGCTCATCTCGTCGGGAGGGACGCGACCCGGGTTGTAGACAGGGGTCGAGGCGCAGCCAGCGGCAGCCAACAGCATCATCGCCGCGAGCCGCTCCGCGGCGCCCCGGCCGAGGCGACGTCGGCCCGGAACCAGTCGCTCAGGCTTCATGGTTCGCCCCGCTCCGGTTCACACCCCGCCCCCTGTGGCGCGCACGAGGTCAATGCTGGCGACCAGCCGTCGCGTCTCGATGTCTTCGTCGCGCCGGCGGGCGTCCAGAGCGGCGGCCTGGGCGGTGACCACCTCGAGGTAGTTTACCGCCCCTTGACGGTAGCGCCGCAGAGCGAGCGCCTCGGCGCCGTCCGCGGCGGCCACGGCCGAGGCTTCCGCCTGGGCCTCGTCGGCCAGGTGATTCTCCCGGGCGAGGGCGTCCTCCACGTCCTGGAACGCGCGCAGCACGGTGCGGCGGTAGGCGGCGCTGGCGGCGTCGAAGCCGGCCCGGGCCGCAGCGAGCTGGGCATGTCGCCGGCCGCCGTCGAACAGGGTCATCGCGAGAGTGGGCCCCAGGGTCCAGTAGCTGTCCGGGGCGCTGAGCCACGCCGGTCCGCCGGTGTTCTGGAAGCCGCCGAGCGCCTGCAGATCCAGGCTGGGATAGAAGGCGGCGCGCGCCACCCCGATCTCGCGGTTGGCGGCGTAGGCGCGGCGTTCGGCGGCGGCCACGTCGGGCCGCCGCTGCAGCAGGGTCGATGGCAGGCCGGCCGGCGGATTGGGCAGGGTGGACGCCTGGATGGACGTCGGCAGGGCGAAGGTAGAGGCGCTCTCGCCCACCAGGCTGGCGATGGCGTGCTCGTAGAGCGCCCGCTGATCGGCGACGTCCGCCACCTGGGCGCGGGCGCTGTCGAGCTGGGTCCTGGCCCGGTCGACGTCGAGGCCTGAGGCGATGCCCACGTCGTGGCGGTCCTGGATCAGCTTGAGCGCCCGACCATAGGCGCCCACCGCATCGCCCAGCAGCGCCGATTGGGCGTCGAGGCCGCGCAGGCGCATGTAGTCGGTCGCCAGCTCGGCCTGCAGCGCCAGACGTACGTCGGCCAGGTCGGCGGCGCTGGCCTCGGCCTGCGCCTTGCCGGCGGCCACCAGGTTGCGCACCCGCCCCCAAAGGTCGATCTCATAGTCCGCCGCACCGCCGAGGGTGTCGGCGGCATAGTAGTTTGGCTGGTTCGCCCCGCGCAGGGGGCGATCGTCGGACTGCCGATTGCGCGTGGCGCTCACCGCCGCGCCGGCGCGGGGATAGAGGCCGGCGCGCGCCTCGGCGGCGAACGCCCGGGCCTGGTCGTAGCGGGCGACGGCCTCGGCCAGGGTTGGATTGGCGCCCTCGATACGCGACTCCAGGCCATCGAGCGCGGGGTCGCGGTAGATCTCCCACCACGCACCGCGGGGCGTGGCGTCCTGCGGCGTGGCCATGGTCCACGGCCCCTGTTCCTTGAAGGTCGGGGGCGGCGTGGCGGCCAGCGGCGTCTGGTACGCCGGGGCAAGATCGCAGCCCGCGAGGGCAAGGGCCAGCGCCAGGCTGGACGCGGCGACGCCGGCGCGCGGGCGAGCGATGCGCACGGTCAACCTTCCTGGGCGGCGACTGGCCGGACCTGGGCTGCCAGCCGCACCGCCTCGCCGTCGGCGAGCGAGTCCGGCGGGCTGTCGATCACCCGGTCGCTGGCGGTCAGCCCGCCGGCGATCTCCACCGAGCTTCCCTGGTCCTCGGCGATCGTGACGTAGCGCAGGTGCGCCCGGCCGTCGGCGCCCAGCACCGCCACGGCGGTTCCCTTGCGGCGGAACATCACCGCGCTGGCCGGCAGCCGCAGCACCCCCGTCGGGGTCGGCAGGGCGAAGCGCACCTGGGCGTAGTCGCCGGGATCCAGCGTCCCGCTCCCCTGCGCCCCGGCGGGATTGTCCATCTGCAGCTCCACAGTCATGGCGCCAGACTGGTCGGAGACCGCGCCATTGGTGCTCACCAGGGTGGCGGTGAACGTCTGGCCGGGATGCTCGGGCACCGTCAGGGTCGCGGTCATGCCCGGGTGGAGCTGGGCGGTGTAGGCCTGGGGCGCCTTCACGTAGATGCGCAGGCGGTGGACGTCCGAGACCGTGAACAGGCCGGCGTCGTTGGGCGCGCCTGCGGCGATCAGGGCGCCGATGTCGGTCGTGCGGCCGGTGACCACGCCGTCGAACGGGGCGGTGATGCGCTTGAACGCCTCCAGGGCGCGCAACCGGCCCACTTCCGCGGAGGCCGCCTTGACCAGGGCGGACTTGGCGGCCAGGTCGCTGGCCTTCTCGTCAGCCTCCTGGTGCGACACGGCGTCATCGCCCAGCAAGGTCTTCCAGCGGCCCGCGGTGACCTGGGCCAGGGACTGGTTGGCGATGGCGGTGGACAGGTCTGCCTGGGCGCGCGCCAGCTGCTGGTCGAGGTCGGGCGTGTCGATCTCGGCCAACACCTGGCCGGCTTTCACCCTGGCTCCGATGTCGGTGTACCAGCGCTTCAGGTAGCCCGGGACGCGGGCGTGGATCTGGGCGTCATAGAAGGCGCGCACCTGGCCCGGCAGCACCAGGCCTTCCTGGGCGGCGGCCGGGGTGGGCGAGATCACCGCCACCGTGGGGATCGCCTCTGCGTCCGTCCGGGTCTTCAACGCCTGGCTGGCCGACACCCGGCTGACGAGACCGCCGGCGACGATCAGCACGGCCAGCGCCGCGCCGCCCAGGGCCGCCGGCCTGAGCCAGCGTTGCGGCCGGTGCTGCAGCACGTCGGGTTCGTCATGCATAGGAGGCGTCTCCAAGATCGGGGGCGGGACCGGGGGTGGGGTGAACGGCCGTGCTGGCCTTGGGCGCCCGGCCCCGGCGCGCGTGCGCCAGGCTGAACACCACAGGCACGAACACCAGGGTCGCGAGGGTGGCGAACACCAGGCCGCCGATCACCGCCCGGCCGAGCGGGGCGTTCTGCTCTCCGCCCTCGCCCAGGCCCAGCGCCATGGGCGCCATGCCGATGATCATCGCCAGCGCCGTCATCAGCACCGGGCGGAAGCGGGTGAAGCCGGCTTCCAGCGCGGCGACCGTGGCGTCGCCGGTGGCCTCCAGCCGCTCGCGGGCGAACGACACCACCAGGATCGAGTTTGCGGTGGCCACGCCCATGCACATGATCGCGCCGGTCAGCGCCGGCACCGACAGGGTGGTCCCCGTGGCGAACAGCATCCAGACGATCCCGGCCAGCGCCGCCGGCAGGGCGGTGATGATCACGAACGGGTCCAGCCACGACTGGAAGTTCACGACGATCACCAGATAGATCAGCACGATCGCGCCCAGCAGCCCCAGGAACAGGCCGGAGAAGGCGTCGTTCATGGTGGTGACCTGGCCGCGCAGGGTGACGATCGCGCCCTTCGGGGCCTGGGCGGCGGTCGCCTTGATCAGCGCATTGATGTCGTGCGCCACGGCCCCCAGGTCGCGCCCGGAGGGGGTGGCGTAGAGGTCCAGCGACGGCTGGATGGCGTAGTGCGAGACCACCGCAGGGGAGTCCTCGCGGGTGATCGAGCCCAACCCGCCCAGAATCTGCATGTCGCCCGACTTGCCGCCGGTGACCGGCAGGTTCTCCAGGCCCGAGAGGCTGTCGACGTCCCATTGCGGCGCCTGGGCGACGATCGGGTACGACACCCCGGTGCGCGGGTTCAGCCAGAAGGCCGGGGCGGTCTGGAAGCTGCCGGCCAGGGATGTGGACAGGGTGGTGGTGACGTCCCGCTCCGTGAGGCCGAGCTCGCCGGCGCGGGTCCTGTCCACCGCGATCCGGAACTGCGGATAGTGGCTGGACTGCTGCAGCCGGGCGTCGGCCACGCCGGGGATCCGCTTCAGCCTCTCCAGCAGCATCCCGGCATAGGCTTCGTCGGCCACGCGGTCGGGGCCGGACACTTGCAGGTCGATCGGCGCCGGCGCGCCGAAGTTGAGGATCTGGCTGATGATGTCGGCCGGCAGGAACGAGAAGGTCGACCCGGGGAACATCTGCGGCAGCTTCTGGCGCAGGGCGCTCACGTACTGCGCCGTGGGCCGGTGATGCTCGGCCAGGGTGATGTAGATGTCCCCGTCCTGCGGGCCGATACCGCCGGTGTTGGAATAGGCGCGGTTGATGCCGCTGACCGGCAGGCCGATGTTGTCGACCACCGTCGTCAACTGGTCGGCCGGGATGGCTTGCCGGATCGCGCCCTCGACATGGTCGAACAGGGCGGCGGTGTCCTCCAGCCGGGTGCCGACCGGGGCGCGGACATGCAGCACGATCGAACCGGAATCCACCGTCGGGAAGAAGTTGGCGCCCAGGAAGGGGGCCAGGCCGAAGGACAGCGCCGTCACCGCCACAAAGCCGACGACGAACCGCCAGCGGGCCTTCAGCGCCATGGCCAGCACGGCGCGGTATCGCTCGCGGACGGCGGCGAACCGCGCCTCGAAGCCATGCTGGAATCGGACCAGGGGGTTGCGGCTGGGGGCCGGGCGCGCGGCGCCCCCGCCGTGCGTTTCCATCACATAGGCGTCGTGCGGCGCATGCTGGCCCTTCAGCAGATACATCGCCAGCACCGGCACCAGGGTGCGCGACAGCAGGAACGAGGCGATCATGGCGAACACCACCGCCTCGGCCATGGGCACGAACAGGAAGCCGGCGATGCCCTTCAGCTGGAACATCGGCACGAACACGATGCAGATGCACAGCAGCGAGACAAAGGCCGGGGTAACGATCTGGGCCGCGCCGTCCAGGATGGCGGCCTTGATCTCCTTGCCCTGCTCCAGGTGCCAGTTGATGTTCTCGATGGTCACCGTGGCGTCGTCGACCAGGATGCCGACGGCCAGCGCCAGCCCGCCCAGGGTCATGATGTTCAGGGTCTGACCGATGGCCGCGAGGGCGGCGATCGAGGCCAGCACCGCCAGCGGGATCGAGGTGGCGATGATCACCGTCGAGCGCCACGAGCCCAGGAACAGCAGGATCATCAGGCTGGTGAGCGCTGCGGCGATCAGCCCTTCCTTGATAACGCCCGAGACTGCCGCTTTCACGAACAGCGACTGGTCGTTCAGCAGGGCGACCTTGAGGCCGGGCGGCAGGCTCTGCCGCAGCCGAGGCAGCACGTCCTTGACGCCCTGGACGATGGACAGGGTGGAGGCCGAGCCGCTCTTCAGCACGCTCATCAGCACCGAGCGGTGGCCGTCGACCCGCACCTCGTTGCGCTGTGGCGGAAAGCCGTCGCGGACGTGGGCCACGTCGCGGATGTAGACGGTGGCGCCGTTCACCGTCTTCACCGGCAGGTCGTTCAGCGCCTCGACGGCGTCGGGGCTGTTGTTGAGCTTGATGTTGTATTCGAAGGCGCCGATCTTGGCGGTCCCGGCGGGGACGATCTGGTTCTGCGCCGCCAGGGCGGCAGCCACGTCCTGGGCGGAAAGTCCCTTCGACTGCAGCGCCTGGGGATCGAGGTCGACCTGGATCTGCCGCTCCTTGCCGCCATAGGGCGAGGGGATCGCGGCGCCCGGGATCGAGGTCAGGGCCGGACGGATGAAGTTCTGCCCCAGGTCGAACAGCTTCTGTTCCGAGGTCTGGGCGCTGGACAGCGCCAGCTGCAGGATCGGCACCGTCGAAGCGTTGTAGTTCAGGATCAGCGGCGGGGTGATGCCCGGCGGCATCTGCTTCAGCACCGTCTGCGACATCGAGGTCACCTGGGCGGTGGCTGTGCGGATGTCGACGCCGGGCTGGAAGAAGATCTTGACGATGCCGATGCCGGGCAGCGACTGGCTCTCGACGTGGTCGATGTCGTTGACCGTCGTGGAGAGCTGCCGCTCGTAGTAGTAGATCACCCGCCCGGACATGTCCTCGGGCGGCAGGCCGCGATAGGTCCACACCACCGCGATCACCGGTATCCTGATGTCAGGGAAGATGTCGGTGGGGGTGCCGACGGCGGCGCGCACGCCGAAGATGAGGATCAGGATCGCGAGGACAAAGAAGGTGTACGGCCGCCTCAGGCCGAGCCGCACAATCGCCAGCATCCACGCAACTCCGAAATCGACAAGAGGCGCCGGAGCGCGGCCGCCGCTCGCATATCGAGGGGGGGGATTGCTGGCGGCCGCGTCCGACGGGGCGGAAACTAGCCGCGGAGGCCGGCCGGGCCAGTGAATAATGTTTCACGCATCCGGCCGCTCATACTTGTTTATTTTCAATAGGTTGATGGCTGCTATGAACAGTCGATCACAACCTTCAGGCCCGGCCCGGCATCCTGCAGCGCCATGCGGAATCGGTGCAGCCGCAGGATCGCCGCGACGATGCTCAGGCCAAGGCCGGAGCCGGGCGTCAGACGGTCGTGCTCGCTGCGATAGAAGCGCTGCAGCACCAGCGTGCGCTCGCTTTCGGCCACGCCCGGACCGTTGTCCTCCACCACCAGCACCGGATGCTGCGAGGAGCCGCGCAGCCGCACCCCGACCGTCCCGCCCCGGCCGGTGAACTTGATGGCGTTGTCCACCAGGTTGCTGATCGCCTCGAACAGCAGCTTGGGGTCGGCCTCGACGGTCGCCGGCGCGGCGACGTCGAGGATCAGGGTGACCCCTTCCTCCTCGGCGAGGGGCTGGTACAGCTCGACCACCTGATGGCAGACCTGGGCCAGGTCGATGGCTGTGAAACCGGCGCGACGATGGCGGTTCTCCAGCTCGGAGATACGAAGGAGCGCGCGGAATCGCTCCAGCACCACGTCGATCTGGTCGATGGCGTGGCCCAGTTCCCGCGGGTCGTGGACGTCGCCCTGCTGCAGCCGGTGCAGCAGGGAGCGGGCCCGGGTCAGGGGCGTGCGCAGGTCATGGGCGATCGTCTCGCTGACGCCGCGCACCTCGGTCAGCAGCCGTTCCACTTCGTCCATCATGGCGTTGACCGTGACGGCGAACATGTCGAGCTCATCGTTGAATGGGCTGGTGGGCATGCGACGCTTCAGGTCGCCGGCGGCGATCTCCTCGCTGGCCGCCTTGAGCTTTTGCAGCCGCAGCAGCGGCGAGAGGCTGAGCAGGGTCGCCAGGCCGATCACCACCACGATGGTCAGGCCGCCGCTCCAGATCAGGGCGGAGGCGATGATGGTTCGCATCTCGCGCAGCTGGTTGACGTCTCGCCCGACCACCAGCACCTGGCCGGTTCGCAGCCGCCGGGCCAGCAGCCGCGCGTAGACCGGGAACTCAACGGTGGGCGCCGCCTCCATTGGCTTGCCGCCGGGACGCAGCCCCGCGGGGACAGTGTGCAGATTGCCCGCCAGCCAGCGGCCGCGGGCGTCGAACAGGGCGAAGACGTTGCTCTGCGTCCCGTCTAGCGACAGCGCCTCGTCGATCCGCTGGCCGACCTGTGCTGGCGCCGACCGCGCCAGGGCGTCGGCCTCGGTATTGAGGATGCTGTCGACCCGCTGAGTCAGGTAGACCACAGACTGCAGGTAGATCATGCCCAGCAGGGCCAGCATGCCGAGCGCCACCAGCACCCCGTAGAGCATGGTCAGGCGGAAGGTGGAGACCCGCCACAGTTCGCCGCGCCAGACCTGGCTAAGGCGCATCGATCATGTAGCCCACGCCGCGTTCGGTCTTGAACAGCGGCGCAAGGCCAGGCGTGTCGATCTTGCGGCGCAGCTTGCCCACATGCACATCGATCAGGTTGGTTCCGGGATCGAAGTAATACTCCCAGACCCACTCGAAGATCATCCGCCGGCTCAGGATCTGGCCGGCGTTGCGCATCATGAACTCCAGCAGCTTGAACTCCATCGGCAGCAGCTCGATGCGCCGGCCCTCGCGGATCGCCTCGTGCTTGACCAGATCAAGGCGCAGGTCGCCGACGGTCAGCAGGGTCTCCACCGCGGGCCGCTGGCTGCGGCGCACCAGCGCCTCCAGCCGCGCCACAAGCTCGTTGGGCGCGAAGGGCTTGGTCAGGTAGTCGTCGCCCCCCGCGCGCAGGCCGGTCACACGGTCGTCGACGTCCGACAGGGCGCTGACCATCAGCACCGGGGCGCCGGAGCCGGCGTCGCGGAGGGCGCGGACCACCTCCAGCCCGTCCAGGCCCGGCAGCATGCGGTCGAGGGTCAGGGCGTCGTAGCGCTGCGACAGGGCGCGCTGCAGCCCCTCGCGACCGTCGAAGCTCTGCTCGGCGTGGAAGCCGCCGGCCGACAGGCAGGCTGCGATCTCGCTGGCCGTCTCGGCGTCGTCCTCGATGATCAGCACACGGGGCATGGGCGCACGCCGCTCAGCCGGCGGGATAGGGGTGGCGGTGGCCTGGGCCATCAGTTCTGCGGGTGGTCCGCCGCGAACATGGCCGATTGTAGACCCTGTACGCAGCTATTGAACCCCGGCGCCGCCGGCTCCAGCCCAAGGCGGGCGCAGGACATCCGTTCCCGTCGCATCACCTCGCCCGGCGAGGCGTAGAAGTACGACTTCGCCGCTGGCCCGGCGTGGGCGTCGAAGCTGGCCGTGGCGGCGGCCGTGGCGGCGCCGCGCAGCTCGCATTCGGCCAGAGCCGGCCTATCGGCGGCCGCGCCGCTCTGGATGCAGCGGGCGCGCGCCGCGGCGAGATCGCCGTCGCGGTCAAGGGCCTGCGCATCGCGCATCAGACTGTCGACGCAAGCCTGGAAGTGTTCCTCCCCTGGCGCCAAGCCCATCACGACGTGGCAGATGAGCTGCACGTCAGCAGCCTGGCCTGGGGGCAGGTTCAGGGGATTGTAAGGGGCCGCGAGCGCCGACGGCGCAATCAGGGCGGCGGCAAGGACCAGGACAGAAGCCGGGACCAGGGCGCGAGGACTGCAGAACATGCCGTCAAGCTAAACGGGACGCCTGGCCGGACCAGTGAATAAAATTTCACCGAGCCCGCCCGCATGTATTAACCGACACTTGGCTACATTCCCGTAAAGTACTGATCGTAAAATGAACGCGATCTATACATGTGAGCGCGGCCCGAGGCGGACTCCTGGCGGTCAGCGCCTGCCATCCGACCGTTCCTCGTCGATCAGGCTGCGCCAGTAGCTGTCGTTGCCACGGAAGAAGGCATCCAGGGCGTCGGCCATGCGCTTGACCCGGTCATGCAGGCGCTGGGTGCTCTTCAGGCGAGCCAGGCATTCGCGGGCGGTGACCTCGAGGTGCGCCAGCATGTGCGCCGAGCGGGCGGTCTCGGCCTCGATCCGGCGCAGCTCCTTGACCAGGCTGGCGACGCTGACCCGGTCCGCGGCGTTCAGCGGCTCACGCCCCGCCAAGGCGCGCCGCACCAGCCCGCCCACCCAGGTGGCGCGCGTGAAGCGACGCCCGACCGACAGGCCGTCGAGGCGGGCGATCTCCGCCTCGCTGAGCAGCAGCCGGACGGTGACGTAGCTGTGTCCGCCCCCCGCCTCGGGTTCGACGACGATCTCCGCGGCCTCGTCCGCGGCGTCCTGCAGGTCGACGGCCGGATCCTCGTCCGGACGCCGGGCCTGCCGGGCGGCTTGCGCGGCCCGCCGGACGCGACCATTCGATCGCGTCCGCGCCGCCGCCAGCCAGTCAAGGGAGTCAGAACGGATAATAGCGGAAGCTCGTGAAGATCATGTTCTCGCTGGTCTTGGGGACCCCGCCGGCGGCGCCGGAGAAGGCTTCCAGCTGGGTGTAGGAGTACTGCACGCCGAAGCGCACCTGGCCGAACCTGCCCTGGTAGATCTTGTCCCAGAAGCCGCCGGTGACCTGGCTCATCACGTGGATGTCGGCCGTGCAGCTGGCGCCCTCGATGGCGCAGTTGGTCAGGTTGGCGGCCGTACTGCCGAAGCCGTAGGTCCCGCCGCCGATGCTGCTGAACAGCCGGTCCTGCCGCTCCTCGCCGCCGAACACGTAGAGGTCCAGCGCCTTGGTGGCGTGCACCGTGGCGCCGGCCATGAACATGGTCTCGCGGATCGGCTTCAGCGAGCCGTCGGGGCCGACGATGGTGTCGGGCAACTGGCCCGCGCCGTAGCGGCCGACGCCCGTGCCGGTCAGCACCGACGCCTGCAGGTCCAGCATCGGGGCCACGGCCCACAGCGCGCCCGCGCCCACGCCGCCGCCGTTGGTCGAGCGGTTCGACGTCCCGGCCGGCAGGTTCAGCAGGTTGGTCCCGCTGATGGTCACCCGGTCGTAGAAGTTGCGGTAGACGCCATAGACCTCCAGGTGCAGCGGCCGCGCGCCGCCCAGGTCAGGCTCGAACGCCAGCTTGCCGACCACGTCCGGCACATGGTTCAGCGACAGGGTGTTGGCGCTGTCGAACTGCGAGGTCGGCGCGGCGGTGTTGACCACGCTGACGCCGGGGATCGTGGTCCCGGTGGTGCCGGTGGCGGCGCTGGCGAAGGTGGTCTGCGGGTTCTCCAGCGAGACCGCGGCCCAGACCTGCTTGCGGTCGAAGTCTGCGGTCAGGCGCACCTGCGGCTGGCGGGCCCAGGTGAAGCCCGGCACGTACTGCGCCTCGATGGTGGGCGGCGGGACCTCGTTGCGCGGCGTGATGCCCTTGGCGTTCAGCGTGGTTAGGGACCAGTTCTGGCCGACCAGCAGGTGCAGGCCGCGGTCTTCCCAGTCCAGGGTGCCGTAGAGGTTGCGGATGCGCGGGCTGAACGAGTTGCTCTCGTTGGAGTTGGCGGTCTGCGGGCCGGCCAGGAAGTCGAATTCGGAATAGAAGCCGGCGTGGATTTCCGGGGTGATGTCGCCCTCGGCCAGCAGCGAAAGCCGGCTCTGGCGAGCCGTGCCCCGCAGTTCCGAGGTGTGGCCCGCCGGAGTGTTGGCGAAGGGGATCTTCGAATAGCTGGAGCCGATGTCGGCAGCTTCGTTCTTCGAGCGATAGACGCTTTCGGCCGCCGCAAATCCGCCCAGCGTCAGGGTCACGCCCCGATAGCGCAGCTTGCCGTCCTTGGGCTGGGCCGCGGCGATCTGGCTGTGCACCTCGCCCGGGATGGTCTTGATCTCGGCGTCGGCCTGCGCCTCGGCGTGCTCGGTGCGGGTGCGCTCGTCGGCCAGTTGCTGGCGCAGTTCGGTGATCTGCGCCTGGTCGTCGGCGTGCTGGCGGTTGGCGTCGTCCTGGCGCGCGGCCAGGGCCTGCAGCTGGCTCTGCAGCTGGTCGACCTTCTGCTCCAGCGCCGACGGCGCGGCCGGGGCGGCGGTCTTGTGGTGGCGCCGGGCCGGCTTGGCGTCGGCCGTTCCCGCCACGGCCAGCAGCGCGCCGAGCCCGACGGCGCCCAGCAGGGTAGCTCTCGTTCGCATGATCTATCCCCCGATCTGCCGGACCGCCCCTGCGGACCCGGCGTCAAGTTATGCGGGGGCTCTCTCGTGTAGATCATCGGCCGCAAGCCAGTGAAATATATTTCATCGAGCCGTATGGGCCATATTCGCCAGTCGTCACAAAACCTTCATTCAACTTATCTAGTGTGCGCCTGAGCGGTCGATCGCCCACAATGGGTGCTTTCCGAGAGATATTCTGCTCGTTCACTTCGGCACAACATCGCGAAAGCAAGCGCTTCGAAGTGTCCGCTCAACATTGGCGGCGCAGCCACTTCACTGACCACCGCGCCTCCGCCCCCTGAAAACGCGTTCGCCGGCCGCGGCCTCTTGCGGAGCCACGACCGGCGTTCGAGTCAGGGCGCCGGCTGGCGGCGCTCCGGACTGGGGGGCCTCAGGATTGCGGGTTGTCGATCCGGAAGAAGGTGTCCTCAATGTGCGACACGCAGGCGTCGTGCTCGGGGAAGCCGGGCTCCAGGCCGAGCTGGGCGCAGGCCAGCCGCTCGCGCCGGCCAATCTCGTGCGGCGAGGCGGTGAAGAAGTCGCCCAGGCGGCGGCCGCCCGCCAGCGGCGCCGGGACATCGGCGGCCTGCAGCCGGGCCGGGCCGGCCTCGCGGGCATGGTAGACACACTCGGCCAGCGCCGGGGAGCCTTCCGCCAGGCCGCGGGCGCGGCAGTCGGCGTCGGCGCGCGAGGTCGCCCGGGCTGCGTCCACTCGCCCGAGTTCATCCGACAGGCTCATCACGCAGCCCTGGAAGTGGTTCTCGCCGGGGTCCAGCCTCGGGTCCTGCGCCGCGCCCCAGACGTTGGAGGGAACCTCCTTCGGGCTGAGCCCGAGGGTGGTCTGGCAGATGCTCTCGACGCGGGCGAGCTCGGCGCCGCCTAGACCGGCGGGATAGTATGGCGCGGCGCTGGCCACGCTCGGCATGGCGAGCGCCAGCAGCCCGGCGCCGATCACGCGCGCGGCGCGCCCGGCGAACACCAAATGACCGACAGACCGTTGTTTCCTCATCGCGCCTTTCCCATCAACAAGGGGGTGGGCGCGAAGCTAGGCGCGAGACCTATACAAGCCAGTGAAATATATTTTACCGCTGATTACGCGACAGCGCCCGACCAACACAGAAAAGGCGCCGCGTTTAATCTGAAATATATTTCATCACGATCGGGCCTCAGCGGGAAGACGGGCCCTTCCCCGCCGAGCCGCCGTCCTGCCCCCGCGCCGTCGGGTTGGTGCGGATGATGTTGCACTGCGAGCCGCCGGCGCCGAACTGGTTCGGCTTGACGGTGAAGCGCAGGGTGCGGGTGCTGCCGTCTGGCTGCGGAACCTGCTCGACCACGATCACCGGCACGTTCGCCTTGGCGTCGGCGTCGGACGGATGGCCGGAGATTGCGCCGGTGCGCGGATCGATGGTCAGCCAGCACGGCAGCGGCTGGCCACCGGCCGTGGCGGCCGTCACGACCGGCGGCGGCGGCCCCTGGTCCGTCCGGGCGTGGGTGTCGTCGGTCGTGGTCGTGTGGCCGCCGTCGCCCCTGTGCGACGTGTCGGTCGTCGTCGTGTGGCCGCCGTCGTCCCTGTGCGAGGTGTCGGTCGTCGTCGTGTGACCGCCCCCGTCGGTGCGCGAGGTGTCGGTCGTCGTCGTGTGGCCGCCGTCGTCCCTGTGCGACGTGTCGGTCGTCGTGGTGTGGCCGCCGTCGTCCCTGTGCGACGTGTCGGTCGTCGTCGTGTGGCCGCCGTCGTCCCTGTGCGAGGTGTCGGTCGTCGTCGTGTGGCCGCCGTCGTCCCTGTGCGACGTGTCGGTCGTCGTCGTGTGGCCGCCGTCGTCCCTGTGCGAGGTGTCGGTCGTCGTCGTGTGACCGCCCCCGTCGGTGCGCGAGGTGTCGGTCGTCGTCGTGTGGCCGCCGTCGTCCCTGTGCGACGTGTCGGTCGTCGTGGTGTGGCCGCCGTCGTCCCTGCGCGACGTGTCGGTCGTCGTGGTGTGGCCGCCGCCGTCGGTGCGGGACTTGTCGTCGGTGCGGGTCTGCGTGCCGCCGTTGGTGTGGGACTTGTCGTCCGTCGTGGTGGTGGTGGTGGTGGTGGTCACGCGGTCGCCCAGCGGCGAGGTCAGCGTGTTCGCCGCCACCTGGGTTCCGGTCACCGTCGCCTGGTGGGTCGCGGCATAGGTCGCGTCCACGCCCTGGCCGGCCTTGCCGGTGGCGAGCGGACCGCCCTTGGCCGCCGTGACCGGGCCGCCGGCGACGATGATCGGCGGCGGGGCCGAGGCGGTCCCGAGCGGCGCAACCGCGCTCACCTTCGGGGCCGACACCGGGCCGGCGGCGAGCGGAGCGGCCACGGCCTGGGCGGTTGCCTGTGACCCGATCGGCGCGACCGGGCCGACCGCGGCGACCGGGCCGACCGGCCGCGCGCCGCCTGCAACGCCCTGCACGCCGCCGACGGTGGCCGACTGGCCGGTCAGCGGCGTGACGCCGGAGGCCTGCACGCCCACCGCCGAACCGCCGACGCCGGTTACGGCGCCGATCGGCGCCGTGGTCGTCGCACCGGCATGGACCCCGTTGGCCAGGCCGTTGGCGCCCACCTGACCGGGCGTCGCCAGCGGGTTGAAGACGCTGTTGTTCGCCGGGTTCTGGATGGTCACGGGCGTCGCCGAGACCGCCTGCGGCAGGGCGCCGGTCGTCGGCGTCGCCATGGTGGCGAGCCCGGGCGTCTGCGGCGGCGCCACCCCCTGCGCCACCAGCGTCCCCCCGCCGTCCGAGGTGACCGTGGAATGGGTCGCCGTCTGTTCGGAACTGTGCTCGACGGTGAAGCCTTCGGCGAACGAGGTGTCGACCTCCGCCTTCTTGTTCTTGCCCTTGCCGCCCTCCTGCTCCGCGCCGAGGGCGAGGTTGAAGCCGCCCCCCGTCGTGGTGGTCGTGTCGACGGCGTCGTTGAGATGCACCGCCCCGGTGGTCGCGACCACGCTGGCCCCCGTCTGGCCGCTCACCTGCGCGCCCTGCATGGTGACGTTCTGGCCCACGACACTGGTCTGCCCGCCGGCCGAACTGATGGTCACACCCTGGTTGGTCACCGCGCGGGTCGTTTCCGTCGAATAGCTGGCCCCGACGTCGACGCTGTTGCCGTCCATGCCGGACTTGTTCTTCTTCCCCTTGCCTTCCTTGCCGATGGTGAGGTCGACGTCGACGCCGACATCCTCGCTGTGGTCGGTCTCGACGCTCTGCGCCGCGTTCAGGTTCACATTGCCGTTCAGGGCTACGACGCTGGCGCCGGTGGCGCCGGAGACCTTGGTCCCCGTCAGATTGGCGTCGCCGCCCGTGGTGACGATGCTGACCGACCCGCCCTCTGACGACACCTCGCCGCCCTCGCGCTCGATCTTGCTCGACTGCTCGGTCCCCTGTTCGTAGCTGACGTTCGGATTGACGCTCTTGCCCAGGATGTCGACCGTCACCGAGCCCTCGACGGTGCGATCGACGCCGCTCTTGGTCTCGGTGTTCTGCGCCGCCTTGTAGTCCAGGCTGCCGGCCTGCAGGGTGACGCCGTTCTGGCCGCTGATCTTGGCGCCGGCCAGGGTGGTGTTGCCGGACGATACCGAGGTGACCGTTCCGCCGGCGGCATAGTTGGTCACCACCGCCTTGCTCGACGTCTCGGTCTCGCCGGAGCCGCCGTAGGCGCCGCCAGCCTTGATGCCCGCGCCGGTCTGGGAATCCGTGCCGTTGCCGACGCTGATGCCGGCATTGGCCACCCCGCCGATCTCGAAGGTCGTGGTGCTGCTGCTCTTGCTGTGCAGCTCGGTGTCGGCCACCGCCTGGTCGGTGATCGTCCTGGCGCTCTGGCTGATGTCGCCGCCGGCCGTCAGCTGGGTCCCCTGGTCGGTGATGCTGTTGCCAGCGATGCGGTTGATGCCGCCCCCGGCCGTCAGGGTCGAGCCCACGGCGTGGGTGCTGGCGTCCACCGAGCTTTCGTGGTCGCTCTGCACCCTGAACCCGCCGGCCGCCTCGACCTGCACGGACGCGCCGGCGGCCACGCCGATCTTGCCGGGCGAGCCCGCCTGGCCAATCTGCTGGGTCACCCCCTCGGACGTCAGCGAGGCCGACGCCCCGGCCGAGGCGCTGGCGCCGATCTCGGCGCCGACCTTGGCGTAGATCCCCGACGTCGTCTGGGTCTGGCTATGGGTGGCGATGTCGTGGTCCTGGGCCGCCAGGTTGTTGATGTCGGTCGCCTGCAGGGTGAGGGCGCCGTTGGTCGCGGCCAGGTTGGACCCCTGGGTGGTCAGGGTGTTGTCGGCGACGATGGTCAGGTTGCCGTCGGCCGTGACGTTGCTGCCCACATTGGTCAGCTTGTCGGTGGTGTCGTGCGTGGTGGTGGTGCGGGCGCCGAGGGTGGCCGTCACCGAGCCCTTGGCGTCGGCGCTCGCCTCGGCGTGGGCGCCGGCGCTGACGCCCGACTTGCTGGCGCCGCCGCTGGCCCCGGCGCTGGCGCTGGCGCTGACGGCGCCCTCGCTGTCGACGTAGATCCCCACGCCGGTGCTCTTGGTGGTGGTGGTGCTGGTCTCGGTGTTCTGGCCGGCCAGGATCTGCACGTCCTTGCCGTGCAGGGTCAGGTCGGCGCCGTTGGTGGTGGTGACGTTCGACCCCTGGATGGTGAGGGTGTTCCCGGCCGAGATCATCGTGTTGCCGCCCAGATTCACGTTCGAGGCGACATTGTCCGAAGTCGCCGAGGCGCTGTCGGTGACCGTCTTGTTGTAGAATTCCAGCGACGAGTGGTTCTCGCCGGAGGCCTGGGCGCTGGCCTGGGCGTTGACCGCTCCGCCTGTCGACGTCTTCTTCGCCGAGGCGCTGGCCGAGGCGCTGGCTGCGCCGGAGCTGTGGCTGGAAACGCCGAGGATCGTCTCGGTCTCGGTATGGCTGGTGATGTTGCTGGTGTCGGCGCCGGCCAGCACCGAGACGCCGTTGGTCGCCGCGATCACCCCGCCGCCGGCCACATCGACGTTCGAGCCCTTGA
The DNA here is from genome assembly GCF_049446115.1 of Caulobacter sp. KR2-114. Classification (NCBI taxonomy): domain Bacteria; kingdom Pseudomonadati; phylum Pseudomonadota; class Alphaproteobacteria; order Caulobacterales; family Caulobacteraceae; genus Caulobacter; species Caulobacter sp. KR2-114. The sequence continues at coordinate 389,019 of NZ_JBMSEC010000004.1, forward strand.
TGGTGACGTTGGCGTTGTCGGTGCTGGCGATCTGGCCGCCGACCTTCAGGCCGGAGGCGTCGTTGCGGCTCTCGACGTCGTTGACGGTCTTGGTCGAGCTGCCCCACAGGGCGCCGTCCTGGAACAGGCCCGAGCTCTTGGTGACCGTGTTGGTGGTGGCCACGTTGTTGCCGGCGATGATGTTGACGTCATGGCCGTTGGTGTCGGTCACCAGGTTGCCGCCGGTGGAGACCTGGCTGCCGCCGGCGATGTTGATGTCGCCGTTGGTCTGCATGTAGGTCGAGCCGCCCACCGTCACGCTCGAGGCGGAGTCGGTGGCCGTGGTCACCTTGGTTTCCTTGGTCGAGCTCGACAGGAAGCCGCTGTGGTGCACGGTGGTGTCGCTGTACGAGGTGTCGGTGGCGGCCGCGATGTTCAGCTTGCCGCCGGACACCAGGGCCGCATCGCCCCCGGCCGAGACCTTGCTGCCGACGATGTTCGTGTCGCCGCCGCTCTGCATGTAGAGGTTGCCGCCCGCCGACACCGTCGAGCCGATGTTGGTGGTGCTCGTCTCGTAGGACTTGGTGCTGGTGCTGCCGTGGCGGGAGCTGCTGGCGGACGCTTCGGTGTCGGTGATCGTGCCGATGTTGATGGCCTGGCCGGCGACGATCGACAGGTCCTTGCCGGCGCTGACCGTGCCGCCCTTGACGTTGATGTCCTTGGCCGCGTTCAGCGACAGCGACTCCGACGCGGTGATCGCCGCCGTCGGGCCGACGTCGGTGACCACGGTCTTGCCGTTCACCAGGGTCGTGGTCCCGGTGACCACGTTGATCGAGCCGCCGTGCGTCGTCAGGCTCAGGTTCTTGCCGCTGATGTTGTTGGAGCCGTTGATGTCGATGTCCTTGGCGACATCGATCGACAGGGCGTTGCCGGCGGCCACCGTCCCGCCCTGCAGGTCGACGCCGGCGGTCTGCGACTTCAGGCCGATGTTGGTCGCCGCGATCGTCCCGCCCGAATTGGTGATCTGGCCGTTGGCCAGGACCGCGGCCGACTGAACGCCCTGGATGGTGGAGCGGATGTTGTTCACCACGCCGCCGGTGGACTGCAGGTAGACCTGGTTGCCGCTGATCAGGCCGCCGCCCAGGTTGTTGATGTCGCCCGTCGCCACGATGGCGTTGGTCTTCGCGCCGGTGATCTGGCCGCCGTTCATGGTCAGCGAGGTGAGCTGCAGGTTGACGTTGTCGGCGATCACGCCGCTGCCGCTGACCAGCGACGCCTTGGTGGCCGAGGACAGGTACACCACCGGCGCCAGCACGGTCTGGCCGTCCACCACCGTCTTGACCATCCAGATGATGTCGTTGGGCAGGCTGGCCACCTGATCGGCGGTGAGCGCCTGGCCGTAGACCAGCCCCTGGGCGCCCGCATCGCTGGCCGCGTTGCCGTAAAGCGCCGCCAGTTCGCTGTTGAGATCGCCGTAGCTGGCCAGCAGGCTGCGGCCGGTGGCGTCCAGCAGCTGCTGCGAGATCAGATAGGCCTCGTAGTTGTCGTCGCCCAGCCGCTTGCCGGTGCTGTCGGGATCGAGGCCCAGCTTGGTCGCCAGCAGGTCGGAGCCCAGGTCGGTGACCGGCACCGTGTAGAGCGGGTTGGTCTCCACCAGGTAGCGGCTGTCGGACGCCGGGGCGACGACGAAGAGGCCGTTCGGGTTGCTGGGCAGCACCACCGTGGCGCCCTGGAGGGTCACCGCCGGCTTGCCGCCCACGGTGGTTCCCACGGCCGCGCTGGACGCGCTGGTCCCGCCGCTGGCGGAGACCCCGCCCGCCGATCCGGCGGAGCTCCCGCCGGTGGACACGGTGGTCACCGTGCCGCCGGTGACGGCGCCGCCGGCGCCGGCGGTCGCGCCGCTGACCCCGCTCGTGCCGCTGGCGCCGGCCGTGGGGCCGGCGCCCGAGGTGGCGCTGGCGCCGGAGACGCCGCCGCCGGCGCTCAGTCCGCTCGCCCCGCTGGTCGCGCTGGCGCCGCTCGCGCCGCTGGCCGACACGCTCGCACTGGTCCCGGTGGTGGTCGTCGCCGCGCCCGCGCCGGATCCGGCCGTCGGGGCCGTCTGCGACTTCACGCTGGCCCCGCCCGCACTGCCCGTGACCGTCAGGCTGAAGTTGTTGCCGGTCAGGCTGGAGGCGAAGAGGCCGTTCTTCAGCGGACTGTTGGCCGCCGTCGACGTGTAGAAGGTGGAGACGCCGTTGATGCAGACCGTCCCGGTGACGCCCGGGGTGCAGTTCTTGGCCGTGCCCACCACCGTCGCGTCGAGCGTCTGGACCCCTTGCTTGTTGTAGGTCTTGGTCTCGGTGGTGACGGTATAGTAGGCGTAGTCGGTCTCGGTGTTGGTCAGCGCCAGGGTGTCTTCGTTGAAGCTGGCGTTGTTGGCTCCATGCAGCGCGATGTTCGGCGCCGACAGGATCGCGCCGACGTTGCTGGCGCTCTGGAAGTTGTTCATCGTCAGCGTGCCGCCGGAGATCAGTTCCGGCGTGTAGTTCGCCACGGTCAGGCCGTTGTTGAAGCTCTGGGTGGTGGTGTCGGACCAGATATAGAAGACGTCGGTGTCGTAGGTGCACTGGCCGTTCTTGGTCACGCAGCCCGGCTCGGCGACCGCCAGCGAGGTGAAGTTGTTATAGGGCGTGCCGGTGGTGCTGACGGTCTTGCGCGACCAGTCGCCGGCCACCGCGTTCCAGACATTCGTCGCGTTGATGGTGATGTCGCCGCCGGCGATGATGTTGCTGCTGTTGTAGAGCGTGCCGGTGGTGATGGTCATCGCCCCGCCGGACTCGATGTCGCCCTGCGCGACGGTGGTGCTGCTGGCGTTCGTCGTACTCGCCTGGTTCCAGATCTGGTTGGCGTCCTTGAGCGTCAGATTGCCGCCGGCATAGATCTCGCCGCTGTTGGTGATGTACTGCGGCGTGGTGATCGACAGGTCGCCGCCAGCCACAATCCCGCCCGTAGCCGTGTTGAACAGCTCCCCGCCCGTCAGCGTCACGTTGAGACCGCCCGCCGCGTAGATCGCGCCAGGATTGCTGAAGGTGCTGCCCACGGTCAGGCCACCGGAGCCCAGGCTGATCAGGCGCGCCGACGATCCGCCCAAGGTCAGCGCGCCGACGCTGATGTTGTAGTCGGTGCTGGTGGTGATGCTGGCGCCGTCCGCCAGGCTCAGCTTCGTGCCCGAAAGGTCGAGGAATTCCACCGAGACGCTGCGGCCGGTGGCGGCGAAGTCCACCTCGCCCGACGACAGGATCTGGATCCCGCCCGTCGAGCTCCACAGACCGGCGTTGGTGACCTGCGCGGCGTTGAAGTCTAGCTGGCCGCCGATCGTGGACAGGGTCGATCCGGCCTCGTTGACCACCGCGCCGGAGCCGGCGTCGCCGAGATAGCTGGACGCCTGCAGGTTCATCGAGCCGGCCTGGATCATGCCGGCGTTGTCGACGCCCTCGGAGATGGTGCTGAAGCCGTTGCCGACGGCGATCGTCGCGTTGGCGCCGTTGGTCAGGTTCAGGCGGGCGCCGTTGGCCGAAAAGTATCCGCCGACCTGGATCAGGCCGTCGTTGGCGTGCCCGCCGCCGGCGGTGTTGCTGACCGCCACCTGGCGGCTGGTGTTGTTGTAGACGTAGATGCCAAGGCTGCCCGGCACATAGACCAGGCCGTTGTTGGTGAAGGCGGTCTGGATGGTCACCGCCGCATCGTTCGGCTCCCAGACCGCGCCCGCCGCGTTGCTGACGGTGTCGGCCTGGATGTCGGAATGGCCGGCCGTGTAGAAGACGCCGCTGTTGGCGAAGGTGTTCTGGACGGTGATCGAATCCGTCCCCGCGCCGATCACCAGCTTGCCCGCGTTGTTCAGGCCGGCGGTCCCGTTCAGGGTCAGCTTCATCCCGTCCCCCGCGATCGAGGAGCCCACGCCGTTTGTCAGGCTGGTGGCCTGGCCGTCGATGGTCAGGACGGCCGGCGTCGCGGCGCCCGACTGGGCGACAATGATCCCGCCGCCCGTGTTGCTGACGCTCAGCGCCGCGTTCGGGTCGTGGATCGCCATGTTGCCCAGCGAGATCACGTCGCCGGTGTTGCTGAAGCTCGCGCCGGTCAGGTTGACGGTCAGGGCGCCGCTGGACTGCACCGTGGCCGCCGCCGGCGTGGCGCCGGGCGCCAGGTTGGCGAAGGTGCTCGCGCCGATGGTCAGGGCGCCGGTCCCGTTGGTCGAACCGATCAGCACCCCGGCGTTGCTGAAGGCGCCGGTCAGGGTCAGCGTCGCCCCGGTGTTGCTCTGCAGCGTGCCGCCCGCCTGGTTGGTCAGGCTCGCCGCCGTGACGGCCAGGCTCCCCTGGCCGTCCAGGCCATCCAGCATGGTCCCGGCGTTGGTCACCGCGCCGGGCGTGGTCAAGGTTTCGCCCGCCGCGCTCTGCAGCACCCCGCCGACCTCGTTCTGGATCGACGCCGCACTGATCGTCACCGCAGCCGTCCCGCCGGTCGAGCCGATCAGGACGCCGGCGTTGTCGAACGCGCCGCCGAGCGTCAGGCTGGCCGCCGCGTCGCTCTGGATGGTCCCGCCCTTGAGGTTGCTGAACTGGCCGGCGGTCACCGCCAGCGCGCCCGCGCCCTTGGTCGAGGCGATCAGCAGGCCCGCGTTGCTGAACGCGCCGCCGCCCACGCCCACCGTCACGCCGTCGTCCGCCTGGATGGCGCCGCCGGCCTCGTTGGTGAAGCTGGCCGCCGTCAGCGCCAGGACGCCCTTGCCGTCGGTGGAGGCGATCAGCGTGCCGGCGTTATCGAAAGCGCCGCTGAGGGTCAGGCTGGTCCCGGAGCCGGCCTGGATGCCGCCGCCCGCCTTGTTCTGGAACTTGCCGGCCGTCACCGTCAGCGCGCCGGCGCCCTTGGTGGAGGCGATCAGGGCGCCGGCGTTGGTCACATCTCCGGTCAGCTGCAGGGTGAGGCCATCGTCGGCCTGGACCGTGGCGGCGGCGGCGTTGCCGAAGTTGGCCGCCTTGATGGTCAGGCCGCCGGTCCCGTTGGTCGAGCCGATCACCACCCCGGCGTTGCTGAAGTCGCCGGTGAGGGTCACCGCCGCGCCGGTGTCGCTCTGCAGCGTCGCGCCCGCGAGATTGGCCAGGCTGGCGGCGCTCACCGCCAGGCTGCCCGAACCGTCCGTCGAGGTCAGCACCACCCCGCCGTTGGTGAAGGCCCCGCCCGTGGTCAGGCTGGCGCCCGCCGCCGCCTGCAGCACGGCGCCGGCGGCGTTGTCGATCGACGCCGCGCTGATCGTCGTGGCGCCCGTCCCGCCGAGCGAGCCGATCAGCTTGCCCTCGTTGTCGAAGTCGCCGCTCAGGGCCAGCGTGGTTCCCGCCCCGCTCTGGATCACCCCGGCGGCCTGGTTGTCGAACTTGCCCGCGGTGACCGTGAAGGTTCCGGCGCCCTTGGTGGAGGCGACCAGCACGCCGGCGTTGGTGAAGTCGCCGGCCAGGGTCAGGGCCGCGCCCGCATCGGCCTGCACCGCCGCCCCGGCGGCGTTGGCGAAGCTGGCGGCCTTCAGGGTCAGCGCGCCGCTGCCATTGGTCGAGGCGATCACCGTGCCCGCGTTGCTGAACGCCCCCGAAAGGGTCAGCGACGTCCCGCCGTCCGCCTGCAGGGTGGCGCCGGCCGCGTTGGTCAGCTTGCCCGCCTTGACCGTCAGCGCGCCGGCGCCGTTGGTCGAGGCCAGCAGGGTGCCGGCATTGCTGAGGTCGCCGGACAGGGTCAGGGTCGCGCCGGTGTCGCCCTGCACGATGCCGCCCGCCAGGTTGCTGAAGCCGGCAGCGTTGACGGTGACCGCGCCACCCTGGGCGTAGAGCGTGCCGACGTTCTTCGCCGCGGCCGCGCTGGTCAGGGCGAAGCTGCCGCGCGATTGCAGGACGCCTTCGTTGTCGAACCCGGCCAGGGTCCAGTTGAGGCCATTGCCGACGATCACGCCCGCCGCCGCCTTGCCGCCCACGGTCCCGGCCAGGTTGGCCAGGGTGACGTTGGCGCCGCTGATCAGGATCCGCCCGGTGGTCCCGGCGCCCGGGGCTGCGGTCTCGATCTGCCCCTGGTCCTCGTTGGTGATCGTCAGCGCCGCCGACGCGGCGATCGCCAGGTCGTCGCCGGCATAGATCAGGCCGTCGTTGTCCAGGCTGGCGCCCGTCAGATTGAGGGTCAGCTTGCCCTGCGAGACCAGCGAGGCCCCCTGCTGGACGTCCAGCACCGCCGCCTTGACCGTCCCGGCGCCGCTCTTGTTGCCGAGGTAGATCGCGCCGAAATCGTTCAGCGTCCCGCTCACCGACAGGCTGCCGCCGACGTCCGACTGGATCACCGCCGCGCCGCTGCCGGCGGCGCCGTTGGTCAGCGAGCCGGCCGCCAGGGTCAGGGTCCCGCCCGAGGCCAGGGCGCCGGTGTTGCTCGCCGCGCCGGTCGCGGTGACGCCGATGTCGCCGGTGGAGACCAGCGCCCCGCTGTTGCCCAGGGCGGCGAGGGTCAGGGCGATCGAGGCGCCGGAAAGCTCGCCCGACGAGGTCAGGGTCACGGCGCCGCCGGTGACGCTGAGCGCGCCGCCGGACAGGATCTCGGCCCCCGCGCCGGTGTTCTGCAGCGTCGCCGCGCCCTTGCCGAAGCCGAGGCTGAGCGCGCCGACGGCCTGCACCACGCCGGTGTTGTTCAGCCCCGAGCCGAGAGTCAGCGCCAGGCTACCGTTGGAGGCCAGTGTCCCGCTGTTGCTCAGGCTGGCGGCGGCGAGAGTCCCCGCCCCGGCGCTGTCGGCGGTGAGCACCAGCGTGCCGGTGTTGCTCGCCGCCCCGGCGACGGTCACCGTGCTGGTCCCGACGTTGCCCCCCAGGGCGCCGTCGTTCTGAAGGCTGGCCAGGGTCAGGGCCAGGTGATCGGCGACGATCTGGCCGCCGGCCTGGTTGACCAGGCTGACCGCGGCGCCATCGACGGTCAGGGTCGCCGCGGCTCCGCCCGAAGGCCCCTGGGCGACGATCATGCCGCCGCTGGCGTTGGTGAACGCCAGCGCCGCCCCGGCGCCGTGCACGCCCAGACCGGCCGTGCTGCTGATCACCCCGGCGTTGCTCAGCGTCGCGCCGCTGAGCGTCACGGAGAGCGCGCGGTCCGACTGCAGGTAGGCGCCCTTGGCGTTGCTCAGCGTGCCGGCCGACAGCAACAGGTCCGCGCCGCTGGCGGCCGGGGTCAGGATCGTCCCGGCGTTGCTCAGCGCGCCAGTGGCGCTCAGCGTCACCCCGGCCGAGCCCTGAATGCCGCCGCCGGCCTGGTTCGTCAGGTTGGCCGCCTGCCCCTTCAAGGCCCCGCCCGCCACCATCGCCCCGGCATTGCTGACGTCGCCGGTGGCGCTGAAATCCAGCCCGCGCGCGGCGCTCAGCGAGCCGGCGTTGCTCAGCCCGGCCAGCGTCAGGCTGACCGCGCCGCCAGTGGTCACCGATCCGCCCGCGGTGGTCAGGGTCACGGCCTTGCCGGCGATGGTCAGGCTGTCGCCCGCCGCCGAGCCCGCCTGCAGGTAGGCGCCGGCCTGGTTGCCGACCGCCAGGCTCGCCCCGGTCCCGGTCACCGACAGGCTGTTCACGGCGACGATCTGGCCGGCGTTGTCCAGCGTGGCGCCGCTCAGGCTCACCGCCAGCGAGCCCTGCGACACCAGCACAGACCCGGCCGCGTTGCTCAGCGTCCCGGCGGCGACGGTCGCGTCGCCGCTGCCGTTGGCCAGGTACACCGCGCCGCTGTTGGCCAGCGCCTCCGTGACGGTCAGGGCGCCGCCGGTCTGCGATTGCAGCGCGGCCGCCGCGCCGGTGTTCTCCAGGCTGGCGGCGCTGGCGGTCAGCGTGCCGGCGGCGCCAAGCGACCCGGTGTTGGCCAGGTCACCCGCATCGGTCAGGGTCAGGTCGCCGCCGGAGACCACCTGGCCGGCGTTGGCGAGGCTGGCCACGGTGGCGGTGATCGCGCCGGCCGAGATCACCCCGGTGGCGGTGTTGCTCACGGCCACGCCGCCGTCGATCGTCAGCGCCCGCGTCGCCAGCACCGCGCCGCTGTTGGTGGCCGAGCCGGAGACGTCCAGGGTCAGGTCGCGGGCCGACTGCAGCGTGCCGCTGTTGTTCAGCGTCGCCGCCGTCAGCGACCCGTCGCCGGTCGCCGCCGTCGAGGCGATCAGCAGGCCGGTGTTGCCGATGGTGGTCGCGGTGACCTGGCTGCCGGTCTTGGCCTGGATCGCCCCGTCGTTGCTGAGGCTGGCCAGAGTGGCCTTCAGGGCGCCGTCGGTCAGCAGCTGGCCGGTGGCGGTGTTGGCGAAGCTCTCGCTGGCCCCGCCGCCGGCGTCGGTCAGCGTCAGATCGCCGGCCGCGACGATCGCGCCGCTGTTGTGGCTGGTCCCGCCCAGCGCCAGCACCAGGGCGCCCTTGTTGGCCGAGATCACGCCGGCGTTGCCGAGGCCGTCGGCGGCGGTGACGCGGAGGGTCCCGCTGGCGCTGACCACGCCTTCGCCCTTGGCGGCGGTCGTGGACACCGCCCCGTGGCTGGCCGCGAGCGTCAGGTCGCCGGTGCTGGACACCCCGTAGGCGCCCAGAGAGAGGTCGCCCTGGCTGGCGGACAGGGCGAGCGCGCCGTTGTCGCTGTAGAGATAGCCGGCGCCGCTGAGCGCCAGGCTGCCGAACTGGCCGTTCACGTCGCCCGCGGCGCCGTAGCTGACCCCGTTCAGCGTCGCCGCCCCGGTCACCGCCAAGCTCATGGTCCCGCCGGCGAAGCGCTGGTTGGCGTTGGTCGCCGTGCTGGCCAGGTCGGCGACGTCGCCCAGCGTCCCCGCGGCCAGGCTGAGGTTGCGGCCGGCGACCAGCGAACCGCCGGTCAGGCTGACGCCCCCCGCGGCGCTCAGGGTCAGGTCGCGGCCGGCGGTCAGGTTGGTCCCGCCCTGCGTCAGGGCGGTGGCGTCGCTGGCGGTGGTGGCGATCGCCAGGTCGCGCTTGGCCGACAGATTGCCCTTCAGCGTCAGGTCGCCGGCGGCGGTGAGGGTCAGGTCGTCACCCGAGGCCGCCGCGTCGCCCAGCAGGCGCACGCCGACCCCGGCGTCGGTGGCGATCAGGCGGATGCGGCTGGCGTACATGCCGCCGACCGCGGTGGAATCGATGGCGTAGTCGGGCGCGGCGCCGGTTCCGGCGATCGGCGTGGCGGTGTGGGCGGCGTAGTCCCAGGCGTTGGCCCCGGCCACCACGTCCAGCGTGATCCCGTAGGCCGGGCCGGCGAGCAGGATCTTGCGGCCCAGCAAGGCTGCGTAGTCGGTGGTCTGGGCGTCGAGGCCCGAGCCGTTCAGGGTGATGGTCCCGCCCACCACGTTGAAGCCCAGCAGCCGGCCGGTGGCGTCGAGGTTGGCCTGGCCGGTGGTCAGGGTCAGGGCCGCGGTATTGATGAAGCCGCAGCCGCCGCAGGTGATGCCGTTGGGATTGGCGACGATCACGTCCGCCCGCGTCCCGGCCACCTCGGTGTAGCCCGCCAGCACGCTGGGATTGGTCGAGACCACCTCGTTGAGGATCGCCTTGGCGGCGGTGGTGAGGTTGGGGTTGGTGTTGATCAGCCCGGCCAGCTGGGTCGAGACCTGCCCCTGGGCGTTGCCCGAGCCCTGCGCGGCGTTGTTCAGGATCAGCCCGGACGCGCCGACGTTGTAGCTGGTGTACTGGTTGACCGAGAGGCCCTGGGCGTTGGGCGCGGCGATGTTGACCACCGGCACGCCGTTGTCGGCGGGGTGCGTCTGGGTCGCGCCGCCAGTGGGGACCACCTGCGCCGCCGCGCGGTCGACGCCGCCGGTGGGCGCCAGGGTGGAGGCGGCCGCCAGGGCCGTGAGCGAGACGGCGTTGAGCCACTTCGACGAGGTCTTCATGCTGCTGGGCCCTAGAGCGACAGGGTGGCGCGCACGAAGGTCACGAAGCCCTCGTCGCGCAGCCCGGCGCGGGAAATGGAATGGCTGGTGTAGGCGTCGATCGAGATCCGCCCGGCCTGCGCCGCCAGGCCGAACGATCCGCCGCTGAGGAAACCGCCGCCGAGGCCGGAGGCCACGCCGGTGGCGTAGCCGGCGTCGAGGCCGATGTGCGGGCGCAGCGTCACCGACTGGCCGAACAGCCGCGCGCGATGCACCAGCGACAGGTCGTTCTGCGCGTAGAAGCCGCGGTCGTCGATCACGCTGCCCAGCAGGAAGCCGCGCACCGTATAGGGCGAGCCGACGACGATCTGTTCGCTGCTGTACAGCGGCTTGAGCGCGTACTGCCCCTGAGCCTCGCTGGTGAACACCAGGGTCTGGCCGGCCAGCTTGAACGGCAGGCTGAGGTAGGCCCTCGCCTGCAGCTTGCCGAACTGGGCGTGGGCGGAATCGGCCGGCGTCCCCGGCGCGTCCTGCAACGCCCCCAGCGCGCTCAGCCCCTGCGACCAGCCCAGCCCCAGCTTCATGCTGCCGTGGCCGACCAGGGTGGTGTAGTCGGCCCACAGGTCGAGCACGGTCAGCGAGCGCGAGCTCACCGACAGGTAGGCGCCGTCGACGAAGTTGCGGTTCAGCTTGCTGGTGATCGTCGCCGACAGGTCCAGCTTGCTGCGGCGGTTGCGCCACACGGCGGCGTCCAGCTCGCCGAAGATGTTGCGGGTGTAGCCCGACAGGACGAACACCGTGCCGCCACTGGTGACGGTCTGCGAGGTGTAGTCGGACTCGCTGGCCCCGACGGTGAGCGTCAGGGCGTTGTAGGGGACCGACACCAGCACGCTGTTGGAGCGGGAATCGGCGTTCGGCCGGCCGTCCGGGATGGTCTGGCGGCGCGTGTAGCTGATCTGGTCGTTGAGGCCGAAGAAGTCGTCGCCGATCAGGCTGACGGCCCCCTGGTTGCGCCCGGTGCTGGGCTGGCCGGCGTTGTCGTACGAGGCGGAGACGTGCAGCGGGGCGCCGGCCGTGTTGCGGATCTCGATCACGCTCTCGCCGGGGGCCGAGCCGGGCAGGATGTCGAGGGTGGCGTGGTTCGAGGCCAGCCGGTTGACCTGGTCCAGGCCCTGCTCGAAGACCCGCAGGTTGAACACCGTGTCGGCCCGGCGGCCGAACGCGGTGGTCAGGTTGACGCCGTGGACGCCGTGGTTGTCGAGCACGATCTTCTCGACCTTGCCCTCGACCACCTCCAGCACCAGCACGCCCTTGGTCAGGTTCTGCGGCTGGATGTAGACCCGCGTCGTCGGCTCGCTCTTGTCGATGTAGAAGCGGGTGATGTCGGACAGCAGGTTCTCGACGTCCCCCAGGCCCAGGCAGCGGTTCAGATAGGGCGCGGTGAGCTTTTCCCGGTCCTTGTCGCCCATCTTCGGCGCGTGCAGGAAGCGGATCTCGGTGATCAGCTGGCAGGCGCCCTTGGGCGCGACCGCCTGCGGGTGGGTGGGGACCTCGATCACCGTCTGGCCGCGCGGGTTGGTCAGGATCCGCGTCTGGTCCTGGTCGAGCTGCTCCTGCTGCTGGCGCTGGATTTGCTCGCCCTGCTGCGCCGCCGCGGGCGGCGGGGTCGGCGCCGCGGCCGCGGCCGGCGGCAGGCCCGCCAGTCCCGCGGCCGCCGCCGCAGCCACAGCCCAGGGCGCAAGCCGGCGCCCACGCGTCCGCGAGTTGGTTCGACCGTCAGGCGCCACGAAAATCCCCCAGGCGTTCGAGCACAGCGCGCACGCGGCGCCGTAACAACGTTCAGTGTGCCCGCCCGGGCGGCGGCTTGTCTGTCACCCCAATCGGGCGACAAATGCGCTTTTCCGGGCGGATTTTGCGGGACGGCTGTCGCCCGAACGAGGGGACAGACAGGGGTCCGCCGCCCGGGTTAGGGTGCGGGCTTCTGGGTCGGCCAACGGGGGAAGAGGGTGCGCGACGGAGGGTCATCCGCCTGCCTGAACGTGGTCGTCGTCGACGACGACCCGAGCTTTCGCGACCTGGCCCGCGGCGCCATCGAGGCGGCCGGCGACATGCGCCTGGTGGCCAGCGCCGGCGACCTGGCCGGCGGCTTCGCCCTGCTGGAATCGCCGCCCGCCGATGTGCTGATCGTCGACCTCGGCCTGCCCGACGGCTCCGGCATCGAGCTGATCCACACCGCGCGGATCGTCTGGCGCGACTGCGACGTGATGGTCGCCACCGTATTCGGCGACGAGGCGCACGTGATCGCCGCCATCGAGGCCGGGGCCACCGGCTATCTGCTGAAGGACAGCGCCCAGGGCCGGCTGGCGGCCGAGATCCGCAGCCTCAACGCCGGCGGCAGTCCGATCAGCCCGCTGATCGCCCGCCGGCTGCTGGCGCGGTTCGCCCCGCCGGCGCGCGAACCGGAGACCGCCGCCGCCAACCCGCTGGGCATCCTCTCCCACCGCGAGGAGGCGGTGCTGGAGCTGGTCACCCAGGGCTTCAGCCAGACCGAGGTGGCCGAGCGCCTGTCGGTGTCGCCGCACACGGTGCGCACCTTCGTACGGCGGATCTATTTCAAGCTTGGCGTGAGGACCAAGTCGGAGGCTATCCTCGCCGCGCGGCGGCTGGGAATCGGCTGAGCGGCCGACAGACCGGACATGCCGCGGATGGCTTGGCGCTCTCTTGTGCTGGTGCTGCTGGCCGCCCTGGGCGGCGCCTGGGCGCCCCGGGCCTTCGCCGCGCCGCCTGCCGCCCTGCCCCCCGCCCCGGCCTCGCAGGGGGTGGCGCACGTCACCACCGTGCAGATGCGGGTGACGCCGATCGCCGGCTATGCCGCGCCGCCGCCCCAGGCGGACCCCGCCGCCCTGGCCGGCGGCTGGACGCCCGTCACCCTGCCGCACGCCACCAAGGACCGCCACCTGCCGCGGCGGCAGATCGTCGAGGCGTGGTACCGCGCGTCGCTGTCGCTGCCGGCGTCGGGCCAGGCCACCTACCTCTACCTGCCGCGCTGGCGCGCGATCGGCCATGCGGCGATCTATGCAGACGGCCGGCTGGTCTGGGCGCCGCAGGGCAGCGCCAAGTGGAACGGCTTCAACCTGCCGGTCTGGGTCGAGCTGGCCGGACCGGCCTCGCCGCCGCCGAAGCAGGTGCTGGTGCGCCTGCAGGCCGAGGCGGGCAACGGCTACGACCTGTCGACCTTCTGGGTCGGCCCCAAGGATGCGCTGGCGCCGCGCTATGAGATGCGCCGGCTGCTGCAGGTGACCGCGCCTGAGTGGGGCTGCGTCACCTTCACCCTGATCGGCCTGGTCACCCTGGGCCTGTGGCTGCGCCGGCGTCAGGAGCCGGCCTATCTGCTGATCTTCGCCGTCGCCGCCCTGGCCGGCCTGCACTCGCTGGAATACTTCGTCGGCGCGGGGCCGATCCCGATCTCCGACAACGCCTTCCAGTGGATGGAGAGCAACAGCGAGACCTGGTACGACGCCCTGACCTTCGTCATGGTCAGCTACTACATCGGCGGCGCCACGGCCTGGATGCGCCGCCTGGTGCTCGCCTTCGCCGTCGGCTTCACCGCCTGGACCACGGGCCTGGTGGCCTTCGCCATCCGGCTGCAGGACCACCTGGGCCTGATCTGGCTGCTGAACATCTCGCTGAACCTGCTGACCATCGCCGTCGCCTGGTGGGGGTACCGCCAGTCGCCGACCCGGATCGGCTTCCTCTACTGCCTGTTCATCTCCCTGGCCCTGCCGATCGCCCTGATCGACATCGCCATCAGCGCCTTCAAGCTCAGCGACGAGGGCGTCTACGCCGTGCCGTACATGCCGGCGCTGCAGGCGATGCTGTTCCTCTACATCCTGGTCGACCGGCACCTGGCGGCCCTGGGCGAGGCCGAGGCCGCCCGCGGCCAGCTGGCCAGCCGCCTGGCCGAGCGCGAGGCCGAACTGGCGGTGACCTACGACCGCCTGCGCGAGAGCGAGCAGCAGCAGATGCTGGCCCGCGAGCGCCAGCGGCTGATGCGCGACATGCACGACGGCGTCGGCTCCTCGCTGATCGGCGCCCTGGTGGCCGTGGAGCGCGGCGGCGCGGCCCCCGAGCAGACCGCCGAGATCCTGCGCCGCTGCCTCGACGACCTGAAGCTGGCGATCGATTCCCTGGAGCCGGTGGACAGCGACCTGCTGCTGTTGCTGGCCACCGCCCGCTACCGGCTGGAGCCGCGCTTCGAGCAGGCCGGCATCCGGCTGGTCTGGAGCGTCGGCCAGCTGCCGCCGCTGCCGAAGATCACCCCCGAGCACGCGCTGCACATCCTGCGCATCGTGCAGGAGATCTTCACCAACATCGTCAAGCACGCCCAGGCGCGCGAGGTCCGCCTGTCGGTCAGCGCCAGCGGCCCGCAGGTGGCGATCGAGATCGTCGACGACGGAGTCGGCTTCGACGTCGCCGCCGCGACGGCGCCGTCCGGCGAGGGCCCGCAACGCCGGGGCCTAGCCAATCTCGCCGCCCGCGCCGCGGCCATCGGCGGCGTCATCGCCTGGACCTCCGCCCCGGGGCGGACCCGCGTGGCCCTGACCATGCCGCTGGCGGCGGCATAGGGGACGCAAGCGGCCCAGGCCGCCGGGTCGCGGCCGGGCGGGCGGCGTCGACCGTCGCCCTGTGCGGGCCTACTGCCGCGGGTCTGCCACCGTCCCGTCGGGCCGGATCGCCGAAACGCACGACTCCAGACCGGCCGGCCGGCGCTCAAGTCTATGCAGCTTGTCGCGTTCCGCCTGTAGCAGACCTGTCAGGACGGCGCGCTGTCGCGGATCCCGCTCCACCTGTAGCAGAGCCTGATAGCGCTCGATGTTCGCGTTGATGATGAACAACTCCACGGCGCCCTCCTCCTAGGGTGCCGGTGTCGACCCCAAGGGTCGCGCCTGGCGTGACCACGACACGCCCGCGCCCTGAAGCTGTCCAGCGATTTTTGCAACTCCGTGTCGATATGGCGCGCCGGGTCAGCCGTCCGGGAATTGCAGGACCAGGCGGATCTGGCCCTTGGCCGGTGGCCGGAACCTCGCGCTTCGCGGCGCAGCCTGGACATCCAGCAGGCGACCCTCGAGGCGGTACGCGCCGGGGGGCGGCCGGATCAGCACCCACGGACCGGGGCACTGCACCGTCAGCAGCTGACGGCCGGCGCCGTCCCAGAGGGCGACCTGCGCGCCGGCAAGGTATTCATTGCGTGCGTTCGAGAACTCCACGCGCACCGGATAGGCCTGCCAGCGCGGCTCCAGCCGGGTCTGGCCGATCCCGGTGCAGGCCACCGGCGCCCCGCCCACCGTGGCCTCGCCGTCCAGCGGCAGGCGCGTGGGCGGGGTCGACGGCGCGACGGCGCCGAGGGCGAGGATCGCGCCGGCAGGCGCCGGCTTCACGTCCGGCGGCGACACGTTGGGCGGAAACGGACGCTTGCAGCCGCTCAGCACGGCGGCGAGGCTCACGGCCAGCAACAGGCTCGCTGACGTTCGCGTGGCGAAGGGCATGACGTATCCTCCTGGAAGCGGCCTGCGGACGTTGCGCGCGATCCTGAAGCGCCGCCTTGATCTGTGTCAGGCGTCCGCGGCGACGGCGAACCCGGACGGAAGCGGGGCGCCGCCGAGCCGCTCGCATTCCGCCTCCCGGCCGCGCACCACGCGGCGGCCCGCCAGGGGCCCTTGCGTCTCCGTCACCACGGTGTGGCGCCCTTCGGCGACCCCGTCCCGCTCATGATAGAGCACCACCCAGTCGCGGGTCCGGCCCAGTTCGTGCGCCCGCGCCGTGTTGGAGAAGAGGGCGGTGAAGCGCCAGGGGCCGCGTTCAGTGTGCAGCACCGGCAGCCAGGCCTCGCCCGCGGGGTTGAACCGCCGCGGCGCGATCCGTTGCAGATGGCCGCTCGCCGCCGCCTCACGGTACTCGCGATCGACGTCCAGCAGGACGCCGACATCCGGCAAGGGCGTGTTCCCGCCCGGCGTGGCCGCACGTCGCGCGCCGAGGCGCTCCGCCAGCCCCGCGCGGACCATGGCGACCCGGCGCGCGCCCCAGCCCGGCGCCGCGTCCAGCCGGCCATCGTGCGCCGCCGCCTCCAGGGCCTCCAGCGAGCCGAGATGCAGATCCTCGACGGCCTGGCGCGCAAGCCGCGGACCGATGCCGGGAATGGACCGGAACAAGGCCTCGGGTTCGAGCCCGCCGGACAGGCGCTCCAGCCGTGACCACCGGCCCGTGCTGGCCAGCTCCGCCACGGCCGTGGCGATGCCTTCGCCGATCGCCGGCAGCGCGGTGAGGCCCTCGCGGCCCTGCTCGGCAAGCAGGTCGCCCACCGGCCTGGGAAGCGCCGCAACGACGTCGGCGGCCTTTGCGAAGGCGCGCACGCGGAAAGGGTTGGCGCGCTGCTCCTCCAGCAGCCGGGCGTAGTGGCGCAGCTTGCCGGCGATGACGGCGTTCTGCACGAACCGCGAGGGCGGCATGGCGGGCGCGGGCCTGGAAGAAGACGGTCTGCGAGTCACGACCGCAGGGAGCCATGCCGGCCGCCTTCGGACCTTGCGGCATATCAAGAGCCAGCCCCTCGGGGTCTTTGCGGGGGCTGCGGCGTCCCGCCCGGCGCGGTGTTCGGCGCTCAGGTCGCCGGCAGGGTGAAGCGGAATATCGTGCCGCCGCCGGCGCCATCCTCTGCCCATATGTGGCCGCCATGCGACTCGACGATGGAGCGGCACAGGGACAGCCCCACGCCCATGCCTGTGGCCTTGGAGGAGTTGAACGGCTGGAAGAGCTTGGCCCTTATGTCCGGGGCGAGGCCCGGCCCGGTGTCGGCCACCGCGATCTCGACGAAGCCCGCCTCCCCGGCCGCGGTGGAGATGGTCAGTTCGCGCCGCACCGAGGGCGCCATGGCCTCGACCGCGTTGCGCACGAGGTTCACGACCACCTGTTGCACCTGGACCTTGTCGACCACGGCGGACGGCGCCTCGTCCGACAGCCGCATCGAAGCCTTCACCCCGTCGGCCCGGGCGCCGACCAGGGCCAGGGCGCTGCCCTCCTCGACCAGCTTGGCCAGGTCCTCGACCTGTCGGGTCGCATCGCCACGGCCGACGAAGGTGCGCAACCGCCGGATCACCTCTCCCGTTCGGCCGATCTGTTCGACGGCTCGGGCGCAGCCCTCGGCGGCGCGGGCGGTCTGACCATTGTGCAGCAGCCGTATCGCACCGGACAGGTAGTTGCTGGCGGCCGAAAGCGGCTGGTTGAGCTCGTGGGCGAACGCCGAGGCCATCTGCCCCATCTCGTTGAGACGCGAGACGTGCAGCAGTTCGGACTGCAGCTCCTGCAGCCGGCGCTCGCTCTCCTGGCGCTCGGTGATGTCGCGGACGAACCCGGTGAACTGGCGAGCGCCGTCGAGCTTCAGTTCGCCGACCGCGAGTTCCATCGGGAACACGCCGCCGTCGGCGCGGCGCCCCATGACCACGCGCCCTATGCCGATGATCCGGCGCTCCCCCGACGCCAGGTAGTGCGCCAGGTAGCCGTCGTGCTCACCGTGGTAGGGCTCGGGCATCAGCATGCTGACGTTGCGCCCCACCATCTCGGCCCGCGTGTATCCGAAGACACGCTCGGCGATGGCGCTGGCCGACTGGATCGCGCCCCTTTCGTCGATGACGATCATGGCGTCCGGAACGGTGTCGAGCACCGCGGTCAGGCGGCTGGACAACTCGCGGGCCTCGCGCGTCCGCGCTTCGACCTGCGCCTCCAGGGAGTCCCGCGCCGCGCCGAGGGCTTCCAGCGCGGCCCGCCGGGCGCTCGCCTCTTCCTCAAGCCGCCGGTTCGCCTCGGCCAGGGCGCTGGGCGAAGGGATGCGCATCAGCCGCGGAAGCAGGGGCCAGACGGCGATGGCCGTGGCGATCGAGGCCAGTGCGGTGACAGCCTTGGCCAGCCCGTCGAGGACGTAGAGCGGCCGCCACAGCACGACGATGCTCATCAGGTGGGTGACCCCGCACGCGGTGATGAAGAGGCCGAACAGCAGCGCGATACGCTTTTCTTCGGCCGTAAGGTCGGCGCGGCTTCTGGCGAACGCCAGGATCGCCCCCGGAATGCTGAAATAGGCGATCGCAATCACCAGGTCGGACACGACGTGCAGCGTCAGGATGTCGGGCCGCCAGAGGATGCAATAGCCGTGAGGCAGAAAGCCTGCGGTGCTGAAAACGGAGCTGAACCAATCCATCGTGTCCCCCGATGGTCACAACCCGCCACAAGACCAACAGGCGCCGCACTATACAAGGGTTGCATCGGAAGGTCGCGCGGCGGCGATGAATGCGCGCGAAGGAAGCTCAGGCCTGCTCAGGCCGATCCATGTTCAAGCCGACCGGGCGCAACGGCGTCATCGCCAGTCGGCGGCCTGGGCCAGCACGGCCGGGTCGCGGCTCAACGCCGTCAGGTTCGAGCCCGAGACGAAGCACGTGGCCTCGACGGCCTGTCCGGCGTCCCGCGAGGCCACGCACACCAGCGACCTGGCGAAGGCGGCCGCCATCAGGGCGCGGCGTCCGCCCGTCTCGCCGCCGGAAAGCCTGACGCGTATCCAGCGGTCGGGTGTCGGCCCCTGCGCCAGGCAGAAGGTTGCCCCGTCGACGACGTGCAGCACGACGCCCTCGAACGCCTGTCCGGCCGCGGGGTGAGGGGCGCTGCAATGCACGTCGGCCGTCGCGCCGACCACGCCGCATGCGCCCCCCGCGATGGCGGGCGGGGCGATCAGCAGCACCGCGGCGACCAGAGCAAGCAAGCCTGCGGCGCCGGTCCCTGGTTCAGTGTGCTGCAAGGTAGTCCTCAAGGGAAAAGCCCAGCTGCGACAGCGCGTCGTCGAGGTAGTCGCTGACGAGCGGAATCTCGGCGACGTAGCGAGGAAGCCGCGCCCGGCCGATGTCGCGGGCGCTCTGGCGCGCCTCTTCCCACTGCGCGAGCGTGAAGTCTCCCCGCCCGATCCAGATCAGCGCGATCAGATCAAGCTGTTCGTCCTCGTTGAGATCCTGGATCGCTGACGTCAGTTCGAGGCGCGTGGGGTCGGAGGCCCGGGCTTCGAGGCCGTCGACGCCGTTGTCGTCGCTCGGATTCGAGGCTGAGCGCGGGTCGGTCTCCTCGACCTTGCTGTCGAGCACGCGCGCCATCTCCAGAATGGCAAAGGCGGTGTCAGGACTGAGCTCTGGCATGACGAAGTCCTCGCGCGGTCGCCTTTCCTGTCGACCAAGTATCGACCTGGGGGCGTGCGGGCCGCCTTGATCGACGTCAACCAGAAGAACCCGGCGTTCCGTGGAGTCCGGATGCCGCAGGCGCTCTTCGATCCGGCTTGACGCAGATCATGGTCCATTGCCCTCACGAGGCGCGAAATCTTCGGACGTCTTGCTGAGCCGGAGAAGATCATGGACGTGCAGGATGCCCTCCACGGCCGACGCGCCCCGCGCGAACCCGCGCACGTGGCGCTCCCGGACGGAGCCATCGGACCCCGTCCCGTGGCCACAGGACGATGCTGATGTCAGCCGCCAACCCCCGTTCGCTGTTTCTCGACCGCGCCGATGCGGGCCGCCGGCTGGCGGCCAGGCTTCGGCCGCTCGGCTTCGAACGGCCGGCCGTCTATGCCCTGCCCCGCGGCGGCGTACCGGTCGCGGTCGAGGTCGCCAGGGCGCTCAGGGCGCCGCTCGACCTGGTGCTGGTGCGCAAGATCGGCGCACCCGGCCAGCCTGAGCTCGCCCTGGCCGCCGTGGTCGACGGCGAGGCGCCGCAGACCGTCGTCAATGAGGACGTCGAAGCGTCGACCGGCGCGACCCCGGCCTTTCTCGACGAGGCGCGCAGGCGCGAGCTGGCGGAGATCGAACGGCGGCGGGCCCTGTACCTGGGTGGGCGGTCCCGCGTCAGCCCCGCCGGCCGCACCGCGATCGTGGTCGACGACGGCCTGGCCACCGGCGCCACCGCCAAGGCCGCCTTGCGCGCGCTGCGCCGCCAGGGGGCGGCCAGGGTGGTCCTGGCGATTCCGGTCGCGCCGGAGGAGGCGCTCGGGCCGATGCGCGCCGAGGCCGACGAGGTGATCTGTCTTGAGACGCCGCACCCGTTCTACGGCGTGGGCGCCTTCTACGACGACTTCCACCAGCTCACCGACGAGGAGACCGTCGCGCTGCTGGGTCGGGTCTGGGCCGCGCCGGCGGCCGCCGACCCCACGATCGACCATCGCCAGGTGCGGCTGCCGCCGCTTGGGCTGGCTGGCGATCTGCAGAGTCCCTCAGAGGCGCGGGGCGTGGTCCTGTTCGCCCATGGCAGCGGTTCCAGTCGTCTGAGCCGGCGCAACCGCGCCGTCGCCGACGATCTGAACCGCCGGGGATTCGCCACCCTGTTGTTCGACCTGCTGGGCGAGGACGAGGCGGCGGATCGCCGGAAGGTGTTCGACATCGAGCTGCTTGCGGACCGGCTGCAATACGCCGCCGCCTGGATCGACGAGCAGCCCGGCCTGGCTTGCCTTCCCGTCGGCCTGTTCGGCGCCAGCACCGGCGCGGCGGCCGCGCTGGTGGCGGCGGCAAGGCCGGGCGCGAGGATCGGGGCGGTGGTCTCGCGCGGCGGGCGGCCGGACCTCGCGCATCAGGCGCTGCGCAATGTCCGCGCGGCGACGCTGCTGATCGTCGGCGGCGCGGACGAGGCGGTCATCGAGCTGAACCGGCGCGCCTATGCGCAACTCACCTGTGACAAGGCCCTGGAGCTCGTCCCGACCGCCGGCCACCTGTTCGAGGAGCCGGGGACGCTGGAACAGGTGATGGCCCTGGCCGGCGACTGGTTCGAAGCCAAACTGCCCCGCGCCGGGCGCCCGGCGCCGCCGCCGCCCGGTCGTGGGGCGCCCAGCATCGCCGCCATCGAAGCGGGCCCGACTCCTTCGAAGCCCTGTTCGTCGCCGAACCGTTCGCGGCAGAGCTGTCCGATGTCGAGCTCGCGCCATACGTCACCGCGTGGCGGACCATATTGACGAGGATGCTGACCACCGGACCCTCGCAGATCGCGTGGCCTTCGCTCAGGGCGGCGCGCCTGGAGCGCTACATCGGCGTCGCCTGCCGACCGGAAAGCGAACGCGCCAGTCACTACGCGCACGCCTCCCTGTCCGATCCGTACGGCGGCTTCGTCTGGTTCGACGAGAGCCGCGCGTCCACGCCTCTGCCGGCCGTCACCTCGACGGGCGAGGATGAGACCTATCCCTTCGGGCTCTGAGGCCCGGCCTCCCGCAGCCTCACTGGCCCGGCATGGAGGGGCGGGTAGCGGTCGGGGGGGGCGGGCGCGGCGAGCGGCGACGCCACCCCAGCCTGCCCTGGCCGAGAGGGGCGTCTCAGCGCAAGGGCGTCGCGAGCACAGCGAACGCCACCGGCTCCGCCAGGAACAGACCCACCGCCCAAGGTCGCCAGCGCGCGGGCAGGGCGTCGGTCAGGTTGATCACCGCAATCGGCACGGCCGCCGCCAGCGGCAGGTAGTAGCGGGGCGCGGCATCCAGCAGCCATCCGGTCTGCAGGTGACGCTGGTAGCTGAAGGCGATGTGGACAACGAAGGTTCCCGCCGTGGCCACCAGGCCGCTGACGGCTATGGCCCCCGGAGCCGAGAGGCCGCCCGGGGCGCGAAGACGCAGCGCCGCAATGCCTGCCCCCGCCCCGGCCAGGACAACCACCATGGCCGGCAAGACCGCCGCGGTCAGGTTGAGGGCGCTGCGACTGTCCAGGGTGGGTAGCCAGCTGAGGAAGAATTCCTGCAGGAAGTGCCAGACATAGGCGGCTGGCCCCAGGCGCGGCGCGGCGTTCCAGCCGGTGCGGATGCTGCCTTGCAATAGCATGGCCGCCTGGGCCGGCGTGTTGGGCGCGGGACTCCCATAGGCAAGGACGAAGGCGACATAGGGGATAGACGCCAGGGCGACCGCCGCCACGATGCAGGCCAGTGAGCCCGGCGATAGCTTGCGCCGCATCGTCAGGGCCACGCCCAGCGTCAGGGCGAATCCGCCCACGAGCATCATGCCGGTCAGCTTGGTAAGCCCCGCGATCAGCACGCCCAGGCACAGCAGCCCCAGGCCCCAGCGGCGGGATGTCTGCGCGACCGCCTCGCAGGGAGCATCTTCGAACAGGCGGAAGGCGCCCCAGATCGCCAGGGCGCCGCCAGCGAAGGCCAGGTTGTCATTGCTGACGCTTCCGGCCAGCGGCGCGAGCACCGGTATGGTGACGAGGGAAAAACTGTAGGCGTACCGCTGGAGCACGGTCCAGCCGGCGCGCACCGGCGCGACCAGCAGCGCCCAGACGCCGGCCAGGACGATGGCCACGTTCATCAACCTGTGGACCAGTAGCGCGCCGCGGTCGCCCTCGACGCCCGGCCCGGCCCATGCGGCCAGGCGATAGTAGAACGACGGGTGGTTTAGGTAGCTGGCGCCTTGCGTCAACCGCATCGTTCTCGCGTCCAGGCTGTGCAGCCGGCCGAGGTCGACCCACAGCACGTCCGAGGACTGCAGCTGTGCGATGTAGGATGTGTGCGCCAGCTCGTCGAAGCCCACGTCGATCGGCTTGGTCAACGCCCGCTGCACCGACGCCAACCCCACCAGCAGCAGCATCGCCAGCAGGATCAACCGGCTTGCGCGACGGTCCGAACGATCGAGCGCCGCGCCCGCCTGCAAGCCCGGCGATAGGTCAGCAACGGAGGCCATGCACGCAGTTCCAGCACGTCTCTAAGCGAGACAACGACTGGCGTTACAATCCTGAGGATATGTGAATCCAAAGTTGATAAATGAATTGTTTCAACTTTGTGGCGCCGCCCCCTGGGTTGCACGATGGCGTTTCCGGGCGGTCACGGGTAGCACGCTCGATGCGCGACTGCCTCGCTTGAAATTCTCCTTCGGTCGCAAATTTCCCGGTTGACGAGTTCTTATCAACCTATGGCATCGAAAGCCTTAGTCACCACCGCCGAGATCCCGGTCGCCGAATGATTGTGTCTCTGCGGAGCGCGAAACTGACTTGGCGAGCGAACAAGAAAGGGAGCGACGACTATTCAGCTTGCTCGACGAACGCCTTGGAGGCCCGCCTTCTCCTCCTCCATGGGTTCTGCGGAAGCCCGGGCGAACCAGTCCTGGACATCCGGTTTTGCGCAGCTTTTCTGGAAGCTTTGGCGAGCAGTTGGGGCCGCAAGTCTCTTGCTCTCGCCTCGTGCGAACCGATACCGTAGGCTGTGTGGGCATCGGCGTTCGCGTGCCAGGTCGCGCTCCTTCCACGTGAACGGGTTTGGCCCAACGCGGCTATAGGGGTCTGCGCAAGCACGCGCGTAGCGGGAGTTTATCTTGAAGCGTTAGATGTTGTCAGTCGCCGTCGGGGCTGGCGTGCTGGTTGCTGCGGCCGCCCCGGCCTTTGCGCAGACCTATGCCGATCCGGCCGGATCAGGCGCCATCGTGGGCGCCCTGATTGGATTCAAGGCAGCAGGTGGCCGGCGGTGTCGAACACGTACTGGGTGTTGGCCCCCGAGGCGTCCACGCTGCGCCACACCCGGTGGCCCTGGTAGTCGTAGCCGTAGGTCCCAGCCTCCGACCCGTTCTTCAGCACCTGAACCACCCGCTTCAGGGCATTGTAGTTGTACTGGTAGCTGTCCCCACCGACGGTGCTGTCGGAGTAGAGATCCCCGCCCACGCGCCAGGCGAAGCTGCGCTTGATGGTGCTGCTGGCGTCCTGGATGTTGGCAAGCCGGTTCGACGTGCCCCAGGTGATCTCGTTGTTGGTCGTCGAGACCCCACCCACCGTCGTGTAGAGCCCGATCCGGTTGTACGCCGCATCGTAGGCGTACGACTCCTCGCCCCAAGGGCCGTTCGTGTAGTTCAGTTGGGCGAGCAATGCCGGTTACACAGGCAGGAGCCTTCACCCGCGGGGGCGAACAAGACCGACCACCCCAGATCGATCGCCACCCCGCACGCCGACAGCCCCGACAAGGCTCTGACTTAGCTGGCGATGATGCGCTGCAGGCCGACCTCGGGTCGCCTTCACCGACGTGCGCGAGCGTCGACGTGGTGGTGCAAGTCGAGCGCCGCGGCGGAAGGCGGGTGATTGGGGGGATTCGACTTCAAGACCACGACGACCTGGGCGCCGCGGGTTCGCTGCAAGCGCGGGCGTGACTTGCAGACCTCGCCCCCGAGGATGGGGCTGGCCGGGGCTGCCGGCCGGCGGCTTGGGGGGAGGAAGGGCGGGGCAAGACGCGCTTCCATCTTCTCAAATTCGAGGTTTCGGGAACCGCAGACGCTTACGCCAGCAAATCCAATGTTGGCACCACCTACTGACGCTTGAAGCCGTCAGCCCAAAGTGAGTATTCACGCAGGAAAGCAACTTGATCGACACCCGACCGCGCACAAGAGGCGCTTACACCGCCGCCGAACTTCCTGATCTTTGAAATATCATTCACCACAGCCATCAACAAAATGAAGGCCTGAATCCCCAACGCCACCCAGATCATAAACAAGTCTGGCAAACTTCCGCTAAGCAAGATCAAGACGTTAAGCGGAATCCAACTCAATATCCAGATCATTGGAGACCTTAGCTCCAGAAGGATCATCCTAAAAAGCAAGAATAACATGACAACTCTATCTGTTACGACAGAGGCATTGACGCCTTCCCATCGTTACGGCCCTCCTAATCGCCGCCCCGACTTAAATCGGTATATTGGATTATAGAATCGCTCAACTCGACAAAGCCAGCTTCGCGCGCCAAATCGGCAGCAGACTTGTTCTCATCCGCACTGAGGATCGCCGGATTGGCACCAAATTCCAGAAGCTCTCGGACCATTCCCTCTCGCCCCAACCAAGAACAGTACATCAGAGGGCTCCAACCCATCGGCATTGTTAGTGCATCCACCGGAGCGCCAGCCTGGAGAAGCATTTTCAGGACGTTCGGACAGTCATGCTCAGTAGCGGACCAATGCAAGGCGGTTCTACCCGCGCCGTCAGCCTTGTGACAGTCGCCCCCTTTTTCAAGGATAACCTTCACGATATCGCCGTCTCCTACAGCAGCCGCCCGCATAAGACAGGTGAGCCCATCAACGGATGTTGAGTTCACATCGGCACCATGGGCGATCAAGGCGCAGACCGCTTCAAGGTCATGGTTCTGGGCCGCGTACATGAGGGGCGTGAGGCCGTCTTCGTCACCAATGGATGGATCAGCCCCGAGTCGCATCAACTCATGCGCACAGAGCGAATTTCCAAGTATGATCGACCACAGCAAGGGTGTGAGCTGGTCGTCGGGCTCGTCGATGAGCCTGCCTATATTGGGGACGGAAGCAATGCGATCACACTCTCCAGACTTAATGATCTCAACTAGCACTGACATGACGGCGCTCATTCAATTTTTTAGAATGCAAGAAGGAGTCCGAGGGCTTCGAGGGCGGCTTCGCCGATTGCAACGCCCTCTCCAGCGCCCTCACCCGCAACAATTGGCAAAGGCACGAAGGGCACACCTGGGGGGCGAATCTTGGGCTTAGCCACTGGCCGGCGCGACGCCTCATCGATGGAACGCGGTATCGGCGGTAGGCCAGGTCCATCGTCATCATCCTCCCAGCATCTCAGCTTGTACCACTTATACAATCTGTTCCTCAGACCCTGTTGCAAATCCAGGATCTCTGCGTAGTGCCCACCCGGGACTGTTAGCCGCCCCCCCTCATTCGAAACCCGCCTTTCGCGTCTTCCACCGGGTCATACTTAAGAAATTCTTTCTGTAGTTTCGCAAATTGCAAAAAGATCTCGCCTCGAAGCTTCTTGCACTCCGCCGGACATAGGCCCTCAGGGTCGGAATACGTTAAGGGTTGGTCATAGGCATAAGCAAAAGGATTCTGCCCTGCCTCAATCCCCAGCGGATCGGCCTGCACATAGCGCCCGATGCTGGGGTCGTAGTCGCGATGCCAGTTCTGATGCAGGCCGTTGGTCTCGAGCTGCAGCCACTGGCCCGGCAGGCGCAGGTCGATCGCCTCGCTGGGCGTGCCGAAGGTTCCCGCCTTGCCCCAGGGGTTGACCCAGGCGTCCCACACCTTGGCCTTGGAGGCGTTGGTCAGCACCAGCGGCTCGTCCATCTGGCCGGTGTGGATGTAGTAGATAAACGGCGAGCCCGTGGTCCAGTCGACCACCGCCACCGGCAGGTCGCCCAGCCAGATGTATTCCTTCTGCACCGCCCCGGTTGAGCCGTTGTGCTCGGCCAGCAGGTGGCCGGCGGTGTCGAACACGTACTGGGTGTTGGCCCCCGAGGCGTCCACGCTGCGCCACACCCGGTGGCCCTGGTAGTCGTAGCCGTAGGTCCCAGCCTCCGACCCGTTCTTCAGCACCTGAACCACCCGCTTGAGGGCATTGTAGTTGTACTGGTAGCTGTCCCCGCCGACGGTGCTGTCGGAGTAGAGATCCCCGCCCAGGCGCCAGGCGAAGCTGCGCTTGATGCTGCTGCTGGCGTCCTGGATGTTGGCCAGCCGGTTCGACGTGCCCCAGGTGATCTCGTTGTTCGACGTCGAGACCCCGCCCACCGTCGTGTAGAGGCCGATCCGGTTGTACGCCGCATCGTAGGCGTACGACTCCTCGCCCCAAGGGCCGTTCGTGTAGTTCAGCTGGATGAGTAATGTCGGTCACACAGGCGGGAGCCGTCACCTGTGGGCACGAACAACACGGACCGCCCCAGCTCAATCACCATCCAATGCGCTGGCAGAGATGATGGCCCTGCAGGCCGGCCTCATCGCCTTCACCGACGCGCGCGAGCTGGTGCGCAACATGGTCGACGTATCAGGCCGAGCGCCGCGACGGCCGCCGGGTGATTGGCGAGGCGCGGCTACTAAGGCCGCGGACTGGCCGGCGCGTCTGGCCGCCCGGGTGGGCTGGCCGCGGCGCGCCGCCTGTCACACCCCCTTGTAAGCTCGCTTAACCCTGACCCCACAATCGCAGTCCTCGCTGAGATGCCAGGGCCCGCGCGCCCAAGCAGATTGATCTTGAACTTACATCCACTTCGGAGGTGAAACTTCTCTACCGCAGAGCCGTGACATTTCCGCTGAAACCCAACTCGTGAATTCTGACAGAAATTGCGCGTCGTATCGCTCTCTTATGAATGACCAAACTAGAAATAGCTCAATTCTACCAACTACAGATTCCGACATAAAGTCAGACAGATAGCTCGGAATATCGCTAGTTAGCGAAACAAGCCAAGAATCCCAGGGCGATCCGCTGTTTTGCCGCAATAGATCAAAATCGACATCAACAATCATCTCATTGAATATCTCCGATACGAGCTTCGACCTCGACTCGTTCGCCGGATATTCAATATTGCCAGACATCACTGACCGGCAAAAATCCGTGTATTGCGGCACCGCCCCACCAAAAGATGATGGATTTATGTCGTATTCAATAATGTCTTTCGCAACAAAATCTATATACCCTCCCGAAACATTTCGATCTATCGCAGATGATAGCATATTGACTGTACTAAAGACTCGCTCCTTTGAAAAGTCTACACACCAGTAAACCTCCTCTCCACGCATGAACCCCTTAACAATAGAACGGCATTCCTCGCGAAGCCCCTCGAGACCTTCGAGAATAGGGAAGTTCCGCCGCGCAGCCTCTGCGAACCAATCGGCACTCAAGAGCATCGCTATGCGGTCCGCCACCGCCGCCATCTAGAATCGCCCCATCGGATTTATTGGAATGCCCAGGTTTGCTATCGCGTCGGCCCCATATGGCACTTTGCATCCTTTCATCCGAGCTTCCCGGATGAGATTTTTCAAACGGGTCTGCCAGCCCTCCGCTTGCTGAACGTGCCCTTGCCAAGAGCCCGAGCCTTTGGGAGCGCCTGGGCCGGGACGATTGAAGCTGCCGCCGAATAGCTGGTGCCGATCATTTGCAAGGTCGGCGATTCTCTTTACCACCATCGACATCGCCTCATAGATCTGGCGTTGAAGCCTCTCACAATCGCAATCCTTCTTCTTCTTCAACTGATCCGCAACGGCCTGGGCCGCTTTTGCGGCAGCAACAGCGTCGCTGATCGCGTCCGCGGCAGCACCTACCCAGCAAACCGGTTGAGCGGGGTCGACACAGGTTGCCTCCGCCGGATTGGGCACGAGACCCAGCGGGTCGCTGAAATCCAGGGGATCGTTGTTGGCATAGGCATATACATTCTGTCCCGCCGCGATCCCCAGAGGGTCGGCCTGCACATACCGCCCGATGCTGGGGTCGTAGTCGCGATGCCAGTTCTGATGCAGGCCGTTGGTCTCGAGCTGGAGCCACTGGCCCGGCAGGCGCAGGTCGATCGCCTCGCTGGGCGTGCCGAAGGTTCCCGCCTTGCCCCAGGGGTTGACCCAGGCGTCCCACACCTTGGCCTTGGAGGCGTTGGTCAGCACCAGCGGCTCGTCCATCTGGCCGGTGTGGATGTAGTAGATAAACGGCGAGCCCGTGGTCCAGTCGACCACCGCCACCGGCAGGTCGTCCAGCCAGATGTATTCCTTCTGCACCGCCCCGGTTGAGCCGTTGTGCTCGGCCAGCAGGTGGCCGGCGGTGTCGAACACGTACTGGGTGTTGGCCCCCGAGGCGTCCACGCTGCGCCACACCCGGTGGCCCTGGTAGTCGTAGCCGTAGGTCCCCGCCTCGGACCCGTTCTTCAGCACCTGAACCACCCGCTTCAGGGCGTTGTAGTTGTACTGGTAGCTGTCCCCACCGACGGTGCTGTCGGAGTAGAGATCCCCGCCCAGGCGCCAGGCGAAGCTGCGCTTGATGGTCCCGCTGTTGTCCTGGATGTTGGCAAGCCGGTTCGACGTGCCCCAGGTGATCTCGTTGTTCGACGTCGTGACCCCGCCCACCGTCGAATAGAGTCCGATCCGGTTGTACGCCGCATCGTAGGCGTACGACTCCTGGCCCCACGGACCGTTCGTGTAGTTCAGCTGGCCGGCGTTGGTGTAGGAGATGTAGGTGGTGCGCCCGGTCCCGGCGTTGTCGTCCACCTCGCCCATCCGGCCGTCGTCGTACCACTGGAAGCCCAGGTCGAGCGGGGTGGTGGTTCCCGCGTTAACCTTGGTCTCGGTCAGCCAGTAGTTCTGGTCGTAGGTGCGGGTGAGGTTCAGGCCGTTGCCGTAGGTCAGGCCGGTGAGCGGGCCGAACGGCGCGTAGGTGACGCTGGTGGCCACGTTGACCGCGCTGGACCCGGCAGTCTGTTTGGTGGTGACGCCGGTGATCAGCCCGTCGGTGGTGCGCGCGATCAGCACGATGCGGCCGGAGGGATAGGTGATCTGGATCACCTTGCCGTTGGCGTCGTAGGCGTAGCCGACGGTGTAGCCGTTACCCTGGATCACCTTGGCGTCGGCCACCAGCCGCCCCTGGGCGTCGTAGGTCAGGTGGGTGGATCCGGACTGCTCGGCGACATTGGTCAACCGGCCGACGCCGGCGTTGCCGCTGGTGGTCTGGTCGTAGGTATAGGTGACCGTCTCGGCCGCATCGCCCGGGAAGGTCTTGGACGTCAGCCGGTTCAGGGCGTCGTAGGCGAAGTCGGTCTCCTCGCTGTCGCCGTCCACCAGCTTGGTCAGGTTGCCGGCGCTGTCGTACCAGTAGCTGCGCGTCCCGCGGTCGGGGCTGACCTCCTGGATCACCCGGCCGAAGCCGTCGACGGTGCGGGTGGTGGCCAGGCTGCGCCCGTCGGTGTGGGTCGTCAGGTTGTCCTGGCCGTCGTAGGCGTACTGCACCGTGTTGCTGAGCGGATCGGTGTCGGTGATCGCCCGGTTCAGCGGGTCGAACGCCGTCTGCCGCGTGTGGCTGAGCGGGTCGGTGGTCGAGGTCAGGTTGCTCAGCTTGTCGTAGGCGAAGCTGGTGGTCTGGGTCGCCGCGCCGGCAGCGCCGATCGACTTCAGCAGCCGGCCCAGCTCGTCGTAGGCGGCGGTGCGCTGCTGGGTGATGGTGCTGGAGGCGTTCTTGGTGGTCTGCGACAGCTGGTCGCCGTTGGCGTCGTAGCTGAAGGCCTGGGTCTCGCCGCGGTTGTTGGTGATCAGGGTCACCCGGCGGGCGTCGTCGTAGGCGTACTGCAGGTAGCCGCCGCCGGGCAGGGTCACCTGCGAGACGTCGCCCATCGCCGTGTAGGCGAACTGGTACTGCGACTGGCTGGCCCCCGGGTTCACGGTCGCCGTCAGCACCCGGCCATGGATGTCGTAGCTGAAGGTGGTGACGACGCTGTTCGGGTCGGTGACTGAGGTCGGGGCGCCGCGCCAGTCCCAGGCGGTGACTGTGGTGACGTGGCTGAGGGCGTCGGTGACCGTCGCGAGGTAGCCGCTGGAATTATAGGTATAGGTGGTGGTGTGGCTGTTGGGGTCGGTGGCCGTCAGCAGCTGACCCGCCGCGCTCCAGGTGTAGCTCCAGGTGCGCGTGCGCCCGTTGGTGGCGTAGGGCGTGGTGAAGCTGGTGGTGTCGGTCTGGACGATCGACGTCGGCCGGCCCGTCGACAGGGCGTGCGCGGCGCCGCCGCAGAAGAGGCTGGTCCAGATGGCCGCCGCCACCGCACAGCCCAGGGTCACCAAGCGAGACATGGGACGATACTCCAAGCGCATGGGCTGCGATCAGTGGTAGTAGGGGTCGGTGAAGGTGTGGGCCTCGCCGGAGGTCCAGGCGGAGGGGTGGAGCAGCGGGAACGCCTCGCGCCAGGTCACCCCGTCATCCGAATAGGCCATGCTGCCGGACGTCACGGTCTCGACGTAGGTGCTGTTGTTGGGCGCGGTCAGCCGCACCTCGGCCAGGGGGACCGCCGAGGCGAACTGGTATTGGATCCACTGGTCCGGACTGGTGTACGTCGACCGCCAGGACGTGGAGGCGTTGCCGTCGTGCGCGTAGCTCGGCGGATTGGGCCCAGCGGTGTAGTAGGATGCGGCGCTGACGGTGGCGCTACCGATCTCGTCCGCGGCGCCGGGCGTCGCGTGATATTGCAGCTCCGCCACGGAATACTGGCCGCTGGCGTGTGAGCCGAACTCGGCGCGCCAGTAGAGATGGCTGCCCCAGAACGAGCCCGTGTAGCTGTAAGCCGGGTCGACGAAGAGCCGCGTCTCGCCAAGGCTCCAGCCGGTCTGACCGCTGACTGTCCAGGCCGACGTCCAGGTGTTGCCGTCCGGCGACCACTCCACGGCGAAGTCGGAGGGCGGCCCGGTGGTTGAGTCGGTGGGCGCGGTGACGGCGACCCCGCGGATCGTCTTCGAGACCCCGGCGCCGAAGTCGAAGATCCACCAGGTGTTGGTGTAAGGCGGACCGCTGGAGCCGTTCACCAGGCTCGTCTCGGTGGAGATCGCCCCATCCCGTGCGTTCGCCGGCGGATAGCTGGAGTTGTAGTTCGACGTCCAGTTCGCCGCCGCGGTGCGCCCCGCCTCACCGCCGCCGGCCGTCTCATACAGCTGCAGGTCTGCGATGTTGGTGTAGTAGTTGCCACCCCCGTAGGCGCCGTTGGAATTGGTGATCCGGATCCGCCAGTAGCGCTTGTTGTTCAGCACCCCGCCGCCCGCGGCGCCGCCGCCGGCGGTGGTGTCGTAGGTGTAGCTGGTGGTCACCCCGGGCGCGACGACCTGGCTTGGCAGCCGGCGCGTGGCGTCCCAGGTGGTCGTGCTGGTGCGCGCCGAGGTCGTGCCGCTGGCCTCGACGGTCTGGTCCGCCATGCCGCGTGGATCGCGGGTGTAGGTCGTCACGGCCCCCTTCTCGTCGGTGTGCGAGGAGACGAAGCTGTCCGAGCCATAGGCGTACGCGGTGGTGGTGGCGGGCGTGTTGGCGGTGGCCGCGCTGTTGACCGAGCTCAGCGAGATCTGGTTGGAGCTCGACCGGGCGAAGGTGTAGGTGAACTGCTTGCCCAGCGCATTGGTGACCGTGCGCGTGAACGTCGACGGACCGGCGCTGATCGTCCCGTAGGCGACGGTCGCGCTGTCCGCGCCAGAGGGGCCGGTGCTGTTCGTCGCCCGACCCTGGCTGTCATAGGTGACTGACCAGCGCTGCACGCCATTCTTGTCCAGGATCGCCGTCAGGGCGTTGGGGAAGCTGGCGTTGCCGTATTGGTAGCTGACCTGATCCTGCACCACGCCGGAGGCGTCCAGGTACTGCACCTGCGACAGGCGGTCCGGCTCGACGAAGCCGGTCCCGAATGAGCCGACTGTGTCGTAATTGTACTTGATGGTGTAGCCGCCCGGCAGGTGCACCGCCGAGATCGCCCGCACCGCGGCAAATCCGCCGGCCGCCCGCGCATCGTTGACGATCCAGTCGAACGTCATCTGCTTGCCGAACGAGTCGGTGATCGCCAGCAGCTGGTAGGGGGTGGCGTAGGAGAAGGTCCACTGCACGCCGTCGCGCCGGATCATCGTCACCGGCCGGGCGATGTCGTAGAGGCCGGTCTGCGGATCCAGGAAGGTTTGCAGGGTCCAGGTGGTGTCGTCGCCGTCGGTCAGCGTCCACTGGGTGGAGGCGCTGGTCAGGGTGCTGAGGGAAGCCGGCCAGCTGCCGACGAAGGCCAGGGTCAGGTCGGTCTGCGGCTGGCTGTAGCTGCTGCTGACGAACGGTTTCAGCGTGCCGTCGGTAGCCTTGTAGAAGGCCAGTCCGCGGCCGTCCGGCGTCGTCAGCGCCAGGATGCTGTAGTTGGTCCAGTCCGATCCCAGATGCAGTTCGTACTGGAAGTCGAACAACCAGTTGGTCATGCCCAGCGGATCGGCGATCGGTTGGCTGGCCGCCCCCTGGTAGCCCAGGCTGCTGTAGATGCGGTGCAGGCGCAGCGATCCGTCCGCGGTCGAAAAGTCGTCGACCTGGAACGACTTGTTGCCGCTCAGGATGTCGATGGGATGGTCCGTCAAGACGTTCGGCGTGCCGCCCCCGTTCTGGCCGCAGTTGCACGGCTGCGAGGGGACCTGGTCCAGGCCGGGGCACTTGCCGCTGACGGGACTGGATCCGTCGGGGCAGACGTAGAAGACGGCGGACGGCCCGCTGTCGCCGATGTGCCAGACCCAGTGGCAGTTCTTCACCGACCAGTATTGGGTATCGGTGTAGGGCTCATAGGGACCGATGTGGGTGTACGCGTATTCCTGGAACTGCCGCTGGCAGGCCTGCTGTGGATTGCTGTAGCAAGCGCCGCCGCCGGGGATCACCGTGCTCCAGCAATTGCCCGTCAGGGACTGGGCCTGGGCCTGGGGCGGCGCGCCCGCCACGGTCACCAGCCCCAGCAATATGGCCAGCACGCTTGAAGCCAGGCCGACGGGAACACCAAGCCGCCGAGCAAACGCCACGATACGCATGAACGCCCCCGCTTACGCCCGATATGCGGGATCGCTCCCGCCTACGCTTGATAAGCGCCGTATCACACCCATAGGGCGATATCACTTCAAACAATTTTCTCCAGTCGTAAATTTCTCTCTTGACGAGATAAACTCAACCAGCAGGCGGGTAGATTTCAAGCTTGTGTCACCCGTGGTCTCGATGGCTCCAAAAATGGCGGACAAGCGGGAGGCTAGAGCCCCTCACAACCATGAGATGATAGCATGTTCCAAAGCCGCCGATACCGCCTGGCGTGGGCGCGCACGAAGAGTCTGCGGCGGCGACGTCAGCTTGTTGCAACGCCACGCGCCCCTTCAAGAACAACTCTTCCATAGACGGAGGCGCGCGAGCTTCCATGACTAGAACTTCATGCGGTCTGCTGTCGCCGGCGCCAAATCACTCACCCCTCAAGTCAGCTCGTCGCCTGAGGCTCAATCTTCACGTATGGAGCAATGACGTCTCACAGACGAACTCTTGAGGGGCGGCTCGATTAGGCGACACCCTTCGCTCCACATCACTGAGCGGGAGAGGAGCCCAGCGCCCGACGTTCAAAGGCGCCGAGACCGGGCCTTGGACGAGGCGTGGCGTGGCGTGGCGTGGCGTGGCGTGGGGGCGATGGCGGCGCCCTGTCCGACAATCAGAAATTGGCCCTTGCGGGCCGACTCAACCACCTGATTCTCTTAAACAAAAATGGAGCGGGCGATGAGATTCGAACTCACGACCCCAACCTTGGCAAGGTTGTGCTCTACCCCTGAGCTACGCCCGCGCTCCTGGGCCGCCCAGTGGGCCGCCCGATCGGGAGGCGGCTTATCGCAGAGGCTTTCCCGGTTTGCAAGGGGGCTCTGACGGTTTTCAGAACCCCAGCTTCAGCGGCTTCAGCCGCCGCTTGTTGGTGTGCGACTTGGGGGCCGGGCCGGTGTCTTCCGGCAGCTCGCCGCGGAAATAGTAGCGCTGCCAGGCCTCCTTCACCGCGCCGGACTCGCGCTTGAAGAGCTTGGCGTTGAAGTCGTCGCGCTGGCGCCGCCAGGCCTCGTACTGGCCGATCAGGTCCTGGTCGCGCTCGAGCGACTTCTGCACCAGGTCGAAGTCCTCCAGCGGCTTGTCCTGCATCAGGGTGATGAAGCAGAACGGCTCGCCCTTGGTGAAGCGCACCCGCCCGGGGCGGGTGAAGATCCAGTTCATGGTGAAGGGGAACGGCAGCCAGTCGGTCTCCACCAGGCCCATCAGCGGCTGGATGCCGTCCTTGACGTGGTTGGGCGGCCCCATCACCCAGGTCGACCAGCCCTCGGGCGTGCGGAACAGGTACTGCGGGTGGAAGGTCAGCACCCCGTGGCTGAAGTGGCTGACGACGATCTCGTGCAGGTTCGGCACGGGATGGTCCGGAGTGATCTTGATGTCCGCCTGGCTGAGGCCGCCGTTCCATTCGGCGGTGAAGCTGATCGGGCAGAGGATCTCCCACCCCGTGGTGTTGGCCATGGCCAGCGGCAGGCAGCGGTAGGGATGGCGGTCGAAGAACTTGTCCATCCAGGCGCGCTGCGGGCGGCCGGGCACGATGTCCGGCGGGCGGGCGTTGGTGGGGAAGGCCTCGAGCTGCATGGCGTGTCCTGGGCGGGGGTGGTGAACTCTAGGTTTGGCGAACCTCTAGCCGCGTGGCGGCCGCTGTGCAAAGAGCGCCGCATGAAGACCCGCGCCGAGCTGATGGCCTTCCTGGATGCGGAGGGCGTCGACCATGCCACGCTGGAGCACCCGGCGATCTTCCGCGTCGGCGAGGGCGAGGCGATCAAGGCCGCCCTGCCCGGCGGGCACACCAAGAACCTGTTCCTGAAGGACGCCAAGGACCAGCTGTGGCTGATCTCGGCCCTGGGCGAGACGCGCATCGACCTGAAGCGGCTGCCGCCGGTGATCGGCTCGGCGCGGCTGTCGTTCGGCAATGAGGCGCTGATGCTGGCCCACCTGGGGGTGACGCCGGGATCGGTCACCGCGCTGGCGCTGATCAACGATCCGGACCACCGCGTGCGCTTCGTGCTGGACGCCGCCCTGGCCGCCGCCGATCCCGTGAATTTCCATCCGCTGACCAACACCGCCACCACCACCCTGAGCCAGGCCGGCTTCCGGCGGTTCCTGGCCGCCCTGGGCCGCGAGCCGCAGATCGTCGACTTCAGCCGCGTGGGCGAGGGCGCGGCGCAGACCTCCTGAGTCCGAGGATCGAACCCTTCTACGACGCCAGCGTTCTCTGGCGCGTTGCAGGACGGCCCGCGCGGGACCATCTTAGGCCGCAGTTTCCAGAATTGACTGGCCAGACCCTTAGTCCAGACCCTTAGTACGGAGGGGACATGTCCCTGATCGGAGCCACCGCCCAAGCCGCGCCGGCCGGCGACCTCATCAAGGAAGGCAGCGACGCCAGCTTCGCGGCCGACGTGATCGACGCCTCGCGCGACCAGCTGGTGATCGTCGACTTCTGGGCCACCTGGTGCGGCCCCTGCAAGCAGCTGACCCCGACGCTGGAGAAGGTGGTGACCGCCGCCAAGGGGGCGGTGAAGCTGGTCAAGATCGACGTCGACAAGAACCCGGTCTACGCCGGCCAGCTGCGCGTGCAGTCGATCCCCACGGTCTACGCCTTCAAGGACGGCCGGCCGGTGGACGGCTTCATGGGCGCCCTGCCCGAGAGCCAGGTGAAGGCCTTCATCGACCGCCTGGCCGGGCCGGCCGCGCCCTCGGACATCGACGAGCTGCTGGCCATGGCCAGGGAGTCGGTCGAGGTCGGCGACATCGGCGGCGCCGCCCAGGCCTATGCCCAGGTGCTACAGCTGGAGCCGGAGAATGTCGCGGCGATCGGCGGCCTGGCCCGCTGCTATCTCGACGGCGGCGACCTGGAGCGCGCCCGCGAGGTGGCCGAGATGGCCCCGGCGGACGCCAGGAACGGCGATCTGGAGAGCGTGCGCGCGGCGCTGAAGCTGGCCGAGGCGGCGCCGTCGGAAACCTCGGAATTCGAGCAGCGCCTGGCCGCCGACCCCAACGACCACGCGGCCCGGCTGGAACTGGCCAACGCCCTGGCCGGCCGCGGCGACCTGCAGGGCGCCGTGGACCAGCTGCTGACCATCATCGAACGCGACCGCGCCTGGAACGACGAGGCGGCGCGCAAGCAGCTGCTGACGGTGTTCGAGGCCGCCGGCATGGCCTCCGACATCACCAAGCAGGGCCGGCGGCGGCTGTCGGCGATCCTGTTCTCCTGAGCCAGCAGAAGGGGGCCGCCATGGTCGCCGGGAACTACCGCAAGATCGAGGACCTGCCGCAGGTGATCCCGGTGTTCCCGCTGGACGGGGCCCTGCTGCTGCCGGGCGGCGCCCTGCCGCTGCAGATCTTCGAGCCGCGCTATCTGAACATGATCGACGACGTCATGGCGGGCGACCGGCTGATCGGCATGGTGCAGACCCGCCCCGGCGGCGAGCGCGCCCGGCCGAAACTGGCGCGGGTGGGCTGCGCCGGGCGGATCACCAGCTATTCGGAGACCGGCGACGGCCGCTACCTGATCACCCTGACCGGGGTGTGCCGCTTCGAGGTCGGCGAGGAGCTGCCGACGCCGACCCCCTATCGCCAGGTCAAGGCGGACTACGGCCTGTTCGCCCACGACCTGAAGGAAGACGTCGAGGAGCTCGAGTTCGAGCGGGCGCCGTTCCTGACCGTGCTGCGCCGCTACCTCGACCAGCGCGGCCTGGACATCGAGTGGGAGGCCGTCAACGTCGCCCCCGCCCCGGCCCTGGTCAACAGCCTGTCGATGCTGCTGCCGTTCGACCCCGCCGAGAAGCAGGCCCTGCTGGAGGCGCCCGGCCTGGAGGAGCGCCGCGCCGCCCTGGCGGCGCTGCTGGAGATCGATGCCGGGCTGTACGAGGCGGGCCTGGGCGACGACGACGATGACGAGCCGCCCTCGCTGCAGTAGACGGGCGCCATGACCGACGCCGAAATCACCCCCGAACCGGCTCCCCCCGAGGCCGCCGCCGACTCCACGCCGCAGTCCGCCCCCGTCGATCCGCGCCTGCTGGAGGTGCTGGTGTGCCCGGTCACCCGCGGCCCGCTGGAGTACGACCGCGCCCGCGGCGAACTGATCAGCCGCGGCGCCCGCCTGGCCTACCCGATCCGCGACGGCGTGCCGATCATGCTGCCGGAGGAGGCCCGCGAGCTCGGCGAGGGGGAATAGCGGGCGCGGCGGCGCCCCGTCGCCCGACACAGCGCCCTCCCACTGTCATCCCGGAATGGGCGTCAGCCCATATCCGGGACCGCCGGAGGCGCTGACGTTTCTCGGACGTAGCGGGCGCCGACGCCTGCCGCGGTCCCGGATATCCGCTGCGCGGATTCCGGGATGACAGAAGGGGGATGGGAGGCGAAGAGCGGGCGGCCCCCCCCTACCCCTCCGTCACCGGATAGGGCGCGCCGTCGCGGTGCAGGTAGCCGGGGCCGTGGGGGTTGCTGACCATGTCGATGTCCGGATAGTCGCAGACGTCCTCGGCGTACCCCGTGCCGATCTCCAGCACTGTCGCCGGCGCGCCGGAGCGGTTGACCAGGTGGTGGCCGTCGGGGTCGCCGGCCTTGAAGGCGGCGCAGTCGCCGGGGCGCAGCACCTCCTCGCCGGCGTCGGTGATCAGGGTCAGCTCGCCGGACACCACCCAGACGAACTCGTCCTCGTGCGTGTGCCAGTGCCGCTGGCTGGACCAGGACCCGGGCTGGATCACGGTCAGGTTGACGCCGAACTGGGTCAGGCCCGCGCCGCGCGCCAGGCGGCGGCAGAGCTGGCCCTCGCAGGGTTGGTTGAACGGCGCGGGATAGTTGCTGCCGGCCAGCACGGGCATGGCGTCGATGTCGATCTTCTTCATCGTCAAGGTTCCCAGGGGTTTGCGGCGGCCTGAAGGGCACCGTAAAGGACGCCTCATGACAACCGCCGTCACCATTGCCCCCCCGATCGTCCCTATCGATGCGGTCGAGCTGACCCGCGAGCTGATCCGCCGCAACTCGGTGACGCCGGCCGACGGCGGGGCCATGGACGTGGTGCAGCGCGCCCTGGAAGGACTGGGCTTCGCCTGCCGGCGGATGAAGTTCGGCGAGATCGAGAACCTCTACGCCCGGCGCGGCCTGCAGGGGCCGAACCTGTGCTTCGCCGGCCATACCGACGTGGTGCCGGTGGGCGACGAGGGCGCCTGGAGCGTCGGGCCGTTCGAGGCGGCGCTGAAGGACGGCATCCTGATCGGCCGCGGGGCGGTGGACATGAAGAGCGCCATCGCCGCCTTCATCGACGCCACGGCGCAGACCCTGGCGGCCGGCGAGCCGCGCGGATCGATCTCGCTGCTGATCACCGGCGACGAGGAAGGCATCGCCGTCGACGGCACCAAGGCCGTGGTGGCGGCGCTGCAGGCCGAGGGCGAGGGCATCGACCACTGCGTGGTGGGCGAGCCCACTTCCAGCGCCACCATGGGCGACATGATCAAGATCGGCCGCCGCGGCTCGATCAACGCCACGATCACCGTCGAGGGCCGACAGGGGCACGTGGCCTATCCGCAGCGCGCGGCCAACCCCGTTCCCGTGCTGATCCGCTATCTGGCCGCCGTGCAGGACAAGGTGCTGGATCAGGGCTACCAGGGCTTCCAGCCGTCGAACCTGGAGGTGACCACCGTCGACGTCGGCAATGCCGCCACCAACGTGATCCCGGCCCAGGCGACCGCCCGGGTGAACATCCGCTTCAATCCCGGCCACACCGGCGCGTCCCTGGCCCAGTGGCTGACCGAGGAGGGCGAGAAGGCCGGGGCGGGCTTTGCCGGCAAGGTGACGGTGAAGACCCACATCAGCGGCGAGGCCTTCCTCACCGCGCCGGGCGACTTCACCGAGGTGGTGGCCGGCGCCGTGAAGGCCGAGACCGGGGTCGAGCCGGACCTCTCCACCACCGGCGGCACCTCCGACGCCCGCTTCATCCGCGCCCTGTGCCCGGTGGTCGAGTTCGGCCTGGTGGGAACCACCATGCACGCGGTCGACGAACGCGCGCCGGTCAGCGAGATCCGCACCCTGACGGCCGTCTACAAGCGGCTGATCGCCGACTATTTCGCGAAGTTCGGCTGAGGTCGGCGGCGGCGCCTCACCTCCGAAAGAGAGGTGAAGGCCTTGGCAGGCCTTGCGGAGCTCCCTTTCTCTTCCCCCACTGGGGGAAGTACGGCCGAAGGCCGGGATGGGGGCTGAAGCGCGCCCGCGACGGGGCGAAAGTCCGCTCTCCGCTGGAGCCCCCTACCCCCGCTTCGCGGGTACTTCCCCCAGTGGGGGAAGAGAAGCGGTGTCCGGGCCCCTACTCCGTGTCCGGATAATCCACGCCCACCAGGCACAGGCCGTGCGCCGGGGCCACCGGGCCGCAGGCGGTGCGGTCCCGTGCCTGCAGCGCGGCGACCAGGTCGTCCGCGCCCCAGCGGCCGACGCCGACCTCGGCGATCGAGCCGGTCATCGAGCGCACCTGGCGGTGCAGGAACGAGCGCGAGGCGAACGCCAGCCGCACCTCGTCGCCCTCGCGCCACACCCGCACCTGGTCCAGCGTCTTCATCGGCGACTTGGCCTGGCAGGCGGCGTCGCGGAAGGTGGTGAAGTCGTGGTGACCCACCAGGCCCTGGGCGGCGGCGTGCATGGC
Organism: Caulobacter sp. KR2-114; assembly: GCF_049446115.1. Lineage (NCBI taxonomy): Bacteria > Pseudomonadati > Pseudomonadota > Alphaproteobacteria > Caulobacterales > Caulobacteraceae > Caulobacter > Caulobacter sp. KR2-114. Next base: position 428,865 of record NZ_JBMSEC010000004.1, read on the forward strand.
CGCGGCGTCCAGCGGCTTCTTGACGTGCCAAACCCGCCCCTGGTCCAGGGCCGGCGGCCCGGGGCGGTTGAGGATGCGGTAGAGGTAGCGCCGGCCGGCGGCCGAGAAGCGGGCATGGAAGGGTGGCGGCGCCAGGGCCACGTCCAGCACGGCCACGGGCTGCGGCACGAGGTGGGCGTTCAGCGCATTCATCACCACCTCGCACCGCCAGTCCCGGGTCAGGTCGATGTGGATCACCTGGCCGGAGGCGTGCACCCCGGTGTCGGTGCGCCCCGCCGCCTGCAGGCGAATCTCTTCGCCGGTGAAGGCCTTGACCGCGGCCTCGACGGCGCCCTGCACGGTGGGCAGGCCGTCCTGCGCCTGGAAGCCCTTGTACGGACGACCGTCGTATTCCAGCGTCAGCCGATAGCGCGGCATCAGCCCAGCACCGTCCCGGCCCTGACCGGAAAGCCGCGCAGGAAATCGGCGGCGTCCTGGGCCGCGCGGCCCTCGCGCTGGGCGCGCAGGATGCGCACCGCCCCACCGCCGCAGGCGATCAGCAGGTCGTCGTCGAGGACCTCGCCCGGCGCGCCGTCGGCATCCCCATCGGTGTCCTCGAACCGGCAGAGCAGCGCCTTGACCCGCACGGACCCCTTGTCGGAGGGCGCCGTGAACCAGGCGCCGGGGAACGGCGACAGGCCGCGGATCTGCAGGTCCACCGCCTGGCCGGGGCGGTCCCAGCGGATGCGCGCCTCCTTCGGGCGGATCTTCCTGGCGTAGGTGACCCCCTCGGCCGGCTGCGGCGTCTCGCGCGCGGTCCCCGCGGCCACCTGGCGCATCGTCTGCGCCATCAGCGCCGCGCCCGCGGGCGCCAGGCGGTCGTGCAGCGTGCCGGCGGTGTCCAGCGGGCCGATGCGCAGGGTGGTGGTGGCCAGCACCGGCCCCTCGTCGAGGCCTTCGGTCATGCGCATCACCTCGGCCCCGGTCTGGGCGTCGCCGGCCATCAGCGCCCGCTGGATCGGCGCGGCGCCACGCCAGCGGGGCAGCAGCGAGGCGTGCAGGTTGAAGCAGCCCAGGCGCGGCGCGTTCAGCACGTCGGCCGTGAGGATCTGGCCGAACGCCACCACCACCGCCGCATCGAGGTCGAGGGCGGCGAAGGCGGCGATCTCCTCGGGCGCCTTCATCGACACCGGGGTGCGCACGGTCAGGCCGTGACGCTCTGCGAAGGCGTGCACCGGCGAGGGCCGCAGCGCCTGGCCGCGGCCGCGCGGCGCGGGGGGCTGGGAATAGACGCAGGCGACGTCGTGGCCGTCCTCGATCAGGGCGGCCAGGGTCGGGACGGCGAAGTCCGGGGTTCCCAGGAAGGCGATGCGCATGGGCAAGGCTTTAGCGACTGGCGGCGGCGGCTGGAACCCCGCGCGGAACCGAGGGCGTGGGGCGCCGTTGGCACAGCAACGGAGACCTGCCCATGCGCCCGATCCTCACCCTCGCCGCCCTGGTGGCCCTGGCCGCCGCCGGCGCCTGCAGCCGCCATGACCAGTCACAGGCCCAGCGCGACGCCCACAACGTCGTGGCCGACGCCAGGCTCGGCGTGCGCAAGCTCGCCGCCAGCGCCGACGTGGCCAAGGCCAGGGCCGAGGTCAGGAAGACCGCGGACCAGGCCAAGCGCGAACTGAAGGAGACCGGCGACCAGGCCCGCGCCGCCGTGCGCGGCACGGCGCACGAGGTGAAGCGCAAGTCGGACAGCTGAGGGCGCGCCAGCCGCTATGGCGGCGGAGCCCCTCACCTTCCCAAGCCCGTCGCTGTCGCGCCGGCCTCGGGCCCCTCCCTCTCCCTGTGGGAGAGGTAAAGGAGAATGGCGACGCCTGGCGCCATCCCTCTGATTGGATTGAAAAAAACACCTCTCCCATAGGGAGAGGGAGGGGCCCGATCGCGACCAGCGATCGGGAGGGTGAGGGGTTCAGGCGCCCACGCGCCGGCTCAGGCCGCCTTGGCGGCCTTGATCACCTTCTTGACCGCGCGTTCGCGCTTCAGGCGCGACAGGTGGTCGATGAAGAGGACGCCTTCCAGGTGGTCCATCTCGTGCTGGATGCAGACCGCGTAGAGGCCCTCGGCCTCTTCCTCGACGACGGCGCCGTTGTAGTCGAGGTAGCGCAGCCGGACCTTCGCCGGGCGCTCCACCTCGTCGTAGATTTCGGGGATCGACAGGCAGCCTTCCTCGTAGGGCAGGGTGTCTTCCGAGGCCCAGAGGATCTCCGGGTTCACGAAATAGCGCGGCTGGGGCTCTTCCTCCTCGCCGCGGGCGAGGTCCATGACGATCACCCGCTTGGGCACGCCCACCTGGATGGCGGCCAGGCCGATGCCGGGGGCGTCGTACATGGTCTCCAGCATGTCATCCATCAGCGCGCGCAGATCATCGTCCACCCGGTCCACGGGGGCGGAGACCTGCTTGAGCACGGCCATGTCGGCGTCGACGGTCAGGATGGGGCGGATAGTCATTCCGCCGAGGTAGTAAGCTCCTGATCCACCGTCAAGACTTGCGCCGGGCGTGCGTCAGTTGGCGCCAGCTTGCTGAGCGGCCGCACCGCCGTGTCCAGGGCCGGCAGGACCGGCATCTCCTTGCCCACGTGGTCGGCGGCCAGGTCCTCGAACCGGCGGGCCTGGGTCAGCACCTGGGTCTCCAGCGAACCGGCGAACTCGTTGTAGCGCTTCACCGAATCCTCCAGCGACTTGCCCAGCCGCAGGGCGTGACCGCCCATCACCGCGATGCGCTTGTAAAGCTCGCGGCCGAGGTCGGCGATCTTGGCCGCGCCCTTGGCCTGCTCCTCCACCCGCCAGCCATAGGCCACCGCCTTGCACAGGGCGAACAGGGTGGTGGGCGTGACCAGCAGCACGCGCCGGTCCATGGCCTCGGTCATCAGGTCCGGCGCCTGGTCCAGGGCGGCGGCCAGGAACACGTCGCCGGGCACGAACATGGCCACGAAGTCGGGCGAGCCCTCGACCTTGAACTGGTCCCAGTAGGCCTTGGCCGACAGGCCGGCGATGTGCGCGCGCACGCTGGCCGCGTGCCGGGCGAGCGCCGCCTGGCGGCCGGCCTCGTCGGGGGCGTCCTGGGCGTCGAGATAGGCGTTCAGCGAGCACTTGGCGTCGATCACGAACACCCCGCCGCCGGGCAGGCGCACGGTGAAGTCCGGCCGGCGGCGGCCCTCCTCGGTGTCGAGGCTGGGCTGCTCCTCATAGTCGTAGTGCTGGTGCAGGCCCGCGGCGGTCAGCACGTTGACCAGGGTCTGCTCGCCCCAGCGTCCCTGCACCCCGGCGCCGCGCCGCAGGGCGCTGGACAGCTTGCGCGCCTCCGCCTGGGTGGCGGCCGAGGCGGTGAGCATCTGCTCGATCTGCGCCTTCAGGCCGCCGGCCTGTTCGGCGCGCGCCTTCTCGGCGGCGGCCACCTGTTCCTGCACCTTGGCCAGGGTCTCGGCCACCGGCTTGAGCTGGGCCTCCAGCTTGGCCTGGGCCAGCCGGTCCTGCGCCTGAAAGCTCTCGGTGGCGCGCTTGACCAGTTCCTCGGCCACCGCATTGGCCGACTGCGCCGCCTGGGCCCGGATCAGCTCCGGCTGGGCCTCCAGCAGCCTGGCGCGAGCCTCCGCCTCCACGGCGCGGCCGGACAGGGCCAGGACCTGGGCCTCCGCCCGCGCGGCGCGGGCGCGCTCGGCCAGGGCCCACAGCCCCATCACCACGGCGGCGACGGCGCAGACGGCGATGGCGATCAGAAGACCAGGGTTCATGCTCCGTTCCGTAGCAGGAGTCGGCCGCCCCCGGCCAGCCCCCGCCCTGCAGCCCGCCGCACGACGGTTCGAAAACCGCCAGGACAGACAAGCGTCAGCATGCGCCCTCTGGCTAATATTCACAGAACCGTGTTCAATGAACCATCATCATCAGGAGGCTTCCCCCCAATGCGTCTTGCGTCCAAAGCCAAAACCGCCCTCGCCGCCGCCGCCGTGCTGGGCGCGCTGAGCTTCGCCGCCCAGGCCCACGCCGAGTCCGGCGGGGTGAAGGTCGGCGTCTTGACCTGCAACGTCTCCAGCGGCTGGGGTCTGGTGTTCGGGTCGAGCCGCGAGCTGAACTGCACCTTCTCGCCCAAGCCCGGCGTCAGCGAGAACTACGAGGGCAAGATCAACAAGTACGGCGTCGACATCGGCTTCCAGAAGGGCGGCGTGATGGTGTGGACGGTGTTCGCCCCCACCAACGACCTGGCCTCCGGTTCGCTGGCCGGCAGCTATGGCGGCGTCAGCGCGGGCGCCTCGGCCGGCGTCGGCGGCAGCGCCAACGCCCTCGTCGGCGGCTCGAACAAGACCATCCAGCTCGCGCCACTGAGCGTCGAAGGCAACCCCGGCATCAACCTCGCCGTCGGCGTCGCCTCGATCGACCTGAACTACAAGCCGTAGGGCGCAGCGCCCGCGGGCAGGTCCCGCGGAGCAAGCTGAGCCTTGATCAAGCCGCCGTGAGGCGGGGCGAAAACGCCGGAATCCGACGTGACCGTCCCGCCCGCGGCAGGCCATGATCGCCGCCGCACCGGGCGAGATCCCGGGCGGATGGGTGGATGCGCCTGGAACCACCATGCCCACGGCGGCCCGCCGGAGGGTGTTTTGCGCAACGCCTTTCCCCCCCGAGGTCCTTTCCATGCGCCTGCCCCTGATCCCGCCCGACCAGCTGACCGCAGAGCAGAAGCCGCTCTACGACGACATGCGAAAGGGCATCGCCAGCAACTTCAACGCCTTCAAGGTGGAGCGCGAGGACGGCGCCCTGATGGGGCCGTGGAACCCCTGGCTGCACGAGCCGAAGATCGGCCGGGCGATCTGGGACTTCACCCTGGCGATGACCGCCGAGGCGACGCTTCCCGACAACGTCCGCCAGATCGCCATCCTGGTGGTGGGCGCAAGGTTCGACGCCGCCTACGAGATCTACGCCCACATCGCCGTGGCCGAACGCGAGGGCATGACCCCCGAGCGGCTGTCGACCCTGACCGCCGATCTCAAGCCGGCGGACCTGTCGCCGGAGGAGAACGTCGCCTTCGACGTGGCCTACGCCCTGTCGCGCGGCGGCGTGCTGCCCGAGCCGGTGTACAGCCTGGCGATCAGGACCTTCGGCCAGCACGCGACCAACGAGCTGATCTATCTGGTGGGGCTGTACGCCCTGGTGTCGGTGACCCTGAACGGATTCAATGTGCCCGTTCCGGAACGGGAGTAGTCATGGCCAAGCGTCTGGACCCGACCCGGCCCAAGGGGGCCGTCGCGCCGCCGGAGCCGTCGAAGAAGACCGACACCCCGTTCCAGAGCATCGCCCTCTTGCTACAGGGCGGCGGCGCCCTGGGGGCCTATCAGGCCGGGGTGTACGAGGCGCTGATCGAGCACGGCATCGAACCCACCTGGATCGCCGGCATCTCCATCGGCGCCATCAACAGCGCGATCATCGCCGGCAACCCGCCGCAGGACCGGGTGGCCAAGCTGAAGGCGTTCTGGGAGGGCGTCAGCGCCCACACCGACTGGGCCGGCGCCTGGACGCCGCTGTTCGAGCACAACGCCATCCGCGACGTGATCAACCAGGTCTCGGCCGGCCAGGCGATGGTCAATGGCGTGGCCGGCTTCTTCACGCCGCGCTTTCCGCCGCCGCCGCTGCAGCCGAACGGCACGCCCGCGGCCACCAGCTGGTACGACACCGCCGCCCTGAAGGGCACGCTGGAGCGGCTGGTGGACTTCGACCGCATCAACGCCCGCACCATGCGCTTCAGCGTCGGCGCGGTGAACGTCGCCACCGGCAACTTCGCCTATTTCGACAACGCCAAGGACACCATCGACGCGCGCCACATCATGGCCAGCGGCGCCCTGCCCCCCGCCTTCCCGGCGGTGGAGGTGGACGGCCAGTGCTACTGGGATGGCGGCATGGTCTCCAACACGCCGCTGGAGTGGGTGCTGTCGGCGCGCTCCGACCTCGACACCCTGATCTTCCAGGTGGACCTGTGGAGCGCGCGCGGCGACCTGCCCAGGGACCTGGCCGAGGTGGCGGTGCGCATGAAGGAGATCCAGTTCTCCAGCCGCACCCGCGCCGCCACCGACGAGTTCCGCCGCATGCAGAAGCTGCGCGAGGTGTTCCAGGAACTGCTGGCGCAGATGCCGCCCGAGCTGGCCGCCACGTCCCAGGCGCGCCTGCTGGCGGAGGCGTCCGACCCGGCGGTCTACAACATCGTGCAGCTGATCTACCGCTCGCCCACCTACGAGGGCCAGTCCAAGGACTACGAGTTCTCCCGCCAGACCATGGAGGACCACTGGAAGACCGGCTACGCCGACGCCAAGAAGACCCTGGGCCACCCCGAGGTGCTGAGCCTGCCGCCCGGCCAGTCCACGGTGCGCGTCTACGACTTCGTCACGCCGAAGAAGGAGACGGCGTGAGGGGGGTGCTCGCCTCCCCTTCTTCTGTCATCCCGGAATCCGCGCAGCGGATATCCGGGACCGCGGCAGGCGCCGGCGCCCGCTACGGCCGGCGAACCTCAGCGTTTCCGGCGGTCCCGGATATGGGCTGACGCCCATTCCGGGATGACAGTGGGGAGGGGGCGCAAGGCCCGCGACGGATCGTCCGCCCCCTAGGTCCGGTGCCCCACCGCCCGGCGCAGGAAGCTGGTCACATAGCCGACCTGGCGGCCGGCGAAGGCCATGCTCCAGTCCATCGCCTCGCGCGGGGAGACGGTGAAGGCCTTGCCGAGATTGTCGGCCACGGCCGCGCCGCGCTCGCCCATCGGCCGGGGCGCGCGCTTGGCCGTGGTGTCGCAGGCGGTCTGGTGCTCGATCTCGGAATTGAACTCCGCCCCGGTGAGCAGCACCATCACCGAGAACCACACCCACAGCATGAAGGCGACCACCGCGCCCAGCGAGCCGTAGGTCACGCCGAAGTGAGTGAAGTTGTTGACGTACCAGGAAAAGCCCAGCGAGCCGGCCATCCACAGCAGCGCCGCCGCCGCGCCACCGCCGGCCACCCACCGCCAGGCGGCGTGCACCCGGCTGGGGCCATAGCGATAGAGCAGGGTGAAGCCGGCCGCGGCGATCAGATACACCACCACCCAGCGCATCGGCCGCCACCAGAAGCCGTAGCGCTGGATGCCGATCTGCTCGAACAGCACCGGCGCGCCCACCAGGATCACCGCCACGGCGACCAGGAAGGCCAGGGCCGAGAAGGTGGCGCCATAGGTGACCAGGGTGCGGCGCAGGTAGTCGCGTTTCTCCAGCTCGTCGTAGGCGATGTTGAGCCCGTCGAAGAGCGCTTTCATCCCGGCGTTGGCGCTCCACACCGAGACCAGGGTCGAGACCACGAAGGCGGCGCTCAAGGTGGCCTGGCGCTGGGTGGCCAGGCGCAGCATCTGGCGGCCGATCAGGGTGACGGCGTCGCGCGGGAACACCGTCGACATGTGCTCCAGCTGCCGCTCCACCGAGCTGACGTCGGAAAACAGGCCGTACAGCGAAACGAAGGCGGCCACGGCCGGAAAGGTGGCCAGCAGCACGAAGAAGGTGATGCCGCCGGCCAGCGCGCCCAGCCGGTCGCGGCCCATCTCGCGGTAGGTGCGCCAGAAGATGTCCTTCCAGCCCAGCGCCGGGATCTCCCAGGGCGCCTCGGCGTCGCGGCCGCGGCCGGGCTCGGCGGCGGCGAAGTCCTCCGGCGTCAGCGGCCGTTCCTCGACGGGCTCGCCCGGCTTGCGCCGGCGCGGCCAGAGCGCGGCCATGGCCAGGATCGCCAGCCACGGCGCCATCTTGGCGGCCTCGCGCATGGAGGGTTTGCGCCCCTCGTCCGCCGGGTCCGACCTCGAACTCAAGCTCATCGCCTGTGAAACCCTCGTTGCGGTCTCGGTTCCACGCTTGTCTTGCTTGCCGCGTCCTGGCAGGGGTGCGCCATGACCGGGGTTATCTCTTCTCTTTTCCGCCACCCGATCAAGGGGTTTACGCCGGAAAAGCTTGACCGGGCCGCGCTGAGCGCCGGCGCGGCCTTCCCGGGCGATCGCCTGTACGCCGTCGAAGATGGCCCGAGCGGCTTCGATCCGGCGGCGCCGGGGTTCATTCCCAAGCAGAAGTTCGCCGTCCTGGCCAAGATCGCCGAGGTTGCACGGGCCAGGACCGCCTTCGACACCGACAGCGGGACCCTGACGGCCACGGCCGACGGCCTGGCGCAGTTTCACGGCAAGTTGACCGAGCCGGCCGGGCGCGCGGCGTTCGAGGCCTGGCTCGGCGCGCTTCTGGGCGCGGCGGCGACCGGGCCGCTGCGGGTCGTCGATGGCGGGGGACATCGCTTCCTGGATCATCCTCTGGGCCACGTCTCTATCATCAACCTGGCCAGTGTCCGTGATCTGGAGCAAAGGCTGGGCCGCCCGGTGGACCCGCTGCGCTTCCGCGGCAACCTGTATGTCGACGGCTGGCCGGCGTGGATCGAGAACACCTGGCAGGGGCAGACCCTGGCGATCGGCGCGGCCCGCGCCAGCGTCTTCAAGCCGATCGTGCGCTGCGCGGCGACGCAGGTCGACCCGGCCAGCGCCGTGCGTGACATCGACGTGCCGGCGGAGCTGTTTGCCCAGTATGGCCATGTGCTGTGCGGGATCTACGTCCACGTCACCGAGGGTGCGACGATCGCCCCCGGCGATGCGGTGGGGCTGGCGTCCTAGCCCGCCAGCGCCCTGTCGATCAGCCCAAGGCTGTTCTCCAGGCCGAACAGGGCGACGAACGAGCCGAACCGTGGCCCCTGGGTCTGGCCCAGCAGCACCTCGTAGAGGGCGGTGAACCAGCCGCGCAGCGGCTCGAAGCCCCCGGCCTTGCCCGCCTCGTAGACCTCGTTCTGGATCAGCTCGGCGTCCTGGCAGCCGGCCGGCAGCGCGCGCAGGCGCGCGGCGAGATCGGCCATGGCCGCCCGCTCGCGGTCGTCCGGCGCGCGGAAGGTCTTCGCCGGCAGCACGAAGTCCTCGTAATAGTGCAGGGCGTAGTCGGTCAGCCGGTCGAGCAGCGGCTCGCTTTGCGGCGTGGCGCCCGGGATATAGCGACTGAGGAAGCCCCACAGGATCGCCTTGTCCGAGGCGTTGGCCGCCGAGACCAGGTTCAGCAGCAGGCTGAACGACACCGGCGAGCCCTTGGCCGGGGGATGGCCGCCGTGCACGCTCCACACCGGGTTGTCGAGCGGGTTGGCAGTGTTTGATCCAGCGTTCCGGTGATAGGCGTCGAGCTGCTGCAGATACTCGTCGGTCGCCTTGGGAATGACGTCGAAATACAGCCGCTTGGCCGACTTCGGCGACTGGAACATGTAGTAGGCCAGGCTCTCGGACCCGCCGTAGCGCAGCCACTCCTCCATGGTCAGGCCGTTGCCCTTGGTCTTGGAGATCTTCTGGTTGTTCTCGTCCATGAAGAGCTCGTAGTGGAAGCTCTCCGGCGGGACGCCGTCCAGGGCGCGGGTGACCTTCTCGGAGACGCGGATGGAATCGACCAGGTCCTTGCCGGACATCTCGTAGTCGACCTTCAGCGCGGTCCAGCGGGCGGCCCAGTCGGGACGCCACTGCAGCTTCACGTGGCCGCCGGTGACCGGGACCTCGGTGAGTTCGCCGTCCTCGTCGGCGAACACGATCGTGCCGCGCTCGACGTGCCGCTCCAGGGTCGGGACCTGCAACACCTTGCCGGTCTTGGGGCTGATCGGCAGGAACGGCGAATAGGTGGCGCGCCGCTCCTCGCCCAGGGTCGGCAGCATCACCGCCTGCACCTTGTCGAACCGCGCCAGGATGCGCAGCAGCACCTCGTCCATCCGCCCGGAGGTGTAGAAGTCCGTCGACGAGATGAAGTCGTAGTCGAAGCCGAAGCTGTCGAAGAAGGCCCGCGCCAGGGCGTTGTTGCGCGCGCCGAAGCTCTCGTACTCGCCGAACGGGTCGCGCACGCGGGTGACCGGCTTGTCGCGGTCCTCTTCCAGCATGGCCTGGTTGGGCATGTTGCTGGGGATCTTGCGCAGGCCGTCCATGTCGTCGGAGAACACGATCAGGCGGGTGGGGATCAGGTCGTCGGTCAGGGCGCGGAAGGCGTTGCGCACCATGGTCGGGCGCGCGGCCTCGCCGAAGGTGCCCATGTGCGGCGTGCCCGAGGCGCCATAGCCGCACTGGAAGATCACCGGGCTGGCGACCAGGGCGGGGAAGGTCTGGGTCAGCTCGCCGAATTTGCCGGCGGCGATCAGGGTGGCGGCGAGGTCGCGATCGGCGTCGCTCTCCAGGCGCAGGCGCAGGATCCGCGCCATCAGGTTTCGCGCCTGCTCGAAGGTCCAGGGCCGCGCCTCGCGCGCCTGTTGGGTCAGTCCTTGCAGCATGGCGCGCGGCGTAGGGCGCCGGGGGTCCGGGGTCAATGTTGCAATGCGGGGGAGAAAGGCGCTCAGCCCACCCTCCCCTTTATGGGGAGGGACAGATCGCGCAGCGATCAGGGTGGGGAAGTGAGATGGAGCCCACCGGCTAGCGAGACCGGCCTGTGCGCCGGCAGGCGTTCCCCACCCTGCCCGCTTGCGCGGGCTGTCCCTCCCCACAAGGGGGAGGGTGATCAAGGGCGGATCGCGAACACCAGGTGGCGTCTTAGCGGATCGCCCGGCGGCAGCTGCGGATGATCGAAGTCCCTCGCGGGATCCGGCGCCAGGCCCACCCGGGCCATCACCGCCCGCGAGCGCGCATTGGCCTCGGCGGTGAAGGCGAGGATCTCCGGGAAGTCGAACCGGGCGAAGCCGTCGGCGATCGCCGCGCGGGCGGCCTCGGACGCATAGCCCTGGCCCCAGGCGTGGCGCGCCAGCCGCCAGCCGATCTCGACGCCCTCGACCGGCAGGCCCGGCCAGATGCCCGCCAGGCCACAGTAGCCCAGGAAGGCGCCGTCGGCCCGGCGTTCGATCGCCCAGCGGCCGTAGCCCCAGGGATCGAAATGGGCGTCGCAGCGGTCCATGTGCTCGGCGCTGTCGTGCTTGTCGAGCACGCCGCCCAGCCACTGCATGACCTCCGGATCGGCGGTGAGCGCGGCATAGGGCTCGCGGTCGCGGGCCCGCCAGCGGCGCAGGATCAGGCGCCCGGTCTCGAGCTCCAAGGCGTTCGCCCTCAGGCCGGGCGGGGCGCGCTCAGGGCGCCGTAGAGGTCCGGCCGGCGATCGCGGAAGAAGCCCCAGGCGGCGCGGTGCGTGGCCAGGAAGTCGAGGTCGACCGTCGTCGAGACGAGGCCCTCGTCGTCACGCCCCAGCTCGGAGACCAGGTCGCCGCGATGGTCGGCGATGAAGCTGGAGCCGTAGAACCGCTGGCCGCCGCCCGGATAGCCATCCCACGGCTCGAAGCCCGTGCGGTTGGCGCCCACCACCGGGATGATGTTGGACACCGCGTGACCCTGCATCGCCCGCCGCCAGGGCAGGGCGGTGTCCAGGCTGGGGTCGTGCGGCTCCGAGCCGATGGCGGTGGGGTAGAGCAGCGCCTCGGCGCCGGCCAGCGCCATGGCGCGGGCGGCTTCCGGGTACCACTGGTCCCAGCAGATGCCGACGCCGATGCGGCCGTGGCGGGTGTCCCACACCTTGAAGCCGGTGTCGCCGGGCCGGAAATAGTACTTCTCCATATAGCCCGGTCCGTCCGGGATATGGCTCTTGCGATAGACGCCCAGCAGGGCGCCGTCGGCGTCGGCCATCACCAGGCTGTTGAAATAGTGCGGCCCCTCGCGCTCGAAGATCGAGATCGGCAGCACAACGCCCAGCTCCCCGGCCAGCGGCGCCAGGGCCTTGACGCACGGGTGCTCGCGCCAGGGGTGGGCGGTGGCGAACCAGCGCTCCTCCTGGGCGACGCAGAAATACGGCCCCTGGAACAGCTCGGACGGCAGGATCACCTGGGCGCCGGCCGCCGCCGCCTGGCGGATGAAGTCCGCGGTGCGGGCGAGGTTGTCGGCCAGGTCCTCGCCGTAGTGGGTCTGGATCGCAGCCAGGCGAAGCGTACGGGCGCTGGGCGTGCGGGCCATCTCAGGCGGGCTCCTGTTGCGAGATGCAGTGGAACGAGCCGCCGCCGGTGAGCAGGGCGCGGGACGGCAGGCCGAGCAAGGTGTGGTCCGGGAAGGCGCTCTTCAAGGCCTCCACCGCGAAGTCGCCGGCCCGGCCGCCGTAGGTCGGCACGATCACCGCCCGGTTGGCGATCAGGAAGTTCATGTGGCTGGCGGGGACCGAGCGGTGGTCCTCGTCGATGATCCGGCCCGGCGAGGGGATGCGCAGCACCTTCAGCGCCCGCCCGTCGGCGTCGGTCATGCCCGCCAGGGCCTCGGCGGCCTGGTCGTAGGCGTGGGCGTTGGGATCGTCCAGGCCGAAGGCCATCGGGCAGGCGACGACGCCCGGCGCGACGAACCGGGCCAGGTTGTCGACATGGCCGTCGGTGTGGTCGTTCATCAGCCCGTCGCCCAGCCACAGCACCTTGCGCGCGCCCAGGGCGCCGGCCAGGGCGGCCTCGGCGTCGGCCTCTTTCCAGCCGCGGTTGCGGTTGGGGTTGAGCAGGCACTGGCGGGTGGTCAGCACGGTCCCTACCCCGTCATGGTCCAGGGCCCCGCCTTCCAGGATGAAGTCGTGCGTCGCCAGCTCTGCCCCGGAAGCCTGGCCGATCTGGCCGGCCACGGTGTCGTCGTGATCCAGGATGTACTTGCCGCCCCAGCCGTTGAACCGGAACGCGGCGGCCCGAACCGCGCCTGAAGGGTCGGGGGCGAAGAAGATCGGGCCGGTGTCGCGCAGCCAGACGTCGCCGAAGCGGCCGTCGACGATCTCGACGTTCGCCACGTCGCCGACCAGCGCCTGGGCCGCGGCCAAGGCGCCCGGGTGGCCGACCATCAGCTTCACGCGCTCGCCGCCGACCTCGGCCAGGGCCCGCGCCAGGGCGGCGACCTCGGCCTGCGCCGGCTGCAGGTTCTCCTCCCAGAGGTCGGCGTGGCTGGGAAAGCCCACCCACATCGCGCGGTGGGGCGACCATTCGGCTGGAACGACGGGAGCAAGGGAGGTCGTCATCGGGGCTTCCATATGGGCGCGCGTGCTTAAAGCGGAAGCCGCGCCATAAGAAAAGGGCGACCCCGTCGCCGAGGCCGCCCCCTTTCCCTGGATTTCGTCCGGCCTCAGAACTTGTACTTGAGCCCGAAGACGACGGACCATTGACTGGCCTGGACGTCCACGATCGGGATCGCCGCGTTCTGCGGGGTGGTCGCGCTGTTGTAGCGATAGACATAGGTCGTGCAGGTGGAGCTGCCGGTGCCCTGGATGACGCCGTTGGCGTCCGCACACTGGGCATTGATGATCGTCGTGCCCGCACGCGAGGTCAGGCCGCCGTATTCGCGGACCACGCCCCAGTTGTGATTGAGCAGATTGCCCAGGTTGGCGATGTCCATGGTGAACAGCAGTTCGTGCCCCTTGATCGGGGACGGGAACTCCTGGGCGAACTGGAAGCTGACGCTGTTGACCGATGGGTTCACCCCAAAGCCGCGCGGCACGACCTTGCCCTGGGGCAGGCCGAAGTAGCTCACCAGGCCTTTGAACTTGGCCAGGGTGTCGGCGTCCTGGAAGATGACCGTGGTCTGGCCGCCAGGCGCCAAGGGGTTGGGCGTCGTGAAGGACAGCGGGTTCGCATTGGATGAGGTCAGCTGCGGAATATAGGCCAGCTGGTCGTCACGCTGCACCCCGAACGTCGGGTTGTGCCCAGTGGAGCTTGTGGTCGGATCGGTCATCAGGAAGGTGAGCGGCCGGCCCGTGTGGCTCTCGGCAAACAGAGTGAAGTGCGAGGTGAAGCCCTTCACCAGCTCCATCTTGTAGCTGAGGTCCAGCTTCCAGGACGAGCGCATCAGGTTCGGCGCCTTGCCGTACACCGCGCCGTTGGGATCGAGGTAGGAGTCCTGGTCGGCGTAGTAGTTGCCGGTGCCGCCGTTGCCGCCTTCGGTGGTGCCAAATTCAGAGATACCACCGTACTGCCGGGCGTCCTGGAAGGTGTAGGACAGGAAGGCGTCGAAGCCCTTCCAGCGCTTGCCCACCGAGAAGGCCACCGTGGCGGCCCAGTTCTGCTGGCCGGGGTTGTAGGCCTGGATGTCGCCGAGCAGGCCCACCGACTTGGCGAGGTCCGGGTTCGACGACACGGGCAGGCCCTGAGCCGCGCGCACCGCCGGATCGATGACCAGGCCGTCATAGCGCAGACGACCGTCGGGCGTGAGCTGCTGCACGCCGTTGATGGTCAGGGGCCGGGCCCGCAGGTCGCGGAAGGCGATATTGGTGTCGGAGCGCGAATAGACGGCGTCGATCCCCCAATCCAGGCCCAGCCTGGTGGTCTTGAACGAGATGTTCGCCTTCCAGTCGGCCGGCATTCTGAAGTTCGGCGCGATGGAGTTGGTGAAGGACAGCCGGCCGACCTGCGTGTTGAGGTTGCTCAGCATCGTCGCGATCGCGGGAGGCGTCGTGGAGCCGAACGTCGCAGTGAGCGGCGCTCCCGGCGTAACAACCGTGTTGCCACTGACCTGGGCCTGCATGCCCAGCAGGGCGTTGCCGATCGCCGGGTCGATGACGTTGTTGGCGCTGTCGGTATAGGTGTTGAACCCGGTGCGCTTGATCACGACGCTGTTGTAGAGCACGCCGGTCTGAGCGCCGAAGCTGTTGGCGATGAACACGTCGGGAATGCCGCCAGACACGCGCCCGATGCCACCGCTCAGTTCATAGTCTTCGGTGCGGTACTTCGCGGAGAAGCGCGGCTGCCAGACGACCTGGCCGTCGTAGGTCTTCTGGTTGGTGAAGCCGTAGCGGCCTTGGAACGCGGTGTTCAGCGGCGGCTTGTCGCCCTGCTTGTAGATATCGACGCGCAGGCCGTAGTTGACCGTCAGGTTCTGGTTCACGTCCCAGGTGTCCTGGCCCAGGAGCGTGTGCACCTGGTAGCCAAGCTGGGCGGCGGCGTCGTTGAGCTTGCCATCGACCGAGCCGCCGTAGGTGAGCTGGTTGGCCGTGCCTGCCGCAAAGTCGTTCAGCGAGTCGAAATAGTAGATGCCGTGCGCGGCCTGCACGAACAGGTCGAAGAGGTGGATACCCTTGTACTGATACCCGGCCTTGAGATGGTGATCGCCGAGGCGGTAGTTGGCGATGAACTCGCCCGACCAGTCGGTCGTGGACAGGACGTTGGCCTGCCGGAACTGGTCGGGGCCAATCTGAATGGTCGAGGCGGAGCAGCTGTACGACGTACTCGTGTTGATCGTGCCGCCGCCAAGAACGCCCGGGTCGCTACAGATGCTGACGTTCGCGAAGCCCTGGCCTTCCGGAGGGTTCTGCCCCCGCGTGTAGCTGCGGTAGGCGACCCGCGCCTCTGTGGTGAACTGCGGCGTCCAGGTGGAGTTCAGCTGCAGCGAGTAGTTGTCCTCGACTTCAGGCTGGACGTACCAGTTGGTGTCGAGGCTGATGGTCGAGGTGGACGGGCTGCGCTTCCACACCGAGCTGTCGGCGTGGCGATAGGTGAAGTCCAGGCGCTGGTTGTTGGTGATGTTGAAGTCCAGCTTCACCGAGTACTTCTGGTCGATCAGCGGCTCGGCGAGATCGACCGTCCCGGGCGAGAACGACCCGGCGAAGGGCGGAACCTTGAACAGGCCGGTGATCGCGTCGATGTTGGCCTGAGTGGCCGGACCGGCCGCTCCGGGCGCCCCTCCCGGCGTGCCGAGGGTGCCGACGGTGGCCCCGAGGGGGTTGAACGACGTGGCGAAGCCGCCGCCGGACGGACCCACCGAGGTCAGGTCGAAGCTGGCGAATTTCTCATAGGAGGCGGCGAAGAACAGGCGGTCCTTCCAGATCGGGCCGGAAATGAACCCGCCGTAGTTCTTTTCGTGGATGTAGTTGAGGATGTGGGTATCGGACGCGGTCGGCACATTCGTGCCGATGCTGCCACCCGGAATGGTCCACACCGGCAGGGTGTCGCCGACCAGCTTGGGGGTGCGGAAGAAGCCGAAGACGGACCCGTGGAAGTCGTTGCTGCCTTGCTTCAGGATCAGGTTCAGGGCGCCGCCGGTGAAGTCGCCTTCTTCCACGTCGAACGGCACGGCCTGGATCGAGACCTGTTCCACCGCTTCCAGCGAAATCGGGCCGCGGTTGGTGGACAGGCCGCCGGTGTTCAGGCCGAAGTCGTCCTGCGAGCGCACGCCGTCGATGGTGATCCGGTTGCGGCGCGGCGAGGAGCCGGCGATGTACAGGCCGCCCGACGGGCCGGTGGAGCGGCTGACCAGGTCAAGGTTGGCCAGCGGGTCGCGGCGGGCGACGTCGCGGATGTCGCGCTTCACCGAGACGACGGTTTCGATCTGCGCGGACCGCAGGGTCGTCCGTGAGCCGACGTTCGCCAGCTGGGTGCTGGTCAGGTTCTTGGCGGCGGTGACCACCAGTTCGGAGACCGCGCCGGCCGGGACCATCGCCAGCTTCACGCGGGAATCGTCGCCGACGTTCAGGAACAGGCCGTTGATCGCCTGTTCCTCGAAGCCGTTGGCCGCGGCCGACACGCGGTACGGGCCGCCGACCCGCAGGCCGCCGAAGCTGAACAGGCCGTTGGAATCGGTGACTACGGTGGTCTTGGTGCCGGTCGGCACGTGCGTGATGGTGACCGTCGCGTTGGCGACCGGCTTGTCCTGGTCGTCCACCGCGACGCCGCTGACCGCGGCGGTCGTCTGCTGTGCGTACACGGCGGTGGCCGACGCAAGCGCCAGCGTCGAGATGGCCGCGCCGGCGGCCAGTCTTTGCAGTAGTGTCATGCTATCCCCTCTTAACCCCATGGCGGCAGGCGCCGTATCCCCGGCGCTCGCACGTCTGCCCACGATTTATCCTGGCTTTTCGCACCGTGGGCGACGGATTTGTAACGGTTCGACATCGGAGCAGCAGTTGCCCACAG
The DNA here is from genome assembly GCF_049446115.1 of Caulobacter sp. KR2-114. Taxonomy (NCBI): domain Bacteria; kingdom Pseudomonadati; phylum Pseudomonadota; class Alphaproteobacteria; order Caulobacterales; family Caulobacteraceae; genus Caulobacter; species Caulobacter sp. KR2-114. The sequence continues at coordinate 445,770 of NZ_JBMSEC010000004.1, forward strand.
AAAATTTCGGTTTCTGTGCAAGTTGTGGCGCCATCGCCACATTGAAGGGCGCCCCATGAGCCCCGACTCACCTGAGAAAGCCGCCACAGAATCACCTGAAGCGGCCGCCTGGCGAGCTCTCGCGCTTCTATTGGGGGTCGCGACAGTCATTCGTCTATTAGTAGTGTTCTTGAGCCCGCTGGAACTCTATCCGGACGAAGCACAGTATTGGTTGTGGTCGCGCAGCCTGGCGTTCGGATACTTCTCCAAACCGCCCTTGGTCGCCTGGATCATCGCCGCGAGCACGGCCCTGGGCCGCGATACCGAACCCTTCGTGCGCCTCGCCTCGCCGTTGCTGCACGCCGCCGCCGCCCTGGCGATTGGCCGCGCGGGCCTGCGGATGCAGGGCGGCTGGGCCGGCGCGGCGGCCGGCGCGCTCTATAGTCTGTCGCCGGGCGTCGCATTGTCCGCCTTCGTCGTGAGCACCGACGCGCCCCTGCTGCTCAGCGTCTCCCTGGCCCTCTGGGCCTATGTCTGGCTGCAGCAAGCCGTTGGCCGGGAACGCCTTTCAGCCGCGGCGGCGCTCGGCGCCGCCCTCGGCCTGGCGATGCTGGCCAAGTACGCCGCCCTGTTCGCCGTGGCCGGCGTGTTGCTGCACGCCGCAATTTCGCCGCAGGCCAGACGCGCGTGGAGTCCGGCCACGGCGGGCGTCGCGATTGTGGCCTTCCTGTTGCTGATCGGGCCCAATCTGGCCTGGAACCTCGGCCACGGCTTCGCCACCGTGGCGCACACCGCCTCCAACGCGGACTGGGCCGGGCGGCGGTTTCAAATCGTCCCGGTACTGACGTTTCTCGCCGCCCAGTTCGGCGTGTTCGGTCCGATCCCCTTCGCCCTGCTGCTCGGCGCCGGGATCTGGCTCGCCGCACGCCGGCGGCTGACCGCGCAAGACCAGCTGCTGCTGTGCTTCGTGCTGCCGCCGCTGCTGGCGATCGCCGGCCAGGCCTTCGTCTCGCGCGCCAACGCCAACTGGGCGGCGGCGGCCTATCCGGCGGCCTCCGTACTCGTGGGCGGCTGGCTGGCGCGCTGGCGGGCGCGGCGGCTGGCGGCGGTCACCCTGGGCAGCCAGGCGCTGATCGCGGTCGCCATCGCGATCGGCCTCGCGGCGCCGGCCGTGGCGGACAAGGCCGGAGCCGCCAACAGCCTCAAGCGCCTGCGCGGCTGGCGCGCCACCACCCAGGCGATCACCCAGCGCGCCGATCTCGAAGGCCTGAACGCCCCGGCGGATGGCGGCCTGACGGCGGTGGCGGTGGACGATCGCTTCCTGTTCAACGAAGCGGCCTACTACGGCCGCGGCTATTTCGGCAGGGCCGGTCCGCCGCTGACCATGTGGGTCAGGGGCGCCGCGCCGCAGAACCAGGCCGAGCTGACGGCGCCGCTCACCGCCGCCCAGGGCCGGCGCGTGCTGGCCGTCAGCCTGGAAGGGCGCAACACCGCCGCGATGAGCGCCGACTTCGCCAGCGCCAGCGACCGCCAGATCAACCAGATGAGCCTGGACCTGAAGCACTGGCGCTCGATCACCAGCTTCATCGGCGCCGGCTTTGCGCCGAAGCCGCGGCCGGCCAGATAGAGCTCGTCTCCAAAGGGCCCCAGACGAGACCCAGAGGCGTTCTCTTCCCCTCTGGGGGAAGTACCGCCGGAGGCGGGGATGGGGGCTGCCGCGCGCCGGCGAACGGCAGGCGCCGGTTCTCGGCTGGAGCCCCCTCCCCCGCTTCGCGGGTACTTCCCCCAGAGGGGGGAAGAGGGTCAGCGCCAAAGCCGATCCTGCAACGACGCGTGCGCGGCCCCACCCTCTAGGCGGCGGGGACCATGTTCAGCGCCAGACGGCCTTCAGCGCCGCGTCGCGGCCGCAGCCGACCCGATAGGTGTTGTACGAGACCGGGTTCTTGCGGGCGTAGTCCTGGTGGTAGGCCTCGGCCGGCCAGAACGGGGCGGCGGTGAGGATGGTCGTGGCCACCGCCTTGCCATGCAGCTCGCGCGAGACCTGCGCCTTGACCTGGGCCGCGGCGGCCTGCTCGGCCGGGCTGGCGACGAAGATCGCCGGCCGGTAGGACGGACCCTGGTCGCAGAACTGGCCGTGGCCGTCGGTGGGGTCGGTCAGGTGGAAATAGCGGTCCACCAGCTGCGGATAGCTGATCTTCGCCGGATCGTAGGTCACCTGCACCGACTCGTAGTGGCCGGTGGTCTCGGTGGTGACCTGCTCGTAGCTGGGGTGGGGCACGTGGCCGCCGCTGTAGCCGGCGACCACCTTCACCACGCCCGGCACGTCCTCCATGCCGTGCTGCATGGACCAGAAGCAGCCGCCGGCGAACACGGCGGTCTTCAGGGCGGCCGCGCCGGCGCTCTGCGCGGCGAGGGTGGCGATCAGGGCTCCGGCGGCGAGGGCGCGGAACCGGTTGCGGGGGCGGGGGGCAGACTGGGTCATGCCCCTTATACGCGCCGGCGGCGCGCCCGGTTACAGGCCCGCCGATATCCAGCGGCGCCCTGCCCGTCAGCGCATCATCACGGGCCGCCAAGCGCCCGCACGGCTGGCCCCGGGTCTGCGCTGTGCTCCGCCCGGGGTGACGGGAAGAAAGCTACTCCGCCGCCTGCAGGATCTTCGCCTCGCGGCCGCCGCGCACCAGCCCGCCCGGCAGGGCGCCGGTGTGGCGGCCGTCCTCGAACGTCACCTGGCCGGACTTGACCGTGAAGCGATAGCCCTCCGCCCGCTGCACCAGCCGCTTGCCGCCCGCCGGCAGGTCGTGCACCGCCTCGGGCCGGAACAGGCGCAGGGCGTCGAAGTCGATCACGTTGACGTCGGCCAGCAGGCCCGGCTTCAGCTCGCCGCGGTCGTTCAGCCCATAGGCCCGGGCCGTGTCGCTGGACAGCTTGCGCACCAGGAACTCCAGCGGGAACTGCTCGCCCTTGGTGCGGTCGCGCGCCCAATGGGTGAGGATGAAGGTGGGCATGCCGGCGTCGGCGATCACCCCGCAGTGCGCCCCGCCGTCCGACAGGCCGAACAGCACGTTGGGGTGCTGCATGTTCTTGCGGAAGAAGTCGAAGTTGTAGGTGAAGTAGCCGCCGAGCGGCTGGTAGAACAGCTCGCGCCCGCCTTCGCGCAGCAGCAGATCGTACATCATCTCCAGCGGCGAGACCCCCGCCGCCTCGGCCAGGCCCGCCACCGACTGTTCGCGGTCCGGCTCGTAGTTGGGCGCCTCGCCCAGCGGGAACACCCGCCACAGCAGCTCCGTCGGGCCGGCGCTCATGGCCCCCGAGCGCATGGCGCTCTCCTCGGACAGCAGCGCCGCGCGGATCTCCGGCCGGCGCATCGCCTCCAGCTTTTCCTCCAGCGGCAGCGGGGCGATCTCGCGCCGGTACGTCGGGTGGGCGGCGAACACGTGGAAGCTGGAGGTCAGGCCGTGCAGGATGCCGGTGGGGCGGCCGGCGATCTGCGGGCGGATATCCATGCCCTGTCGGCGCGCCTCCTCGGCGATGTTGTACATCTTGTCGCCCTGGTAGGCGCCGGCCGAGGTGGCCACCAGGGTCACCGGCAGGTTGGTCTCGTGCGCGAAGCCCTTGACCCACATCCACTCGTCGTCGTCGCCCAGGTGGTCGGAGACCATCTCGAACACGCCGTGCGACAGCCCCTTCATCGACAGGCCCAGCGCCAGCATCTCGTCGGAGCCGGCGAAGGTGCCCGGCACGTGCACCCCGTGCTTGTCCTTGTGCAGCAGGGTGCGGGAGGTGGAGAAACCGAGCGCGCCGGCCTCGACGCCCTCGCGCACGATCGCCGCCATGCGGGCGATCTCCTCGTCGTTGGGCTCGTAGTCGGTGTTGCAGCGCTCGCCCAGCACGTAGGCGCGCACCGAGCCGTGCGGCACGTGGGCGCCGATGTCGATCGCCCGCGGCTTGGCCTCCAGGGCGTCGAGGTATTCCGGGAAGCTCTCCCACTTCCAGTCGATGCCCTCGGCGAGGGCCGAGCCGGGGATGTCCTCCACCCCTTCCATCAGCTCGATCAGGAAGTCGTGCTGGTCGGGGCGCACCGGGGCGAAGCCGACGCCGCAGTTGCCCATGATCGCCGTGGTCACCCCGTGCCAGCTGGACGGCGCCAGCAGCGGATCCCAGCTGGCCTGGCCGTCGTAGTGGGTGTGGATGTCGACCCAGCCGGGGGTGACGATCAGGCCGGTGGCGTCGATCTCGCGCCGGCCCTGGCCGCTGACCTGGCCGATGGCCGAGATGCGGTCGCCGTCGATGGCGACGTCGCCCTGGAAGGGCTGGCCGCCGGTGCCGTCGACGATGGTCCCGCCGCGGATGATCAGGTCGTGCATGGGGTCTCCTCCCGGCTGTCTGTCAGGCGCCGTTGGGAGAGCATGATGAGGCGCCGCCGCGTCAGCGCCAGTAAAAAATTGGAACCTGTTCGGAAAAGACTTCACGCCTCTCTTCCCCCGCTGGGGGAAGTACCCGCGAAGCGGGGGTAGGGGGCTCCAGCGGAGAACGGAACATCGCCGCAACGCCGGCGCGCGGCAGCCCCCATCCCCGCCTTCGGCGGTACTTCCCCCAGCGGGGGAAGAGAACGCCTCGCGCGGCGAGGGTTAGATCGCCACCTCGAACGCCGCCTCGGTCTTGGCCTTGATCTCGTCGACGGTGACGCCGCTCGCCAGCTCGATCAGCTTCATGCCGCCGCCCTTGCGGTCGATGGCGAACACGCCGAGCTCGGTGATCAGCAGGTCGACCACGCCCGCGCCGGTCAGCGGCAGGGTGCAGGCCTTCAGCAGCTTGGGGGCGCCCGACTTCTCGGTGTGCTCCATCACGACCACCACCTTGCCGACGCCGGCCACCAGGTCCATCGCCCCGCCCATGCCCTTGACCACCTTGCCGGGCACCATCCAGTTGGCCAGGTCGCCCTTTTCGGACACCTGCATGCCGCCCAGGATCGACAGGGCGATGTGCCCGCCGCGGATCATGGCGAAGCTGTCGGCGGACGAGAAGTACGACGAGGCCGGCAGTTCGGTGATGGTCTGCTTGCCGGCGTTGATCAGGTCGGCGTCCTCCTCGCCCTCGTAGGGGAAGGGGCCCATGCCCAGCATGCCGTTCTCGCTCTGCAGCGTCACGTGCATGCCGTCCGGGATGTAGTTGGCGACCAGGGTCGGGATGCCGATGCCCAGGTTCACGTAGAAGCCGTCCTTCAGCTCCTTGGCCGCGCGGGCGGCCATGTCGTCGCGGGTCCAACCTTTCGCTTGGGGGGCCATCAGACTTCCTCTCCGGCGGCGGCGCCCGCCATGGCGGGACGCGGGCGGGTGGTGGTGCGCTCGATGCGCTTCTCGAACTGCGCGCCCTGGAACAGGCGGTCGACGAAGATGCCCGGCGTGTGGATGTTGTCCTTGTCCAGCGAGCCGATCTCCACCAGGTGCTCGACCTCGGCGACCGTGACCTTGCCGGCCGTGGCCATCATCGGATTGAAGTTCCGCGCGGTCTTCCGGTAGACGAGGTTGCCCTCGGCGTCGCCCTTCCAGGCCTTGACGATCGACAGGTCGGCCTTCAGCGCCCGCTCCATGACATAGAGCTCGCCGTCGAACTCGCGGGTCTCCTTGCCCTCGGCCACCAGGGTGCCGACCCCGGTCTTGGTGAAGAAGGCCGGGATGCCGGCGCCGCCGGCGCGGATGCGCTCGGCCAGGGTGCCCTGCGGATTGAACTCCAGCTCAAGCTCGCCCGACAGGTACAGCTGCTCGAACAGCTTGTTCTCGCCGACGTAGCTGGAGATCATCTTCTTGATCTGGCCGCCGGCCAGCAGCACCCCCAGGCCGAAGTCGTCGATCCCGCAGTTGTTGGAGATCACGGTCAGGTCCTTGGTCCCCGCCTCGCGGATCGCCGCGATCAGGTTCTCGGGGATCCCGCAGAGGCCGAAGCCCCCCGACATGATGGTCATGCCGTCGAACAGCAGGCCCGCCAGGGCCTCCGTCGCGGCCTTGCTGACCTTGCTGGCCATGGCCTTCTCCCGCAGTGCACAATCGGCCGGACCTTTGGCCCGAAGCCGCGGGCTTTTCAACCGTTTCCGGCCGCGCGCTCGCGAAACGTCGGCCGGGGCGCTAGATTGGCCCGCAGATGGTCCGCTGGCCGGACCGAAACCGCGTTCTGGAGACCCGTTTGACCGACGTTCTCACCCGGCGGGGCATCGCGCCGGTATCCTTCGCCCGCTACGACGGCGACTTCGAGGGCTTCGCCAAGGACCTCGGCGACAGCTTCGTGCGCTACGGCTTCGCCGCGGTGGAACACCATGGTCTGGATCAGGCCCGGATCGACCGGGCGATCGAAGACGCCAAGGCGTTCTTCGCCCTGCCCGACGACGTCAAGCGCCGCTACAAGATCGAGGGCGCGGGCGGCCAGCGGGGCTACACCCCGTTCGGCATCGAGACCGCCAAGGGCGCCGAGCATTTCGACCTCAAGGAATTCTGGCACGTCGGCCGCGAGCTGCCGCCGGGCCACCCGTTCCGCGCCTCGATGCCCGACAATATCTGGCCCGCCGAAATCCCCGGCTTCAAGGCCGACGAGCTGTGGCTGTACGACGCCCTGGAGGGCTTCGGCCGCAAGCTGCTGCGGGCCATCGCCGCCTACCTGCAGCTGCCCGTCGACTACTTCGAGGACACGGTGGAGAACGGCAACAGCGTGCTGCGCCTGCTGCACTATCCGCCGGCGCCGTTCGACGGGCCGAACATCCGCGCCGGGGCGCACGAGGACATCAACACCATCACCTGCCTGCTGGGCGCCGAGGAGGCCGGGCTGGAGGTGCTCGAGCGCAGCGGCGAATGGCTGGCGATCAACCCGCCCGCCGGTTCGATCGTGGTCAACATCGGCGACATGCTGCAGCGGCTGAGCAACAACGTGCTGCCCTCCACGACCCACCGGGTGGTCAACCCGCCGCCCGAGCGGCGCGGCAAGGCGCGCTATTCGACGCCGTTCTTCCTGCACTTCCGGCCGGATTTCCTGATCAAGACCCTGCCGGGCTGCATCACGCCAGACAACCCCGACCACTATCCGACGCCGATCACGGCGGAGGAGTACCTCAACGAGCGCCTGCGCGAGATCAAGCTGGCGTAGGGCGACACTCTCCTCCCCCGCTGGGGGAGGGGGACCGCGAAGCGGTGGAGGGGGCTCCAGCCAGGCGCGGTCGACTGTTTCTTCGGGAGCCCCCTTCCCCGGCTTCGCCGGGACTTCCCCCAGAGGGGGAAGAGAGGGCCGATGACCACACGATCGCTGTTCGCCACCCAGGTCTATGAAGCCAGCCTGGCGGGGGAGGCCGGCTTCGCCGACTTCAACGCCGAGCTGGCCGACGCCTGCCGGATGTTGGCGGAAGAGGACCGCGCCGGGCGGGCCTGGTGCAAGACGCACGGCTACGGCGGCTACACCTCCTACGCCTCGCTCGACGACCTGCCGCAGCGGGCCACGGCGTTCGCCGACCTGAAGCGGCGGCTGGACCGCCACGCGGGCGCCTTCGCCGAGGCCCTGGCCTTCGATCTCGGCCCGCGCGGGCGGCTGAAGCTCGACAGCCTGTGGGTCAATCTGCTGAAGCCCGGCGCGGCGCATTCCGGGCACATCCATCCGCACAGCGTGCTGTCGGGAACCTATTACGTCGACGTGCCGGCGGGCGCGTCCGGCCTGCGCCTGGAAGACCCACGGCTGGCGCTGATGATGGCCGCGCCACCGCGACGTTCCGCCGCACCCGAAGAACAACGCGCCTTCGTCACCCTCTCCCCGGCGCCGGGAACGCTGTTTCTGTGGGAAAGCTGGCTGCGGCACGAGGTTCCCGCCAACAGCGCACGGTCGACGCGGATCAGCATCAGCTTCAACTATGGCTGGCGGTGAGGCGCAGCGTCGCACCCAAATCTTAACCTCAACCTGGATAATCTGGCAGCCTCAGCAGTCCGCCGGGGGGCGGGATGGACCAGGCCGACGCAAGATCGCCGGAACTCAGGCCGGAAACGCGGGACGAAGATCGCCCGAACTACGAGCGGATCCTTGATCGCGACATCGACTTTGAGGGGCTGAAGCCCAGCTTCGACCGCATCGTCCGCGTGGCGATGGCGCTGTTCGGCGCGCCGGACGGAGAGGTCAGCATCCTGCGGCCCGGCGACATCCCCTGGCGCAGCAAGGGCGGCGCCAGCCCCAACACCGTGTTCACCAACATGGTCATCGACGGCGGCGAAGTCGTCTGGATCGAGGATCTGCGCCGCAACAAGACCCTTAGCGACGCCCTGGAGCCGCACGTGGCCGAGGTGGTGCGCTTCGGCGCGGGCGCGCCGATCCGGCTGGCCAGCGGCGAAAAGGTCGGCGTGCTGGCGGTGTTCGACGTCAAGCCGCACGCCTTCGACGCACGCCTGGCCCGGCGCTTTCAGGATCTGGCCGACCTGATCGCCGACGACTGGGAGCGGCGCGAGGCGATCCTGGCCCGGGCCCGGGCCGAGGCCGAGGCGCGCGCCGCGCGCGCCACCCTGGCTTCGGTGGTGCAGGCCGCGCCGGTGGCGCTGGCGATGACCGACCGCGAGCTGCGCATCATCCAGGGCAGTCCGCGCTGGTTCGAGGAACGCGGCTTCACCCCCGCCCAGGTCATCGGCCGCTCGCTGTACGACATCCTGCCCGGCGCGCGCGAGCGCTGGTCCAGCGCCTTCGACCGCGCCCTCTCGGGCGACACCGTCCGTGGCGAGCGCGTCCGGCTGGACCTGCCGGACGGGCGCACGGTGTGGCTGCGCACCGAGCATACCCCCTGGCGCGACGCCACGGGCGAGATCGGCGGGGTGATGCTGATGAGCGTCGACATCACCGACGTGATCGACGCCCTGGAAGCCTCCGAGCGTTCCGAACAGCGCCTGCTGCTGGCCAGCGAGATCGGCGAGGTGAACATCTGGGAAGTGGACTTCCGCCGGCGGGAGCTGAACGGCCTGGGCTGGAAGGGGCGCGGCTTCGTCGACGCCGAGATCACCTACGAGTACATGGCGGGCGACATCTGGCGGGTCGTCCACCCGGAGGACCGCCCCGCGGCGATCGCGCTGTGGGAGCGCCACCTGCAGGCGGGCGAACCCTTCCGCACCACCTATCGACTGCTGCAGGGCGACCAGCCCGACGTGTGGGTGGAATCAGCCATCGAGGCCGTGCGCGATGACCAGGGCGAGCTGATCCGCGTCGTCGGGGTGGTCCGCAACATCGACCACGAGAAGCGGGCCGCCCTGGCGCTGACCCGGGCGCGCGACGAGGCCGAGGCGGCCAATCGCGCCAAGAGCGAATTCCTGGCCAACATGAGCCACGAGATCCGCACGCCCCTGAACGGGGTGATGGGGGTGGCGAGCGCCCTCGGCCGCAGCAGCCTGGATCCCCGCCAGCGCGAGATGGTCGGCCTGATCGAGTCCTCGGCCCAGACGCTGGAAGCGCTGCTGTCCGACGTGCTGGACCTGGCCAGGATCGAGGCCGGCCGGCTGGAGATGCGCCGCGAGGCGCTTTCCCCTGTCCAGGCGCTGCAGGACGTCGGCGCCCTGTTCCGCGCCGCGGCCGAGGCCAAGGGGCTGGACTTCGCGATCGACCTGCAGGGCGAAGCCTTGCAGCGGACCGTGCTGGGCGACGGCGCCCGGCTGCGCCAGGTTCTGAGCAACCTGGTGTCCAACGCCGTCAAGTTCACCGCCTCGGGCGCGATCGCGCTCAGCCTCTCGGCCGAGACCGAGGGCGACCAGGTGGCCTGCGTGTTCCGCGTGCGCGACACCGGCATCGGCTTCGACGCAGACACCGCGCGCCGACTGTTCGACCGCTTCGAGCAGGCCGACGGCTCGATCACGCGCCGCTATGGCGGCAGCGGCCTGGGGCTGGCGATCTCACGCTCGCTGGCCGCGGCGATGGGCGGCGAGCTCTGCGCCAGCTCGATCCCCGGCGCCGGCTCGGTGTTCGAGCTGCGCCTGAGCCTGGACGCCGCGGAGAGCGACCCGCGGACCGGCTGGCCGGCCGAGGCCACCGACGCCCACGGCGGCGACATCGGCGCCCTGCGGGTGCTGCTGGCCGAGGACCATGCCACCAACCGGCGCGTGGTGCAGCTGATCCTGGGGTCGGCGGGCATCGAACCCACCTGTGTCGAGAACGGCGCGGAGGCGGTGGACATCTGGTCCGTCGGCGATTTCGACCTGGTGCTGATGGACATGCAGATGCCGGTGATGGACGGCCTGACCGCGATCCGCGCCATCCGCGCGCGCGAGGCGGTCGAGGGCCGCGGGCCGGTGACCATCCTGGCGCTGACCGCCAACGCCATGCCCGAGGACGTCGCCGCGACCCGCGCCGCCGGCGCCGACGGCCACCTGACCAAGCCGATCACCGCCGCCAGCCTGCTGGACGCGGTTCGCCAGGCCTCGAGCCTGGATGCCCGATCCCGGGACCGCCTGACCGCCTGACCGCCTGAGGCTCCGCCGAGAGCCTGCGGCCTTTCCGCCGGCCGCCTTGCGCCCCCTCCGTCTCGCCGCCCTCGCGGGCGTCGATCCACCTCCCCCGCTCCGCTGCGCTGCGCAGGGGAGGAGACAGTAGCGCTGCACCCCTCTCCTCCCCTGCGTAGCCGGAGGCGAAGCGGGGGCGGGGGCGCATGGCCGCGCTCACTGGCCGCAAGGAAAAGCGCGCCGGACCTGGGGAGGTCCGGCGCGCGGCGTCCGGTCTTGGGGAGGGCGGACGCCGGGGAGACTTACTTCGACAGCCGCAGGTTCTGGATCGACCCAGCGATGGCGTTGAACACCGTGTTCAGCTGCGAGGAGTCGGTCACGTCGTAGTAGTGATCCGCGCCCGAGGCGCAGGTCTGCAACAGCGTCTGCGAGTGGGTCGAGACCCCGACCCCGATCGAATAGATGATGATGTTCTTAGCCTTCATGTTGGCGCAGGTCGCCAGCTCGCGGCCGTCGATGGCGTTCATCCGGTCGGTGGACGTCGACGAGGTGGTCAGCGCCACGCCGTTGGTGTCGACCAGCCGGCCCTGCCGGATGTAGCCGACGCCGGTGTAGATCGCGTTCTCATAGTCGTTGCTGTAGGTGTCGTTGGTGTTGTCGCCGTCCGTCAGCAGGATGACGATCTTGTCGTGGTTGGCGGTGCCATAGGCCACCCCGTCAGCGAACGGCGCGTTCGGCGACAGCACGTGCCAGCCCCACATCAGGCCCATGGCCACGTTGGTGTTGCCCGTGGCGACCATCGAGTTGAGCGTGTTCTTGGCGGTCGTCGCGTTGGTGGTCAGCCGCTGCAACGGCGCGATGGCGCAGCCTTCGTTCGGGCCGTGGCCGGCGGTCTTGCCCGTCGAGGTGATGTTGCTCTTGTTGCTGCTGGCGTACTTGGCAACCGTCCCCAGGCGGGTGACCCAGCTGGGCGACGACGTCTTGTCGTTGGTGATCCAGTTGTTCTGCGAGCTGTAATAGCCGCCGGAGCCATTGCTGGCCTTGTTGGCGTCAGGCTCGTCCGGCGCGAAGAACGGAACGAACAGGGTATCCGGCGTACCGGTCGTCGGCGCCGTGTCCTGCGTGTCGTAGGGCGCCGGCCGGCTCTCGACGCAGCCACCCCAGGTGAGGCCCATCTGCGAGAGCAGCGTGAAACGGTCGGTGTTGGCTGTGGCGAACACGTCGTGCGTCAGCCCACCGTAGCCGCTGGACGACGGCAGCACGCCGGTCAGCCAGGTCTGGCCCTGGTAGGTCGAGCCGACGTTCACCGTCATCGAGAACGGCACAACCGCGTACTTCACCGCGTTCGGATCGGTGCTGTTGGCCGCCGCGGCGGCCAGGGTGTCGATCAGCGACGAGGCCGCGGACTTCAGCGCGTTGATCTTGCTGCCGCCGCTGCCGAGGTTGGAGGCCATCGAGCCGGTGTTGTCGAGCACCAGGGCGACTTCCAGGTCGTCCATCGTCCGCACCACCTGCGAGGTGGCGGTGATGTTCATGTTGCCCGACATCCACAGGTTCGCCACCACCGGCGTCACCTGCACGGTGGCGGAGGAGTCGATGTAGACGCCGTTCAGGTGGAAGCTGGAGGTCTTCAGCGTCACGCCCGACAGGGTCGACAGATTGGCCGTCAGCGCCGGATTGCCGACGTTGTAGAGCGCCGTATCCGTGGTCGCGGTGGTGGTCCGCGCGGCCATCAGGGTAGCGGCGTCCAGGGCGTCCTGCAGCTGCTGCTTGGCCACCGTGGCGCGGTTCACGTCCACCAGGCCGAAGGCCAGTATGCACAGCGGCAGCGCCAGCAGCGCGAACTGCACCGCCACCGAACCCTCTTCGCGCCGAAACAGCCGCTTCAGGCCCGCAAGTGGCCTGCTCCACGGCGTCGCCGCCGCCCCATTAGCCCGCTTCATCGTCCGCCAGCCCCAGCCTTCACGGCGCCCGGAAGGGGCGCACGCGTCGTAGTTCAGCGGGCATTGTCGTCAGGTTCAGTAAATGAAAGGCCCAATGGAGAAGGTGAATCGGCTGGAAAGTTGTCGATACCTGCCGGCGGCGGGCGGCGGCGAGGTCAGTCCAGCACGCAGGCGGCCAGGCCGCCCCGGCTGACCGTGCCCGACCGGGCGTCGATCTTGCCCGTGCGTCGGCGCACGTACGGCCCCGGATCGGCGGCGCTCCACTTCAGCGGATTGGGCAGGATCGCCGCCAGCCGCGAGGCCTCGGCCGGGCTGAGGGTGCGCGCGCCGTGATGGAAGTAGCGCTGCGAGGCGGCCTCCACCCCATAGACGCCCGGGCCCATCTCCACGGTGTTGAGATAGACCTCCATGATCCGCGCCTTTCCCCAGACCAGCTCGATGAGCACGGTGAACCAGGCCTCCAGTCCCTTGCGCACCCAGGAGCGGTCCGGCCACAGGAAGACGTTCTTGGCGGTCTGCTGGCTGACCGTGGAGCCGCCGCGGATCCTGCCCGGCTTGGCGTCGTTGTGCGCCACCGCCTTCTGGATCGCGCCGAAGTCGAAGCCGTGGTGCGAGCAGAAGTTGGCGTCCTCCGAGGCCACCACCGCCCGGGTCATCGCCGGCGAGATGGACGACAGCGGAACCCAGCGGTGGTCCAGGCCATGGCCCTGGGCCAGGCGCTCGATCATCAGGATGGTGATCGGCACGGGCGCGAAGCGATAGACCACCACCGCGATCGGCGGGGCGACGATCAGGAAGATCAGCAGGCCGACCACCAGGCTGCGCAGCCAGCGCCAGCCGCCGCCGCGCCGCGCCGGCGGCGGCGCCGGGCGCGAGGGCGCGGGCCGGGGCCGGGACGGCGCGGGTCTGGGCGCGGGTTTGGGGCGGGCGGCCGCCTGGGCCATGGGCGAGGGCGCTTGTGCTGACGTGGCGGGAAGGCTGCTAGGCTCGCGGCCATGCGCGGCGCCGTCAAGGCGCTCAAGTCGAACGAGGGTTTGCGAATGGACGTGTCGGAGGCGGTCGCCCGGCGGATCTCGGTGCGGGCGTTCAAGCCCGATCCGGTGCCGGGATCGGTGGTGCGCGCGCTGCTGGAGGCGGCGCAGCGGGCCCCTTCCGGCGGCAACCTGCAGCCCTGGCGCGTCTATGCCGTCGCTGGCGAGCCCCTGGAGGCGCTGAAGGCGCGGGTCGCCTCCAGCCCGATGGAAGAGCCGGAATACGACGTCTATCCCCCCGACCTGTGGGATCCCTTCCGCACCCGCCGGTTCGTCTGCGGCGAAGACCTGTACGCCTCCATCGAGATCCCGCGCGAGGACCGCGCCGGCCGCCTGCGCCAGCTGGCCAAGAACGCGCAGTTCTTCGGCGCTCCGGTGGGCCTGTTCTTCTGCCTGGACCGCAAGCTGGGGCCGCCGCAGTGGTCCGACGTCGGCATGTACATGCAGACCCTGATGCTGCTGGCCGTGGAACAGGGGCTGGACACCTGCGCCCAGGAGTTCTGGGCCCGCTACGCCAAGACCGTCGGCGCCTTCCTGGACCTGCCCGACGACCACATGCTGTTTTCGGGCATGGCGCTGGGCTATCGCGACGAGACGGCGCCGATCAACGGCTGGCGCACCCGCCGCGACCCGTTCGACGCCTGGGCGCACATGCAGGGGTTCGAGGGCTGAGGGCGCCGGACGGTTCTTGATCTGTTCCGTCGGCGTGCTAGGCTGAGAGCATGAGCAGCCCGCCCCCCGCGCCCGTCCTGGTCATCGACCTGCAGACCGGCATGTTCGCCAGCCCGAAGTATCCGCCGATCCACGACGCGGACACCCTGACCGCACGCGCGCGCCGGGTGATCGCGTGGGCGCGCGGCGGCGGGCGCCCGGTGGCCTTCGTCCGTCACGACGGCGAGGCCGGCGACGAGCTCGCCCCTGGCGAGGCCGGCTGGCCCGTCTGGCCGGCGCTGGGCCAGCAGGACGGCGAGCCGACCTTCTCCAAGAGCGTCGGCGACGCCTTCAGCCAGCCGGCGCTGGTGCGCTGGATCGAGGACATGGGCGCCGACGGCGTGGTGCTGCTGGGGGCCCAGACCGAGCATTGCGTCACCGCCACCGTGAACGGCGCCCTGGCGCGGGGCCTGAAGGTGACGGTGGTGGGCGACGCGCACAGCACCTGGGACTTCAAGGGCGAGACCGCCGGCCAGATCATCGACCGCCAGAACCGCGCCTTCGCCGAGGCCGGCGCGACGGTGGTGACCAGCGACGACCTGGTGAAGGTCTAGGCTGCGCTGACCGCCTCCCCTCTTCTCCCCCTTTGGGGGAGGGGGACCGCGGAGCGGTGGAGGGGGCTCCAGGGGGCCGCCGATTCCGCGGCTGCGCCGGCGTGCTTCAGCCCCCATCCCGGCCTTCGGCCGTACTTCCCCCAGAGGGGGAAGAGAAACCGCGCTGCGTCGTTCTGCGGGAGGCGAGCGCTCTGGATCAGAACGGCACCGGGGCCACGCCCGCGCCGCCTTCCTCGTCGCCCCACGCCACGGCGTCGCCCTTGAGCACCAGGGCGCTGATCGGCGGGCCCTTGTCCGCCTTCAGGGTCTCCAGGCGCTGGGTCTTCAGGTCGCAGACCCAGACCCGGCCATCGTCGAGGCCGGCGGCCAGCAGCGTGCGGCCCGGCTCGGCCGACAGCCGCGCCACCAGGGCGCTCTCGTCGAAGCCGATCTCGTTGGCCTGCTTGCCCATCGGCCCGTTGGCGCCCTGGAAGGGCCACAGCACCACGCCGTTGGCGCCCGAGGTGGCCAGCCACAGGCCGTTCTCCAGGAAGGCCAGCGACTTGATCTTGGCCGGATAGCCGCCCATCCGCATGTCCTTGGCGTCGCTCAGCCGCCAGCCGTGCAGGGCGTTCTCCTGCATGGCGCTGAGCAGGAACTTGCCGTCCGGGCTGAAGGCGACCGCCACGTGCGAGCCGGCCCACTTCAGCATCACCGGCTTCTGCTCGGCGATGCGCGCGTACCACAGGGCGACCCCGCCGTAGGTCGCCGCCGCCAGCCGCCGGCCCTTGGGGTCGAAGGCCAGGCCCGCCACCGACTTGTCGTGCGTGAAGCGGCGTTCGAACCTGGCGTCGTCCACGTCGCGCACGTGCACGTCGCGGCCGGCGGCGAAGGCCACCAGGCCGCTGTCCGCCGAGGTCGCGAGGGCGTCGATCCAGCGGCCCTTGAGCTCGGCCAGCACCGCTTGCTCGACCCCGTCGCCGGCCCGGCGCGACCAGACCACCCGGCCGTCGTCGCCGCCGGTGACGACGCCGTCGCCGGACGGATGCGCCGCCGCGCACAGCACCGCCCCGTCATGCGCCTCGCCGCGGACCCCGTCGGCCCAGGCCACCTGGCCGTCGCCCAGGGCGAACACCGCCTGACCGGCCGCCGACGGCGATCCGTCGATCAGGGCGTCGGTGACGTAGGCGTCGAAGGCGAAGGTGCGCGGGGCGGCGTTGGCGGCGGCGGCGGTGGGGGTGCTGGACGTCATGGCGCACGCAGATAGCCCCCCGAGCGCCCGGGCGGAAGGCGCCGGCTTGGACGCACGCCGGTCGGCGAGAGATGGGCTTTACATCGCCCGGCATCCTTGCCATGGGTTCGAACGAACGAAAGCGGCGCCCGACTGGCGGCCGCGCGAGGGAGTATTCCATGGCGGCTAAGCTCAGCGGTGGCGGCGGAGGCAAGAAGTTCAGCCTCGGGCAGAACGCCGACATCAACGTCACCCCCTTCGTGGACGTGATGCTGGTTCTTCTGATCATCTTCATGGTGACCGCGCCCCTGGCGACGGTGTCGATCAAGCTGGACCTGCCGCCCGCGACCCCGCCGAAGAACCCGGACAGCAAGCCGCCGACCTTCATCTCCATCCAGGACAGCGGCCGGATCTACGTCTCGTTCGGCAAGAGCGACATCCGCGAGTCGCGTCTGGAGAACCTGTCCAACGACCTGGCCACCTCGCTGGGCGTGCCTAACCCGACCAACGAACGCGTCTTCATCCGCGCCGACAAGCACGTGAAGTACCGCGAGTTCATGGACGTCATCAATCAGCTGCAGACCGACGGCTACTTCAAGATCGGCCTGATCAGCGAAGAGCTCTAGACCCGCTCGTCCATAGAACAGACTTGTGAAGGCCCGGGACCTGACGGTTCCGGGCCTTTTGCTTGTCTGGACTTCCGGCCGGGCCGACGCTGGCCGCAGGCGAGGCGTGGCGACGGGACCGCTGGGGCTCCCTATCGACCGGCGCCCGGGAGGACGGACATGGCGATGTCGATGGCAGGCCCGCGCGGCAAGGCCGCGTACGCGCTGAAGCAGAACGCCGAGATCAACGTCACCCCGTTCGTGGACGTGATGCTGGTGCTGCTGATCGTGATGATGGTCACCGCGCCCCTGGCCACGGTGGCGGTGAACCTGGACATGCCGCCGGCCACCAGGACGGCCAGCGCTCCGCCCACCGTCCTGTCAGTGACCGACGAGGGCCTGTTCCTGACCACCGGCGCCGCCGCGCGCCCCACCACCCTCGCCGCCCTGCCCGCCGACCTCGGCCGCGCCCTGGGCGCCGCGTCGGCGCACCCCCGGGTGATGCTGCGCGCCGACCGTCACGTGCGCTACGGCCGGTTCATGCAGGTGGTCAACACGATGAAGGCGTCCGGCTACGACCGCATCGGCCTGATCAATGAGGCGCTGAAATAGAGCGCCGAAGGCGGCCTTGCGCGCCCTCCGTCACGTCTCGCTTAGCGAGCCGCGCCACCTCCCCCGCTGCGCCTTCGGCTACGCATGGGAGGAGGAAAACGCGCTGACCTTCTCCTCCCCTGCGCAGCGTAGCGAAGCGGGGGAGGTGGCAGACCGCGAAGCGGGCTGACGGAGGGGGCGCAAGGCCAGCGACGGAACACCCGCCGCGCATCGTCCTCAGGCCACGCAGCTCTCGAAGCCGGCCTTCAGCTGGTCCTCGTTGAGCTCGCGGCCGATGAACACCATGCGGCTGTAGCGCTGGTCCTTGTCGGTCCAGGGGCGCTGGAAGTCGCCCTCCAGGATCATGTGCACCGCCTGGAACACCAGCCGCCGGTCCTCGCCGGCGACGTCGAGGATGCCCTTGGCGCGCAGGATGTTGGGCCCTTGCAGCGCCAGCAGGTCGTTCAGCCAGCGGGTGACCTTGTGCGCGTCCACCGGCTTGTCGAGGCGCAGCGAGATGCCCTTGATGTCCTCGTCATGCACGTGGTCGCCGTGGTCGTGATTGTGCTGATGGTCGTGACCGTGATGGTCGTGGCCGTGGTGATCATGGTCGTGATCGTGGTCGCAGTGCTCGTCGTGCACGTGCCCGGGCTCGCCGTGCGCCGGGTTGAGGAACTCAGGCTCCAGCTCGACGATACGGTCCAGGTCGAAGCCGCCGCGGCCCAGGATGGCGTCCAGCGGCACGTTGGAGCGCTGGGCCCGGTGGATCGGCGCCAGCGGGTTCATCCGCCGCAGCCGCGCCTCGATCATCTTCAGGTCGTCCTCGGAAACCAGGTCGGTCTTGTTGAGCACGATCTGGTCGGCGAAGGCGATCTGCTCGCGCGCCTCGCGGCTGTCGGACAGGCGCAGCAGCACGTGCTTGGCGTCCACCAGGGTGGTCACCGAATCCAGCCGGGTCTTGGCCTTGACGTCGTCGTCGACGAAGAAGGTCTGCGCCACCGGGCCGGGGTCGGCGAGGCCCGTGGTCTCGATGATGATGGCGTCGAAGCCGCCCTTGCCGCCGGCGCCCTTCGCGCCCTGGCGCTTCATCAGCCCCTGGACCACGCGGATCAGGTCGCCGCGCACCGTGCAGCAGACGCAGCCGTTGTTCATCTCGAACACTTCCTCGTCGGCGCCCACCACGAGGTCGTTGTCGATGCCGATCTCGCCGAACTCGTTGACGATCACGGCATAGCGCTTGCCGTGGTCCTCGGTGAGGATGCGGTTGAGGAGGGTGGTCTTGCCGGCGCCGAGATAGCCGGTGAGGACGGTGACGGGGGTCTGGCTGGCTGCGGTCTGGCTCATGCCGCACCATTTAGGGTCGCGAGGCCGCGACGTCCACGGGCGCCCCGCACGCGGCGGCGCGAAGACGGCGCGCGATGACGGGCTTTGGCCGAGGCGCGAAGCAGTCTAGCGTTGCCCGTTCGCCGGTTGCGACGCCAAAGCCGCCGAAAGCCGCCCAAAGCCGCGTTGACTTCGCGGGTCTCGTCGTTATAAAGCCGCCTCCCTTCGCCCGCGGGTCCGCCCTCGGGCGCATTCCTTTTTGCGACGACAGTCTCTTATTCGAAGGCGATACCGATGTACGCGGTGATCAAGACCGGCGGCAAGCAATACCGGGTCAAGGCCGGCGACCTGCTGGTGGTCGAAAAGCTGGACGGCGAGCCGGGCGCGAAGGTCGCGTTCGACCAGGTGCTGGCCATCGGTGAAGGCGACGCCGTCACCATCGGCGCGCCTGTCGTCGAAGGCGCCTCGGTGTCGGCCACCCTGGTGGAGACCCGCAAGGGCGAGAAGGTGAAGATCTTCAAGAAGATCCGTCGCCAGGGCTACCGTCGCACCCGCGGCCATCGCCAGACCGAGACGGTGCTTCGCGTCACCGCCCTGGCCGGTGGCGGCAAGACCGAGACCTGGGACGGCGAGGTCGACCTGACCCCGAAGGCCGAGCTGGACCTGCGCGCGCGCAACCTGGCCCGCTTCGTGAAGGCCCCGGCGGACGCCGCTCCGGCCGCCAAGCCGGCGCCGAAGAAGGCCGCCGCCAAGGCCGCTCCGGCCCCCGAAGCCACGGAAGAGGCCCCCAAGGCCGCCTCCCCGGCCAAGAAGGCCGCCGCCGCGAAGCCCGCTCCGGTGAAGGCCGCCGCGGCCGACGCCGACAAGCCCGCCAAGAAGGCCCCCGCCAAGAAGAAGGCCGACGAGGCGTAAGCGCCTCTTCCCGGATTTTTCACGGCAAAGCCTAGAAATACGAGTTTCGGAGACTAGATATGGCACACAAGAAGTCGGGCGGCTCCTCGCGCAACGGGCGTGATTCTGATGGCCGCCGCCTTGGCGTGAAGAAGTTCGGCGGCGAAGCCGTCGTGGCCGGCAACATCATCGTGCGTCAGCGCGGCACCAAGTTCTGGCCGGGCGACAATGTGGGCATGGGCAAGGACCATACCCTGTTCGCCACCGAGCAAGGCGCGGTGAAGTTCGTCACCAAGCGTGATGACCGCACCTACGTGAACGTGGTGACCGCCGAGAAATAAGCGATCCGAAATTCACCCCCGGATCGCCTCACAATCAGCGATCCGGACGGCGAACCATTGCGGGGGGAGTCCGGACCATCGGACTCCCCCCGCTTTGTTTTTGGCCAAGAGACCTCCAGGCGCGCCCCGCCGAGGAGGCAGGGAGAATCGATCATGCTGTGCACCCGTGAAGGCCTGGAGCCGAAGCGCGTCAACGCCGCCCCGCGCAAGGGGCCGGTGCTGGAGACGCCACGCCTGACGCTGCGCCCGCCGCAGGCGGACGACGCGGCCGCCCTGGCGATGCTCGCCGGCGACATCGGCGTGGCGCGCATGACCCGCGCCATCCCCCACCCGTTCCCCCGCAGCGCGGCCGAGCGGCTGATCGACCACCTCGGCGCCGCCGACTTCGCGCGGCAGGTGGCGTTCGCCGTCGACGGCGAGGACGGCGACCTGGTCGGCGTCGTGGCGTTGGACATGAAGAACGGCCCGGCGCCGGAACTCGGCTTCTGGCTGGGCCGCCCGCATTGGGGCAAGGGCTACGCCACCGAAGCGGTCACCGCCGCCCTCGACTGGGTCAAGGACGAGTGGGGCAAACGCTTCGTCGTCGCCGGCCACTTCGCCGACAACCCGGCCGCGGGCGAGGTGCTGGTCAAGGCCGGCTTCCTCTACACCGGCGAGGTGCGCCAGCTGGCCAGCCGCGCCCGCGGCGGCGCCGAGGCGCCGACCCGGATGATGGTCTGGCTGGCCTAGCGCCTCAGCGGCCGCCGCCCCCGGATAGGCGCGCTTCGCGCTTGTCCGGGGTGGCGACGGATTGACTCATCGACCGGCGGGCGATCCGCCCTGCGGGCCGGGCGCGGCGGAAACGCCGTGTCCGGCCTTCCAGCGCATGGCGTGCAGGATGCGGTTGCGCAGCGAGGGGTGATCGAAGAACAGCGCCTCCTCCAGCGGCCCCGGGTCGACCTTGTCGTCGCGCCAGCCGCGCAGCAGGTTCAGGGCCAGGCCGTCCGGCGCGCGGGCGTGGTCCAGCGAGAACTGGTCGGCGCGCACGTTGATCCAGCGATCGTAGGCCCGCTCGGCCAGGGCGCTGGCGCCGATCGCCAGCACGGCCGCCATCAGCGCCGCCGGCAGCGCGACCAGGTCGCCCGGTCCGCGGCCTGCGCCTTCGCCCAGCAGCGCGGTCAGGGGCCCCGCCAGCCTGTGGATGGCGAGCAGTCCCGCCAGGACGCTGAGCGCCAGCAGCAGGGCGAAGCCGAACTGGTCGCCGCGCACGAAGTGGCCGGCGAGGTGGCCGATGGCGGCGCGCATCTCCGGCACGCTGGCGTGGTCCAGCATGCCCTGGTTCACCACCACCCGGGCCTGGCCCGGCAGGCCGGTGACGTCGCCGTCCACCTCCGGGCTGGCCACGAGATAGACGTCCCTGGCCGACAGCCCGGCGTCGTGGATCAGGCTGAGCATCCCGTCGCGCGCGGGGCCGGGCGGCAGCGGCGGCAGGTGCGCCGGTCCGGCGCGGCCGGCATAGGGCCCCCACACCAGGCCGATCAGCGCCAGGCCGGCGATGGCCCCGGCCCACGCCCACCAGGTGCGCGGCAAGGCCCGCGCCAGGCCCTGCAGACCGCAGGCGACCACGGTCAGCCCCAGCAGCAGCGGCAGGTCGCCGCCCCAGGCCCGGGCCAGATAGACGCCCACCGGCGCGGTGGGCCCCAGCCGCGTGCGGTCGGCCAGCCAGGCGACGGCCACGTCGAGCGGCAGCTTGACCAGGATCATCGCCAGGAACAGCACGAAGGCCCCGGCAAGGCCCGCCAGCCATGGCCGCGGCCGCTCCGCCTCGATGCGGGCGGCCAGCTGGGGCAACAGGCGCGACTTCATGACGATCAGGGCGACGGCGATGATCAGCACCCCGCCCAGCACCCAGGCCGCCTCGCGCTGTTCGGCGTAGGCCGCGCCCGCGGCGCGCAGGGCCGGCGACAGGCCATCGATATAGAGATCGGTCGCCTCGACAGGATCGAAGGCCGCCGGGGGCGTCGCGGCCATGGCGTCAGGCCGCCGGGGCGTCCACGCCGGGCGCGGCGGGCCGGGCGCGCAGCCGGCCGGCCACCTCGCGGAACGGCCAGACGAGCTGGGCCAGGAAGCCGTCCGGCGTGTTTTCCGCGCCGAACACCTGCGGCCGCTCGCCCTTGGGCATGTAGAAGGTGCCGAACATCAGGTCGAGGATCGGGAAGGTCGGGGCGAAGTTCTTGTCGCGCACATTGACGTCGTCGACGTGGTGCCAGCGGTGGAACACCGGGGTGGCGACGACATAGCGCAGGGGCCCCAAGTCCCAGTCCAGATTGGCGTGGACGAAGGCGCCCATGACGATGTTGAACGGCCCCAGCACCACATAGACCATCGGCGAAAAGCCCAGCGTCTGCACGATCGCCGCGACCATCCCGCTGTAGACCACGAACTGGGCCGGATGGATCCGGTAGGTGGTGGTCCAGTCCACATGCCGCGAGCTGTGGTGGATGGCGTGGAACGGCCACAGGGCGTGGCCGTGGAACAGCCGGTGCAGCCAGTACTGCAGGACGTCGGTGACGAACAGCACCAGCAGGGCCTGCACGGCCAGCGGCAGGGTCGGCAGCCAGCCGTAGCCGGCCTCGATCGCCCGGATCGCCGCGGGCGCCCTGGCCCCCAGCGCCGCGCCGACGCCCGCGTGCATCAGCGCCAGCGACACATTGCCGTAGAACAGGGCGCTGAACACGAAGTACAGCGCATCGACCCCCAGCTCCTTCCACACCACCGGCGGCTGGTCGGGATTGCACGGCCGAAGCCGCGCGGCCACGCTGAACAGCAGGGCGCAGACGGCCAGGACGAAGAGGGTGAGCGTCATGTGGCGCCTCGATCTTGAGGCCCGGACCCTGCGCCGGACGGCTCTAAGTTTGCGTAAAGGCCGCCCCCGGGGGCCCCCTCCCGGGTACCGGCAGGCGGGGAGGATGTCAGGTCAAGCCGCGGAGGCTACGCCGCGCCCGCCCGATGCGCTAAGGATCGGCCCCCACCGATGCAGGAGACCGCCGTGGCCCAGATCGATGACAGGCTCGCCGCCGCCGCCTTCCGCCGCCTGGTCGAGCATCTGCAGATGCGCACCGATGCGCAGAACGTCGACCTGATGGGCCTGGCGGGGTTCTGCCGCAACTGCCTGGGCGACTGGCTGAGCGAGGCGTCGGACGGCGCCCTGGATCGCGCGGCGGCCCGCGAGCTGGTCTACGGCATGCCGCAGGCGCAGTGGAAGGCGCTGCACCAGGCCGAGGCCACCCCCGAGCAGCTGGCCCGCATGGAGACCAGCCTGGCGATCAACGAGCGTCTGCGGGGGGACCGCGAGGGGGGCTGACATTCGGCAGCCGGCTTGCTATATAGGCCCCTCATCGTCCGTTAGCGCTGGATGGCGCTTACGAGCGGCGGCCCGGAAGGCCCGCCGCTTTTTGTTTGCCGTTGGAGTTGCCAAGCTTGCGCGGGAAGACCGCCGAAGATTTGAGCCTGCTGGAGCTGCTCGACCCCGTGGCCGAGGCGGCGGGCTATGAGATCGTCCGCCTGCGCCTGATGGGCGGGCGCGAGACGCGGCGGCTGCAGATCATGGCCGAGCGGGCCAGCGACGGGACCATGCTGGTCGAGGACTGCACCGCCCTGTCGCGGGCGATCTCGCAGGTGATGGACGCCGCCGACCCGATCAGCGGCGAATACACCCTGGAGGTCTCCAGCCCCGGCATCGACCGGCCGCTGACCCGGCTGAAGGACTTCGAGACCTTCGAGGGCTTCGAGGCGCGGCTGGAGCTGGACCGCCTGGCCGAGGGGCGCAAGCGCTTCAAGGGCGAGCTGGCCGGGATCGAGGGCGACAACGTCGCCCTCAACCTGGAAGGCGAGGACGAGACCGCCCTGTTGCCGTTCGCCTGGATCATCGACGCCAAGCTGGTGCTGACCGACGAACTGATGAAACGCGGCGCCGAGGCCCGCGCGGCCCGGCTGGCCGAAGAAGCCCCCGAAACGAACGACCAAGATACCGACGAAGAGGACGTCATCCCATGAGTGTCACCGGCATTGCCGCCAACCGTCTGGAGCTGCTCCAGATCGCCGACGCGGTGGCCCGCGAGAAGTCGATCGAGCGCGAGGTGGTGATCGAGGCGATCGAGGAGGCCTATCAGAAGGCCGCCCGCGCCCGCTATGGCGCCGAGCACGACATCCGCGTGCGGGTCGACCCGAAGACCGGCGAGACCACCTTCAAGCGCTACGTCACCGTGGTCGAGGACGACGCCGAGGAGGTCAACGAGTACGCCCAGAAGCGCATCTCCGACGCCCTGCGCGACGACAAGACCGCCACGGTCGGCAAGGTCTACGAGGAGATCCTGCCGCCGTTCGAGATCGGCCGGGTGCAGACCCAGATGGCCCGCCAGGTGGTCACCGGCAAGGTCCGCGAGGCCGAGCGCGAGCGCCAGTACGAAGAATTCAAGGACCGCGTGGGCGAGATCGTCAACGGCGTGGCCAAGCGGGTCGAGTACGGCAACGTGATCGTCGACCTGGGCCGCGGCGAAGGCATCATGCGCCGCGACCAGTCGATCCCGCGCGAGACCTTCCAGGTCGGCGACCGGGTGCGCGCCTACATCTATGACGTCCGCCGCGAGACCAAGGGTCCGCAGATCATGCTCAGCCGCGCGCACGGCGGCTTCATGGCCAAGCTGTTCGCCCAGGAAGTGCCGGAAGTCTACGACGGGGTGATCGAGATCCGCGCCGTGGCCCGCGACCCGGGCAGCCGCGCCAAGATGGCGGTGGTGTCGAACGACTCGTCGATCGACCCGGTCGGCGCCTGCGTCGGCATGCGCGGCAGCCGCGTGCAGGCGGTGGTCGCCGAACTGCAGGGCGAGAAGATCGACATCATCCAGTGGAACCCGGACGAGGCCACCTTCCTGGTCAACGCCCTGGCCCCCGCCGAAGTCACCAAGGTGGTGATGGACGAGGAGGACGAGCGGGTCGAGGTGGTGGTGCCGGACGAACAGCTGTCGCTGGCCATCGGCCGCCGCGGCCAGAATGTCCGTCTCGCCAGCCAGCTGACCGGCTGGCAGATCGACATCATGACCGAGAGCCAGGAGAGCGAGCGCCGCCAGCGCGAGTTCGCCGAGCGCACCGCCCTGTTCCAGGAAGCCCTGGACGTGGACGAGGTGATCGCCCAGCTGCTGGTCACCGAGGGCTTCGCCACGGTCGAGGACGTCGCCTATGTCGAGGCCGACGAGATCGCTCAGATCGAGGGCTTCGACGAGGACACCGCCGAGGAAATCCAGGCGCGCGCCCGTGACTACCTGGAAAAGGAAGCCGCCGAATACGACGCCAAGCGCCGCGAGCTGGGCGTCGAGGACGCCGTGCTGGAGATCGAGGGCGTGAGCCTGCCGATCGCCGTGGCCCTGGGCCAGGGCGACGTGAAGACCGTCGAGGACCTGGCCGGCCTCGTTCCGGACGACATCCGCGGCTACTACGAGTCCAAGGACGGCGAGCGGGTGCGCGAGCCGGGCATACTGGAAAGCTTCAACCTGTCCGCCGAGGACGCCGAGGCCCTGATCATGCGCGCCCGCGTGGCCATGGGCTGGATCGAGCCGGAAGCCGAGATCGAGGAAGAATTCGCCGAAGAGGACGAGGCGCTGGGCGCCGAGGCCGCGGCGGAGGAAGCCGTGATCGAGGGCGGCCAGACGGAGGGCTGAGCCCAAAGCCCATGCCCCCCGCCACCCTCGCCGAGGCCGCCCGCGAACGCCGTGACATCGTCACCGGCGAGGTGATGGACGAAGAGCGCCTGATCCGCTTCGTGGCGGGTCCGGAGGGCGTGGTGACGCCTGACGTGGCGCGCAAGCTGCCGGGTCGCGGCCTTTGGGTGGCGGCGGACCGCGCCTCGGTGGAGACCGCGGCGAAGAAGGGTCTGTTCTCCCGGGCGGCCAAGGCCAAGCTGACGGCGCCGGCGGACCTGGCCGACCAGGTCGCCGACCTGCTGACCCGGCGGCTGCTGGCGGGGCTGGGCCTGGCGCGGCGGGCGGGCGAGCTGCTGCTGGGCTTCGAGAAGGTGTCGACCGCCCTGCGCGGCGGCAAGGTGGCGGTGCTGGTGGAGGCCCTGGACGGCGCGGCGGACGGTCGCGGCAAGCTGCTGTCCGTGGCCCGCAAGGTGCAGCCGGCGCCGATCGTGATCGGTCTGTTCACGTCGGGCGAATTGGGTTTGGCCTTGGGCGCCGAGAATGTGGTACACAGCGCCTGCCTTGCGGGGCGGACTGCTGATCGCTGGACTTTCGACGCCCGGCGACTATCTGGCTTCCGTCCGCTCTTCCCTGAGAGTTGGCGCGAGGAGCCTTGAAAGGGCGGGGTCTTCCCCGCCCCTTGAGGCATTTCGAATTTGTGTGCCGGGCGATGTGCCCGGTTGGATTTAGTCAAGCGAGCGCATGACGGACGACAACGAAAACGACCGGTCCAACTCAGGCCAGGGGGGCCGCGCGCCCCTGACCTTGAAGCCGCGCAGCGGCGGGGCGGTCAGCGCCGGGGTGGTGAAGCAGACCTTCAGCCACGGCAGGTCGAAGACGGTGGTGGTGGAGACCAAGCGCCGGCGCATCGATGCGCCTGCGCCGAACCTCGCCGCGCCCTCGTCGTCCGAGAAGCGCACCTTCGACACTCGCGGCCCCGCGCCCGCGCCGCGCCCGGCTTCCGGGCCGTCGTCCGCCGCCGGCGGCCTGTCGGAGGAGGAGCGCCTCGCCCGCCAGAAGGTGGCCGCGGAGTTCGCCCGCCAGCAGCAGGAGCGCCAGGCCGCCGAGGCCGAGGCCCGCGCCCGTGCGGCCGAGGAGGCCCGCCGCCGCGAGGCGGAGGCCGCCCGCGCCGCCGAGCCGGCCCCTGCGCCCAAGCCGGTCGAGCCGACCCCGGCGCCCGCGCCTGCGCCGCAACCGGTCGCCGCCCAGCCGGCCGCGCCGCCGCCGGCGGCCCCGCCGCCCGTGGCCCCGCAGCCGGTGGCCGCCGCGCCGGCCCCGACTCCCGCGCCGACGCCGCAACCCCAGGCTCCGCGTCCCGCGCCGCAGCCGGCGCCTATCGCCCGCGCGCCGGAACACCGCCCGGCGGCGCAGAGCCATTCGGCGCCGCGCCAGGATCGCGGTCCTGCGCCCGGCCAGACGCGCACCTACGATCCCTCGCAGGCCCGCCGCGACGACCGCCAGAGCACCACCACCTATCGGCCTGACCGGCCGCAAGGCGGCGCGCCGCGCCCGGACATCGCCTTCAACCAGCGCGCCCCGCGCGAAGGCGGCTACCAGCAGCGCCCGCCGCGTGAGGGCGGTCCCGGCGGCGGCTTCCGCGACGGTCCGCGCAGCGAGGCGCCGCGTGGCGATCGCGGCGGCGACCGTCCGCCGGCCCGCCCGGGCGAGACGGTGCGCTATTCGGCCCTGGCCCCGCGCCCGGCGCCGGGCGCCCGTGGTCCCGGCGGCCCGCGCCCCGGAGGCCCGCGTCCGCCGGCCGCCGGCGCCGCGCCGGCCGGTCCCGAGATCCAGCGCGCCGCCCGCCAGACGCCGCGTCCCGGCAGCCTGAACCTCGACCGTCGTCCGGACTTCGACGAGGAAGAGGCGCGCCGCGGCAAGGCCAATGCGGCCAACGCCAAGGCCGTGTCCCGCACCAAGGGCGAGCCCAAGCGGCGCGAAGGCCGCCTGACCATCCAGGCCGTGGCCGGGGATGACGAGGGCGCCGTCGAACGCATGCGCTCGCTGGCCTCGGTGCGCCGGGCCCGCGAACGCGAGCGCGAAAAGCGCAAGGGTCACGTCGAACAGTCGCGCATCGCCCGCGAAGTGGTCATCCCGGACGTCATCACCGTCCAGGAACTGGCCCAGCGGATGGCCGTGCGCGGCGTCGAGATCATCAAGTTCCTGATGCGTCAGGGCGTGATGCTGAAGATCAACGACGTGATCGACAACGACACCGCCGAACTGGTGGCCACCGAATTCGGCCACACCGTGCGCCGCGTGTCGGAGAGCGACGTCGAGACCGGCTTCCTGGCCGACGCCGACATCGACGATCATCTGATGCCCCGCCCGCCGGTCGTGGCGGTGATGGGTCACGTCGACCACGGCAAGACCAGCCTGCTGGACGCCCTGCGCGCCACGGACGTGGCGGCCGGCGAACACGGCGGCATCACCCAGCACATCGGCGCCTATCAGGTGCGGCTGGCGGACGGCGAGAAGGTCACCTTCCTCGACACCCCGGGCCACGCGGCGTTCAGCGCCATGCGCGCCCGCGGCGCCAACGTCACCGACATCGTGGTGCTGGTGGTGGCGGCCGACGACGGCGTGATGCCCCAGACCATCGAGGCCATCCAGCATGCGAAGGCGGCCAATGCGCCGATCATCGTGGCCATCAACAAGATGGACAAGCCGGACGCCGACCCGACCCGGGTGATCAACGAGCTGCTGCAGCACGAGATCGTGGTGGAAAGCCTCGGCGGCGAGACCCAGGTGATCGAGGTCTCGGCCCTGAAGCGGACCGGCCTGGAGAACCTGCTGGAAGCCATCCTGCTGCAGGCCGAGGTCATGGACCTGAAGGCCAACCCCGACCGTACGGCCGAGGGTGTGGTCATCGAGGCCAAGCTCGACCGCGGCCGCGGCGCCGTGGCCACCGTGCTGGTCAAGCGCGGCACCCTGCGGCGCGGCGACATCGTCGTGGCCGGGGCCAACTTCGGCCGCGTGCGCGCCCTGCTCAACGAGCGGGACGAGCAGCTGACCGAGGCCGCGCCCTCGACGCCGGTGGAGATTCTCGGCCTGGACGGCGCGCCCGACCCGGGCGAGGCCTTCGCCGTGGTGGAGAACGAGGCCCGCGCCCGCGAGCTGACCGAGTACCGGATCCGCCAGAAGCGCGAGCGTTCGCTGGCCCCGGTCGGCGCCGGTTCGTCGATGGCCGACATGATGGCCAAGCTGGCCGACAAGAAGGTCTCGGAACTGCCGCTGGTGATCAAGGCGGACGTCCAGGGCTCGGCCGAAGCCATCGTCGGCTCGCTCGACAAGCTGGCCACCGACGAGGTGCGCGCGCGCATCATCCTGTCGGGCGCCGGCGGCATCAACGAGAGCGACGTGATGCTGGCCAAGGGCGCCGGCGCGCCGGTGATCGGCTTCAACGTCCGCGCCTCCAAGCAGGCCCGCGACCTGGCCGAGAAGGAAGGCGTGGAGATCCGCTACTACGCGATCATCTACGACCTGATCGACGACATCAAAGGCGTGCTCTCGGGCATGCTGGCGCCGATCCAGCGGGAAACCTTCCTGGGCAACGCCGAGGTGCTGCAGGTGTTCGACATCACCAAGGTCGGGCGCGTGGCGGGCTGCAAGGTCGTCGAGGGCGTGGTCCGCAAGGGCGCGCGGGTGCGGATCGTCCGTCAGGACGTGGTCGTGCTCGAGCTCGGCACCCTGGAGACGCTCAAGCGCTTCAAGGACGAGGTCAACGAGGTCCAGTCCGGCCAGGAATGCGGCATGGCGTTCAAGGGCTTCCAGGACATCAAGGCCGGCGACCAGATCGAGTGCTTCACCGTCGAAGAGATCAAGCGCTCGCTGTAGCCGCTTCCTCCCTCCCCTTCATGGGGAGGGAAGATCGCATAGCGATCAGGGTGGGGAAGTGAGACGCCGCGCGCCGGCCAACGCGCTTGGCCTGTGCGTCGGCAGGTAACCCCCACCCTGCCCGCTTCGCGGGCTGTACCTCCCCGCAAGGGGGAGGGTAGAGGCTACCCCAGCTTCGCTTCCGCGGCGGCCAGGGCGGCCTTGCCGGCGTCGGGATAGTTCTGCGCCGCCAGGGCCTCGGTCAGGGCGGTGAGGCACAGGCGCACGTGCCAGGGGGTGGCCGAGGCGCCCATCAGGCCGACGCGCCAGATCTGGCCCTTCAGCGGGCCGAGGCCGGCGCCGATCTCCAGATTGTACTTCGCCAGCATGCGGGCGCGCACCTGCGCCTCGTCGATGCCGTCCGGCACGCGCACCGCGTTGAGCTGCGGCAGGCGCTGGCCCTCGGCGACCAGCAGCTTCAGGCCCGCGGCCTCCAGCCCAGCCACCAGGGCTTCGTGCATCGCCTTGTGCCGGGCATGGGTGGCCGCAAGGCCCTCTTCCTCGATCACCACCAGGGCCTCGTGCAGGCCGTAGAGGGCGTTGATCGGCGCGGTGTGGTGATAGGTGCGGCCGCCCTCGCCGCCCCAGTAGCTCATGATCAGGCCCATATCGAGCAGCCAGTTGCGGGCCTTCTCCTTGCGCCCGGCCACCGCCTCGCGGGCCTTCGGGCTCATGGCGAAGGGCGACAGGCCTGGCGGCGCCGAGAGGCACTTCTGGGTGCCGGAGTAGATCACGTCGGCGCCCCAGCCGGCGGCGTCCACCGGCACCCCGCCCAGCGAGGTCACGCAGTCGACGATGGTCAGGGCGCCGGCCGCCTGCGCCACGGCGCACACGGCGCCGGCGTCGGTCAGGGCGCCGGTGGAGGTCTCGGCGTGCACGAAGCCCAGCACCTTGGCCTTGCGGCCCTTCAGGGCGTCGGCGACCTTCTGGGCGTCGACCGGGGTTCCCCAGTCGTGCTCGATGCGCAGCACCTCAGCCCCGGCGCGGCCGGCCATGTCGACCATCCGCTCGCCGAACTGGCCGTTCACCGCCACGGCGGCCAGGTCGCCCGGCTCCAGCAGGTTCATGATCGCCGCCTCCATGCCGGCGGTGCCGGGGGCGGGCAGCGGCAGGCAGGCGTAGCCGGGGGCGTTCATCAACCGCGCCAGGGCCTCCTTGATCTCTTCCATCAGGCCCTGGAAGGCCGGATCCAGGTGACCGATGGTGGGCCGCGACAGGGCCGACAGCACGCGCGGGCTGACGTCGGAGGGGCCGGGCCCCATCAGGATGCGACGGGGCGGTTCAAAGCTCTTCAAGGCGTTCCTCGTTGTGCGGCGCCCTGACCGGGAGGCTCTAGGCGAACAGCCGCGCTTCTAGCCTCTCGCGCATCGTCGCGTCGACCCCGAGCGCCCGTTCCAGGTAGGCGTCGAGCGAGCCGTAGCGCGCCTTGATGGCGGCGAAGGCGCGCTCCAGATAGCCCTCCTCGACGCTCATCGCCACCATCACCGCCGCCTCGGTGGGCGCGCGGCCCGACATCTCGGTCATCGCCTGCAGGATCATCGGCAGGCGCTTGGCCAGGCGTTCGGGGTTGTTGGTCAGCAGGAAGTCGGCGCGGATGTCGTCATCGGAGACGCCGGCGATGTGGTGCGTCAGCGCCGCCAGGATGCCGGTGCGGTCCTTGCCGGCGGCGCAGTGGATCAGCACCGGGCCATCCAGCTCCGCCAGCGCCTTGAAGTACTCGGCGTAGAGGTACAGGTGCCGGTCCACGAACGGCGCCTCGTCGTAGTAGTCGAACATGTAGCCGCGGAAGGCCTCGGCCGAGAGGTCCGACTGGCGGATGAACAGCTGCCACGGGTCCTCGCCCACGTCGCCCTCGTCGGTGAAGATCACCCGGCCGGAGAACTGCGGATGGCGCCGCGACGGCTGGCGCTCGCGCTCGCCCTTGCGCCGCAGGTCGACGATCGCCGCCAGGTTCAGCGCCTGGATCTTCTCCAGGTCGTCGTCGGTGGCCTGGGCGTGGGCGGCCGAGCGGTACAGCAGCCCCCTCTTCAGCCGCCGCCCGCCGGCCCCGGCATAGTCGCCATAGTCGCGGAAGTTCTCGACGCCGTCGAAGGCCAGATGTCTGCTCATGGGCAACCTGTTAGACGGGCCACATGACAATGGCGAGACGTCACGCGGCGGCAGGCCGCGGGGAAGGGCGGGCATGAGCCAGGCGCACCGCTTCGAGGTCGCCGACGGCGTACGGCTGGCCTGGCGCGAACTCGGCGAGGGCCGGCCGGTGGTGCTGCTGCACGGCTTCCTGTCCAGCGCCGAGCGCAACTGGTTCGCGCCCGGCGTCGCCCAGGCCCTGGCCGAGGCCGGCCACCGGGTGATCGCCCCGGACTGCCGCGGGCATGGCGCCTCCGACGCCCCGGAGGCTCCGGGCGCCTGGCCGCCCGACGTCATGGCGGCCGACGTCGAGGCGCTGATCGCCCACCTGCGGCTCACCGACTACGACCTGGCCGGCTATTCCATGGGCGGCCGCACCGCGGCCCGGGTGCTGGTGCGCGGCGCGCGTCCCCGCCGCTGCGTGTTGGGCGGCATGGGCGACTTCGGCATCATGCACGCCGGCCCTCGCGCCGAGGCGTTCGAGGACGCCATCCGCCACGGCGAGGCGGCCGCCGACCCGGCCATGGGCCGGGCGCTGCATCGGGCGATGGCGGCGCAGGGCCTGAAGCCCGCGGCCCTGCTGGGCGTGCTGGCCGCCTTTGCCCCGACCACCAAGGCCGAGCTGGCGGCGATCCCGACCCCGACCCTGGCGATCCTGGGCGAAGACGACCACGACAACGGCTCGGTCGAGGCCCTGGCCGCCATCATGCCCGCCTGCACCCCCCTGACCCTGCCCGGCGACCACGGCGCGGTGGTGGCCACGCCGGCCTTCCGCGAGGCGATGGTCGGCTTCCTGGCCTGAGCGGCGGTCGCGACGTCGCTGGCCCCCACCACCCTCGGGCTGAAGCCCGACGGTCCCCCTCCCCCGCTCCGCTTCGCTGAGCGGGGGAGGAGACGAAAAACGGCGGCGCTTCTACTCCGCCCCCGTGCAACGGGGGAGGGGGACCATTCGGCCGAAGGGCGAATGGTGGAGGGGGCCTGGGGAAGCGCGGCCCCTAAGCCCCCCAGCGGTCCAGCAGCAGCTCCGCCACGGCGGCCGTCGCGCGGCGGGCGGTCTCGTCGGTGGGGTCTTCGCCCAGCAGGGCGCGGTGGCTGGCGGCGTGGCTGACGACGTCGCAGAACAGGCGCGCGGAGAGGGCGGTGTCGTGCGGCCTCAGGGATCCGGCGGCGACGCAGGCGTCGAGGTAGGCGCGAAACTTGGTCTCGCCGACGGCATAGGCCTCGCGCAGCGTCGCGACGGCTCGCGGCCGCCGCGCCGCCTCCGCCCCCACCAGCCGGATCAGCCCCACGCAGTTGGGCGAGATCATGTAGCGGAAGGTCCGCGCCGCGGCCTCCGCCAGGCCGACCCGCGGATCGGCCGGCAGGTCGTCCGGCCCGGGCAGCTCGCGCTTCACGTTGGCGCAGACCCGCTCGACGACGGCCTCGAACAGGGCCTCCTTCGGCCCCATGCGGTCGTAGACGGTGCGCTTGGTGGTGCCGGCCCGCTCGGCGATGCGGTCCATCGAGGCCAGCTCGTAGCCTTCCTCAAGGAACACCGCCTTGGCCGCCTCGAGAATGGCGTCGCGGCGCTCGGCCGCCGCCCGGTCACGGGCTGAGCCCGGCGTCTCGACGGCGTGGGGGTCCGGCAGGTCCATGGCGCCAGTCCTAGCCCGATTGACGGGTGAAAGGAAAATACTATACGGTATAGTATACCAGACGGAGGAGCGCGACGATGACCCAGGACGTGATCAAGGCGGTGGTGGTGGATCCGGCCGCGGTGGGCAGGCTGTCGATCGCCGAGGTCGCCGCGCCCCAGCCCGGGCCGCACGAGGCCCTGGTGCGGGTCGAGGCGATCTCCCTCAACCGCGGCGAGGTGAAGACCGCCCTCAGCGACGCCGCGCCGGGCGCCCGGCCCGGCTGGGACTTCGCCGGCACGGTGCTGCGCGCGGCCGAGTCCGGCGGCCCGGCGGCAGGGGCCAGGGTGGTCGGGGTGATGGCCACCGGCTCGTGGGCGCAGCAGGTCGCCGCCATGCCGTTCATGATGGCCGAGCTGCCGCCGGGGATCAGCATCCCCCAGGCCGCCGCCCTGCCCGTCGCCGGCCTCACGGCCTGGGCCTCGCTGCGGCGTCGGCCGGAGCTGAAGGGCCGGCGCGTGCTGATCACCGGCGCCACCGGCGGGGTCGGGGTGTTCGCCATCCAGCTGGCCGCGCACTGGGGCGCCGAGGTCACCGCGGTGATCCGCTCGCCAGAGCGCGAGGCGCTGGTGCGCAAGCTGGGCGCGGCCGCCGTGGCCTACGGGCCGATGCTGGAGGGGGCTGTCGGCAACTATGACCTGATCCTGGAATCGGTGGGCGGCCAGACCTTGGGCTCGGCGCTGGGGCGGCTGAACCCGGGCGGCGAGGTGGTGCTGTTCGGCGCCTCGGACAGCCCGGTGACTACCTTCGACGCTTCCGCCTTCCGGGCCGGGGGGACCAGCCTGTACGGCCTGTTCCTGGGCTACGAGTTCCAGCACAGCCCGCCCGGCCCCGCCCTAGCCGAACTGGCCGGCCTGGTCGCCGCCGGAACCCTCGACCCGATGATCGAGATCGAGGCCCCGTGGGAACGCATCGCCGAGGTCGCCGCAGACCTCGTCGCCCGCCGCTACACCGGCAAGGCGGTGCTGACCGTCCAATGACTGAAGCCCGGCGCCGCCGCCTCGCATCCGGCGGGAATGCGGCGCCGGCCAGTACTTTGTCAGCAAGCCGACCGATGCCTGCGACAAGTTGTACCGCCACGTCGCACCGGTTGTAGCAATTGTGGCAGATCATCCACGAATACTGCGACGTATACGGTATTCACTGGATTCTTTTTATAGTTAAAGCTGATTTTACACTATTATTTTGGGATTTGTTGACTGGCTCAAGCGCGCAATCGGGGCCTCGGTTGAGGGGTCAAGTGATGCGCAAATTGATGCAGGGGTGCGCCTTCGTGGCGTTGTTGGGCGGGCTGGCCGGACAGGCCATGGCCCAGTCGCAGTCGCAGTTCATCCGTCCGGTTCCGGTGATGCCCGCGCCGGCGCTGAGCGCGACGGACGAGTTCTCCGGGCTGCCGGACACGCCCCTGCCGCCCGGCGTGAAGGACCACACCCTCGATGCGCAATACGTCCGCTGGCAGGCGGCGCGCACGGCGCAGGACCACGGGGTCGACGCCGCGGCACGGGCTGACGAAGGCCCCCTGCTGTTCGCCGACAACACCGTGTCCGCCCCCGCCCCGACCGCGCCAGCCGTGATGGCCGCACCGCCGGCCCCGCGCCCGGGCTTCGACATCGACCCGCGCCTGCTGGAAGCGGCCAGCGCCTTCGACGACTTCATGACCTCGGCCGCCCAGGTGCGCGCCCAGTTCGCCGACGGCGGCCAGGTGGCCAAGGTGGTCGACGCCGGCTCGAGCTACGAGACCCGCCAGCTGGAGACGGGCGCCATCGCCTACGCCGCCCTGGTGGCGCTGCACGACCCGGACTTCGTGGCGCAGGTGCGCCGCCTGGGGGTCAATCCGCAGGACATGGCCGAGCAGATCCTGGCCCAGCCGCAGAGCGTGATGGGCATCCCCGGCGCCGACCAGACCGCGGCGCGGGTGGCCGCGGTGCTGCACAGCCGCGGCGCCGACGTGATGGGCGCCGGCAAGGCGGTGAAGCAGTCGGCCTACGACGTGCAGCACCAGGCGTGGTCGCGCGCCTTCGTCGCCGATCCGCAGGGCGCCCTGGCGCGGGTGAAGGCCAATTCGGCCCAGCCGGTGCGCAAGGACGACAGCCGCATCCAGCACCTGCTGCAGACGGTCTCGGCGGGCGAGGCCGGCCAGCCGGGCGCGGGAACCCGCTCCAGCACCGTCACCCGCGGCATGGCCCTGGCGGCCCTGACCGTGCTCGGCCAGGCCGGCGAGGCCAACGCCGAGCGCGTGCAGCCGCTGCTGAACGACCTGGTCAGCATCAACTGCCTGAAGATGGCCAAGCTGAACTTCTACCAGTGCATGGCGGTGGCCGGTCCGCAGTACGAGGACCTGTTCTGCGTCGGCCAGCACGGGCTGATGGACACCGGCGGCTGCATGATCTCGGCCGCCGACGACACCTCCGGCGTCGCCCCGATGGCGATCCGCACCGCCGACGCCCAGGGCGGCGAGCGCGAACTCACCGAACGCGAGGCCATCGAGCGCGGCTACGCACACTAGCTCCGGACGCAGCCGCGGATCGGGAGGCTCCAGGCGCCGCCTGGAGCCTTTCGCTCATCGGAACGGCGGCTCGTCGAAGCTGCGCAGCTTGCGCGAATGCAGCCGGGGCCCCTCCTGGCGCAGCAGGTCCATGGTGACGATGCCGATGCGCAGATGCTGGCTGATCGCCCGCTCGTAGAAGGCGTTGGCCTGGCCGGGCAGCTTGATCTCGCCGTGCAGCGGCTTGTCGGAGACGCACAGCAGGGTGCCGTAGGGGGCGCGGAAGCGGTAGCCCTGGGCGGCGATGGTGGCGCTCTCCATGTCGATGGCCACCGCCCGCGACTGGTTGAAGCGCAGGGCGCTCAGCGAATAGCGCAGCTCCCAGTTGCGATCGTCCGTGGTCACCACGGTGCCCGTGCGCAGGCGGGCCTTCAGCGCATCGCCGGTCTCGCCGGTGACCACCTCGGCGGCGCGGTTCAGGGCCACCTGCACCTCGGCGATCGGCGGGATCGGGATCTCCGGCGGCAGGATGGTGTCCAGCACGTGGTCATCGCGCAGGTAGGCGTGAGCCAGCACATAGTCGCCGATCGCCTGGGTCGAGCGCAGCCCCCCGCAGTGGCCGATCATCAGCCAGGCCTCGGGCCGCAGCACGGCCAGGTGGTCGGTGATGGTCTTGGCGTTGGAGGGCCCGACGCCGATGTTGATCAGCGTCACCCCCTGCCGCCCCGGCGCGGTCAGGTGATAGGCCGGCATCTGGTGCTTGCGCCAGGCGGCCGAGTTGATGGCGCTGTCCGGGTCGGGGGTGTCCTTGGTGATCACCACCCCGCCGACGCACGACAGGCTCTCGTACGGGGTGTCCGGCCGCTTCAGCTCCGCGGCGCCCCAGCGCACGAACTCGTCGACGTAGCGGTGATAGTTGGTGAACAGCACGAACTGCTGGCAGTGCTCGGCGGGGGTGCCGGTGTAGTGCGCCAGGCGCGCGAGGGAAAAGTCGGTGCGCAGGGCGTCGAACAGCGCCAGCGGCCGGCCGGCCTCCAGCGCCGGGTCCCAGAAGCCGTCCGCCACCTCGTCGCCGATGAAGGCCAGCTCGGTGGTCGGGAAGTGCCGGGCGATCTCGGTGGAGGTGACGTCGGCCAGCTCGATGTCCGAGGCGCCGTCCAGCACGTAGGGGAACGGGATCTCCTGGGTGGAGCGCCCGACCTCGGCCTCGACCTCGAAATCGGTCATCAGCAGGGTCAGCTGCTCGGTCAGGTAGTCGCGGAACAGCCGCGGGCGGGTGATCGTGGTGGCGTAGGCGCCCGGCGCGCTGAACCGGGCATAGGAGCGCGCCAGCTTCGGCGGCGGGCCGGACGGCCGGTAGGTGAGCCTCAGCTCCGGATAGGAGAAGGCCCGGCCCTGGCGCAGGGCAGGGTCCGGGGCCATGCCGTCCGCCATGAAGGCCTTCAGGGCGGTGCGCAGGGCGGCGACGGAGTCGTCGTAGGTCTGGATAAGCCGCTCGACGATGGCGGCTGCGTCTTTCTCTGGGTTCATGGCCCGATATAGGCCGTCAACCCGTGGTTTGGCGAGGCCGCGTGGCGCAAGTCGCGGCAAAGGGCGCGCTAGTACAGAATCTTGCGCAGGCTCAGCGACACCACCCGGCCGGTGGGATTGAGAAAGGCCGATTGGTAGATCAGCGGCGTCGGGCCGGCGGTGCTGGTCACCTTGATGCGCTGATCGAACAGGTTGCTGACGTTCAGCGTCAGCCGCACGCCGCGCAGGAACGGGTGCTTGATCAGCATCTTCGGCTGGCTGGAAAAGTCGTCCCACAGCCGCAGATTCAGTGTGCCGATGTCCGAGAAGTTCAGGGTCCCGGTCTGACCCATGGCGCCGCCGGCGACGGTAGTGGCGCTGCGCCAGTCGGCGCTGAGGCGCAGGCCGTAGCCCTGGTTGGTATAGCCCAGCTGGGCCTCGACCTCGTGGCGGTACTGGCCGCCGGAGCCGCCGGCCGGCGCGCCGTTCAGCAGGTCGAGGGCCGGGCCGCCGGCGGCCACCTGGTAGCGGTCCTTGAAGATGATGGTGTGGTAGACCGCCACCTGGAAGCGGCCGCCCACCGGCGGGCCGCCGCCAAAGCCGCGGCGACCGCCACCGAAGCCGCGGCCGCCAAAGCCACCGCCCCCGAAGCCGCCGCCGCCAAAGCCGCCAGGCCCGCCGAAGCCGCCGCCCGGTCCCCCACCGCCCGGTCCTCCACCGCCAGGACCGTCCGGGCCGCCGCCCGATCCGCCACCGCCCTGGCCGCGGCCCGAGCCGGGCTCGCCGCGACCGCCGCCGTCCGCGCCCGGCGGCGGGGGCATGCCATCCGGCGGCGGACCAGGCGGCGGCTCGAAGTCGCCGTCCGCCTCCGGCCTGCGGCCGCCCTCGCCGCGCCCGCGGCCGCGCAGGAAGGCGCGTCGATCGAACGGCGGCCGCCGCGGTTGCTTGCCCACGGGCATGGAGAAGTTGACCCCCCAGCGCAGTTCCTGGCGGTCCTGGCTGGCGAAGTTCAGCGGCCGCAGGTCCTCCTCCACCAGCACCCCGTTGGCGTCGCGCACGAACCGCGCCGGGAAGGCCGCCTCCAGGCCGGCGGTGGCGGCCGGGAAGGCGCCGATGGCGCCGTCGATGTGGCTGTCGACGTAGTTGGCGGTGAAGGTCAGGTCGCGCGAGGCGATCGGCCTGATCGTCAGCCCGACCTTGATCACCCGCCGGCTGTCGGCCTTGAGGCTGGCCTCGCCGCCGGTGACCTGCGTGACGCTCACCGTCTGGCCGGTGACATAGTCGAAGATCCGCACCCCCGGCGTCTCCAGCACCGGCCCGTCCAGCTGGGCGAGGGTGGGCGCCAGGTGGTCGCGGGTCTCCGAGACGATCAGGTTGTAGCCCTTGATCGGCGTCCAGTTCAGGCCGAACCCCAGGGTGGTCAGCGCCCCGAAGTCGGAATAGCGGTCCACCGCGGCGTTGCTGTTCAGCGACAGGTCGCCGAGGAAGCCCAGCACCCGCCGGGACCGGCTGGCGATCGGCAGGTCGATGTTGAGCAGCGCCTGCACGTCGTTGCGCGCCAGCGACTGGGCGCGCACCTGCGTGTCGTCCCAGACGCTGGAGCTGGCGGCCGAGGCGACGTCGCCGAACTTGGCGCTGACGTAGAGGTTGCCCGCCGGCAGCTTCAGCAGCGGCCCCGCCGCCAGGATCTGGATGTTGCCGCCGTCGGTGACGGCCCTGGCCAGGTTCAGCGGCCGCGACGCCAGTTGCTCGGCAGGCAGCGGGCCGAACGGATCGAGCGTGGTCGAGCCGGCGTTCAGCAGCGCCTGCAGGCCGGCGGCGTCGAGCCCCTGGCCGGTGTGGGTGACCGTGTCGGCGTGGTTGTAGGCGGTGGTCAGGGTCAGCCGCCAGTCGCCGACGTCGCGGTTGAAGCCGAAGCCGACATGGGCCGTCCAGCCGTCCGACGTCTGGCGCAGCGGCGCCTGGCCGGCGACATAGCGATCCACCGCCACCGGTCCGGCGAACGGCGAGAACGGATCGCCGGCGGGAACCAGCAGGCTGACGCCCGGCAAGCCCTGCAGGCTGTCGCTGTGGGTGGCGCCGAGGGTGACGTTGGCGGTGGCGTTGATGCCCCAGAAGATCGGCCGGGCGGCGACGACGTTGGCGGTCAGCTGATGCGTCGCGGGGACCAGGCTGTGATCGGCGGCGGTGTCGGTGACGTTGGCGACGCCGGCGGTCGGCGCGAAGTCACTCAGGGTCAGGGGCCGCCCGGCGCCGGCGACCGCCGGCACGCCGGCCACGGTCACCGGCCGGCCGGCCAGGGCGCTCAGCGCGGGGTCGATCTCACCGCCTGTCGGGGAAACGACATTGCCCGCCAGGTCGTAGGGCGCGCCCGCGGCGGGTTCCGTCAGGCCCCGCTCGGCGTCGGTCAGGCCGCCGGCGGCCTGGTACTTGAGGTCCAGGTTGAAGCGGGTGTCGCGGCGCACCTGGAACTGGTCGATCTCGACCTGGCCGGTGGCATCGCCGCCCTCGGTGGTCCCGCCGCCGGCGACCTCCCCGGTGACCGCGCGGAAGCGGCGCTTCAGCACGATGTTCACCACCCGCTGGTCGGCCGAATAGCCGTACTTGAGCGACACCTCCTCGGGCAGGATGTCGATGCGCAGGATCGCCTCGGTGGGGATGTTCTGCACCTCGCCCAGGCTGGAGATGCGGTGACCGTTGAGCAGCACCACCGGGGCGCTGGCGCCGCGGCCGCGATCGCTGCGGGTCTCGGGCGACAGCTCGTCCAGCAGCTCGGTCACCGTGCTGACGCCGTAGGACTGGATGTCGGCGGGGGACATCTGCAGCTCCGGCTTGATGTCGCCGACCACCGCGCCGTACTGCGGCCGCTCGCGCTGCGCCGTGACCGTCACGCCCGCCACCGCGTCGGCGCGGTCGGCGGCCTCGTCGGCCTCGGCGGCGGATCGATGCGACGTCGCCGCCGCCGCGCCGGGCTTCGGGTCGGCCGGCGCCGACTGGGCCAGGGCGGTCGTGGCCAGCAGGGTCAGGGCGCCGCCGGCCAGCAGCCGCGCGCGCCACCGCCCTGCGTGCGGGCCTGCCGTCACCCCACCCGCGCGCGCCTCGCCCTCGATGACCACGTCCCGCGCCATGCCTGCCCCCGACCGTCCGGGGCAGGTCCCACACCGACATTTCCTTTTCATGTCAGTCGCTTGTAACGATGGTAAAGCGGCAGCGGCCGGGCGTCGCGGAGCGCCGGCGCGTGCTTTGCCATGGACCTGGGCGCGCGGCCGTATGAGATAGGCGCCTTGTCCACGCCCGGGATCCGCGCATGAGCCGCACCTTCACCTATTTCATCGTCGCCGGCATGGTGCTGGGGGTGCTGGTGGGATGGGGCTGCAACCACTGGCTGGCCCCCGCCGACGCCAAGGCGGTGGCCGGCAACCTGACGCTGATCACCGACCTGTTCCTGCGGCTGATCAAGATGATCATCGCGCCGCTGGTGTTCACCACCCTGGTGGCCGGCATCGCCCACATGGAGGACGCCGCCGCCGTCGGCCGCATCGGGGCCAAGACCCTGGGCTGGTTCGTCAGCGCCTCGATCGTCTCGCTGCTGATCGGCCTGGGCATGGTGCACCTGCTGCAACCCGGCGCCGGCCTGTCGCTGCCCCCGCCCGAGGTCACCGCCCACGCCAGCGGCGTGGAGGTGTCCAGCTTCACCTTCAAGGACTTCCTCGGCCACGTGGTGCCGACCTCGATCATCGACGCCATGGCGCGCAACGAGATCCTGCAGATCGTGGTGTTCTCGATCTTCTTCGGCACGGCG
The DNA here is from genome assembly GCF_049446115.1 of Caulobacter sp. KR2-114. Classification (NCBI taxonomy): domain Bacteria; kingdom Pseudomonadati; phylum Pseudomonadota; class Alphaproteobacteria; order Caulobacterales; family Caulobacteraceae; genus Caulobacter; species Caulobacter sp. KR2-114. Next base: position 486,571 of record NZ_JBMSEC010000004.1, read on the forward strand.
ATCGCCGCCCTGCCCGAACGCGCACCGCAGATCACCGCCCTGGTCGAGGAGGCCGCCGCGGTGATGCTGAAGGTGACCAACTTCGTCATGCGGGTGGCCCCGCTGGCGATCTTCGCCGCCCTGGCCTCGACGGTGGCGACCCAGGGCATCGGTGTGCTGCAGACCTACGCCCGGTTCGTCGGCGGCTTCTACCTGTCGATGGGCATCCTGTGGGGCGTGCTGGTGGCGGCCGGCTTCCTGGTGATCGGCCGCCGGGTCGGCGCCCTGGTGCAGACCGCCTGGCGGCCCGGGCTGCTGGCCTTCTCCACCGCCTCGTCGGAAGCGGCCTACCCGCGCCTGCTGGAGGGCCTGCAGACCTTCGGCCTGCCGCGCAAGATCGTCAGCTTCGTGCTGCCGCTCGGCTATTCGTTCAATCTGGACGGGTCGATGATGTACTGCACCTTCGCCACCCTGTTCATCGCCCAGGTCTACAACATCCCGCTGTCGATCGGGCAGCAGATCACCATGCTGCTGCTGCTGATGGTCACCTCCAAGGGCATGGCCGGGGTGCCGCGCGCCTCGCTGGTGGTGATCATGGCCACCTTGAGCTTCTTCAAGCTGCCGGAGGCGGGGATCTATCTGATCCTGGGGGTCGACCACCTGCTGGACATGGGACGCAGCGCCACCAACGTGATCGGCAACTCGGTGGCCGCCGCCGTGGTCGGCAAGTGGGAGGGCGAGCTGGGCGCCCCGATCGTCGGCGGACCCGACGCCGCGGCCACCGCGCCCGGCTAGGGCTGGGGCTCTAGGCCGCGGCGGCCACCGTCCAGCGCGCCACCGGGCCCGCCGCCAGCCACAGCAGCCCGGCGCCGGCGGCCGCCACGACGCCGTCCATGAAATAGTGCCAGCCGAGGTGGATCGAGCCGACCACGATCACCAGGAAATACAGGCTGCCGGCCACGCCGGCGCGGCGACCGAAGCGCCAGCCGACCAGCATCATCAGGAACGCCACGGCGATGTGCATGCTGGGCATGGCCGAGATGCCCGAGCCCAGCACCGGCCGCCCCGCCGCCGCGGCGTTCAGCAGACGGCTCTGTTCGGCGAACTCCCAGATCGGCAGCTGGGCGTTGGCCGTCCTGAGATAGGCGGCCTGTTCGGCGAAGCCGTCGGGGCCTGGCAGATGCAGCGGTCCGACGAAACATGGCCCCACCGAGGCCAGGGCGACGGCGCCCCAGGTGCCGAGCAGGGCCCAGCAGGCGACGAGCGCCAGCAGCGCCTGCAGGCGCAGCGCCGGCCGTCCGAGGCTGAAGCACAGGCCGCCGAAGATCGTCAGCATGGCTGCATGCCAGCCGGAATAGAGCACGCTGAGGGCGAAGGTGATCGGCGGGTGGCCCAGCGCCGGCTGCAGCACCCGCCAGGCGTCCTGGCCGAAGATCGCCCGGTCCCATCCGGCGATGGCGGCGTCCCAGGTATAGGGGTGCAGCTGCGCCAGGCCGCTCTTCAGCGAGGTGAAGGCCGAGAAGAAGGCCGGGGCCACCAGCAGCACGGGCGCGGCCAGCACCACGCGCTCGCCGATCCGCCAGCGCGCCGGCAGGCGGCGCCGCAGCGCGAAGGCCGCCGCGCCGAGACCGCCGAACACCAGCCAGAGGACGGCGTAGAGCCCCAGCGAGAACGGCACGCCGCCGCTCCGCGCGACGAGGAAGGTGATCGCCACATAGGCCAGCATCACGCCGACCAGCACGGCGTTCAGGCGCAGGGCGCCCCGCAGATCCGGCGTGGCCCCGGCGACGGCCGGCGCGAGCTCCGCGGCCACGAGCGAACCGCCCCTAGTGGGTGGAGAGGCCGAGTTCGGCGCGTTTTTCCATCATCTCGTCGAACGCGCTCCACACGCCGTCCGGCCCGTGCCAGGCGCCCTTGGTGGCGGCCTTGGAGTACTCGGTGGCGCGCGCCTCGAAGAAGTTGGCGTGCTCGACGCCCGACAGCAGGCTCTGCAGCCACGGCAGCGGGTTTTCCTTCACCCCGTAGACGGCCGGCAGGTTCAGCTGGCGCAGGCGCCAGTCGGCGATGAAGCGGATGTAGCCCTTGATGTCCTCGGGCGTCATACCCTGCACCTCGCCGGCCTCGAAGGCCAGGTCGATGAAGCGATCCTCAAGGCCGACCACCGTCTTGCAGCAGTCGACGATGTCGTCGGCCACCGCCTTGGTCACCACCTGGGTCTCGGCGTTGAACGCGTGGTACAGCTTGATCATGCCCTCGCAGTGCAGGCTCTCGTCGCGCACGCTCCAGCTGACGATCTGACCCATGCCCTTCATCTTGTTGAAGCGCGGGAAGTTCATCAGCATGGCGAAGCTGGCGAACAGCTGCAGGCCCTCGGTGAAGGCGCCGAACATGGCCAGGGTGCGGGCGATGTCGGCGTTCGTGTCGATGCCGAACTGCTGCATGTAGTCGTGCTTGGCCTTCAGCGCCTCGTATTCCATGAACGCCGAGAACTCGCTCTCCGGCATGCCGATGGTCTCGAGCAGCAGGGCGTAGGCGGCGATGTGGATGGTCTCCATGTTGGAGAACGCCGCCAGCATCATCTTCACCTCGGTCGGTTTGAACACCCGGCCGTAGCGCTCCATGTAGTTGTCGTTCACCTCGACGTCGGACTGGGTGAAGAAGCGGAAGATCTGGGTGAGGAGGTTGCGCTCCTTGTCGTTCAGCTTGGCCGCCCAGTCCTTGCAGTCCTCGCCCAGCGGCACCTCTTCCGGCATCCAGTGCACCTGCTGCTGGCGCTTCCAGAACTCGTGCGCCCACGGATAGCGGAAGGGCTTGTAGCCCTTGGACGGGGTGAGCAGGCCGGGAAGGACGAGGGACGACTTGGCGGTCATGGACGGCGGCTTTCCACTGGTGACTCGAATCGCCCGGCAGGGCGTTTAGGTTCGATGAGGGTAACCGTAACCACCGCAACATCTAGCGGCGAGTTAACGCACCCACGCAAGATGTTGTTGGCAGCCTGGGGATAAGCCATGTCCGACATGTTCACCCTCTACAGCGCCGCGGGCTCGGGCGGCGTGGCGGTCGAGGCCGCGCTGACCATCCTGGACCTTCCCTATCGCGTGGTCGAGATGGGAACCTGGTTCGACCCCGAGGCCGCCGAGGCGATCGCCGCCGTCAACCCGATGCGCCAGGTGCCGGCGCTGGTGCTGCCGGACGGAACGCTGATGACCGAGAGCGCCGCGATCCTGATCTGGCTGGCCGAGACCTATCCCGCGGGACGCCTGGGCGCGGCGCCCGGAGACCCGGGGCGTCCGGCCTTCCTGCGCTGGATGACTTTCGTCTCCGCGGCCGTCTATTCGCTGTTCTGGATCCGCGACAAGCCCGAGCGCCTGGTCGACGGCGAGGCCGCCGCCGCCCAGATCAACGCGCGCACCAAGGCCCGCATCGCCGAGTGCTGGTCGGTGCTGGACGCCGGCCTGACCCCCGGCGCCTATCTGCTGGGCGACGAGCTGTCGGTGCTCGACCTCTACGTCGCGGTGATCTCCCGCTGGGCGGAGAAGGGCCGCAGCCGCTTCTACCGCGCGGCGCCGAAGCTCGCCGACGGCATCCGCCGGGTCGACGCCGACCCGCGCCTGGCCGCCCTCTGGGCCGAGCGGTTTCCGTTCACGCCGGGCTGGGAGGGGGTGTGACCGCCGCGGCGGCGGCGGGCGCGGCAGCGCCGCCCAGCGCGGCCAGCAGCTTCCTGCCGTCGGGCGAGCCCCAGCCGGTGCACGCGTCCCAGCCAGGGCCGGCCTTGTACTGGCCGTCGAGCAGGCCGTCGGTGTCGTTGTTGCCGTCGACGATGTCCCGCAGCACGCCCGCCGGCCCGATCCGGCCGTACAGCAGGGCGTTGAAGTTGCCGACCTTGGCCCCCAGCGCCTTGTTCGTCCGCGCGATCAGGCTGGCCCACAGGGGCGCCGAGGCGCTGGTGCCGCCGACGGTCTGCATGGCGCCGCCGGACATCACCCGGTAGCCGGTGTTCGGGTCGGCGTTGGCGGCCACGTCGGGGATGGCGCGGCCGGCGAAGGCCCCGGGGTTGATCGAGGGCGGCGTGATCCCGGCCTGCCAGGCGGGCCGGGCCGTGTAGTCGCTGACCCCGCCGCCTGTGCCGCTGCCGGGTCCGTCGTTCCACACCGTCTCGACCAGGGTCGAGGCATGGCTGTGCAAGGTGGTGCCGCCCACGGCCAGCACATACGGGCTGGTGGCCGGGAAGTTCACGTGCGCCCGACCGTCGCGCATCTGCGCCTCCGAGCCGTCGTCGCCGGTGGAGACGCAGACGGTGATGCCCAGGTGCGCCGCCGCCAGGAAGCTGTGGTTCACGTGGTCGATGGCCGCCGGCGACCACAGGATGTCGGTCTGGAATTTCTGATTCTCGTCCCAGCCCCAGCTGATCGAGACCACCGACGGCTTGTTGACCGTGTCGGCGATCACCGCGCTGAGGGCGTCGATCAGGCCCTTTTCGTCGAAGGTCGAGAAGTACACCGCCAGCTTGGCCCCCGGCGCCATCGCCCCGGCCACGTCGATGTCCAGCATCACCTCGCCGGTGGAGTCCGGATCAGCCTGGGGATCGGTGTCCACCCCGTCGATGGCGATCACCTGGACGACCGGCTCCGGCAGCTTGAGCGCCTTGAAATAGGCCGCGACGTCGTCGGTCTCCACGCCGCCGCCGAACTCCAGCAGGGCGATGCACTGGCCGGAGGCGTCGTTGGTCGGGAAGTCGTAGAGCGGCGCCAGCTCCTGCGGATAGAACCAGGCGCGCCGGCGCGTGGCCATCGCGGTGGACGGCGACAGGCCTGCCGAGCGGTGGCGGCCTCGCCGCAGGTGCTGCTGGTTGCTGAAACCGAACACCCCGGTGATGTCGCCGGCCACCTCCTGCGGCAGCGAGACCCGGCCGGTGCGGGCGTGGAAGGCGCCCAGCTTGGGATCGGTGAAGTCGAACACGGTGACCCCGAAGGCGTCCGACATCTTCCGCATGGTGCCGCCGAGGGTCATGCGGGCCGACATCGGCTCGTCGCGGGCCACCACCAGGCCATGCGCCGCGGCGAAGGCCTTGATGCGCTCCACCGAGGCCGGATCGGAGCCGTAGCCCTGGGCGAGCTCATCGTGGGTCATGTAGGTGCGCTGGCCCGGCAAGGTCTCGTCCAGCGCCGACAGGTCGGGCAGGTCCTGCCGGCGACGCACGCCGATGGTGACGTCGATCCACTGGTTCGGATTGGTCCGGCGGACCGCCTCGGCGGTGGGCGGGATGCGGTGGGCGCTGTTGTCCAGATGGACGCGTTGCGTGGGCATGATGGGGCTCGCTTCTTGACCTGAGGAAGGTTGTCGACACGCGAACTGGCGGCCGCCGAAGGTGGCGCCGTCAGCAATCCACGCGCCCCTAGCGAGCATTCGTCAAATCACAACTTAATGGCCAAGCTTGAGGCCAGGACCTCCCCGCGCGGCGGCGGCGACCAGGGGCTTGCCTCGCGCCGCCGGATGGCGTGGAACGGCCGACGCCACCGCCTGGAGACCCGACGGCATGCTGATCCACGGACGCCCGACCCGCACCCTCTGGCCCACCGCCGACGGGGCCGTGGAAATCATCGACCAGACCCGGCTGCCGCATGCGGTGGAGATCGTCCGGCTGACCGGCCTCGCCGATGCGGTGCGGGCGATCGCCGACATGCTGGTGCGCGGCGCGCCGCTGATCGGGGCGACCGCCGCCTGGGGCTTGGCCCTGGCGCTGCGCGAGGACGCCTCGGACGCCGGCCTGGCGCGGGCCGTGGCCGGCCTTGCCGCCTCCCGCCCCACGGCGGTGAACCTGGCCTGGGCGCTGGAGCGGGTGCGGGCGCGCGTGGCCCCGCTGGCGGCGGGCGACCGGGCGGACGCCGCCGCCGCCGAGGCCGCCGCCATCGCCGACGAGGATGTCGCCATGTGCCGGGCGATCGGCGAGCACGGCGCCGACCTGATCGCCGCCGCCGCCGAGCGCGCGGGCGGGCGCCGGGTGAACCTGCTGACCCACTGCAACGCCGGCTGGCTGGCCACGGTCGACTGGGGCACGGCCCTCGCCCCGGTCTATGTCGCCCAGGAACGGGGCATCGACCTGCATGTGTGGGTGGACGAGACCCGGCCGCGGAACCAGGGCGCGGCGCTGACCGCCTTCGAGCTGGGCCAGCAGGGCGTGGCGCACACGGTGATCGCCGACAACACCGGCGGCCATCTGATGCAGCACGGCATGGTCGACCTGTGCATCGTCGGCGCCGACCGGGTGACCCGCACCGGCGACGCGGCCAACAAGATCGGCACCTACCTCAAGGCGCTGGCCGCCGCCGACAACGGGGTCGACTTCCACGTGGCCATGCCGTCCTCGACCATCGACTGGCGCCTGCGCGACGGGGTGAAGGAGATCCCGATCGAGCAGCGCGCCGCCGAGGAGGTGACCCGCATGCGCGGCGCCCTGCCCTCCGGCGAGATCGTCGAGGTTCAGGTGGCCGCGCCCGGCAGCCCGGCCGCCAACTATGGCTTCGACGTCACCCCGTCGCGGCTGGTCACCAGCCTGATCACCGAGCGCGGGGTGTGCGCCGCCAGCGAGGCGGCGATCCTGGGCCTGTTCCCCGAGCGAAAGGTGGCCTGAGGCCCAGGCCGGATTCCCGCTGGAGCCCCCATCCCGGCCTTCGGCCGTACTTCCCCCAAGGGGGGAAGAGACTCGCGACTTCAGCCTCCGTTCTCTTCCCCCTCTGGGGGAAGTCCCCGCGAAGCGGGGGAAGGGGGCTCCAGCGAAGAGCCGCCGCCTCAGTACGGGAAGTGCGGCTTCTTCACCTCGGCCGGGTTCACCTCGAACGGGACCTCGGTCTTCCACTCGCCGTGGAAGTAGAATTGCAGGCTGTGGCAGACGTGCGCCTGGCCGGGCGCCGGGCCGTCGCCGATGATGTGCACCTTCAGGTCGCGGTTGGCGCGGATCCGACCGATCGCCACCCACGCGTGCTTCGAACCCGGACAGAAGGCCGAGATCATCGCCGGCCCCTCGGCCTCGTCCTGGATGGCGAACAGGTCGCGTTCCGGCGCGTTGGCGCCGATCAGCGCCGTCAGCCCGCCCGGACCCAGGGCCCGCTCGTCGGCGGGGGTCACCACGGCGGTCGCCTGCGCCTCGGTGGCGCGGATCTTCAGCAGGGTGGTGAACACCATCTGCTGGCGGAACTCGAAGGTCAGCGGCCCGGCCACGCGGCGGGTCTCGTCGTTGCCCGGGTCGTAGGCGAACATCCGCACCGTGGTGAACGGCGCCGCCGTCGCCGGCGCGGCGGGAAGGCAGAGGGCCGCCACCGCGGCGGCCAGACAACAGGTCAGACGCAACTCGACACCAGAACTCACCGGGACCTCATCCTCAACATGGCCGCATCGCCGTCGAAGCCCACCAGCCGCCACGTCCCGCCCTCGTCGGCGAAGGTCATCAGGCAGCGCTCGTCATGCCGGCGCGTGGCGCAGACCCGTCCGTCCGGCAGGGCCCTCAGCGCCCCCGCCACCAGGAAGGAATTCGGGATCGGCGTCTCCGGCCGGTAGCCGTAGTACTCGGCCACCGCCCGGAACACGTCGGGCTGGATCAGCAGATTGCCGGCCACCCGCGCCACGGGGCCCGACAGCGCCAGGCCCAGGGCCTTCCAGCCGTCGGCCATGTCGGTGTCCCGCGTGCGGGCCACCAGCCGCGCCTGCAGCTGGGCTTCCAGCGCCCGGCGATCCACGTGGGCGTCGAACGCCTGGCGGTCGTCGTCGCGGATCGAGACCAGCAGGGCGTGCACGTCCGGCGCGGCCGACAGGCGCTGGGTGGTGGCGCAGGCGCCGAGCGCCAAGGTGGCCACAAGGGCGGGGATGATGGCGGCAAGCTTCATCGGTGGCCTCCTCTCGGCCCAGCTTGTGGCGCCCGTGTGGCGGGCCGGTTGCAACCGGCCCAGGGCTCACGCGCCGGTGCGCTCTTTGAAGAACGCGATAACCCGCTGTTCGGCCCTCTTGGTCGGGCCATCGGGGTCGTCGTCCTTCAGGTGCAGGGTCAGCACCGAGTGCGGATGGCGCATGCGCGGATCCACCTGGGCGTCCTTCGGATCGATCTCGATGGCCTCGAACCTGTCGCCGAACGTCCGCTTCAGGGTGTCGAACCGCTCGTCCGGCACGAACGGATCGCCATGGAAGCGCAGGCCGATCATCGACAGGTCCTCGTCGGCGAAGCGGCGCTTGGCGCAGGCCACCTCCTCCGGCGAGGCGGAGATGCCGGCGAAGCGCTTCTTCGCGCCCACGCCGATCGGCAGCGGCTGCGACGGCTGCGACAGCACCGGCGCCACCACCGAGGGCTCGGTCATCATCGCCAGGGCGAAGTTTCCGGTGAAGCACATGCCCACCGCGCCGACGCCCTTGCCGCCGCATTCCTTGTGCGCGTACGCCGCCAGCGCCCGCAGCCAGTCGACGATCGGGCTCGACTTGTCATTGGCCCAGACGTTGAACTCGCGCTGGATGCAGATGCCCTTCAGCATGCTCCCCAGCGCATAGCCGGTGCTGATCTCGCGCCCCGCCTCGCCGAACAGGATCGGGCAATAGACCGTCATCCCCGCAGCGGCCACCCGGTCGGCGAAGCGGATCGCCAGCGGGTGCAGCCCCGGCATCTCGTGCATCACGATCACCGCCGGCCCGACGCCGCGCTTGTACACCCGCCGCGTCCAGCGCCCCGCCGGATCGGTGAAGTCGAAGTGGCTGTAGTCCTTCAGCGGATCGTCGGTGGCCATGCGCCCTCCCCTGGCTGCGGTGCGTGGCGATCGTGTCACAGGGTTCGGCGAACGCGAAGCGGGGACGTTGACGCCCGGCGGCCCCGGGCCTAGCCTTGCATCGTCCATCAGCCGAAACGGGGAGGGCCAGAAGATGACTGTCGTTCGCACCGCCGCCCTCCGGGGCGCCATCCGCTAGCCTGCGCCTGGATGACCGGGGCGGGCAGCCTTTGAAATGCCTGTCCTGAAGGACTTTCGAATTGATCCAAGACTATGGCTGGAGCCCTGAGCTCCAGGACGCCTTCGCGCCGCATGCGGCGGAGGGCCTGATCCCGGGGCGCGTCGTCGTCCAGCAACGGGGTCTCTACATCCTCGCCACCGACGAGGGCGAACTGGCCGCCGGCATTTCCGGGCGGCTGGCGCACGAAGCGGGGCGCGGCGGCTATCCGGCCGCCGGCGACTGGGTCGCGGTGGCGGCGCGGCCGGCCGAGCACGCCGGCACGATCCATCACGTCCTGCCCCGGCGCACCGCCTTCGTGCGCCGCGCGGCCGGGCCGAAGCTGGACGAACAGGTGGTGGCGGCCAATGCGGACGTCGCCTTCCTCACCGCCTCGATGAACGCCGACCTCAACGCCCGGCGCCTGGAGCGCTACCTGGCGGTGGCCTGGCAGAGCGGCGCGCGGCCGGTGGTGGTGCTGACCAAGGCAGACCTGTGCGACGATCCCGCGGCGATCGTGGCGGAGATGGAGGCGGTGGCGTTCGGCGCCCCCGTGCTGGCGGTCGCCGCCCTGACCGGCGAAGGCCTGGACGCCGTCCGCGCCCAGCTGGCGCCCGGCGAGACGGCGGTGATGGTCGGCTCTTCCGGGGTCGGCAAGTCCACCCTGGTCAACGCCCTGGCCGGGGTCGAGCGGATGGCGACCCAGGGCATCCGCGAAGACGACGCCCACGGCCGTCACACCACCACCCATCGCGAGCTGGTCCGCCTGCCCGGCGGCGCCCTGCTGCTGGACACCCCCGGCATGCGCGAGCTGGGCCTCTGGGATGCGGACGACGGGGTCTCGACCACCTTCGAGGACATCGAGGCCCTGGCCGGCGCCTGCCGCTTCCACGACTGCCGTCACGAGACCGAGCCCGGCTGCGCCGTGCGCGCGGCGCTGGAGGACGGCGCGCTGGATGCGCAGCGCTGGCGCAGCTACGGCAAGCTGCAACGCGAGATGGCGCACCTGCGCCGGCAGGACGACCCCGTGGAGCGCGAGGCGCACCGGCGCCACTGGGTGCAGATCAACAAGGCCAACAAGGCGCGGGCCAAGCATCGGGGGCGCGAATGGTGAGCCTGGTTCGCGCCACCGACGCCCACTTCGCCTGGATGCTGGGCGAGGCCGGGCCGCCGGACCCCTCGCTGGCCCTGCCGCCCGGCGGGGTCGACGAGGCCTTCGTGCTGCGCTGGCTGCGCCGCAACCTCGCCGCTGGCGCCCGCAGCTGGCTGGTCGCGGAGGCGGGCGAGGTGGTCGGCCTGTGCAGTCACAAGGCCCCGCCGGATCCGGCCGGCCGCGTGGAGATCGGCTACGCCACCGCACCGGAGCGTCGCCGCGCCGGCCACGCCACCGCCGCCATCGCCCTGCTGGTCGGCGAGGCCCGGGCCGATCCCGGCCTCACGGTGCTGACGGCCGAGACCGCCGCGGCGAACCAGCCCTCGCAGCGGGTGCTGCAGGCCAGCGGCTTCGTCGCCGACGGCAGGGGCTGGGACGACGACGAGGGCGAGATGCTGAAGTGGCGGCTGGACGTGGCGCGATAGCCGCCCTCAGGCCGCCGTCGCCTCGAACAGGATCACGTCCAGCATGAACGACCCGTCCGCCTCGACGGCGAAGTGGGCGCGGGCCTCGGCCGGGGCGGCGGCCTGCAGGGCGCGGATGGCGCGGACGTTGTCGTCCGGCGTCCGCATGCGGGCGATCCAGCTGGCGAAGTCCAGCCGGATGCGCCAGGTGCGGGCCTCGCGCACCGCGAAGCCGGCGCGCGCCAGGACGCCCTGCCACTCGGCGGCGGTGTAGTCGCGCACGTGCGAGGTGTCGCGCAGCAGCTCGACCGCCTGCAGGTGGGTGTCGAGCAGCGGGTGGCCGGGGGAATAGGCGTCGACGATCACCGCCGTCGCCCCCGCCCGCGCCACCCGGCGCATCTCGCGCAGGCCGGCGTCCACATCATGCCAGTGGTGGGCCGAGAAGCGCGTGGCGACGAGGTCGAACGCGCCATCCTCGAACGGCAGGCGCTCGGCCGGGGCCGCACGGGTGGTCAGATTGCCGATCCCCCGGCCGCGGGCGGTCTCGGCCACCGCGGCCAGCATCTCCTCAGACAGGTCACAGGCGGTGACCTGTCCGGCGTGGGCGGCCAGGCGGTAGGCGACATGCCCCCCGCCGGTCCCGACGTCGAGCGCCGTCGCCGGGGCGGCGGCGTGGGCGATCGCCTCCAGCCGGTCGAGGTCCTCGCCCTGGGCGTGGACGGCGCTCTGCACATAGGCGGCGGCGCGGGGGCCGAACTGGTCGGTGACGACGGTATGCTGGCTGCGGGTCATGGGCAGGTCTCCTGTTGGGGTCAGGAGCCACCATCTTTACCCTGGTACAAGATGAGCCTTTATCCTGGTATATTCTGCGCCATGGACCAGGATGACAGCCGCGCCCTGCTGGGGCGCTTCGTGCGCGCCCGGCGCGAGGCGCTTGAGCCGGCCGCCGCGGCGGCCCGCCGTCGGCGCACGCCGGGGCTGAAGCGCGAGGAGCTGGCCGAGCGTGCCGGGATCAGCGCCACGTGGGTCACCTGGATCGAGCAGGGCCGCGCGGTGCAGGCCTCCGCCCACGCTCTGGACCGTCTGGCCCAGGCCCTGGCGCTGTCGCCCGCCGAGCGGGCCTATCTGTTCGAGCTGGCCGGCCGGCGCGACCCGGAGGCGCCGGACCCCGCCCCGCCCGCCGAGACGCCGGCCGCCCTGCGCGCGGCGGTGCAGGCGCTGGCGCACCCGGCCTATGGCCTCGACCGGCTGTGGAACGCCTGCTGCTGGAACGCCGCCGCCGAGCGGCTGTTCGCCGGCTGGCTGGGGCCGGGCGGCGAGCGCAACCAGCTGCGCTATCTGTTCCTGTCGCCCGAGGCCGGCCGGCTGCTGCCGGACTGGCGCGAGCGGGCGCGGCGGGTGGCGGCCGAGTTCCGCGCCGACTTCGGCCGCAGCCTGGGCGATCCGCAGGTGCGCGCCCTGGTCGAGGGCCTCGCCGCCGAGAGCCGCGCCTTCGCCGAAGCCTGGTCGGACACCGGGGTGCTGGCGCGCGAGGGCGGCCGCCGCGCCTTCGACCACCCGCTCGACGGCCATCTGGTGTTCGACCAGCACACCTTCGCCCCCGCCGAACGCCCCGACCACAAACTGGTGCTGCTGGTTCCCGCGGCGCCGTGACGGCCAGGGCCGGCGCGGCTCCCCTTCTCTTCTGTCATCCCGGAATCCGCGCAGCGGATATCCGGGACCGCGACAGGCGCCGGCGCTTGCAGCGATGGCGGTCACCCGTGTTTCCAGCGGTCCCGGATATGGGCTGACGCCCATTCCGGGATGACAGTGAAAGGGAGGATGAAAGAAGGGGCGCGGCGACCTTTCGGCCTCCGCGCCCCCTCAAGGCGCCGCTTGGGGTTTGGACGCCCTATCCCCTTATTGGCAGGCGAGACACTCGTCGTAGTCGGTGCGCGCGTTGGCGGCCTGGATGGCGCTGGCCTCGGCGGCGTCGGCGCCGGCGAAGGCGGCGCGCTGCACCGACTTGGAGCGCAGATAGTAGAGGCTCTTCACCCCCCGCTCCCAGGCCTGCCAGTGCAGCATGTGCAGGTCCCATTTGTCGACGTCGCCGGCCAGGAAGATGTTGATCGACTGCGACTGGCAGATGTCCGGCGTGCGGTCAGCCGCCAGTTCGACGATCCAGCGCTGGTCCAGCTCGAAGGCGGTCTTGAAGATGTCCTTCTCGTCCTGGCTGAGGCAGTCCAGGTGCTGCACCGAGCCCTCGTTCTCCAGGATCGAGTTCCACACCGCCTTGGTGTTCTCGCCCTTGGCCTCGAGCACGCGCTCCAGGTAGGGGTTCTTGACCTCGAACGAGCCCGACAGGGTCTTGTGCGTGTAGATGTTGGCCGGGATCGGCTCGATGCCGGCGCTGGTGCCGCCGCAGATGATCGAGATCGAGGCGGTCGGCGCGATCGCCAGCTTGTGGCTGAAGCGCTCCATCACCCCGCGCTCGGCGGCGTCCGGGCAGGCGCCCCGCTCCTCGGCCAGCACCCGGCTGGCGGCGTCGCACTGGCGGCGCAGGTGCTTGAACAGGCGCATGTTCCAGCTCTTGGCCAGCGCGCTCTCGAACGGCACGCCCTGGCCCTGCAGGAACGAGTGGAAGCCCATCAGCCCCAGGCCCACAGAGCGTTCGCGCACGGCGGCGTAGGCGGCCGGCTCCATTTCCGGCGGGGCGTTGTCGATGAAGTCCTGCAGCACGTTGTCGAGGAAGCGCATGACGTCCTCGATGAAGGTCGGGTGGTCGCGCCACTCCAGGAACATCTCGGCATTCACCGACGACAGGCAGCAGACCGCGGTGCGCTCCTTGCCCTGATGGTCGGGGCCCGAGTGCAGCATGATCTCGGAGCACAGGTTCGACTGGCGCACCTTCAGGCCCAGCTCGCGCTGGTGCTGCGGCAGGGCGCGGTTCACGGTGTCGGAGAAGATCAGGTAGGGCTCGCCGGTCTGCAGGCGCAGCTCCAGAATCTTCTGCCACAGGTGGCGGGCGTCGACCTCGCGCACCGGCTCGTGGGTCTTGGGCGAGCGCAGCGAGAACTTGGCGCCGTCGCGCACCGCCTCCATGAACTCGTCGCTGATCGAGATGCCGTGGTGCAGGTTCAGGGACTTGCGATTGAAGTCGCCCGACGGCTTGCGGATCTCCAGGAACTCCTCGATCTCCGGGTGCCACACGTCGATGTAGACCGCCGCCGAGCCGCGGCGCAGGGAGCCCTGGCTGATGGCCAGGGTCAGGCTGTCCATCACCCGGATGAAGGGGATGATGCCGCTGGTCTGGCCCGCGCCCTTGACCTTCTCGCCGATGGAGCGGACGCCGCCCCAGTAGGTGCCGATGCCGCCGCCGTTGGCCGCCAGCCAGACGTTCTGGTTCCAGGTGCCGACGATGCTGTCCAGCGAGTCGCCGACGGCGTTCAGGAAGCACGAGATCGGCAGGCCCCGGCCCGCGCCGCCGTTGGACAGCACCGGGGTGGAGGGCATGAACCACAGCCGCGAGATGTAGTCGTAGATGCGCTGGGCGTGTTCGGCGTCGTCGGCGTAGGCCGTCGCCACCCGGGCGAACATGTCCTGGTACGACTCGCCCGGCAGCAGGTAGCGATCCTCCAGGGTGGTCTTGCCGAAGTCGGTCAGCAGGTCGTCCCGCGACCGGTCGATCTCCACCTTGCGCACCAGTTGCAACCGGGCTTTCGGCGCGACTCGCACCGGGGCCGCCGCCGAGCCCTGCAGACCCTCTTCCCGCTTTGCTTCGCTGCCCATCATGTCCCCAAAATCCGTGAACTATCCGACGGTTGCAGAAGCCCCCATGACCCCTGCCACCCTCTATATGTTGTGGGCGAAGCGCCCCCTAAGCCCACTATATGGGGACACATGGTTGCCAGAGCGTCAACGGGCGCCGAGTGGTCGTCCACGGACTTTTTCGTAAACCAGTGATTAACAGCCCCGCCGGGGCCCAAGCCGATCAAGCCTTTAGCGATCGGTGTCGCAGGGCCGCTCACGGGACTGTGACAGTTTCGTAGCGAAGGCCTGCCGCAGATCGCGGCGTTCCGGCCAGGGCGTCGGGAGCCCGTCCGCGGGGATCACCGCAGGGCCCGGGGCGATCGCGGGCGAATCGCCGGCCCCAAAAGCAAGAAGCCCGGCCTTTCGGCCGGGCTTCCGCTTAGTCGGATTGTCGCGTCGATCAGAACTGGACGTGGATCGTGGCGCGACGGTTGAGCGGTTCCTTCACGCCGTCGCCCGTCTGGACGGCCGGCTCGGACTTGCCCTTCCAGCTGACGTCGAGCGACGAGGCCGGGACACCCAGGTTGACCAGGGCGTCGGCGGTCGCCTTCGCACGGCGTTCGGACAGACGCATGTTGTAGGCCACCGAACCGGAGGTGTCGGTGTGACCCACCACCACTTCCTTCGAGGCGTGGCCGTCGGTCGCGTACTTGGCCGCTTCCTGGACCACCGACTGCGCTTCCGGCGTCAGCACGTACTGATCGAACGGGAAGTACACGATGAAGTCCTTGGCCTCGTACACCGGCGGCGGAGGCGGCGGGGGCGGAGGCGGAGGAGGCGGCGGGGGAGGCGGCGGCGGCGGGGGCGGCGGCGGCGGGGGAGGCGGGGGCGGCGGCGGCGGCGCGGAGAGCGCGTAACGCAGGCCCACGGTGATCGACTGGTCCTTGTAGGCGCCATCGATCACGCCCGGCTGCAGCGTACCGGTGCTGGTGACGGTGTAGTTCTCGCGCTGGCTGCCCAGGTAGCGATAGGTCACGTCGACGTTCAGACGCTCGCTGGCCTTGAACGACACGCCGGCGATGCCTTGCCAGGCGAACTTGGTGTCCGCGTCGTCGACCGTCAGGGTGCCCGAGGGCGAACCCAGGGCCACCGAGCCGCTCAGCGAGGTGCGGGCCACGCCGAGACCACCGCCGATGTACGGGCTGAAGCTGCTGTTCGGCATGAGGTCGACCAGCAGGTTACCCATCAGGGTCCAGGCGTGCATGCTGCCGCCCTTGGCGGCGCAGCCGAAGCCCGAGGCGCAGAGCTCACCGATGTCGCCGGGGCGGTAGCCGCCTTCCAGTTCCATCCGCAGGTTCGGCGACAGCTTGTAGCCGACACGCGCGAAGCCAGCCCAGGAGTCGCTGTGACCGATCGTCGGATTGTAGATCGTGTTCGACGAGTGGAACGACTGCACCTCGGTACGATGGTACCCGATGTCGAGGGCCCCGTACCATCCCGTGTCTTGGGCCGCAGCGCCGGTTGCGGCGACAACCGCCGTCAAAGCGGCTCCAGCCAGGAGTTTTAGTTTCATACCAGGTCCTTCCTTGCCCTCTGCGGCGATCAATCCGACCGAGCAGTGTTATATCAACCTCGAGTGCCGGCGGAAGTGTCGGCTGCGACACAGTGCCCGACAATTCGCCTCTGCGGTGAGACAGCGAACAACGCTATACAATATCCGGTTCGCCGATCAACTTGGCTTTGGCGCGTTCTGCGGCGATTTCGTGCCTTGCCGCGCCAAACCCGGTGCGGAATGCCTCGAAACGCTTTCCCGGAGGTAAACGCCCGCGCTTCAGGCGCAGGCCACGACCGGCTGATCGTCACGGATAGTGAAAGTGATTCGTACGCCCCTCTCCCCACTCGCAGCCCGCCCGTGCGGGTGCGATCAACGCCCCCAACGTGCGCTGCCGGATATAGGTTCCCAATTGCGGCGAATAAGCGTCAGGCAGACGACGCTTGCCCATCGGCTGTGGCTTCGGCGCCACAGCGGAAGGCGCGAAACGGCCTAGGGCTGGCCCTTCATGGCGTCCCAGGATCGTTGTGGGGCTTGGGTTTGCGCGGCCCGAAGGTAGGCGAGGTTGTTGTCCACCACAGCGGGTGGCAGGTCCCGCCGCTGCAGCTGTTCGGCCTCCGCCATATGCCCGTTCAGGCCCAGGATCAGGGCGAGATTCTGACGAATTTGCGCCGTGGCGCCGGGCTCGGCGGCGGCGCGGCGGAGCAGCGCCTCGGCCTCGGACGATTGTCCGTGAGCGGCATAATACATCGCCAGGTTCGACATCACCGCCGGATTGTTCGGCGCCAGCGACAGGGCGTGCTGGTGCGCGGCGAGCGCCTCGTCGTCGCGCTGCGACAGCTCCAGGGCCACCGCCATCAGCGACACGGGCCGCCAGTCCTTGGGCGCCAGCCCCGCGGCGCGCTGCGCCGGGTCGATGGCGAAGAAGGCCTGGCCCTGGGCGATGCGCGCGCGCGCCTCCTCCAGCAGGGCCTCCTCGTTGGCGGGATCGATCACCAGGATGCGGTCGGCCTCGCCCGCCGCCTCGTCGAAGCGGCCCAGTTCGCGCAGCGCCTTGGCCAGCTTGACCGACGCGCCCTCGTCGCGCGGATCGGCGCTGACCTCGTGGCTCCAGAAGGCGGCGCGGGCCAGGGGATCCATGCGATCGGCCTCGGCGCGCTGCTCAGGGGAGGCCTTGGCCGGCGGCGGGGGCGCGGGCTTCGCGGGCGCGGCGACGGGCGCGGCCGGGGCCGGCGCCGCGGGCTTGGCGGCCAACGCGGGGGCCGCGATCAGGCTGAGGGCGGTTGCGGCGAGCGCCAGCTTACGACACATGTTCTGAGGTCCGCTTCCGGGTCCGCGAGTGGGGTTGTTCTCAGCATCCGCCGGGTTCGTTAAAGGAAGCGTTAAGCATAATTGTCGGCAAACACCGGTTTGCGACGGCGGAGTTCCTTTGATGCCCGAGACCCTGCTCGCCTCCGCCGCGAAGGATATGGCGCCCATTCCGGTGACCCTGATCCGGCCGACGGCGTGGGAGGCCTGGTCGCAGACGGCGGACGCCGCGGCCCGGGGCGCGGCGGCGCTGGCCAAGTTCACCGGCAAGGCGGGACAGATCGTCCTGGTCCCGGACGCCGAGGGGGCGCTGGCGCGGGTCCTGTTCGGCCTTGGCGAGGAGACCGCGGCGGCCCCGGCCCTGCGGCCGCTGCCCGCCAAACTGCCGCCCGGCGACTACGCGATCGAGACCCTGCCCGAGGGCATGGACCCCACCGCGGCGGCCATCGCCTGGTCGCTGGGGGCCTATCGCTTCGACCGCTACAAGCAGAAGCGCGGCGAGCCCGCGCCGCGGCTGGTGGCGCCGGCCGGCGCCGACGTCGAGGAGGCCAGGGCCGTGGCCCACGCCTGCGCCCTGGCGCGCGACATGGTCAACACCCCCGCCGCCGACATGGGCCCGCTGCAGATCGAGACCATCGCCCGCGAGATCGCCGAGGCGTTCGGCGGCGAGCTGGCCGTGATCACCGGCGACGCCCTGCTGGAAGAGAACTACCCGGCGGTGCACGCCGTCGGCCGCGCGGCCGTCCCGGCCCGGGCGCCGCGGATGATCGAGCTGAGCTGGGGCGACCCGGCCCACCCGGTGGTCGCCATCGTCGGCAAGGGCGTGGTGTTCGACACCGGCGGCCTGGACATCAAGCCCTCGGCCGGCATGCGCTGGATGAAGAAGGACATGGGCGGCGCCGCGCACGCCCTGGCGCTGGGCCGCATGGTGATGGCGGCGAAGCTGCCGGTGCGGCTCACCGTGCTGCTGCCCGTCTCGGAAAACGCCATTGCCGGCGACGCCATGCGCCCGGGCGACGTGCTGGCCTCGCGCAAGGGCCTCAGCATCGAGGTGGGCAACACCGACGCCGAAGGCCGCCTGATCCTGGCCGACGCCCTGGCCCGCGCGGCCGAGCTGAACCCGGTGCTGACCCTGGACATGGCCACCCTGACCGGCGCCGCCCGCGTGGCCCTGGGGCCGGAGGTGATCCCGTTCTACACCGCCGACGACGGCCTGGCGGCGGAGATCGCGGCGGCCGCCAGGGCGCAGGGCGACCCGCTGTGGCGCATGCCCCTGTGGGCGGGCTACGAGCCGTCGCTGGACAGCGACATCGCCGACCTGAAGAACGATCCCGATCCCTGGGCCCAGGCCGGTTCGGTGACCGCCGCCCTGTTCCTGCAGCGCTTTGCGCCCACCACCGGCGCCTGGGCGCACCTGGACATCTTCGCCTGGAGCGGCCGCAGCCGCCCCGGCTTCCCGGCCGGCGCCGAAGCGCAGGCGATCCGCGCCCTCTACGCGGTGCTCAAGGCGCGCTTCCAGTGAGCGAGGCGGCCGTTCTGGACCCGCGCATCACCCTGGCCCGCGCCGACCTGGCGCGAACCGAGCTGGAGGGGGTGGTCAAGGCCGAGCGGTTCGCACCCGCCGTGGTGCGCCGCATCACCGTCCCCGCCGCCGCGATCCGCAAGGCGCCTGACCCGGCTGCCGAACAGCTGGACCAGGCCCTGTTCGGCGAGCTGTTCGACGTGGTCGAGACCGCCGGCGGCCAGGCCTGGGGCCAGGCCCGGCGCGACGGCTACGTCGGCTACGTGGCCGAGGGCGCCCTGGGGGACCTCGGCGAGCCGGCCACCCACTGGGTCAGCGCCCTGCGCACCTTTGCCTTCGCCGAACCCTCGATCCGCGCGCCGGCCTTCGGTCCGCTGTCGATGAACGCCCTGGTCACCGTCGATGGCGAGCCGGAAGGCGGCTTCGTCCATGCCCTGGGCGCCGGCTGGATCGCCCGCCGGCACCTGCGCCCGATCGGCGACGCGCCGACCGATTTCGTCGAGATCGCCGAACAGTTCCTGGGCGCGCCCTACCTCTGGGGTGGGCGCGACAGCCTGGGGCTGGACTGCTCGGGCCTGATCCAGCAGGCGCTCTACGCCTGCGGCCGGTCCTGCCCGCGCGACACCGACCAGCAGGCCGGGATGGGCCGGGACGCGCCCGGCAACGCCCTGATCCGCGGCGACTTGGTGTTCTGGAAGGGGCACGTGGGGGTGATGCTCGACGGCGCCCGCCTGCTGCACGCCAACGCCCATCACATGGCGGTGGCCGTCGAGCCGCTCGGCGAGGCGATCCAGCGCATCGCCGCCGCCGGCGTCGGCCAGCCGCTCGGGTTCCGGCGGCTTTAGACGTCGACGCTCGGTCGTTTGCCTAGCGCCCCGACCCGAGATCAGATCTCGCGGTTGATCACCTTGGCGAACAGGCCCGGGTCGACGTTGCCGCCGGACAGGATCAGCACCGCGGTGCGCCCGTTCAGCGGGGTCTTGCCGGACAGCAGCGCCGCCAGACCCACCGAGCCGCCGGGCTCAACCACCAGCTTGAGGGTGGAGAAGGCGAAGCGCATGGCCTCGGCCACCTCGGCGTCGCTGACCGTCACCACCCCGGTGAGGTTTTCCTGCAGGATCGGGAAGGTGATTTCGCCGGGCATCGGCGATTCCAGGGAGTCGCACAGCGACCGGGGCGCGGGCGGGGCGCTCACGCGACGGCCGGCTTCCAGCGAGCGGCGGGTGTCGTCGTAGGCCTCCGGCTCGACGCCCCAGATCTCGATGTCCGGATGGCGCGAGCGCAGCGAGACGCCGACCCCCGCCATCAGTCCGCCGCCGCCCACCGGGCCGATGCAGAGCTCCAGCTCGGCGCCGAGGGCGCGCACCTGCTGGGCGATCTCCAGCCCCACCGTGCCCTGGCCGGCGATGATGTACGGGTCGTCGAACGCCGGCACGACGATGGCGCCCCGCTCCTTGGCGATCGCCGCGGCGATCTCCTCGCGGCTCTCGCGCTGGCGGTCGTAGAAGCGGATTTCCGCGCCGTAGGCGCGGGTGGCGTCGACCTTCACCTGCGGCGCGTCGGACGGCATCACGATCAGCGACGGCATGCCCAGCATGCTGGCCGCCAGGGCCACCCCCTGGGCGTGGTTGCCGGACGAGAACGCCACCACCCCGTGCGCCCGCTCGGCGTCGCTGAGCCGGCTGAGGCGGTTGTAGGCGCCGCGGAACTTGAAGGCGCCCACCAGCTGGAAGATCTCCGGCTTGATCAGCACCCGTCCGCGCACCCGCTCGTTCAGCGTCGGGCTCTCCAGCAGGGGGGTGACCACGGCCTTGCCGATCAGGCGGTCGGCGGCGCTGATCACGTCACGGGGGATGATGGTCATTTGGCGAACACCATGGCGTCGTCGGCGAAGGCCTTGAATTCAAGGGCGTTGCCGGACGGATCGAGGAAAAACAGGGTGGCCTGCTCGCCAGGCTCGCCCTTGAAGCGGATCTGCGGTTCGATGATGAACCGGGCGCCGGCCGCCTTCAGCCGCGCGGCCAGGTCGGTCCAGGCGTCCATCTCCAGGATCACCCCGAAGTGGCGCACCGGCACGTTCTCGCCGTCCACCGGGTTGGTGGCGGCGGCGGGTTCCGCCGGCGCCAGGTGGGCGACGATCTGATGGCCGTGGAAGTCGAAGTCGACCCAGTCCGGCGCCGACCGCCCCTCCGCGCAGCCCAGCAGCCCGCCGTAGAAGGCGCGCGCCTCGGCAAGGTCACGCACCGGGAACGCCAGATGGAATCTTGGGCGGGTCATATCCACCGCTCATAGACGATCAGGGCGCCCTAGCGAAAGGCATGGACTTCGCGCGCGGCCCGCGTTCAAGGTGCGCCCTTGGTTTTCGCCTGACCGAAGTGACCGGAGAGCCTGCCCATGAACGCCCTGAGTTTCGATCCCGGGATCTGGACGGCCGCCGGCGAGTCCCTGCTGGACGACGCCATCGCCCTGCGCCGGGCGATCCACGCGGAGCCGGAACTGGGCCTGGACCTGCCGAAGACCACCGCCAAGGTGAAGGCCGCCCTGGCCGGCCTGCCGCTGGAGATCCGCGAGGGCAAGTCCACCTCGGGCCTGGTGGCGATCCTGCGCGGCGCCGGCAACGGCCGCACGGTGCTGCTGCGCGGCGACATGGACGCCCTGCCGCTGGTGGAGGACACCGGCCTGCCGTTCGCCTCGCAGACCGAGGGGGCGATGCACGCCTGCGGTCACGACACCCACGTGGCCATGCTGGCCGGCGCGGCGCGGGCGCTGTGCGCCAAGCGCGACCGGCTGGCCGGCACGGTGATGTTCATGTTCCAGCCCGGCGAGGAGGGACACCACGGCGCCCGCTTCATGATCGAGGACGGCCTGCTGGACCCGCTGCCCGACGCCGCCTTCGCCCTGCACATCTCGCCCAACATGCCGCGGGGCGTGTTCGCCGGGCGCACCGGCCCGCTGCTGGCCTCGTCCGACAAGATCCGCATCAAGGTGCGCGGCGCCGGCGGCCACGCCTCGATGCCGCACGACGCCCTGGATCCGGTGCCGATCGTCTGCGAGATCGTCACCGCCCTGCAGGCCATGGTCACCCGCAGCATCAGCGTGTTCGACCCGGCGGTGATCACCATCGCCCGCATCGAGGCCGGCACCACCGACAACGTCATCCCCGAGGACGCCCGCCTGTGGGGCACGCTGCGCACCCTGTCGGAGCGCACCCGCAAGACCGCGCACGACGGCATCCGCCGGGTGGCCGAGCACATCGCCGCCGCCCACGGCGCCAAGGCCGAGGTGACCATCGAGCACGGCTTCCCGGTCACCGTCTGCGACGGCCGCATCACCGACCTGGCCGAGCGCACCGCCAAGGCCCTGTTCGGCGAGCACGGCTGGATCACCATGCCCAACCCGATGATGGGGGCCGAGGACTTCTCCTACGTGCTGCAGAAGCTGCCGGGGGCGATGGCCTTCCTGGGCGCCGCGCCGGAAGGCGGCGACTACCGCACCTGCTGCGCCCTGCACTCCAACCGCATGACCCTGGACGAGACGGTGATGGCCCGCGGCATCGCCATGCACTGCGCCATGGCCGAGGCGGCGCTTAGCGGGGATTTGGAACTGTAGCGGGGCGAGACCCGCCTGTCCCCCTCCTTACCGTCATCCCCGGGCGCTAGTCCCGGGGATCCATGAACACCTGAAGTGAAGTCGCGAGCGGCAGCGGAGCGTCGCACGGCGGCAGCCGCCTGTGCATGGCGCGCCCTGCGAAGCGCGCCACCCGCTCTCCTGTGTTCATGGATCCTCGGCACAAGGCCGAGGATGACGGCAAGCGGATGAGGACAAATGAAGGCCTCACGCCCGCGCGCGATCCTCGGCCGCCACCAACGGCTCGAGCTCGACCCCCAGCGTCCGCTTCAGCCCCTGCACCCCCGCCAGGGTCAGGCGCAGCCCGCGGCCGCCTTCGACCCGGGCCAGCCACTTCAGCGCCAGCAGGCGCTGCAGCAGCCGCGCGCCCAGGGCGCCGGCGAGATGGTCGCGCCGCTCGGTCCAGTCCAGGCACGGGCGGGCGAAGATGCGCCGGCTGGCCGGCGGGGCGGTGTCGACGCCGAAGTCGGCGAACCAGGCCTGGCCGGCGGGGGTCAGCTCGTAGCGGCGATCGTCGGCTAGGTCCGGCGCCACCAGGCCTCGGGCCCGCAGCGCCTCCGCCACCGCCACGCCGAGCCGTCCGGCCAGATGGTCGTAGCAGCTGCGGGCGTCGCGGATCTCGCGCGCCAGCCGGCTGCGCGGCGCCTCCAGCACCCGGGCCGGCGGCGGCATCAGCCGCTGCAGCGCCTCCAGCGCCTCGGCCACCTCGCGGCCGGCCAGCCGGTAATAGCGATGACGCCCCTCCTGCTGCATCAGCACCAGCCCGCCCTCCAGCAGCCGCGCCAGGTGGTTGCTGGCCGACTGGGCGGTGACGCCGGCGCCCCGCGCCAGGTCGCCGGCCGGATGGGCGCGGCCATCCATCAGCGCCATCAGCAGGGCGGCGCGCACGGGATCGCCGATCAGGGCGGCGGGCAGGGCGACATTGGCCTCCACGGGGACCTCCTCCAGGCTGTCGGCGGCCACTCTAGCCCCGCCGCGGCCAGGACGTTTCAGCATCGCGTGAAACGAGACGGGTGCGGGGTCCCTAGCCTGTGAGGCATGAGCCACGCATCTTCCCCCGCCCGCGCCCTCGGCGCCCACGACCCGGCGCCGGCCCGCATCGGCTGGATCGTCACCGCCCTCAGCTTCGGCTTCACCGTGGTCCAGCTGGACGTGACCATCGTCAACGTCGCCCTTCCGGCGATCGGCGCGGACCTTCGGGCCTCCACCGCCGCCCTGCAGTGGACCGTGGACGCCTACACCCTGGCCTTCGCCGCCCTGCTGCCGTCGGCGGGCGTGATCGGCGACCGGCTGGGCGCCCGGGGCGCCTACCTGGCCGGCTTCGTCCTGTTCGCCGCGGCGTCCGCCGCCTGCGGCCTGGCGCCCAACGTGGCGCTGCTGGTCGCCGCCCGCGCCGCGCAAGGGGCGGGCGCGGCCCTTCTGGTGCCCACCTCGCTGGCCCTGGTGAACCGCGAAAGCGGCCACGACACGGCGCTGCGGGCCAGGGCCGTGGGGTACTGGACGGCCGCCGGCGGGGTGTCCATCGCCCTCGGCCCGGTGATCGGCGGCCTGCTGCTGGCGGCGGTGAGCTGGCGGGCGATCTTCTGGGTCAACCTGCCGGTCTGCGCGCTCGGCGCGGGCCTGACCCTGTGGTGCGTGCGCCCCGCGCCCGGCAGCCGGCAGGGGCGTGGACTCGACCTGCCCGGCCAGGGCCTCGCCATCCTGGGCCTGGCCGCGCTGATCGGCGCGGTCATCGAGTCGCGGCCGCTGGGCCTCCTCCACCCCCTCGTCTGGGGCGGGGCGGTCGCCGCCGCCGTCGCGGCCGCCTTGTTCGTGGTCGTGGAAGCCCGTGCGACGGCGCCGATGCTGCCGCTGGGCTTCCTGGCGCGGCCGAACTTCAGCCCGGCGGTGCTGTTCGGCGTCGCGGTGAACACCGCCTACTACGGGGTCCTGTTCGTGCTCAGCCTCTACCTGCAGAAGGCGCTGGGCTTTTCGGCCCTGAAGGCGGGCCTGGCGTACCTGCCGCTGACCGGGACCTTCATCGCCTCCAACATCGCCAGCGGCCGGCTGGTCGCGCGGTTCGGCCCCCGCCTGCCGATGGCGCTGGGCGGGGCGGTCGGGGCGGCGGGCTACCTGCTGCTGTCGCGGCTGGGCGCGCACAGCGGCCTGGCGGACATGCTGCCGGCCTTCGCCCTGATCCCGGCCGGCATGGGCCTGGGCGTGCCGGCCATGACCACGGCGATCCTGGCCAGCGTGCCGCACCGGGACACCGGGGTCGCCTCGGCGGTGCTGAACACCGCACGGCAGGCCGGCGGCGCGGTCGGGGTGGCCGTGTTCGGCGCCCTGGCCGGCGGCGGCGTCAGTGAGATCGCCCCCGGCCTGCGGACCGCCGCCCTGGCGTCCGCGGCGCTGGTCGCCGCCGCCGCCCTGCTCTCGGCGCTTGCCATGCGGCGTCCCGGTCAGGGTTGAAACCCGGCGCTGCCGTTTCGCCGCGATTGACCCCGGCCGCCACAATAGGCGCCACAACCAAGGTAAAACAGAAACATAACGGCGTTCGTGTTTCAGTACTGATCCGGCTGTATCAGTTTATGTGTGTATATTTGAGCACATGTGCTCGCGATATTCAAAATCTCCAATCGCTCTATTGCCATCGCGTCCACTCGAAGCCTAGTCACTCGCCGCCGCCGCAAGCGTCGGCGCTGGGGTTGCTGCCCTGCCACGCAGGGAATGTTCGATTGGAGATGACCATGATGCGTAGCGTTGTTCTGGCTTCGGCCTTCACCCTCAGCCTCGGCGCCCTCGGCCTCGCCGCCCCCGCCTTCGCCCAGTCCGCCGACGGCCAGAGCTGGTCGGGACCCTATGTCGGCCTGAACCTCGGCTACGGCGGCGGGACCTTCAACTATCCCTACAGCGGCACGACCGACGCGGCCGGCGCCACCGCCATCGGCGGCAAGGCGCGGCAGAATTCCAGCGGCATCGTCGGCGGCGGCCAGGCCGGCTATGACTACCAGACGCCGGGCGGCTGGGTGCTCGGCGTGGTCACCGACATCGACGGGACCAATATCCACGGCGACACGGCGTTCAGCGGCCTCGACGCCTCGGGGAACGCCACCACCGGGCAGTTGCGCTCGCAGATCGACTACCTGGGCACCTTCCGCGTACGCGGCGGCGAGGCGATGTTCGGCGGCCGGCTGCTGCCCTACGTCACCGGCGGCCTGGCCTACGGCGGCGTCAGCTCCAATGCGTCGTTCGCCTGCAGCAGCTGCGGGTCCGGCGGGGCGGCTGTGGCCAACGGCCTGTCGCGCTCCTCCACCCAGGTGGGCTGGACGGTCGGCGCCGGCGCCGACTATGCCCTCACCCCGCGCATCTCGCTGCGCGCCGAATACCTCTATGTCGA
Organism: Caulobacter sp. KR2-114; assembly: GCF_049446115.1. Classification (NCBI taxonomy): domain Bacteria; kingdom Pseudomonadati; phylum Pseudomonadota; class Alphaproteobacteria; order Caulobacterales; family Caulobacteraceae; genus Caulobacter; species Caulobacter sp. KR2-114. The sequence goes on from NZ_JBMSEC010000004.1 coordinate 512,182, forward strand.
CCTCGGCCGCCAGAACCTGACCGGCGGCGGCGAATTCACCGCCCCGGGGGTCGCGGTGTTCAACGCGACGGTCAACACCGACACCACGGCCAACGTTGCGCGCCTGGGCGTCAACTACCGGTTCTGATCGCGCCGCGCCCCGGATGGCCCGCTCGGGGCCGTCCGGGGATGCGCGCCCCCGCTTGACTTGATCGGCGCGGTAGCAATCCTCACCCACGCAAGCGGGGGGCGCATGAGGATCAGGGTTGTTCTGGCGGCGACAGTCGCCGTGCTGCTGGCGGCGACGACGTCCGCCGCCGTCGCCGAGGCGCCGGCCGCCGACGCCACGCCCCAGCCTGACGTCGCCTGGCTGCTCATCGGCGCCCAGCCGGACTTCGCGCGCCTGAGCATCGACCCCGTGAAGGTCAGGAAGGGTGTGCTGCGCTTCCCGTTCACGTCGCACGCCTATTATCCCCAGGCCGGACTCATCCTGATCAAGGCGCAGCCGGGGCAGCTCTATGGGCTGAGCGAGTCGGCGCTGATGTGGGGCCGGCCGCTGCTCGGCGCGCACTATCTGGCCTGCGACCGGACCGCGACCTTCCAGGCCGCCGGCGGCCAGGTGGTCTATTTCGGAACCTTCGACGTCGAGGTGGCCGGCCAGGCGCCGACCCGCACCGTCCAGGGCTACAACCTGCACGCCCGCGAAGAGCTCTCGCAGGATCTCGAGGGTGCGCGGGCGTTCCTCAAGGCCAACTATCCCGGCCTCGCCGCTCGCCTCGAACAGGGCGCGCCGCAGGACATGCCGGTGGGGCAGGCCTGCCGATGATCGGCTTGATCCGGCGCCCCTGATCGCCTCTCATGGCGCCAAACCACGGGAGGATGAGACAAGATGCGCAAACTGGCTCTGGCGGACGAGGTCGCGCAGTCGGCGGACAGCGTGTGGGCGGTGATCGGCGACTTCTCCGGCATGAAGAAGTGGGCCCCGATCGTGGAGTCCGAGAGCACCGAGGACACCCCGCAGGGGCCGGTGCGCACCCTGGTGCTGGGCGGGCGCACGGTGAAGGAGCTGCGGGTCGACGCCGGGCCGCACCACTATACCTACACCCTCGACCGGCCGGACATGCGCCTCTACCGCTCCACCGTCTCGGTGAAGCCCCTGGCCGCCGACCGCTGCCTGATCGAACTGGTGGTCGAGTTCGACCCCGCCGACGGCGTCGACATGACCGAGTCCACCACCAACTTCCTGAAGTTCCTGGGCGGCAACCTGAAGGCCATGAAGCGCGCCGCGGCGGCGTGACGGCCGCCGTGTGACCTGCGGCGCTTGACGGCGCCACGCCCGGCGGTCTAAACGCCGCGCGCCTTCACCCGGCCCCCGGCTGGCGAAGTCCCGCACGAGCACGTCCGGCCGCCGAGTCCTGTCGAAGGGCGGCCCGGACCCTTTCGGCAGGTGAAGGACCGTATCCATGGCCAACGTCACCGTGATCGGCGCCCAGTGGGGCGACGAGGGCAAGGGCAAGCTCGTCGACTGGCTGTCGAACCGCGCCGACGTGGTCGTGCGCTTCCAGGGCGGGCACAACGCCGGCCACACCCTGGTGGTGGGCAACATCACCTACAAGCTGTCGCTGCTGCCGTCGGGCGTGGTGCAGGGCAAGCCGTCGGTGATCGGCAACGGCGTGGTGGTCGATCCCTGGCACCTGCTGGAGGAGATCCGCAAGATCGGCGAACAGGGCGTGAGCATCACCCCCGACCTGCTGGTGCTGGCCGACAACGCCTGCCTGATCCTGCCGCTGCACCGCGACCTGGACCAGGCCCGCGAGGCGGCGGCGACCAACAAGATCGGCACCACCGGGCGCGGCATCGGCCCGGCCTACGAGGACAAGGTCGGCCGCCGGGCGATCCGGGTGGCGGACCTGGCCGACCGCGAGGCGCTGGAGGCCAAGATCGACCGGCTGCTGGCGCACCACACGCCGCTGCGCCGGGGCCTGGGCCTGCCCGAGGCGGACGCCGGCCAGATCCTGGCCGACCTGGAGGCCATCGCGCCGCAGGTGCTGGCCTACGCCAAGCCGGCCTGGCGGCTGCTGGACGAGGTGGTCAAGTCGGGCAAGCGGGTGCTGTTCGAGGGCGCCCAGGGCGCGCTGCTCGACGTCGACCACGGCACCTATCCGTATGTGACGTCCTCGAACACCGTGGCCGGCCAGGCCGCGGCCGGCTCTGGCGTCGGGCCGAAGGGGCCGGGCTACATCCTGGGCATCGTCAAGGCGTACACCACGCGCGTGGGCGAGGGGCCCTTCCCCACCGAGCTGGACGACGAGGTCGGCAAGCACCTGGGCACGGTGGGCCGCGAGCTGGGCACGGTCACCGGCCGCGCGCGCCGCTGCGGCTGGTTCGACGCGGTGCTGGTGCGCCAGTCGGTGGCGCTGAACGGCATCGACGGCATCGCCCTGACCAAGCTGGACGTGCTGGACGGCCTGCCCACCCTGAAGATCTGCGTCGGCTACCAGGTGGGCGGCCAGACCCTGGACTACCTGCCCGCCGGCCTGAAGGCCCAGGCCGGGATCACCCCGGTGTACGAGGAGATCGAGGGCTGGCGCGAGAGCACGCAAGGGGCCCGCTCGTTCCGCGACCTGCCGGCCGCCGCGGTGAAGTATGTGCGTCGCATCGAGGAGCTGATCGGCGCGCCGGTGGCGCTGCTGTCGACCAGCCCGCAACGCGACGACACCATCCTGATGCGCGATCCGTTCCAGGCCTGACGAGCGCCACGGACGGGGCCGCGCAGGAACGCGCCTGCGCGGTCTTTTCCGCTGCCCGGAATGGGTAAACGGGGCGGTCGTCAAGCGGTCGTTTACCGTCCTGGCGATAGGTTGCGGGCAATCGATCGTCCGGAATCCGCGTGTACAACACCGACGCCAGAACCCTGCAGCGCATGGCGCCCATGATGCAACGGGTCGTGATCATCGACCCGGCGCCGGCCAGCGCGCGCCTGCTGACCGACCTGCTGCGCGAGATCTGCCCCTGTCAGGTGTGGCAGGCGCCGGACGCCGTCCGCGGCATGGCCGTGGTCGGCCAGGTCAATCCGCATATCATCTTCGTGGAACAGAACGCCGCCGTGGACGGGGCGGGCTTCACCCGCAAGCTGCGCCGCGGCGACCTCGCCTGCCGCCGCGCGCCGGTGATCATGGTCACCTCGGAGGCGACCGCCGCCATCATCCTGGGCGCGCGCGACGCCGGCGTGCATGAGTTCCTGCGCAAGCCCTATACCGCCAAGGACCTGATGCGACGGCTCGAGGCCGTGACCCTGCGAAGCCGCGACTGGGTCGAGGCGGTGAACTATGTCGGCCCCGATCGCCGGCGGTTCAACTCCGGGGACTATTCCGGGCCGCTGAAGCGCGGCAGCGACACCACCACCACGCCCGAGGGGCGGATCATCCAGTCGCTGAAGATCCTCAAGGCGGCCGTCGCCGCCATCGACGTCGATCCGAAGCAGGCGCTGCGGGCGATGCTGGCCCAGGCCACCGAGCTGCAGGCGGCGGCCAAGACGCTGGGCGACGTGCAGCTGCGGGCCGCGGCGATCCAGCTGCACCAGAAGCTCGGCGCGGCCAACGTCCAGGCGCTGAACAAGGCCGACCTGCAAAACAGCCTGGCCGACATCTGGAAACTGGCGCCGGCCGAAGCGGGCAAGGGCGAGGAGCCCCGGAAAGACAACGCCGCCGCCGCGTGAGCGGCGACGGCGCAGGTCTTTCGGATCAACGGCCGCCCAGGATCAGGCGTGACCAGGTCAGGCGTCGACCAGGTGACGCTCGCTGGCGGCGGCGCGCATCGCCTTCTGCAGCTTCTCGAACGCCCGCACCTCGATCTGGCGCACCCGCTCGCGGCTGACGCCGTATTCGGAGGCCAGTTCCTCGAGGGTGGTCGGGTCGTCCTTCAGCCGGCGTTCGGTCAGGATGTGCCGCTCGCGGTCGGTCAGCTCCGTCATCGCCTCTTCCAGGAGGCTCATGCGGATCGACTTTTCCTCGTCCTCGGCCAGGCGGGTTTCCTGGCTGACGGCGTCCTTGTCCTCCAGCCAGTCCTGCCACTCGTTCTCGCTGTCCGAGCGCAGCGGCGCGTTCAGCGAGGCGTCGGGGCCGGACAGCCGGCGGTTCATGCTGATCACTTCCTCGTCCAGCACGCCGAGCTTGGTGGCGATCAGGTGCACCTGGTCGGGATGCAGGTCGCCCTCTTCCAGGGCGCTGATCTCGCTCTTGGCCTTGCGCAGGTTGAAGAACAGCTTCTTCTGCGCGGCCGTCGTGCCCATCTTCACCAGCGACCACGAGCGCAGGATGTATTCCTGGATCGAGGCGCGGATCCACCACATGGCGTAGGTGGCCAGGCGGAAGCCCTTGTCCGGCTCGAACTTCTTGACCGCCTGCATCAGGCCGACGTTGCCCTCGGAGATCACCTCGCCGATCGGCAGGCCGTAGCCGCGATAGCCCATGGCGATCTTGGCCACGAGGCGCAGGTGGCTGGTGACCAGGCGATGGGCGGCCTGCGGGTCTTCATGTTCGCGCCAGCGCTTGGCCAGCATGAACTCTTCGTCCTTGGCCAGCATCGGGAACTTGCGGATTTCGGTCAGATAGCGCGAAAGGCCGCCTTCCGGCGACATCACGGCGAGCGCGGTTGCATTGACCATTTGACTATCCCCTTCAAACTCGGAATGTCGTCGCAACGCGCGCACGCGCCGGCGCCATCCCCCTTCAACAAATCAGATAGGCATTCGTTGCCCGGGTTTTAAGGCGCCGGGACGTGAAGGTTTCTTAAGGCGACTGTCAGCGGGACTATTGTACCGAAGCACTGCGAATGGTTGCTCCGGCGCGAAACCCGCGGGCGCCGTCTTCAGGACCCCACGCCTTCGAACATAGCCGATGTTCTCGCCATGTTCTGTCAGCAGCGGACGTCTACACCCCCTATTCGCAGGGCGAGGGGCTTCGGTTACATCCGCCTCAGAGCGCCTCCAGCGCCGCGGCCAGCGCCTGCATGTCGGCCGGCGGCGGGGTCTCGAAACGCAAGGCCTGGCCTGAGATCGGGTGGCGAAAGCCCAGCACGGCGGCGTGCAGCGCCTGCCGCGCCAGGCCCGCCTCGGCGATGGCCGCCTTCACCGGCGCGGCCGGCGATCCGGCCCCGTACACCGGATCGCCCAGCACCGGCGCGCCCTTCGACGCCAGGTGCACACGGATCTGGTGGGTGCGGCCGGTTTCCAGCTGGCAGCTCACCCGGGCCGCCAGCGGCCGGGCGGCCGGGCCGTAAGTTTTGCTTACGGCATAATGGGTGATCGCCTCGCGTCCGCCGGCCTTCAGCACGGCCATCTTCTTGCGGTCGTTCGGCGAGCGGCCGAGGCGGGTGGCGATGGTCCCCTTCGGCGGATCGGGCGCGCCGCGGGTCAGGGCGATGTACATCCGCTCGATGTCGTGGGCGGCGAACAGCGCCGACAGCCCCTGGTGCGCGGCGTCGGTCTTGGCCGCGACCATCACCCCGGAGGTGTCCTTGTCGAGCCGGTGCACGATGCCGGGGCGGGCGACGCCGCCGATCCCGGACAGGCTGGCGCCGCAGTGGTGCAGCAGGGCGTTGACCAGGGTGCCGCTGGGCGTGCCCGGCCCCGGGTGCGCCGCCATGCCGGCCGGCTTGTCGACCACGATCAGGTCCTGGTCCTCGTAGAGCACCGTCAGGGGGATGGCTTCCGGCTGCGGGTCGGCCGCGACCGGGGCGGGGATCAGCAGGCGATAGACGCCGGCCACCGCCCGGGCCGAGGGATCGGTCAGCGCCACGTCGTCGCGGCTGATCGCCCCCTGCGCCATCAGCGCCTGCACCCGCGAGCGCGACAGCTCCGGCAGCTTGTCCGAAAGGGCCTTGTCCAGCCGCCCTCCGCCCGGCAGGTCGACGATGCGCACGCCCGGATCGAGCGCCTCGATCTCGTCGTCGGCGCCGTCCTCGATCTCGTCGTCCGCCGCCACCGGCCGCGCCCTAGCCGCGGTCGAGGGCCAGCCGGGCCCCGAACGCCAGGAACACCCCGCCGGTCACCCGGTCCAGCCAGCGCACCACCGGTCCGCGCGACAGCCAGCGCCGCAGCGGGCGGGTGGCGGTGATCAGGCCGGCGAACCAGGCCAGGCCGAGGCCCACGTGGATCGACGCCAGCAGCACGATGAACGGCGCGGCCTGAACGCCCGGCGGCACGAACTGCGGCAGGAACGAGACGTAGAACACCCCCACCTTGGGGTTCAGCAGGTTGGTCATCAGGCCCCGCACGAACCAGCTGTCGCACGCGCTGCCCGGGCTCTGGGCCGCCTCGAAGTCGAAGCTCTGCCGGGGTTTCAGCAGCATGCCGATCCCCAGCCACGCCAGGTAGGCGGCGCCGGCCCATTTCAGCACCGTGTAGGCGGTCTTCGAGGCGGTCAGCAGCACGCCCAGGCCCAGCGCCACCGCCAGGCCCCAGACCAGGCAGCCCAGGGCCACGCCCACCGCCGCCAGCGCCGCGCGCCGAGGGCCCTCCACCGCCGCCGTGCGCAGCACCATGGCGGTGTCCAGCCCGGGGGTGATGGTCAGCAGGGCCGCGGCCACGGAAAAGGCGCCCAGCGCCTGCGCCGGGTTCATGCCAGCCGGCTCCCCGCATCCTCGGCCAGGGCGCCGTCCTCGACCCTTCGGTAGAAGCAGGTGCGGAACCCGGCCACGTGGCAGACGCCGCCGTCGCCGCCGGGGATGGTCTTCACCAGCACGGCGTCCTGGTCGCAGTCGATCCGCAGCTCGCGCACCGGCAGCAGCTGGCCGCTGGTCTCGCCCTTTTTCCAGATCGCCTGGCGCTTTCGGCTCCAGAAGTGGGTGACGCCGGTCTCCAGCGTCAGCTTCAGCGCCTGGGCGTTCATCCAGCCGACCATCAGCACCTCGCCGTTGTCGGCATGCTGCACGATGGCGGCCACCAGGCCGTCGGCGCCGAAGCTCGGGGCCAGCACCGCGCCGCGTTCCAGGGCGTCATGGTCGCTGAGGGAGGGAAACAGGGCGTCGCTCATGGCTGGCATATGGCGCCGAAGCCCCCGCTCACGCTAGCCTCAGGCTAGCGATCGGGGAGCGGCCGTTGAGCCTGAAGGACTGGATCAAGGGCAAGGTCGCCGACTTCGACCGCTGGATGCGCCCCTGGGCGTCGCGCTCGGCCCTGAACCAGGGCCTGTACGAATTCCTGCTGTTCGGCCTGAAGCAGGCCTGGGCCTGCCTGTTCGGCGGCGCGATGCTGGCGCTGATCCTGGGCACCCACTTCCTGTGGCCGGCGCATGCGCCGATCGCCCGCTACGATTTCCTGGTGGTGGCCGCGGTGCTGATCCAGGCCGGCATGCTGGCCACCCGCCTGGAGCGCTGGGAGGAGGCGGCGGTGATCGCCATCTTCCACGTCGTCGGCACGATCATGGAGATCTTCAAGACCGCGCACGGCTCGTGGATCTATCCGGAGCCCAACCTGCTGCGGATCGGCGGCGTGCCGCTGTTCTCCGGCTTCATGTACGCCTGCATCGGCAGCTATATCGCCCGCGCCTGGCGACTGTTCGACTTCCGCTTCACGCGCTGGCCGCCGGCCTGGACGCCCTGGGCCCTGGCGGTGCTCAGCTACGGCAACTTCTTCACCCACCACTGGTGGCCCGACATCCGCCTGGCCCTGTTCGCCTTCTCGGCGCTGATCTGGTGGCCGAGCTGGATCTGGTTCACGCCGGACCGCGCGCCCCGCCGCATGCCCCTGCTGCTGGGCCTGACCCTGGTGTCGCTGTTCATCTGGCTGGCCGAGAATCTCGGCACCTTCGCCGGCGCCTGGGTCTATCCGAACCAGAGGCACGGCTGGTCGCTGGTGCCGATCGAGAAGATGGGCGCCTGGTACCTGCTGATCATCCTCAGCTTCGTGCTGGTGACGATCGTCAGCCGGGTGCGGGCGCCGGGGGCGCTACGCCTCGAATCTCCTCCCCCGTTGGGGGAGGGGGACCGCGAAGCGGTGGAGGGGGCTCCAGCCGGGCGCTGACGTCCGCACTCCGCTGGAGCCCCCATCCCCGGCTTTGCCGGGACTTCCCCCAGAGGGGGAAGAGAACCCTCACTTCCGGTTACAGAAGTCGAGGAACCGCCGCTGCAGCTCGACGTCGGTCTTGAAGGCGCCGGTGAACTGGGTGGTGATGGTCGAGGCGTGGCGGTGGTGCACGCCGCGGGTGGTCATGCACTGGTGCTCGGCGTCGATCATCACCGCCACCCCCTGCGGGCGCAGGTTGTCGGCGATGGCGTCGGTGATCTGCTGGGTCAGGGTTTCCTGGGTCTGCAGGCGTTTGGAGAAGATCTCCACCACCCGCGCCAGCTTCGATAGCCCCACCACCCGCTTGTTCGGCAGGTAGGCGACGTAGGCCTTGCCGATGAACGGGGCCATGTGGTGCTCGCAGTGGCTCTCCACCTCGATGTCGCGCATGAACACGATGTTGTCGTAGCCCTGCACGTCCTCGAAGGTGCGGTCCAGCTCGACCGCCGGGTCGGCGTGGTAGCCGGAGAACCATTCCTCGAAGGCTTCCACCACGCGCTTGGGCGTATCCAGCACCCCTTCGCGGCGGGGGTCGTCGCCGGCCCAGGCGATCAGGGTGCGCACCGCTTCCATCGCCTCCTCGCGGGAGGGCTTCTTCACGGCGTCAAGGTCAACGTCGGGCATGCCGACGACGGTTCGGTCGCGGGAAATGGCGTCCATGTGAGGGGATAGGGTCTTTCCAGGGCTGAGTTGCGCCGGAGCGACGGCTCCGGAAATGACGCGTGCCACCCTTTCACGGCGGTTCGAGAACGAGGTCTCAAACCCCGTTGGTTTCCCGACCGGCCAACTTGTATATGGGCGGAACCGTTTGTCGGGCAACCGTCACTTAACGTCAGTAAGCGAAATGACCCTGCGCCTTTACGACACCATGGCCCGCGAGAAGCGGGACTTCGTCCCCATCGATCCCGAGCGGGTGACGATGTATGTGTGCGGACCGACGGTCTACAACTTCGCCCACATCGGCAACGCCCGTCCGGTGGTGGCCTTCGACGTGCTGTTCCGCATGCTGCGCCACCTCTATGGCGAGGACCACGTGGTCTACGCGGCCAACGTCACCGACGTGGACGACAAGATCAACCAGAAGGCCGCCGACGAGGGCGTGCCGATCGACGTGATCACCGCCCGCTACCTCGACGCCTATCACGCCGACATGTCCGAGCTGGGCGCCCTGCCGCTGAGCGCGGAGCCGCGCGCCACGCGGACCATGGACGCGATCATCGAGATGATCGGCCGGCTGGTGCGCAGCAACGCCGCCTACGCCGCCGAAGGGCACGTGCTGTTCAACACCCAGGCCTATTCCGAGTACGGCAAGCTGTCGGGCCGCTCGATGGACGACATGATCGCCGGCGCGCGGGTGGACGTGGCCCCCTACAAGCAGCACCCGGCCGACTTCGTGCTGTGGAAGCCGTCCAAGCCCGGCGAGCCGGTGTGGGACAGCCCGTTCGGCCCCGGCCGGCCCGGCTGGCACATCGAGTGCACGGCGATGATCGAGCAGACCCTGGGGATCCCGATCGACATCCACGGCGGCGGCAACGACCTGATCTTCCCGCACCACGAGAACGAGCTGGCCCAGGGCATCTGCGCCCACGGCCACGCGCACGGCGCCGAGGGCGGCTACGCCCGCTACTGGCTGCACAACGGCTTCCTCAACATGGGATCCGAGAAGATGTCCAAGTCGCTGGGCAACGTGCAGCTGGTGCACGACCTGGTGACGCGCTGGCCGGGCGAGGCGCTGCGGTGGGCCCTGCTGGGCAGCCACTACCGACAGCCGCTGACCTGGACCGACGAGGTGATCGAGCAGGCCCGCGGCACGCTGGACTACCTCTACGGCGTGCTGCGCCGGGTCGAGGACGTGCCGGCGGCGGACACCGGGCCCGGCGAGGCCTTCATGGAGGCCATGCTGGACGACCTGAACACGCCCAAGGCCTATGCCGAGCTGTTCGCCCTGGGGCAGGCGCTGGAGAAGGCCCCGGCCAAGGGCAAGGCCGAGGCCAAGGGTCGGCTGCTGGCGTCGGCCAACCTGATCGGCTTCCTGCACGCCCGGCCCGAGGCCTGGTTCCAGGGCGGCGTCGACGTGGCGTTGAAGGAGAAGGTGGAGGCGCTGATCGCCGATCGCGTCGCCGCCCGCGCGGCGAAGGACTGGCCCGCCGCCGACCGCATCCGCGACGAGCTCAACGCCCTGAACGTCGAGGTGATGGACAGCGCCACCGGCGCGACCTGGCGGCTGAAGGGGACCGTCTGATGGCGCGGGTGAAGATCGAGCACCGGCTGGGCATCGCCGCGCCCGCGCACGAGATCTGGAAGCTGGTCGGCGACCTGCCGGGCTGGAAGCACTGGAACCCGCTGTACACCAGCGCCGAGGGGACGCTGGGCTTCGGCGCGCCCCTGACCCTCACCCTGGCGCTGCCCGGCCGCAAGCCGCAGGTGATCCGGCCGATCGTCGAGAGCTGGACGCCCGACGAGCTGATCCACTGGCGCCTGTCGATGCTGGGCGGGATGGTCCGGTCGGTGCGCTACATCGAGATCGAGAAGCTCACCGACACCGGCTGCATCTTCTCCAACGGCGAGATCTTCGACGGCCTGCTGGGCCCGACGGTGGCCCGCTCCATGCGCGGAACCATCCGCTCCGGCTTCGCCGCCATGGGCGAGGCGGTCAAGGCGCGGGTCGAGGCGGCATGGCAAGGACGTGAGGGTCAGCCTACATAACCAACCACGCCCGCTACTCTCAAACCCCTCCCCCTCGCGGGGAGGGGGCGGGGGGTGGGGGCGCCCACTGGATGTCGGCCGGTAAAGTCGCCGGGTTACTGGCGAAAATCACGTCGACACCCCCACCCCCGACCCCTCCCCGCAAGGGGGAGGGGAGAGACGTTGCCAGATGATCGACGACCTCTATTCCGCGAAGGTGCTGGCGCTGGCGGCGAACATGCCGCGCATCGGCCGGCTGGCCGCGCCGCAGGGCTCGTCCGAGAAGGTCTCCAAGCTGTGCGGCAGCCGGGTGGTCGTCGACGTGGCCGTGGCGGACGGCGTGGTCACCGACTTCGCCCAGGACGTGAAGGCCTGCGCCCTGGGCCAGGCGGCCGCCTCGATCCTGGGCCAGCACGTGGTCGGGGCCACCGTTCAGGAAATCGAAAGCGCCCGCGATGCATTCCGTGCTATGTTGAAGACGGGCGGCCCCCCGCCCGAAGGACGTTTCGCGGACCTGAAGATGCTGGAGCCGGTGAAGGACTACGCCCCCCGCCACGCCTCGACGCTGCTCGCGTTCGAAGCGACGGTGGAGGCTTGCCGCCTCGCCCAAGCCCACACGGCCGGGACGACCTCGCGAACTAGCCGCGCCGGCGCGGCTTGATCGGGTCGCGAGCCGGGTGCGATAAGCCCCGCCTCGCCTGATCGCAGAAACCCACGCCGGCATGACCTTCTACGACCGCAGCGTCAGGCTCGCGCACCGGGCCTACAAGCTGACGCTTTCGCCCTGGATCGGGCGGCAATGCCGGTTCCTGCCGACCTGTTCGGACTATGCGGCTGAAGCCCTGATCCTGCACGGGCCCGTCCGCGGCGGCTATCTGGCCGCCCGGCGCCTGTGTCGATGCCATCCCTGGGGCGGGTCCGGCCTGGACCCCGTCCCCCCGCGCCCCCCGAGAGGGGGCTGGACGTGTGAGACATGATCGAACTGAAATTCCCCGACGGCTCGGCCCGTCAATTCGAGGACGGGGTCACGGGCCGTGACGTCGCCGCCTCGATCTCCAAGTCGCTCGAGAAGAAGGCCCTGCTGGTCAAGCTGGACGGCGAGCTGCGCGACCTCGACCGCGCCCTGGAAAAGGGCGGGACCATCGAGATCGTCACGCGCGAGGGCCCCGACGCCCTCGACACCATCCGCCACGACACGGCGCACGTGCTGGCCGAGGCGGTGCAGGAGCTGTTCCCCGGCACCCAGGTGACGATCGGCCCGAACGTCGAGGACGGTTTCTACTACGACTTCGCCCGCGACGAGCCGTTCAGCCTGGACGACCTGGCGACGATCGAGAAGCGGATGAAGGAGATCGTCGACCGCGACGAGAAGATCAGCCGCGAGGTCTGGGACCGCCAGGAGGCGATCAAGCACTTCCGCGACATCGGCGAGGCGTACAAGGCCGAGATCATCGAGAGCATCCCGGGCGATGAGCCGATCACGGTCTATCGCCAGGGGGCCTGGAAGGACCTCTGCCGCGGGCCGCACCTGCCGTCCACGCGCCACGTGGGCAAGGCGTTCAAGCTGACCAAGCTGGCCGGCGCCTACTGGCGCGGCGACCAGGCGAACGCCCAGCTGCAGCGCATCTACGGCACGGCGTGGGCCTCGGAGGCCGACCTGGAAGCCTACCTCAAGCGCATCGAGGAGGCCGAGAAGCGCGACCACCGCAAGCTGGGCGCGGCCATGGACCTGTTCCACTTCCAGGAAGAGGGCCGGGGGATGATCTTCTGGCACCCCAAGGGCTGGACGCTGTACCGCACGCTGCAGAACTACGTGCGCCGCTGCATCGAGGCCGAGGGCTATGTCGAGGTGCAGACGCCGCAGGTGCTGGACCGCAGCTTCTGGGAGAAGTCGGGGCACTGGGACAAGTTCCACGCCTCGATGTTCGTCTGCGAGACGGCCGAGGGCGAGGTGCTGGCGGTCAAGCCGATGAACTGCCCCGGCCACGTGCAGATCTTCCGCCACGGCCAGCGCTCGTACCGCGAGCTGCCGATCCGCATGGCCGAGTTCGAGGGCCTGCACCGCTACGAAAGCTCGGGCTCGGTGATGGGCCTCTTGCGCGTGCGGCGCATGCAGCAGGACGACGCGCACATCTTCTGCACCGACGACCAGATCGAGGCGGAGTCCAAGGCCTTCATCGACCTGCTGCAGCAGATGTACGCCGACCTCGGCGTCGAGCTGCACTCGGTCAAGCTGGCCCTGCGGCCCGACCTGCGGTTCGGCTCGGAAGAGAACTGGGACATCGCCGAGAAGAAGCTGGAGAACGCCGCCCTGGCCGCGGGGATCACGGTGGAGATGCTGCCGGGCGAAGGCGCCTTCTATGGCCCCAAGCTGGAGTTCCACCTGCGCGACGCCATCGGGCGCACGTGGCAGTGCGGCACCCTGCAGCTGGACTATGTGCTGCCCGAGCGCCTGGACGCCTCGTACATCGGCGAGGACGGCCAGAAGCACCGGCCGGTGATGCTGCACCGGGCGATCCTGGGCTCGCTGGAGCGCTTCCTCGGCGTGCTGATCGAGCACCACGCCGGCGCCTTCCCGCTGTGGCTGGCCCCGACCCAGGTGGTGGTGGCGACGATCACCTCAGACGCCGACGACTATGCCGCGCAGGTGCAGGCCAAGCTGAAGAAGGCGGGCCTGCGGGTCGAGACCGACCTGCGCAACGAGAAGGTCGGCTACAAGGTGCGCGAGCACTCCCTGGCCAAGGCGCCGGTGATCGCCGTGGTCGGCCGCCGCGAGGCCGAGGAGGGCAAGGTGGCCCTGCGCCGCCTGGGCTCCGACCAGCAGACGGTGCTGACCCTCGACGAGGCCATCGCCGTCCTCAAGGCCGAAGCCCGCGCCCCCGACCAGGTCCGCGCGGACGCGGCGTAGCCGGCGCGGCCCCTCACCTTCCCAATCGCTGATCGCGATTGGGCCCCTTCCTCTCCCTCAAGGGAGAGGAGATTTGCGATGAACGTGCGGCTCAATTTCCTCTCCCTGCAGGGAGAGGAAGGGGCCCGTTGCGAAGCAATGGGAAGGTGAGGGGCCGCTCGGCCTCGCGCCTATTCCGTCTCCGTCGGCCGCACGGCCGTCAGCCAGCCTTCGGCGATGTTCACTTCCGGAACCGCTTCCATCGTGAACGGCAGCCACCAGCTCGCCGAGCCATCGGCGGGCTGGATTTCCAGCAGGTCGCCGGCGCCGAAGTCCTGCGCCGCCTTGACCTTGCCGATCACGCCGCCGTCGGCGCCGCGCGCCTCCAGGCCGATCAGGTCGGCGATGTAGAACTCGTCGTCCTCGGGCTCGGGCAGGGCGTCGCGGGCGATGAACAGCTTCAGCCCGCGCAGGGCCTCGGCCTGCTCGCGGGTCTCGATCTCGCGGGTGCGGGCGATCACCCCGCCCTTGGCCTCGCGGGCGCTGAGCAGGGTCAGGCCGGGCGAGCCGTCCGCGCGCTTCAGGTCGCGGTAGGCCAGCAGCGCCATCGGGTCGGCGGTGAAGGCGGTGATCCGCACCTCGCCGTGCACGCCGAAGGCGCCGGTAAGCCAGCCGACCTGGATGAGTCTGTCGGTCATATGGGAGTCTCTTCCCCCCTTGGGGGAAGTGGCTCGGCGCCAGGCGCCGAGACGATGGGGGCTCCAGCGGAGGACCGAAGGTCGGTGTCCGGCTGGAGCCCCCTCCACCGCTTCGCGGTCCCCCTCCCCCAGAGGGGGAGGAGAAGGGAAACGTCCAAGGCTCAACCTTCGGCGGATTCGTCGGCGGCGGTTTCCGGCGCCGGGGCGTCGGTGGCGGAGGCTTCCTCGGCGACCGGCTGTTCGGCGACCGCTTCGGCGGCGGCCGGCTCTTCGGCCGCCGGCTCCTCGGCGGGCGGCGGGGCGGCGGCGGCTTCAGCAGCGGCGGCGGCCGCTGCGGCTTCCTTCTCGGCGCGCTCGGCGGCGCGTTCCTTGGCCTTCTGGCCCGGCTGGCCCTTGTTCGGGTTGTTGCCGGCTTCCCACTTGGCCAGGCCCTGGATCGACAGGAAGCGGGCCACGCGGTCGGTGGGCTGGGCGCCCTTGCCGAGCCACTCGGTGATGCGCTCGACCTTCAGGGTGACCCGGTTCGGATCGTCCTTCTTCAGCAGCGGGTTGTAGGCGCCCACCTTCTCGATGAAGCGGCCGTCGCGCGGCGAATGGCTGTCGGCGACGACGATCGAATAGTACGGGCGCTTCTTGGCGCCGCCGCGGGCGAGGCGGATCTTCAGCATGTCAGTTCAGTCCTAGTCTTTGAATTTTCAAGATTTCTTGAAAGGGTTGAAGCCGGGCAGACCGCCCAGGCCGGGAAGCCCCCCACCGGGGGCGTTGGAGCCGCCGCTGCCGAGACCGGGCAGCTGCGAAAGGTTTTCCGGGACGCCGCCCTGGCCGGGGGCCGGCTCGGGCAGGCGCCCGCCGCCCATGGCCTTCAGCCGGTCCATGCCGCCGCCGCCGCCGAGCATGCCGGCCATGCGCGCGAAGCCCTTGCCGCCGTCCTTGGCCATGAACTTGAAGGCGTCCTGCATCTGGCGGTGCTGCTTGAGCAGGCGGTTGACCTCGGCCACGTCCACCCCGGCGCCGGCGGCGATGCGGCGCTTGCGCGAGGCGGCCAGGATGTCGGGCTTGCGGCGCTCCAGCTTGGTCATCGACGACAGGATCGCGCGCTGGCGGCGGATCGACTTGTCGTTCATGCCGCTCTCGGCGATCTGCTTCTTGACCTTCTGCACCCCGGGCAGCAGGCCCATCAGGCCTTCCATGCCGCCCATCTTCTCCATCTGGGCCAGCTGGTCGGCCAGCATGTCGAGGTCGAACTGGCCCTTGGCCAGCTTCTTGGCCATGACCTCGGCCTTGGCCTGGTCGAAGTCCTGCGCGGCCTTCTCCACCAGCGCCACGACGTCGCCCTGGCCCAGGATACGGCCGGCCACCCGGCGGGCGTCGAACACGTCCAGCTGGTCGATCTTCTCGCCCGTGCCGAGGAACTTGATCGGCAGGCCGGTGACCGCGCGCATCGACAGCGCCGCGCCGCCGCGGCTGTCGCCGTCGGCGCGGGTCAGCACCAGGCCGGTCAGCGGCAGGCGCTCGTGGAAGGCCTTGGCCGTGCGCACGGCGTCCTGGCCGGTGAGGCTGTCGGCCACCAGCAGGGTCTCGCCCGGCTGGGCGATGCGGGCCACCTCGGCGGCCTCGCTCATCATCGCCTCGTCCAGGGTGGTGCGCCCGGCGGTGTCGAGGATCAGCACGTCGTAGCCGCCCAGCCTGGCGGCCGAGAGGGCGCGGCGGGTGATGTCGGCCGGCGCCTGGCCCTGCACGATCGGCAGGGTGTCGACCCCCGCCTCCTGGCCCAGGATCGCCAGCTGCTCCATGGCGGCCGGACGGCGCACGTCCAGCGAGGCCATCAGCACCTTCTTGCGCTCCAGGCGCGACAGGCGCAGGGCCAGCTTGGCCGACATGGTGGTCTTGCCGGAGCCCTGCAGGCCCGCCATCAGGATGATGGTCGGCGGGTTCAGCGCCAGGCGCAGGCCCTCGGTGGCGTCGCCGCCCAGCATCTCGACCAGGCCGTCGTAGACGATCTTGACCACCTGGTCGGCAGGCTTGACCGAGCGGATCACCGCCTCGCCCAGGGCGTCCTGCTTGGCGCGCTCGATGAAGTCGCGGACCACCGGCAGGGCGACGTCGGCCTCGAGCAGGGCCACGCGCACCTCGCGCATCGCCTCCTCGATGTCCTTGGCCGAAAGCACGCCGCGACCGGAAAGCCGGTCGAAGACGCCTGAGAGCCGCTCTGATAGTCCGTCGAACATTCCAACCATCCCTTGACGCAAACGCAGCCAGCCCCCGTGCGCGATCACGCGGACGGGGGTCCTCGCCGCCCTCGTCCTACCAGATAGGCATCCGGATAGGGGTCGTGGCGGTGGAGGCGCTGGCTGATGCTGGCGCCGGAAGGGCGGGCTTATGCGCCGAAAAGGTTGAAAACGTCAAGGACTGGAGGGAGATGAGTCCGGCAGCGTCGGGATTTCGACGCTCGATCACGGTTTCGTGCAACCGGCCGTGCAAAGCCACGTTACCCCGTCATCCCTGAAGGAGACACGTCTCATGACCAGCTTCCGTCACGGGCGTGCGGCGATCGCCGCCGTCGTCCTCACCGCCGCCGCCGCCGCGCCCGCCATGGCGCAGGACGCCCACATCCGCTTCCACGGCGGCTCGGTGGCCTTCATCGCCGGGGTCAACTGGGGCGGCGGCACGCTGAGCTACAAGGGCCGCAACGTCGGCCTGAAGGTCAACGGCCTGTCGGTGGGCGCGGTGGGCGCCACCAAGTTCTCCGCCGCCGGCGAGGTCTACCACCTGCGTCGTCTGCGCGACATCGAGGGCACCTATACCGCCATCGACGTCAATGCCACGGCCGGCGCCGGCGCCGGCGAGATCGACATGAAGAACGACAAGGGCGTCGAGATCCACGCCCACGCCACCTCCGCCGGCCTGAAGCTGGCCCTGGCCCCGTCGGGCGTGGAGATCAAGATCAAGTAGGAAGAGTAGCGGTTTCGCGGGCGCGTACCTTCCCCCCCACTGTCATCCCGGAAAGGCGCGCCAGCGCCTTATCCGGGACCGCCGGAAGCATCGATCGGTCGGTTGCGGCTCGCATCAGCGCTTGCCGCGGTCCCGGATATTCGCTGCGCGAATTCCGGGATGACAGATGATTATGTCTCATTGACTTAATTAAGCGCATTCTACCTAATAGGCGACATGGACAGTCTCGCCGCCCTGGCCGATCCCACGCGCCGCCGCATCGTCGAGAGCCTGGCCGCCGGGCCGCTGTCGTCCGGCGAGATCGCCAGCCGGTTTCCGATCACCAAGCCGGCGGTCTCCCAGCACCTGAAGACCCTGCGCCAGGCGCGGCTGGTGCGGGTGCGGGCGCAGGCGCAGCGGCGCATCTACGAGCTCGATCCCGAGGGCGTCGGCGAGCTGGCGGCCTGGGTTGGTCGGCTGCAGGCCTTCTGGGCCCCGCGCCTCGACGCCCTGGAGGCCAATCTCAGACAGGAGACCGGCGATGAGTGACCCAGCCGCCCGCGACACGCTGTCCAGGGGCCAGCCGTACAAGGTCTGCGCCGTACGCTTCGAGCGCCGCCTGCCCGGCGACACGGCCCGGGTCTGGGCGCATCTGACCGAGCCCGGCAGGCTGGCCGCCTGGTACGGCGAGGATGGCGTCATCGAGTCCCGCGAAGGCGGCGCGGTCCGCCTGTCCGGCGGCCACATCCGCGGCGTGGTCACCCAGTGGCGGCCGGGCCGGCGCCTGGCCTACACCTGGAACGTGTTCGGCCCAGACGATGCAGAGAGCGGCTATGCCGAGAGCCCCTATCCGGAAAGCTACCTGACCTTCGAACTTGAGCCGGACGGCGACCACGTGGCGCTGACCCTCACCCACCTGCCGGTGCTGGAGCGCTTCGAGGCGCAGAACCAGATGGGCTGGCACACCTTCCTCGACATGCTCGGCGCGGCCCTGGACGGCCGCGAGCCGGAGCCCCGGCGGGCGTACATGCAACGCAACGCGGCGCTCTACGGCGTGGACCTGGAGAAGCTGGTCAGCTGACCTGTGGCCCCCTCCACCATCCGGCTTCGCCGGATGGTCCCCCTCCCCCGCTCCGCGACTAGTCGATTCACACATCTCTGAGGGACCATCCCTCTGCGATGGCGAGGAAGCGCTGTAGGCCGTGTCGCATTGTGATGGGGCCGGGTGGCTTTGATTTGGGGTAGCCGTCCCATCCGCCGAGTTTGCCGATGACCCATGCGGCCCATGCGAGGGATCGCGGGGGGTGGGGGTTTTTCTGGAGGGCGGTCTTGCCTTCGAGCTTTG
>NZ_JBMSEC010000005.1:0-457129 GCF_049446115.1 Caulobacter sp. KR2-114
CGTATTGCGCTTCAGCTCGCGACTGATGCTCGATGGCGAGCGATCCAGAGCTGCAGCGATTTGCCGGATCGATTGCCCGCCTTCATGAAGGCGGGCAATCGCACACCTCTCCTCCAGATCGAGCTGTGTGTAGCTGCGTCCCATCCCCACACTCCCACAAGGGAGTGTTGCACTTCGTTTGAGAACTCACGGGACCCAGGCAAAAGCTTCAATTCACTGGGCTTTAGTCCAGCTTGGCTGGGGCAGGCATCCTGCCGGAGGCGAGTCTTGCCTGGGCCCCGGCCTTCGCCGGGGTGAGCGGAGCTAGGGGGTGAGTCGGAACCTGTTCGTGTGGTTCGTGTGGTTCGTGGTCGAAAAGGGGAAGCGCCCCTACCCCACCACCTTCGCCGGCGGAAACGCGAGCCCCGCCCGCCGCGCCCGCCATTCGCCACGGCTCTGGCGCCAGATGTCGACGAAATGGTCTTCGTAGGGCGGCGGCAACGGCTCGGAGCGGACGATTGCCGATCCCAGGCGCTCGGCGACCCGGCGGGACGCCGTGTTGCCGCTCTCGATCGAGTGGATCACCTCGTCCCAGCCCAGGGCGTCGAACGCCCAGTCGATGGCGGCCACCGCGCCTTCCAGCGCATAGCCCTTGCCCCAGGCCTCCTGGGCCAGGCCCCAGCCGACCTCGGGGCCGGGCCAGCCCTCCGGCCGCCACGGCCCCAGCCGTCCGACCCAGCGTCCCGACGCCTTCTCGATCGCCGAGAACATCGAAAAGCCCTGCACCGCCCAGGCGCCGGCCACCTGCATCATGCCGCGCCAGGCGGTCGAGCGCGGCTGCACCCCGCCGAGGTAGCGGGTCACCGTCTCGTCGGCCATGAACGCCGCCCAGGCCTCGAAGTCCTCGCCCGACGTCGGCCGAAGGATCAGCCGCTCGGTTTCGAGTGTGGGGCCTGGCGCGACGCCCATCCGCCCTGGTCCTAGGCCAGCGAGGGCTCGATGCCCTTGCAGGCTTCGATCAGGCCCTGCACCGAGGCGACCGACTTGGCGAACATGGCCTTCTCCTCGTCGTTCAGCGAGAACTCGAGGATCTTTTCAGCGCCGCCGGCGCCGATCACCACCGGCACCCCGACGTAGAGGTCCTTCTGGCCGTACTGGCCGTTCACGTAGGCGGCGCACGGCAGCACGCGCTTCTGGTCCTTCAGGTAGGACTTGGCCATGGCGATCGCGCTCTCGGCTGGGGCATAATAGGCCGAACCGGTCTTCAAGAGGGCGACGATCTCGCCGCCGCCGCCGCGGGTGCGCTTGACGATGCCGTCGAGCTCTTCCTGGGTGATCGCGCCCTGCTTGACCAGTTCCGGCAGCGGCAGGCCGCCGACCGTGGAGTGGCGCACCATCGGCACCATGTCGTCGCCGTGACCGCCCAGGGTCCAGGCGTGGATGTCCTGCACCGACACGCCCAGCCGTTCGGCCAGGAAGAAGCGGAAGCGGGCCGAGTCCAGCACGCCGGCCATGCCGATGATCTTCTGGTGCGGCAGGCCCGAGAACTCGCGCAGCGCCCAGACCATGGCGTCCAGCGGGTTGGTGATGCAGATGACGAAGGCGTTGGGGGCGTGGGTCTTGATGCCCTCGCCGACGGCCTTCATGACCTTCAGGTTGATGCCCAGCAGGTCGTCGCGGCTCATGCCGGGCTTGCGCGGCACGCCGGCGGTGACGATGCACACGTCGGCGCCGGCGATGTCGGCGTAGTCGCTGGTCCCCTTCAGCAGGCTGTCCTTGCCGAACACCGGGGTGGCTTCGTTCAGGTCCAGGGCCTTGCCCTGCGGCACGCCGTCGACGATGTCGAACAGGATCACGTCGCCCAGCTCTTCGCGCGCGGCGATGTGGGCCAGGGTGCCGCCGATCATGCCGGCGCCGATAAGGGCGATCTTCGCGCGAGCCATTCAGTCGTCTCCAGAAGTGTGCGGTGCAAAATCCGCGCGCGGTCTAGACCCGCAAAGCCGCCCCTGCAAGGCTCGGCCATGTTCCGGCCCGACCCCGCCTTCGCCGCCGGCTCGCAAGCCCTTGCCGAGCTTGGCCTTTGTCACGTGCGCCTGCAGGACGACGCGCGCTGGCCGTGGCTGATCCTGATTCCCCGGATCGACGGCGCGCGGGAGCTCGAGGACCTGGAGGCGCCGCAGCGCGCGGCGCTGATGGAGGAGGCGGTGCTGGCCGGCGCGGCGGTGCGGGCGATGGGCGAGGCGGCGGGCCGGGCCGTGTTCAAGCTGAACCTCGCCGCCCTGGGCAACGTCACGCCGCAGCTGCATGTGCACGTCGTCGGCCGGCGGACGGACGATGCGGCCTGGCCAGGTCCGGTGTGGGGCGTGACCGGCGCCGGTCCTTACGACGACAGCGGACGGGCGCGGGCGCGACAGGCGGCGCTGGCGATCCTGGCGCCCTGAGCCTGCCCGGCCGACGCCCGACTTCGGCCTACTGAAACGCCTTGCCCAGGTGCTCCACCATCAGGCCGGCGAAGGCCTGGCCGAACCAGGGGACGGTCAGGATCAGGGCCGAGGCGCCCACGCGCACCAGGATGGTCTGGTCGAACGGCCATTCCGGGGCGGCGGCGATGCGCGCCTCGTAGGCCAGCAGCGACTGCAGCCGGGCCGGCGCCGCCGGGTCGTCGTCCAGCCGGCCGCGGGCGGCGGCGATCTCGTCGCGCAGGCCCTCCAGCGCCTCGCCCTTGGCGGCGCGGATGCGGTGATGGATCAGGCTGAGGGTGCTGACGAACACCCAGACCCCGATGCCCGCGCAGGCCAGCAGCATCGCGACCACCGCCAGGCTGAGGCCGTTCTCGCCGAACATGAAACAGGTCGCGGCGCTGACCGTGAACCAGATCATCGCCGTTCGCGCGGCGGCCCGCCCCCATGGGAACAGGTCGTCGATGCGCAGCAGATCGATCTTCAGGCCACGGACGAGGCCGGCGGCATGCCGCGAGCCCATCCGCGTCAGCTCCACGCCACGGAAGAACAGCATGCCCAGCAGGGTCGAGACCCCCAGGAACCAGGCGAAGGTCGCATAGGCTCCGGAGGCGTGCGCGCGGGGCAGCGACAGCAGGCTGAGCATCAGGCTGACCACCGCGCCCACGGCCGTCATGGTGCGCAGGCGCAGGGCGGCGTGGTCCGGCGGGATCCAGCTTGCGCCCTCGTCCAGCACCCGCGCCAGGATCGGCGCATCAGCCTCGTCCCGCAGCCGCGAGTAGCGCTGCAGCGTCAGGACGGCGACGACGATGAAGGCCAGCACGAGGGCGATACGCGACGGGCCGGTGAGCGACAGGCCGGCCGGGCCGGCCGTGAGCCAGGAGCCGCCGTCGGCGGCGAGCGCCAGGGCGTAGAGTCCCGCCAGCAGCAGGTAGAGCGCCGCGCCGGTGGACCAGACGCCCAGCGGCGAGACCACGAACAGCCGCTGCTCCAGGTAGTCCTGGCGTGACCGCGCCCCCGGGGTCGGACCGGCGCCCGCGACGAAAGGTCCGGCGGCTTCGGAAGGATCGGCCACGGCAAGCCCCGCCACGCCCGGCCACTCCGGGCGAAGCGAAGAGTCCAGGGTTCGGCCGGGCTTGTCGAGCCCCCGCGGCGGCGGGAGCGACGGCTCAGCCGTTGCGGCGGGCCGCGGCCTTCTGCTCGCGCTTGGCGCGGGCCTGGGCCTTGACCATGGCCTTGCGTTCCTTGCGCTCGTTGCGCTTCAGGTCCAGCTGGGCGGCCTCGTCGTTGGCGAGCGCCTCGAGGCGCGCGGCCTCGGCGGCCTCGGCGGCCTCACGGGCGGCGGCCTTGGCGGCGGCGCGCTCGGCGCGCACCCGCTCCACCTCGGCCAGCCGCAGCGCCTCGCGCTGCTCGAACATCGGATCGGTGACCGTCGGCTTCGGCTTGAACTTCGCCAGCAGGGCCTTCTTGGCTTCGGCGGAGGTCTTCATGCGGTCGGAAAAGGTAGCGCCTTTGAAAATTGCGTTCATGGGTCTTTCGACTGAGGTCTTGCGACGGGCGAGCCGACCTGATGGACCGGCGCGCGGGGGGTTGGACTGGCGCCCTGAAGGACGCACGGGCTGGGAAGGCTCTGGGATCAGTCGACGAAGAACGTCGCGTGTCCCGGCCAAGGTCCCCGCCAGTCCGTAGACGGTCCGGCAGGACGCGTGGGGCCGATACCACGACGGACGGGCGCTGGTCGAGAGGGGTTCGGCCCGTGCCGCGGGGGAAGCGGGGCTAGTTGCGCCGCAGGCTGACCTTCTGCAGCGTCCCGCCCTCGGTGATCTGGCCGTTCCAGGCGGCCCCGGCGCCTTGCAGCTGCACGACCGTCGCGGTCGCGCCGGGATGGGCGGCGAAGTTGAGGGTCAGCACCGGTCCCGCATGCTGCAGGCTGTCGACCACCCCCAGATCGTCGGCGCCGCGCGGCCGGCGCAGGTCGCGCCAGGCCGCTTCCAGCGGGCCGCGGCCGCCGGCCGGATCGACGAACATGAACACATAGAGCGGCTTGCCGTCCGCGCCGTACAGCGTCCACTCGCCATCGAGCGGCCCCTGCAGGCCCTCGGCCGACGCCACCGACTGGCGCAGCCGCTGTTCGAACGCCAGATCAGTGTCGGACATCGGTCCGTCAGGCGTGCGCCCCGCCTGATCCAGGGCGATGGCGCCGGGCGGCAGGGCGGGCGCGGGTCCGGCGCCCGGCATCGCCGCCGGCGGCGGCGCGGTCGGGGCGGCGGCCGTCGACTGGCTGATCGCCGCGCCGATGGGGTCGGGCCTGCCGGCGTCCTGCGCCAGGGCCGGGGCGGCCATCAGGGCGACCAGGATGAAGCTCAGCGGCGGGCGCACCTCAGGCGGCCTCCGCCCCGGCCTCGGCGGCGGCGATGGCGTCGGCCACGGCCACCAGCTTGCGAGACTGGTCGCGGTGCAGCAGCTCCGCCAGCCGTCCCTCCACCCGCAGCGCGCCGCGGCCGGCGTTGGCCGGATCGTCGAAGGCCGCGATCACCGCCCGCGCCCAGGCGACGTCCGCCGCCGGCGGCGTGAACACCCGGTTGGTGATGTCGAGGTGGGTCGGATGGATCAGGCTCTTGCCGTCGAAGCCGAAGTCGACGCCCTGGCGGCACACCGCTTCCAGCGCCGCCAGATCCTCGATCTCGTTGTGCACCCCGTCGAGGATGATCAGGCCCCAGGCCCGCGCCGCCATCACCGACAGCGACAGGGCCGCCTGGAACGGCGCCCGATCGGGGACCTGGCGCGCGCCCATCTCCTTGGCGAGGTCGTTCACCCCCATGCAGAAGCCGGAGAGCCGGGTGTCGGCCGACCGCGCGCCGATGGCGTCCAGGCGCAGGATCGCCCGGCCGGTCTCGATCATCGCCCACAGCTGCGTGTGCGCCAGCGCGCCGTACAGGGCGGCGTTGTAGGCGTCGACGTCGCCCGGCCCCTCGATCTTGGGGACCAGCACGGCGTCGGGGCCGGCCTCGGCGACGGCCGCCAGGTCGTCGGCGCCCCAGGGGGTCGACAGGGCGTTGACGCGCACGACCACCTCGCGGCGCCCGAAGCCGCCGGCCCGCACGGCGGCCACGGCCGCCGCCCGCGCCTCAGGCTTCGCCTCCGGGGCGACCGCGTCCTCGAGGTCCAGGATCACCACGTCGCACGGCAGGGCGCGCGCCTTCTCCACCGCCCGGGCGTTGGAGGCGGGCATGTAGAGGGCGCTGCGGCGGGGACGGGCAGGGCTGGTCATGGCGGCGAAACGATGGGCTTCCGGCAGATGCGAAGGGACTGGCTTAACACCAGTGTTAAGCCCTAATCTCGTCCCATGACCACCCGTTACGATGCGGACGCACGCAATGTGCTGGGCGGGGAGCTGAAGCCCTGCTCGATGAACCCGGTGACGGGCTTCTTCCGCAACGGCTGCTGCGAGACCGGACCGCACGATGTTGGGCTGCACACGGTCTGCGCGGTGATGACCGACGCCTTCCTGGCCTTCTCCCAGGCGGCGGGCAACGACCTGTCGACGCCGCGACCGGACCTGGGATTCGCCGGGCTGAAGGCCGGCGACCGCTGGTGCCTGTGCGCGCCGCGCTGGAAGGAGGCCCTGGACGCCGGGGTGGCTCCGCCGGTGGTGCTGGCCTCGACCCACGAGGAGACCCTGGCGATCACGCCGCTGGGCGTCCTGAAGGATCACGCCGCCCCGGTCGACTGAGGTCGCTCGACACCCCTTCCGCGCCGTCGTCGCCACCGCTACCGTGGCGCGTGGGGGTTGGGTGCGGGGGCGTTGCAAGTGACCGAGGGTTCGATCTGGGCCGTGCTGGGCATCGCCGCCACGCGCGACGTTGGCGACATTCGCCGCGCCTATGCCGCCAGGCTGAAGGTCACCCATCCCGAGGATGACGCCGAGGGCTTCCGCCAGCTGCGCGAGGCCTACGAGACGGCCCTGGCCATGGCGCGCAGCCGGGCGTTCGCGCCGGCCGCCGCCGATGGCGACGACGACGCGTGGTCGGACGAGGACGAGGATCACGAGGAAGCCTCCCGCCCGGACGACGACTGGGACACGGGCTGGAAGGCTCCGCCGGCCGCCGCGCCGCGCGCCCCGGAGCCCGCCGACGAGGCCCGGGCCGAGTCCTCGTCCCAGGTCGACTACGACAACCTCTGGCGTCGGCTCGAGAGCCTGGTGTTCGGGCCGGACGCGGCCGACTCCAAGGCGCTGACCGCGGCCCTGGAGGCCATCCTCTTCCACCCGCGCCTGGAGGAGCTGGGCGCCTACATGGCCGCCGAACAGCGGGTGGCGGCGCTGATCGCCCGCGGCGCGCCGCGCACCGATCCCTTGATCGCCCCTGCCCGCGCCCGCTTCGACTGGCTGGCGCTGGCCGAGCAGCGCACCGCCAGTCCGGACGTGCTGCAGGCGATGTGGCGCGAGCGGCAGGCGCGGCAGGAGGCGGCGATCGCCGCCCTGGAAGCCGTGCTGCGGCAGGACTCGTCGACGGAGAACGACCTCGACCGCGCCCTGACCGAGGTCACCCGAGGCGTGATGCAGGACGAGGCGGTCTACCGCTTCACCGAGTCGGAGCTGTGCCGGCTGGTGCTGGACTGCGCGCCGCGGCTGGACCCATTCATCGGCGCGATCGCAGGAGCGCTGGCCTGGGACCGGCAATACTTCGACGAGCGGGCGCCGCAGATCATCGCCCGCCGCGAAGACGCCCTGGCGCGCCAGCGCCTGCGCAGCCCCGCCCACCGCCTGCACCGGGCGTGGCTCGCCCTCCAGAAGCCCCCCGGCCCGGCCGAGGCCCTGCTGCAGATGCTGCAGCCCCGCCGGCACGGCCGCATCCGCCAGCTGCTGGGCGCGCTGCGCACCCAGCACCCGGCGCTGCTGAACGACATCCCGGCCGCGACCGTCAAGGCGTGGGACGGCTATTTCCGCATCGCGCGGATCAACCCCTTCGCCCTGGCGGTGCTGGCGGCCTTCGCCCTGGTGGTGACCTTCGCCGTGCAGGCCGAGCGCCGCGAACAGGCCGCCCTGGTGGCGCAATACTATCCGCCCGCGGCGCTGCAGGCGCGGGTCGGCGGCGAGGTCGTGCTGCGTTGCCGGGCGCGGTACGACGGGCAGCTGGGATCGTGCAACCTGATCTCCGAGGCGCCGCCGGCGCATGGCCTGGCGCAGGCCGCCCGGAAGATGGCGCTGGACGGCAAGCTGCACACCCTTAGCGACGCGCCGCAATCCTGGGAGACCTTCGACGCCGACCTGCGCTTCATCCCCGCCGGACCCGGCCAGACGCCGGCGATCCGCGTGACGGTGACCGAATTCCGGCCAGTCCCGGGTGACGACGCGGCGGACGGCGCCGGGCGGCAGGCCGACCCTGGCTTCGTCGAGGTCAACGGCACGGTGCGGCTGCGCTGCCTGCGCGACGACAAGGGCGGCCTCAGCCGCTGCCAGGCGCTGAGCGAGACGCCGGCCGGCATCGGGCTGGGCGACCTGGCCGTGAACTATGCCCAGGACGGGGTGCTGAAGGCCCCGCCCGGCCCGCCGGGGTGGGTGGAGTTCACCGCGCCCGTGGGCGAGCAGGTGGCCTCGGGCGCCGTGCGCATCCAGGCCGTGCCCGCGCCGCCGGTCATCGCGCGGCAGATCGATGGCCGGGTGATCCTCTCCTGTGTGGCGCAGAGCAGCGGCCGGATGAGCCAGTGCCGCGTGCTCTGGCAGTCACCGCGGGGCGCGGGACTGGGCGAGCGCGCCCTGGCCGAGGCACAGCGAGGGCAGATCGGCCTGGCCCGGGGGACCGTATCGTCCCCGCGCCGGGTGAACCTGAACGTGGTCTATGGCGATCATCCGCCGCCGGTCCCGCCGGCCTCGGAATGGGCGCCGCCGCGCGACCCCAAGCCCGGCTCCGTGCCGCTGCGTCTGGAATCCAGAGAGGGTTCGGCAGACATGGCCGGCGGCGACACCGCGCCCGTCCCCAGGCCGCATCCCGCCCTGGGGACGGCGCCTGACGGTCCGGCGAACTAGCCCAGCGGATAGGCCGCCTCTTCGCGATAGGCCGAGCCGGCGTCGGTCTGCCAGCTGGAGAACAGGCGGAACCCCATGACCCTGAAGCTGGGGGATTTCAGCAGGTTGTGCGCCTGGATCCAGGCGGCGACCTTGGCTGGGTCCGGCCGGCGCAGATAGGCCAGGGTGACGTGCGGCTTGTAGGCCCGGGTGTCGGCGGCCAGGCCCGCCCGGCGGCAGGCGGTCTCGCAGCGCGCGGCCAGGTGGCGCAGCTCGGCGTTGTCCTCCACCCCGGCCCAGATGGCGTGGATGTCCACCCCCTCCCCGAACGCCCCCACCCCGGACAGGGTCAGGTCGATGGGCCGGCCGCCGATCACCGCCAGCTCGGAATCCAGGTCCTCGGCGACGTTCTCGGGCACGTCGCCGGCGAAGCGCAGGGTGATGTGCAGGGCGTCCAGCGGGCGCCAGCGGGCGCCGTCCAGCCCGACCTGGTGGCGGATCAGGCCCTCGCCGATGTGCTCGGGGATCGTGATGGCGGCGAACAGGCGGATCATCACGGCGACATCAGGCGTGGGCCTTCAGCGCCCGGGCCACCACCGGCGCCAGGCGCCGGGCGATGACCTGCACGCCCTGGGCGTTGGGGTGGATGCCGTCGCGCTGGGTCAGGTTGATGATCTGGCCCACACCGTCCAGCAGGTTCGGGTACAGCGGCACGCGCTCGGCGCGCGCCACCGCGGGGAACACCCAGTCGTAATCATGGGCGTAGCCGTGGCCGATCACCGGCGGGGCCACCATGCCGGCCACCAGCACACCGATGCGGCGCGCCTTCAGCCGCCTGACGATCCGCTCGAGGCTGGCCTGGGTCGCCTTGGGGTCCAGCCCCTGCAGCAGATCGTTGCCGCCCAGGGCGACGATGCACAGGTCGCTGTCGGCCTGCACCGAGAAGTCCACCCGCGCCAGGCCGGCGGCCATGGTGTCGCCGGAGACTCCGGCGCCGCGCACCACGGCGGGCGCGCCGATCGCCGCCAGCGCCGCCTGCAGCCGCGCCGGCAGGGCCTGGTCGGCCGGCAGGCCGAGGCCCGCGGTGATGGAATCGCCCAGGATGGTGACCACCTTCGCCCGGCGACCGGGCGGCGTGATCCTGCGGGCGGGTTCGGCCGTAACAAGCGCCGGGCTCGCCAGCGCAAGCCCCATGGCCAGCAGGCCGCGGCGGGTTAAGACTTGTTCAGGTGTGCTTCCCATGACTGCACCTTATTTAGACCGGGATCGCCGTCCCTCAACGTGAATTCCCGGTAGGGGAAGAAGAGGCCTGATGTTCGACGCCGCCGCGGCCGATGCGCCGCTCGCCCTGGACGCCGTGACCCTGACCCTGCCCTCCGCGGCCGGGCCGGTGGAGATCCTCAAGGGCGTCGACTTCGTGGTCAGCCCGGGCGAGCGGGTGGCGGTGGTCGGGCCTTCGGGTTCGGGCAAGTCATCGCTGATCTCCGTCGCGGCCGGGCTGGAGCGGCCGACCAGCGGGCACGTGCGCCTGCTGGGCGCAGACCTGGCCCGCCTGGACGAGGACGGCCGGGCGCGTCTGCGCCGGGGCCGGGTCTCCCTGGTGTTCCAGGCCTTCCACCTGCTGCCCAACATGACCGCCGAGGAAAACGTCTCCGCGCCGCTGGAGATCGCCGGCCAGGCGGGGGCGACCAAGACCGCGCGCGACTGGCTGGACCGCGTCGGCCTCTCCGGCCGCCTGACCCACTATCCGCACCAGCTGTCCGGCGGGGAGCAGCAGCGGGTCGCCCTGGCGCGGGCGCTCGCCGCGCGCCCGACCCTGCTGTTCGCCGACGAGCCCACCGGCAATCTCGACGGCGCCAACGCCGCGGCGGTGGCCGAGATGATGTTCGCCCTGATCGCCGAGACCTCGGCGGCCCTGGTGCTGGTCACCCACGACGAGAGCCTGGCCGCGCGGGCCGACCGCACCGTGCGGATGGCCGACGGCCGAATGGTCGGCGAACAGTGAGCGTCGCCTCGCCCGCCGCCGGCGCAACCGCCTTCCGCACCCCGCCGTTCGTCTTCCTGCGCCTGGCCTGGCGCGAGATGCGCTCCGGCGTGCGCGGCTTCCGCATCTTCCTGGCCTGCCTGGCGCTGGGGGTGGCGGCCATCGCCGCCGCAGGCTCGACCGCCGAGGCGTTTCGCCAGGGGCTGGCCTCGCAGGCGCGGCAGATCCTGGGCGGCGACATCGCCCTGACCCTGGGCCAGCGGCGGTTCTCGCCAGCCGAGCGGGCCGTGTTCGCCCGCGAGGGTCAGGTGTCCTACGCCGTGGCCTCGCAGGCCATGGCCCAGACGTCTGGCGGCGAGCGCCGGCTGGTGGAACTGCGCGGCGTCGAGGGCGGCTATCCGCTGGTCGGCCAGGTCACCCTGGCGCCGGCCATGCCCCTGTCGCAGGCGCTGGAGGTCAGGGACGGCGTGCAGGGCGCGGTCGTCGAACAGGCCCTGCTGGACCGCCTGCACCTGCGCCTCGGCGAGACCTTCCAGGTGGGCAATGTGCCGATGGTGGCCCGCGCCGTGCTGGTGGCCGAGCCGGACCGCCTGTCGCGCGGCTTCGCCCTCGGCCCGCGCGTGCTCACCACCTTGCCCGCCGTCGAGAAGGGCGGCTTCCTGCAGCCCGGCCTGCCGTTCGGCGAGACCGCGCGCATCGCCCTGCCCCCAGGCGCCAATCCGTCGGCCGAGGTGGCCCGGCTGAAGCACACCTTGCCGGGCGGTGAAGGCGGCGGGGGCTGGCGCATCCGCGACCGCAACGACGCCACGCCCGGCGTGCACCGGCTGATCGACCAGCTGGAGTACTTCCTGGGCTTCATCGGCCTGGCCTCGCTGGTGGCCGGCGGCCTCGGCGTCTCCGGCGCGGTCAGCGCCTATCTGGAAGGCAAGAAGCCGGCGATCGCGGTGCTCAAGGCGCTGGGCGCCGAGGGCGCGCTGGTGCGCAACGCCTATCTGACCCAGATCGCCTTGCTGGCCGCGCTCGGTGTGGCGATCGGGCTGGCGATCGGCGCGGCGACCCCGTTCGGGCTGGGCGCGATCGTCGGCGCCAGCCTGCCGATCCCGGCCCTGTTCGCCGTCTATCCGGCCCCGCTGGTCAAGGCCGGCGCCTTCGGCCTGCTCTCGGCCGCCGCCTTCTCGCTGGGCCCGCTGGCCCGGGCGCGCACCACCCCGCCCAGCGCCCTGTTTCGCCACGACCTGACCGGCCGCCTGAGCCTCAGCGTCGAGACGGTGGTCGCCGCCCTGGCGGCCGTGGGCCTGGCCGTGCTGGCCGTGGTCACTGCGCCGACGCCGATGGCCGCGGGCATCATGATGGCCGGGGTAGCCGCCAGCTTCCTGGTGCTGTGGGGCCTGGGCCTGGGCGCAGCATCCCTGGCCGGGCGCGCCCGGGCCGGGATGCGCGGCCCCTGGCGCATCGGCCTGGCCAACCTCGCCGGCCCGCGCAGCGCCGCGCGCACCGCCAGCCCGGCCATCGGCCTGGGCGTGGCCCTGCTGTCGGCGGTGGTGCTGATCCAGTCCAGCCTGCTGGCCCAGGTGGCGGTGGTCGCGCCGCGCAGCGCGCCGGCCCTGGTGTTCACCGAGATTCCCGGCGAGCGGGCGCAGGCGTTCGACGCCGCCGTGGCCCAGGCCTTCGGCCGGGCGCTGGGGCCGAAGGACTATCTGCGCGCGCCGTTCGTCACCGGACGCATCGTCGCCGTGCGTGGCCAGCCGGTGGACCGCAACCACATCGAGCGGGCCGACCGCTGGGCCTACGACAACGACATCCAGATGTCCGCCATCGGCCCCGAGCCGCTCAACGCCGGCATCACCGACGGCGCATGGTGGCCCGCCGCCTACGCCGGCCCGCCGCAGGTCGCCCTCTCCCAGGACGCGGCGCGCGGCGGCCATCTGCGGGTCGGCGACACGATCACCCTGTCGATCCTCGGACGGCAGATCGACGCGCGGGTCGCCGTGCTGCGCAAGGTCGACTTCGGCGGCTTCGGCGCCAGCTTCCCGGTGGTGCTGGATCCGGCCGCCCTCGCCGGCGCCGACCTGCGCCACGTGGCCATCGCCAAGGCCTCCAAGCCTGAGGAGGAGCGGGCGCTGCGCCAGCTCGGCCAGAGCTTCCCGGAAGTGAACGTGATCAGCGTGCGCGAACAGCTGGAGGCCGCCACCGACCTGTTCGGCCGCCTGGCCCTGGCCATCCGCGGCGCGGCGGCGGTCGCCGCCCTGGCGGGCCTGCTGGTGCTGGCCGGGGCGATCAGCGCCGGGGCGCAGGGCCGGGCCAAGGAGGCGGCGACGCTGAAGGTGCTGGGGGCCTCGCGCGCCCAGATCCTGGCGGCTTACGGCATCGAGTACGGCGCGGTGGGCCTGATCGCCGGGGTGGCCGGCGTCGCGCTCGGCTACGCCGCGGCCTGGCCGGTGGTGGTCAAGGTGTTCGAGGCGAAGTGGAGCGTCGACTGGGGCGGCGTCGCCGCCCTGGTGCTGGGCGCGGCGGGGCTGGCGGGACTGGGCGGCCTGGCCGCCGCCGCGGTCGCCATGGGCCGCCGTCCGGCCGCCACGCTCAGGGCCGGGGAATAGCCGCCCTGGCGGATCGCCGCCGCAGCCAGCGATCCGCGGCGAACACCGCCAGCGCCCAGAGGCCGCCCAGACACCAGCCCGCCAGCACGTCGCTGGGCCAGTGGACGCCCAGATAGACCCGGCTGGCGCCGATCAGCACCACCAGCAGGCCGGCGAACAGCATCACGAACAGCCGCCCGCGACGAAGCGGCATGGCTTCGCACAGCATCGCCCCGGCCGTGAGGTACACCGCCGCCGAGATCATCGCGTGGCCGGAGGGAAAGCTGGCGTTCGAGACCTGGGCCAGGTGCGGCACGATCTGCGGCCGCGGCCGGTCGATCAGCGACTTCAGGCCGGTGTTGATCGCCGAGGCGCCGGCCAGCGACACGGCCAGCCACGCCGCCTCCGCCCTGCGCCGCACGGCGACCAGGAACAGACAGGCCGCGCCGCCCAGCAGCCACTGCAGGGTGAAGCCGCCGAGGGCGCTGACGTCGATGGCCGATTGCAGCAGCCACGCCGGCCCGATCGGGACCCCGGGATGGCCCGGCTGGCGCAGAGCCAGCAGCAGCGCGGTGTCCAGGCGGAAGCGCTCGCCCTCGGCGATCTCGTCGATCAGGTGGATCGCCAGGCCAAGCGCGCCCGCGCCCGCCAACAGCAGCAACGGCCAGAGCCAACGGACCGCCTGCGCCGCCTGCGGACCCGCCGGGGCGCTTGCGGGGGCGTCGATGTCGGGCGGCGCGGGATCGGTCATCCGCCGATCATAACGCGCTCCGCCCCCAGACGGGCCAGCCTAGCTGTGCGGCCCGCCGGGATTGTCCTGTTCGGTGGAGTGCTGCAGGCCGTTGTTCATCGCCAGCACCCCCAGGCCGAACACCACCAGGCCGCAGAACGCCCCGCCGATGAAGCCGGTGTTGGTGGCGAACCACAGGGTCAGCGCCACGAGCAGGCTGCCCAGGGTGATGGCCACCCATTTCAGGCCCAGCATGAAGCGGTGATACGACGTGGCGTGGGCGGCGAAGTACGGGTCGCCGCCGCGGCCGGAAGGGTCCAGGGTAGTCGCCATAGAAGCTCCCCTTTGGCGAAGTGGAACCAGACCACAGTAACACGAAGCACGGCCGCAGGTTGCCCCGTGAAGGCTGCTGAATTCACATCTTGGATACTTTGCCGGAGCCTGCAGCCGGCGAGCTTGAATTCAGCGGGTTATCTCGCAGGCGCACAACAGAATCACGCACCGCAGCAAAGTCATCTCCAGGCCCGGGCGGCTCGACCATGACGGGACTCTCGCCCCAGCCTCCGCCCCTCCGTCCGAGGCCGCCCGCGCCCGACGGTAAGAGGGAGCAACTTCCGGGCGGCGCGCGGCGGCAAGCGGGGCTATGGTCCGCCGCCTTGTCGGGAGAGGTTGGCATGGATGATTTCGAAGCCGCGCTCGGGCGGGCGCGCGAGCACGCCCTGGCGTTCCTGGGCGGGCTGGACGATCGGCCGGTCGCGGCCACGGTCACGGCCGCCGAGCTGCGCCAGCGCCTTGGCGGCCCCCTGCCGGAGCGGGGCGAGCCGCCGGCCCAGGTGGTCGACGCCCTGGTCGCGGCCACGGAGGGCGGGCACCTTGGCTCGGCCGGGCGGCGGTTTTTCGGCTGGGTGATCGGCAGCCCCCTGCCCGCGGCCCTGGGCGCCGACTGGCTGGTGTCGACCTGGGACAACAATGCCGCCATCCACGCCTCCAGCCCGGCCGGTTCTGTGGCTGAGGAGGTGGCCGGCGACTGGATCAAGCAGATCCTGGACCTGCCGCGCGACGCCTCGTTCGCCTTCACCACCGGCTGCCAGATGGCGCACTTCACCGGTCTGGCGGCGGCGCGCAACGCGGTGCTGGCCGCGCGCGGCTGGGACGTGGAGACCCGCGGCCTGGCCGGCGGGCCAGCGATCCGCGTGCTGGCCACGGAACACCGGCACGGCACCGTCGACCGGGCGCTGCGGCAGCTGGGCCTGGGGACCGACAGCCTGGTCGCCCTGCCCACCGACGCCGCGTCGCGGCTGCAGCCGGAGACCCTGGCCCGGGCGTTGGGCGAACGCGACGCCCCGACCATTGTGATCCTCGACGCGGCCGACCTGAACGTCGGCGCCTTCGACCCATTCGAGGCGCTGATCCCCCTGGCCCGCGCGGCCGGGGCGTGGACGCACGTGGACGGCGCCTTCGGCCTGTGGGCCCGCGCCAGCCGCCGCTACCGGGATCGCACGCGGGGCATCGAGCTGGCCCAGTCGTGGGCCACCGACGGCCACAAATGGCTGAACACGCCCAAGGACATCGGCATCGCCGTGGTCGCCGAGCCGGCGCCGCATCGCGCCGCCATGGGCCTGGCCGCCAGCTATATCGTCCGCGCGGCGGACGGCGCGCGCGACGCCATGGACTTCACCCCCGACTGGACCCGCCGCGCGCGGGGGATACCGGTGTGGGCGGTGCTGCGCGAACTGGGGCGCGAGGGCGTCGAGGCGATGATCGACCGTTGCTGCGACTTCGCCCAGGCGATCACCACCGGCATCGGCGCGTTCGAGGGCGTCGTGCTGCCGGCCGGCGCGCCCAGCCTGAACCAGGGCCTGGTGCGCTTCCTCGATCCGCGGCCGGGGGCCACGGACGCCGACCACGACGCCTTCACCCTGCGCATGGTCGCGGCGATCAACGCCGAAGGGACGGCCTTCTTCAGCACCGGCCAGTGGCAGGGCCGGCGCACCATGCGCATCAGCGTGGTCGGCGCCCGCACGCGACCGGAGGACGTCGATCTCACGGTCGCGGCGGTAGGGCGGGTGCTGGCGGCGGAGCGCGCGGCGCTGCAGGCCTGACGCCCGCGACCCCGACCGTGGCGGGGATATAGCCCTGCCAGCGCCAGGGCAGGTTCACCGGCCCCAGCAGCCGTTCCACCATCGCCTTGTAGATCCCCTCCGCCCGATCGGAGTTGGACAGCAGCAGGATGCAGGCGCGCTGGGCCTGGACGCAGAGGGCGAAATTGCCGGCCCCGTCGTCATGCCCCTCCTTGAAGAAGGCGTGGCCGTAGGGTGTCTCGTAGACGGCCCAGCCGACGGCATAGCCCAGTCGGATCGGCCGATACGCGTCCGTGGCGGCCTCGCTGAGCGTCGGAAACTGGGTCATGCTGTCGATGTCGATGGAGCGGCGGGTGAGCTCGGCCCGGGCGCGGCGTGTCAAGCCGTCGCCGCGGGAGACCGCCGCCAGGAACTTCGACCAGTCATCCAGGGTCGTGTCCATCGAGCCCGCGGCGCGGACGTCCTCGCGCCGGTGATGCGCCTTGAGGCTGCCGTCCTTCAGATAGCCGTCGGCGACATCGCCCGCGAAGTCCGCGCGCCAAGTAAGCGACGTGCGGGACATGCCGAGGGGCGCGAAAATCCGTCGCTGCATCTCGGCGCCGACGTCCAACCCCAGGCCCTGCTCCAGCACGAACTGCGCCAGATTGATCCCTTCGCCGGAATAGCCGAACCGCGTCCCGGGATCGTGATGGAAGCGCAGCTTCCCGTCCGGCTCCAGGAACCGGAAGTTGGCGAAGCCCGTGGTGTGATTCATCAGGCTGCGGAAGGTGAGCCGGCGCCAACGCGCGTCGCCCGCCAGGTCGGCGTATTTCGGATAGTCCGGCAGGGGCTTGGGCAGATAGTCGGCGGTCGGCCGGTCGAGGTCGATGCGCCCCTCCTGGACCAGTTGCATCACCAGATAGGCAAAGGTCGCCTTGGTCAGGGAGGCGCCATAGATCACCGTCTGCGGCGTCATCGGCAGGCCCTGTTCGACGTTCCGCTCGCCGAATGCGCGGGCGTAGACAACCTGGCCGTCGCGGATCAGCGCGACGTCCAGCCCGACCACCGCATTGGACGCCATCAGCTCGCGCACGTCGGCATCGACCTGCACCGGCGACAGGCGCCGGCCATCCAGGGTCGTGACGGCCTTGCTCCGGGCCGCGGCCGGACCGGCCAGGGCGAGCGCCAGGGCCGTCAGCCCCGCCGAAAGCCAATGATACCTCACGCGAAGCCCACTCACGCGCGGCGCGCGAGGTAGAGGTGCGTCTCCCAGGGCATCGGGCACGGCTCGCCGAACGCTTCCACCGCCGCCTGCAGGGCGTCGAACAGGGCCAGGCGCACCGCGTCAGGCAGGCCGCGATAGCTGGAGTCGGTGCGCATGTACTTGCCGAGCGTCGGGCCATCCATCGACCAGGTCCAGGCATAGGCGCGATGGGTCACCGGCCCGAACCGGCCCGAGGCGTCGAAGCCGGGGGCGAACGGCCCGTCCGGCCGGTAGGCGGCCTGCGGCGGCGGCGTTCCCCAGGCGCCCGGCATGAACCGGTCGTAGGCCGCCCGGAACGGCGTGGCGAACGGCTCCGGCGGGGGAAACGGCACATGGCCGAACACCGCCAGGGTCCCGCCGGGCCTGAGCAGGTCCGCGGCCTTGGCGAAGGCGACCTGGGGCGCGATCCAGTGCCAGGCCTGGGCCGACGCCACCAGGTCGAACGAGGACGGCGGCGCCTCGAAGCCTTCGAAACCGGAGACCACGAACCGGACATTGGTCGCCGGAACGCGGGCGCGGGCCTGATCGATCAGCGCCGGGCCGGGATCCAGTGCGGTGACACGGCCGGCGCGCGCCGCCAGGTCGCCGGTGGCCTGTCCCGCCCCGCAGCCGACCTCCAGCACCTGGGCCGAGGGCCCCAGCCCCGCCAGGGCCTCCAGGTCGTCGAACAGGGCGGCGGGATAGCCCTTGCGGACCTCCCCGTAGAGGTCGGCCACGGTGTCGAAGGTGTCGCGCGGGTCCATGCCCGCCATGGAGGCCAACCGCCGCTGTGAAGTCAACGTCCGGTAGCGGCCGCAGCGTTGGCGCGCAGGATGAAGCCGATCACGGCCGCGACGGCGCGGTACAGCGCCTCGGGAATTTCCTGATCCAGCTCGATGGTGGCCAGCGCCTCGGCCAGGGCGGCGTCCTGGCGCAGCGGCACGCCGTGCGCCCGGGCGGTCTCGACGATCTTCTCGCCCACCCAGCCGCGGCCGACCGCCACCACCTTGGGCGCGTTGGGCGCCGCGTAGCTGAGCGCCACCGCGAGGCGTGGGTCTGGGCGCGGATCTGGCTGCGGATCGAGCGGCGTCTCGCCGCCCGGTGGGTCGTCGGCGGCGCCGCTCACGACCGGCGATCCAGGTAGTGGCCGACCGGCCCGCCGCGCACGGCCGGCGCGGGCGGCGGCGGCGCGCCGAACAGCACCCGCACGGCGGCGTCGGCATGATCCGGGCCGGCCAGGGCCTGGACCAGCTCGGCCTGGGCGGCGGACAGGTCGCCGAACGCGCCGTCGCGTTCCGCCCAAAGGGTCACGCGGGTGCGCCCGGCGCTGAGGCTGATCTCGGCATGCACCGGACCGCTCGGCTCCAGGTCGGCGGACAGGCGGGTGCGCCAGACGACGGGCGCGGCCTCCCCGCCGCCGCCGGCCCGGTGGCCCTCGCGACGGATCTCGATCTGCGCGAGAGCGGTCCCGGACGGGGTCTCCAGCGGCGCGTCGAAGCGCCAGACCGTCTCCTCCGCCTCTTCCGAGGGGGCGCCGGCGCCGGCCGAGGCCAGCTGCGACAGCTGCAGCCGCGCCAGGGCGGCGTCGGCCTCCTGCCGCAGCCGGGCGCGGGCTTCGGCGCCGCCGTGCTCGACCTCGGCGCTGGGGTGCGCGGCGGCCTGGCCGGCGGTGGGGGCGCCGCGGGCCGGCGGTGGTGGGCGATGCGCCGGATCCCGACGCGGCAGCGGCCGGGGCGCGGCCAGCGACGCCGCCTCGGCCTCCACGGTCGGGTCCAGAGCCGCCGACAGCTGCAGCAGTTGCGCCTTCAGGTCCCGGGTCAGGTCGGGGGGCGGCGCGCCCGGACGCCCCGACGCCGCCAGCGTGGCCTCGAGCAGAATCCCGCTCGCCTGCAGCGCCGTCCGGACGTCCCCGGCGCCGACGTTCTGACCCAGCGGGGCCTGGCCGGCGAGGATGCGCTGCGCCGCCAGCCGGGCGGCGGCCGGCAGAGTCTCCCCGGCCGCGGAGGCGGGCGTGGCCAACGCGGTCGCCAGGTCGGCCAACAGTGGGGCGATCCCGTCCTGGGTGGGCAGCGCCTCGGCCAGCAGCGAGGCCATCACGCTCGCCACCGCGGCGCCGCCAGCGGAAGCGGCCGGCGCCGTAGTCTGCCCGGCGATGGCCGGTTGACCCGCGGCGGACGGAACGGGCGCCGCCGGATTGGTCCCCGTCGGCGCGACCGGCTGCGCCCCGCCGCCGGCGGACGTCGGCTGTACGGGCCCCAGGCTCACGACGGTGCGCTCCCGGCACGGGACATGGGCGGGAGGCTAGAGCAATTCGGCCGATCGCTACAGGCCCGCCATCACTGCGGTGGACGGGGGCTGTCGGCTACTCCGCGGCGTGAGCCATGCGCGCGGCGAACCACGGGGTCATGCGGCGCAGGGCCTCCTCCACCTCGGCGGTCGACACGGCGAAGGACAGGCGGATGTAGCGATGCCCGTTGACCGGGTCGAAGTCGACGCCCGGCGCCGTGGCGACGCCCGTGTCGGCCAGCAGCTGCTTGCAGAAGGCCAGGCTGTCGTCGGTCAGGTGGCCGATGTTGGCGTAGATGTAGAAGGCTCCGTCGGGCGGGGCGATGTCCGCCAGGCCGAGCCGCGGCAGGGCGTCCAGCAGCAGTTCGCGGTTGCGGCGGTAGACCTCGACGTGGCCCTCCAGCTCGTCCTCGGCGTCCATCGCCGCCAGGGCGGCGTGCTGGCTGAGCGAGGGGGCGGTGAGGAACAGGTTGCCGATGTAGGCGCGGGCGCGGTGCACGTGCGCCCGGGGCGCCACCAGCCAGCCAAGGCGCCAGCCCACCATGCTGAAATACTTGGAGAAGCTGTTGACGATCAGGGCGTCGGGCGCGAACTCCAGCATCGAATGCGCCGGCTCGACGTAGCTGAGCCCGTGGTAGATCTCGTCGGAGACGATGCGGATGTTGCGCCGGTGGCAGACCTCGGCGATGGCCGCCAGTTCCGCCTTGCCGATGATGGTGCCGGTGGGGTTGGCAGGGCTGGCGACGATCACCCCGGCGGGCGCCGGCTCCAGCGCCTCGAGGTGGGCGGCGGTCAGCTGGAAGCGGCTCTCCGGCCCGGCCTCGATCTCCACCGGGACCATGTGCAGCGCCTTGAGCGTGTTGCGGTAGGCGACGTAGCCGGGGCGGGCCAGGGCGATGCGGTCGCCCGGCTCGAAGGCCGAGCTCAGCGCCAGCACCAGGGCCGGCGAGGCGCCGCAGGTGAGGATCACCCGGTCGGGCTCGACGGTGACGCCGTGCTTTTCCTGGTAGCGGCGGGCGATCCGCTCGCGCAGGGCCGGGCTCTCCCAGTAGCCGAGGCCGTCGGTGTCGAGCACCTCGTGCGCCACGGCGATGGCCGCGGCGGGGGCGCCGGTGGAGGGCTGGCCGAACTCCATGTGCAGGATGGAGCGGCCCTCGGCCTTGAGCTGGTGGGCCAGCCGGCTGACGGAAATGGCCTGGAAGGGATCGATCTGGGCGGGCATGGCCCTCCCCTAGCGCCAAAATCGCGGCAAGACCATGCCGGCGACGACGCCCGGACCGGGCATGCCATCAGCTTGCCAAATTCGCGCGACAGGCGAAGGCTGCGGCCGATGCAGGAGCGGTGATGACGTTGGGCGGCAGGCCGGGCTGGAGGCGGATCGGGGCGGCGGCGTTCGGCGCGCTGGCCATGCTTGGCCTGACCGGCGCCGGACAGGGTCTTGCGCGGCGCCATGCCGCCGGCATGCTCGGCGCGCCAGACGAGCTGCACTACGGGGCCTGGGGCTTCGATTCCGCCGGCGAGGATCAGGCCACCCGCCCCGGGGACAGTTTCTTCGAATTCGCCAACGGCGGCTGGCTGGCCAAGGCGGAGATCCCCGCCGACAAGCCGGGCGCCAGCCTGCGCCTGGCGATGACCGACCGCATCGAGGCCAACGTCCACGGCCTCTTGGAGGACGCCGCGGCGCACGCCGGCGACGAGCCCTCCACCCCCGAGGGCAAGGTCGGCGCCTTCTACAAGGCGTTCATGGACGAGGGCCGCATCGAGTCGCTGGGCGCCGCGCCGATCGCCCCGCATCTGGCCGCCATCCGCCAGGCCCGCTCGCGGCCCGACCTGGGCGCCCTGATGGGCCAGGCCAACAGCGACCTGTACGGCAGCCTGTTCCAGGCCGTCATCGACGTCGACCCGAAGACCCCGGGCCGCTACGCCGTGTTCGTCGACCAGGCCGGTCTCGGCCTGCCCGACCGCGACTATTACCTGCAGCCCCAGTTCGCGGCGCAGAAAGCCGCCTATCAGGCCTATGTGGCGCGCCTGCTGACCCTGGCCGGCTGGCCGGGCGCCCAGGCGCGCGCGGCCGAGATCGTCGCCCTGGAGACCCGCATCGCGCAGGTCAGCTGGAGCAAGGCGCAGCAACGCGACCCGGACAAGGTGTACAATCCCATGCCAATCGGCCGGCTGGAGGGCCTGGCCGGCGGCTTTCCCTGGAAGGCGTGGCTGCGGGCGGGGGGCGTCGACGGCGGGGTCGGCGGCAAGGTGATCGTCGGCGAGCCCACGGCCTTTCGCCAGCTGGCGCTGATCTGGAGCCAGACCCCGGTCGACACCCTGAAGGCCTGGATGGCCTTCCAGGTCGCCGACAACGCCGCCAGCTACCTGTCGTCGCCGTTCCAGGCGGCCAGCTTCGAGTTTCGCGACAAGGCGCTCTCTGGCCAGGCCGAACCCAGGGCGCGCTGGAAACGGGCGGTGCGGGCGGTGGGCGGCGGCGACTACGGCGCCGGCGAGCGGCTGGACCGCTTCGGCGACATGGGCTGGGCCGTGGGCCAGCTGTACGTGGAGCACTATTTCCCGCCCAGCGCCAAGGCGGCGATCGAGAGCCTGGTCGGCGACCTGAAGAGCGCGTTCCGCGCCCGCCTCCAGGCGCTGGACTGGATGAGCCCGGCGACCAAGGCCGAGGCGCTGCGCAAGCTGGACACCTATGTGGTCAAGGTCGGCTATCCGGACCACGCGCGCGACTATTCGGGGCTGAGGATCCGCGACGACGACCTGCTGGGCGACGTGCGCCGCGCGGCGGCCTGGGACTGGGCGTTCCAGACGGGCCGGCGCAAGGGGCCGGTGGACCGCGCCGACTGGCAGATGACGCCGCAGACCAACGACGCCTACAACGGCGCGCTGCGCGACATCGTCTTCCCGGCCGGCATCCTGCAGGCGCCGATCTTCGACGCCTCGGCCGATCCGGCGATCAACTACGGCGCCATCGGCGCGGTGATCGGCCACGAGATGACCCACGGCTTTGACGACCAGGGCCGCAAGTTCGACGCCGCCGGCCGCCAGCGCGACTGGTGGACCAAGGCCGACGCCGACGCCTTCCAGGCTCGCGCCGCCCGGCTGGGCGCGCAGTATTCCGCGTTCGAGCCGCTGTCCGGCGCGCACGTGAACGGCGACCTGACCATGGGCGAGAACATCGCCGACCTGGGCGGCCTGACCCTGGCGCTGGACGCCTACCACGCCTCCCTGAAAGGCCGGCCCGCGCCGGTGATCGACGGCATGACCGGCGACCAGCGCGTGTTCCTGGGCTGGGCCCAGGCCTGGCGCGGCAAGGCGCGCGAGGACGCCTTGCGCCGCCAGCTGGTCAGCGACCCGCATTCGCCACGCCAGTACCGGGTGGACGGCGTGGTGCGCAACCTCGACGCCTGGTACGCCGCCTTCGACGTCAAACCGGGCGACAAGCTGTACCTGCCGCCCGACCGGCGGGTGCGGATCTGGTAGCGACCTCTCCCGCTTGCGCCCCAACACTGTCATCCCGGAATCCGCGCAGCGGATGTCCGGGACCGCGGCAGGCGCCCATGCCCGCTACGGCCTGCAACCTGAGCGTTTCCGGCGATCCCGGATATGGGCTGACGCCCACTCCGGGATGACAGATCCTCAGGCGAACACCGCCACGCACTGCCGCGCGGACACCAGCGGCCGTCCGTCGGACGTCCAGATCGCCATCGGCTGGGCGGAATAGCCCTCGCAGACGGTTTCGGCGCGGCTTTCCAGCAGCAGCCAGCCGTCGCCGCCGAGTTCGTCGGCGTCCGCCAGCAGGTCGACCATCCAGGTCATGGTGCTGATCGGCGCGCCGGCGGCGAACATCGCCATGGCGGCCGGCGGCGTGGCGTCGGCCAGCGCCATCAGCCCGAGCACGCCGGAGCGCGCCGCCGGGTCCCTGTGCCGCAGCCAGACCAGATAGTCCGGCTCGGCGGCGGTCACCGGCCGCGACCGGCCGGCGCTCAGCACCTCGAAGTGCTGCGCGAAGGTCGGCCGGCTGGAGACGAAGAACGGCTCGCAGGCCTCCGGCGGCGGGGCGGCCGGCGCGGGCATGCGGCGCTCGCAGAAGGCGCTCTGGCGCGCGGCGCCGAAGGTGAACACCGCCCGCGTCGCCAGCCCCGCGTCGCCGGTCAGGTCCACGCCGACATAGGCCGCGGACTTGCCCTGGCGCAGCAGGCTCGGGCTGGCCGTGACCGCGCCGGTGGCCGGGCCGATGAAGGTCAGCTGCGCCGAGCGCAGCGGCGGCAGCCCCTCAAACGCCGCCAGCGCCGCATTCAGGCACAGGGCCGCTGAAAGGCCGCCATACAGCGTGCGCCCCTGCAGCCAGTCGTCGGAGACGTGGCTCGTCCAGCCCGCCTCGCTCCGCGCCACCCCCGCCAGCAATTCGGTGAACTCGGTCATGCGTCCTCTTGGGTAGCTGAAAGAGACCCTCTCGCGGGCTTGTGATCGCCCGGACGCTGGGGAAGGCCAGCACAAAGCTGGCGTCCATGGCGGCGAGCGGCTAACGCCAAGTCAGCCTTGCCGCGGATTTCGCCGACGGCCTAGGCTGACGCAACGCCTTTCCACAGCAGACGGACCCGCGCATGACCGACCTCTTCGCGCCGATGGACTTCGTCCGCGGCCCCGCCATGAAGAACCGCATCATGCTGGCGCCGCTGACCAACCTGCAGAGCCACGTGGACGGGCGCATGTCCGACGACGAGTTCCGCTGGCTGACGATGCGCGCCACCGGCGGCTTCGGCCTGACCATGACCTGCGCGGCCCACGTGCAGCGCATCGGCCAGGGCTTTCCCGGCCAGATGGGGGTGTGGTCGGACGACCACCTGGAGGGCCTGACCCGGCTGGCGGCCAAGATCCGCGCCGAGGGCAGCCTTTCGGCGGTGCAGTTGCACCATGCCGGCATGCGCTCGCCCGCCGAGATCATCGGCGAGGCGCCGGTCTGCCCGTCGGACAACGACGAATTCAAGGCCCGTGGCCTGACCGCGGCCGAGGTGGAGCAGCTGACCGAGGACTTCATCGCCGCGGCGGTTCGCTCGGAGAAGGCGGGCTTCGACGGCGTCGAGCTGCACGGCGCGCACGGCTATGTGCTGTGCCAGTTCCTGTCGCCGGAGATCAACCGGCGGGACGACCAGTGGGGCGGCTCGCTGCAGAACCGCGCGCGGATCATCACCGACATCATCGCCGGGGTGCGCGCCCGCTGCCGGCCGGACTTCACCCTGGGCCTGCGCCTGTCGCCGGAGCGGTTCGGGGTGCAGCTGGCCGAGATCCGCGAACTGGCTCAGACGCTGATGAGCGGCGGGGCGCTGGACTATATCGACATGTCGCTGTGGGACGTGCGCAAGGAGCCGGTGGAGCCGGACTTCCAGGGCCGCAGCCTGATGTCCTATTTCACCGAGCTGGACCGCGGCCAGACCCGACTGGGCGTCGCCGGCAAGATCATGAGCGGCGACGACGCCCGCTGGGCGCTGGAGCATGGCGCGGACTTCGTGCTGGTGGGCCGCGGGGCCATCCTGCACCACGACTGGCCGAAGAAGGTCGCCGCCGACCCGCACTTCACCCCGCTTTCCCTGCCCGTCCCGGCCGCCCACCTGCGCGCCGAGGGCCTCGGCCCGGCCTTCGTGCAGTACATGAGCACCTGGAAGGGCTTCGTGGCGGCGGAAGAGCCGGAAGTGGTGGGCTGACGGCCACGCCAGCTGGAGGTTCCCCTCAGGGCTCGGTGCTGTACGGCTTGAACGGTTGCCGCGAGATGCTGGCGATGCCGACCATCAGGTCGGGGATGTCGTCGCCCGCCTCGACGATGAAGTCGAAGCCCTGGTCGCGGCGGCTCTCGGCCGTGGCGATCATGGCTTCGGTCTCGGCGCGAAGGTCCTCGGTCAGGCCGGGGGTGCGCAGGGAGGCCTTCAGGGCGGCGATCTCGGCCGAGCCCTCCAGCACACCGTCGACCGGCATGGTCAGCCGCACCATGAAACTGTGCAGGCGCGCGCGCAGGTCGCGGTCGCGCAGCTCGGCCAGGGCTTCGCGGTTGCGGTCGTAGACGTCCAGTTCGCGCCGGGCGGCGCGCAGCATGCGCAGGGTGATCGGGCCGTAGGGATCGCCGACGTTGCGGGTCTGGCCGGAGACACGGATCAGGGCGTGCAGGGTGGTGAGGATCTCGCCGAACAGGCGCGCACTGTCCCGCTCGCGGTCGCGACGGTGGATCCAGGCCTCGGCCTGGGTGGCGGCGATACCGCCAACGGTGGCCAGGAAGGCGCCCAGGAAGACCGCCCAGAAGGTGTTGGCCTGCTGCGCGAAATCCACGTCTTCCAGCCGCATCCGCGCCCCCGCTGCGTCGAGTGATGGGGCAAGGTTAGGCGCGGATCGGCGTTCGAGCTAGCCAGATGGAGCCGCCCCGATAGATGGGCGGCGGCGCCTAGCTGGCGGCCTTCCAGCGGAAGGCGGCGATCGGCATGACCTTTTCGGCGTTGTGCGCGTCGTCGTGCAGCTGCGCCGAGCCGTCGGCCAGGGCCATCACGCGGTAGACCGGCATGCCGCCGGCGTCCGCGGAGACCAGGTCGCCGACCTGAGGGGTCTGGCCGGACTTCGGGTCGATCAGGACCCAGTCGAGGCGGCGTTGAGCGAATTCCATGAGAGCCATCGTTCTGATCGTA
This sequence comes from Caulobacter sp. KR2-114, assembly GCF_049446115.1. NCBI lineage: Bacteria > Pseudomonadati > Pseudomonadota > Alphaproteobacteria > Caulobacterales > Caulobacteraceae > Caulobacter > Caulobacter sp. KR2-114. The sequence goes on from NZ_JBMSEC010000005.1 coordinate 25,993, forward strand.
AAAACCCGCGCGTCGGGCGGGACGTTGAGGAGGACCCTAGACCGTGGCGTCTGAAGAAGAGGCTAACGGGTCGTTAAGCCACCGTTCATCTCGAGCGTCCTGGGGGGGACCATGCTGGGACTGACGATGCTTCAAGGGTTTGTGCTGGCGGTTGCGGGCCTCTGTGGACTGGGTGTCGCCGTCGCGGCTCACGTCACGGCCGGCGCCCTGAGGGCCCGTCCGCGCCGGCTGATTCGCTGACGACGGGAAAACAGTTACCAGCGGTTGCGCCGCCGGCCCCTGCGGCAAACCGGCGTCACCAGCCTGCGAGCGGGGCGTCCTCTTAGGCCAAACGCCTGCCGGCGTTGACCTTATTCGCGCATTCTGAGCCAATTCGCCGCAGACAACAGTCCTATGGGGAGCGGGGACATGGGCGTGGAACTGACGATGCTGGCCTGGTCGGCCGGCCTTCTGCTGGTGCTGGTGCTGATCCAGGCCGGGGCGGGCGTGCGGGCGCAGGGCGCGGTCCCCATGGCCGGCCCGCGCGACAACCTGCCGGAGCCGAAGCCCTTCCAGGCGCGCACCAAGCGCGTGGTCGACAATCACCGCGAGGGCCTGACCATCTTCGCGCCGATCGTGCTGGTGGCGGCGGTGGCGCATATCTCGACGCACACCACGCAGCTGGGAGCCGAGCTGTTCTTCTGGAGCCGGCTGGCGCACGCCGCGCTGTACCTGGCGGGCGTTCCGCTGGTGCGGCCGCTGGCCTGGGGCGTCGGCATCGCCGGCACGGTGATGGTGCTGGGCGCCGTGCTGGGCTGGTTCTGAGCGCCGGACGCCCTTCGCGCCGGCGCGGGAACATGAAAACCCCTTAACCTGTAGGCCCTTGCGCGGCGTCCGCCGCGGGCCGATATTTGGGCCTGAGCGTCCGATAGGGACGCATCTTAAGGGTCAAGTTCCCATGAGCGACTTCCACGGCGGCGCCCCGCGCTTCGGCGCCCAGGCCCGCCCCGACATGGCAGTGGACGCAGGCCTGCGTTCCTTCATGCTCGGCGTCTACAACAAGGTGGCCATCGGCCTGCTGCTGTCGGCGGGTCTGGCGTGGTTCACCGGGCACTATGCGCCGGTCCAGCGCCTGCTGTTCCAGGTCGATGGCGCCGGCCACGTCGGCTACACGATCCTCGGCATGGTGGTGGCCTTCGCGCCGCTCGGCATCCTGCTGTTCCAGAGCTTCGCGCGGCAGACCTCGCCTCAGGCGGCTTCGATCACCTACTGGGTGGTGGTCTCCCTGATCGGCGCGTCGCTGGGCATGCTGTTCGCCATCTACGCCGACGCGGCGATCTACCAGACCTTCCTGGTGACGGCGGCGGCCTTCGGCGGTCTCAGCCTGGTGGGCTACACCACCAAGCGCGACCTCAGCGGCTTCGGCAGCTTCCTGATCATGGGCCTGTGGGGCCTGATCTTCGCCTCGCTGGCGACGTTCTTCTTCCACTCGGCCATGCTGGTGTTCATCATCAACCTGCTGGGCGTCGGCATCTTCGCCGGGCTAATCGCCTTCGACACCCAGCGCATGAAGATGACCTACTACCAGCTGGGCGGAAACCAGGCGGCCATGAGCGTGGCCACCAGCTACGGGGCGCTGAGCCTGTACCTGGACTTCATCAACCTGTTCCGCTTCCTGCTGTACTTCATGGGCGGCTCGCGCCGCTGAGCCTGAGGACAGCGCAACACACGCAGAGCCCCGGCCAGTGGCCGGGGCTTTTTCGTTCCGGAGCGGCGCGATGACGGCGTTCATCCCGGGCCTGACCCTGGCGCGGCGGTTCTACGAGGACTGGGTGGCCCCCCGGCTGCGAGGATGGCCGCACGCCGCGGCGCTGATCGGCGACGGGTCGGAGGTGCTGGGCTTCGACACCCCGATGTCCACGGACCACGACTGGGGCGCCCGGGTGCTGGTGTTCGCCGAGCCGGCCGCGGCAAGGGCGCTGGAGCCACCGCCCGTGACCTTCCTGGGCTGGCCGGCTCCTGGCGCGGAGGTCACCACCCTGGCCGCCTGGACCGCCGCCAATCTGGCGATGAGCGCCGAGGGACCTCAGAGCTGGCGCGACTGGCTGGCGACACCGGAGCCCCGGCTGCTGGGCGCCACGTCCGGAGCGGTCTTCCACGACGACGACGGGGCCCTCACCGCGCTGCGGACGCGTCTGGCCTACTATCCGGACGATGTCTGGCTTTATCGCCTGGCCTGCCAATGGGGCCGCGTCGCCGAGGAACGGGCCTTCGTCGGGCGCACCGGTGAGGCGGGGGACGACATCGGCTCGCGCCTGGTGACCGCGCGGCTGGCGCGCGACATCATGGGCCTGGGCTTCCTGATCGAGCGGACCTACGCCCCCTATGCCAAGTGGTTCGGCAGCGCCTTCGCCCGCCTGCCGTGCGCCGCCGCCCTGGCCCCCGGCCTGGCCAAGGCGCTGGCCGCCGACGACTGGCGCGCGCGCGAGTCCGGACTGGCGGAGGCGGCGATGGCGGCGGCCGAGCTGCACTTGACCCGCGGACTGCCGGGCCTGTTGAGCCCGCGTGTCGGCGGCTATTTCCAGCGGCCCTTCCAGGTGATCAACGCCGACGAGATCGCCGCAGCGATCCGCTCGCAGATCGGCGACGCCGCGCTCCGCGCCCGGCCACTGATCGGCGGCGTCGACCAGTTCAGCGACTCGACGGCTGTGCTGGCCCATCCGGGGACGGCGCGGGCCCTCGGCCTTGCCGCGCCCTGAACGCTCGGGGCGTCAGACCGAGGCCATGGCCTCTGCGTACTGGCCGCCGCGGCGGTAGCGGTAGAGGTAGGTCGGCAGGATCGGCTCGAGCGCGGTGGGCGTCACGCCGAGGTCGGCCAGGCCCAGGGCCCCGGGCGACACCACATTGTCGGCCTTGAGCATCTCCACCTGGTCGCTGGTGATCGGCGGCAGCGGGATCAGGCCCAGCACGCCGTGCGCGCCGCACAGCAGGTCGCCGACGAAGCCCAGCACGCTGGCCACGCCGAACGGCACCGGGACCAGGGCGCGCTTGCGGTGGATCTCGGCCAGCAGCAGCTCCATCAGGGCCTTGAAGCTGTGCGGCGCGGGGCCGCCCAGCTCGTAGGTCTTGCCGGCGCAGTCCGGGTCGGTGATCGCCCGCGCCACGGCCGCGGCGACGTCGCCGACGAACACCGGCTGGAACTTCGTCTCCCCGCCGCCGATCAGCGGCAGCACGGGAGACATCTGCGCCATCTGGGCGAAGCTGTTGAAGAAATGGTCGTCCTGGCCGAACACGATCGAGGGACGGATCACCACCGCGGCCGGGATGCGGCTGCGCACCGCCGCTTCGCCCTCGGCCTTGCTGCGGCCATAGCGGGCCGGCGATGCCGGATCGGCGCCGATGGCGGAGATCTGCACGAAGCGGTCGATGCCCCGGGCCGCGGCCGCCTCGGCGATGGCCGTCGCCCCCTCCACATGCAAGGCGTCGAAGGTCTGGCCACCGAACTCGTGCAGCACGGCCACGCAGTTGACCACACCCTCGGCGCCGTCCAGCGCGCGGCCCACCGAGGCGGCGTCGCGGACGTTGGCCTGCACCACCTCGATCTGGCCGACGTCGCCCAGCATGCGCAGGCGATAGCCCCGGCCCGGCCGGCGCACGGCGACGCGTACGCGCAGCCCCTTGCGGGCGAGGGCGCGCACGATCTGGCCGCCCACGAAGCCCGAGCCGCCGAACACCGTCACCAGACCCTTCATGGCGCGCCTTCACCTCCGCGTCGGAAAGCCCCGGGATAGACGAGGGGGCGCCCTTAAGCAACGTCTGGGGCAACGCCTGGGCGCGGCCGGCGCGCCATGGCGGCGACGCCACGCCGCCCGCGGTCGTTTCGCCTTGCATGCAAACGGGCATTGACGCGGAAAAAACGGCGCCCTATGCGTCCGGCCCTCCCGCGCTGAGGCGCTGGGCCCAGGTGGCGGAATTGGTAGACGCGCTGGCTTCAGGTGCCAGTGGCTTAACGGCCGTGAAGGTTCGAGTCCTTTCCTGGGCACCACTCTCCCGATCGGATCGGGACCGGGAGCCGACCAGGGCCAAGCGCCCTCTGCCAAAGGTCGGCCGCCCGCGGGATCTGCCCCGGCCTTGACGGCCGCTCCCCGCCAGCCCCGTGTCAGCATGGCTGGCGTTTTGCCGCATCGGTGCAAAAACGCGGCTGGACTTCGACGGTCAGGGCCCCCATTTCGGGGGCTTGCCGACGCGATCGGCGGCGTACTCTTGCAGGGCCGACATAACGGCGCGACGGCCAAGCTCTAAAAGCCGGCCAAACGGAGAGCTCTACCCCCTTGGCGAACTATCTGCATGAAGGCGACCTGCCGGACGGTGTGTTTTCCGGCGCCACCTCGGTCGCGGTCGATTCGGAGACCATGGGCCTGCGGCTGGGCCGCGACCCGCTGTGCGTGGTGCAGATCTCGGCCGGCGACGGCGACGCCCACGTGGTGCGGCTGACCCGGCCGGGCTATGCGGCGCCGAACCTCAAGGCTCTGCTGACGAATCCGGCGGTGCTGAAGATCTTCCATTTCGGCCGCTTCGACATCGCCATGTTCCAGCTGGCGCTCGGCGTGATCACCACGCCGGTCTACTGCACCAAGATCGCCTCGCGCATCGCCCGCACCTACACCGACCGGCACGGCCTGAAGGACGTGACCAAGGAACTGCTGGGGATCGACATCTCCAAGGCGCAGCAAAGCTCGGACTGGGGCGCGGACAAACTTTCGCCCGAACAATTGGCCTATGCAGCCTCCGACGTTCTTAACCTTCATGCGCTTAAGAACCGTCTGGACGCGATGCTGGTCCGGGAGGGCCGAATGGATCTGGCCCAGGCCTGTTTCGACTTCCTGCCCCACCGCGCCGCGCTCGACGTGGCCGGCTGGGAGGACCAGGACATCTTCGCCCACAGCTAGACGTAAAGACCCGCACCCTTGAGCATCACCAATCCCACCCTGCCGACCTCGCTCGGGCCCCCGCCCCGGGCCAAGGCGCGCCAGCACAGCCGGCTGGTGCGGGTGATGCGCTGGGCCCTGCCGATGGGCATGGTGGCGGTGCTGGGGCTGATCGCCGGGCTGATCGGCCAGCATTCGCTCAGCCGCCGCGGCGCGGCGCACGAGCCGGCCAACCAGATCGTGATGACCAATCCGCATTTCTTCGGCCGCGACAGCCAGGGCCGGGCCTTCATGCTCAGCGCCCGCCAGGCGGCGCGCGATCCGCAGGATTTCCAGAAGGTGCTGCTGCAGTACCCGCACATCACCCAGGACGTGGACGGCGCCAACCCGCAGACGCTCACCGCCGACAGCGGCGTCTATCGCGAGGACACCCGCATCCTGATCATGCGCGGCAACGTGCATGCCGACAATTCCAAGGACTCGGCGTTCGCCACCCAGGAAGCGATCATCAACACCCGCACCGGCTCGGTCACCGGACCCCAGGCGATCCAGGGCCAGACCAACGTCGGCAATGTGAAGTCGGGCAGCTTCGATGTGTACGACAAGGGCGATCGGGTGATTTACAAGGGCGGCGTTCACGCGCGGCTCAATCAGCACTAAGACTGGGCCTCCAAGGTCGCAGAGTTGCCCGGAGAACTGATTCCATGACTGATCGCACAGCCCTGGGCCCTCGTCTGGCCATGGTGGCGATCCTGTCGCTGGCGGCCGCAGGTCCCGCCCTGGCTCAACTTGATTCGCGCTCCACGGCTCCGATCGACACGACCGCCAACGAGATGGAGGTGGTCAATTCCAAGTGCCTGGTGATCTTCCGCGGCGCGGCCGAGGCGCTGCAGGGCAAGTCCCGGCTGCGGGCCAACACCATCAGCGTCTATTCTCACACCAAGAGCGTGCAGGCCAACGGCGCGCCGGTGTGCGGCGGCACCGACCGGATCGAGGCCGACGGCAACGTCTATTTCGTCACCACCGACCAGAACGCCCGCGGCGATCACGCGGTCTACAGCAACGCCTCCGACCAGGTGGTGATGACCGGCAACGTCATCGTCGTTCAGGGCAACAACGTCGCCCGCGGCGACAAGCTGACCTACAACCTCTCCACCAAGGCCGCCCGGCTCGAGAGCGGAGCGGCGAACGTCGGTTCGGCCCGCCGCGTCCGCGGGGTGTTCTATCCGGAGCCGAAGGACCAGAACGGGGCCACCGGATCGACTCCGGCCCCCGCCCCGCCGGCGACGCCGGCGCCCGGGCAGTCCTGAGGGCGGCATGAACGATACTCCCCGCCGCATCACCACCATCGCCAGCACCCAGGGTCCGCTGATGGGGGCCATCAAGCGGCCCGGCGAATCGGTGGCGGCCGGGGAACCCGCCCAACCGGCGGAAGGCTCAGCCCGTCCGCTGCCGCCCGGCGTGCCGCCGCAGGGCGTCGAACGCGAGCGGATGGCGTCGTTCAAGCCGGCCGCCGCCGCCGGCGCCGACCAGTCCGGCTTGGTGGTGGACCGCATCGGCAAGACCTTCCGCGGCCGCCAGGTGGTCAAGAATGTCAGCCTGCACCTGAACCGCGGCGAGGTGGCCGGCCTGTTGGGTCCCAACGGCGCCGGCAAGACCACGTGCTTCTACATGATCACCGGCCTGATCGCCGTGGACTACGGGGCGATCTATCTGGACGGCGAGGACATCACCGCCCAGCCCATGTACCAGCGCGCCCGCGAGGGCCTGGGCTACCTGCCGCAGGAGACCTCGATCTTCCGCGGCATGACCGTCGAGCAGAACGTCATGGCCGTCGTGGAGATGCGCGAGAAGCGTCGCGACAAGATCCGCGCCATCACCACCGAGCTGCTGGAAGAGCTGCACATCGCCCACCTGCGCACCTCCCCGGCGGTGGCCCTGTCGGGCGGCGAGCGGCGCCGCGTGGAAATCGCCCGGGCGCTGGCCAGCGAGCCGGCCTTCATGCTGCTGGACGAGCCCTTCGCCGGCATCGACCCCCTGGCCATCGCCGACATCCGCGAGGTGGTCGGCTATCTGAAGAAGCGCGGCATCGGCATCCTGATCACCGACCACAACGTGCGCGAGACGCTGGACATCATCGACCGCTGCTCGATCATCGCCGCCGGCGAAGTGCTGTTCGAAGGCACCCCGGAAGAGATCGTCGCCAATCCCGACGTGCGCCGGGTCTATCTGGGCGACAACTTCGAATAAGGACTGAGGGGCAGTGCGGCCCCTCACCTTCCCAACCGCTACGCGGTCGGGCCCCTTCCTCTCCCTGCAGGGAGAGGATTGTTCAACGCGACGCGCGGATTGTGTTCCTCTCCCTCGAGGGAGAGGAAGGGGCCCGCGGCCCTTGCGACAGCAAGGGGCGTGGGAAGGTGAGGGGCCGCGCCGCACGCCCGCGCGACAGCCCGTCGCGGGCCCCCTGCAAATTTCTTGCCAGCATTAACCAATCGATTGCCGATGCGCCCCTAGGCTTGCCGGGTAACTGGTTCGGGAAGCCGTCTTGGCGCTGGGTCCACGATTAGAGCTGCGGCAGGGGCAAGGCCTCGTCATCACGCCGCAACTGCAGCAGGCCATCAAGCTGCTGCAGCTGTCGAACCTCGAGCTCGAGGCCTTCGTCGAGGGCGAACTCGAGCGCAACCCGCTGCTGGCGCGCGACGAGGCGGACCACGAGCCCGACGCCGAGCCGGTCAAGGCCGACAGCGAGCCGTTCGAAGCCGACCATATCCCGGGCGAGGCCGCCGAGGCCGACATGGACGCCCGCGCCGACGATCTCTACGACAGCGCCTCGCCCGGCGACCACGCCACCGGCGACGCCGGGCCGGCCGCGGCGGGCGCCGACGCCGGCGGCAGCGTCGACTGGTCCAAGGCCAGCCGCAACGGCGGCAGCTTCGAGGGCGAGGACGGCGACCCGCGCGAGAACCACGCGCGCGAGCTGACGCTGGCCGAGCACCTGGCCGAACAGGTGGCGGTGGCCGGCCTGACCGGGCCTGAACGGGTCGTCGCCCAGGTGCTGATCGACGCGGTCGACGAGGGCGGCTACCTGCGCGCCGACCTGGCCGAGGTGGCCGAGCGGCTGGGCTGCGAACTCGAGTTCGTCGAGGACGTGCTGACCGTCATGCAGGGCTTCGAGCCGGTCGGGGTCTGCGCCCGCGACGTCGCCGAATGCCTGACGCTGCAGCTGAAGGACCGCAACCGCTTTGACCCGGCGATGGCCGCCCTGGTGGCCAACCTGGAGCTGCTCGCGCGGCGCGACATGGCGGGCCTCAAGCGGGTCTGCGCCGTCGATGACGAGGACCTGCGCGAGATGATCGCCGAGCTGAAGGCGCTGACCCCGCGGCCCGGCGCAGCCTTCGGCGGCGAGCCCGCCCAGTCGGTGACCCCGGACGTCTATGTGCGCGAGGGCCTGGGCGGCCTGTGGCACGTCGAGCTGAACGCCGACACCCTGCCGCGGCTGCTGGTCGACCAGCGCTATCACGCCCGCGTCTCGGGCGGCGCGCGCTCGGACCAGGAGAAGGTGTTCGTCTCCGACTGCCTGGCTAGCGCCAACTGGCTGATCAAGAGCCTCGATCAGCGGGCCAAGACCATCCTCAAGGTGGCCAGCGAGATCGTCCGCCAGCAGGACGGCTTCCTGGCGTTCGGCGTCGAGCATCTACGGCCGCTGAACCTGAAGACCGTGGCCGACGCCATCGGCATGCACGAGAGCACCGTCAGCCGGGTGACCTCGAACAAGTACCTGGCCACGCCCCGCGGCGTGTTCGAGATGAAGTTCTTCTTCACCAGCGCCATCGCCTCGTCCTCCGGCGGCGAGGCGCACTCGGCCGAGGCCGTGCGACACAAGATCAAGCAGCTGATCGACAACGAGCGGGCGGGCGCCGACGTGCACTCCGACGACGCCATCGTCGACATCCTCAAGGAGGCCGGCGTCGACATCGCCCGGCGCACCGTGGCCAAGTACCGCGAGGCCATGCGCATCCCCTCGTCGGTGGAGCGCAAGCGGCTGTTGAAGGAAACCGCCTAGGCCATCCCCAGGACGGGTCGTAAATCGGCCTCGGCGCTTGACACGAAACCGTCGCAGGCGCGTTCTTCAAGGCATGCAAGTCCAAGTCTCCGGCAAGCACGTCGACGTCGGCGTGGCCCTGCGAGAGCGGGTCGACGACGAACTCACCAGCAGCATCGGCAAGTACTTCGAACGTGGCGGAAACGCCGACGTCGTGGTCAGCCGTGACGGCTTCGGATTCCGGGTCGACTGTACGGTCGCCCTGGCCTCGGGCCAGCGATTGCAGAGCCACGGCCTGGGCGGCGACGCCCACGCGGCCTTCGGCCAGGCGCTGCAGAAGATCGAAACCCGCATCCGGCGCTACAAGCGACGGCTCAAGAGCCACACCGAGGCGGCCACAGCCAAGGCGGCGGAAACGGCTTCGTTCTTCGTGCTCAGGGCCCCCGAGGGCGACGACTTCGAGGACACCTGGGACGCCGAGGGCGCCCCGGTCGAGTCGGTGGTCATCGCCGAAACCGAAGAGGCGCTGAAGACGATGACCGTTTCGATGGCGGTCATGGAACTCGACTTGACTGAAAGTCAAACAATCGTGTTTAGGAACGCCGCCCACGGCCATTTGTCCGTGGTATATCGCCGGCCCGACGGCAACATCGGCTGGATTGACCCCGAACGAACCAAAGCCCTCAACGGCAAAGGGTCTCACGGGAGCTGACCGGGCTGGGTCGCTCCCGACGAGATCGTCGCTGGGAGCCCACGGTCCAGTTGGATAGTAAGCGAGCCTGAAGTCCTTGATGAACCTGGGGGAACTGCTCGAGCGCGGGGCCATATCGCCACGCGTGAGCGCCGCATCGAAGCGGCAGGCGCTGTCGGTGATCTCCGAGATCGCCGCACGCACCTTCGGCCTCAAGGCCGCCGAGGTGTTCGACGCCCTGATGGAGCGCGAAGCCGGCGGATCCACCGGCGTGGGTCATGGCGTCGCCGTGCCGCACGCGCGCCTGGCCGGCGTCGATCGCCTGCGCGGGGTGTTCGTTCGCCTGGAGCAGCCCGTGGAATTCGACGCCCTGGACGACAAGCCGGTGGACCTGGTGTTCGCCCTGTTCAGTCCCCCGGCCTCCGGCTCCGAGCACCTGCGCGCCCTGGCCCGTGTCTCCCGCGCCCTGCGCCAAGCGGAGTTGCGTGAGCAGTTGCGGCAGGCCCGCGGCGCGGACGCCATCCGCGCCCTGCTGACCCAGGAAGCGCGCCCCTCCGCGGCCTGAGGCCGCCCTCTGTCCTTCGGCCGGACAAGCTCACGCATCTGTCGAGCACGGCGCGACAGCCCTTCTCCCCTTGCGGGAGAAGGTGGCCCGCGCCAGCGGGTCGGATGAGGGGTTGGTGATCCTCAGCGGGCTCTTCCAGGCAGAAATTTCGTCCACCCGCTTACGCGGGCTGTCCCTCCCCATGAAGGGGAGGGGCGCCATCGTTGGCGGCCAGCACGCGGCTCGCCGCGTGGATCAGCGCCGCCGCGCGCAGGGCTGCGGCGAGGGTCGGCGGACGGGCGTCCAGCGCCTTCAGGGCGTCGACGTGCGAACGCATGCAGGCCCCGCAGCCATTGATCGCCGAGACCGCCAGGCACATCAGGTGCATGTCCACGGCGGCCACCGCCGGCCGGTGCACCGTGTTCATGCGCAGGCGCGAGGGCTCGGCCTCCAGCACCGGGTCGCCGATCAGCTCGATGGCGCGGAAATAGACGTTGTTCTGCGCCATCACCGCGGCCGCGCCGCGGGCGGCCGCGCGCGCCGTCTCGCCAAGGCCTGCCTGGGCCGCCGCGCGCTCGGCGATCTCCACCACCGCCCGGGTCCCGACGGCGTGTGCGCTCGCCAGCACCACGCCCCACAACTGGACGGCCGAGAGCACGGTCTCGGCCTCGAGGGCGGTGAGGCCGCGGGCCACATCTCGGGCATGCGGCGGCAGGGCCTGGATCAGCGAGTCCAGAAGCATGGCCCTTAGATGGTCCCCAATCGGTCCACAGGAAAGCTCCAAATACGGTCGATTGATATTCAAATCTCGATTGGCAGTCTCTATATGACAGCCATGCTGCCGACACTGCGCCAACTCCAGTACCTGAAGCTCCTGTCCGAGCACGGCTCGTTCAGCCGGGCGGCCGAGGCGGCGCACGTCACCCAGCCCACTCTCTCGGCCGGCATCCAGGAGCTGGAGAAGATTCTCGGCACCCCGGTGGTCGACCGCAACCGCTCGGGCGTGATCTTCACCGCCGCTGGCGAGGAGGCCATCGCCCGGGCCAGCGCGATCCTGGCCAATACAGAGGATCTGGTGCAGGCCGCGCGCGGCGCGGGCCAGCCGCTGTCGGGGCGCTTTCGCCTGGGCGTGATCCCCACGGTGGCGCCGTTCCTGCTGCCCAAGGCCCTGCCGATGCTGAAGCAGCGCTTCCCTAAGCTGCGGCTGTTCCTGCGCGAGGACCTGACCCACCGGTTGATCTCGGGGCTGAAGAGCGGGGCTCTGGACGCCGCGTTGATCGCCCTGCCCTACGACATGGCCGGCCTCGACTGGGAGCACGTCGACGACGACGAGTTGATGGCCGCCTTTCCCGCCAACCATCCCCTGACCGCCAACAAGAAGGTCTCGGCGGCGCGCATGGAGGGCGAGGAGCTGATCCTGCTGGAAGACGGCCACTGCCTGCGCGAGCACGCCCTGGCCGCCTGCGGTCTGGCCCCGCCGCGGCACGCCGACGACGAGGGCTTCGCCGCCACCTCCCTGCCAACCCTGGTGCAGATGGTGGGCTCGGGCCTCGGCGTGTCCTTCCTGCCCGCCATGGCGGTTGAGGCTGGCCTGGCCGACGCCGCGCACGTCAGCGTGCGGCCGCTGGACGCCGAGCAGGCCAGTCGCGAGATCGTGGTCGCCTGGCGGGCCGGCTCCAGCCGGGCGCTGGAGGGCCGCCTGCTGGCCGAGGTGCTGCAGGAAGCCTGAGGTCAGCCGGTCGGAGCGTCGGCGCGCGCCGGCGCCTGGATCAGCTCGACGCCGTAGCCGTCAGGATCCTTGCCCATGCCCACCACCGCGCCGCCCAGGCTGGCGTTCGGCGCCGGCTCCAGGGTGATGGCCAGGCCCTCGGCGCGGATCGCCTCGATCATCGCCGCCGGATCGGTGACGTAGAACACCAGCTTCACCGGGTTGTCGCGATAGCTGATCGCCCGCCCGTCGGTGTAGTGCATCAGCACCACGGCGCTGCGCCCCTCGTGCGCCAGCATCACCTCGTCCATCTCAGCCAGCTTGAACACGGCGGTGCGCTTCATGCCCAGCACCCGGGCGTAGAAGTCCTCCGAGCGGGCCAGGTCGGAAACGCCGATGCCCACGGCGGTGAGGAAATCGGGTGAACGCATCGGCAGCCTCCCATGGCCTGTTTTGCCCACGCTAGCCCGCCGCGGACGATGGGCCTAGGCTTGCGCACAATCAGAAGGTGGAGACGCGCATGGACCATACCCGCAACGAGGGGCTCGTCTGGCGTCCCGTGCGCGAGGGCGTGACGCTGGCGCCGCTGAACATGACGGCCGGCGCGGGCTCGTTCCTGATGCGCTTCGAGCCCGGCTCGCGCTCGCCCGCCCACGATCACCCGGGCGGCGAGGAGATTTACGTGGTCCAGGGCTCGGGCCGGCTCAACGACATCGCCTTCGGTCCGGGCGACTACATCTTCACCCCGCCCGGCGAAGGCCACACCCTGCATGCCGACGACACCGTGGTGATCCATGTGAACCTGCCCCAGGCGGTGGTGATCACCGAATAGGCGCCGGGCGTCAGGCAGGCCCGCGACCTCGCGCCGGCTGGGCGTCACCGTCGGCGCTGGTTAAGGAACGGGGATGGGGCTGAGCGCGAGACATCCATCCGCACGCGAATCGTTCGCCGACGAGTCCGCGACGGCCGTCGCCCTGCGCTCGCCCGAGCCGGGGCAACAGTACGCCGCCCTGCCCTATCGCCCCACCGGGGACGGCGACGTGGACGTGCTGCTGATCACCTCGCGTGAGACCCGGCGGTGGGTGATCCCCAAGGGCTGGCCGATGAAGGGCCGCAAGCCGCACCAGGTGGCGGCGATCGAGGCGCGCCAGGAGGCGGGCGTCACCGGCAAGGTCGAGAAGACCCCCCTGGGGGAATACGTCTACGTCAAGCGGCTGAAGAACGGCGCGCCCCTGGACTGCACGGTGCAGGTCTATCCGCTCAGGGTGGTTCGCCAGCGCCAGACCTGGCGCGAGAAGGGCCAGCGCACCGGCCACTGGTTCTCCGCCGAAGAAGCGGCCGAGCTGGTCGACGAACCCTCGCTGCGCGGCCTGATCCTGGCCTTCGCCGTGCGCGAGGCGATGGCCTGGACGCTGGAGTCCGGCGGCCCGGACTGAGGGCCGGCTTCGCCGACGGCGGGCCTCTACGGGTGGATTTCCCAACCGGTGATCGTCGCCAGCGGGGTGAAGCCCAGACGCTGCAGGATCGGCCGGCTGGTCTCGCGCGCATCGACCGTCAGGTAGCGCACCCCCAGGCGGCGGGCCTCGTCCGCGCGCGCCGCCACCAGCGCCCGGTAGACCCCGCGCCCGCGGAAGGCGGGGTCCGTGCCGCCGCCGTACAGGCCCGCGAAGTCACGCCCCGGCGCCAGCTCCAGCCGCCCCGACGAGACCGGCCGGCCGTCGTCGGCATAGGCGACGAACAGCGCCAGCGAACCGTCGTTCAGCCGCGGCGCCAGGGCGTCGGCGCGCCAGGGCTCGGCCTTGCCGAAGGCGGCGCTGTTGGCGGCCACCAGGTCGTCGACGCCGGCCCGGTCGGTGACGCGGCGCACGGAAATGCCCTCGGTCCGCGGCGCCGCCAGGGTCGCCTCGGCCAGATCGATCGCCAGGAAGGTCTCCGGTCCGCCGGCGACGAAGCCCGCCGTGGCCAGGGCCCGCTCCAGCCCAGCCGGCTGGTCGTGGCTGAACACCTTCCACTCGGCCTCCTGGCCCAGCGCCCGGAAGTACGTCGCCTCGCCGTCCGCCGCCTGCCCCATGGTCTGCGGCGTCAGGGACCACCAGCCGATGAAGTTGTAGGCCCCCACCGTGCGCAGCACCCGGCCGGCGCCATAGGGAACCCACACCCGCGCCACCCCGGCCTCGGGCGGCGGGTCCGACCGCATCTGGGCGTCGAAGGCGGCCAGCAACGCTGCGCGGTCCATGCGGTCAGTCCACCAGCTTGCGCATCAGGTAGGTGAACTCCAGCGCCACCCGTTCGGCCCGTTCCTGCAGGTTGGCCGAGGCGGCGTGGCCACCGTTGGTGTTCTCGAAGTACAGGAACGGCAATCCCATGGCCTGCATCCGCGCCGCCATCTTGCGCGCGTGCACCGGCGTCACCCGGTCGTCCTTGGTGGAGGTGACGAAGAACGGCTCGGGATAGGCAACGCCCGCCTTGAGGTTGTGATAGGGCGAGATGGTCTTCAGGAATGCCAGCTCCTCAGGGTTCGACACCGAGCCGTACTCGCCGGCCCAGGACGCCCCGGCGCCGATCTGTTCGAAGCGCAGCATGTCCAGCAGCGGCACCTGGATCACCACCGCGCGCCACAGCTCGGGATGCTGGTTGAACTCCACCCCCATCAAGAGGCCGCCGTTGGAGCCGCCCTCGATGCCCAGCCGCCGCGGCGAGGTGATCTTGCGGGCGATCAGGTCCTTACCCACCGCGGCGAAGTCGTCGTAGATCCGCTGGCGGTGGGTCTTCAGCCCGGCCTCGTGCCAGGCCGGCCCGAATTCGCCGCCGCCGCGGATGTTGGCCAGGACGTAGACCCCGCCCTTCTCCAGCCACAGCTTGCCGATGTTGGCCGAATAGGTCGGCAGCTCCGAGGCCTGGAAGCCGCCGTAGGCGTAGAGCAGCGTCGGGTTCGAGCCGTCCAGCTTCATGTCCTTGGGATGCACCACGAAGTACGGGATGCGGGTCCCGTCGGTGGAGGTCGCCTCGAACTGTTCGACGCGGTCGCGCGAGGCGTCGAAACGGGCCGGCAGGGCCTTGATCGACACGGCCTTGCCCGTGGCGGCGTCGGCCTGCCACAGCCGCGAGGGATCCAGGAACCCGTCGACGTTGTAGTAGAGGCTGTCATCGAGGTCGCTGGCGCTGATCACGCCGACCGAGGAATTGGCCGCCACCGGCAGCGTCGCCGCCTTCCAGGCGCCGCCCTCGCGAGTGAAGCTGGTCAGGCCGCCGCGGACGTTGTCGTAGATCGCCGCCACCAGCCGGCTCTTCGTCGTCGCCACCTGCTCGATCGACTGGCGCGGCCCCGGCGCGAAGATCAGGCTGACGGCGCCGCCGCCGCCGGCCAGGGTCGCGGGCGCGGCCGACAGCAGGTCCCCCTGGCGATAGGCGTGGCCGCCGAAGCTCCAGTCCTCCTCCACCGCGAAGATCAGCTGGCCCTGGAAGAAGCCGTGGATCGCCACCTTGGCCGGCAGGGCCAGGCGCACCACGCCCTTTTCGGTCAGCATGGAGTACTCGGTGTGGAAGAAGTCGGTGGCGCGGCTGAGCAGCACCAGCCGGGCGCCGTCGCTGTCGTGCAGCACGCTCGCGCCCGCCGCCACGTCGCTGGCCTGGCCGCGGAACACCTCCACCGCCTGGTCCGGGCTCTGGCCGCGCTTCAGGGTCTTGACCACGAAGCCGTAGCCGGAGGTGGTCATCGTGCCCGGACCCCAGTCGCGGGTCAGGATCAGGGTGTCGTCGTCCAGCCAGTCGATATCCTGCTTCGAGCGGCTCAGATGAAAGCCGCCCGGGGTGAAGGCCTTGGTCCTGAGGTCGAACTCACGCGCCTCGATGGCGTCCTCGCCGCCGTTGGACAGGAACAGCATGCAGCGGTCGTAGCGCGGCGGCGGGCAGTTGGCGCCCTTCCAGACCCAGTTCGCGCCCTCGGTCTTGGACAGGGCGTCGAGGTCCAGCACCGTCTCCCAGTTCGGCTCCGCCGTCGCGTAGTCGGCCCGGGTGGTGCGCCGCCACAGGCCCCGCACGTTGGTCGGGTCCTGCCAGAAATTGAACACCGTGCGGCCGATCAGGGCGGGATAGGCGATACGGTCGGTGGCGTTGACGATCTTCAGCGCATCCTGGTGCAGGCCCTCGTAGCGGGGGTCGCCCTTGAGGATCGCCAGCGAGCGGGCGTTCTCCTGGTTCACCCAGTCCAGGGCGCGCTTGCCCTCCATCTCCTCCAGCCAGATGTACGGGTCGTCCGGCAGGGCGGCGGCGGGGGCGGGGACTGCGGCGGCGTTGGTCACGGGCGGGGTCTCGGCGTGCAGGAGGGCGGGAAAAGCCAGGGCCGCGGCGACGGCGGCTGCGAAGCGGACGGCAAGGCGCATGAGACCTCGGATAGCTTGGGCGCGAAGGGCGCAACCATAGGCCGCGCGACCGGGGCCGCAAGCCGCCCCTGCGCGAAGGTGCGTCGGCGCGGGTTTGCGACTATATGGCGGCGATGAGCCGTCCGTTCCTGAAGATGAACGGGCTCGGCAACGACTTCGTCGTGGTCGAGGCCCGCAGCGCCCCCTTCCGCCCCAGCGAGGCCGAGGCGCGCGCGATCGCCGACCGGGCGTCGGGCGTGGGCTGCGACCAGATCATCGGCATCGAACCTTCGGACCGCGCGGACGCCTTCATGCGCATCTGGAACGCCGACGGCGGCGAGGTCTCCGCCTGCGGCAACGCCACCCGCTGCGTCGGCTGGCTGCTGCTGGAGGCCAGCGGGCGGCCCAGCGCGGCGATCGAGACCGAGGCCGGCCTGCTGCAGGTGGCCCGCGCCGAGGATGCGGCGGACGGCGCCAAGCAGGTCACCGTCGACATGGGCGTCCCGGGCCTCGACTGGCGCGACATCCCCCTGGCCGAGGAAATGGACACCCGCGGGGTGGAGCTGCAGGTCGGGCCGATCGACGATCCGATCCTGCACACCCCCGGCTGCGTCTCGATGGGCAATCCGCACGTGGTGTTCTTCGTGCCCGACGCCGAGGCCGCGCCGGTGCGCGAGGTGGGGCCGATGATCGAACACCACCTGCTGTTCCCCGAGCGCGCCAACGTCGGCTTTGCGCAGATCAAGGGCCGCGACCGCATCCGCCTGCGGGTCTGGGAGCGCGGCGCGGGCCTGACCAAGGCCTGCGGCACCGGCGCCTGCGCCGCCCTGGTGGCGGCCGCCCGCCGGGGCCTGACCGACCGCAAGGCGACGGTGGAGATGGATGGCGGCGAGCTGGTGATCGAGTGGCGCGAGTCGGACGGCCACGTGCTGATGACCGGCCCGGTGGCCGTGGAGTTCACCGGGACCCTGAAGGACCGCGCCGCATGACCGCCCAGCACCCCGCCATCACTGCCGGCCGCACCGCCGTGATCACCGGCGCCGCCAGTGGCATCGGCCTGGCGACGGGCGTGCGCCTGGCGGGCCTGGGGCTGAACGTGGTGCTGGCCGACGTGCCGAGCGCGCCGCTGAACTACGCCGCCTCGGCCGTGCTGGCGGCGGCGGCGCACGGCGCCCAGGTCGAGGCCATCGCCACCGACGTCTCCGACCATGCCCAGGTCGAGGCGCTGCGCGACGCGACCCTGAAGCGGTTCGGTGACGTGGCCCTGCTGATGAACAACGCCGGCGTCGGCCGCGGCGGCTCGGCCTACGAGAACCTGGATGGCTGGCGGCGGATCCTGGCCGTCAACCTGATGGGCGTGCTGCATGGGACGCAGGCCTTCACCCAGGCGATGCTGGACCTTGGACGCCCGGCCGCGATCGTCAACACCGGCTCCAAGCAGGGCATCACCATGCCGCCGGGCGACACCGCCTACAACGCCTCCAAGGCGGGCATCAAAGCCCTGACCGAGGGGCTGCAGCACTCTCTGCGCAACGTCGCGGGCAGCCAGGTGACGGCGCACCTGCTGGTCCCCGGCTTCACCTTTACCGGCATGACCCGGCCCGGCGCGGGGGAAAAGCCGCCGGGCGCCTGGACCGGCGAACAGGTGGCCGACTTCATGCTGGCCCGGATGGCCGCCGGCGACTTCTACATCATCTGCCCGGACAACGACGTCACGCGCGAGATCGACAACGCGCGGATGACCTGGACCATGCAGGACATCACCCAGGGCCGGCCTCCGCTCAGCCGCTGGCATCCCGACTACGCCGACGCCTTCGCGGCGTTCCTGAAGGACGAGACGGGCCCGAAGGACGAGACGGGTGGCTGAACCTCCTCCCTCCTTTTCTCTGTCATCCCGGACGGCGCGCAGCGACGATCCGGGACCGCCGGAAGCACTGTCGCCAGCCGCTTCGGTGACGTCGGCGTCTGCCGCGGTCCCGGATAAGCGCTCCGCGCTTTCCGGGATGACAGAGGGAGAGGGGGATGGCGTGAACATCGTCACCTTCGGCTGCCGGCTGAACGCCTATGAATCCGAGGCCATCCGCCAGCAGGCGGCGGCGGACGGGCTGAGCGATGCGGTGGTGTTCAACACGTGCGCGGTCACCGCCGAGGCGGTGCGCCAGGCGCGCCAGGCGATCCGCAAGGCCCGGCGCGAGCGGCCGGGCGCGCGCCTGATCGTCACCGGCTGCGCGGCGCAGATCGACCCGGCCGCCTTCGCCGCCATGCCGGAGGTCGACCTGGTGCTGGGCAATGCCGAGAAGGCCGCGCCGGGGGCGCTGCTGGAGACCGGGGCCCGGGTGCGGGTCAACGACATCATGTCGGTGCGGGAAACCGCCGGCCACCTGGTCGAAAGCGGCTTTGGCGGCCTGAAGGAGCGCGCCCGCGCCTACGTCGAGGTGCAGAACGGCTGCGACCACCGCTGCACCTTCTGCGTGATCCCCTACGGCCGGGGCAATTCCCGCTCGGTCCCCGCCGGCACGGTGGTGGACCAGGTGCGCGGCCTCGCCGCCGCCGGCTACGCCGAGGTGGTGCTGACGGGCGTGGACCTGACCAGCTGGGGCGCCGATCTGCCCGGCCAGCCGACGCTCGGCCAGCTGGTCTCGCGCATCCTGAAGCTGGTCCCCGAGCTGCCGCGCCTGCGCCTGTCGTCGATCGACGCGGCGGAGATCGACGCCGACCTGATGCGCTGCCTGGCCGAAGAACCACGGCTGATGCCCTATCTGCACCTGTCGCTGCAGGCGGGCGACGACCTGGTGCTCAAGCGCATGAAGCGCCGCCACCTGCGCGCCGACGCCCTGACCCTGGTCGCCGCGGTGCGCGCCGCGCGGCCCGACATCGCCCTGGGCGCCGACCTGATCGCCGGCTTTCCCACGGAGAGCGACGAGGCCTTCGACAACACGCTGAAGCTGGTGGAGGAGGCGGGCCTGGCCTTCCTGCACGTGTTCCCCTACAGCCCTCGCCCCGGCACCCCCGCCGCGCGGATGCCGCCGGTCCCCGGCAAGGTGATCAAGGACCGCGCCGCACGCCTGCGCGCCGCCGGCGACGCCGCCCTCGCCCGCCACCTGGATCGGCAGCTCGGCCGCGAGCTCTGCGTGCTGGTGGAGCGCGACGGAACCGCCCGGGCCGAGGACTTCACCGAGATCGCCTTCGCCGGCGACGCCCCCTCCGGCGCCCTGATCCGCGGCGTCGTCACCGGCCACGACGGCCGGCGCGCGAGGCTGGGCGACTGGACGGCGGCATGAGCGAACGTTGGACCGGCGGCTGCCAGTGCGGCGCGGTGCGCTTCGCCGTCGAGGGGCCGCTGGGCGTCGCCTCGATCTGCCATTGCCGCATGTGCCAGAAGGCCACCGGCGGGCCGTTCGGGCCGTATGTGAACGCCCCCGAGGGCCTGACCTGGAGCCGGGGCGAGCCGAAGCGCTTCCAGAGCTCCAACAGGGTCAAGCGCGGCTTCTGTCCCGACTGCGGCACGCCACTGACCTTTGAATGGAATGACAAGCTGGTGGCCCTGGCCATCGGCGCCTTCGACGATCCGTCCGTCGCTCCGCCGACCATCCAGTTCTCGACGGCGAGCCGCGTGCCGTGGTTCGAGCATCTGGCAAGTCTGCCGGTCCGCCCCGAGGACGACACGCCGTGGATCGCTGAGATCGTCAGCTATCAGCACCCCGACCATGACTGAACGTCTCGCCGCGGCCCGCGCCCTCCACTAGAAAGCCCCCATGACCGAACCCAAGAAAGGCTGGTTCCAGCGCCTGACCGACGGGCTGTCGCGTTCGTCGCGGCAGATGACCGAGCAGGTGACCAGCGCCTTCGTCAAGAAGCCGCTGGATCAGGCGAAGCTGGACGAGCTGGAGGAGATGCTGATCGAGGCGGACCTCGGCCCCAAGGCTGCGGCGCGCATCACCCAGAGCTTCGCCGAGCAGCGGTTCGGCAAGGAATGCTCCGAGGACGAGATCAAGCAGGCCCTGGCCGAGGCCGTCGCCAATGAACTGGTCAGCCGCCAGGGCGTGTTCGACCCGCTGTCGGGGCCGCGGCCATATGTGGTGCTGTTCATCGGCGTCAACGGCTCGGGCAAGACCACCACCCTGGGCAAGATCGCGGCCGACCTGACCGGGCGCGGGGCCAAGGTGCTGATCGCCGCCGGCGACACCTTCCGCGCCGCGGCCGTGGAACAGCTGAAGGTGTGGGCCGACCGCGCCGGCGCGGACTTCATCAGCGCGCCCAACGGCGCCGACGCCGCCGGCCTGGCCTATGACGCCGTCGAGAAGGGCAAGGCCGAGGGCTACGACGTGGTGCTGATCGACACCGCCGGGCGGCTGCAGAACAAGCAAGGCCTGATGGACGAGCTGACCAAGATGATCCGCGTGGTGCGCAAGCTCGACTACGATGCGCCGCACGAGGTGTTGCTGGTGCTGGACGCCACCGTCGGGCGCAACGCGCTGAACCAGGAGAACATCTTCGGCAACGCCATCGGGGTGACCGGGATCGTCATGACCAAGCTGGACGGCACCGCCCGCGGCGGGGTGCTGGTGCCGGTGGCGCAGGCCTCCGACAGTCCGATCAAGCTGATCGGCGTCGGCGAGGGCATCGAGGACCTGCAGCCGTTCGATGCGCGGGCCTTCTCGCGCTCCCTGGTCGGCCTGGACGCCGCCTGACCGATGGCCGCTCCGCAACGCTCCGCGCGCAAGGCGCCGCCCTGGCTGCGCAACAGCATCGACGCCGCCCCGGCCATCCTGTTCCTGGCGGTGCTGCTGATCACCCACGACTTTCGCAAGGGCACCTGGGCGCTGGTCGCCGCCTCGGCGGTCGCCCTGGCGGCGAACCTGGTGGCGGAGCGCCGGATCGCGCCGCTGCCGGCGGTGTCCGGGGGCCTGGCCCTGGTGTTCGGCGGGCTGAGCCTGGCCCTGCACCGCAACGACATCCTGCAGATGAAGATGACCATCGTCGACGGCCTGCTGGGCGCGGCGCTGTTCATCGGCCTGGCGATGGGGCGCAACCCGCTGAAGCTGATGCTTGGCCAGGCCTTCCAGCTGTCGGACAAGGCCTGGGCGACCCTGGCCATCCGCTACGGCGCCTTCTGGTGGTTCTGCGCCGCCGCCAACGAGGTGGTGCGCCGCACACAGACCGCCGAGGTCTGGGGGGTGTTCCGTCTGGTGATCCTGGGCGCGGCGATTGTCTTCTCCCTGGCCCAGACGCCGTTCCTGCTGAAGAACGGCGCGTTCAGCGAGACGCCCAAGCCGCCCGAGCCGCCCGATCCGGGGTTCTGAGGGCGCGACGCGGCGGCGGCATCCTTCCGCCGACGGAGGTGTCGTCAAACCGCAACGAAACGCGGATACTCCTCATGCCGACGTCAACCGGCGGCGAAGGGGGTTCGCCATGGCGAAGACCAAGGGCAAGGCATCCAGCGACGTGTTGTCCGCGTCGGCGACCCATCTGTTGCACCGCGCGTTGCAGATCGCGCTCGACTACCACGCCGAGGCGGCGGGTTCGGAGGGCCTCACCCAGCGCCAGTTCGCGGTGCTGGCCGCCGCCGGCGCCGCCGAAGGCCTGACCCAGAGCGACCTGGTGCGGGCCACCGGCATCGACCGCTCGACCCTGGCCGACCTGGTGGCGCGCATGATCCGCAAGGGGCTGCTGGAGCGCGAGCGCTCGGCCACCGACGCGCGCGCCAACTCCGTGCGCCTGTCCGAGGCCGGCCGCGTGGCCCTGGCCGAGGGCGCCGGCCCCGCCAGCGAGGCGGACGCCCGCTTCCTGGCCCTGCTGTCGCCGAAGAAGCGCGACAGCTTCATGAAGATGCTGGCCAGCCTCACCGACGGCGACGCCGACGCCCCGCGCAAGCCCAAGGCCGACAAGCCGGACAAGAAGGCCAAGAAGAAGAAGGCCAAGAAGGCGGCCAAGACCCTGCGCGCCGTGGAAGCGGCGGCCTAGGGGGCTTGGCGGGGGAGGGCGTAACCCCTCACCTTCCCACGCGCCTTGCTCGCGCAAGCCACGCGGGCCCCTTCCTCTCCCTACGGGAGAGGACCAGACCCTTGCGGCGCTACAGGAAAATCACCTCTCCCAGAGGGAGAGGGAGGGGCCCGAGTTCAGCGCGTCAGCGCTGGACTTGGGAAGGTGAGGGGTTCAGGCCCCTCCGCGAAAGCCGCCCTAGACCCAGATGTCGATGATCGAGCCGGGGCGCAGGATCTTCTGCGGCTCGTCCTTGGGCACTTCGATGGTCAGGTCCGGGCGGCGGCCACGGGGGGCGTCCTGCGACGTCGCCGTCGCCTGGGTCGGCGCGGCGGGTGCGGCGGTCTGGGGCGCCGTCACCGCCTGGCCGGTGAGCGCGGCCTGGAAGAAGGCCCGTTGGGCTTCCGCACGCTGGCTGCCGGTCCCCTTCTGGGGGACCAGGGCGTTGCCGCTGTTGCCGGCGGCGGGCCAGTTGGGCGTACGGATGTCGGCCATGGCGTGAGGTTAACGAAGCTGACCAAACATGGTCAATGAGGCGTTAACGGCGCAGCGTGGCCGCGCGGCGAGGGGGCGTAACCCCTCACCTTCCCACGCGCCTTGCTGCGCAAGCCGCGCGGGCCCCTTCCTCTCCCTGTGGAAGAGGAAATTTCTCCAGTACGATCCGCGACATAATTCCCCTCTCCCACAGGGAGAGGGAGGGGCCCATGGCGATAGCCATGGGAGGGTGAGGGGCTCCGCCCTCGCCGCCCAGCCCCCTAGCGGCCGATCTTCTGCAGCAGGGCTTCGGCCTGGTCGGCGCTGAGCTGGCCGGCCACCTTGCCGCGGATCACCCC
Source organism: Caulobacter sp. KR2-114 (assembly GCF_049446115.1). NCBI lineage: Bacteria > Pseudomonadati > Pseudomonadota > Alphaproteobacteria > Caulobacterales > Caulobacteraceae > Caulobacter > Caulobacter sp. KR2-114. The sequence goes on from NZ_JBMSEC010000005.1 coordinate 49,061, forward strand.
CTGGGCGTCGATGGCGTAGGTCTCGGGCACGCCGGTGACGCCGAAACCGATTCCCGCCTGCCCGTCCGAATCGGCCAGCACCTGGCTATAGGGGTTGCCGTGCTGCGCCAGGAAGCCCTGGGTGTCCTCGGTGCGGTCCTTGTAGGCGATGCCGACGATCGGAGCCCCCTCGGCTTTCAGCGCCATCAGCGCCGGCGCCTCGGAGATGCACGGCGCGCACCAGGAGGCGAAGAAGTTCACCAGCACCGGCCCCTTGATGGCGGTGCGAATCGGCGTCGCCGGACCGCCGGCCAGCGGCGCGAGGCTGGCGGCCGGCATCGGCTGGCCGACGGTGGCCATCGGCGTCACCTGCGGATCGCGGTGCAGCGAGCGGAAGGCGAACACCAGCACCAGCACGGCCATGGCGGCCAGCGGCAGCAGCGCGATCAGACGCCTCACGCGGCGCCCTCCCCGGCCGCGCCGGGCTTCTTCGGGCGCGCCGCTTCCAGCCGCTCGACCTCGCGCCGCCAGCGGCGGGCGCGGGCCAGGGTGGCGCCCACCATCCAGGCGAAGCCCGCGGCGCTCACCGCGTAGGCCGGCCAGATGAAGGCGGCGTACTTGCCGACGTCGAAGTGGGGCAGGCTCAAGTGAAGGCGGCCTGCATGGCGAGGCTGGACGCGCGGCGGCGCCAGACCTCGGCGCGGGTGGCGACCATCCACAGGGCGCCGAACGCCAGGGTGTAGCCGACCCCCATCAGCCCCAGCGGCAGCAGGAACACCGGCGCCACGGCGGGGCCGTCGGCGCGGAAGATGCTCTCGCCCTGGTGCAGGGTGTTCCACCAGTCGACGGAGAACTTCACCACCGGCAGGTTCACCAGCCCCACCAGCGCCAGGATCGCCGCGGCCCGGCCGGCCTTGGCCTCGTCGTCGATGCTGGCCCGCAGCGCCATGTAGCCGATGAACAGCAGGAACAGGATCAGCACCGACATCAGCCGCGCGTCGCCCCACGCCCACCACGTGCCCCACATCGGCCGACCCCAGAGGGCGCCGGTGACCAGGGCCAGGAAGGTGAAGGCGGCGCCCAGCGGCGCGGCGGCCCTGGCGGCGGCGTCGGCCAGGCTGTGACGGAACACCAGGGCGAAGAAGCTGGCGCCGCCCAGGCAGGCGTAGCTGAACATCGCCATCCAGGCCGCGGGCACGTGGATGTACATGATCAGCACCGTGGAGCCCTGCTGGTAGTCGCCCGGGCCGCTGAAGCCGAACCACAGGCCGGCGGCGATCAGCGCGGCCGACAACGCGCCCAGCACCGGGGCCGCCCAGCGCGAGAAGGCCATGAACCGGTGCGGATTGGCCAGGGCGTTGATCATCGTCGCCCCCAATAGAAGCCCCGGCGCCTGCGAGCAAGCGCCGGGGCCCTGCGGCCGCCCCTCGCTGGGGGGTTGGACGGACGGCCGAAGCTGGAAAGGCGCGTCAGGCGGCCGGCGGCGGGCCGTCCATCGGCCCACCGGGAGGGGGACCATCCTCCGGTCCGTGCGGCCCCATGCCGCGGTGTTCGCCCATGCCGTGCGGGCCGTGCATCATCGGCCCCAGGGCGTCGAACGCCTTCTGTTGCGACGGCGACAGCTGGGCGTAGAAGCGTTTCACCGCCTCGGCGTGGGCCACCGCGTGCGCCCGCCGCTCGTCCATGTGCGCCATCATCTGGTCGAGGCGCTGCGGCGTGGTCAGCCGGGCGTCCTCTTCGCGGTCCTTCTTCATGTGCTCCAGGGCGTCGGCCGGCGGCTTCATCGACTCCAGGAAGGCGTGCAGGGCGCTCTCCTGGTCGGGCCGCAGTTGCAGCGCGTCGCGCAGGCGGGCCGCCTCGCGCTCGAGGTGTTTGGCCATCATCTGCGCACGCTGGGCAGGGTCGCCCCAGCCATGGTGGTGTCCGCCGGCGGGCGCGTCGGCCGGCGGCGCGGGCGGCTGGTCCTGGGCGAGGCCCGCGGTGGCGAAGGCGAAGGGCAGAACCAGGCCGCCGAGCATCAGAGCGCGCAGGGGTCGTGCGGTCATCAGGGGTCTCCAAGTGAACTGGAGCCACTGTGACGGTTGGTTTTGTCCGGCGAATGACGCGCCCTGCGCCGATTGTTACAGTCGTGAAGGCGGCGGTATCACGACCATGCGGTCAGGGCCGCGAGCGCGGGCGGCTCAGGATTGGGCGTTGCGACAGGCGCCCGCCATGGCGAACGGCGTCAGGCCCACCGCGCCGGCGGCATAGGCCGCCAGGAAGGCGAAACCGGCCGTCCAGGGCAGCCCCGCCAGGTAGGCGCTGACCGCCGCGCCGCCGAAGATCACCGGCGGCACGAGCAACGGCAGCACGATCACCGCGATCAGCAGCCCGCCCCGCCGGCTGGCCAGCGCCAGGGCGGCGCCGGCGCCGCCCAGGAAGGCGAACGCCACTCCGCCCAGCGCCGCCGCTACCGCCAGCAGCGGGGCGGCCGCAAGCGGCGCGCCGAGGGCGATGGCGCCCAGCGGCGCGGCCAAGGCCAGCGGCGCCCCCGTGGTCAGCCATTGGGCCAGGGCCTTGACCAGGCAGACGATCTCCAGCGGCAGCGGGCCCAGCGCCAGCAGGTCCAGCGCCCCATCCTCGAAGTCGCGCTCGAACAGCCGCTCGAGCGACAGCAGGGAGGCCAGCGCCAGACAGACCCAGGAGGCGCCGACGGCCATGGCCGCCAGCTTCGCCGTCGACGGACCGACGGACAGCGGCAGCAGGGTGACCGCGCCGGCATAGAAGCCGACCGCCAGCAGCGGGCCGCCGCCGCGTCCCCAGGCCAGGGCCAGCTCGCGCCGGAACAGGGTGGCGAGCGCGCTCATGCCGGCGCCATCGCCGGCGGGGCGATCTCGACGCCGCGCGCGGGCACCGGCAGCGGGTCGTGCACCGCCGCCAGCACCAGGCCGCCCCCGGCCAGGTGCTCGGCCATCAGCTCGCCGAACAGGGCGCGGTTCGCCCCGTCCAGCGGCGCCATGGGCTCGTCCAGCAGCCACACCGGGCGCGGCGCGGCGATCAGCCGCGACAGCGCCAGTCGCCGCCGCTGGCCCGCCGACAACTTGCGGACCTCCAGATCCAGCAGCCGCACCAGACCCAGCAGCCGCGCCGCCTCCAGCGCCGACGCCGCGTCGCCGCCGGCCCAGCGCGCCTGGAAGATCAGTTCCTCGCGCGCCGTGCGCCCGCTCTTCAGGCCGTCCTGGTGGCCCAGAATGTGGCAGCTGGTCCGGCGCGCGTCCGCCGCCTCGATCTCGGCCCCGCCGGGGCCCTCGAATCGGACCGCGCCGGCCGCCGGGCGAATGAAGCCGGCCACGGCGCGCAGCAGGCTGGTCTTGCCCGCCCCGTTGGCGCCGGTAAGCGCCACGGCCTCGCCGCGGGCGACGCTCGCCGTCAGGTCCCTGAACAGCAGACGTTCGCCTCTTTGCAGGGCGAGGCCCGAGATCGTGATCGATTCGATCAATGGCGGGCCCCCGACGCATGGACGTAGGGAAAGGCTACGGCTATGAAGCCGGCGGCCGTGCGGGGGCGACGCCGCGCGGGGACGGACGCTGTGTGTCCGTCTCGATCAGCGCGCGATCCCGTGACCGGATTTCGGGCGGCCTGGAACAGGGAAAGGACCCTCTCATGGCGTCTATCGACAGCCTCAAAACCCGCCGCGACCTGACGGTCGGCGGCAAGACCTACGCTTACTACAGCTTGCCGGCCGCCGAGGAAGCCGGTCTGGCCGGAATTTCCGCCCTGCCGGTCTCGATGAAGGTGCTTCTGGAGAACCTGCTGCGCAACGAGGACGGCGTCTCCGTCGGCGAAGCGGACCTCAAGGCGATCGCGGCCTGGCTGGTCAACAAGGGCAGCGTCGAGCACGAGATCAGCTTCCGCCCGGCGCGGGTGCTGATGCAGGACTTCACCGGCGTGCCGGCGGTGGTCGACCTGGCCGCCATGCGCGACGCGATGACCAAGCTCGGCGCCAACCCCGAGAAGATCAACCCGCTGAACCCGGTCGACCTGGTGATCGACCACTCGGTGATGGTCGACTACTTCGGCACGGCCAAGAGCTTCGGGGAGAACGTCGAGCGGGAATACGAGCGCAACCTGGAGCGCTACCGCTTCCTGCGCTGGGGCTCGTCGGCGTTCAACAACTTCCGCGTGGTGCCCCCGGGCACCGGCATCTGCCACCAGGTGAACCTGGAGCATCTGGCCCAGACCGTGTGGACCGCCGTCGCCGACGGCGCCGAGATCGCCTATCCCGACACCGTGGTCGGCACCGACAGCCACACCACCATGGTCAACGGCCTGTCGGTGCTGGGCTGGGGCGTGGGCGGCATCGAGGCCGAGGCGGCCATGCTGGGCCAGCCGATCCCGATGCTGATCCCCGAAGTCATCGGCTTCAAGCTGACCGGCGCCCTGCCGGAAGGCGCGACCGCCACCGACCTGGTGCTGACCGTCACCCAGATGCTGCGCAAGAAGGGCGTGGTGGGCAAGTTCGTCGAGTACTTCGGCGAGGGCCTGGCGCACCTGACCCTGGAAGACCAGGCGACGATCGCCAACATGGCCCCGGAATACGGCGCCACCTGCGGCTTCTTCCCGATCACCCGCGCGACCATCGACTATCTGAAGGCCACCGGCCGCGCCGCCGACCGCGTCGCCCTGGTGGAAGCCTACGCCAAGGCCCAGGGCTTCTGGCACGAGCCGGGCGCCGCCGACCCGGTGTTCACCGACACGCTGGAACTGGACCTGGCCTCGGTGACCCCGTCGCTGGCCGGCCCGAAGCGCCCGCAAGACCGGGTGCTGCTGACCGAGAGCGCCGCGAAGTTCAAGGAAGCGCTGGAGAGCGAGTTCTCCAAGACCGAGGCGACGGCCGGCCTGCGCTTCCCCGTGCAGGGCGAGGACTACACCGTCGGCAACGGCGACGTGGTGATCGCGGCCATCACCTCGTGCACCAACACCTCCAACCCCAGCGTGCTGATCGCCGCCGGCCTGGTGGCCAAGAACGCGGTGGCCAAGGGGCTGAAGGTGCAGCCGTGGGTGAAGACCTCGCTGGCCCCCGGCTCGCAGGTGGTCACCGACTACCTGGCCAAGGCCGGCCTGACCAAGCCGCTGGACGCCCTGGGCTTCAACCTGGTCGGCTATGGCTGCACCACCTGCATCGGCAACTCCGGCCCGCTGGCCGAGCCGATCTCCAAGGCGGTGACCGACGGCGACGTGGTGGCCGTCAGCGTCCTGTCGGGCAACCGCAACTTCGAAGGCCGCGTGAACCCCGACGTGCGCGCCAACTACCTGGCCTCGCCGCCTCTGGTGGTGGCCTACGCCCTGGCCGGCTCGATGAACATCGACCTGGCCAACGAGCCGATCGGCAAGGGCAAGGGCAACAAGGATGTCTACCTGAAGGACATCTGGCCGACCAACGAGGACATCGCCGCCCTGCAGCGCAAGGTGGTCACCGAGAAGATGTTCGAGACCCGCTACAAGGACGTCTTCAAGGGCGACAAGAACTGGCAGGGCATCAAGGTCGCCGGCGGCCAGACCTACGCCTGGGACATCGGCTCGACCTACGTTCAGAACCCGCCCTATTTCGAAGGGCTGACGATGGAGCCCGAGGCGATCACCGACATCGTCGAGGCCCGCGTGCTGGGCATCTTCGGCGACTCGATCACCACCGACCACATCAGCCCGGCCGGCAACATCCGCAAGACCAGCCCGGCGGGCGAGTACCTGTCGCAGCATCAGGTCAGCCAGGCCGACTTCAACTCCTACGGCGCCCGCCGCGGGAACCATGAAGTGATGATGCGCGGCACCTTCGCCAACATCCGCATCCGCAACAAGATCACCCCGGACATCGAAGGGGGCGTGACCAAGCACTTCCCCTCCGGCGAGACCATGGCGATCTACGACGCGGCCATGCGCTACAAGGCCGAGGGCCGGCCGATGGTGATCTTCGCCGGCAAGGAATACGGCACCGGCTCGTCGCGCGACTGGGCGGCCAAGGGCACCAAGCTGCTGGGCGTTCGCGCGGTGATCGCCGAGAGCTTCGAGCGCATCCACCGCTCGAACCTGGTCGGCATGGGCGTGCTGCCGCTGCAGTTCATCGCCGAGGGCTGGCAGCGCCTGGGCCTGACCGGCGACGAGATCGTCACCATCCGCGATCTGGAAGACATCGCCCCGCGCAAGCAGATCATGGTCGAGCTGTACCGCGCGTCGGACGGCAAGATCGCCCGCTTCCCGGTGCGCTGCCGCATCGATACCCCGACCGAGCTGGAGTACTTCAAGAACGGCGGCGTGCTGAACTACGTGCTGCGCAACCTGGCCAAGGCCGACGCCTGACGCCATCGGCAGCGCCGAGATCGGGCCCTTCCTCCGGGGAGGGCCCTTTTCTTTGCCGGCGAGCGGTGGCGCTCACAGTTTAGTGAACCCCCGAGCCGGCAAAGTCCGCTTAATTGCCCCGCGATGCAGAGGGCCGTTTTCCTGTTCCTGGCGGGCGCCGCCGTCCTGGCCGCGCCGATGGCGGCCCAGGCGAAACACAGTCCATCCCGGCACGTCTCCGCCAAGCACGGCGCGGCGCCCGTGGTGGTGGAGCTGTTCACCGCCCAGGGCTGCGCTTCCTGCGGCAAGGCCAATGCCTTCGTCGCCGGCCTGGCCGACCGCCCCGGCGTGATCGCCCTGACCTGGTCGGTGGACTACTGGGACTATCTGGGCTGGAAGGACACCTTTGCCCAGCCGGACTTCGCCGACCGCCAGCGCGCCTTCGACCATCACTTCGGCCTGCGCGACGTCTATACCCCTCAGGTGATCGTCGACGGCGCGGCCCAGGCCTCGGGCGCCAGGCCCGACGCCGTCGAAGCGCTGATCCGCCAGGCCAAGCGCCCGCCGGGCCATCAGCCCAGCCTGCGTTTCTATCACGGCGGCGAGCGGGTCGCCGTGGGCGCCGGCTCGGCCGTCTACGGCTCGGCGGAGGTCTGGCTGGTGCGCTACGATCCGCGCAGCCAGGAGGTCGAGGTCAAGGACGGCGACAACCGCGGCCACACCGTCACCGTGCGCAACGTGGTGCGCCAGACCGCCCGGCTCGGCGTCTGGCGGGGCAAGCCGGCCCAGTTCGTCCTGCCCGAGGGCGACGAGACCCTGCACACCCTGATCCTGCTCCAGGCCCCCAAGGGCGGCCGCATCCTGGCGGTGCTGCAGGGCAAGCCCTAGGGTCGCGGCTGGGGCCTTGCGCCCCCTCCGGCACGTCTCGCTGCGCGAGCCGCGCCACCTCCCCCGTTGCGCCTTCGGCGCAGCATGGCAGGAGGAAAGCCCCCTTCTCCTCCCATGCGTAGCGCAGCGAAGCGGGGGAGGTGGATCGACGTCCGAAGGACGGCGAGACGGAGGGGCGCAAGGCCGCCCGCGCCGACGTCGTCAGACCGCCAAAACGCAAAAACCCCCGTGGCCGGAGGGGGGGAGGGCCACGGGGGTCTCTTGGGGGTTGTTCAGTCGGTTGGCCGGAACCCCGGAAATCCAGGGGGGCTGGGGGGGCTGTTCAGGATCCGGGACCACCGGGTGTTCCGATCAACCGACGCTGCCTTTATCGAGGGCCAAGCGGGCGGGGACACGACCGAAATAAGGTCATTTCGCGGCGTCGCATGACGTCGGCTTAATCTTTTGGAAAGTGTGGCGGCGTTGGGACGTGTTCTGTGCGGGAACGATAAACCCGCGCCCGGGCGCCCACAAGGGGCGCGGCGCGGCGGCCGGCTCCGGACGCCAAAACCCCCGCGGTCGGAGGGGGAGACCGCGGGGGCGTCTTGGAGGGCAAGTCGGCTGGCCGGGGCCCCGGAAATCCAGGGGGGCTGGGGGGGGCTGTTCAGGATCCGGGACCACCGGGGCTCCGACCAACCGACGATGCTGTTTTCGCCCCCCAACCGGGCGCGGAAAGGGTCGAAACAAGGTGATTCCGGGGCGGACCGTGAAGCTTTCTTCATAAAGCGACAACCTTCACCCCGACGGCGCCTTCCCTAAATGAGCCACTAGGCCTTAGGCTTCGAGTCGTATGGCGTTCGACCCCATAACCCCCGCCACGCCCCCGCCAGGCTCCTCGGCCGGCGTGGTGTTCTTCGATCGCAAGGAGCTTTCGGCGATCCTGTCCGTGTATGGGCGGATGGTGGCGGCTGGCCATTGGCGCGACTACGCCATCGACGCATCGCGCGAGGCCGCCTCGTTCTGCGTCTTCCGCCGCGCCTCAGAGGCGCCGCTCTACCGCATCGAGAAGCGCCCGGCCCTGGCCCGCCGCCAGGGCGCGTGGGCGGTGATCGCCCAGGGCGGCCTGGTGATGAAGCGCGGTCATGAGCTGGAGCAGGTGCTCAAGGTGTTCGACCGGACCCGCTTCGCGGTGGTGAAGTAGCCCAAGAACGCCGGTATATTGCCCCTTCGACCTTGTTCCGGGGGCTGTATGACCGACACGACGATCGCCTGGCCGCGCAAGACGCGCGAGCTGATGAACCACCATATGGATTCCACGGTGTGGAACGACTTCGCCTTCCGCGGCGACGACATCGTGGTGGCCACCTATGCCAAGTCCGGCACCACCTGGACCCAGCAGATCCTCGGCCAGCTGGTGTTCGGCGGCGATCCCGGGGTGGCGATGAGCGAGCTCTCGCCGTGGCTGGACCTGCGCGTGCCGCCCAAGCCGGTGAAGCTCGGCCAGCTGGAAGCCCAGGCGCACCGGCGGGTGGTCAAGACCCACCTGCCGCTGGACGCCCTGGTGTTCGAGCCCGACGCAAAATACCTGTACATCGGCCGCGACGGGCGCGACGTGCTGTGGAGCCTGCACAACCACCACAGCCACGGCAACGCCCTGTGGTACGAGCTGCTGAACGACACGCCCGGCCGGGTGGGTCCGCCGATCGATCCGCCCGATCCCGACATCCGGCGCTATTTCCTCACCTGGCTCGAGCGCGACGGCTATCCGTTCTGGTCGCTGTGGGACAACGTCACCACCTGGTGGGCGGCGCGGGTGCTGCCCAACGTCAAGCTGGTGCACTTCAACGACCTGAAGGCCGACCTGGCCGGGCAGATGCGCCGCATCGCCGACTTCCTCGACATCGCGGTCCCGCAGGACCGCTGGCCGGCGATCCTGGAGCACTGCTCGTTCGACTGGATGAAGGCGCACGCGGCCCAGGTCGCGCCCCTGGGCGGCGCCATCTTCGACGGCGGCGGCGAGGCGTTCATCAACAAGGGGACCAACGGGCGCTGGCGCGACGTGCTGACGGCGGACGACATCGACCTCTACGAACGTGTCGCCCGCGCCCGCCTGGGCGTTGACTGCGCGCGATGGCTGGCGGAGGGCGGGCCGGCAGTGTGAGGTCGTGGGCGCCGTAGCCCCTCACCGTCCCACGCCCTGACGGGCGCGGGCCCCTCCCTCTCCCTACGGGAGAGGGCAAGGAAGAGGACGCCGCGAAGCCCTGAAAGGTCACCTCTCCCAGAGGGAGAGGGAGGGGCCCGATCGCGCAGCGATTGGGAGGGTGAGGGGTTTCGCAGCCGGAAGGCCCGCCCCCGCTACTTCCCCGCCCAGGTCAGCAGCGCCAGGCCGGCGGCGCCGACGACGATCCGCCAGATGGCGAAGAAGGTGAAGCCGCGCTTGGAGACGTAGTCCAGCAGCACCCGCACCACCACCATGCCGACCAGGAAGGACACCACGAAGCCGATGGCGATCAGCTCGGTCTGGCCGCCGGTCAGGTCATGGCGGTGCTTCCAGGCGTCGAGGCTGAAGGCGCCGATCATGATCGGGATGGCCAGGAAGAAGCTGAATTCGGCCGACGAGCGGCGGTCGCAACCCAGCAGGGTGGCGCCGACGATGGTCGAGCCCGACCGCGACACGCCCGGCACCAGCGACAGGCACTGGAAGAGACCGATGCCCAGCGAGGTCAGCAGCGGATAGCGCATGGCGTCGGTGTGCCGCGGCGCCGGATGCCAGCGGTCGACCACCCACAGGATCACCCCGCCGACGATCAGGGTGATGCAGATCAGCCTCGGGTTCGAGAAGAAGCCTTCGATCATGTGGTGGAACAGAAAACCCATGATCCCCGCAGGGATGAAGGCGATCAGCACGCTCAGCACGAAGCGGCGCGACTTGGGGTCGGAGGGCAGGCGCAGCGCCACCAGCAACAGGCGCTGAAAGTACAGCAGCACCACCGCCAGGATCGCGCCCAGCTGGATCATCACCGTGAAGGCGTCCCAGTTGCCATGCATCAGGCCGAGGCGTTCCAGCAGGGTCTGGGTGAGCAGCAGATGCCCGGTGGACGACACCGGGATGAACTCCGTCAGACCCTCGACGATGCCGAGGACGATCGCGGTCAACCAGTCGGGCATGGGGGCTCCTTGTCTGAACCCCTCCCTGGGCCAGACAGGGTAAACGGTCAATGAATCCATTTTATAGACCAAATGTGCGCAGCATATCGGCGCCGATCGCTCAAGCGCTCGTCACAGCGTCGCATATAGTCTATTTAGTAGATCAAAGACTTTCGAGGCCACCGGAGATGCGCTATGGGGCGCTCATTGTTCTCCCCTGCCCCAGCGGCAGGCCGAAAAGGCTCCACCCCGAAAGACACCGCCATGACCGAGCGCATGCTGAAGTTCACCACGGTGTCGCGGCAAAGCCCGCCCAAGCGCGAGGCGCAGGCGCGGGGCGGCGACTTCCATGAGATCTATGCCGATTTCATCGACGCCAAGGCGTCCGAGCAGGCTTCGCGCTGCTCACAATGCGGCGTGCCCTTCTGTCAGACGCACTGCCCGCTGCACAACAACATCCCCGACTGGCTGCGGATGACCGCCGAGGGCCGGCTGGAGGAAGCGTACGCCCTGTCGGCGGCGACCAACTCCATGCCCGAGGTCTGCGGCCGCATCTGCCCGCAGGACCGGCTGTGCGAGGGCAACTGCGTGATCGAGCAGTCCGGCCACGGCACCGTCACCATCGGCGCCGTCGAGCGCTACCTCACCGACAAGGCCTGGGAGATGGGCTGGGTGGCCCCGCTGAAGCCGGGCCGCGACCAGGGCCGATCGGTGGGCATCATCGGCGCCGGCCCCGCGGGCCTGGCCGCGGCCGAGCGGCTGCGCGAGATGGGCTACGCCGTCACCGTCTACGACCGCCACGACCGGGCCGGCGGGCTGCTGATCTACGGCATCCCCGGCTTCAAGCTGGAAAAGGATGTCGTCCAGCGGCGAACCGCCCGTCTCGCTGAAGGCGGCATCGCGCTCGTGCAGGGCTTCGAGGTCGGTCGCGACGCCCCGCTGGCCGAGCTGCGCGCGCGGCACGACGCGATCCTGATCGCCACCGGGGTCTACAAGGCCCGCGACCTCGCCTGTCCGGGCGCGGGTTCCGCGGGCGTGGTTCCCGCACTCGACTACCTGATCGCCTCCAACCGCCGGGGCCTTGGCGACGACGTCGCCGGCTTCGACGGCGCCCCGCTGGATGCTGCGGGCAAGCGGGTGGTGGTGGTCGGCGGCGGCGACACCGCCATGGACTGCGTGCGCACTGCCGTCCGCCAGGGGGCGGCCTCCGTCACATGCCTCTATCGCCGCGACCGGGAGAATATGCCGGGCTCGGCCCGCGAGGTCGCCCACGCCGAGGAAGAGGGCGTGATCTTCGAATGGCTGGCCGCGCCGCGGGCCATCCTGGGCGACGCGACCGCGGTCACCGGCGTGCGCACCATCCGCATGCGGCTGGGCGCGCCGGACGCCGACGGACGCCAGGCGCCGGTGGAGGTTGAAGGCGGCGATTTCGACCTGCCCGCCGACCTGGTGATCAAGGCCCTGGGCTTCGATCCGGAGGATGTCCCCACCCTGTTCGGCGAGCCGGCCCTGGACGTCTCGCGCTGGGGCACGGTGAAGGCCAACTTCCGCACCATGATGACCAGCCTACCCGGCGTGTTCGCCGCAGGCGACATCGTGCGCGGCGCCTCGCTGGTGGTCTGGGCCATCCGCGACGGGCGCGACGCCGCCGACGCCATCCACACCTATCTCGCCAAGGCCCCGGCCTTGGCCGCCGCGGAGTGACCGCCATGAGCCAGCATTTCCTCCCTCCCCTTCATGGGGAGGGGACGGCCGAAGGCCAGGGGTGGGGAACCCCTGCCACAGCCGCTAGCCTCGAAGGGTTCGCGGGGGCGGTGGACTTCTCCACCCTGCCTGCTTCGCAGGCTGTCCCTCCCCACAAGGGGGAGGGTGAGACCGAGCGCTATCTTCACAATCGCGCCACGCTCATCGACGCCCACGCCTACGACCCCGACAGCGAACGCGACGCGTGCGGCGTCGGCCTGGTGTGCGCTATCGACGGCAAGCCGCGGCGCGAGGTGGTGGAACTGGCGATCAAGGCGCTGAAGGCGGTCTGGCACCGCGGGGCGGTGGACGCTGACGGCAAGACCGGCGACGGCGCCGGCGTGCTGGTGTCCGTGCCGCAGGACTTCTTCGCCGAACAGGTGCGCCGCACCGGGCACACCCTGCGCGGCGGCCCGATCGCCGTCGGCCAGGTGTTCCTGCCGCGCACCGACCTGGGCGCCCAGGAGACCGCGCGGACGATCGTCGAGAGCGAGGCCCTGCGCTTCGGCTTCTATCTCTACGGCTGGCGCCAGGTGCCGGTGAACACCGCGGTGATCGGCGACAAGGCCAACGCCACCCGCCCCGAGATCGAGCAGATCATGCTCTCGCCCCCCGCTGGCCTGGAGGGCGAGGCGCTGGAGCGCGCCCTGTTCCTGTGCCGCAAGCGCATCGAGAAGGCGGTGGAGCGCGCCGGCCTTGCCGGCTTCTACGTCTGCTCCCTGTCGGCCCGTTCGCTGATCTACAAGGGCATGTTCCTGGCCGAGCACATCAACGAGTTCTACCCCGACCTCAACGACGAGCGGTTCACCGCCGCGGTGGCGATCTTCCACCAGCGCTATTCCACCAACACCTTCCCGGAATGGCGCCTGGCGCAGCCGTTCCGCATGCTGGCGCACAACGGTGAGATCAACACCGTCAAGGGCAACCGCAACTGGATGAAGAGCCATGAGATCCGCATGGCCGCCCAGGCGTTCGGCGAGTTCGGCGAGGACATCAAGCCGGTGATCCAGGTGGGGTCCGACTCCATGTCGCTGGACAACACCTTCGAGGTGCTGGTCCGCGCCGGCCGCGACGCGCCGATGGCCAAGGCGCTGCTGATCCCGGAAGCGTGGGCCTCGAAGGGCGACCACCAGATGAAGCCCGAACACCGGGCCCTCTATTCCTACTGCAACGCGGTGATGGAGCCCTGGGACGGGCCGGCGGCGGTCTGCGCCACCGACGGGCGCTGGGTGGTGGCCGGCAAGGACCGCAACGGCCTGCGCCCGCTGCGCGTGGCCTACACAGACGACGGCCTGGTGGCGCTGGGCTCGGAGGCCGGCATGTTCGGCCTGGCCGACAGCCGCATCGTGCGCAAGGCGCACATCGCCGCCGGCCGGATGATCGCCGTCGACCTGGCCGAGGGCCGGCTCTACGGCGAGGACGAGATCATCGACACCCTGGCCTCCGCGCATCCCTACCAGGACTGGCTGGGCAACATGGTCGACCTGGAGAAGGAGATCGGCCCGGGTCCGGAGCCGCGGCGCTTCGGCCGCGAGGAGCTGACCCGTCGCCAGGCCGCAGCCGGCCTGACCCTGGAAGACCTGGAGATGATCCTCGCCCCGATGATCGAGGAGGGCAAGGAAGCCGTCGGCTCGATGGGGGACGACACCCCGCTGGCGGTGCTGTCCGACCGCTACCGGCCGCTGCAGCACTTCTTCCGCCAGAACTTCAGCCAGGTGACCAACCCGCCGATCGACTCCCTGCGCGAAACGGCGGTGATGAGCCTGAAGACCCGGTTCAAGAACCTCGGCAACATCCTGGCCCAGGACGCCGCCCAGGCCGACGTCTACGTGCTGGAAAGCCCGTTCCTGACCACCGGCATGTACCAGCGCATGACCGAGTTCATGGGCGAGAAGACCCTGGCGGTGATCGACTGCACCTTCCCGATCCCCGTCGATGAGGCGCGCCCCGGCGACGCCCTGCGCGCGGCCCTGGAGCGGGTGCGGGCCGAGGCCGAGGACGCGGCCCTGCGCGGCTGCGGCGCCATCGTGCTCACCGACGAGGCCTCCGGCCCCGAGCGGGTCGCCCTGCCGATGATCCTGGCCACCGGCGGGGTGCATTCCCACCTGGTCGCCAAGGGCCTGCGCAGCTACGTCTCGATCATCGTCCGCTCGGCCGAATGCCTGGACACCCACGGCTTCGCGGTGCTGGTGGGCGTCGGCGCCACGGCGATCAACGCCTACCTGGCGCAGGAAAGCCTGCAGGACCGGCTGGAGCGGGGGCTCACTGGCGACCTGACGCTGCGCGACGTGTGCCTGAACTACAAGACCGCCATCGAGGGCGGGCTTTTGAAGATCCTGTCGAAGATGGGCATCTCGGTGATCTCGTCCTACCGCGGCGGGCTCAACTTCGAGGCCATCGGCCTGTCGCGGGCCCTGGCGGCGGAGTTCTTCCCCGGCATGCCCAGCCGCATCTCCGGCATCGGCCTGGCCGGCATCGAGGCCCGGGCGGTGGACAACCATCGCCGGGCGTGGGAGTCGGGCGCGATCGTCCTGCCGGTGGGCGGCTTCTACAAGTCGCGCCGTTCAGGGGAAGCCCATGCCTTCGAGGCGCGGCTGATCCACATGCTGCAGTCGGCCTGCGACCGCGACGACTACGAGACTTACAAGGCCTATGCCGGCGCCCTCAAGACGCCGCAGGCCGTGCAGCTGCGCGACCTGCTGGACTGGCGCTCGGACCGCGCGCCGGTGAACCTCGACGAGGTCGAAAGCGTCAACGAGATCCGCAAGCGCTTCGTCACCCCCGGCATGAGCCTTGGGGCCTTGGGCCCCGAAGCGCATGGCGCGCTGAACATCGCCATGAACCGCATCGGCGCCAAGTCGGTCAGCGGCGAGGGCGGCGAGGATCCGGCGCGCTACAGGCCCCTGCCCAACGGCGACAACCCCAACAGCGCGGTCAAGCAGATCGCCTCGGGCCGGTTCGGCGTGACCGCCGAGTACCTGAACCAGTGCCGCGAGATCGAGATCAAGGTGGCCCAGGGCGCCAAGCCCGGCGAGGGCGGGCAGCTGCCCGGCTTCAAGGTCACCGAGATGATCGCGCGTCTGCGCCACGCCACGCCGGGCGTGACCCTGATCAGCCCGCCGCCGCACCACGACATCTACTCGATCGAGGACCTGGCGCAGCTGATCTATGATCTGAAGCAGATCAACCCGGTCGCCCGGGTGTGCGTGAAGCTGGTGGCGATGACCGGCATCGGCGCGATCGCCGCGGGCGTGGCCAAGGCCAAGGCCGACGTGATCCTGATCGCCGGCAACGTCGGCGGCACGGGCGCCAGCCCGCAGACCTCGATCAAGTACGCCGGCGGGCCCTGGGAGATGGGCCTGTCGGAGGCCAACCAGGTGCTGACGCTGAACAACCTGCGCTCGTCCGTGCGGCTGCGCGCCGACGGCGGCATGCGCACCGGGCGCGACATCGTCATCGCCGCCATGCTGGGCGCCGAGGAGTTCGGCATCGGCACCGCCAGCCTGATCGCCATGGGCTGCATCATGGTGCGCCAGTGCCATTCCAACACCTGCCCGGTGGGGGTCTGCACCCAGGACCCGGCGCTGCGGGCCAAGTTCACCGGCAGTCCGGACAAGGTGATCCGCCTGTTCAGCTTCATCGCCGAGGAGGTGCGCGAGATCCTGAGCCAGCTCGGCTTCCGCTCGCTGCAGGAGATCGTCGGCCGCTCGGACCTGCTGCAGCAGGTCAGCCGCGGCGGCGAGCACCTGGACGACCTCGACCTGAACCCGTTGCTGGTCCGCGCCGACCCCGGGGCCAACAAGCCCTATTGCACCGTCGAGGGCCGCACCGAACTGCCCGACACCCTGGACGCCCAGATCGTGCGCGACGCGGCCCCGCTGCTGGACCACGGCGAGAAGATGCAGCTGACCTACACCGTGCGGAACACCGCCCGGGCGATCGGCGCGCGCATCTCCAGCCATATCGTGCGCAAGTTCGGCATGGCGGGCCTGCCCGCCGGCCACCTGACCGTGCAGCTGAAGGGCTCCGGCGGCCAGAGCCTGGGCGCCTTCGCCGTCCAGGGCCTGCGCATCGAGCTCACCGGCGAGGCCAACGACTACGTCGGCAAGGGCCTGTCCGGCGCGACCATCGTCGTGCGCCCGGCGCCCGGCCTGCGCGCCGCGCAGGACCAGGCGATCCTGGGGAACACCGTGCTCTATGGCGCCACCTCCGGCCGGCTGTTCGCAGCGGGCCGCGGTGGCGAGCGCTTCGCGGTGCGCAACTCCGGCGCCGTGGCGGTGGTCGAGGGCGTCGGCGCCAACGGCTGCGAGTACATGACCGGCGGGACGGTGGCGGTGCTGGGGCCGGTGGGCTTCAACTTCGCCGCCGGCATGACCGGCGGCATGGCCTTCGTGCTCGACCCGGACGACCGCTTCGCGGCCATGGTCAACGACGGCTCGGTGGTGTTCGGCCGCCTGCGCTCGCCGCACTGGGAAGGCGTGCTGAAGGCGCTCGTCGAGGAACACGTCGCCGAGACCGGCTCCCTCTTCGCCGAGGAGCTGCTGCGCGAATGGGACCACGTCCGCGGCCAGGTCTGGCAGGTGACGCCGAAGGAAATGCTCAGCCGCCTGGAGCACCCGCTGGAGGTGGACGGAACGACGGTGGAGCGGGCGTAAGGGCCATCTCGCAGACCCCAGACACGAAACGGCCCGGCGCGCGTGGGGGGGACGCGGCCGGGCCTAGGTCGCCGCCGGGACCGAGGGGGGGAGGGTCGGCGGCGCTTGACACCTAAATGGTGGGCCAGGCCGGCATTCCAACCCCGGATTTTGTATATTTCTGCTGCGGTGGCGGCCCTGCGGCCGCGAAAATCAGGCTTCGGCGTCGCGCAGGTAGGGTTCGACCACGCCCTTGAGCTTGACCGTCATCGGGTTGCCGCGCCGGTCCAGGGTCTTGCCCACGGCCAGGCGCACCCAGCCTTCGCTGACGCAGTATTCCTCGACGTTGGTCTTGTCCTGGCCGTTGAAGCGGATGCCCACGCCGCGCTCCAAGAGGGCGGCGTCGTGGAACGGGCTGGCGGGATCGACGCAGAGGCGGTCGGGAAGGCTGTCGGTCATGAGGCGCTCGAGAGGGGACGATCGGCGATCGGATCGAAGGGCGCGGTGATAGCCGCGCGCGGGCCGATGAGCAACGTCCGCCCTATCGCGCCAGCTGCAGGATCTCCACCACGTCTTCCGCACTGGTGATCGGCCGAGGGTTGGAGCGCACGCCCCGGTCATGCAGCGTCGCCTCGGCGATCGCCTGGAACGCGTCCGGCCCGACGCCGACCTCCGACAGCCGCGTCGGCAGGCCGAGCCGCCTGGCCAGACCTTCCACCGCGGCGCTGGCGCTGCGGCCAGGCTGCCCCAGCAGGCCGGCGACCAGGGCCTGGCGGTGGTCGGCAACGCCCTCGTTCCATTTCAGCACCGCCGGCAGGGCGACGCAGGAGGTGAGGCCATGCGGCACGCCGTAGGTTCCGCCCAGCACGTGCCCGATCGCATGGCTGGCGCCCAGGCCCCGGCCGGCCCCGGCGCCCGACATCGCCAGCCACATGCCGATCTGGCACTCCAGCCGCGCGTCGAGGTCGGCCGGATGCGCATGCGTCGCCGCCAGGCCCGCGGCCAGCCGCTTCAGCCCGTCCGTCGCCAGGGCGTCTGCGTAAGGGGTGCGGACCGGGTTGCACAGCTGCTCCACGGCGTGGTCCACCGCCTTCATGCCGGTGGAGAACCACAGCCGCGGCGGCGTCTCCACGGTCAGCTCGGGGTCCAGCACCACGGCGCGTGGCGCGAGGCGCGGGTGGGCGAAGCCTTCCTTGGCGCGGCGAGCGGTGTCTGTGACCCCGGCGAAGGGGGTGAACTCGGCCGCCGACAGGGTGGTGGGGACGGCCAGCATGCGCACCCCGGGCTGCAGCGCCTGCGCCTTGGCCGATCCGGCGCGATAGTCGTCCAGCTGTTCGGGCGCCTCGAGGCCCGCCCACAGCGCCAGCTGCATCACCTTGGTGGCGTCGATCACCGAGCCGCCGCCGATCGCCAGCAGCAGGTCCGCCTCAAGCCGTCGCGCCTCGGCCGCCCCGGCGATCACCGCTGTCCGTGGCGAATGCGCGGCGACCGCGGAAAACAGGCCGACGCAGAGCTCGCCGAGGCCAGCCTTGAGGCCGGTGGCCAGGCCGTCCACCCCGTCCAGCGAGGCGGTGGTGGTGATCATCACCCGCCGCGCGTCCCAGGCGGCCGCCAGCTCGCGCACCACCTCCAGCGCCGGGCGGCCATAGACCACCTGTTCCTGCAGGCTGTTGCGATGGGTTCCGCTGAGCATGGGCGCCTCCCGATTGGGCCTGGCGCTTGCCGTCGCCCGTTCAGGGGACTGTAGACGCCTGGTCCCGGGAATCCACTGCCGGCCAGCGGGCGTAGGCGAACACCCAAAGCCCGATCCAGCCCACCAACGGCACGAAGTACAGCAAGGCCCACCAGCCGCTGTGCCCGGTGCGCCTCAAGATCCGCATCATCGGCGGCAGCACGGCCGCAAGGACGACGAGAATGATCAGCCAATGAACTGGCGACAGATTGCCCATGATTCCCCCTTGGAGCCTCGGCGCTCGACCTCAGGATGCATCGACGGCGGCCGATCGCCAACCCGCCCTGTGCAGCGCGCACGAACCGACCCATGATCTGGTCAGGACGTTTCGGGAAAGGGCGGGCGTGGGCGCGCTGGCGCGGCAGTGGAAGGGACTGGTGCTGGTCGGGGCCGTCCTGGCCATCGCGGCGGTCTTCGCGCCCGGGGCGGTGCAGCGGTGGAACGCCCGCCCGCCGTCGGCCGCCTGCCGCGCGCGGACGTTCGACGTCACCCTGGCCGGCCTCGGCCTGAAGGTCCCCGCCTCCCCGCTGCTCAAGCTCAGCACCGGCAAGGGCGCCGACGGCGGCTACGACCTGGCGGCGCCGCTGCAGCTGCGCGACTTCTGCGACCGCAGCCCACCGGAGCGCCCCGCCCGGATCACCGCGATCCGGCTCGACCTGGATCCCGGCGGACCCTGCCGCAACGGCCGTGACCGGCTGGCCGCCGTGGCCTGTCCGGACGCCGGGCGCTGGACAAGGGCGGCGATCTATTCGCCCGCGGAATTCGACCACCTGGCGCTGGGGTCCAGCCTGGGGGCCTATGAGTCCTTCCGCCGCGAGCGGGCCGTGACCGAGGTCAACGAGGCGCCGATGGAGGCGGTGCGGGTTGGCGCCTTCGAGCGCTATCCGGACGGCTTCTGGGTGGCCCCGGACTGGATGACGGCCTCGGGCGAGCCGGTGGCGATCTCTTGCAGTCCCGATCACCTCACGCCCGGCTGGCTGGCCTGCACCACGACCCACGCGGTCGGCGCCGGGCTGCAGGCGACCCTCGACTTTCGCGCGCCGGAGGCCGAGGTCGAGGCCACCGCCCGCCGCATCGAGGCTGACCTGACCCTGACCCTGGCCACCTTCGCCCCCGGCCAGGGCCTGGGCATGACCCCGCCACCGGCCAGCTGAACGCCCCGCCACGCGGCTTTCACCATTGCGAAAGCGCCCTCGGATACACCGCCAGGTGGCAATCCCCGCAGCCTGACGGGAGCGTGAGTATGGAACCGACGGCCCGCTTCGGGCGACGCACGGCGCCGCAGTCCGGCTGGCGCCCGGAGCCGGCGGCCCCGGTCGATGCGCCGCAGGCCGGGCGGCGCGTGACCCATTGGCTGAAGCCTCACGAACCGCCCACGCCAGTGTCCGAAGTGGTCGCCCCCGACGTCAGCAAGGGGTTCCCCCTGCTGACTTTCGGCATCATCGTCCTGCTGGCGGTGATCTTCTGGCAGCAGCTGGCCCACGCCTTCCTCATCGACCGCCATCTCAACATGAGCGTCGCCACCCTTCTCGCCGAAGGCGCGGACGGCCGCGATCTGGCGCGGGACCAGGGGTGGCGGGTGCTGACCGCTCCCCTGTTGCACGCGGGGCTCGGACATATCGTCGGCAACTGCGTCAGCCTGGTGTTCATCGGCTGGTACCTGGAGCGGCTGATCGGCCATGCCTGGTTCGCCATCGTCTATTTCGTGTGCGGCCTGGGCGGCGAAGTCGCCTCGCTGCTGCTCATGCCGCCCGACATCGTCGCCATTGGCGCTTCGGGCGCGATCATGGGCCTGTTCGGCGCCGCCTTCGTCTGCAGTTTCCACGTCGAAGCGCACGCCGGTCGCGGCCGCGCGCAGTGGCGGATCATGCGCTGGAGCCTGCCATCGCTGATCCCCACCCAGGGTGACGGCACGAACTACATCGCCCATGCCGGCGGCGCGACGGCCGGTGTGCTGATGGGCTTCCTGATCCTGACGGTGTGGCCGGAAACCCAGGCGCGGCCCCGCTTCGGCCGGGCGGCCGGCGGGCTGGCCCTCGCGGGCCTGGCCGCCAGCGCCCTCGCCCTGTGCCTCGTGGCGGCGAAATATCCGACCTATCAGGCCGCGACCGCCCGGTTCATCCCAGCCAGCCAGCTGTCGGACGACGAACCGACGATGGCCGCCCGGTCGGGTGATCTGGTCGATCGCTATCCGCAGGACCCGCGCAGCCACTACTACCGCGCGGTCTACTGGCTGCGGCTGCGCCAGCTGGATCCGGCGATCAATGAGCTGAAGGCCGGGATCGACACGCCGCCCGACCAGACCGACACCGTGCCTCCGTCGGTTCAGCCGACGATGAGAGTGTTGCTGGGCATGCTGCTGGTGGCGACGCATCGGCAGGACCAGGCGCGCGACGCGGTCGGCGTCGCCTGCGACTACCCGTTCGACGCGCCGCGGATGGTCGCGGCGATCCGCGAGTTCCGCGACACCGGCGTCTGCCCCTGGACGCCCGGCGCGCCGTCGCAGGCTTCGTCCTAGTCCTCGTCCTCATCCTCGTCGGCGAAGCCCCAGGCCTTCAGGCCCCGGACCGTCGTCGCGCCGTCCGCCTTGACCACCGTGCGGGGGGTGACCGCGCCATGCTCGGCGATGGCGGCGGCCAGGCGTTCGGAGTGGGTGACCACCCAGACCTGGGTGCGCTCGGCGGCCCTGGCGATCAGCCGCCCCAGCGGCGCCAGCATGTCCGGGTGCAGGCTGGACTCCGGCTCGTTCAGCGCGATGAACCCCGGCAGGCGGTAGGCCAGCAGGGCGCCCGCCAGCCCCAGGAACCGCAGGGTGCCGTCCGACAGCTCGTGCGCCTCGAACACCCGGTGCGGATAGTCCGGAAGGGCCAGGCCGAAGCTGGCGGCGCGACCGGGCTCGGGGACCATCAGGCGCGCGCCGGGGAAGGCGTCGGCCACCGTCTGGTCCAGGGCGGCGGTGTCCTGGCGGATGTGCGTCAGGGTGGCGAACACCGCGGCCAGGTTGGCCCCGTCCGACGCCAGGGTCGGGCTGGCCACCGCCGGGCAAGGCCGGCGCAGCGGCGAGGCCGCGTCGGTCCTGAGGTCGTGGTAGAAGCGCCAGTCGAGCAGCGCCGCCTTGACCGTCTGCAGGTCGGGAAAGCGCGAGGGGTCCTCCAGCCGCGACAGGGCGGTCTCCGAGGCCATCAGGTCGGCGTCGAACTCGGCCCGCGCGCCCGCCTCGTCCCGAGCGATCAGCTGCGGGCCGCGCCGCTCCAGCAGCTTGATCTCGCGCCGGCCGTGGCGGTGGACCAGGGCCTCTTCCTTGACCTGCGGCTCGGCGGCGAAGGCGGCGGCCGTGGGGTACGGATAGCCGACCTCCACCGAGTAGCCAAAGGCCGATGGCCCCGGCGCATCGCCCGGCGTCGCGCCCAGATCGACCGCCAGCGCGATGCGCGCCTCCTCATGGCGCTTGCGCGTTCCCGCCCAGATCGCCGAGTCCAGCCCGCCCTCGGCCGCCAGGTCCGCGGCCAGGGTTCCGGCCGCGGCGGCCTGCACCAGTTCCAGGGCGCGATAGAGATTGGTCTTCCCCGCGCCGTTGGCGCCCAGGAACACGCTCAGCCGCTCCACCGGCAGGGCGATGGAGCGAACCGAGCGGTACTGCCGCACCTTCAGTTCGCGCAGGAACAGGGTCATCGACCCGAGCTTAGCCTTCCGCCGGCGTGGGGCCTACATAGCGCGCGCGAGGGCGGATCAGGGCGCCGTCCCGCCCCTGTTCCATGGCGTGCGCGATCCAGCCGGCGGCGCGGGCGACGGCGAACAGGGCGAAAGGGGCATCCGGCGGCAGCTTCAGCGCCTCGGCCAGGGCCACCAGGGCGAAGTCGATGTTGGCCTTCAGGCCCGTGGCGGTCTCCACCTCGCGGCGCAGGGCCGCCAGCATCGGCGGGACGGGCAGCACCGCCAGCAGGGCTGCGGCGCGCACGTCCCCGTCCGGATAGAGGTTGTGGCCGAAGCCCGGAAACGGGGCCGCATCGGCGATGCGGGCGGTGACCGCCGCGCGCGGACCCAGGCGCACGGCTTCGTCCGACAGGGCGCGCACCCGCTCGGCCATGCCGCCGTGCAGCGGTCCCGACAGCGCCGCGAGCCCGGCCAGGGCGCTGGCCGCCAGGGAGGCGCCGGTGGAGGCGGCCACCCGCGCGGCGAAGGCCGAGGCGTTCAGCTCGTGGTCGGCCAGCAGCACCAGGGCGCGGCGGATCAGGTCGCACTGGTCGCGGTTGCAGCTCCAGGCCTGGCCCAGCCGCTCGTGGATCGGGCCGAACCCGGCCTCGCCCGCCACGGCGTCGGCCAGGTCGTCCAGCAGGTTCGCCGCCTCGTCGGCCAGCACGGCCGGGGCCTGGCCGCGCGCCGGGGCGTCGACGCCGGCCCGCGCCGCCAGCAACAGGAAGGCGCGCTCGCGCATGGTCTCCGCGCGCGGGATGCGGCCGGACCGGGTGAGGGGCGCCCCCTCGCCGCCACGCAGCAGCCGCGCCGCCGCCTCCAGCGTCTCGGTCTGGGCCAGGGCCACGGCGTCGCGGCCGCGGTAGTACAGCCGGCCGTCGACCACGGTGGTGATGGCGCTGGCCAGCACCGGCTCGCCCCAGGCGATCGCCTCCGCGGCGACGTCGGCGACCTTGCGGCTGCGGGCCTTGCGGCCGGAGAGCATCGCCACGTCGCCGGCGCGGTAGCGGCTGCGGCGCGGGTCTCTGGGGTCGGTCTCGGCGCGGATCCGACCGCGCGAGACATAGGCGTAGAGCGTCTGGGGCCGCACCCCCAGCCGCGCCATCGCCTCTTCCGCCGTGAGCCAGTCCGTCATGGTTCGATCCCGGCCCGCCGCGGCCAAAACGCCTCTTTTAGATTGATTATATTGATCAAGATTGACCTTCAGGCGTCAGGATCGCATCCCATCAACCACCGATCAAGGAGAAATACATTGATTGAAGGCATTGACGGTCTGGAAGGCGTGGTCGCCGCCGAAACCGTACTCTCCGAGGTGGACGGCGCCGCCGGCCGCCTGGTCATCCGCGGCCGCTCGCTGGACCAGCTTTCCGGCCACACCAGCTTCGAGGCGGCCACGCACCTGTTGTTCGACGGCTTCTTCGACGGCCTGCCGGCCGACCTGACCCAGCCCCTGGCCGACGCCCGCTCCGAGGTGTTCTCCGAGGTAAGGGCGCTGGACGCCGAACTCGTCGCGCGCACGCCGATGGAGGCCATGCGCGCCCTGACCGCCCGGCTCGCCGATGGCGACGACCTGGCCACGGCCCTGCGGCTGGTGGCGGCGCCGGCGGTGTTCACCGCCGCGGTGACCCGGGCCCAGGCCGGCCACGCGCCGCTCGCCCCGGACACCGCGCTCGGGCACGCCGCCGACATCCTGCGCATGACCCGCGGCACGGCGCCGACGGCGGCCGAGGTCGCCCTGCTGGACGCCTACCTGGTCACGGTGTGCGACCACGGCCTCAACGCCTCGACCTTCGCCGCGCGCGTGGTCGCCTCGACCCGCGCCGGCCTGACCTCGGCGGTGCTGGCCGGGATCAGCGCCCTGAAAGGACCGCTGCACGGCGGCGCGCCCGGGCCGGTGATCGACATGCTGGACGCCATCGGCAGCCCGGATAACGCCCGCGCCTGGATCGAGGCGGAGCTGGACTGCGGCGAGCGGCTGATGGGCTTCGGCCACCGCGTCTACCGCGTGCGCGATCCACGCGCCGACGCCCTGAAGCGGGCGATCAAGGCCATGGCCGACGGTTCCAACGCCCTGCCCGGCCGTCTGGCCTTCGCCGAGGCGGTGGAACAGGCGGCGCTGCAAATCCTCAAGGAACGCAAGCCCAACCGCTCGCTGCAGACCAACGTCGAGTTCTACACGGCGTTGCTGCTGGAGGCCCTGGCCTTCCCGCCGCCGGCCTTCACCTGCGTGTTCGCCATCGGCCGGGTGTCCGGCTGGATCGCCCACGCCCGCGAACAGGTCGCGGGCGGGCGCCTGATCCGCCCGCAGTCGCGCTACGTGGGCCCGACGCCGCTGGCGGCCTGACCTCCTCCCCGCTAGCCTGCCTTCCCAATCAGGAGAGGCAGGCGGCATGGCGGACGGCGACGTCATCACCCGGCCCTACGGGGCGTGGACCTCGCCGGTGACGGCGCAGAGTCTGGCCGAGGGCGCCATCGGCGTCGCCGACCTGCGGGTGGCGGACGGGCGGTTGTTCTGGCTGGAGAGCCGGCCGGCGGAAGGCGGCCGGATGGTGGCGATGACCCTGGCCGAGGGCGATCGCGTCGACCAGATCACGCCGGAGGGCTTCAACGTCCGCACGCGGGTGCATGAATACGGCGGCGCAGCCTACGCGGTTGTGGGCGACACGCTGTATTTCAGCAACTTCCCGGACCAGATGCTCTACGCGCAGCCGCTGGCGGGCGGGGCCCCCGAAGCCCTGACGCTGGCCGGCTATCGGTTTGCCGACGCGTCGGCGGCCCCCGGCGACTCCCTGGTCGCGGTCCGCGAGGACCACAGCGACCGGGGCAATGTGAAGAACGCGATCGTGCGCCTGTGGCTGGTCGCCGGCGACATCGGCGACGTGCTGTTCGCCGGCAGCGACTTCGTCGCCTACCCACGGGTGAGCGTCGACGGCCGGCGCCTGGCCTGGATGGCCTGGGACCACCCGAACATGCCGTGGGACGACACCCGGCTCTACGTCGCCGACCTCGGCGCGGACGGCCTGTCGAACGTGCAGGTGGTGGCCGGCGGCGTCGGCGAGTCGGTGATGGAGCCGCAATGGGGCGCCGACGGCGCGCTCTATTTCATCTCCGACCGCAGCGGCTTCTGGAACCTGTACGTCCTGCGCGACGGCGCGGTGCGGCCGCTGCTGGCCAAGGACGCCGAGTTCGCGGGCCCGCTGTGGGGGCTGGGCCAGGCCAACTACGCCCTGATGGACGGCGGGCGGATCGTCGCCGGCTACGGCGAGGGCGGGCGCGAGCATCTGGTGGTGATCGACGAGGCGAGCGGCGCCGTGCGCGAGGTCGCCGTCCCGTTCGGCGGCTGGGGCGGGCTGAAGCGGCTGGATGCGCGGCGTGTCGCCCTGGTCGGCGGCTCCGGCGACCAGACCGCGGCGGTGGCGACCGTGGACATCGAGAGCGGCGAGACGGTGGTGATCCGCCGCCCCTCCCCCGCCAGCCTGGATGCCAGATACGTCGCCCGGGCCCAGCCGATCAGCTTCCCCACGTCGGGCGGCCGCACCGCGCACGCGCTCTACTACCCCCCGACCAACGGCGACTTCACCGCCCCGGCGAGCGAGCTGCCGCCGCTGATCGTCCAGGCGCACGGCGGCCCCACCGGCCAGGCCTCGCCGTCGTTCAGCCTGGCCAACCAGTTCTGGACCAGCCGCGGCTTCGCCCTGGTGGACGTCGACTATGGCGGCTCGTCCGGCTACGGGCGCGCCTACCGCCAGCGACTGAACGGCCAGTGGGGCGTGGTCGACGTCGAGGACGTGATCGCCGCGGTGCGCTTCCTCACCGCCTCCGGCCGCGCCGATCCGAAGCGGGTGGCGATCCACGGCGGCAGCGCCGGGGGTTTCACCGTGCTCGCCGCGCTCAGCCAGAGCGACGTGTTCGCGGCCGGCGGCGACTTCTACGGCGTCTCCGACCTGGAGGCCCTGGCCCGCGACACCCACAAGTTCGAGAGCCGCTACCTCGACAACCTCGTCGGCCCCTACCCCGCCGCCAAGGCGGTGTACGAACAGCGCTCACCGCTCAACCACCTGGAAGGCTTCAAGGCGCCGCTGATCATCTTCCAGGGGGCCGAGGACCCGATCGTCCCGCCCAACCAGGCGCACATGATCCTGGACGCGCTTCGCCAGCGCCAGCAGCCGGTGGCCTATGTGGAATATCCCGGCGAGGGCCACGGCTTCCGCCGCGCCGAGCACATCATCCACGCCAAGCAGGCCGAGCTGTATTTCTACGGCCAGGTGCTGGGCTTCACACCGGCCGACGACCTGCCCGAGATCCGCATCGAGAACCTGCCGAAGCGTTAGGAAGGTTCGCGGAGGGCGCGGAACCCCTCACCTTCCCACGCGCCTTGCTCCGCAAGCCGCGCGGGCCCCTCCCTCTCCCTATGGGAGAGGTGAAATTGCGCGCGAAATCAGCGGCGTAAGACACCTCTCCCGCAGGGAGAGGGAGGGGCCCATGGCGACCGCCATGGGAGGGTGAGGGGTTCCGCCCTCTCCGCGAACGCGCGCGCCCCTCAATCCCAGAACGGCTTGGCCGCCTTGAACGCCTTGGCGGCCTCCGCCGCCGCCTGGATCAGGGCGGCTTCGCGGGCGGTCTCGCCGCCGATCAGGCGGCCGGCCGCCCAGTCCGTGGTTCCGGCGATGTCGGCGGAGGCGGTCAGGCCCCGCGCCAGGGTCTCCCCGGTGGCGATGTCGTTGAGCTCGCCCAGCCGATCCTGCAGCGCCTTCAGGGCATTGATGAAGGCGTCCACGCGCCTCGGCTTGTCGGACAGCGCCGACAGGGCGTCGGCGGCGTAGCGCAGCTTCTTGCAGTCGATGCGCAGGTGATGGCGCGCCTCGCGGCTCATCCCCGCCAGGTCGCCGCAGCGCTTGAGCACCTTCCTGCGCCGGCGGCCCAGGGCCTTGTCGGCGAAGTCGGCCAGCGAGCGGTCGCGGGCGGCGGCGCCCTCCGCCTTGCGCCGGGTCCAGGGTCCGACCTCGATCCACACCAGAATATCCATCACCAGGGCGCGGAAGCGCTCGCTCTCGGCGGCGGCGTGCGCCCGCGCGTAGGCGGCGGTGCGGTTGAGGCGCAGCTGCCGGCCGAGGTCGGCCAGGCCGGTCGGGTCCGCCTTGCGCCGGGTCGCCCGGCGGTAGGCGCCCGCCAGCAGAACGTCGAGGTTGCGCGCCTGGTCCAGCTCGCCGGTGAGCCACTTCAGTTCCGCCTTGAGCGCCGCCACCCGCCGGTCGGCGACCACCGGCCGGAAGCTGGAGATGGCGCTGCGCAGCCGGCGCACGCCCACCCGCATCTGGTGGATCACCTCCGGGCCCGGGGCCTGGGCCAGCCGCTCGGCGTTGGACACGGCCTGTTCCAGCGCCGCGCGCGCCACGGCCTTGAAGCCCTCTCCGGCGGTCATGCCGGCGCTGATGCGCGGCGCGCGGAACTTCACCGCGCGCGCGCCGGCCTTGGCCTTCAGCGCCATGCCGCGCCCGGCCTTGGTGGTGAACGACAGGGCCAGGCCATGCGCCCGCCGCACGTCCGCGGCGAACGCCAGCAGGTCGGCCGCCTTGCCGGACTTGAGCTCCAGCTCCAGTTCCAGGATCGGCTCGGAGCGCTCGCCGGCGACCACGCGGCCGCGGTCCAGCGCCACCTCGATGCTGGCGCCCTCCACCAGGCGCACCGCCTGGCGTCGCTCCACCTCAACGGTGAACAGCGGCTGCAGCTTGCGGCTGCGCCCCAGCGCCTTCTGCGCCGGCGTGCCCTTGAGCAGGCCGATGTCGGGCTTCGGTCCCGAGGTGGACGCCTCCCATTCGCCGCGCCCCATGCCGCCGCCGTTCGCCTGCGCCGTCTTCAGGGTCTGCACCCAGGCCTTACCGTCCGTACGCACGCGCAGCGCCATGCCGGCCTTGGCCAGCACCCCGGTCGGCGTGTCGAAATAGGTGGCCGACAGCGAGCGCACGCGCCCGTCCTCCCCCGCCACGGCGGCGAACACCGCCTCGGCGCGCGCCGGGTCGACGCGGAACTTCAGCTCGATCTCGTGCGGATCGGCGGCAGGGGATTGGCTGGGCATGCAGTCCTGGTCCGACGCGGGGTCACCCCTGTAGCATGAACGTCCGGATCGCCGATTTGTCTTGCATCATGACTTGGCGATCCTCCGGCCAACCGCTAACCCCGCCGGACCGTTTCAGGCTTGCAGTGATCAGGAGTTCCCATGACCCGCGACCCCGCCCAGCCGCGCTACGACTGGACCCTGGACGAGGTGGAGGCGCTGTTCGCGCTGCCGTTCACCGAGCTGGTGTTCCGCGCCGCCGAGGTTCACCGCCGCTGGTTCGATCCCACCGAGGTGCAGATCTCGCAGCTACTGTCGGTGAAGACCGGAGGCTGCCCGGAGAACTGCGGCTACTGCAGCCAGTCGCAGCACTTCGACACCGGCGTGCCGGCCTCCAAGCTGATGGACGTGGACGCGGTGCTGGCCGAGGCGGCCAAGGCGAAGGACGGCGGGGCGCAACGCTTCTGCATGGGCGCGGCCTGGCGCGACCTGAAGGACCGCGACCTGCCCAAGGTCTCGGCGATGATCTCCGGGGTCAAGGCGATGGGCCTGGAGACCTGCGTCACCCTGGGCATGCTCAAGCCGGATCAGGCGGTGGCGCTGAAGGACGCGGGCCTGGACTACTACAACCACAACCTCGACACCGGGCCGGACTACTACGCCTCGGTGGTCAGCACCCGCACCTACCAGGACCGGCTGGACACCCTGACCGCGGTGCGCGACGCGGGCATCTCCACCTGCTGCGGCGGCATCGTCGGCATGGGCGAGACCCGGCGCGACCGGGCCGGCCTGCTGCACGCCCTGGCCACCCTGCCGGCGCATCCGGACAGCCTGCCGATCAACGATCTGATGCCGATCAAGGGCACGCCGCTGGGCGGCTCCGAGCCGCTGGACGGGCTGGAGTTCGTGCGCACCATCGCCGTCGCCCGCCTGGTCTGCCCCAAGTCGGTGGTGCGCCTGTCGGCCGGGCGCGAGCACATGAGCCGCGAGACCCAGGCGCTGTGCTTCCTGGCCGGCGCCAACTCGATGTTCGTCGGCGGCAAGCTGCTGACGACCAAGAACCCCGAGCTCGACCAGGACGCCCGCCTGTTCGCCGACCTCGGCCTCAAGCCGATGGGCGAAGGCGCCCAGGCCCCGGTGGCCCTGGCGGCGGCGGAGTAGGTTCCCACCCTCCCCCTTTGTTCAGACCGGGGACATCGGTGACAGGTGTTCGGGGACATCCGTGACACATGTCCGATCTCGCAGGGAGGTCGGAGATGGCATTCACGGGGGTGTCTGCGATGGATCAGAAGCGTGAGTTTGTGCGGTTGGCTCTGGTGGAGGGGTGCAACCGGTCGGAGCTTTGCCGACGCTTCGGGGTGAGCCGGACGTTGGGGTACCGGCTGCTGGCACGCTATCGGCAGGAGGGTGAGGCTGGGCTGGATGAGCGCTCGCGCCGGCCGCTGAGCAGTCCTGGGCGCACGGCCGCGGCGGTGGAGGCGGCGGCTCTGGCGGTGCGGTCGGAGCATCCGGCCTGGGGCGGGCGCAAGATCGCCAAGCGGCTGGAGCGGCAAGGGCTGGCGGCGCCGTCACCCTCGACGGTGACGCAGGTCCTCAAGCGCCACGGCGTGGCGCTGGGGACCTTCGGCGGCGGCCATGCGCCGTTCACCCGCTTCGAGCATCCCGCGCCCAACGATCTGTGGCAGATGGACTTCAAGGGCCATGTGCCGATGCGTTCGGGCCGGCTGCATCCGCTGACCGTCCTGGACGATCACTCCCGCTTCTGCCTGGTGCTGGCCGCTTGCGCCGACGAGAAGACCTCGACCGTAAAGGCCAACCTGATCAAGGCCTTCGAGCGCTACGGCCTGCCCTGGCGCATGACCATGGACAACGGCGCGCCCTGGGGCAACGGACCTGGCGATCCCTACACCCCGCTGGGC
Source organism: Caulobacter sp. KR2-114 (assembly GCF_049446115.1). Taxonomy (NCBI): domain Bacteria; kingdom Pseudomonadati; phylum Pseudomonadota; class Alphaproteobacteria; order Caulobacterales; family Caulobacteraceae; genus Caulobacter; species Caulobacter sp. KR2-114. Next base: position 79,145 of record NZ_JBMSEC010000005.1, read on the forward strand.
GTGTGGCTCATCGAGCAGGACATCCGCGTCGGCCACTCCAGGCCATACCACCCCCAGACCCAGGGCAAGGACGAGCGCTTCCATCGCTCCCTGAAGGCCGAGGCCCTGGCCGGCCCTCCCTTCGAGACCCTCCACCACGCCGCCAGACACCTCGAGCAATGGCGCGGCGTCTACAACACCCAGCGCCCGCACGAAGGTATCGGCATGGGCGTCCCCGCCGAGCGCTACGCCGTCAGCCCAAGAGCCTATCAGCCCAAGCCCCGGCCCTTCGACCACGGACCAGACGACCAGCTCCGCCGCGTCCCGCCAGAGGCCCGCATCAGCTTCAAAAGCCGCCGATGGCGCGTGCCCAAGGCCTTCAACGGAAAGCTCGTCGCCGTCAGGCCGACCCAGACCGACGGCCTCTACGACGTCTTCTTCCGAACCAACCGCATCGCAACCATCGACCTCAACCAGTCCGACTGACATCATCCACATGTGTCACGGATGTCCCCGAACACCTGTCACCGATGTCCCCGGTCTGAACACCCTTGTGGGGAGGGACAGCCCGCGCAAGCGGGCAGGGTGGGGGTTACCTGCCGGTGCACAGGCCAATCTCGCTAGCCGGCGCGCTCCACCGCACTTCCCCACCCCGATCGCTTCGCGATCTGTCCCTCCCCATGAAGGGGAGGGCGGGACTCAAGCGCGCGTGAGCCGCGCCACCGCCCATTGCGCCGCGTCGCGGACCACCGGATCGGGATCATCGAGCAGCGGCCGCGCGGCGTCGGCCAGCGCCGGGTCGCCCGAGTTGCCGATCGCGTAGAGCACATTGCGCACCAGCCTGGCGCGGCCGATGCGCTTGATCGGGCTGGCCGAGAACAGCGCGGCGAAGGCCGCCTCGTCCAGCGCCGCCAGCTCGGCCAGCGCCGGCGCGCGCAGCGCCTCGCGCGCCGCCAGCTTCGCCTCTCGGCCGGCCTGGGCGAACTTGTTCCACGGGCAGACCGCCAGGCAGTCGTCGCAGCCGTAGATGCGGTTTCCAAGCGCGGGACGCAGGGCCGCCTCGACCGGTCCGGCATGCTCGATGGTCAGGTAGGAGATGCAGCGCCGGGCATCCAGCTGGTAGGGCGCGGGGAAGGCCGCCGTCGGGCAGGCGTCGAGGCAGGCGCGGCAGGCGCCGCAGTGGTCGGCCTCCGGCGTGTCCGGCGCCAGCTCGGCGCTGGTCAGCACGCTGCCCAGGAACAGCCACGAGCCGAACGTGCGGGAGACCAGGTTGGTGTGCTTGCCCTGCCAGCCCAGGCCGGCGCGCTCGGCCAGCGGCTTCTCCATCAGCGGGGCGGTGTCGACGAACACCTTCACCTCGCCACCGAGCCTGGCCTTGATCAGGCCGCCCAGTTCCTTGAGCCGGCCCTTCATCACCTCGTGGTAGTCGCGCCCCTGGGCATAGACCGAGATCGCCCCCCGGTCCGGCCGCTGCAGCACCGCCAGCGGATCGCTGTCGGGCCCATAGTTCATGCCCAGCATCACCGCCGAGCGCGCCTCGGCCCACAGGCCGTTGGGATGCTCGCGGCGCGGGGCCGTCTCGGCCAGCCAGTCCATGGCGCCGTGCCGCCCGGCCGCCAGGAATTCGCGCAGATGACCGCCCGCGGCCCAGGCCTCGGTCACCGAGGCGATGCGGCAGACATCGAAGCCCAGGCGCGCGGCCCGCTGGCGGATGCGCTGCGGCGCGTCCTCAGAAGTCCAGGTCGTCATAGTGGCCCGCCGGCGCCAGCCCGGGCCAGCGGTCGGCCAAGATCGGCCGGAAGGCCGGGCGGGACTTCAGCGTCATGTACCAGGTCTTCACCGCCGGGAAGTCGCGCCAAGGGATGTCGCCGAAATAGTCCAGCACCGAGATGTTCGCCCCCGCCGCGAAGTCGGCGTAGCTGAGTCGCTTGCCGGCCAGCCAGTCGCGGTTCTGCAGCAGCTTCTCCAGATAAGTCAGGTGGCCGCGCAGGTTGTCGCGGCCCTGGCGCATCGCATAGAGGTCCGGCGCCCCCAGCTTCAAGAGCCGCTTCTCCAGCTTCTCGTGCAGCAGGAAGCCGTTGACCTCGTCGTTGAACTTGCGGTCGAACCATTGCATCAGCCGCCGCGCCTCGGCCCGTTCGGCGGCGTCGCGCCCCAGCATCGGCGGCTGCGGGACCTGTTCGTCGAGGTGCTCCAGGATCGCCCGGGCCTCGCAGATCACCAGGCTCTGGCCGTTCTGCACCTCCACCAGCACCGGCGGCACGCCGGTGGGATTGAGCGCCACGAAGTCCTTGGGCTGTTCCCAGTAGCGCACGACGTTGTCGGCGAACGGCAGCCGCTTCTCGCCCAGGGCGAGGCGGACCTGGCGCGAGGCCGGGTCGAGCGGAAAGTGGTGCAGCGTGCGTTCGACACTCATGGGAGGCGCGTTCTAGGCCAATTTGCAGCGCAAACAACGCGCTCATCGGCGTTAACACCGCCTTTACCGTGAGGCATTTTGCACGCAACGCCTGCGCGAAGCATGGCCTGAGTTACCGCCGGAGCCAGGGCCGAAAGCGCTACGCGTGCGTCTCGGCGAACGCGCCGCCGTGCGGTTCGGCCCGGCCGCGCGGGTCCGGGTGGATCAGGATGTCGGCGGCGGGGAAGGCTGCGAGCACCCGGTTCTCGGCGGCGACGACGATGGCGTGGGCCTCGGAGAGGCTGACGTCCGGATCGATGTCGGCGTGCATCTGGATGTGGACGTACGGCCCCGCCGCGCGAGTGCGCAGCTGGTGCACGTCCAGCACCCGGGGGTCGGAGGTCATCAGGGCGACGATGCGGGCCCGGTCCTCGTCCGGCAGCTCGCGGTCCATCAGCTGGGTGGACGCCTCGCGGAACACCTGGATGGCGCCGGCCAGCAGGATCGCGGCCACCACCAGACCGGCAGCGGCGTCGGCGCCCAGCCAGCCGGTGGCCGCCGTCACGCCGATGCCCAGCAGGGCGGCAACATTCGAGGCGAGGTCGGAGAAATAGTGCGCCCGGTCGCCCGAGACGGCCACCGAGGCGGTCTGCTTGAGCACCCGGCTCTGGGCGCTGATCAGGGCGAAGGTCAGCAGGATCGACGCCGCCATCGCCGCCATGGCCCAGGTGGTCTGCTGCACGCGGCTGGGCTCGAGGAAGTGGCGGATCGCCTCCTGGCCGATCAGGGCGGCGGAGGCGAACACCAGGCCCGCCTGCAGCAGGCTGGCGAACGCCTCGGCCTTGCCATGGCCGAAGCGGTGCTCGGCATCCGGCGGCGCCGCGGCGTACCGCACGGCGAAGAAGGTCACCAGCGAGGCGACCAGGTCCAGGCCGCTGTCGGCCAGCGACGCCAGCAGCGCCACCGAGCCGCTGGCGATCCACACCACCGCCTTCACCGTCACCAGCACGCTGGCCGTGGCCACCGACAGGATGGTGATGCGGCGCGTCAGCACGGCGGTCTCGGCGGGGGTCAGGCCCGTGGTCTGCATCACCTCCCCATAGGGCCACGCGCCAGACGGCTCCAGCGCGACCGACTCGCAACGGGACGGTGAGTCGCAGGCCCGAGATATAAAGATATCCTTATGCGATGGTTGCGAACTGGGGGGCGGCGGTCTATAGACCGCGCCAGATCAACAAGGAGCCCCTCGTGGCCGACTATATCGTCAAGGACATCGCCCTGGCCGACTGGGGGCGCAAGGAAATCGAGATCGCCGAAACCGAGATGCCGGGCCTGATGGCCGTGCGCGCCGAGTTCGGCAAGGACAAGCCGCTGAAGGGCGCCCGCATCGCCGGCTCGCTGCACATGACCATCCAGACGGCCGTGCTGATCGAGACCCTGCAGGCCCTGGGCGCCGACGTGCGCTGGGCCAGCTGCAACATCTTCTCCACCCAGGACCACGCCGCCGCGGCGATCGCCGCCCAGGGCACCCCGGTGTTCGCCTTCAAGGGCGAGAACCTGGTCGAGTACTGGGACTATGCGCACAAGATCTTCGAGTGGTCGGACGGCGGCTACCCGAACCTGATCCTCGACGACGGCGGCGACGCCACCCTGCTGTGCGTGCTCGGCCCCAAGGCCGAGAAGGACCCCTCGATCCTCGACAAGCCGACCAACGAGGAAGAGGAAGCGCTGTACGCGGTGATGAAGCGCTACCTGAAGGAAAAGCCGGGTTTCTATTCGGCGATCCGCGACGCCATCAAGGGCGTGTCGGAAGAGACCACGACCGGCGTGCACCGCCTGTACCAGATGGCCGAGCGCGGCGAGCTGCCGTTCCCCGCCATCAACGTCAACGACAGCGTCACCAAGTCCAAGTTCGACAACCTGTACGGCTGCCGCGAGAGCCTGGTGGACGCCATCCGCCGCGGCACCGACGTGATGCTGGCCGGCAAGGTGGCCGTGGTCTGCGGCTACGGCGACGTGGGCAAGGGCTCTGCGGCGTCGCTGCGCCAGGGCGGCGCGCGGGTGATCGTCACCGAGATCGACCCGATCTGCGCCCTGCAGGCGGCGATGGAAGGCTATGAGGTCCTGACCATCGAGGACACCCTGAAGACCGCCGACATCTACGTCACGGCGACCGGCAACAAGGACGTCATCACCGTCGACCACATGCGCGGGATGAAGAACAACGCCATCGTCTGCAACATCGGCCACTTCGACTCGGAAATTCAGATCTCCGGCCTGCGCAACTTCAAGTGGGACGAGATCAAGCCGCAGGTGCACCACGTCGAGTTCCCGGACGGCAAGAAGATCATCGTGCTGTCGGAAGGCCGCCTGGTGAACCTTGGCAACGCCACCGGCCACCCCAGCTTCGTGATGAGCGCCAGCTTCACCAACCAGACCCTGGCCCAGATCGAACTGTGGACCAACGGGCCGCGGTACGAGACCAAGGTCTACACCCTGCCCAAGCACCTCGACGAGAAGGTGGCCATGCTCCACCTGGAAAAGCTGGGCGCCAAGCTGACCCAGCTCTCCAAGGTGCAGGCCGACTACATCAACGTGCCGCAGGAAGGCCCGTTCAAGCCGGACCACTACCGCTACTAGGATATGGGGCCCCGCGCGGCGCGGGTTCGCGCGGGGCTACCCCATTGCTTCCACTCATTTTTCTGCTCATCCCGGCGAAAGCCGGGACCCAGGCAAGAGCCTCCATCGGCAGGCTGTCTGACGATGTTGAGCGGACAGATTGGCAGGGCGGATCACGCCGAGGGTCTTGCCTGGGTCCCGACTTTCGTCGGGATGCTCGGGTTGTGAGGGACGAGCGCGCACCGCGCAATCTGGAAGGAGCCTGCAATGCCAGCCCAGGCCATCGGCGCCCAGGAGTTCGTCGGCGCGGCCTTCTCGCTGCAGAAGATGGTCCGCGCCCGCGACCTGACCTTCGAAGCCGTGCGGCGCATCGCCGCCAGGATCGTCCCCGGGACCACCGAGGGGCGCGGCGACGAGATCGCCCTCGAAGAGCTGACAGCCATGGGCATGGACCGCCTGTGGCACCGCAACGTGATCCGTTTCGGCGCCGGCACGCTGGAGACCTTTCACGGCGACTTCCGCCCGGACTATGTGCTGCAGGCCAACGACATCTTCTTCGTCGACCTGGGGGTCGTCTGGGATGGGCACGAGGGCGACGCCGGCGAGACCTTCGTGGTCGGCGACGATCCCGAGATGGCGGCCTGCGCCGACACGGCCAAGGCTCTCTGGCACGAGGTCGCCGACCGCTGGAAGGGCGGGACGGGGCTCACCGGCCAGGCCCTCTACGACTTCGCCCGCGACCGCGCCGAGGCGCTGGGCTGGCGGCTGAACTGGGAGGTCAAGGGCCACCGGGTCAGCGACTTCCCGCACGCGATCTACAAGGCCGGCGACCTGGGCGACCTCGACGCCCCGCCCACCACCGGCCTGTGGATCCTGGAAATCCAGATCGCCCACCCCACCCGCCCGATCGGCGCCTTCTACGAGGACCTGCTGGTGGGGGATGTGGGCTGAGCGCAATTGGAGCCGACGCCCCCTCCCGTCACCCCGGGCGGAGCGCAGCGTAGACCCGGGGCCAGCCCGTCGGACGCTCAGAGAAGGGTGATCGGGCGCCGAGACGGCAGCGATCCGTTGGACGTCTTCTGGGTCGAGGCGCCGCTGGCCCCGGATCGGCGGGCGCTGACGCGCCCTTGTCCGGGGTGACGAGCTTAGAAGTGGCTCAAGTCGCTTACCGCCCCTCGATCATCTTCCAGCCGTTGCCGGACGGGTCGCGGAAGCTGGCGTCCACGGCGCCGTAGCGTTCCACCGGGTCCTGGGTGAACTCCACGCCGGCGGCGGCCATGCGGGCGTGCGCGGCGCGGCAGTCGGCGACCGCCAGCACCAGAGGCGGCATGGCGCCCTTGGCCAGCAGCTCCTGCGCCGCCTGGGCGGCCGCCTCGTCCATCGTCGGCGGGCCTGGCCTGAACAGGCCCAGCTGGAACGACGGCTGGTCCGGATGCTGCACCGTCAGCCAGCGGTAGTCGCCGTTGCGCGCGTCGGTGTGCACCTTGAACCCCAGCTTTTCGACATAGAACTTCAGCGCTTCATCCTGGTCGCGGACATAGACGCCGACGACATTCACGCCTTCACTCATGGGACTTCCTCGACAATCGCCCCGAGGACCGCCTCGGGCTGGGCGGCCTTGGTATCGGCCGCCTCGCGCCGCCGCTTCTCCGAAACTGCGATCTTCAGGTCCGGCCGGCTGGCGGCGGCGGCGAAGCACGGCGGGGTCAGCCAGGGCGCCGGCGACGGGGCGCCGCGGGCGCGGCACTCCCCGGGGCTTTCGCCCAGGATGTCCCGGAACACCCGGCCGAAGGTGCCCAGGCTGTTCCAGCCGGTCTGGAAGGCGATCTCGGTCACCGGCAGGTCGGTCTCGCGCAGCAGCCGCGCCGCCCGCTCGATACGCCGGGTCAGCAGGTAGCGGTGCGGCGGAACGCCGAACGCCGCCTTGAACGAGCGCGCGAAGTGGGCCGGCGAGACGCCGCTGACCCTGGCCAGCCGCTCCACCGGCCACGCCTCGTGCGAGGCGCCGTCCATGCGGTCCCTCGCCCGCAGCAGGCGTCGCAGCAGGCGCGGATCCTGGGGTTGCGTAGCCGCGCCCATCGCCTCAGGCCCGTTCGGCCGCTTCCATCGCCGCCTTGGAGGCCGCCATCATCTTCTCGAACGCGCCCGAGCGGATCAACTCGCGCCGCTCTTCCAGCCCGCGATGCAGCTCGGCCAGCACCCGCGCGGCGTGTTCGTTGCGCTGGATGGCGGCCCAGTAGGCGGCGACGTTGCCCGCTGCGGGGATCGGGTTGTCGACCCCGGTCGTGGGCAGCACGTTCTCCACCAGGAACAGGCCCGGCACGATGGCGCAGTCGGCCAGGGTCAGGCGCCCGCAGCAAGCGAACCCGTCTCGGCCGATCATCCGGTCCAGCGCCTTGACGTTGCGCACCACCTGGCCGCCCAGCAGTTCGACGATGCCCTCGTTGCGCGTCTTGGCGCGGGACTGGGGCGAGAGCATGAACATGTTGTTCATGATGTAGATGTCGCCGATCCGCGCCAGGGTGCGGATGTGCGCGCTCTCGCGCGGGGTGGCGCCCAGCAGCGACGGCTGCGGGTGGATTTCCTCCAGGTACTCCGAGATCACCTCGGACTCCGGCATCACGTCGCCGTCGCCCAGGTCCAGCACCGGGATGCGGCCGATCGGGAAGTCCTCGCGGAACTTCGGCGTGCCGAAGCTCGCCGGCCGCTCGATGACGATATCGCTCAGGCCCTTGGCGTAGATCTGCATCCGCACGCGGGCGGAATAGGGGCTCAGGTCCCCGGAATAGAGCTTCATCATCGGCGCGTCCTCTCCCTTGGTTCGCGCCAGGGAAGCACAGATGCGGGCCTTCCGGCCAGCACTCCCACGCTCTCAACCGTCATCCTCGGGCTTCAGTCCCGATGGACCCCCGGCACACGGCCGAGGGTGACGGCGGAGGTGTGGGGGCGCCCTCCCCTACCAGATGCGCACGCGCTGCTCGGGGGGCAGGTAGGCGGGGTCGCCGGGCTTGACGCCCCAGGCGTCGTACCAGGCGTCGACGTTGCGGAACGGGATGTCCACGCGGGCCTTGGGCGGCGAGTGCGGGTCGACCACCAGCAGGCGCTTGGTGGTCTCGTCGCGGGCTGCGCCGCGCCACACCTGGGCCCAGCCCAGGAACACCCGCTGATCGCCGGTCAGGCCGTCGACCACCGGCGCCGGCTGGCCCTTCAGCGAGGCGTGGTAGGCGTCGAGCGCCAGCAGCACCCCGCCCAGGTCGGCAATGTTCTCGCCCATGGTCAGCTCGCCGTTGACGTGCAGGCCGGGCAGCGGTTCGAACGCCGAATACTGGGCGCCCAGCTTGTCGGCCTGCACCTTGAACTTGGCAGCGTCCTCGGCCGTCCACCAGTCGGTCAGGCTGCCGTCGCCGGCGTACTGGCGGCCCTGGTCGTCGAAGCCGTGGGTCATCTCATGGCCGATCACCCCGCCGATGGCGCCGTAGTTGATCGCCATGTCGGCGTTCGGGTCGAAGAACGGCGGCTGCAGGATCGCGGCCGGGAACACGATCTCGTTCTCGGTCGGCGAATAGTAGGCGTTCACCGTCTGGGGCGTCATGCCCCACTCGGACTTGTCCACCGGCTGGTACAGCCGCTTGACCTGCCGGTTCCACTCGAACGCGGCCGAGCGGCGCACGTCGCCGTAGAGGTCGTCGGCGGTGACGGTCAGCGCGCTGTAGTCGCGCCACTTGTTCGGGTAGCCGATCTTGACGCCGAACTTCGACAGCTTCTCCAGCGCCTTGGCGCGGGTGGCCTCGCTCATCCAGCTGACGTGCTCGATGCGCGCCTTCATCGCCGCGCGCAGGTCGCCGACCAGGGCCTCCATCTTGGCCTTGGCCTCGGGCGGGAAATAGGCGGCCACATACAGCCGCCCCACCGCCTCGCCGATGTCGCCGTTGAGGGTGGCGACGGCGCGCTTCCAGCGCAGCTTCTGCTGCGGCTGGCCGCCGAGGGTCTTGGCGCGGAACGCGAAGTTGGCGTCGACGAAGCTCTTGGAGAGATAGGGCGCGGCGTTGTCGGCGGCGTTGAACGCCAGCCAGGCGCGCAGCGTCTCCACGGGCGTATCGGCGAACACCTTGGCCAGTTTCGGGAAGGCGCTGTCCTCGCCGACGATCACCCGCTTGACCCCGCCAAGGTCGGCCCCGGCCAGCCAGGCCTGCCACGGGAAGCCCGGCGCCGCGGCCGCCAGCTCGGCCGGCGACATAGGGTGGTAGCTCTTCACCGGGTCGCGCTGCTCGGCCTTCGACCAGCTGGCCTGGGCGATGCGGGTCTCCATGGCGACGATCGCCTTGGCCTGGCCCTTGGCGTCCGGCCAGCCGGCCATCTGCAGCATCTGCGCCACGTAGGCCTCGTACTTGGCCTTGGTCTCGGCGAACTTCGGCTCCAGGTAATAGTCGCGGTCGGGCAGGCCGAGGCCGGCCTGGTCGACGTAGACCGCATAGTGCACCGGATCCTTGGCGTCGGTGCCGATGCCGACCTGGAACACGCTCGACAGGAAGCTGGCGTTGGCCTGGCCCATCAGCCGGGCGATGCCCTCGCGACCCTTGGCGGCGCGGATAGCCCGCAGGTCTGCGGCCAGCGGCCGGGCCCCGAGGGCCTCGATCCGCCCCTCGTCCATGAAGGCCTTGTAGAAGTTTGCCACCCGGGCCTGGTCGCCGGTGGCGTTCGGGGTCGCCGCCGCCGTCTCCAGCACCGCCTTGACCCGGTCCTCCGACAGCGCCGCCAGGGCGTCGAAGGCGCCATAGCGGGTGCGGTCCGCGGGGATCACCAGCGCCTTCTCGTAGGCCCCGTTGGCGTAGTCGTAGAAATCCTTGCCCGGTGAGACGGCGGTGTCACGGCCCGCGAGGTCGAAGCCCCAGGCGCCCTGGCGCTGCGGGGCAAGGCCGGCGTCGTCGGCGTGCGCCACGGCGCCGGCCAGGATCGCCACGGCGGCGGCGCTGAGGAAAAGCTTTTTCATGATGTGCGGAGAGCTCGGCAAGATGATTGCAGCGGATCGCTCTCTGTAACAAAGCCCGGCCCGTCGGCGTCTTACAAATCGTTCATGCGCGGTGAGGGGTCGCGCAGGCCTTCGTCAGGCCGGCAGGCCCAGCGCCTGCAGCGCCCGGGCGCGGACGCCCTTGTAGTCGAGCTTGCCGTTGGGGGCGCGGGCGATGGGGGCCAGCACCAGTTCGCGCGGGGCCTTGTAGGCGGCCAGATGCTGGCGCACGTGCTCGGAGATCTCCGGCAGGCCGGGGGTCGAGCCGTCGGTCTCCACCACCGCGCAGATGCGCTCGCCGAAGCGCGCGTCCGGCACGCCGACCACCGCGGCGTCCTTCACGCCCGGGAACGTCTTGATCGCCTCTTCGACCTCCTCTGGGAAGACCTTCTCGCCGCCGGTGTTGATCACCTGCGAGCCGCGGCCCAGCAGCTTCAGCGAGCCGTCCGTCTCGACGGTGGCGAAGTCGCCGGGCACGGACCAGCGGCGCCCCTCGAATTCGCGGAAGGTGCGGGCGGTCTTCTCCGGGTCCTTGTAGTAACCCACCGGCAGGAAGCCGGAGACGCACACCAGGCCCTTCTCGCCCGAGCCCGGCTCGACCCGGCGGCCGTCCTCGGTGAACACGGCGCTGTTCGGCCCGACCATGAACTTGGCCGTCTCGGCAGTCTGGCCGGCGGCCGACGACGACGCGCCCAGCCCCACGGCCTCGGACGAGCCCAGGCTGTCGAAGATGGCGCAGTCCGGCAGGTGCTTTAAGAGCCCCTGCTTGTTTTCCATGCTCCAGACCGTGCCCGAGGACCCCAGCCGGCGCAGGCTGGAGAGGTCCCAGCGGCCGGGATGGGCATCGAGCTCCTCCAGCAGCGGCTGGGCGAAGGCCATGCCGACGATGGCGGCGCTGGTGGCCTTCAGCCGCTCGGCCTCGTTCCAGAACTCGACGGCGTTGAACCGCGTCGACGGCAGGCAGGCGACCGCGCCCCCGGCGGTCAGCGAGCCCAGCGAGGTGAACTGGGCGGTGCCGTGCATCAGCGGTGCGGCGGCGATGGTGACGGCGGGCTCGGCCAACTTCGCGCGCTCGCCGGCCTCCTCGATCGTCGCCAGCGGCGGGACGCCCAGCAGCACGTTGCCGCCGGCGCCCAGCACGAAGAACAGGTCCTCCTGGCGCCACATCACCCCCTTGGGCATGCCGGTGGTGCCGCCGGTGTAGAGGATCAACAGGTCGTCGCCCGAACGCCCCCAGGGGGCCTCCGTCCGGCCCGCGTCACGCGCGACGATGGCGTCGTAGTCGTCGGCGAAGCCGGGGACGGGGTGGCCCGGCTCGGCCACTGCGATCCAGGCCTTCACCCCCGGCAGGCGCGCGCGGATCTGCTCGACGGTGGGCGTGAACGAGGCGTGGAACACCACCGCCTCGGCGTCGGCGTTGTCGAACAGATAGATCAGCTCGTCGGCGACATAGCGGTAGTTGGTGTTGACCGGCGCCAGCCCCGCCTTGAACGCCGCGTAGTAGGTCTCGAGGTACTCCGGCGCGTTGTAGAGATAGGCCGCCACCTTGGCCTGCCGGCCCAGGCCCCGGTCCAGCAGATGGCGCGCCAGGGCGTTGGCCCGGCGGTCGAAGTCGGCCCAGGAGATCACCCGCTGGCCATGGATCTGCGCCGGCCGCTGCGGAATGGCCGCGGCGATGGATTCCCAGAGATTGGCGTAGTTCCAGACGGTCATGGCGGCATCTTCTCCCAGGGACAGGCCGCCCTTTGCGGGCGTGCATTTGAAGCAACCATAGGCCGGCTGATCCCGGGGAAGTCAAACGCGTTCCAGCTTCTCCGGATGGGAAGGCGGCGCGGTCAGGCGTACAGGCCTCGCAGCCTCAGGCGCACGGCGAGCAGCGCCAGGGTGGCGACGGCGGCCAGGCCCGCGTGCAGCCCCCAGAAGGCGGTGGCCGGCAGCTTGTCCAGCAGCCCGCCCAGGGCCCCCGCCAGCAGGTTCGCGCCCACCAGCTGCAGATAGTAGACGCCGACGATGGCGCCGGTCAGCGGCCGGGGCGCCAGGCGGGTATACAGCGCCAGGGTCACGGGCAGCACGTTGGCGAAGCCGATCTCGTTCAGCAGCGAGAAGCCCACCGGCCAGGCCAGCGACACCGTCCGACCGGTGGTCGCCGTGATGGCCGAGGCGGCCGCCAGCACCAGCGGCGCGGCGGTCATCAGCGCCTGTCCCAGCACCACCTTGGTCATCTCGTCCGGCTCGCGCCGTCGCCGGGCCCACAGCGTCCAGAATCGGGCCGAGCCAGCCAGGCACGCCAGGGTGGCCAGGGTCTCCAGCGACAGCAGCCAGGTCAGCGGCAGGGCGTGGCCGAACAGGCGGGTGTCGATGTGGCTGCGCGCCCACAGCAGATAGGCGTTGCCGAGCTGCTGGTTGGCGACCAGGCCCAGCGCCAGGAACGGCAGCAGGCCGAACAGCAGCAGCACCACCTTCCACTCGTGCCGGCTCAGCGGCGCGGACGCCGTCTTCGCCCCGTCGGGCGCGGGGGCGGCGGTTTCCGGCGGCAGGTCACGCCAGCCGGCGAGGTAGATCGCCAGGCCCACCAGCATGCCCACCCCGGCCACGGCGAAGCCGTAGCGCCAGCCGACGTCCTCGCCCAGCGTGCCGCAGACCAGGGGCGCGAAGATCGCTCCGGTGTTGATGCCGGCGTAGAAGATCTGGAAGGCGTCGGCGCGGCGCTGGTCGCCCGGCGCATAGAGGGCGCCGACCTGGGCGGCGATGTTGCCCTTGAAGCACCCCGCCCCCAGGACCATGCAGGCCAGGGCCAGCAGGAACGGCGGCTCGAAGCTCATCAGGAAGTGGCCGGCCGCCATCAGCACGGCGCCCAGGACGATCGTGCGCCGCCGCCCCAGCCAGCGGTCGGCCACCAGGCCGCCGAGGATCGGCGACAGGTAGATGGCCCCGCCGTAGAGGCCGAAGATCGCCGACGCCAGCGCCTGGTCACTGATCGGCGCCGCGCCGCCCTGCAGCGCGTGGCGCAGGGCCGCCAGCCCGGCCACGCGCCCGGCGTGGCCCGGCAGCAGCAGCTCGCGGACCATGTACAGGGTCAGGAGCGCCTGCAGGCCGTAGAACGAGAACCGCTCCCAGGCTTCGGCCGCGGCCAGGATGGTCAGCCCCCGCGGGTGGCCCAGGATGTCGCGCCCCCTCGCTGTCACCCACGCCGTCACCCGCGCCGCCGCCCCGCGTCGAGCGCGGCCAGGGGCGTGTCGTTCAGCCGGTAGTCGCGCCAGGCGTGGAAGTCGAAGTGCCACCACTCCAGCGGCTCGACCCCAAAGCCCGCCGCCTGCATCGCCGCGCGCAGGCGCTCGCGCAGCCAGCGCTGGCGCGCGGCGCCGCCGATGAAGTCGGCATGGGACCGAGGCGAGGCCTCGTCGTAGCGGCTGGGCATGTCGGCCTGGGCGCCGGTGGCCAGGTCGCACAGGGTGACGTCGACGGCGCAGCCGCGGTTGTGCTTGGAGCCCACCGCCGGATCCGCCACATAGGCCCTCCAGCGCGGGTCGATCGCCAGCCAGAACAGGCGGCTGACCGACCACGGGCGGTAGGCGTCCAGCACCACCAGGCCGAACCCCTGCGCCTGCAGGTCGGCGTGCGCCCGGGCCAGGGCCTGCGCGGCCGGGCGCTGCAGGCAGGCCAGCGCACGGTCGTAGAGGGCCAAGCCCATGAAGTTGTTCGCGGTGGCGTAGCGCAGATCGAGCCGCAGGGCCGGATCGATGACGGTGACGTCGACCAGGTCGTCGGGCCGGAAGGGGCCCGGCTCGGCCGGCGGCGTCGCGATGGACGTGGACGGATCCTGGGCGGCGTTGCGGGGGGCGGCGGCGGGCGGGATGGCCGCCGCCTCGGCGTCGAGGTCGCGCCAAGCCAGGGCCTCGTCGCCGACCCGCAGCACGGGCGGGCGGGCGCGCGCGTCGAGCACCAGGCCGCCTCGCGCCTGGCGCAGGCCGCCGTGCGGCGGATCGAACGCCGTGCGCGGGACCCCCGGCCCTTCGGCGAACAGCCTGCCGCCGTCCTCGAACACGGTCAGCCGACGCGCGCCGCGGCCATAGAAGCCGATCAGCCGCGCGATGTCGGGCGCAGGCGGCGGCGGGGCGGTCATACGGCTTGCCGCAGGACGGGCGGCGGGGCGGGGTTGAGGTCCGGGTCGGGCGAGGCGGCCAGGGCGGTCTCCGCCCGCGCGACCGGCCGGGCCAGGGCCAGCAGCATCACCGCCGCGGCGCCCGCCAGGCCCGCCATGGCCAGGAAGAACCGGGCCTCGCCAAGGCCGGTGAACAGCGTGCCCAGGGCGCCCGCCAGCAGGTTGCCGGCGAAAGTGGCCAGGAACCAGCCGGCGATGGCCGTGGCCGCAAGGGCTGCGGGCGCCAGACGCGCGAACAGGCCCAGGCCCACCGGCAGCACGAACAGCTCGCCCGCCGTCAGCACGGCGGTGAACAGGGCCAGCCAGATCCAGCTGGCCTGGCCGCCCTGCGCGGCCTGCGAGACGGCGGCCAGCAGCAGGTAGGCCCCGGCCATGATCGCCGCCCCCGTCGCCATCTTCACCGCCGACCCCGGCTCGCGCCCCCGCGCCGCCCGACGTCGCCAGTGCCTCACCAGCGGCGGGGTCAGAACGAAGATCAGCAGCGGGTTCAGGGCCTGGAACCAGGTCATCGGGATCGCCAGCCCGGCGCCGACGCCGCGATCGACGCGCGCGGCGGTCCACAGGGCGACGGTGTTGCCGATCTGCTCGTAGGCGCCGCGCAGCACCACCACCGCCAGCCCCACGGCCAGCATCAGGCCCAGCGAGGTGCGCAGGTCCGTGGCGCCAGTCCGAGGCCCGGCGACCGCCGCCGCGACGGGACGGGGCGGCTGGGCCGGCAACCACCGCCCGCCGGCCACATAGATCGTCAGTCCCGCCAGCATGCCGACGCCGGCCAGGGCGAAGCCCCAGTGCCAGCCGGCCAGTTCGCCCACGCCGCCGCAGGCCAGCGGCGCCAGGAAAGCCCCCAGGTTGATGCCCACGTAGTAGACGCTGTAGGCCGAGCGGCGCCGCGGATCCGCCGCATCGTAGAGGGCGCCCACCTGGCCGGGCAGGCTGGGCAGGAACAGGCCGTTGCCGGCGGCGATGGTCGCCAGCGCCGGATAGAACAGCTGCGGAAAGGCCATCATGAAGTGGCCTACGGCCATCACCGACCCGCCGATGATCACCGCGCGTCGTCGCCCCAGCCAGCGGTCGGCCAGCGCCCCGCCGACGATCGGCGTCAGATAGGCCAGCGCCGTATAGAGGCCGTAGACCATCGAGGCGCGCTGCTGGCCCAGCATCAGCTGGCGGGTCATGTAATAGACCAGCAGCGAGCGCATGCCGTAGTAGGAGAACTTCTCCCAGGTCTCGGTCAGGAACAGGATCGTCAGCCCGCGCGGCTGGCCGAACCAGTCGCTGGCAGCGGATCGGAACTCAGGCCTCGCGCGGTCAGTCATGCAGGGATGCGGCGCTCATCGGCCAAGGTCAGCGCACCCGCCAGGACAAGACAAATCGCCAAGCCTAATGCCGTCATTAGGAAGGTCGCTGGCCGCGCCGCCGTACGATGGCCCAGCCCCTAGCCGACCGCTGTCCGGGCGTTGGTGAGGAACTGCAGGAAGCGCGAGGCGGCCACGACGTCGGCGGCGCGGTAGCCGACGGTGAAGGCGTCGCGTTGCTCCACCTGGGGCAGGTAGCTCAGCCATTCGGCGACGAAGCGGGTGCGAAGACGGATCTGCAGGTCGACGGGGCCGGCGATCACGAACGGCGCGGCCCGGCCGATCAGGCCCACCGCCTCGCGCACGCCCTCGCGCAGCCGCTGATGTGCTACGCCCGGCGCCGCCGTCAGGGCCGACAGGAAGCCATAGCTGGTCTTCAGCGTCGCGGCGGCGATGTCGCCCAGCAGGCCGCGGGTCTCGGCAACGGCCACGTCGTCACCGGCGATCAGCAGCACGGGCACGCCGTAGTGGCCGCCCAGGGCCGCGCTGATGCCGGCCTCGGACAGCACCTGGCCGTTGAACCGCACCTCGTGGAAGAACTCGCCGCTCATGGTGTGCGCCAGGGTGCCGCCCAGGCTGGTGGCGCCGGCGTGGTAGCCGATCAGCAGCGCCCCGTCGTAGGCGCCGACCTCCACCCCCTGCATCATCCCCAGCGGCCGCGGCCAGGAGCGCACCAGGCTGACGTAGTCGGGCATCCGCGCGTAGCGGATGTTCTGGCCGTTGCCGTGCGAGTCGCTGACCACCACCTCGTCCGCGCCGAGTTCGCGCAGGGTCTCGCAGGCGACCAGCACCGTATCGGTCATCCAGTCGCACGCCCGCTCGTACTCGAAGCCGCCCGGCGACAGGGCCCCGCGCGAGACCACGCCGGCGACGCCCTCGATATCGGCGGAGATGTAGATGCGCATGCGCCATCTGCGCCCCAAGCGCCTGCCCAACGCAAGCCCGGCAAAGCTAATCGAGGCATTAGCGCGAGCGCCTGAGTCCGGCTGGAGCCCCCTACCCCCGCTTCGCGGGTGCTTCCCCCAGAGGGGGAAGAGAACGGAAGCCCAGCTGCTGCGAAGGCTCTCTTCCCCCTCTGGGGGAAGTACGGCCGAAGGCCGGGATGGGGGCTCCAGCGCACAACCGGCCCCGTCGCTTCCTGATGGCGCCATTAGCGATCCGGACTTGCATCCGGAGGCGCAGGCGGGGTCATTGACGGCATGGACGGTGGCGTACCCGGGGTGGCGGACGGCGAGGCCGAGGCGGTGCTGGGCGCCTTGCGGCGGGGCGAGCCGGCGCTGTGGCGGCGGCCTGGCCCCGCGCGGCTGGAGGCCGATCGCGCGCCGCTGGACGGCGGCGAGGCGGCGGACGCCCAGGACCGCTTCACGCGCTTCGCGCCGGCGCTGGCCCGGCTGTTCCCGGCGGACGGCTGGGACGGACAGGTGCGCTCGGCGCTGAGCCCGGCTCCGGACGGATGGGACCTTTGGCTGAAGGGCGATCACGCCCTGCCGATCGCCGGCTCGGTGAAGGCGCGTGGCGGGGTCTACGAGGTGCTCTGTCACGTGGAATCGCTGGCCGGGGCCGCGGGCGTCTGGGCGCCTGGCGAGCCGATGTTGCGGCTGCTCGAGCCGGCGGCGGTGGCGGCCCTGTCGCGCCATTGGCTGGCGGTGGCCAGCACCGGCAACCTCGGCTTCGCGGTCGGCGTCGCCGCGCGGGCGTTCGGCCTGCGCGCCGAGGTGCACATGTCGCGCGAGGCCAAGGCCTGGAAGAAGGCCCGCCTGCGCGCCATCGGCGTCGAGGTCGTCGAGCACGCTGGCGACTATGGCCTGGCGGTGGCGCGCGCCCGCGAGCGCGCCAAGACCGAGGGGGCCTATTTCGTCGACGACGAGGCCTCGCGCCGGCTGTTCGTCGGCTATGCGGCGGCGGCGGCGGAACTGGCCGGCCAGCTGCGCGAACGGCGGCTGGAGATCGGCCCGAAGCGGCCGCTGGTGGTCTGGCTGCCATGCGGCGTGGGCGGCGCGCCGGGAGGAATAGCCGCCGGGCTGAAGCGGATCTACGGCGCCGACGTGCGGGTGGTGTTCGTCGAGCCGGTCGCCTCGGCCTGCGTGCTGGCGGCCCTGGCGGTCGGTGGCGGTCGCCCGGTCAGCGTCTATGACCTCGGCCTCGGCAACGACACCCTCGCCGACGGCCTGGCCGTGGCCAGCGCCTCGCCCCTGGCGCTGGACGCCATCGGCCGCAACATCGACGCCGTCGCCGCGGTCAGCGACGCGGCCATGCTGCGCTGGATCGCCCGGGCCTGGCGCGAGGCCGGCCTGCGGCTGGAGCCCTCGGCCGCCGCGGCGCTGGCCGCCGCCGAATTGACCCGCGCCCGGGCGCCCGATCTGGTCCCCGAGGGGGCGGTGCAAGTGGCCTGGCTGACCGGGGGCTCACTGCTGCCGGACGACGAGTTCGAGCGCCTACTGGCCCAGGCGCACGCGCTGCCGCCAGCCTGACGCCTGGCGCGGGCTGGCCGGTTCCCGATCCCTACGGCGCGCGGCCGAGCAATCCCAGCGTCTCGCGCTGGGTCTGGGCCATGGCCTCGCCGCACCACTTGCCGAACCGGCGCACGGGCGAGCGGGCGTCGCCGGGCCGGTGGGTGAGCACGCGATAGAAGGAGCCGGGCGCCGGCGGCGCGTCCACCGCCGCCACCAGGTCGCCGTGCGCCATCAGCCGGTTGACCATGATCGAGCGGCCCAGGGCGACCCCCTGGCCGGTCATGGCCGCATGGTAGGCCAGGTGCGACAGGTTGAAGTGCCGTGCGCCGGCCGGACGGCCCGGCCAGTCGAGGCCGCTGCCCGCGCGCCAGGTGGTCCACTCGTAGTCGGCCGGCGCGCCCCACCACGGGGCGTCGTCGTGCAGCAGGGTGACGCCGGACGCCGCCTCGGGGCCGCCATCCAGCCGCGCCTCGCGATAGCCGCGCGAACACACCGGCAGGGTCAGCTCGCGCACCAGCGCCAGCTGGTGCAGATCGCTGGTCGGGTCGGGCTCGTAGTCGATGCACACGTCAATGCCGTGCTGGTCCATGCGGTCGATGGTCGAGGCCGCCATCTCGGCGCGGACGAACACCTCGATGCCGGGATGCGCCTGATAGAAGTCCTCCAGGTGACCCACCAGCCACTCCATGGCCAGCGACGGGATGCAGCTGACGACGATGGCGTTGCGCTGCACGCGGTTGACCCGGCTGAGACTGTCGTTCAGCAGCAGCGCCACCTGGGTCATGGTCTCCAGCAGGTTCTGGCCCGCCTCCGTCAGCACCATGCGCCCCTTGGCGCGCAGGAACAGCGGCGCCCCCAGCCGTCCTTCCAGCCGCAGCACCCTCTGGCTCACCGCGCCCTGGGTGACGCCGAGCTGCTCGGCGGCGCGGGTCACCGAGCCCAGCCGCGCGGCGGCGCGGAAGATCCACAGGTCCGACAGCAGCTGGGCGTCCAGCCGGTGGGCGTCGGGTTCGTCGGCGGGCGGCGTGGCCATCTCAGCGTCCTATCGGAAGCCATGCGAGGGCGGCAATCGCGCCGAGGTCTGCGCGTCCCACCCGCCGCCCCACCGCCTGCGCATCAGGCGCCTGCGACCGCGGCGGCGGACTCGGCCTGGACGTGACGCAGCGCGAAGCGTATCGGCTGGGCGCCGCGCCAGAGGGTCGCGTGGCCCAGGTCGGTCAGGTGTTCCATCCCCTCGACCACCGTCAGGAAGTGGTTGCCCGGCAACTGGCCGAAGCGGCTGGAGAAGCGCACCTCGCCGTAGGCCAGCAGGATCTCGGTCTCGCTGAGGCCGCCCGGATAGAAGATGAACTGTCCCGGCCGCGGATAGCAGGTGTGGCTCTCCCAGGGCAGGTCGAAGGCCTTGGGCCCCATCGGGATCCAGCATCCCTCGCCGCTCCAGCGCACGTGGATCAGCTGGTCCTGATAGGGCATCATCGCCCGGAACGCGGCGCAGGTGCGCGGCGCCAGCGCCTCCTCGAGCCGGGCGATCAGGGCGTGATCGCCCACGGTGATGTCGACGAGGGTCATGAGGCACTCCGCTGGCCCGCCTTGGGCGTCAGTCGCGCACGGGCGCGAAGGCCAGGTCCTGGAAATCGAAGCTGAAGTCGGCGAGGGGCGAGAGCGGGCGCATGGTCACCCCGGTTACTGCCCCGTCATGTACGGCGAAGGTCACCACCGCATCCTCGCCGGCCGTGGCCGGGAAGCGGGTGCGGAAGGCGTCGGGCCCGAACGGCTCCAGCACGCTGGTGAACACCGGGGTGTGGGTGAAGGCGATGGCCAGGCCCGCGCCCCGGCGGCTGACGACGATGTCGCCATACCACGGGTCGCGGTAGCGGCCGGCGTAGCGCTCCAGCGCCAGGCTCGGGCCGCCAGGCGGCGGCGCGAAGGCCCCGTCCGCCGCCAGCACCTTTCTCACCTCCGCTTCCGCCTTGTCCCGCGCGTTGAGGGCGAAGCCGACCCAGTCGAACGCCGGCGCGCCGAGCAGGCGGTCGGCCAGGGCGTAGCGCAGGGCCGAGACGGCGTCCTCCTCCTGGGAGTTGCTGAACACCGCCAGGCCCACGCCCTGCTCGGGCAGCAGGGCCGTGCGGGTGATCTGGCCGGCAAGTCCGCCGCCGTGCGACAGCATCCGCCGCCCGCGATAGTCGGCCACGCCCCAGCCCAGGGCGTAGGCGGCGATCACCGCCCGCTGCGGCGCCTCCGCGGTGGGGCCCGCGCTGCTGGAGACGATCGTCTGCGGCTTCCACAACTCGTCGGCCTGGGCTTCGCTCCACAGTCGCCGGCCGTCCGGCAGGGCGCCCCGGCCGAGCTGAACCTGCAGCCAGGGGACGATCTGGGCGGCGCTGACGGCGATGCCGCCGGCCGGCCCGATGATGGCCCCTTCGTCGGCGGGGATCACCTGCACGGGCCCCATGCCGATCACAGGGGGCCCCAGGCGGGCATGGCGGCCGGCGTGGTTGGGCGACAAGCGCATCGTCGGGTTGGACACCGCCTGCGTCATGCCCAGCGGCTGGAAGATCCGCGTCCGGACGAAGTCGTCCCAGCCGAGGCCGGAAACCCGCTGCAGCAGCAGGCCGGCGACGATGTACAGGCTGTTGTCGTAGGCGTAGCCGGCGCGAAAGCCGCGCGCCGGCTTGAAGTACGGCAGGGCCTTCAGCACGTCCTCGGCCGTGTGGTCTGTGCGCGGGAACTGCAGCAGGTCGCCGGCGCCCAGCGGCAGACCGCTGCGGTGGGTCAGCAGGTCGCGCACCGTCATCATGCTGGTGACCCGCGGGTCGGACATGCGGAAGTCCGGCAGATGGTCGACGACCAGGTCGTCCCAGCCGAGCTTGCCGGCGTCGACCAGCAAGGCCAGGCAGGCGGTCAGAAAGGCCTTGCTGTTCGAGGCGATGGCGAACTGGGTGTCGGCATCGACCTGGGCGGCCTGGCCCAGCACGCGCACGCCATAGCCGCGCACGATCGGCGCCTGGCCGGGCTGCACGACGGCCACCGCCAGGCCGGGAATCTCGAACAGCCGCATGAAGCCGGAGACCACGCCGTCGATGGCCGCCGGGTCGATGGGGGCGACGGTCACGGCCGGACCCGAGGTCGCCGCCTGGGCGGCCGGGGCGGCCAGCAGTCCTCCGGCCGAGAGGGCGCCCAGCGCCTGCCGCCGGTTCGGCGCGACGGCCATCTAGCGCCCGCCCGCACAGCTGGCCGCGGGCGTCTTCAGATAGGGCGCGGCGCGGGCCGCCAGGGCGGCCCAGTCGTCGTCGCCCAGCGCCAGGGCGGCGCGCTCGTCCTCGAAATACGGGGCCAGGTTCAGGCCGGAGGTCCAGTCCGAACCCAGCACGAACCGGGTCAGGCCGATGCGGCGCATCTGCGCCTTCAGGGCGGCGACGTCGGCCGGCGCGGCGGCGATCTTGCGGGTGTTGGACATCTCGTCGGGCACCATCGCCAGGTCGAAGAAGATGTTGCGGTGCGCGGCCGGGCGCCGCGCGAAGGCGTCGGCGAAGGCGGTCAGCGCCGACAGCTCGCCCTTGTCCACCCCGCCGCCGCCGGCCGCATGGGCGATCTGGATCGGCGTGGTCGGCGCCTGCGAGGCCACCTGGCGCAGAAAGATCGCCACGTCGCGGGCGCCGTAGTCGGCGGCGCCGGTCTGCATGTGGATGACGATAGCCAGGCGCCCCTGCTGGGCGGCGCGGAACACCGCGGCCAGGCGCCTGACCTGGGCGGGGTCGCGGAAGTCGAAGTGGGAGTTGCCAAGATGCAGCTTCAGCCCCGCCGCCCCACCGGCGCGAGCCCAGTGCCGCACCTCGTCCACGGCGTTGGGCAGCAGGGGATTGACGCTGATGAAGGCGGTCAGCCGTTCGCAGTGCGCCTGCGCCTGGCCGACCACGAACTGGTTCTCCGCCCGGGTCTCGCGGGCGACGTCGAGATGCAGGTCCTTCAGCTCCGGCGAGCCGAAGAAATAGGCCGTGGACAGCAGCACGCCGCGCCGCACTCCGGCGGCGTCGAGGGCGGCCACCACGTCGTCGCCCGTGGACGGGCTCTTGGCGATCTCCGGCGGGCACTTCTTGGGGCCGACCCGGTCGCAGATGATGGTCAGGATCCGCGACGCCTCCGGCGAGAAGATGTGCATGTGGTGGTCGGCCACCGGCGCCGGCGCGGCCTGGGCGGCGCCGAGGCTCAGGCCCCAGGCGAGCGCCGCCAGGCCGGCGACAGGCCACCGGGTCGGGCGGCGGCGGGGAAGCGTCATGGGCGTCTCTCTGGAAGGCGCCCGTCCCTCAACGGAGAGGACGGGGCCGGGGGCGGGCCGTCGAGCGGACGATGCGGCCAGCCGCCCCGTCCGCTCAAGCTCAGAATCCGGCGCTGACCGACAGGCCGACGGTGCGTGGCTGGATCACCGAAGCGGTGAACGGGTTGGAATAGCCGCTGAGCGCCAGGGAGGTGACGTTGTTGAGGCCGCGCGTGTCGCCGACGTTCTTGATCCACAGCGTGAACGACAACCGGTCGTGCGAGACGCCCGCGCGCAGGTCGACGGTGGCGTAGGCCAGCAGGGTCGGGCGCACGAAGCCGCTCGGCGAGCCGGTGACGAAGCCCGAGGGGCGATCGCCGAGGTAGCGCACGCTGCCGCCGACGAAACCGGCCAGGCTGGCGGTGATCGGGAAGTCGTAGTCGACGTTCAGGCTGGCGGCCCACTTGGGCACATTGGGCAGGGCGTCGCCGTTGCGCCCGTTCACGCCGGGGGCGTCCTCGGTGAGCTGGGCGTCGGTATAGGCCAGGTTGCCGGACAGGGTGAGGCCGTGCATCGGCGTCAGGGTGGCGCTGGCCTCGACGCCGTCGCTGCGGGCGCTGCCGCCGTTGCCGTTGCTGGTGATGCCGTTGAAATCGGTCTCGATCTGGATGTCCTGCCAGTCGATGTAGAAGGCCGACAGGTCCAGCGTCAGCCGGTGGTTCAGCAGCGCCGCCTTGTAGCCGATCTCGTAGTTGGTGAGGGTGTCGGGTCGATAGGCCAGCGGCACGCCGGCGGCGATGTCCGAGGGGGTCGGCGCGTTGGGGCCGCCCGGCCGGTAGCCCGAGGCGATGCGGGCGTAGACCATGTTGTTGTCGTCGAACTTGTAGCGCGGGGTCACCAGGAAGGTGACGCTGTGGTCGGCGGAAACGCCGGCCTGGCTGCTGGGACCGCCGACGAAGGCGCCGTCCTCCGCCAGGGCGAAGGTCTGGTCGTTGTGGCTGTAGCGAAGGCCGGCCATCAGGTCGAGCTTGGGCGTGAAGTGGTAGGTCACGTCGCCGAACACCGCGTATTCCGTATACGTCGAGCGCAGGTTGGCGAAGAACAAGGCGTTGTCCGGCAGCGTCTGGGCGCCGGTGACCGTGTCGAAGGCGAAGGTCGGCTCGTCGCGGTTGCTGGTCTCGTGCGTGTAGAAGAACCCGCCCTGCCACTCCAGCGTCTGGCCGGTGGGCGAGGCCAGGCGCACCTCCTGGGTGACCTTGTTCTGGCGCAGCACGGAACCGGTGCTGGTGCCGAAGTTCGGGATGCCGGTGATCGCCGTGCCGATCGCGCCGAAGGTGGTGGTCTCGTCGACCAGCGCCGTCTCGTGCAGCGTCGAATAGCTGGTGATCGAGGTCAGGCTGGCCCAGCCGAGATCGTAGTTGGCCGTGCCGCTGTAGATCCGGTAGCGGATGCTCAGGGGCTCGTTCGTGTAGCGGATCTGCTGCAGCGGCCCGGCCACCGGGACCAGGGCGCCGCCCACCAGATTGACGTCCTCGTCCGAGGTCGCCGCGCTCTTCAGGTCCTGCAGGGCGGCGGTGAGCCGGACCGAGAGCTGGCGGGTCGGGGTCCACAGCACCGAGACGCGACCGCCGTCCACCCGGGTGGTGTTGACGTCGCGCCGGCCGAGCTGCGGGTCGTCGATGAAGCCAGGGTCGCGCCGGTCGTAGGCGCTGACCCGCACCGCCAGGGTGTCGCTCACCAGCGGGATGTTCAGCATGCCCCGCACGCCGTAGCCCTGGCCGCCGTGGGCCACCGCGCTGCCGTCGACCTCGATGCGGCCGGCCGTTTCCCGGGTGTTGGGCGCGACGGTGACGAACTTGACCAGGCCGCCGAGGGCGCTGGCGCCATAGAGGGTGCCCTGCGGTCCGCGCAGCGCCTCGACGCGCTGGATGTCGCTGGGGTCGAGGTCCGGCGTCAGCTCGCCGCCGAGCGCGGCCGAGGTGGACGAGCCATAGGGCGTGTCGTCGACGTAGGTCGCCACGGTGGAGCTGACCGGCGAGCCGGTGGTGATGCCGCGCATGACGATCTGGGTCTGGCCGGCGCGGTCGGAGATCAGGTTCAGGCCCGGCACCTTGAAGGCGTAGTCCTCGAACTTCACCGCCGAGTCCCGGGCCAGGTCCGCCGCCCCCACGGCGGTCACCGGCGCGGCGACGTCCAGCAGGCGTTCGGTGCGCTTCTGCGCCGTGACCAGCACCTCGCCGATCTGTTCGGCGCTCTGGGCCTGGCCGGTCCCGGCCGGGGCGCCGGGCATCGGCGCAGCGGCCGCCCGCGCGGCGGGCGCGGCGGCGACCAGCGAGGCCAGGGCCACGCCCGCCATGAGGCCTCGGCGCCCCTGGGTCCGGAGTTCACGCGAGCCGATCGTGTTCATTGGAGATCCCCTCGATTGCGACGCCCGACCGGGGCGCGACATCGGTCTCGAAGGGTGCGGATCGACGTTCCGATGACAAATCCGCAAAGCTAATGTGTCCATTAGCCGGGCCATAAGCTGGGCCAACACTTGGCCTGGGCAAGCATTGCTTGCCCCCAATAGCGAGGGTTGACGCGCGGGAGGCGCGCGTTGCTCAAAGCTTTGGCGCCGCGCGGCCCTACCAGGCCAGCACCACCTTGCCGGCGCGCCCGGAAAGAGCCGCGTCGAAGCCGGCCTCGAAGTCGGCGGCGGCGAAGCGGTGGGTGATCAGGGGCTCCAGGTCGAGGCCGCCGTGCAGCAGGCCGAACATCTTGCGCCAGGTCTCGAACATCTCGCGCCCGTAGACGCCCTTGATGGTCAGGGCCTTCAGGATCACCCGCGACCAGACCACCTCCATGGCCCGCGCCGGCAGGCCTAGCAGCGCCAGCTTGCCGCCCATCGCCAGCATCTCCACCGCCTGCTCGATGGCCGCCGGCGCGCCGGACATCTCCATCGCCACGCCGAAGCCGTCGCGCACGCCCTCCTGCCGGGCGGCGTCGGCGAGCGACTCGCGCGACGGGTTGACCGTGCGCACGCCCCCCGCCACCGCCGCGGCCAGGCGTAGGCGGTCGTCGCTGAGGTCGGTGATCGTCACCGAGCGGGCGCCCGAGCGGCGGGCGATGGCCGCCGCCATCACCCCGATCGGCCCGGCCCCGGTCACCAGCACGTCCTCACCCATCAGCTCGAACTGTTGGGCGGTGTGCATGGCGTTGCCGAACGGATCCAGCAGCGCGCCGACGTCGTCGCTGACCGCGTCCGGCAGCGGCACCACGTTGAACGCCGGCAGCCGCAGGTATTCGGCGAAGGCCCCCGGCCGGTTCACGCCCACGCCGGAGGTGTCGGGGTCGAGGTGGAAGCGGCCCGCGCGCGCGGCCGCCGAGTGCGGATTGATCACGTGCCCCTCGCCGGACACCCGCTGGCCGAGGCTGAGCGGGCGCGTGACCGCCTGGCCGATCTCGACGATCTCGCCGCTGAACTCGTGGCCGACGATCATCGGCGTCGGGATGGTCGCCGCCGCCCAGTCGTCCCAGCGCCAGATGTGCAGGTCGGTGCCGCAGATCGCGGTGCGCCGCACGCGGATCAGCACGTCCTCGGGGCCGGGGACCGGGACCGGCGCCTCGATCATCGCCAGGCCTTCGGCGGGCTGCAACTTGGCCAGCGCGCGCATCGTCCGGCTCATGCCAGGTCTCCGCGGGCCTGGCGCGCCTGGACGAAGGCGGCGACGGCGGCGTCGATCTGCGCGCCCGTGTGGCGCGCGCCCACCTGCGCGCGGATGCGCGCCTGGCCCCTGGGCACCACGGGGTAGGAGAAGCCGGTGACGAGCACGCCGCGGCCCAGCAGGTCGTCGGCCATCGCCTGCGCCAGGCGCGCCTCGCCCAGCATCACCGGCGTGATCGGATGACCCGCGCCGGCCAGGGTGAAGCCGGCCGCGGCGAGGCCGTCGCGCAGTCTCGCAGCATTGGCCGCCAGCTGGGCGCGCAAGACCTCGCCCTCGTCGCCACGGGCGATGCCGATGGCCGCCAGCGCGGCGGCGCACACCGCCGGGGCCAGAGCGTTGGAGAACAGGTAGGGGCGCGCGCGCTGGCGCAGCAGGGCGACGACCGGGCCGCTGGCCGCGACGAACCCGCCCATGGCCCCGCCCAGCGCCTTGCCGAAGGTGCCGGTCAGGATGTCGATCCGCCCCTCGACGCCGTGCAGCGCCGCCACGCCCCGCCCGCCCGGGCCCAGCACGCCGGTGGCGTGACAGTCGTCGACCATCACCAGCGCCCCGTAGCGGTCCGCCAGGGCGGTGACGGCGGCGAGGTCGGCGATCTCGCCGTCCATCGAGAACACCCCGTCGGTGACCAGCAGCACGGCGCGCGCGCCGCCCGCCCGCGCCGCCGCCAGCTGGGCGTCGAGGTCGGCCAGGTCGCCGGCGGCGTAGCGATGGCGCCGCGCCTTGCAAAGGCGGATGCCGTCGATGATCGAAGCGTGGTTCAGGCTGGCGGAGACCACCGCGTCGGCCTCGTCCAGCAGCGGCTCGAACACCGCGCCGTTGGCGTCGAAGGCGGCGGCGAACAGGATCGCGTCGTCGAATCCGAGGTAGTCGGCGATCGCCCGCTCCAGCGCCTTGTGCAGGACGTGCGTGCCGCAGATGAAGCGCACCGAGGCCATGCCGGCGCCGGCGTCGCGCGCGGCCCGCGCCGCCGCCTCCGCCACCCGCGGATCGCCGGCCAGGCCCAGGTAGTCGTTGGCGCACAGATTGATCACCTCGCGCTCGGCGCCGGCGGCGTCCGCCAGCCGCACCACCGGCCCTTGCGGCGAGGCGAGCCGTCGCTCAGGCTTTGTCAGCCCCTGACGGGCGATGGCGTCGAGGTCCGCGGCGATGCGCGCGGCGAAATCGGCTCTGGACATGGCGGGCTCCGGATCGCCTGCCGTCCTAGGGCCTGCCGGCGGTTTGGCTATCGCCTTGTTCTAATGAGGCTATCAGCCGGCGCCGCCGCGCGGTCGGGCTAATGGCCGCATTAGCATTCGCGATTTGTCCGCGCGCGACCGGGCGGGCTCTGTGCCTGCAGCCCAGAAACGCCGCGCCCGCGCGTCGCGCCCGGACCCGGAGCCCCATGTCGCCTGCCGCCCCCCTGCCTGCCGCCGAGCCGCTCGCGCCCCAGCCGGTCGTCGGCCTTCCCAGTCCGTTCCTGGTGTTCCTCGGCGAGGTGACCACCGTACCGCTGGCCAAGACCGCGTTCGGCGTTCGCGACTGGCGGGGCGACGACGTGGTGGGCCAGGCGCGGCTGCCGGGCTGCGGCGTCGACCTGGGCGTGGACGAGCTGACCCCGGCGCAGGCGGCGGCGCGCGGCGCCCGCGCCCTGCTGATCGGCGTCGCCCCGATCGGCGGCGGCATCCCGCCGACCTGGATACCCAGCCTTCTGGCCGCGCTGGAGGCCGGCCTGGACCTGATCAGCGGGCTGCACGCCCGGCTGCGCGACATCCCGGCGGTGCGCGAGGCGGCGGCGCGCCTGGGGCGCAGGCTGTACGACGTCCGTCACGCCGACCAGGCGTTCCCGATCGCCACCGGCGCACGGCGTAGCGGCCGGCGGCTGCTGACGGTCGGCACGGACTGCGCCCTGGGCAAGAAGTACGCGGCCCTGGCCATCGCCCAGGCGCTTCGCGCGCGTGGCGTGGACGCCGACTTCCGCGCCACCGGCCAGACCGGGATCATGATCGCCGGCCAGGGCGTGGCCATCGACGCGGTGGTGGCCGACTTTGTCGCCGGCGCGGCCGAGACCCTGTCGCCGGACGCCGCGCCCGACCACTGGGATGTCATCGAGGGCCAGGGCTCGCTGTTCCACCCCGCCTATGCCGGGGTCAGCCTCGGCCTGCTGCACGGCTCGCAGCCGGACGCCCTGGTGGTGTGCCACGACCCGACGCGGACCACGCTGCATGCCTATCCCGGCTTTCCGGTGGTGAGCCTGGCCGAGGCGATCGCGCGCAACGCCGAGGCCGCGCGGTTGACCAATCCCGCCGCCCGGGTGGTGGGGATCAGCCTGAACACCGCGTCGCTGGACGAGGCGTCGGCGCGGGCGGCGGCGGATGAGATCGGCGCGGCGCACGGCGTTCCCTGTTTCGATCCCCTGCGCTTCGGCCTCGATGCGCTGCTGGACCGGATGCTGGCGCCATGAGCCGCCCGGCGCCGATCGCGCTCAGCATCGAGACCCGGCGTTGGGCGATGGCCGAACCCTTCGCCATCTCCCGCGAGACCAAGACCGAGACCGAGAGCCTGGTGGTCACCCTGACCGACGCGGCCGGCCGGCGCGGCCGCGGCGAAGGCTATGGCGTCACCTACGCCGGCGAGACCCTGGCCGGGATGGCCGCCCAGATCGAGGCGGCCTGGCCGGCGATCGCGGCGGGCGCGGACCGCGAGGCCCTGCTCGAGCAGCTGCCGCCCGGCGGCGCCCGCTGCGCCCTGGATGCGGCCCTGTGGGACCTGGAAGCCAAACAGACGGGGCGCTCGGTGTTCGACCTGGCCGGGGTCGCGGCGCCCGGCCCGGTGGATAGCGCCTACACCATCGGCATCCGGCCGCCGGAGGCCTACGAGGCCGCCGCCCGGCGGCGGGCCGGCTTCAAGGTGCTGAAGATCAAGGTCGACGCCGCCGATCCGCTCGCCGCCATCGCCGCCGCCCGCCGCGGCGCCCCGGATCCCGCCTTCATCGTTGACCCGAACCAGGCCTGGAGCGTCGAGACGCTGAAGGCCCTGGCCCCACGCCTGGCCGGGCTGGGCGTGGTGCTGCTGGAACAGCCGATCCCGGTGGGCCACGAAGCCGACCTCGACGGCTACGCCTGCCCGGTGCGCCTGTGCGCCGACGAGTTGATCAACCACGCGGCCGACCTCCCACGGGCGCGCGGGCGCTTCGACGTGGTGAACATCAAGCTCGACAAGGCCGGCGGCCTGACCGGCGCCCTGCGCCTGGCGAAGGCGGCGCGCGCCGAGGGCTTCGGGCTCATGGTCGGCTGCATGGGCGGCTCCTCCCTGGCCATGGCGCCGGCCCTGGTGCTGGCCCAGCAGTGCGACTTCGTCGACCTGGACGGTCCATTGCTGCTGGCGCACGACTGGCCGGACGGCCTGACCTATCGGGACGGCCGCGTCGCGCCCGCCGATCCGGCATTCTGGGGATAGGCGCCCGCCGCCCTATCCCTGCCGCGAGGCTTGCCGGCATATAGGCGCATGGCCGCACCCGTTCACACCGACAGCTACAAGGACGTCGTCCTGTTCCTGGCCACCGCCGGGGTGGTGGTGCCGCTGTTCAAGCGGCTGAAGCTGAGCCCGATCCTGGGCTTCATGCTGGCCGGCGTGGCGCTGGGCCCCAGCGGCTTGGGCGCCTTCACCGGGACCGTCCCCTGGCTGGCCTACCTGACCGTCTCCAGGCCGGGCGAGATCGCCGAGATCGCCGAGCTGGGCGTGGTGTTCCTGCTGTTCATGATCGGGCTTGAGCTGTCGTGGGAGCGCTTGAGGCTGATGCGGCGGCTGGTGTTCGGCCTGGGCGGCGCCCAGGTGCTGACATGCCTGGGGCTGGCGGCGGCGGCGGCGTACGCCCTGGGCGCGTCGTGGCCGGCGGCGCTGGTGCTGGGCGCGGCGCTGGCCCTGTCGTCCACTGCCCTGGTGATGCCGGCCCTGGTCGAGCAGCGCCGCCAGCATGGCGAGGGCGGGCGGGCGATCTTCGCCGTGCTGCTATTCCAGGACCTGGCTGTGGCGCCGATGCTGGTCACCCTGAGCCTGGCGTCCAGCGGCGCGGCCACCGACGTGCGCCACCTGCTGCTGGCGTTCGCCCCGTCCGCCGTCGGCCTGGCCGCCCTGGTGGCGATCGGCCGGCTGGCGCTGCGACCGCTGCTGAAGTCGGTGGCGCGGGCCAAGAGCAGCGAGCTGTTCATGGCCGCCTGCCTGCTGGTGGTGATCGGCGCGGGGCTGATCTCGGCGATCTCCGGCCTGTCGATGGCCCTGGGCGCCTTCGTCGCCGGCCTGCTGCTGGCCGAGACCGAGTTCCGGCACGAGGTCGAGGTGATCATCGAGCCGTTCAAGGGCCTGCTGCTGGGCCTGTTCTTCGTCTCGCTGGGCATCAACCTGGACCTCGGCGTGCTGGCCCGCCAGCCGGCCCTGGTGCTGGGCGCGGCCGCCGGGCTGATCGCGCTCAAGGCGGTCGCCGTCACCGGCCTGGCGCGGCTGTTCGGTCTTAAGACGCCGGCCGCGCTGGAGACGGGCCTGGCCCTGGCGGCCGGCGGCGAGTTCGCCTTCGTGATCCTGAACCAGGCCCTGGGCGCGGGCGTCGTGCCGGCCGGCCTGGGCGCGGCGATGCTGGTGGCCGCCACCCTGACCATGTTCGTCTCGCCGGTGCTGACCGCGCTGGGCGCGCGGCTGGGCGCGACCCATCGCCCGGCGGCGAGCGAGGCTGCGGCCCCGCCGGCGCCCGACGGCGCGGCGCGGGTGCTGATCGTCGGCTTCGGCCGGGTCGGCCGGCTGGTGGCCGAGATGCTGGATCGGCACGAGATTCCCTGGCTGGCGGTCGAGCGCGACATGCGGCTCGTGGACGGCGCCCGCCACGACGGGCGCGACGTCTATTTCGGCGACGCCAGTCGCCCTGAACTCCTGCACAAGCTGGGGCTGGAGCAGGCCCGCGCCCTGGTCTGCACCATGGACGCGCCGGAGGTGGCCGAGGCGGTCACCGCCGCCGCCCGGGGCCTGCGCCCGGACCTGACCCTGGTGGTGCGCGCCCGCGACGCCCGCCACGCCCGCCGGCTGTACGACCTGGGCGCCACCGACGCGGTGCCGGAAACGGTGGAGGCTTCGCTGCAGCTGTCCGAAGCGACCCTGGTCGACATCGGCGTGCCGATGGGCCTGGTGATCGCCTCGATCCACGAGAAGCGCGACGAATTCCGCAAGGCCCTCAACCGACCGGAGGCGCTGGGCGGCCGACGGAAACTGCGCGACGCGGGCAAGGGCTGATGCCCTCTTGGACTTGAACCACGAACCACACCAACGGGTCCGAAGTGGGCGAAGGGCGGGGCTTCGCCCCAGCTGAGCACCGAACATCCAGCCCGAGGCGAGTCTTGCCCCGGCTTCGACAGGACCGGTGAGCGGGCTTCAGGGGCAGGGTTCGTGTGGTTCGTGGTTTAGATATGAGAACCGCAGCGCCGGCCCTAGCTAGAGCGGGTTCCTTTCTGGCGGAATCGGGGTTCCCAAATCAGCGGAGAGCTGATTCACCCTGGCTGCTGGGGGAGGCCAGCTGGGATGACGGCTCCTTACTCGATGGATCTTCGGGCGCGGGCGATGGCGCGCCGGGCTGCGGGCGAGACGCATCGCGAGATTGCGGCGGCGCTGCAGGTGGCGCCCTCGTGCATATCGAAGTGGGCGCGCCGTGAGCGTGAGACGGGATCGCTGAAGCCGGATGCGATCGGGGGCCGCAAGCCGCGGACGCTGAGCGGCGATCTGGCGAGGTGGCTGGAGGAGCGGATCGCGTCGGGGCCGTTCACGCTACGGGGTCTGACAGCGGAGCTGGCGGAGCGCGGGATCAAGACGACGCCGCGGGCGGTGTGGATCTTCGTGCGGGAGCAGGAGCTGACTTTTAAAAAAAGAGCGCCTTCGCCGAAGAACAGCTCCGACCCGACGTAGCCCGTCGCCGGGCCCGCTGGAGAACGCACCAGAAGAGCGTTGATCCCTCTCGTCTGGTCTTCATCGACGAAACCTGGATCAAGACCAACATGGCTCCCCTGCGGGGCTGGAGCCTGCGGGGCAAGCGCCTGAAGGGCTACGCTCCACACGGCAAGTGGAAGACCCTGACCTTCGTCGCGGCCCTGCGCAGCGACCGGATCGACGCGCCCTTCGTGATCGACGGCCCGATCAACGGCGAGCTCTTCCTGCTCTACCTCCGCGAGGTCCTCGTTCCGGCGCTCTCGCCCGGCGACGTCGTGGTGATGGACAACCTCGGCAGCCACAAAAGCCGAAAAGCCCGCGCCGCGATCCGCGCCGTCGGCGCTCACCTCATCTTCCTGCCGCCCTACAGCCCCGACCTGAACCCCATCGAGCAGGTCTTCTCCAAGCTCAAACACCTCATGCGAAAGGCGCAGCCCCGCACCGTCGAGGAGACCTGGCGAAGCGCTGGCGCGCTCCTCGACCGCTTCACCGCCAAAGAGTGCAGCAACTACCTCGTTAACGCCGGCTACGCTTCCGTGTGAACGAGTCCCGCTCTAGTGGTGCGCCATCTGGTCCTGGATGCGGATGATGGCCGGGCCCAGGATGACCACGAACAGCACCGGCAGGAAGAACAGGATCATCGGCACCGTCAGCTGCGCCGGCAGGGCCGCGGCCTTCTTCTCGGCGGCGGCGAGGCGCAGCTCGCGGTTTTCCTTGGCCATCACCCGCAGGGCGGCGCCCAGCGGCGTGCCGTAGCGTTCGGCCTGGATCATGGCGGTGACCACAGACTTGATGCCCGGGTGGTTGGTCCGCTTGGCCAGGCCCTCATAGGCCAGCCGCCGCTCCGGCAGGTAGCTGAGCTCGGCGGTGAGCAGGGTCAGTTCCTCCGCCAGCTCGATGGAGGTCGAGCCGACTTCCTGGCCGACCTTCTGGATCGCCGCCTCGATGGACATGCCCGATTCGACACAGATCAGCAGCAGGTCGAGGGAGTCGGGGAAGGCCTGGACGATGGAGTCCCGGCGCTTCTGGGCCATGTTGGAGATGTACAGGTTCGGCGCGTAGTAGCCGATCACCACGAAGCCCATGCACAGCGTCAGCCGCTGCAGCGTCGGCAGGTGGAAGTCGTTGATCACGAACAGGTAGAAGGTCGCCGCCGCGCCCAGGATGAAGGGCATCACGAAGCGGAAGAAGTAGAACCGGCTGATGGCGCTGGGCCCTCTGAGGCCGGCCTGGGCAAGCTTGTCCTGGACCCCGGTGTCCTCCAGCAGGCGCGACAGCTGCAGCTGGTCGACGACCCGCTTGTAGACCCCCTCGTCGGTGTGGCGCAGCGTGGAGCCCGGCTTGGCGGCCGCCAGCGCCTCGCGCGACTTGCGGCGCAGCTCCTCGCGCCGGTTGGCCACCGACTTCAGCCGCGATTCCAGGCCGCCGCCGCGCATGTAGGGCGTGGCGACGGTGATGATGGTGGCGAAGGCCACGACGAACACGAAGGCGGTGAACAGGTTGTCGGGATTGGTGAGGACTGCGGCGAGATCCTTGTCCATGGCCGGGCCTCAGAACTTGAAGTTGATCATGCGGCGCATGACGAAGATGCCCATCGACATCCAGGTCACGCCGCCCAGCATCATCAGCTGGCCGCGCGGGTCGTGGAACATCGGGAACATGTAGCCCGGCTGGGTGACGGAGATCAGCACCACCACGCCCGGGGGCAGGCAGCCGATGATCATCGCCGACGCGGTCGCTTCCGACGACAGCGCCTTGATCTTCTCGCGCATCAGCTTGCGCGCCCGCAGCACCGTCGACAGGTTGCCCAGGGCCTCGGCGAGGTTGCCGCCGGTCTTCTGCTGCACGTTCATGACGATGGAGAAGAACCGCAGCTCGGGCGTCGGCATGCGGTCGTACATCTTCTCCAGGGCCTGATCGAAGCTCATGCCCATGCCGATGCTTTCCATCAGCCGCTGGAATTCCCCGGCCAGGGGCTGGGGGGTCTCGCGGCCGATGATCTTCAGGCAGTCGTGCACCGGCAGGCCCGACTTGATGCCGCGCACGATGATGTCCATGGCGTCGGAAAAGGCGCTGGTGAACTTCTTGATGCGGCCGTTGGCCAGGAAGTTGACGATCCAGCGCGGCAGGCCGACGCCGATCGCCGCGCCCAGCACGGGCGCCGCCCAGATCGGCTGGCGCAGCACGACCACGAGCAGCATCACCGTCACGCCGAGACCGGCGCAGATGCCGTAGTAGAAGCCCGGCGTCATGGTCAGGCCGGCCTGCAGCAGCTTGTTGGACAAGGTCAGCTGGGCCTTCTTGGCCTGCTTCTCCTGGTCTTTCAGGGTCTTGACGATGGCCTTGCGGCGCGCATCCGGCGTGTTGGCGGCGGCGCGGGCGGCGCGGGCGCGGACCTCGCGGTTGGTGGGCGCGCGGGCGATCGCCTGCACGCGCTTGGTGGTCTTGGCCTGGCCGGGGGTCGCGGCGGTCAGGGCGAAGCCGACGCCGACCACCGCGATGAAGCCCAGGATCGCGCCGATAATGATCAGCATCGCGCCCTACTCCGCCGCATCCAGCGCCTCGGCCAGCTCACGCTCCAGGCCGTAGTAGCGGGCGCGGTCCCAGAACCGGGGGCGGGCGATGCCGGTGGAGCGGTGACGGCCCAGCACGCGGCCGTGCTCGTCCTCGCCGGTGATCTCGTAGACGAACAGGTCCTGGGTCACGATCACGTCGCCTTCCAGGCCCACCACCTCGGTGACATGGGTGATGCGCCGCGAACCGTCGCGCAGGCGCGCGGCCTGGATGATCACGTCGACCGAGCCGACGATCATCTCGCGGATGGTCTTCGACGGCAGGCCGTAGCCGCCCATGGTGATCATCGATTCCAGACGGCTGATGGCCTCGCGCGGGGAGTTGGCGTGCAGCGTTCCCATCGAGCCGTCGTGGCCGGTGTTCATGGCCTGCAGCAGGTCGAACGCCTCCGGGCCGCGCACTTCGCCGACGATGATCCGCTCGGGACGCATCCGCAGGCAGTTCTTGACCAGGTCGCGCATCGAGATGGCGCCTGTTCCCTCAAGATTGGGGGGTCGCGTCTCAAGACGCACCACGTGTGGCTGCTGCAGCTGCAGTTCGGCCGCGTCCTCGCAGGTGATCACCCGTTCGGTGGGGTCGATGAAGGCGGTCAGGGTGTTGAGCAGGGTGGTCTTGCCCGAGCCCGTACCGCCGGAGATGACGATGTTGCAGCGCGAGGCGCCGATCACGCCCAGCACCCGCGCGCCTTCCGGACTGATCGAGTTATACTCGACCAGGTTCTTCATGGTCAGCTTGTCCTTCCGGAATTTCCGGATGGTCAGGGTCGGGCCGTCCAGGGCCAGGGGGGCCGAGATGACGTTCACGCGGCTGCCGTCGGGCAGGCGGGCGTCGCAGATCGGCGAGCTTTCGTCGACCCGGCGGCCAACCTGGCTGACGATCCGCTGGCAGATGTTCATCAGCTGGCCGTTGTCGCGGAAACGGACGTTGGTCAGCTGCACCTTGCCGCCGACTTCGATGAACACCCGGTTGGCGCCGTTGACCATGATGTCGGCGATGTCGTCGCGGGCCAGCAGCGGCTCCAGCGGGCCGTAGCCGAGGACGTCGTTGATGATGTCCTGGACCAGGTGGTCCTGCTCGGCCACCGACATGGTGACGTTCTTGATCGCCACCAGCTCGGCGACGATGTCGCGGATCTCCTCGGCCGCCGACTTGGCGTCCAGCTGCGCCAGCTGGGCCAGGTCGATGGTGTTCAGGAGGGCGTTGAAGATCGTGGTCTTGGTGGCGTGATAGTAGTCGCTCTGCTCGCGGACGATCTCAGTGGCCGGAGCCTGTCCCTGGGCGGCGCTGAGCTGTTCGAAGCCGGGCGTGGCCTTGGGCGCGGGCTTGCTGGCGGCCGGCGCGGGACCGGCCGGCGCAGGCGCCGCGCCGGGCTCCACGCGCTGCGGACGCGTGGCGATGGTCGCGCCGCCGGCCGGCGCCGGGGGCGGCGCCTGCTTTGCCTGGGGTGAATCTGGCCCGCGCTTGCCGAACACGTCGCGTTACTTCCGCTTCAGGAGGGACGGGAGGGAGGACAGCAGCGAGCTCTTGGCCGGCGCCGCGGCCGGGGCCTCGCGCTGGTTGAGCATCAGCCGGGTGAGCTGGTCGATGGATTCCGCCGCCTTGGTCTTGGCGGCGACCTCGCTGATCATCTGGCCGTTGTTGGCGGCCTGGCCGAACGCCTTGGCGTCGAAGCCGATGGCGAGCACGGGCTGCACGCCCAGGGCCTCGCCGAAGTCCTTCACCGGGATTTCCGGGCGGCCCGGCAGACCCACCTTGTTCAGCACCACCTTGGGCGGGGCGTCGTTGGGACGGGCGGACTTGACCAGGTCCAGCATGTTCTTGGCGTTGCGCAGCGAGGCCAGGTCGGGTTCGGCGACGATCACCAGGTCGTCGGCGGTCAGCAGCATGCGCCGCTTCCACACCGTCCAGGCGTGCGGCAGGTCGAGGATCACATAGGGCGAGGCCGCGCGGATTTTCTCGATCACATGCTCGAAGATCTCGGCGTCGATCGCATAGTCCTGGTCCAGCGTCGCCGGCGCGGCGAACAGGCTCAGATGGTCGGTGTGCTTGACCATCATCCGGTCCATCAGCACCGGGTCCAGGCGGTCGGGCTGGGTCAGGGCGTCGAGAATGCCCTGCAGCGGATCGTGGTTGAAGTTCAGCCCGGCGGTGCCGAAGGCCAGGTCCAGGTCGACGATCACCGTGCCCGCCTGCATCCGCTCGGAGATCTCGTGCGCCACGTTGTGCGCCAGGGTCGAGGCCCCCGCGCCGCCCTTGGCCGAGCAGAACGCCATCTGGCGGCCGACGAAGGGCGCGCTGGGGTCGGCGTAGAGGGTGGTTACGGCGGCGATCAGCTGCAGGGTGCGCAGCGGCGGCACCAGGTACTCGCTCACCCCGCGCCGCATCAGTTCGCGGTAGAGGGCGATGTCGTTGGCCTGGCCGATGACGATCACCTTGGTGCCGGGGTCGCAGACCTCGGCCAGCCGGTCCAGCAGGGCCAGCATGCGGTTGGCCGGATCGCTGCTCTCGACGATCACCAGCGAGGGCGTGGGCTGGTTCTGGTAGAACTCGGCCGCGGCCGTCAGGCCGCCGGGACGCACCACGGTGGACGCGCGCTCCATGCGGCGGTCGCCCGCGGCGCCGCGGATCATGTCGCCGGTCTCGGGCGCCTCGCAGAAGGCGTGGATGGTGATACGCGGCACCACCGGTTCGCCGAGGGCGGAGGGGGCGGCGCTGATGAAGTCGCTGGGCGCGCTGGCCGGCGCGACCGGCGCCGGCTCGGCCACGGTCAGGACGTCATCGTCCTCCACGGCCGGGACGTCCTGGCGCGCACGGGGCGTGGCCGGGGGCAGGTCGGCGAAGGGATCGGCCGCCGGCTCCGGCGGCGTGGCGAGGCCGGCGAACGGGTCGGGGTGCGGCGCGGCGATCGGGGGCGCGTCGACATCCTGCTCGCGCCAGGCGTCGTCGCCAAACGCCGGTGCGGCGCCGGATGCGGCCCCGCCGCCCAGGCCGAGCCCCCCCCGCTGGCCGCTCAGGCCGGCGAAGGGATCCGGATGCGGCGCGCCCGCGGATCGTTCGATCGGCGTCTCGCGCCAGGCGTCGTCGAGGTTGCTCGGCGCGGCGAACTCGTCGTCGGCGTCGAATTCGAGATCGAACGGATCGGATTCAGCTGACTTGGGCTGCATGACTGGCCTTAGTGAACCGCAGTGGAAACAGCGCCATTGGCTTGGTCGTCCTTGGCGGTCGAGGTGGCTTCGCCCTTCCGGTAGTGGTCGAGCACGGTCTGGCGGCGGCCGGCATCGGCCGGATCCATGGCGCGCGGCGCCAGCAGGTCGGCGGGATTGGCGATCTCGGCGGCCAGGTTGGCGGTCACCGCGCAGCCGAAGTTGTTGTATTCGCGGTTGTCCTTGGTCGCCGTCAGGTTTTCCCAGTCCTGGCCGCACTTGGGACCCTTGGCGACATAGGCGGCGTAGCCCACCACGATCGGCGCGGCGTGGTCGCCGCCGCCGTCGTAGCTGACCACCCGCACCCGCTCCGGCGAGACGCCGTGCGCCAGCAGGTAGTCCTTGGTGTCGATGGTCGCCCGATAGATCGCCTGCGGGTCGCCGGCGTTGGACGGGGTCTTTACCAGCACGTCGCCGCCGTTGACGCTGTTCCAGTGGTCGATGAACACGTTCAGCGCCGCGGTCTGGTTGGGCGACAGGCCCTGGACGTGGGCCGCCAGCTTCAGCTCCTCCGGGTGCTCGCGCACCTCGATGGCGAAGCGTTCGGTCGGCGTCAGGGCGTTCTCGGCCTTGTGGCTGGTGGCCTCGTCGTCCGTGGCGCACGCGGCCAGGGACAGGCTGGCGAGAAGAATGAGCGAGAGTCTGATCATCGGCATGGTCCTTCTCATTCCACGACGTAGCCGTAGGGGCCCTGGTAGCTGTGGCCGGCCGTGGCGTCCGGCGAGCGCTTCGAGGCCTTGTTGATGCGCCCCAGCAGGACGGTGTCGATGTCGTTGGCGATCTGCAGGCCGTCGGCCGGCGTCGCCAGGTCGGCGGGGCTGGCCGGGTTCACCAGATACGGGGTGACGATCACCACCAGCTCGGTCTGGCCGGCCTGGTAATCGCGCGAGCGGAACAGGGCGCCCAGCACCGGCAGGTTCATCAGACCCGGCTCGGAGTCGAGGTCCTGCTTGGTCTTGTCCTGCAGCAGGCCGGCGATCATCATCGAGCCGCCCGACGGCAGCTCCACCACCGTCTCGGCCCGGCGCACCGTCAGCGACGGCACCACCACCACGTTCTGGGTCGTCGTCCCGCCGCTTGTGCTGGAGCCGGCGCCCAGCGAGAACGAACCCTCGTTGGACAGCTCCGACACCTCGGTTGAGATCTTCAGCGAGATGCGGCCGGCCGAGAGCACCACCGGGGTGAAGCCCAGGCCGACGCCGAACGGCTTGAAGTCGATGGTGACCTTGCCGGTGTTGTCCTGGCCCGTGGGCACGGGGAATTCGCCGCCGGCCAGGAACTTGGCGGACTCGCCGGACACGGCGGTCAGGTTCGGCTCGGCCAGGGTGCGCACCAGGCCCACCCGCTCGAAAGCCTGAACCATGGCGTTGGCCTGGTTGAGGCCGGGGCTGCCGGAGGTGGTCTGGGTCGTGGCCGTGTCCCAGTTGGCGATGCCGCTGCCCGGCCCGTGCACCACCTGCATGCAGGTGCCGGTCAGGCCGACCATGCACGGCACCTGCAACTCGGGCTGCTTGGTGGTGTCCAGCTGGTAGCCGCCGGTGGCGCCGCCGAGCAGCGAGCCGTTCACCCCGTAGGTGGGCGCATGGCTGAACACGTACTGCGCCAGGCCTGTCTGGCCGTACAGGGCCGACAGGTTGAAGCCGAGCTGCTTGATGACGTTGCGCTGCATCTCGACGATGCGCACCTTCAGCATCACCTGGTCCTTGCCGGCGATGTTGATCATGCTGATCACCTTCTCCGGCTTGTCGACGGCGGCCCGGGCCAGCTGCACGGCCTTGTCGGCGTCGCCGGTGGAGGCGACCTCGCCGCTGAGCACCAGCGAGCCGTTCATGCCATCCACGTGGACGTGCGAGCCGGGGATCACCTTGTTGATCATGGCCGCCACGGCGCTGCCGTCGATGTCGACGCGGATGTCCAGCGACAGGATGCGGCGCCCGGCGCCGTCGAAGAAGATCGCGTCGGTGGTGCCTTCCTTGACGCCCAGCACCGAGATGCGCCGGGGGCTGCGCAGCAGCACGTCGGCGACGCCAGGGCGGGTGACGAGCACGTCGCGGGCGTCCACCGGCAGGTCGATCAGGGCCGACTTGCCGGCCGGCAGGGCGAGCGACTGCGACGTCGCGCCGGCGCTGAGATCGACCCGCACGCTGGCGGGGGCATAGGCGGCGCCGGGGCCGGCCGCCGTGGCGGTCTCGGCCTGGCCGGCGACGGCGGGCGCGGCGGCCAGCAGGGCCAGCGGCAGGGCGGCCTTGGCCAGGCCGGACATCAGGGTCATCAGCGAAACCTTCATCGCGACACCGCCACTTCCGTGATCTGGCCGCCCTTGATCAGACGCATGCCCGGGGTGGCGCCGGCCACGCTGGCGTGGCCCGGGCCGCCGGCCATGTCGGCGTAGGAGCGCAGGGCCAGCATGATGGAGCCGCGCGTCTTGGCCTCGGTGATCAGCGGCGCGGCGTCCGCGGGGACTTCGAGGGTGATGGTGGCGGCCACGGCGGAGCGGCCGTTCTTCGGCGGCTCGGTGCTCTGGTCCACCGCCAGCACGCGCGCGTTGGAGACCACGATCTGGTCGACGACGCCGTTGCCGGGCCCCTTGTGATTCTGGTCGGTGAACGACTGCATCACGTCCACCCGGTCGCCCGGCTGGATGAAGCCGCCGGCGCCGGTCTCGGCGCTGACCGGCACGGCCATGGCGCGCATGCCGGGCTTCAGCACCACGGACATGTAGCCACCGTCGCCGGCGCGCACGAGCTTGCCCGCCACGATCGGCTCGCCCTTGGCGATGTCGGAGCGCACCACGGCGCCCTGCAGCGACTGCATCGCCGCGCCGCCGCCGTCGATCACGTCCTTGGCGGCGATCTGGGCGTCATGCGCCGCGCCGGCGACGCCGGCGGGCTTGGGCGCAGCCTTCACCCCGTCGGTGATGTAGGCGCCGTTGATGGAGTCCGTCGGCCAGGGCTGCCAGGTCATGTCCTGGGAGCCCAGCCGCACGCCCACCGGCAGGTCGTGCGAGGCGACCAGCACGCGGGTGGTGAACTTGGGCTGCTGCATCACCACGGTCGGTGGCGGCGCCTTGGGTTTGGCGCTGACGTTTCGCAGCAGCAGGGCGACCATCACGGCGGCGATCGCCGCAACGACCAGGATCGCAATTCGAACAGGGTTCATCGGTCTGGCGCGGCTCCCGCACGCAGGATTGCTGTGGGGGCGGCGCCGAGGTTCAGGCGTCATCCCTTGACGATTCGAGTCGCAACCCTTCTGGCGCGTAGCGAGAGTGGGCGGTCCATGGTTAACGTGGACCTAAACCCTCGGCGGATTCAGAACCCGGCGTGGGCGCCGCTCATCAGCGCGCCAAGCGGAAAGGCCCCCAGGGCGCCCACCGCGATGGCCACGCCATAAGGGGTCGCGCCGCCCGGCGTGGCGAGGCGGTCGACCCAGCCCGGGCCGACGGCGGCGAACGGCCGCAGCCACGCCGAGCGCACGGCCAGCAGCATCAGCGCCAGGGCGCCGCCGGCGAGGCCGGTGTAGAGCACGAACGGGATCAGGCCCTGGACCCCCAGCCACATCGAGGCGGCCGCCATCAGCTTGGCGTCCCCGCCGCCGATCCAGCGCAGGGCGAACATGACGATGCCGACCGCCAGCATGCCCACGCCCACCAGCAGCGACAGGCCGATGGCGGGCCAGGTCTCGCCCGCCGCCAGCGCCGCCGGCGCGAAGGCCGCGGCCAGGGCCAGGGAGATCCAGTTGGGGATGGTGTAGGTTGTCAGGTCCCGGATCGCCGCGATCACCACCAGCCCGGCGAAGACCACGAGCATCAGGGAACGAAGGACGTCGGCGGACATGGCGGTTCCTGGGGCGTTGCGGCGGGGCGCCGGCGGCGCGAAGCGGATCGCCAGGATGCGCGAAAGGCGGTGAATCAAAGGTTTCGCCGGCCGTCGCGGACCGCCTGGACCAGGGCCCGAACGCAGAGAGGCCACGGCGTGAACCGTGGCCTCCTGGAATATCGCTGCCGGCCGCGTTGCGGCCGCCAGGACGTTGTGATCAGCGGGTGCCGCCGATGGTGTTGCCCACCGAGGTGAACTGGGCGCTCAGTTGCGTGCCGACCGTGGTCACGGCGGTGATGATCACCACGGCGATCAGGGCGACGATCAGACCGTATTCGATGGCGGTCGCGCCCGATTCATCATGGACGAACTGCTTGAGAAACTTCGACATGAGTGTTTGCTCCAGAAGACGAGCAAAGGGCACAGCCTCCACGAAGCGCCCCCGCCCCGATACATAGCGAGTATGGCCTGGTCGATTTAAGGGTAGGTGAAGTTTAGTGGTGAAATCCTATTAACCGGCCAAAAGCAGAAGGAGGCCGCGGCGGGCGCCGCGGCCTCCTCCATCAGTCTCGCTGGACCGCTGGGATCAGCGGGTGCCGCCGATGGTCGTGCCCACCGCGGTGAACTTGGCGCTCAGCTGGGTGCCGACCGTGGTGACGGCGGTGATGATCACCACCGCGATGAGGGCGACGATCAGGCCGTATTCGATGGCCGTGGCGCCCGATTCATCCTTCATGAAGCGCGTGACAAACTTGGACATTGCTTGATCTCCTTGATTTGCAAGCAGGCTTTTGAGGGATCAAGCCACTTCAGGCCCGCTTGCCCCCGAACACGAGCACACTTTCGTCCACGGCGCTTAATGGCCAGTAAACATCACAGTATAGGCCGGATTTTTTCTTTGGTTTACTGGAATTTACTATTAGCTTTGATTAACCATGCGACCAAAATACCTCCGGAAGGTCGAGGAACCTTGAATCGATGCGCGCGCGTACGCGAGGGAGCGTTCAGCCTTTGTTGACCATTCGGGCCGAGCCTGGGGTCACCTGATTTTTTCGGATTCGCCCATGCGCCGTCTCGCCGCCCTCGCCCTGATCGCCGTCGCCCTGCCCGGCGCGGCCCTCGTTCCCGGCGTTTCCTGGGCCCAGGCCCTGTCGGTCACCATCGACCAGGCCCAACGCCTGACCATCTCGCGTCCGGCCAAGGACGTGATCGTCGGCAACCCGGCCCTGGTGGACGTGGCGATCCTTGACGACCACCACCTGCTGCTCACCGGCAAGGCCTACGGGGTGACCAACCTGGTGGTCACCGATCCGCTGGGCCGCGAGATCCTGCAGCGGCAGATGATCGTCTCCGCCCCCGAGCAGAACCGGGTGACCGTCTATCGCGGCGCCGAGGCCAGCAGCTACGCCTGCGCTGGCAAGTGCGAGCGCTCGGGCGGCGAGCCCGCGGCCGGGGCGCAAAATTCGGCCGCCGCCACCCCCACCCCTTAAGCGTCGGTTAGGCGTAAGGCGCTAGTCTGCCGCCCGATGGGGTGAGCGAAGAGGGCGCTGCGCGCGTGACCAACGCCGGACAATTCAGGCTGCTGACGACGCTGCGCCGCTTTGCGCGCGCCGAGCGCGGCGCCACGGCGGTGGAATTCTCCCTCATCGCCCTGCCCTTCTTCATGCTGCTGTTCGGCATCCTGCAGCTGGGCACGCTGTTCATGGCCTCGACCACGATCGAGTCCGCGACGGTGACCGCGGCGCGGCAGATCCGCACCGGCCAGATCCAGAACGGCGGCACCAACACCGCCGCCGGTTTCAAGAGCCTGGTCTGCAACAACATGTCCTGGCTGTCGTCGGCGGACTGCACCAACAACCTGTCGGTGGACGTTCGCACGTTCGGCAGCTTCGGCACGATCACCAACACGCCACCGGTGAAGAACGGCGCGATCGACCAGACCCAGCTGCAGTTCAACGCCGGAACCAACTGCTCGATCGTGCTGGTGCGGGTCTACTATCCCTTCACCCTGGTGGCGCCGGCGTTCACGCCCGGCCTGCCCGACCTCGGCAGCAACCAGAAGCTCATCACCTTCGCCTCCGCGTTCCGCAACGAGAACTGGGGCAATACCGGCAACTGCGGAGCCCCTTGAGGCCATGCGCAAACCTTCCATGCTGAGGCGCTTCCTCCGCGACACCGCCGGCCTGGCGGCGATCGAGTTCGCCTTCATCGGCCCGGTGCTGATCACCATGTACTTCGGCGTCGCCGAGCTGACCCAGGCGCTGCTGGCGCAGCGGCGCACGGCGCACGCGGCCTCGACCATCGGCGACCTGGTGGCGCAGGGCACGTCGGTGCAGGCGGCGAACTTCACGGACCTGTGGACGGTCGGCCAGACCATCCTGTCGCCCTTCTCGACCAGCAGCCTGAAGATGCGGGTCACCAGCGTCGTCGCCGACGCCAAGGGCGCCACCACGGTGAGCTGGAGCGAAGGCAGCGGCCTG
Source organism: Caulobacter sp. KR2-114 (assembly GCF_049446115.1). Lineage (NCBI taxonomy): Bacteria > Pseudomonadati > Pseudomonadota > Alphaproteobacteria > Caulobacterales > Caulobacteraceae > Caulobacter > Caulobacter sp. KR2-114. Next base: position 123,090 of record NZ_JBMSEC010000005.1, read on the forward strand.
ACGCCCTACACCAAGAAGGCGACCATCACCGTGCCCAGCAGCGTGATCTCGGCCAATACCAGCGTGATCATGTCCGAGGTGCAGTATTCCTACACCTCGCCGGTGGGCTACATCTTCCACAGCGCCGTGCCGCTGAACAGCACCTACTATCTGCGGCCCCGCCTCTCCGACACGGTCACCTGCTCGGACTGCTGAGGCGGTCGGGGTCGGCCGACGCCCCCTGGATCAGCGGTTCCACGAGGCGGGCGAGCGTCTCGGCCAGTTCGCCGGACTGCAGCGCCCGGCCGTCCAGCGCGTCCACCGGGCGAACGCCGACCAGGCTGTTGGTCAGGACGATGGCGTCCGCCGCATCCAGCGCCGCGCGACCCACGGCGACCTCGGCGATCGCTTCGCCCGCGTCCCGAGCGGCCGCCAGCAGCCCGCGCCGCACGATCCCGTCCAGCACCCCGCAGCCCAGCGCCGGCGTGAACAGCCGCCCGTCGCGGCGCCAGATCAGGTTGGCCACGGCCGCGCAGGCGACCTCGCCGCGGGTGTTCAGCATCACCGCCTCGTCGGCGCCGGCAGCCTGGGCCTCGCGCCGGGCGAGGATGTTGTCGAGGTAGGCCAGGGTCTTCAGCCGCGCGGCGGGCGAGGCGTCGTTGCGCCGGGTGGCGGCGATGGCCAGGCGGGCGGGCGTCGCCGGCCGCGGCGCGGCGGCCGCCGTGGCGAACAGGCGCGGGGCGAGCGACGGGGGCCGGTCCAGCCCCCGCCCGCCTGAGCCGGCGGTGAGCGTCAGCCGCACGGCGGCCCGCGCGGCGCCCAGACCGGCCTCGGCCAGTGCGGCCTCGCAGGCCTGCCGGGCGGCGGCGGCCTCCGGCGCGGGCAGGCCCAGCACGCCGCAGCCGGCGACCAGCCGCGCCAGGTGCGCCTCGAAGGCGACCAGCTGGCCGCCCCGCGCCAGCAGGGTCTCGAACAGGCCATCGCCGAGGGTCAGCCCCCGGTCGTCCCAGGGGACGGCGCCGTCCAGGCTCATACGGCGGCCTTCTGCCGTCCGTCGCCACGCACGAACAGCAGGCCGACGAAGCCGATCGCCAGCAGGATCGAGATGGTGCCGAAGCCTCCCTGCTGGCTGTGGAAGATGCGCGTGCCCTGGTTCACCAGGAACGAGCCCAGCCACACCGTGGCCGTGCCCGACACGGCGTAGGCGCCGAAGAACGCCCCGGTCTGCTCGGGCGGGGTCAGGCGGGTCAGCAGGGTGCGGCTGGAGGCGTAGTGGGCGGTGATGAACACGGCGTTGGAAAAGCCGATCAGGATGAACACCACCTCCGGCAGGGTACGGAAGAACGGGCCGTTCCACAGCGGCGCGTGCGCGGCGCTGTCGTAGGGCATGAAGAAGATGCGGTTGGGCCCCATCCCCAGGATGGCGACGATGCCCAGCAGCGACATGAAGATCTCCAGCTGCACGGCGCGCTTGGGGCCTAGGCCGCCGTCCAGGAACCGGGCCGCCAGGCCGCCGCACACCGCCAGCACCGTCAGGATGATGCCGTAGATCAGCATCTCCAGCGCGTGCCAGTGCATCACCCCGGTGGCGTAAACCCCGGCGTAGATCAGCACCGCGGTCATGCCGTCGACGTAGAACATGCGCGCCAGCAGGAAGACCGCCGCGTCGCGGTGGTTGCGCACGGTGCGCAGCATGGTCCACAGCGACCTGGCCCCGTCGGCGAAGGCCTTCAGCACCGGCGTGCCGGTGGGCTTGGCGTCGGGGGTGAACAGCAGCAGCGGGAGGGTTCCCACCGCCAGCAGCACCGCCGAGATCGGCGCGACGATCCGCTCCGGCTCGTGCTTCGCCGGATCCAGGCCGAACAGCGGGCTGTGCGGCACCCAGGCCCAGTCCACCTTGCCCGGCAGGGCGAAGGCCCAGGCGGTGAAGCCCAGGGCCAGCAGGGCGAAGAAGTTGCCCGAGGCCAGCGCCAGGCTGGACGCCTTGTGCGCCCCGCCCAGGCCCGCCGCGCGCACCAGCAGCGAGTTGTGCAGCACCTCGCTGTACGAGAACAGCAGGCCGATCAGGGTGGTCAGCAGCAGGGTGGCGGTGACGGTCAGGCCGGAGTGGTCGGCCTTGGTCCACCACAGGGCGAACATCATCGGGACCATCAGCGCGACCGACAGGGCCAGCCAGGTCTTGCGCCGGCCCATCTGGTCGATGGAGGCCCCGAGGAAGGGCGAGGTGAGCATGGTCGCCCAGCCCGCGTACTGGCTCCAGCGGCTGATCACCTCCTGCCCCCTCACCGGATCGCCGACCACGGCGGCGGCCACGTAGGGCATGAAGATGTAGATGGTGATCAGGATCACGTAGGGGTCGCGGGCGCCTTCGAACAGCGACCAGGCCAGCGCTCCCCTTGATAGCCTCGCCTCGGGATTGTCGGCCTCGGGGCGCACGGCGACGAGGTCGGCTTCAGGCAAGGCTTCGGTCACTGCTGGTCATCTCCCGGGCGCTGGGCGCGGCTCCGCGTCGTCGACGACAGGCCGTTCGTTGTTCGCCCCTTGGCCCCACCCTATAGGGCCGTCCGGGAAATTGAAGGCGCCCCTGCGTCAGGGTCGTCGGGCCCGGCCTTGTGTCCGGGCCCTGGCGGGATCAGGCGCGCTCGACCTTGCCGGCAGCCTCGTCGATGGCGGCGACCAGGGCGTCGAGCTGCTCGGGGGCGACGGGGCCGGAGGACATCCGCAGGCCGATGGCGCGGCCCAGGTTCTCCATCGCCCGGGCGATGCGCGGCGACGGGCCGTCGAAGCGGGCGTGCACGTCCTGCATGCGGCGGAAGATGGCGTCCACGGCCGGCTTCTGCTCCTCGAGCGCGGCCTGGCCCTCGGCGGTGATGGAGTACAGGCGCTTGTTGCCGCCCGCCGCCTCGACCGTGACGTAGCCCAGTTCCTCCAGCAGGGTCAGGGTCGGATAGACCACGCCCGGGCTGGGGCTGTAGGCGCCGCCGACCTTTTCCTCGATGGCCTTGATGATCTCGTAGCCGTGCCGCGGCTGTTCGCCGACCAGGCGCAGGATCACGAAGCGCAGGTCGCCCTGGTCGAAGATCCGCTCGCCCCGCCGGCCATGCCGGCCGCCGAAGCCGCGGCCGTGAAAGCCGAACTCGCGCGGACCGAACGCCTCGCGGCGGCCGTGACGATGATGGTGATGATGGAAACCCAAAGTGCAGTCCTTTCTGACTGTTTCTAGATATATCGGATTGTTAGATATATCGAAGATGCGTCAGGCGCAAGGGGGATGTGGGCGAGATTTTCGCCGACCGGCTTCTGGGCAGCCGGGAGCGGCGCCTGGGGTCGCTCCGCCACGTGTGGGATCTGGAATCTGGAATTCGGGGACATGATAGCTGCACCCCCGCGCCGCCCCCCTGCACCCGGGGAGAGATATCGTGCCCCCAAGACCCCGCGCGCCGCCACGAAACGGGGCTTCAGGAATGCCCGCGCGCATGCCAACGTCACTCAGGGTGGGTGAGGATCGGATGCGCGCAGTGAAAATCATGGGCGCCGTGCTCGCCATCGCGGCGGTCGGTCCGAATGCTTCGCTCGCTGAGCCTGCGCGGCCGGCGCTTTCCCCAGGTCAGCTGAACTGCGCCGACACGAACGCGACCGGCGACGCCAGGCTGAGCCAGTCCGAGGCTCGCCGCATCGCCCGATCGCTGGCCCGGACCTGGCAAGCGAGAGCCAGCCGGCCGGGCTGGGCGCACAGCCGTCGCCTGGACGCCTATACGCTCGCCTTTTGCAGGACGAGCGCCGGCGGCCCGCCCATCATCATCGTTGACGGCCTGTACAGCGCGCTGGGCGCCAGCCTTTGCGACGACGCGGAGGGTTTTGCCGTCACCTACGATCCCCGCAGCGGCAGGTTCGGCGACTTCGCCTTCGGCGTCAGCGCCTGCGCGGCAGGCAGCCGGCAACCTCAGGACTGAGATGCGAACGGGCTGTCGGTGGGTCACGGATCACCCGTCGCCGAGGAAGGCTGGTGGGCGGACGGCAGGGCTGGCCTCCGGGGGCCTCATGGAAGATCAGGCAAGCGGTTCAAGAGCACGGCGCCGCAGCCCGCCCGCGTCCAGGCCTGCGTTCTGGCAGTGTTCGAGGACTATTCCGGCAAACACGTCATCGGGGTAGCGGGGCGCGCCGGCCACCAGCTCCCGTGTTTGGCTCGCGACGCGATGGGCAAGCTCATTCAGCGCCCTGAGACGCTCCGGATTTGAGACTCTGCGGGTTCCGGGTTCGTAGGTCCCGCGGCCGCTGAGGGTAACTTCCCACAGGACGTTGATGAGGAACTCCAGCCTGGCCGGACCCCCCAGCGCAGCGACCCAGGCCAATTGTTCGTTGGGCATGCTCAATCCCTGGACGATGTCACGGCCGGGCCCAAGGCCAACGCCCGGCAGTGGTCGTCGATGGCGCGGGCGACGTTCGCCTCCGACCGGCCTTTCCACCTCATGCGCGCCGCGTCCTTCGCCAGCTTCTCCTCGAAGGAGTCGACCGTGTCATGGCGCGGCGCAAGCACGGCGCCGCAATCGCAGTGTCCGCGCGTGGCGGTATTGTTGATCGGCCTCGCGTAGCACCTTGCGCACCGACGGGTTCTCGATGCGGCCGCTGCCCGGCCATGCCTCGCCATGACCGCCGCAACGGCGTCGGCGTCCTCGGTCGGCGCGATGAGCGTGATGACGTGGCGCATGCCCGCAGCCTACGCCGCCGTTCAGAGGTCTTCCACGACAGCAAGGCTCGGCGAGCTGCTTGACGGCTTTCCGTGCCGGGCGCGATCTTTCGACCGTCGCCAGCGCCGTCAGAGGCGACGACGAAGGAGCCGGTCCGTAGTCCCTGACGACCCGGCCACGACCGAACCGCGCGACGCAATCTGCCGGAAGACATCATGAAGCTGCTGCTCACATCCGCCGGTATCAAGAACCCCAGCATCGAGAGGGCGCTGGTTGGCCTGCTCGGCAGGCCGATCGCCGCGTGCAACGCCCTGTGCATTCCCACGGCGGGGTACGGGCACCCTCAGGGCAGTCCCGGCGGGGCCTACCGGTTCATCACCGGCAAGGCCTCCACGCCCATGTGCGAGCTGGGCTGGAAGTCGCTGGGCGTGCTGGAGCTGACCGCCCTGCCGAGCATCGGCGAGGACCGCTGGATCCCCTGGGTCCGGGAGGCGGACGTCCTGCTCGTCAACGGGGGCGACGCCCTCTACCTGAACCACTGGATGCGGCTGTCGGGGCTGGCGGCGCTGTTGCCGACATTGCCCGACCTGGTCTGGGCCGGGCTGAGCGCCGGCAGCATGGTGATGACCCCGCGCATCGGCCAGGACTTCGTCGGCTGGCAGCCGCCCGGCGGCGGCGACGGCGCGCTGGGTTGGGTCGATTTCTCGATCTTTCCGCACCTGGACCACCCGGCCCTGCCGGAGAACACCCTGGCCGACGCGGAACGCTGGGCGGCCGGCCTGACCAATCCCGCCTATGCCATCTGCGACGACACCGCCATCCAGGTGGTGGACGGCGCGGTCGAGGTGATCTCGGAGGGCCACTGGAAGCAGTTCACCCCGGCCGCCTCTGGCGCTTGAACCTTGTCGCGGCGGCCCGCCGTGGCCACCGGCCGAAAGCGGGCGAACCTCTCCGCAGGGACGGAAGCCCCTCAGCCCCGCCGTAGGCCGGCCGCCTCGCGGGCGAGGCGTTCGATGGTGGCGGTGTCGCCGGCTTCGATGGCCGCCTCGGGCGCGATCCAGGAGCCGCCGACGCACAGCACGTTGGGGAGGGCCAGGTAGTCCGGGGCGGTGGCCAGGCTGATGCCGCCGGTGGGGCAGAAGCGCACGCCGGGGAACGGGCCGCCGAACGCCTTCAGCGCCGCCACGCCGCCGGCCGCCGCCGCCGGGAAGAACTTGAACGCGGTGTAGCCCCGGTCCAGGCCGGCCATCAGCTCGCCCGCGGTGGCGATCGCCGGCAGGTAGGGGATCGGCCCATGGCGGGCGGCGTCCATCAGCTCCGGCGTCGAGCCGGGGGAGATGGCGAAGGCGGCGCCGGCCTCGGCGGCGGCCTTCAGGTCGTGCGCGGTCAGCACGGTGCCGACGCCGATCACGAGGTCGGGCACGTCGCGGGCGATTGCCGACACCGCCGCCAGCGCGGCCGGGGTGCGCAGGGTGATCTCGATCGTCTTCAGCCCTCCGGCCAGAAGCGCGCGGGCCATCGGCACGGCGTGCGCGGCATCGGCGATGGTCACCACGGGCATCACCGGCGACAGGGCGAGAATATCTTCGATGGTCATGAGCAAGCGTCCGGCGGGTTTCGCCCCGCCTAATCGTCAGAACCTTTCCGCGCAACAGGCGTTCCGGAAAAGTCACCCGGCGCCCAAAGCGCCGGCGCCGGGGCGTCTGCGTGAAAGTTTCGCCGAAGAGCCAGGAACCAAACCCCGGGTGGGCGCTCTTCACCCGGGTCGGCGTGCCGGTCGGCTTGGTTTGTTTGGAGTATCGAACATGAAGATCGCCCAGGTCGCCCCCCTCTACGAAGCGGTTCCGCCCCGGCTGTATGGCGGAACCGAGCGGGTGGTGGCGCACCTGACCGACGCCCTGGTGGACCTGGGCCACGAGGTGACGCTGTTCTCCAGCGCCGAGGCGCAGACCCGCGCCGAGCTGGTGGCGGTGCGTGACCAGGCGATCCGCCTGGACCCGGCCGCGCTGAAGTCGGACCTGGCCGCCCACCTGAGCATGCTCAGCGAAGTGCGCCGGCAGAAGGACCGCTTCGACATCATCCACTTTCACACCGACATGGCGCACTTCCCCCTGTTCGAGGACATGGCGGCGCGCACCATCACCACCCTGCACGGACGGCTGGACCTGAAGGACCTGCCCGAGGTCTACCGCCGCTGGCCGAAGTTCCCGCTGGTCTCGATCTCCGACAACCAGCGCCTGGCGCTGCCCTTCGCCAACTGGGCGGGCACCGTCTATCACGGCATGCCCGAGACGCTTTACCGGTTCGGCGCGCAGCCGCAGGGCTACCTGGCGTTCCTGGGCCGCATCTCGCCTGAGAAACGCCCCGATCGGGCGATCGAGATCGCCAAGCGGCTGGGCATGCGGCTGAAGATCGCCGCCAAGGTGGACCCGGCCGACGCCCGCTATTTCGCCGACGAGATCGAGCCGCTGCTGGACCACCCGCTGATCGAGTTCATCGGCGAGATCGGCGACGATCAGAAGTCGGACTTCCTGGGCGGCGCCTCGGCCTTGCTGTTCCCCATCGACTGGCCCGAGCCGTTCGGCCTGGTGATGATCGAGGCGATGGCCTGCGGCACGCCGGTGATCGGCTTCGACTGCGGCTCGGTGCCCGAGGTGATCGAGGACGGCGTCACCGGCTTCATCGTCTCCAGCCTGGACCAGGCGGTTGAGGCGGTCCGCAAGGCCGTGACCCTGGACCGGCGGGAGATCCGCCGACGCTTCGACCGGCGCTTTTCGGCCACGGCCATGGCGCGCGGCTATCTTGATCTCTATGCTGACCGCCTGGCTCAATGCCCCTTCGCGCCGGACCTCGCGGCGGATCCCGACGTGCCCGTCGTGCGGCCGCCGGAAGAGGAAAGGTCCTTCGCCAACTACGCCTGAGGCCGTCTGATGGACGATCTGAGCGGCGCCGCCAAGCCGCCCGAAGGGGCGCCGGAAGGCCATTCGCAGGGGTCGCCCAGCGGCGCGCACACCGGTCCCGCGGCGCTCGATCCCGACGAGGCGGCCCGCACCAGCGAGCCCAGCGAACTGCTGTCGCTGAAGTCCGGCGACAGCTTCCTGGTGGCGGATCCGCAAGGCGACGTGCTGGGGGCGGCGGACGGCTTCTTCCACGAGGACACCCGCATCCTGTCGCGCCTGCGGCTGCTGATCGGCGGCAAGCCGCCCTCGCGCCTGAGCTTCGGCCTGACGCGTGACAACTCGGCCTTCACCTTCCATGGCGCGAACCTCGCCCTGCCGCCGATGGGCGGGCGCGCGACGCCGCGCGGGGTCATCCACGTGGAGCGCAAGCGCTGCCTGTGGAACGACCGCATGTTCGAGCGGGTGCGGCTGACCAACTTCGGCCTGGACGAGGTGATGCTGCCGATCGCCTTCGAATACGACGCGGACTTCCGCGACATGTTCGAGGTGCGGGGCCTCAAGCGCGCAGAGCGCGGAACGCGAAGGCCGGTGGAGCTGAACGGCCGGCACGTGACCTTCGCTTATGAGGGCCTGGACGGCGCCGAGCGGCGCGGGGTGCTGGGCTTTTCCGAGCCGCCCTGGCGGATGAGCGAGCGGCGCGCGGAGTTCATGCTGACCCTGGCGCCCGACCAGCGCTTCGACCTCTATCTGGAGGTCAGTCCGTTCGGCTGCGACATTCCCAACCGCGAGAGCTTCATCCTGGCGCTGAAGGCGGCGCGCGACGCCGTGCATCATCGGCGCAACCGCGGCGCGGCGATCGTCTGTCCGGACGGGGCGTTCGGCGCCTGGATCGAGCAGTCGCGCGACGACGTGGCGGTGCTGACCACAGACCTGCCCACCGGCCCCTATCCTTATGCCGGCATCCCCTGGTTCTCGACCACCTTCGGTCGCGACGGGATCATCACCGCCTGGCAGCTGCTGTGGCTCGACCCCGGCCTGGCCAAGGGGGTGCTCACCTTCCTGGCCGAGAACCAGGCCACGGAGACCTCGGCCTTCCGCGACTCCCAGCCCGGCAAGATCATGCACGAGGCGCGCCGCGGCGAGATGGCGGTGCTGAAGGAGATCCCCTTTGGCCACTACTACGGCGGGGTCGACACCACGCCGCTGTTCGTCGCCCTGGCCGGGGCCTATTTCCAGCGCACCGGCGACGCCGAGCTGATCCGCCGGCTGTGGCCGGCCCTCACCGCCGCGATCGGCTGGCTGGAGCGCAACGGCGATTCCAATGGCGACGGCTTCATCGACTACGCCCGCGGCGCCGACACCGGCCTGGCCAACCAGGGCTGGAAGGACTCAGAGGACAGCGTGTTCCACGCCGACGGCCGCTTCCCCAAGGGGCCGGTGGCGCTGGTGGAGGTGCAGGGCTATGCCTTCGCCGCCTGGAAGGCGATGGCCACCCTGGCCGAGGCGCTGGGCGAGCCGGGCGCCGAGGCCTGGCGCACGCGCGCCGAGGCGATCCGCGCAGCCGTCGAGGATCGCTTCTGGATGCAGGACCAGGGCTTCTACGCCATCGCCCTGGACGGTGACGGCCAGCCCTGCGAGCCGCACACCTCCAATCCCGGGCACCTGCTGTTCGTCGGCCTGCCCTCGCCCGAGCGCGCCGCGGCGGTGATCCGGCGGCTGACCTCGGCGGAGTTCGACTCCGGTTGGGGCGTGCGCACCCTGGCCCAGGGGCAGGCGCGCTACAATCCGATGTCCTATCACAACGGCTCGGTCTGGCCGCACGACACCGCCATCGTCCTGGCCGGCCTGTCGAACTACGGCGAGCGCGAGGGCGTGGCCCGTATCCTCGGCGACATGTTCGACGTCGGCCGCAGTTTCGACATGCGCATGCCCGAACTGATGTGCGGCTTCGCGCGCGAGCCGGGCGAGCGGCCGATCGCCTACCCGGTGGCCTGCCTGCCGCAGGCCTGGGCCGCCGGCTCGGCGTTCATGATGCTGCAGGCGTGCCTGGGCCTGTCGATCGATGGCCGCCGCTACGAGGTGCGGCTGGTCCGCCCGGCCCTGCCGAAGGGGGTCGATGAACTGTCGATTCGCGGGCTCAGGATCGGTGACGCCTGCGTGGACATCCGTGTGCAACGACTGGGCGATTCCATCGCGGTGACGCCGAAACAGGACGGCGGACCGGCGGTCGCGGTCGTCCTCGAAGGATAGGGATCGAATGTCGACGTTGCGCGTTAGTCGGCCGTCGCGGGAGGGGTGCGAGTCTTGTCGATGCATGTGAATGCTGTGTCCGCCGCCGCGCGGGCCGATCTGGCCGCGCCTGGTCCCCTGGACCCGGGGGGCGTGGCCCTGTTCACCGACCTTGACGGCACCCTGGCGCCGCTGGTCGAGCGGCCCGGCCTGGTGAAGCCCGACGCCGTCCGGCGCCGGCTGCTGGCGCGGCTGCAGCGGGCGCTGCACGGGCGGCTGGCCGTGATCAGCGGCCGGGGCCTGGACGACCTGGACCGCATCCTTGAGCACGATATCGTCGCCCTTTCGGCGGCGCACGGGCTCGTGCGACGGTCGGCGGACGGCGTGGTGCGCGGCGCGCCGCGGCCGGAGGCCTTGGACGACGCGCGCGAGGCGCTTGAGGCCTTCGTCAAGGCCGACCGCGGTCTTCTGCTGGAGGACAAGGGGCCGGCGCTGGCCCTGCACTATCGCCGCTCCCCCGGCGCGGCCGAGGCCTGCCAGGACGTGGTGCGGCGCCTGGCGATCGCCGGCGACCTGGTGGTGCAGCAGGGCGACATGGTGATCGAGTTGCGCGCGCCGGGGCCCGACAAGGGCGACGCGATGCGCGCCTTCATGACCGAGGCCCCGTTCGCGGGCGCCCTGCCGGTGTTCATCGGCGACGACCTGACCGACGAGCATGGCTTCGAGGCCGCGGTCGCCCTGGGCGGCTACGGGGTGATCGTCGGCGCGCGCCGGCCGACGGCCGCGCTCTACGCCCTGCCCGACGTCGCCGCCGCCCTGGCGTGGATGGACGCCGCGGGCCAGACGGGCGCAGTCGCCGGCGCATGACCCACACCCTGGATCTCGCCCCCATCGGCAACTGCGCCTCCAGCGCGCTGATCGACCGCGAAGGCCGCTTCGTCTGGAGCTGCCTGCCGCGGATCGACTCCGACCCGTTCTTCTCGTCCCTGCTGGACGGGCGCGAGGCGGGCGACCCGGATGGGATCGGCTACTGGTCGATCGACGCCGGTCCCGGCGCGCGCACGCGCCAGGCCTACTGGCGCAACACCCCGATCCTGCGCACCGAGGTCACCGACGCCGCCGGGGCCTCGTTCGAGATCATCGACTTCGCGCCGCGGTTCCGCATGTACGGCCGCTTCTATCGCCCCACCGGCTTCATCCGCCTGCTGCGGCCCATTCACGGGGCGCCACGGATCACCATCCGCATGCGCCCGGCCACCGCCTGGGGCGAGCGACGCGCCGGAGTCACCTCCGGCTCGCACCACATCCGCTACGTCGGCGAGCACGTCACCCTGCGGCTGACCACCAACGCTCCCGTCAGCCACATCCTGGAGGAGCGCACCTTCCGCCTGGAGGAGCCGGTGGCCATGTTCCTGGGCCCGGACGAGCCGTTCCAGGGCGAGGTGCTGGCGGTGGCCTCCAGCATGCTCAACGACACCGCCTCGTACTGGCGCGAGTGGGTGCGAACCCTGGCCATCCCGCTGGACTACCAGGAGGCGGTGATCCGGGCGGCGATCACGCTGAAGCTCTGCGTCTACGAGGAGACCGGGGCGATCGTCGCGGCGATGACCACCTCGCTGCCGGAGTCCCCGGGCAGCGGGCGCAACTGGGACTACCGCTACTGCTGGATCCGCGACGCCTACTACACGGTGCAGGCGCTGAACCGGCTGGGCGCGGTGGATATCCTGGAGAACTACCTCGGCTATCTGCGCAACATCATCGACATCTCCGGCGGCGGCCACATCCAGCCGGTGTGGGGCGTCGGCTACGAGAAGGTGCTGACCGAGCGCATCGCCGAGCACCTGCCCGGCTACCAGGGCAACGGCCCCGTGCGCATCGGCAACCAGGCCTTCGAGCACATCCAGCACGACGTCTACGGCCAGATCGTGCTGTCCAACACCCAGACCTTCTTCGACGAGCGGCTGCTGCGGCCGGCCAATCACGTCGACTTCGAGAACCTGGAAAAGGTCGGCGAGCGGGCCTTCGCCGTGCACAACACCCCCGACGCCGGGCTGTGGGAGCTGCGCACCCGCGCGGCGGTGCACACCTATTCGGCCGCCATGTGCTGGGCCGCGTGCGACCGCCTGGGCAACGTCGCCGAGAAGCTGGGCCTGGCGTCGCGGGCGAAGCTGTGGAACGACCGGGCGCGGGTGGTGCGCGAGGCGATTGAGGCCGGCGCCTGGAACACCGCCACCGGCCACTTCGCGGCCACCTTCGGCGGCGACGAGCTGGACGCCAGCCTGACCCAGCTGGTCGACCTGCGCTTCCTGAAGCCGGACGATCCGCGCAATCGCGATACGTTGAAGGCGATTGAGAAGCATTTGAGGCGCGGCTCGAACCTGCTGCGCTACGATCTGCCCGACGACTTCGGCGCGCCGGAGACGGCGTTCAACTTCTGCACCTTCTGGTTCATCGAGGCGCTGCACCTCACGGGCGAGACCGAACAGGCCCGCGGATTGTTCGAGGAGATGCTGGAGCGGCGCACGCACGCCGGACTTCTATCTGAGGACGTCAGCCTGACCGACGGCACGCTCTGGGGGAACTATCCCCAGACCTATTCGCTGGTTGGTTTGATCAATTGCGCCGTGCTGCTCAGCCGGCCGTGGAGTGCTGTCAGATGAGCCGGCTTATCGTGGTCTCGAACCGAGTGAATCCGCCCGAGAAGCGGGGCGACGCCCCGGCGGGCGGCCTGGCCGTGGCGATCGCCGCGGCGCTGCGGGAATATTCCGGCTTCTGGTTCGGCTGGAGCGGGCAGACGACCGAGGGCTTCACCGGCGAGGTGAAGACCTCGCGCGTCGACGACGTCACGGTGCGCACCATCGACCTCGAGGAAGGCGACTATCAGGAGTACTACAACGGCTACGCCAACGGCACGCTGTGGCCGCTGTTCCACTACCGCATCGACCTGACCGCCTACGACCGCTCGTTCGGCGAGGGCTACGACCGGGTCAACCGCCGCTTCGCCGAGGCCCTGGCGCCTCTGATCGAGCCGGGGGATCTGATCTGGGTGCACGACTACCACCTGTTCCCCCTGGCGCGGGAGCTGCGCCGGCTGGGGATCGGCAACCCGATCGGCTTCTTCCTGCACATCCCCTGGCCCGCGCCGCAGCTGCTCACCACCCTGCCCCGGCACCGGGCGCTGGTGGAGGCGATGTTCGACTACGACCTGGTGGGCTTCCAGACCGACGAGTGGCTGTGGGCGTTCGAGTCCTATGTGCTGGGCGAGGCCGCCGGGACCTGGACCCGCGACGGCCGCATGACCGCCTTCGGCAAGACCCTGTCGGCCAAGGTGTTCCCCATCGGCCTGGACGTGGAGACCTTCACCGAGCTGGCCGCCTCCGACACCGCCATCCAGACCTACGATCGCATGGCCGCCCATGCCGCCTTCCGCTCGATGGTGGTCGGGGTCGAGCGGCTGGACTACTCCAAGGGGCTTGAGGAGCGGCTGCTCGGCTTCGAGCGGTTCCTGGCCGACAACCCCTACCAGCGCGGCAAGGTGCTGTACCTGCAGGTGGCGCCGACCTCGCGCGGCGAGGTGGAAGCCTACCAGGACATGCGCGGGCGCCTGGACGCCCTGACCGGGCGGATCAACTCGATGTACGGCGACATGGACTTCTCGCCGGTGCGGTTCATCAACCGCAACTATCGCCGCGACGAGCTGGCCGGGGTGTATCGCGCCGCCAAGGTCGGCCTGGTCACGCCGCTGCGCGACGGCATGAACCTGGTGGCCAAGGAATATGTCGCCGCCCAGGACCCGCACGACCCGGGCGTGCTGGTGCTGTCTCGCTTCGCCGGCGCCGCGCGGCAGATGACCGAGGCGGTGATCGTCAATCCGTTCAGCCACGAGGAGATGGCCGAGGCGCTGAAGCGCGCCCTGACCATGGAGCGCGCCGAGCGGATCGACCGCTGGCAGGCGCTGATGGAGGGGGTGCGCCGCACCGACGTGAAGACCTGGCGCGACGCCTTCGTGCGCGCGCTCAGCGCCACCCGGGGAACCGGACCGGTGTCGGAACTGCCCGTCGCCCAGGGCGGCTGGCGCGGCGTGCGCGCCTTTGACTTCGCCCGCGGCCAGCTGCGCGGCCACCGCCGCCGCCCCGAGGCGGGCGAGCCGGGGGCGTAGGCCAAAGCGCCCATCCCGGCTCATCACGCGTCTCACCCGCCGGAGCGTCGCGGGAAACCCAGGGCATGCGAGCGCCCAACCCCTCGTCACCCCGGCCGAAGCGCAGCGGAGAGCCGGGGCCGGCAGGGCCGACGTCAAGCTGGTTGTCGTCTTGGAACCCGATGGGCCGGCCCCGGATCAGCGGGCGCCCAAGGCGCCCTTGTCCGGGGTGACGAGATTGGTTCGGGTTGCCGGACCGAGGCTACAGCCCCGTCCTAAAGTCCCGGAAGCTTGATCTTGGTGGACTTGGCGCGGGAGATCACCACCGGCTGGTTGCCCACCAGGCCCTTGATGCGGGCGTCTTCGGCCGCGGCGTCGACGTTGCTGGGCTGGGTGGCGCCGGCGTCGGCGGTGGGCAGGGCGGTCGGCGAGGCCGGCTGGCCCTTGCGCCAGAACATCACGAAGTCGGCGAAGCTCTTGTCCTTGTGCGAAAGGTCGCCGAACTCGTCGTCCACCACGTAGCGGATCAGCGGGTCGGCGTGGTCGGCCCCGGCGCGGGTGGCCAGCAGCTTCTCGCCGTCGGAGCGGGCCTCGCCCTCGCGCATGCCCAGCAGGGCGGTGCGCGCGGCGCTTTCCGGCTGCAGTTCCTGCGGGCGCGGCTCGCCGGGGGCCGGCGGGCGCAGCGAATAGTCGGGCGGCAGCACCAGCGGGGCCTTGGTCACCACGCGGAACTCGTCCGGCGTCACCTTGGTCATGCCCAGGGCCTGCTGCGTCGAGGTGCAGGCGGAAAGGCCAACGCCGGCGGCGCCGATCAGCAGGATAGCCGCAACAGCGCGGTTGAAACTCATCGGTGATGCGCTCCCAAGAGGCCGCCCCGGCCCTAACATCCGTGTCGATACCCCATTACGGGCGCGGCCGGCAACGGCCATCAGGTCGCGGCCTGTTTCGGCGCCAGCACGCTCTCGATCAGCAGCAGGATCACGCCCACCGTGATGGCGCTGTCGGCGACGTTGAACACCCAGGGAAAGAAGCCCAGCTGGTGCACGTCGACGAAGTCGACCACCGAGCCCAGCCGTATGCGGTCGATCATGTTGCCGAGCGCGCCGCCGATGACGAAGCCCACCGCCACGGCGGTCCAGGTCTTCTCCAGGCGCAGCGCCCAGACCGCCAGGCCGATCGAGACGATCAGCGAGAATGCC
The DNA here is from genome assembly GCF_049446115.1 of Caulobacter sp. KR2-114. Classification (NCBI taxonomy): domain Bacteria; kingdom Pseudomonadati; phylum Pseudomonadota; class Alphaproteobacteria; order Caulobacterales; family Caulobacteraceae; genus Caulobacter; species Caulobacter sp. KR2-114. The sequence continues at coordinate 138,223 of NZ_JBMSEC010000005.1, forward strand.
GACAGCAGCCAGCGCGACAGGTCGGGCGCGCCCTGCAGGAAGCCGAAGCTGACCCCCTCGTTGCGCACCAGCGACAGCTGCAGCGGGCCGATCACCGGCACCGCATGCCCGTCGCCGAGCCCCAGGCCGTTCAGCACCCACAGCTTGACCATCTGGTCGACGACGATCACCGCCGCCGCCAGCAGATAGGCGATCAGGGCCGTGCGCTTCATCGGCGCGGTGCTCCGCGGGAGCCCCCATCCCGGCCTTCGGCCGTACTTCCCCCAGAGGGGGAAGAGAGCGCGATTCTCCTCCCCCCTTGGGGGAGGGGGACCCCCGAAGGGGGTGGAGGGGGCCTCAGCCAGACCGGGACCATCATGCGCGGGCCGCGTCCCAGGCGGCCACGGCGTCGGCGTCGCGCAGCGACAGGTCCGGGTAGCGCGGGTCGGAGCCGACCTCGGGCAGGATGCGCCAGGAGCGGGCGCACTTGCGGCCCTCGGCCTTCAGCGGCTCGACCGCCACCCCGGCGACCTCGTCCAGGCGGAAGGCGCCCGACGGACCCTCGCCGGCGACCAGGGTCGCCTGGCTAGTGCGGAACACCTCGGCCGGGTCCAGGCCCTGGAAGGCGGCGATCAGCTCGGGATCGGCGACATGCACCCGAGGCGCCGCCTCCAGCGCCGCGCCGATGCGCTTGTCGCGGCGCTCGACCTCCAGCGCGCCGGTGACCACCCGGGTCACCCGCTCGACGCGGGCCCAGCGCTCGGCCTCGGCGGTGTCCTGCCAGTCGGCGGGCGTCTCGGGGAACACCCGCAGGCAGTTGGAGCCCGCCCCCGGGAAGCGCACGCCCCAGGCTTCCTCCAGGGTGAAGGGCATGATCGGGGCCAGCCAGATGGTCAGCCGCTCGAACACCAGGTCCATCACAGTGCGGGTGGCCCGCCGCCGCTCGGAGTCCGGGCGGTCGCAGTAGAGGGCGTCGCGGCGGATATCGAAGAACAGGGCCGACAGGTCGTTGGAGCAGAAGTCCGCCAGCGGGCGGATCACCGCGGTGAAGTCATAGGCCTCGTAGGCGGCGCGCACCTGGGCGTCGAGCTGCCACAGCCGGTGCAGCACGTAGCGCTCCAGCGGCGGCATGCGGGACGCCTCCAGCCGCTCGGCCTCGTCGAAGCCGACCAGGGCGCCCAGCAGGTAGCGCACCGTGTTGCGCAGCTTGCGGTAGGCGTCGATGGTGGTCTGCAGCACCGTGGCGCCGATCCGCTGGTCTTCCGAATAGTCGACCAGCGCCGCCCACAGGCGCAGGATCTCCGCCCCGCTCTGGCGGGTGACGTCCTGCGGCTCGACGGCGTTGCCGAGCGACTTGGACATCTTCTCGCCGGCCTCGGTCAGGGTCATGCCGTGCGTCACCACCGCCCCGTAGGGGGCGCGGCCGCGCGTGGCGCAGCTTTCCAGCAGCGACGACTGGAACCAGCCGCGGTGCTGGTCGGAGCCTTCCAGATAGAGGTCGGCCGGCCAGCGGGTGTTGGCGCGGTTCTCCAGGGTGAAGGCGTGCGTCGAGCCCGAGTCGAACCAGACATCGAGGATGTCCTCGATCTTCTCGTAGCGGGCCGGGTCGTGATTGCCGAGGAAGTCGCCATCGGGGCGGGTGAACCAGGCGTCGGCGCCCTCGGCCTCGATCAGGCCGGCGATGCGGGCGTTGACCTGGTCGTCGTGCAGCGGCTGGCCGGTGACCTTGTCGACGAACATCGCCAGGGGCGAGCCCCAGGCGCGCTGGCGGCTGATCAGCCAGTCGGGGCGCCCCTCGACCATCGAGCGGATCCGGGTGCGGCCGGCCTCCGGATAGAAGGCGGTGGCGTCGATCGCCGCCAGGGCGGTCTCGCGCAGGGTCCGGCCGCCATGGACCTCGTCCTCCAGGGGCGTGTCCATGCGGATGAACCACTGCGGGGTGTTGCGGAAGATCACCGGCGCCTTGGAGCGCCACGAGTGCGGATAGGAATGCTCCACCCTTCCGCGCGCCAGCAGCGCGCCGGCCTCGATCAGCTTCTCGATGACGGCGTTGTTGGCCGGGCCGAACTTGCCGGCCTTCTTGCCCTCGGTCTCGAGCACCTTCAGCCCGCCGAACAGCGGCACGTGCGGGAAATAGGCGCCGTCCTCGTCCACCGTCTCGGGGATCTCGCGATGGCCGTGCGCCAGCCACACCTGGTAGTCGTCGGCGCCGTGGCCGGGGGCGGTGTGCACGAAGCCGGTGCCGGCGTCGTCGGTGACGTGGTCGCCGGCCAGCATCGGCACCTGGAAGCCGTAGCCCGAATCCAGATTGGCCAGCGGGTGGGACAGCACCATGCCCTGGCAGTCGACGGCTTCCAGCTTCAGCCACTTGGCGATCTTGGCGGCGGCGAACACGTCCTCGGCCAGCTTCTCGGCGACGATCAGCCGGTCGCCCGGCTTGGCCCAGGGCTCGAACGGCAGGCCTTCCTCCATCGCCTCGACGCGATAGACGGCGTAGGCGATGTCGGGATTGTACGAGACCGCGCGGTTGGCCGGGATGGTCCAGGGCGTGGTGGTCCAGATCACCACGCTGGCGCCCAGGGCGGCGTCGGAGCCCTCGACCACCTCGAACTTCACCCAGATCGTCGGGCTGACGTGGTCGTGGTACTCGACCTCGGCGTCGGCCAGGGCGGTGCGCTCCACCGGGCTCCACATCACCGGCTTGGAGCCGCGGTACAGCTGGCCCGAGGCGATGAACTTGTGGAACTCGCGCACGATCGCCGCCTCGGACGCATAGTCCATGGTGGCGTAGCGGTGTTCCCAGTCGCCCAGCACCCCCAGGCGCTGGAACTCACGGCCCTGTTCGGCGATCCAGTGGGCGGCGTATTCGCGACAGCGGGCGCGGAACTCGGCCTTGGAGACCTCGTCCTTGCGCCGGCCCTTGGCGCGGAACTCCTCCTCGATCTTCCACTCGATCGGCAGGCCGTGGCAGTCCCAGCCGGGCACGTAGTCGACGTCGAAGCCGAGGGCGAAGCGCGAGCGGACCACGAAGTCCTTGAGCAGCTTGTTCAGCGCGTGGCCGATGTGGATCGCGCCGTTGGCGTAGGGGGGGCCGTCGTGCAGCACGTACAGCGGCGCGCCGCGGGCCTGGCGGTCCTTGCGGATCGCGCCGTACAGGTCGCCCCAGCCCTCCAGGATGCGCGGCTCAAGCTGCGGCAGGCCGGCGCGCATGGGGAACGGGGTCTCGGGGAGGAAGACGGTCTCGCGATAGTCGCGGGCGGGCTTTTCGACGTCGTCTGGCATCTGGGTTCCAGCAAGGTGAGGGTCGGCCGGCGCCGCGGCGGGCGCATCCTGGCCGGGACTATAGGGCTTTCGGGTGACCCGGCGCGCGCTGGAATCGCTCCCGGCGGCGTCACGCCGGGCGGTTAATTCGCGAGCAGGGCCGCAGCAGGTTCATGCCGCGCCAGATAGCAGAGGGCGGCGGCGGGGGCTAGTCGGCGGGGCGAACGGCAGGCGACGGAACCCCTCACCCTCCCAAGCCCGACGCTGTCGCGCCGACCTTGGGCCCCTCCCTCTCCCCATGGGAGAGGGGAATTTCCCGGCGCGATCGGCAATAAAGACACCTCTCCCGGAGGGAGAGGGAGGGGCCCGATCGCGCCAGCGATCGGGAGGGTGAGGGGTTCCGCCGTGAGGGGTTCCGCCGTCGGCGAAAGCCCCCTACCCCACGCCCAGGATCTGCCGGGCCTTGGCGGCGTCGCGGTGCACCTCTTCGACCATGGCGGGGATGTCGAAGTCGCCGTGGGCGTCGACGAAGGTCAGTTCGTCGCGGATGAACTCGATCAGGTCGGTCTCGATCAGTTCGCCGTAGATGTCCTCGTCGAACTCGAACATCCACACCTCCAGCCGCGGCGCGACCTCGCCCGTGGTGGGATTGACGCCGATGTTGGCGACGCCGTTCAGCTGGCGGCCGTCCTTCAGCCGGGTGCGGGTGGCGTAGACGCCGAAGCGGGGGGCCACGTAGTCGCCCAGCGGCACGTTGGCGGTGGGAAAGCCCAGCTGACGGCCCAGCTGGCGGCCCTTCTGCACCACGCCTTCGATGGCGAACGGCCGGCCGAGGATGTCTGCGGCCAGCCGCGGATCGCCCGCGCGCAGGGCATTGCGCACGCCGGTGGACGAGAACTTCTGCCCCTCGCCGACCGCCGCGCCGCCTTCCGCCTCGGCCACCGAGACCGAGAAGCCGAACTCGCGGCCATAGCGGCGCATGGCGTCCGGGCTGCCGGTGCGGTCCTTGCCGAAGGTGGTGTCGAAGCCCACCGCCACGTGCCGCGCGCCCAGGCCCTTGAACAGCACCTCGCGGGCGAAGTCCTGATCGGTGAAGCCGGCCATCTCCGCGCCGAACGGCAGCAGGTACAGCCGGTCCACGCCCATGCCCTCCAGGGTGCGGGCCAGCTGGTGCGGCGTCATCAGGCGGAACGGCGGGGCGTCGGGCTGGAAGTGCAGGCGCGGGTGCGGCTCGAAGCTGATCACCCCCAGCGGGGCCTCCAGCGAGCGCGCGGCGGCGGCGGCCTCCTGGATCACCTTCTGATGCCCGCGGTGCACGCCGTCGAAGTTGCCATGCGCGATCGCCGCGCCACGGTCGGCCTCGGCGAGGTTCTTCCAGCCGTGCAGCACTTTCAACGCCATCCGCAGCGCCCCTCACCCACTCAAGAGGGCCTTACATAGTGCGGCTTCCGCGGCGGTGGGAACTGGTTTTGCTGAAGCCGGGCCCAGCGCGGCTGGATTGGGGAAATATTCACCCCGACAACATTTTAGGCGGGCGCCGCCAGCGTGTCCCCGCCCCCTCCGCCATTCGCCCTTCGGGGAGGCGCAGGCGCTACACCGGCGCATCCGGCGGGAACACCGGGGCGCGGCGTTCGCGGTGGGAGGCCAGGCCCTCCTTCGCCTCGGGGCCGGTGAAGCCCAGGAACTCCAGCGCCAGGGAGGCGTCGAAGGTCGGCCCCATCTGCCGCAGCCAGTTGTTCAGCGCGTACTTGGTCCAGCGGATCGCGCTCTGCGCACCCTCCGCCAGCCGGCCGGCCAGCTCCACCGCCTTGCCATCCAGCTCGGCGTCGTCCACCGCCAGCGACACCAGGCCGATGCGCTCGGCCTCGTCGCCCAGCAGGGTGTCGCACAGCAGCAGGTAGAACTTGGCCTTGGCCATGCCGCACAGCAGCGGCCAGACGATCGCCGCGTGGTCGCCCGCCGCGACGCCGAGGCGCGTATGGCCGTCGATGATCCGGCAGTCCTTCGTCGCGATCGAGACGTCGGCCAAGAGGCCGCACACCAGGCCCGCGCCCACCGACACCCCGCGCATGGCGCTGACCACCGGCTTGGAACAGTTGATGATGTTGTAGACGATGTCGCGCGCCTCGCGCCACGTGCGCGCCCGGTCCTCGAAGTTGTCGGTCAGGGTGTCGATCATGCCGAAGTCGCCGCCGGCGGAGAACACCTTGCCGGCGCCGGTGATGATCGCCGCGTTCACGGTCGGATCGGCGTCCACGTCGCGCCAGATCTCCGCCAGTTCGCGATGCATGGCCGCGTCGGCGGTGTTCATCCTGCCATTGTCCATCGTGATCCGCAGCACCTTGGGGTGCGGTCGATCGAAGGTCAGGCGGGTGTAGCGGGCATAGCGGTCATCACTGGGGCGATCATCAGTGGGGCGGTGGTCGGTCATGGGCGGTCCCTCTCGTTGGACCCAGCCCTAGCACGCCGGCCCGCTACCAGGCCAAGTCGCCCATGGCGTAGTTGGCTGTCACGCCCTCGGCGTCCAGCAGGGCGGCGACGCCCGCGGGGCTGAGGGCGCCGTCGGGCCCCTTGGCCGCGTCGCCGTGGATGCCGCTGGCGATGAACAGCACGTCCAGGCCGTGGTCGTTGGCGCCGCGGATGTCGGTCACCACCCCGTCGCCGACGCACAGGATGCGCCGGCGGTCCACCGTGTGACCCAGCAGGCGCTCGGCCTCGGCGATGGCGGCGGCGTAGATCGGCGCGTGCGGCTTGCCGGCCATCCGCACCGGGCCGCCGAGGCTTTCGTACAGCGCCGCCAGGGCGCCGCCGCAATAGACCAGCCGGTCGCCGCGCTGCACCACGATGTCGGGATTGGCGCAGACCATCGGCAGCTTGCGCGCCGCAGCGAGGGTCAGCCGCTCGCGGTAGTCCTCGGGCCCTTCGACCTCGTCGTCGTCCGGTCCGGTGAGCGCGATCAGCCGGGCCTGGTCCAGCGGCGCGAACCGGAGCGGCAGGCCCTCGTACAGCGGCCCGTCGCGGTCCGGCCCGATGCGCCAGGCTGGGCCCTCGCCGTAGGTCTGCAGGATGTGCCGGGTGGTGTCGCCGGACGTGACGATGGCGCTGAAGGTCCCGCGCGGCACGCCCAGGCCGTCCAGCTGCGGGATCACGTCGCTGGCCGGACGGGGGGCGTTGGAGATCAGCACCACCGGCCCGCGCTCGATCCGCCAGCGCGCCAGGGCGGCGCAAGGCTCGGGGAAGTGCTCGCGGCCGTTGTGGATCACCCCCCAGATGTCGCTGAGGATCACGTCGTAGCGCTGGGCGAGGTCGGAAAGGCCGGAGATCAGGCGGGTCATGTCCGGGCGCGGGTAGCGGGCGGCGGCGGCGGGGTCAACGGTGGTGTTCCCTTGCTGCGAGGGCGGAACCCCTCACCTTCCCACGCGCCTTGCTCCCGCAAGCCGCGCGGGCCCCTTCCTCTCCCTCTGGGAGAGGTGAATTTTCCAGTGCGATCCGCAACTTGAACACCTCTCCCATGGGGAGAGGGAGGGGCCCACGGTCGACGCGCAGCGGCGGGCGTGGGAGGGTGAGGGGTTCCGCCCCAGCCGCGCGCGCCGCTAAGCCGCGTCGTGGAAGATGATCCCCAGGGTGTGGCGTGACCCGGCGCGGATCTCGCTGACGCCGTGGCGCAGGGCGCGGCGGTGGGGTCCACGGGCGCCCGTGGCCGGCCGCTCGCGCACGGCGAAGATCACCCCCTCGCCCTGGGCCAGAGGCGCGACATGGGCGCGCGACTGCTGGCGGGGGATCTGTTCGACGATCACGAACTCGCCGCCCTCGAAGTCGCGCCCGGGCTGGTCCAGCAGGATCGCCGCCTGCAGGGGAAAGACCTCGTCGCCATAGAGGTCCTGGTGCAGGCAGTTGTAGTCGCCCGGGCCATAGCGCAGCACCAGCGGCGTCGGCCGCGCCTGGCCCGCCGCGCGGCAACGTTTGGTCAGGCCCGCCAGGTCAGGCGGAAAGCCGCGCGCCTCGCCCAGCGTTCCGGCCCAGCGGTTCGCCACCGCCGCCAGCGGCGGATAGAGTCCCTCGCGCAAGGCCTGGACCATCGGCGGCAGGGGGTAGGCGAAATAGCGGTACTCGCCGCGGCCATAGCCATGCCGCGCCATCACCACCCGACTGCGATAGAGGCCGTCGTCGTCATAGGCCGCCGCCACGGCGCGGCAGGCGTCGGCGCCCAGCAGCGGCCCGGTCAGGGCCCAGCCGCGGGTGTCGAGCTCGGCCTCGATGCGTGGCCAGTCGAGCGCGTTGAGATTGGTCAATGGCGCCTCCTGCAACAGGAACGCCAGGATGCGTCAGCCGAAGCGGCGGCGCATTCCGATGCTTGCGATCACCCGACCCGGCGCAGCAGGCTGGTGCGGATGAACTCCGGCGGCGGGGCTTCGGCCAGGACGGCGTCGCGGATGGCGCGCGGCTCGCCGAACAGGTGGCCCTGGCCATAGCCGATGTCGAGGTCCAGCACGTCCACCACCTGGCGCTCGCTCTCGACCTTCTCGGCCATGATCTCGATGCCGTAGCGGCGCGCCAGGGCGGCGTAGTCCGAGGCGGCGAGGTCGGGCATGTCGCGGAACACCATGGCGCCGTCCTCGGTGTCCTGCAGCTCGTCCAGCAGCATCTCGGCGCCGATCTTGATGAACTTCACGTCGGCCCGGGTCATGTCCTGGAAGTCCAGGTCCAGGTCGTAGACCTTGTCGATCGAGAAGCGGAAGCCGAGGTCGGCCAGCTTGGCCATGTGCCGCGCCTCGACGCCGCCGCGCTTGTCGAACGCCGCCTGGCCCAGTTCGAAGATCAAGGCCCCGCCCAGGTCGCGGTTGGCGGTCATGAACTCCAGGAACTGCGGGAAGAATTCCTCGTCGCCCAGGCTGGCCAGCGAGATGTTGCAGAAGATGCCGACCTTGCGGTCCTGCTTGGCCAGCCGCCGGACGATCTGCACGCAGCGGAACAGCAGCAGGTTGTCGATGGCGGTGACCAGGCCGCCGGGCTCGGCGACGGTCAGGTATTCGGCCGGCATCATCACCCGGCCGGTCTCGTCGCGCAGGCGCGAATAGGACTCGTAGAACACGGTCTTGCGCTGCGGCAGGGAGACGATCGGCTGCAGGTACAGGTCCACGCGGTTGGCGGCCAACGCCTCGCGCACGGTCTCCAGCAGGGCGTTGGTCTGGCGCGCCGCCAGGGTGGCGGGCGCCGGCATGGTCACGCGCGCCTCCTCGACGCGGTGGGCCAGCTGGTCTTCCAGCTGGCGGCCCATGCGCACGACGATGTCCTCCAGGTGGTGCACCTCGGTCTCCAGCTCCTCGGAGCGGCGCAGGGCGTCGTCGTGCACGCTCTCCACCGTCTCGGTGAAGCGGGCGTCGATCTTCTCGATCTGGCCGGCCAGGATCAGGTGGGCGTCGCGAAGGGCGGCCAGTTCGGCGCGCAGGCCGTTGGCCTCCATCGCCCGGGCGATCAGGCCGTGGAAGGCGAAGCACACGCCCAGCACGGCGATGCCGCCGGCCACGCCCGCGCCGCCGTCGCCCGCCACGCGCCAGAGCACGAGCGCGACGATGGCCGCCAGACAGATATAGGCGCCGGTGAGGAGCGCGAGGATCAGAGTGCGCATGCGCGACCCAAGGAAAGCGATTCGTGCAAAATTATCGGCACACGGGACCGGCGAAGTCGAATCTCTTCAACCTCCGCCCCCTGCGATGTTTTCGCACGATCAGCGAAAGTCCGATACTTCGGCATCGGAGATTTACGCTTCGCTCCGCCTCAAATCCCGTCGCCCCGGGCGGAGGACGCCCGCAGGAAGCGGCGCGAGTGGAAGATCAGCGCGTGGGCACCGGGTGCTCGCCGCGGTAGTCGTAGAAGCCGCGGCCGACCTTGCGGCCCAGCCAGCCCGCCTCGACGTACTTCACCAGCAGCGGACAGGGCCGGTACTTGGAGTCGGCCAGGCCCTCGTACAGCACGTTCATGATCGACAGGACGGTGTCCAGGCCGATGAAGTCGCCCAGTTCCAGCGGGCCCATCGGATGGTTGGCGCCCAGCTTCATGGCGGTGTCGATGGCGTCCACGGTGCCCACGCCCTCATACAGGGTGTAGATCGCCTCGTTGATCATCGGCACCAACACGCGGTTGACGATGAAGGCCGGGAAGTCCTCGGCGTTGGCAGTGGTCTTGCCCAGCGAGCGGGCGAAGCCGACGGCGGTGTCGTAGGTGGCCGCATCCGTGGCGATGCCGCGAATGATCTCCACCAGCTTCATCAGCGGCACCGGGTTCATGAAGTGCAGGCCGATGAACCGCTCGGGCCGGTCGGTGACCGAGGCCAGGCGGGTGATCGAGATCGACGAGGTGTTCGAGGCCAGCAAAGTGCCGTCCGCCAGGAACGGCTGCAGCGCGCGGAAGATCTGCTTCTTGACGTCTTCGTTCTCGGTGGCCGCCTCGATGGCGAGATCGGCCTTGCCGATCTCCGCCAGGCCATCGGCGCCGCGGATGCGGGCCAGGGCGGCGACCCGTTCGTCTTCCTTGATCACGCCGCGCGCCACCTGGCGGGACATGTTGTGGTCGATCAGCGCCAGGCTGTCCTTGATCCGCTCGGGCGCGGCGTCGTTGAGCAGCACGTCGTAGCCCGCGAGCGCGCAGACATGCGCGATGCCGCTGCCCATCTGGCCTGCGCCGATAACGCCGACCGTCCTGATATTCGTCATAAAATCCGCCTCGGGCGTCTGATTCAGGCGCTCCCCGACCGCGCGCCCGTTCTTATGACGGCTTTCTAACACGAGGGCGCGGCCCGTCGCCAAGTTTTTGCTGCGTTGCAGCGTGAGCGTCCGGAACCGCCTCCCCGCCGGCCGCGGATGAATTCGCTGTCATGTACGGCAAGCTACCTTGCGATGACAGGTACCTTGTGACACATAGGCCGCAGATCGAGGCGAGGCGTCATGGTTGAAGCCGTTCAGGTGCAGCTGAAGAAGGGGGTGCTGGAGCTCTGCGTCCTGGCCCTGCTCTCGCGCGCCGACAGCTATGCCTATGAGATCGCCAGTCGCCTCGCCGAGGGGATCGACATGGGCGAGGGCACTATCTACCCGCTGATGCGGCGCATGCAGGACGATGGCCTTGTGGAGACCTATCTGGTCGAATCCACCGCCGGTCCGTCGCGCAAGTACTACCGGCTGACCGAGGCCGGGCGGCGCAGTTTCGCCAGCCAGAAGGACGCCTGGGTGCAGTTCGTCGGCGCGGTCAACGCCATCCTCGGAGACGCCGCCAACCTGGGAGCGCCGCCCGCGGGCGATGCCGCCCCCTCGCAAGACGCCGCCAGCCTGGGAGACCGCGCATGACCCGCGACGCCTTCATCGTGCGCCTGCGCGCCGGCCTGCGCGACCTGCCGCCGGCGGTGATCGCCGACATCGTCGCCGACTACGACACCCACTTCGCCGAGGCCGCCGCGGCCGGGCGCAAGGAGGAGGACGTGGCCGCCGCCCTGGGCGATCCGGACCGGCTGGCCCGCGAACTGCGCGCCGAGGCCGGGCTCAAGCGCTGGGAGCAGCAGCGCAACGCCTCCAACGCCCTGCAAGCGGTGTTCGCCGTGCTGGGCCTGGGCGCGATCGACCTGTTCATCCTGTTCGGACCGTTCATGGCGGTGCTGGGCGTGCTGATCGGCTGGCTGGTGGTGGTCATCGCCCTGGTGGTGGTGGGCGCCGGGGTGATGGTCGGCGGACCGTTCCTGCATCCGCCCGGCGGGCCGGTGGCGGCGGTGTTCCTGGGTCTGGGCATGATCTCCGGCGGCGTGGGCGCGGGCGCCCTGCTGACGCTGGTGTGCATCGGCCTGACCAATGCGCTCGTCTGGTACGGGCGGCTTCATTACCGGCTGATCCGGCCGGCCATCGACCCTCAAGCCTGAGCAAAACGGCAAAGACCGGGCCAGAGAAGACATAGGGGCAAGTCATGATCCGGGTACTGTTTCTGACGACGGCGGCGGGCATAGGCGTCTGCATCCTGTGCCTGTCGATCGCCATGGCCATCGGCGGCTCCGACATGGTCCGCAACGGCGGCTGGAAGTTGGGGCCCCACGTCCACGTCGACCTCGACGGCCATCATGGCGACACCGACGATGACGACGACGTCGGCGGGCCGACCACCACCCGCGACCTCGCCTGGGACGGCGCCACGCGGCTGGAGATCGACGCCCCGGCCGACGTCACCTACACCCAGGCCCCCGGCCCGGCGAAGCTGACCGTCACCGGCCCGCGCGGCGCGGTGGGCCAGGTCAGCGTCTCGCACGGCGCCATCGACTACGACGGCCCCGACCGCGGCCCGCGGCTGCAGATCGTCCTCACCGCGCCGGACGTGGAGAGCTTCAGCCTGGACGGCGACAGCCACCTGTCGATCCGCAACTACGACCGCGGCAGCCTGAAGCTGGAGATGGACGGCCGCGCCGACGCCGACGCCCAGGGCAAGGCCGGCCAGGTCGACGTCGAGATGAGCGGCCACGGCAAGGCCAACCTCGGCCGCTTGGCGGCGCAGGACGCGCACGTGGAGATCTCCGGCTCCGGCTCGGCCTCGCTGTCGCCCAAGGACTCCGCCGATATCGAGATCTCCGGCTCCGGCGACGTCACCCTGTACGGCCACACCGCCCGGGTGAAGAGCGAGTTGACCGGCAGCGGCGAGGTGCACACTGACGCCGGCCCGCCGCCCGCCCCGGCGCCGGCCGACTCCGCCGCGCCCGCCGTCAGCGCGGCCCCGGCCAAGCCGCCCCACGTGGCCAGGCCCGCCGCGGCGGCCAAGCCCGCTCCGGGCCCGGCCCCCAAGCCCGCGCCGGCTCCAGCCGCGGCCAGCCCGGCGGCGAAGACGGCGACTTAACGCAGGGCGGCGTGGCCCCTCACCTTCCCAACCGCTCCGCGGTCGGGCCCCTTCCTCTCCCTCAAGGGAGAGGAATAGGGATTTGCAGGGGCCTATGGAAATTTCCTCTCCCTGCAGGGAGAGGAAGGGGCCCGCGCCCGCCAGGGCGTGGGAAGGTGAGGGGCCGCGCCGGCGGCGCCCGAACAGCAAGCGGCCCGCGCTCCGGTCGGAGCGCGGGCCGTTGTCTTTCTGCCTGGAGGCGCCGGGCGGCTTACTTGCCGGCGGCGGTCAGGGCGTCCATCAACTCCGGCACGGCGGTCTTGTAGTCCGCCACCAGGCCGTAGTCCGCGACCTGGAAGATCGGCGCGTCGGCGTCCTTGTTGATCGCCACGATCACCTTGGAGTCCTTCATGCCGGCCAGGTGCTGGATGGCGCCGGAGATGCCCACGGCGACGTACAGCTGCGGCGCGACCACCTTGCCGGTCTGGCCGACCTGGTAGTCGTTCGGCGCGTAGCCGGCGTCCACGGCCGCGCGGCTGGCGCCGACGGCGGCGCCCAGCTTGTCGGCCAGGGGCTCGATCACCCGCTGGAACTCTTCCGCCGAGCCCATGGCGCGGCCGCCGGAGACGACGATCTTCGCCGCCGCCAGTTCCGGGCGGGTCGACTTGACGATCTCTTCGGAGACGAACCGGGTCTTCGGCGCGCCGGGACCGGCGTCGATCTTCTCGATCGCGGCCGAGCCGCCTTCGCCGGCGGCCTTGAAGGCCGTGGCGCGGACGGTGATCACCTTCTTGGCGTCGGCGCTCTGCACCGTCTCCAGGGCGTTGCCCGCGTAGATCGGGCGCACGAAGGTGTTGGCGTCGACCACGTCGACGATTTCCGAGATCGGGGCGACGTCCAGCTTGGCGGCGACGCGCGGGGCGAAGTTCTTGCCCGCGGAGGTGGCCGGAACCAGGACGGCGTCGTAGTTGGCCATCAGGCCGGTCACCAGGGCGCCTTCGGCCTCGGCGATCGACTTGCCCAGCTGGTCGCTCTCGGCCACCAGCACCTTGCGCACGCCTTCGATCTTGGCGGCCTCGGCGGCCACGGCGTCCACGCCCTGGCCGGCGACCAGCACGTCGACGTCGGCCGAGATGGCCTTGGCCGCGGTGACGGTCTTGTGGGTGTTGTCCTTCAGCGACGCATTGTCGTGATCGGCGACGACGAGAACGGCCATCAGAGCACCCCCGCTTCGGTCTTCAGCTTGGCCACCAGCTCGGCGGCGTTTTCAACCTTCACACCCGCGGTGCGCTTGGCCGGTTCGGCCACCTTCAGCACCTTCAGGCGCCCGGCGGTGTCGACGCCGTAGTCGGCCGGCGCCTTGACGTCGATCGGCTTCTTCTTGGCCTTCATGATGTTCGGCAGCGACGCATAGCGCGGCTCGTTGAGGCGCAGGTCGGCGGTGACCACGGCCGGCAGGTCCAGCTCCAGGGTCTGCAGGCCGCCGTCGACTTCGCGGGTGACCTTCACGGTCTCGCCGGCGACTTCGATCTTGGAAGCGAAGGTGGCCTGCGGCCAGTCCAGCAGGGCCGACAGCATCTGGCCCACGGCGTTGTTGTCGCCGTCGATGGCCTGCTTGCCCATGACGATCAGCTGCGGCGCTTCCGCCTCGACCACCGCCTTGAGCAGCTTGGCCACTTCCAGCGGCTCAACGTCGGCGTCGGTCTGCACCAGGATGCCGCGGTCGGCGCCCATGGCCAGGGCGGTGCGGATGGTTTCCTGCGCCTGCTGCGGGCCGATGGAGACGGCGACCACCTCGGTGGCCACGCCCTTTTCCTTCAGCCGCACGGCCTCTTCCACCGCGATCTCGCAGAAGGGGTTCATCGCCATCTTCAGGTTGGCGAGATCCATGCCCGACTGGTCGGGCTTCACCCTCGGCTTGACGTTGTAGTCAAGCACGCGCTTGACCGGGACTAGGACCTTCATCGGCTTCACCGCCTTGGCTGTCGCCCGGCGGGACCCGTAACCGGGCGCCCGTTCCGAGCTGGAATGGATGTTCGACGCGGCTATTCGGCTGGAGTCCATCCGGCGCGCCGCGCGCGCGAAATAGGCGCGGGACGGGCAATAACGCCTTCATCGCGCAATGCAAGCGGCCCGATGGCGCAAGGTCATGCCGAGATCATCCGCCGGACGCTGCGGAAGGACGCTAGCCAAGGCTCCGCAGCCTTGCGAAAAGCGGCCCATGTTTCGGATGATCAACCGCACCACGATGCTGTTCGGCGGCGTATTCCTGATCGCCTGCCTCGTGGCGCTCGTCTACCACGTGTTCTTCGTCTGGCCGCAGCAGGAATGCGACCAGCGCGGCGCCTGGTGGGATTCCAAGGACCGCCAGTGCCTGACGCCGCTGCCGATCTGGCGCCTCACCGGCCGCGAGCTGAAGCCCGCCGCCCAGGCCCAGCCCCCCGCGGTCAGCGCCACGAAGCCGACGGCGGCGAAGAAGTAGCCCCAACGGTCCGGCTCGGCCCCTACCGTGTCGCGCCGGGAGTCCACAGCACGTCGCCGGCGCCCTTGCCGTTGGCATGGCGGGCGGCGACGAACAGCAGGTCCGACAGCCGGTTGAGATAGCGCAGGGCCTCGGCGTTGACGCTCTCGACCGCCGCCAGGGCCACGGCGCTGCGCTCGGCGCGGCGGCAGACGGTGCGGGCCAGGTGCAGGTGCGCGGCCGCCGGCGTCCCGCCGGGCAGTACGAACGAGGTCAGAGCCGCCAGCTCGGCGTTGAGGGCGTCGATCTCGCGCTCCAGCCGGTCGACCTGCGAGGCGACGATGCGCAGCTCGCCCTCTCCGTCGGCCGCACGTGGCGGCGTCGCCAAATCGGCGCCCAGGTCGAACAGGTCGTTCTGGATGCGCGCCAGGATCGGGTCCAGCGGGGCCTGCCCCTCCGTGTGCAGCCGCACGAGGCCCAGGGTGGCGTTGGTCTCGTCGACATCGCCGTAGGCGGCGACCCGCAGCGACGCCTTGCTCACCGGCGCGCCGGAGGCCAGCCGGGTCGAGCCGGCGTCGCCGGTGCGGGTGTAGATCCGGTTCAGGGTGACCATGGCCGCCTCGCCGACAATGCGGACGCCAGGATATCAGCCGTGCACGTGCGTGCGCCACCACCAGGCGGCCACGATGATCATCACCGCGCAGAACTGCAGCAGCACGCGCAGGCGCATGAGCTTGTTGGAATAGCTGCGCCCGAACTCGCCGCCCTTGAACAGGGCGAAGATGCCGACCGCCAGGGTGAGGGTCACGGCGATCAGCGCCGCCGGCAACAGATAGTCGAATATGTCCATGAACGGAGCATACGCTTGCGCGCCGCGCCTCGCCACCGGCTGCGACTCACCCCGCTTGAAAGTTTTGGCAGCACGCGGCCAACCCGGATTAGGTGAGCGCGCTCAGCGAACACGTGTCCTGGAAACGGGTCGGGTCTCCGACTCGTCCTTGAATCGACCGCTCAAAAGTGCGTCATTTTGGCGCTGCGACGCTGGAATGCCATGCAGGAGCCCTATATCGCGTGTAAACGCACATGACATCCGTATCGCGGAACGGATTTCGTTGAACACGCTCGACCAAGTCTTCGCCTGGACGCGCCGGCGGCGGGGACCTCACGATCTGAAGGACCAAGAATGCCCGCGTCTGTCCGGCCCCTCGCGCCGGAAACCGACACCGCCGACCACGACGCCGCTCTCGCCGAGATGCGTCAGCTCGTGGCCGACCTCCGCGACGCCGCCCGGGACAGCCGGATGCTCGCCAATCGCTATGCCGACCTCTTGAAGTCGGTCGTTGAAGAATACTGCGGCGAATTCGAGCTCCGGGCCGTCGCCGCCCTTGCCCGGCTGGAGGCCGCCCAATGAACCATCTCCCGCTCCGCTCCCTCTCCGGCCTCGCCCAGGTCCGCCGCCCCACCCAGCGCGCCCTGGCCAAGCAGCGCACGCGCGAGAAGATCCTCGCCTCGGCCAAGTCGCTGTTCACCGAGAAGGGCTATGAGGGCGCCACCATCCGCGACATCGCGGCGGCCGCCGGCATGTCCACGGGCGCGGTGTTCGCCTCGTTCACCGACAAGTCGGACCTGTTCAACGAGATCATCGGCGCCGATCGCGACAACCTGTTCGAGGTGATGCGCAACGAGGCCGTCGGCGCCAACGCCGAGGACGCGCTGAACGCCATGTTCGACGCCGGCTACCGCTTCACCCTGGCCGACCTGCCGCTGCTGCAGGCCACCATGAGCGTTTCCTGGTCTCCGGACCTGGGCGCGCAGGTGCGCGGCCGCCTGAACCGTCGGCCGATCACCGAGCTGATCGGCGAGGTGCTGACCTCCTCGATCGAGCGTGGCGAACTGTCGCGCAACACGGATGTGGCCCTGATCTCGCAAATGCTGTGGGATTCCTACCTCGCGAACTTCCGCCACGCGGCGTTCGAGGGCTGGGGCCTGAGCGAGCTTCGCGCCCGCCTGGCTGACCAGGTCCGCATCATCCTGGCCGGGGCCAAGGCCGCCGGCTGAAGTCACTGGCCGGCGCGACCGCTTCGAAGGTGAGGGGGCCGCCGGCCGGCGTCGACAGTCCGCCGACGGTCAGGTCAAGGCCGCGGTGAGAGAGGGGCTTATCAGTCGTGGGCGTGCGCGAGGCGCAGAAACTGGCGACGCGTCGACGCGTACTCGACGCCGCCAGTGACCTGTTCAACGAAATCGGCTTCGAGGACGCTACCGTCCGCGCGATCGCCAATCGCGCGGGCGTGTCGGTGGGCAGCGTCTTCACCACCTTCACCTCGAAGGCGGACATCCTCAACCAGGTCATGCAGGACCGGCTGGAGCAGCTCTACGAGGAGACCGGCCGGGTCATCCCGCTGATGCGCGGCTCGACGGCCGATCGCTGCCGCTCGCTGTTCGCGGTGCTCTACGCCTTCGAAACGCGGCGGGTGAAGCTGTTCCTGGCGCACATCGCCGTGGCCTATCGGTGGGACATGGAGCCCACGGCCCGGCCGTTCGGCGCCAACCAGGTGTTTCGCGACCTGATGGGGCAGTGGCTGGCCGAAGGCATCGGCCGCGGCGACGTCCGCCCCGACGCCGACATCGGCGCCATCGTCGACCTGCTGCTGGGCCTCTACGCCTGGAACTACCGGCTTGCGGCCTCGGAAGGCGCCGACGCCGACCGCCTCACCGCCCTGATGGACCAGCAGGTCGGCACGGTGTTCGAGGGCCTGCGCCCGCGCGGCTAGCAAGCGGCGCCCTCGCCCCGCCAATTCGATTGCGCACAATTAAATACTTCCCATCCGCGACGGAAGCGGCGACAAGCTGGCGCCATCATCGTGGAGAAAACGCCCATGCTCGTCGTCCATCACCTGAACAATTCCCGCTCCCAGCGCATCCTCTGGCTGCTGGAAGAGCTGGGCGCGCCCTACGAGATCCGGTTCTACCAGCGTGACGCCACCACCAACCTGGCGCCGCCGGAGCTCGAGGCGGTGCACCCACTGGGCAAGTCGCCGGTGATCGAGGAGGACGGCCTGAAGATCGCCGAATCCGGGGCGATCATCGACTACATCATCCGCCGGCACGGCGCCGGCCGCCTGCAGCCCGCGCCCGGCACGGCCGCGCACGAGGCCTATCTGGAATGGCTGCACTACGCCGAGGGCTCGGCGATGCTGCCGCTGATGATGCTGCTGTACGTCATGCGCCTGGGCGAGGCGGCCGCGCCGCTGATGCCGCGCATCGACAGCGAGATCGCCCGCCACCTGGGCTATGTCGACGCCGCCCTGGCCGGCAAGGACTACCTGATGGGCGAGTTCTCCGGCGCTGACGTGCAGATGAGCTTCGTCGGCGAGGTCGCCCGCGCCTTCGGCCGCCTGGAAACCCTGCCCAACCTCAAGGCCTGGGTGGAACGCCTGCACGAGCGCCCGGCGTTCAAGACGTCGCTGGAGAAGGGCGGCGCGTATAATCTGGCCTAGGAACCCTCCCCTTCATGGGGAGGGAAAGTTCGCGCAGCGATCAGGGTGGGGAAGTGAGAGGCCGCGAACCGGCTCACGAGACTGGCCTGTGCACCGGCCGGTGACCCCCACCCTGCCCGCTTCGCGGGCTGTCCCTCGCCACAAGCTAGTCGATTCACACATCTCTGAGGGACCATCCCTCTGCGATGGCGAGGAAGCGCTGTAGGCCGTGTCGCATTGTGATGGGGCCGGGTGGCTTTGATTTGGGGTAGCCGTCCCATCCGCCGAGTTTGCCGATGACCCATGCGGCCCATGCGAGGGATCGCGGGGGGTGGGGGTTTTTCTGGAGGGCGGTCTTGCCTTCGAGCTTTGGGACGAGGGCTTCGAGGGCCTCGATCTCGGGGGGCGAGAAGACGATGTCGGCGCTCTGGCCGGTGGAGCCGTCTCGGCCCTCGACCAGTTGCATGACGATGGCGGCGGCGCGGGCGGCGATGGCGGTCAACTTGATGAGCCGGTTGGCGGTTTCGAGCTGGCTGTCCTCCAGCTGCAGCCCCTGGAGTTTGAGCGTGCGGAAGAACTGCTCGATGGTCCAGCGCTCACGGTACCAGCCGACGACGCGCCAGGCCATGGCGGCGTCTTCGACCGGGTGGGTGGTGAGCAGTCGCCAGACGATCGGCTGAGCGCCCTTGGGGACGCCGGTCTCGATCACCTCGACCAGGCTCAGGGCCACCTGGGGGCTAAGGCCCTTCTCGCGCAGATACTTCGGCTTCTTCAGGGTCACACGGCCGAAGCGGGCCCTCAGATGCGCCTTGCGCGCGGGCCGGCCGGGCCGGGCGCGAAGCTCCACGTCCGCATGGCCGGCAGGGCTGAGCGCGGCCGTCGACAGCTTGGCGCCTCCCACCACCGGCCGATCCTTCATCGCCCGCGCCAGCAGGTGGAAGCCGTCCCGAGGAGCCTGCGCCCAGGCCGCGTAGAGGTCGCCCTCGCGATCGCTGATGCTGGTGACCATCGCCGCCCGGGCCAGAACCTTGCGCGCCGCAAGCGCCGTGGCCACCCAGCGCTCGGACTCCTTGTGCTTCAGCAGCCGCTTGTTGTGGTGGACCTTGACCCGGCCGCGCCGCGTCCACACCCGCCCTGCGACCAGGCCCAGAACCCCGCCCGTCCCGGCATCCAGGCCGATCATCGCATGCAGCAGCACACCCCGACCGCCGCCCCGGCCGATCTCGCCAAGACCGCGCCGACGACCCGCCGCCGTGCTGAAGTTGATCTCGCTGGTGTCCTGGATCGCCAGCACATGACGGCCCTCGCACACCTGCGACACCGCATCGCCCCAGCCCGCTACCACCGCCTTCACCGACACCCGACGGTTCGCCAGGAACCGCCCGAAGCCGACGACCCCGCACCGAGCCCCCGCCGCAAGACGCCTTAGACAGACACTCTGGCAAGACACCATCCGCTCAAGCAGATGGCCCCCCTTTTTACCAGGCGCTCGTCACCGAACGACCCCAGCCAAAACTCCATACCCAGCATCGACGTCCACTCCCGATCCAAAGACAACGACACTGAATCACATCACTCAAAACCCACGCCACTCACACCAGAGTCATCAAACCCACGATGTGTGCATCCCCTAGTCGCCACAAGGGGGAGGGCCTTATTCGAACGGCGGGAAGTCGTCCTCGTCGTAGCCTTCCAGGAAGTCGAACACCGCGGCCTTGAACAGGGCGTGCGGGATGGCGTTGAAGTGGTCGCAGCCGGGCAGCAGCACGGCCTTGGCGCCGGGGATGGCGTCCGCCAGGTCCTGGGGATCGCCGGCCAGCTCGTCGCGGGCGCCGGCCACCACCAGGGTCTGCGGCTGCAGGCCGAACAGCTCGGCCGGGCCCACCGGCTCGCTCTGGCCCTGGCTGCAGGCGGCCAGCGCGGCCAGGTCCTCGCCCTGCTGTTCGGCGAACAGGCGAAAGCCCTTCAGGGTCGGCTCGGTGATCGCCGCGGCGTCCGGCGCCAGCATGGCCTGGGCCATGCTCATCGCCCCGGGCTTGGGCGGCGTGGGGTTCAGCATCCTGCCGCCCACCCCGCCCAGCACCAGCTTGCCGACGCGGGTCGGCTCGTTCAGCGCCGCGCGCAGCGACAGGTGCGCGCCCATCGAATAGCCCAGCAGGTCCGCGCGGCCGAGGTCCAGGTGGTCCATCAGGGCGAAGATGTCGCTGACCATGGCGTCGCGGTCGTAGGCCTGCGGATCGTGCGGCTTGGCGCTCTCGCCGTGGCCACGATGGTCGAAGGCGATCACCCGCCAGCCCTTGCGCTCGAAGGCCGCGTACCAGCCCAGGCGCCGCCAGTTCTCCGCGCGGCTGGTGGCGAAGCCGTGCACCAGCAGCACGGTCCCCTGCTCTCCCCCCGCCGGCCGGATGTCGTCGTAGGCGAGGTCGAGCCCGCCCGATTGGAAAGTGGCCATGGGCGCGAAACTAGGCGGCGCGCGGGGCCGACGGCAAGCGTCCGCGCACGGCCAGCTTCGCCTGAGACGCGGCGCCCTCTTGAGAAACGCCTGCCCGGCGCCTTAATCGGGGAAGCATGAACGAAGAGATCTTCATCGGCGGGTGGACCCGCAGCAAGCTGCGTGAGCGCAGCCAGAACGAGCGCCACGCCGTGTGGAAGCGCGCCAGGGCGCTGCACTCGGCCGAGGGCAACCACCTGGCGCGGGCCATCGAGCTGCTGGGCCTGCCCTACGCCGAGCCCGAGCCGCTGGCCGACGACGATCCGCTGATGGCGCGCCTGCGTGAGGTGGTGTCCTCGCCCGAGGCCCGATCGGCGGCGATCGAGAACACCCTGGACGGCCTGCCGGCGATGGCCGGCATCGACGGCCTGCTGCACGAGCGGCTGGGCGAAGAGTATCGCCTGAACGCCGCCGCCGCGCCGACGGCCCAGCGCCTGGTCGCCGAGCTGATGACCGGCCTGGGCTACGTCGCCGCCGGCGAAAAGGATCTCCCCGCCCGCTGCGTCGCCCGCAAGGGCGTGTTCTGGAAGCGGGGCTAGGCGCCGGCGGCGTCCGCAGGCCCCCTCCGTCACCCGCCCCAGACCCTAGAACAGCCGCGCGGTCGTCGGCGGGGCGCCCTTGACCACTCGGACGGCGGTCAGGCTGCCGGCGGGGGCGGCCTTGAGCAGGGTCTGGGCGTCGGCGGCGGGGTCCAGCCAGGCCTTCCACTGGTCCGGCGTCAGGGGCACGATCTGGCGGTCGTGATAGGGGGCGACGTCGGGGCCGGCGTCGATGGTCAAGAGGGTGAAGCGCTCGCCCGCCTCGCCGGCGTCGCGCCACAGGCCGGCCATGGCGAACACGTCCGCCTCCGGGGCGGTGAAGCGCCACTGGGTCTTGGGGTACTTCACCCCCGTGAACTCGAAGAAGTGAGTCGCCGGGACCAGGCAGCGGCCGCTGGCGAAGGTGCGGCCCTCGGCGCGATAGTTGATCACCGGTCCAGCCTTCGGCCGCCCCGGCGGGAAGCCCCAGCGCATCTGCGACAGCGCCGCCCGCCCCTCGCCCGCCTGGCGCACCACCGGGGCCAGGTCGGTGGGCTTGATCTCCTCCAGGCCCGGAAAGTTCGGCAGGCCTCCGGCCTCGAAGTCGATGTCGAGGGCGGCGAACAGCTCGATCAGCCGGTGGAGCGGGGCGTTGAAGCCGAACTTGTTGCACATCGCCCGCAGTTTCCCCGCCCTGTGCGGTCCGTCAATCGGGCCGGCGCCGCGCCCCACGGGAGCCCGCGAACAACTGGCCGGTGAATGGACACAACCGGGGACCGTGCGACGTTACAGCGTTAGGCCGCGTGGAAGGCTGGGCCTATAGTCCGGCTCGCAATTGCCGGAACCGCCGCGATGACGACCGCCGACAGCCCGGCCCGCTGGCTGGCCGACAACCTGGAAACCTTCGCCACCCTGTTCGACATCGGCGGCTTTCTCGCCGGGGTGGTCGAGGAGGACGGCGACGACTATCGCTACGTGGCCGCCAACCAGAAGCTGGCCGAGCACTTCCGGCTGAGCCACGACGCGCTGATCGGCAAGACCGGCCGCGAGCTCGGCGCGACGCCGGAACTGATCGCCAGCCGCATGCAGGCCCTCGACAAGGTCAATCGCGAAGGACCACAGCGCGAGGAATTCTCGCTGACCATCCGCGGCGAGCGGCGGCGGTTCCTGTCGGTGCACACCAGGGCGCCGGCCCCTGAGGGCGGCCCGCGCCGCATGGCCTACCTGTCGGCCGACATCACCGCCCGGCGCACCGCCGAGACCGAGGCCGCCCGCCACCGCGCCCGCGCCGAGGCGGCGCTGGAGGCGGCCAACATGGGCGCCTGGGAGTACGACATCGTCACCGACCGGCTGGTCTGGGACGGTCGCGCCGAAGCCCTGATCGGCCTGCCCGGCGAGCCGCGCAGCCTGGAGGCCTTCATGGACCTGCTGCACCCGGACGACCGTCCGCGCGTGCAGACCGCGCAGGACGCCGCCGAGGCTGGCGAGAACGACGGCTACTACCGGGTCGAGCACCGCATGATCGCCCCGGACGGGGCCCAGCACTGGGTGGAAAGCACCGGCCGGATCCTGTTCAGGGACGGCGTGCCGGTCTCGGCCGTGGGCACGGTGCGCGACATCGGCGAGCAGATGGCGGCCCGCGAGCGGCAGGCCTTCCTGACCGCCGAGTTGAACCACCGGGTGAAGAACAACCTGGCCGCGGTGCAGGCGATCGCCAACCAGACCCTGCAGTGGACGCCTGACCCCGTGGAGTTCCGCGACGCGTTCCAGGCCCGGGTCTCGGCCCTGGGCCGCGCGCACGACCTGCTCAACGCCAACGCCTGGCAGGCCACCGACCTGCGCCAGATCATGCAGCGCTCGCTGGAGGCGGCCGCCGGGCCGGTGGTCCTGCAAGGCGCCGCCGAGCCGGTGCTGGTGCTGCCTGAGCGGGCCATGACCCTGGCGATCATCTTCAACGAGCTCGCCACCAACGCGGCCAAGCACGGCGCCCACGCCCGGCCGGGCGGCCAGGTGACCGTGTCCTGGAAGATCATCGGCGACGCTGTCGAGATCCTGTGGACGGAGTCCGGCGGCCCGCCGGTGGCCCCGCCGCGGCGCCAGGGCTTCGGCTCGCGCATCCTGCGCGCCGGGGTCGGCGGGCGCGACGGCGCCGCGCGGCTGGACTACGCCCCGGGCGGCCTGAGGGTGCGCCTGACCCTGCACCGCTCGCCGGCGGTGATGTTCGAGCCGGCGGCCGAGCTGGTCTGAGCGGCGTCGCCGCCGCCGCCCCTTTGCCGGCCCCCGTCGCCGGCCCCCATCGTCGCCGCCGACCGGCTCAGGCCTCTTCCTCGATGGCGATCTGGGCGATCTGGCGGGCGCCGCCGTTGAAATGCGCCGCCAGGGCGTGGCCCACCGCCACCGCGGCCACGCACAGCGCCACCGAGGCGCCCATGTTCAGCGCCGCCCGGGCCAGCGCCCCGCCGCGCAGCAGGTCCAGGGTCTGCAGGCTGAACGACGAGAAGGTGGTGTAGCCGCCGCAGAAGCCGATCATCACGAACAGCCGCAGGTTCTCCGACACCGGGAAACGGCCGCTGGCCAGGGTCAGGGTGCCGAACAGGCCGATCAGGAACGAGCCGGAGACGTTGATCATCATCGTCCCCCAGGGCATGCGCCCGCTGATCGGCAGGGCCAGCACCGAGACGACGTAACGCGCCAGGGTGCCCAGCGCCCCGCCGGCCATGACCAGAAGACAGGTGGTGAAGTTCATGCCGGCTCCACGGGGGCTTGGGTGGCGGTGTCTCGGGGACATGATACCCAATCCCCTCGATTCCACAGCCACGAGGAAGCGCCTCGTCAGGGATTGGGGATCGCGCGCCCGCAGCGCAGCGGAGCGCCGGGGCCGGCTGCGCAGAGTCCAGCTGGACCTCGTCTGGGAACCGGAACCGCCGGCCCCGGGTCTGGGACGCTTCGCGCCTTGCCCGGGGTGACGAGATGATTGAGCGTCCCCCTCAGGTCCCCGAGACGTCCACCGGCGCCGGAGTGGCGGGGCTGAGCCAGCGGTAGGCCACGCCGCCCAGGGCGCCGCCGACGATCGGCGCAAGCCAGAACAGCCACAGCTGCTGCAGCGCCCAGCCGCCGGCGAAGATCGCCGGGCCGGTGCTGCGCGCCGGGTTCACCGAGGTGTTGGTCACCGGGATGCTGATCAGGTGGATCAGGGTCAGGCACAGGCCGATGGCCAGAGGCGCGAAGCCCTTGGGCGCGTCGCCGTGAGTCACCCCCATGATCACGAACAGGAAGGCGAAGGTCATCGCCACCTCGCACGCCAGGCAGGCGACCAGGCTGTAGCCGCCGGGCGAGTGATCGGCGTAGCCGTTGCTGGCGAAGCCGCCGGCCAGGCTGAAGTCGGCCTTGCCGCTGGCGATCAGGTACAGAACCCCCGCCCCGGCGACCGCGCCCAGCACCTGGGCGACGATGTAGCCGGGTAGGTCGCGCGCCGGGAACCGCCCGCCCGCCCACAGGCCCACCGACACCGCCGGGTTCAGGTGGCAGCCCGACACGTGGCCGATGGCGTAGGCCATGGTCAGCACCGTCAGGCCGAACGCCAAGGACACGCCGACGAAGCCGATGCCCAACTGCGGGAACGCCGCCGCCAGCACGGCCGCCCCGCACCCGCCCAGCACCAGCCAGGCCGTGCCCACGAACTCCGCCACCAGCTTCTTCAACATGCTCGCCTCCCGAGTGCTTCAGCGGAGCCTGGACGCGTGGAAGGCGTATGGCAAGGGTTGTGGGGCCCAGCCCCCAACGTCGACGCTACCCCTCCCCTCCCCACGCCCTGGGGGCCCGATCGCGCCGCGGTTGGGAAGGTGAGGGGCCGCGCCGGCCTCAGTCGCCCGCGCGCCGGGGCCGGGCCAGCGCCAGGGTGGCCAGGGCCAGCACCGCCAGGGCGCACAGCCAGGCGAACGCATCGCCGATCCGCGCGTAGGCCGTCGTCACCCCCTTCACAGGCACGTCGACCAGCATGGCGTAGGCCTTGCCCGGCACGGTGTCCTGCATCGCCAGCACCCGGCCGAACGGATCGAACGCGCCCGACAGGCCCCAGTAGTCGACGCGCACCAGGGAATAGCCGTTCTCGATCGCCCGCAGCCGCGCGGCCTTCATGGTGTGGTTGTAGCCCTCTTCCGGCCAGTCCCAGCCCGGCAGCAGCAGGATGTCGGCCGGCACGCGGGCCAGTGCCGGGAAGTCGCCGTCGAAGCAGATCACGTTGCTGAGCCGCCCGTACGGCGTGTCCGCCACCGGCGGGGCGTTGGCGAACGGGGCCACAGGCTCCATGCCGGGGACGGGGTGGTTCTTGCGGTAGTGCCACAGCTGGCCGCCGTCCGGGCCGATCAGGAAGGTCTCGTTGCGCGCGTAAGGCACGCCCACGGCGGCGTCGACATAGACCCCGGCCTGCCGCGCCAGGGCGGAGACCTGCTGCAGGAACGGGCCCTTGTCGGCCTCCAGAGCCGGCGCGGCGGTCTCCGACCACAGGATCACCCGCGCCCCGGCGGCCGCGGCGGCCCGGGCGCCGTCCAGCAGGGCGGCCCGTGCGGCGGCGTCGGCGGCGCGCATCGACGGCGTGGCCACCGCCGCCAGGGTCGCCGGCGACGGCGGATAGCTGGCCATCGACACGCCGCTCCAGGCCGGCGCCCGCAGCGCCATGGGCGGCACGACGCCGGCCACCTTGACGGTCTCACCGGCCGGTCGGGCGGCGGCCCAGGTCAGCCGCGCCTCGCCGAAGCCCAGCACCGCCAGCATCACCGCCGCCAGGGCGCCGCCCAGCCGCAGCGCCACACGGCGCGAGGGAGTCTCCCAGATCTGGTTGGCCACGCTGGCCGCCAGCGCGATCAGGAAGCCGATGGCATAGGGCCCCAGCAGCGAGACGATCTGGGCCAGGGCCAGGGTCTCGCTCTGGGTGATCGCCTTGACGCCGATGCTGGCCCCCACCGGCAGCAGGCTGGCGGCGGCGAACTCGGTCATCGCCGTCGCGGCCGGCAGCAGCAGCACGCGACCCGCCTCGCCCAGGCGCGGGGCCAGCAGCCGGTCCAGGAGGTAGGGGACAGCGAAGATCGCGCCCAGCGCCAGGCACAGGGCGGTGGTCATGGCGTTGAACGGGGCGGCGGTCTCCAGCATGTAGCCGGCGATCTGCGCCCCCGAGACCGCCACCACGGCGGCGATCGCCACGGCGGGGGCGCTCGTGCGGGCGAAGCGCAGCAGGAACACCGGCGCGATCCAGGCGGCCACGGCGATGTCCCACCGGCCGCCGGTGGACAGCAGCGCCGCGGCCGCGCCGATCGCCAGCCACAGCCAGCGCGCCGCGGGGACGGCGGCCACGCCGGCGCGGCCGAGGGCGGGAGGGGCTGTTTCGGTGATCGACGCCATGGCGGGTCTCCAGGGGTTTTCCAGGGATGCGATAATCGTTATTCATTGAAACGATTATTTCTCGCAATGGATTCCCCAGATTGACCCTCCGGTCAAGCGGGGAGACAAGACGCCGGTGTCCCCCGCCCAGAAGCCGCCCGCCGCGACGCCCGCCCCAACGCCCGCCGAAGACGCCGGGGCCGCTTTGGGCGCTCATCCGTCCGGGGGGCCGGCCGCGCGGGAGGAGCACCCGGGGGTCGCCCTGCGCCGCAGCTTCGGCGCGCACGCCATCCGCCTGGGCGAGATGGTGTTCGCCCGCGCCGAGGCGGCCCTCGCGCCCCTGGCGCTGACGCCGCTCGCCTATGACGCCATGGTCTGCATCCTGGAGGGCCACGGCATGTCGCAGCAGGACCTCAGCCGCCGCCTGGGCATCTATGCGCCGAAGATGGTCGGGGTGCTGGACGGGCTGCAGCAGCAGGGGCTGGTGGAGCGCCAGGTCAGCGCCGCCGACCGCCGCCGCCACGAGCTGCGCCTGACGCCTGCCGGCCACGCCCGCCTGGAGGCGGCCACCGCCGTCGCCGTGGGGCTGGAGCGCGCGCTGTTTGGCGACGTGCCGGCCGACGGCAAGGCCTGGATGGCGGCCCTGGTGGCGCGGCTGGAAGCGGAGGCGGGCGACGCCGACTGACGGCCGCGGCGCCGTCCCTTGCCCCCCGTTCCCAGCCTTAACCTAGATTTCAGCGCTCGCAGGTTAACCCACCAGGGCGTGGGGGAGGCGCGGGCATGGTGGAAGAGGCGAGCAGTCCGCCGTTCGGGATGAGCCCGGCGCTGCCCGCGTTCCATCGCGCCACCCGCATCGCCGAAGCCCTGTTCCCAGGCGCCGAGGCCAGCGTGGTGCTGGTCGACGGCGAGCGCGTCTGGCGCAGCGGCGGCGGCCTGGTCGGCACGAAGCTGCCGGCGAAGGGCGTGCACGCCGTGATCGACAAGGGCAAGGCGATCTGGGTCGCCGACCGCGATCCCGACCCGGCCCTGCCGATGCCTCCCGGACAGCCGCACAACCGCTTCTGGGCCGGCGCGCCGGTGCGCCTGTCGGACGGCGACACCATCGGGGTGCTGACCGTGCGCGGCCCGGCCAGTCGTCCGTACGACAAGACCCTGGCCGGCCGGCTGCAGGACCTGGCCGACAGCATCGCCGACGAGTGCGAGCGCGCCCGCGCCACCGAGGCGGTCGCCGCGCGCGGCCGCGAGCTGCGGGCCGCCCGCAAGGTGATGGCGGCCTTCGTCGCCTCGGTGCCGATCGAGTCGGTGATGACCGATCGCGAGTTCCGCCTGCTGACCGCCACGCCGCGCTGGCTGGAGACGCTGGGCGTGAAGGATCCCGAGGCGGCGGTCGGCCGGCCGCTGCAGGAGGTGGCGCCCGACGCCTTCGCCTATTTCAAGGACCATTTCGAACGCTGCCTGGCGGGCGAACGGGTGTGGGACCCGCGCGTGCGGGTGATCTCCGCCGACGGTTCGCAACGCTGGATGACGCTGGAGATGACCCCCTGGCGGGACGAGACCGGCGAGGTCGCCGGCGTGGTCAGCGCCGCGCACGACGTCACCGACCAGGTCGACGCGATCCGCAGCCTGGAGCGCACCCAGCAGCGCCTGCAGCTGGCCACCGAGATGACCGCCTTGCAGGTCTACGACGTCGACCTGAAGCGCCGCACCATCGTCACCGCCGGCAAGGTGCTGTTCGGTCACGACGAGGCCGAGGCCAAGTCGGTAGCCGAGGCGGTGTTCAGCGGCGACACCCTGCGCTTCGTCGACCCGCGCGACCGGCCGCTGGTGGCCGAGGCCTCGGCCCGCTTCCACCAGGGCCAGGCGCCCTACGACGTGGAATACCGCGTGCTGCGCGACGGCGGCGAGGAGTTCTGGATCGCCGAGGTAATGCAGGCGATCCGCAGCGACGACGGGGCGCCCCGCCGGATCATCGGCGCCATGCAGGACGTCACCGCGCGCAAGCAGACCGAACAGGCGCTGATCCAGGCTCGCGACGAGGCCGAGGCGGCCACCCGCGCCAAGAGCGCCTTCCTGGCCACCATGAGCCACGAGATCCGCACCCCGCTGAACGGGGTGCTGGGCATGGCCCAGGCCATGGCCGCCGGGCCGATGGAGCCGGCGCAGCGCGAGCGGCTGGACGTCATCCGCCAGTCGGGCGAGGCGCTGCTGGCGGTGCTCAACGACGTGCTGGACCTGTCCAAGATCGAAGCCGGCAAGCTGGACCTGGAGGAGGCCGAGTTCGACGTCGCCGCCGTGGCCCAGCGCGCCCACGCCGCCTTCACCGCTGTCGCCACGCAGAAGGGCGTGGCCTTCGACCTGACCGTCACCCGCGCCGCCCAGGGCGCCTATCGCGGCGACGCCACCCGCGTGGGCCAGCTGCTGAACAACCTGATCTCCAACGCGCTGAAGTTCACCGAGACCGGCCGCGTGGCCGTCACCGTCGGCCGCCGCCGCGGCGCCCTGACCCTGACCGTGGCCGATACCGGCATCGGCATGTCGGCCGAGCAGCAGGCGGCCCTGTTCCAGAAGTTCGCCCAGGCCGACGCCTCCACCACCCGCCGTTTCGGCGGCACGGGCCTGGGGCTGGCGATCTGCCGCGAGCTCGCCGAGCTGATGGGCGGGTCCATCGCCGTGCGCAGCGCCGAGGGCCGCGGCTCGACCTTCGTCGCCACCCTGCCCCTGTCCCGCGTCGCCGCCAGGTCTCGGGCGGACGGACGAAGCGGCGGGACGCGCAACGGCGGCGCCGTCCGCGCCGGCGAACCGGTCGGCGTGCGG
Source organism: Caulobacter sp. KR2-114 (assembly GCF_049446115.1). Classification (NCBI taxonomy): domain Bacteria; kingdom Pseudomonadati; phylum Pseudomonadota; class Alphaproteobacteria; order Caulobacterales; family Caulobacteraceae; genus Caulobacter; species Caulobacter sp. KR2-114. The sequence continues at coordinate 167,440 of NZ_JBMSEC010000005.1, forward strand.
GTGCTGGCGGCGGAAGACAATCCGGTCAACCAGCTGGTGCTCAAGACCCTGCTGTCGCAGATCGGCGTGCATGTCGAAGTGGTCGGCGACGGGGTCGACGCCGTGGCCGCCTGGGAATCGGCCGACTGGGACGTGATCCTGATGGACGTGCAGATGCCGCGCATGGACGGGCCCACCGCCGTGCGCTTCATCCGCGAGCGCGAAGCCGCCCAGGGCCGCCCGCGCACCCCGATCATCGCCCTGACCGCCAACGCCATGACCCACCAGGTGAACGAGTACTTGGCCGCCGGCATGGACGACTTCGTCCCCAAGCCCATCGAAGTCCGCCGCCTGATCGCCGCCCTGGAAGCCGCCCTGGCCGAAGCGCCGCCGGCGGCGGGAGCGGCGGCGGGCTAGGCGCTCCGCTCCGGTTCCTCTTCCCCACCCCTTCACCCACCCCCCCTGGTCTTCCCCGGCGGTAGATGCTTACGGTGTAAGCATAACGAGTCCCGGGGAGGATCGAGGATGTCGGGTGTGGAGCGCTATCCGCGGCTGTTCGCGCCGCTGGCGGTGGGCGGGGTGCGGCTGAAGAACCGCGTGATCATGGGGTCGATGCACACCGGCCTGGAGGACGTTCCCGGCGGCTATGCGCGCCAGGCGGCGTACTTCGCCGAGCGGGCCCGCGGCGGGGTCGGCATGATCATCACCGGCGGCGTGCCGCCCAACGCCGAGGCCGGCGGCGGGGCGCTGGACACGCCGCAGGCGGCCGAGGGCCACCGGGTGATCACCCAGGCGGTGCACGACGCCGACCCGGACGTGAAGATCTGCCTGCAGATCCTGCACACCGGCCCGCTGGCCGGCACGCCCGCCTGCGTCGCCCCCTCGCCGATCCGCTCGCGCATCGGCCGCTACGTTCCCAACGAACTGGACGAGGCCGGCATCGAGAAACAGCTGGCCGACTTCGCCAACTGCGCGGCGTTGGCGCAGGCCGCGGGCTATGACGGCGTCGAGATTATCGGTTCGGCCGGGTATCTGCTGTCGACCTTCCTGGTGGAGAAGACCAACCAGCGCACCGACCGCTGGGGCGGGCCGTTCGAGAACCGCATGCGCTTCCCGGTCGAGGTGGTGCGGCGGGTGCGCCAGGCGGTGTCGCCGGGCTTCATCGTCATCTTCCGCATCGCCGCCATGGACATGCTGGAGGGCGGCATGGCCTGGGACGAGGTGGTGACCCTGGGCAAGGCCATCGAGGACGCCGGCGCGGACATCATCTCCACCCACTTCACCTGGCACGAGGCGCAGGTGCCGACCATCGCCACCATGGTGCCACGCGCCGCCTTCACCGGCGTCACCGGCCGGCTGCGCGCTGCGCTGAGCGTGCCGATGATCACCTCGAACCGCATCAACATGCCCCAGGTGGCCGAGGACGTGCTGGCCCGCGGCGACGCCGACCTGGTGTCCATGGCCCGGCCGATGCTGGCCGACCCGGATCTGGTGAAGAAGACCCTCGAGGGCCGCGAGGACGAGATCAACACCTGCATCGCCTGCAACCAGGCCTGCCTGGACCACACCTTCACCGGCCGCATGGTCAGCTGCCTGGTCAACCCGCGCGCCTGCCACGAGACCGAGCTCAACTATCCCCCGGCCGCAGCGGGGGCCCGCAAGCGGCTGGCGGTGGTCGGCGCCGGGCCGGCGGGGCTGGCCTACGCCACCGTCGCCGCCGAGCGCGGCCACCGCGTGACCCTGATCGACCAGGCTTCGGAGATCGGCGGCCAGTTCAACCTGGCCCGGCGGATCCCCGGCAAGGAGGAGTTCGACGAGACCCTGCGCTACTTCCGCCGCCGCATCGAGGTTCTGGGCATCGAGCTGCGCCTGGGCCGGCCGGCCGACGCCGCCGCCCTGGCGGCCGAGGGTTTCGACGAGGTGCTGGTGGCCACCGGCATCCAGCCGCGCACCCCCGACCTGCCCGGCATCGACCATCCCAAGGCGGTCGGCTACGTCGACGCGATCCTGGGCCGCAAGCCGATCGGCCGGCGGGTGGCGATCATGGGCGCCGGCGGCATCGGCTTCGACGTCGCCGAACTGATCACCCACGCCGGGACCAGCGCCGCCCTGGACATCGACGTCTTCGCCGCCGAGTGGGGCATAGACTTCAAGAACCATCCGCGCGGCGGGGTCACCGGCGTCACCCCCGCCGTCGCCCGCGCCGACCGCGAGGTGACCCTGCTGCAGCGCAAGACCGACGCGGTGGGCAAGGGGCTGGGCCGCACCACCGGCTGGACCCACCGCCTGACCCTGCAGCGGCGCGGCGTGCGGATGATCAACGGCGTCGAGTACGTGAAGATCGACGACGACGGCCTGCACACCCTGATCGGCGGCCAGCCGCAGCTGTTCGAGGTCGACACGGTGATTGTCTGCGCCGGCCAGCTGCCGCTGCGCACCCTGTACGATCAGCTCACCGCCGCCGGCGTGCCCGCCACCCTGGCCGGCGGCGCCTTCGAGGCCGCCGAACTGGACGCCAAGCGCGCCATCGACCAGGCCAGCCGGCTCGCCGCGGTGGTGTGAGGGGGGCTCGATCGGGGACATGGCGCCCAATCGGGCGCTCACTGCCCCGTCCGCGGCGGCCGGTCGGGGATCGAGGATCGCGTTCCCGAAACGGATGCTTCGAAACTTGCGCTTACACCCACATTGGGGCTGTAGACTGATCCCCTTCGGCGATCCGCCGGGTTTGGGGTACAGTTCGAGTCACAATGTCAGACGTCGCCGATCTATCGCCGGGCAAGCGCGAACAGACCAAGGTCGCCAACCGCCAGGCCATCCTCGAGGCCGCCCGCGAGGTGTTCGTCGAGATGGGGTTCGAAGCCGCCACGGTGCGCGACATCATCCGCCGCACCAACCTGTCGGTGGGCGCCTTCTACAACTACTACCGCTCCAAGGAGGAGGTGTTCGACGCCCTGGCGGACGACGGCGCGCGGCGCTTCCGCCCAATCCTGCACGCCGCGGCGCTGAAGGCCACCGACTTCGAGTCCTACCTGCGCGCCGCCGTGGGGGCCTATTTCAACTTCATCGCCGAGGACGAGGCGATCTATCGCGACCTGCAGCCACAGCAGATGCCGCATGCGCGCAACACCCCGGAGATGCTGGCGGTGTTCGAGGAGGTGCGGGCCGTGTTCGCCGACGTGATGGACCGCGGCCTGGCCCCCAAGGTCGACCTCGACTACCTGGCCAGCGCCTGCATCGCCATCGCCCGCGAGATCGGCGACAAGATGCTGGAGCGCCGCCCGATCGACGTCGACGGCGCCGTGGAATTCGTCGTGCGCCTGGTGCTGGCCGGGGTGAACGCCGTGCCGCGCGTCGAGGGCTGAGGGGGCGCCCTCGCATCCCCCATCTTTCGTCACCCCGGACAAGGACGCGTAGCGACCGCCGATCCGGGGCCGGCCGCGCCGCCACCGAGACGAGCTCCAGCCGGGCGCTGATCCATGGGCCCATTCTCACATTCTTCTGAGCGATGGCGCCGCTGGCCCCGGCTCTACGCTTCGCTTCGGCCGGGGTGACGGGAGAGGCGGCCAGGGGCAAGAGCGCGAAAGCTGGTCCTTCCGTGGGGTCCGGGTGCTATCCCCGCGGATACTTCGGATCGATTGCTTGAGGGACTGCATGCGCGCGCTGGTCGTCGAACGCCTGGAGCCGGACTATGCCGGCTGCGAACTGAAGGACATCCCCACCCCCGATCCGCGCCCCGGCGAGGTGCTGGTGCGGGTCAGGGCGGCGGCGGTGAACTTTCCCGACCTGCTGCAGACCCGCGGCGAATACCAGCACAAGCCGCCGCTGCCGTTCATCCCCGGGCTGGAGATCTCCGGCGTGGTCGTGAAGCTGGGCGAAGGCGTCGACCAGTGGAAGGTCGGCGACGAGGTGGTGGGCGGCGCGCGCATCGGCGGCTTCTCGGAATACGCGGTGACCCCGGCGGCCGGCCTGCGGCCCAAGCCCGAGCGGCTGAGCTTCGCAGCGGCCGCGTCCTATGGTGCGGCCTATCTGACCGCCTGGGTGGCGCTGACCCGCCGGGCCCAGGTGCAGCCGGGCGAGTGGGTGCTGGTGCACGGCGCGGCCGGCGGCGTGGGCCTGGCCTGCGTCGACCTGGCCAAGGTGCTGGGCGCGCGGGTGATCGCCGCCTCCGCCTCGGACGCCAAGCTGAAGGTGATCGCCGACGAGTACGCCCCCGACGCCGTGGTCAACGTCACCGGCGGCTTCCGCGAAAAGGTCAAGGAGATCACCGGCAGGCGCGGGGCGGACGTGATCTACGACCCGGTCGGCGGCGACGTGTTCGACGAAAGCACCCGCTGCATCGCCTTCGACGGGCGGCTGCTGGTGATCGGCTTCACCTCCGGGCGGATCCCGACGGTGTCGGTGAACATGCCGCTGATCAAGGGCTTCTCGGTGATGGGGGTGCGCGCCGGCGAGTACGGCCGCCAGTTCCCGGAAAAGGGCCGCGAGAACGCCGCCGCGGTCTGGAGCCTGGCCAGCGAGGGCAAGATCCGCCCGCGGGTGTTCAAGGAATACCCCCTGGACGACTGGCGCGGGGCCTTCGACTCCCTGGCCGACCGCCAGGTGGTGGGCAAGAGCGTGATCGTTCCGTAGCGCCGGTTCTCCGCTGGAGCCCCCATCCCGGCCTTCGGCCGTACTTCCCCCAAGGGGGGAAGAGAATCAGCGGGGCTTGGGCGCTGTTTCTCTTCCCCCTCTGGGGGAAGTACCCGCGAAGCGGGGGTAGGGGGCTCCACCGGAGCGCCGCCGGGGTGACAGCGCTGCAACGCCGCCCTAAAGCCCGCGCATGGCTGATCAGGCGATCGAGGCTGCGGAGCCGGCGCGGCACGGACTTTCCGGCAATATTCGCGGCGCGCTGTGGATGCTGCTGTCGGCGGTGACCTTCACCGTCATGACGTCGCTGATCAAGTTCCTGGGCGCCGACTATCCAGCCTCGCTGCAGGCCTTCTACCGCCAGGCGGCGGGGCTGGTGGTGCTGGCGCCGTGGATCCTGAGGAATCCGGCGCGCGCCTACGCCACCAGCCGGCCAGGGATCCTGATCTTCCGCTCGGCGGCCGGCACCGTCGCCATGATCATGCAGTTCTATGCCTTCCAGAAGATGCCGCTGGCCGACGCCAACGCGCTAAGCTTCACCCGCACCCTGTGGCTGGTGCCCCTGGCGGCGTTCATGCTGCGCGAGAGTATCGGCATCCACCGCATCCTCGCGGCAGTGGTCGGCTTCGGCGGGGTGCTGCTGATGGTGCGCCCGGAGGGGCACGGCGGCCTGGGCGTGCCGCAGCTGTGCATGCTGGCCTCGTCGCTGATCTTCGCCTTCACCATCACCGGCATGAAGACCCTGACCCGCGACCATCCGCCGTCCACCGTGCTCTACTGGTCGGCGACCCTGGGCTTCCTGCTGGCCATCCCCCTGGCCGTGCTGTCCTGGCGCTGGCCCACGCCGAAGGACCTGCTGCTGCTGTGCCTGATGGGGGTGGTCGCGACGGTGAACCAGGCCTGCTACATCAAGGGCATGCAGGCTGGCGACGCGGCGGCCATGGCGCCGATGGACTACACCCGGCTGGTGTTCTCCGCGGCGGTGGGCTTCTTCGTCTTCGCCGAGGTTCCCCAGCCGCTGACCCTGGCGGGCGCCGCCGTGGTGATCGCCTCGACGCTTTACATTACGTGGCGGGAGCATGTGATCGTCGAGCGCGCGCGCCGTGCGGCGGCAGTGAAACTGTGAGATAATCGGCCCATGTCCGTCGCTGCCCGCGTCAATCGCAAGGACTTCTTCACCGACGAGGAATGGGCCCCGCTGGCCGCCCGCTCGTCGTGGAAGGGGCTGGCGCTGGTGGCGCACTGCTGGGCGGTGATCGGCCTGACCTGGGCGGCGGTGATCTGGTCCCCGCACGTGCTGGGCGTCTTCTGGCCGGTGACCATCATCCCCGCGGCGATGATCATCGGCGGCCGCCAGCTGGGCCTCGGCATCCTGATGCACGACGCCGCCCATGGCTGCCTGCACCCGAACCTGAAGGTCAACGACGGGGTGGCCGAGTGGCTGTGCGCCGAGGGCGTCGAGCGCTACCGCAAGTACCACCTGCAGCACCACAAGTTCGCCCAGCAGGCCGAGGACCCCGACCTGGTGCTGTCGGCCCCGTTCCCGATCACCCGCCAGTCCCTGTGGCGCAAGGTGGCGCGCGACCTCACCGGCCAGACCTGGGTCAAGCAGCGCTTCGGCGTGATGCAGGCCAAGCTGAAGGCGCGCAAGCCCGGCCAGGCCGTGCTGCCGATCGTCGCCGGCGAGATCTGGCGCATGCGCCGCTGGTTCGCCCTGAACCTGGCGGTGATCGCGGTCACCAGCGCGCTCGGCTACTGGTGGGCCTGGTTCGCCCTGTGGCTGCTGCCGCGCGCCACCTGGTTCCAGCTGATCACCCGGTTCCGCAACATCGCCGAGCACGCCCTGGTGGCCAAGGACGAGCCGGACCCCCTGCGCCACGCGCGCACCACCAGCGCGAACCTGGTCGAGCGCATGCTGATCGCGCCCTACTACGTCAACTACCACTGCGAACATCACATGTTCATGCACATGCCCTGCTGGAGCCTGCCCCGCGCCCACCGGCTGCTGCGGGCCAAGGGCGTGCTGGACCGCATGCGCACCGCGCCGAACTACGTGACCGTGCTCTCGCAGGCGGCGGGGAAGGCGGCGTAAGGCCGGTGGGGCGGAACCCCTCACCCTCCCATGGCTGCGCCATGGGCCCCTCCCTCTCCCTATGAGAGAGGTGATTTTCTCTTTGTCGGCAACGGCTTACTTTACCTCTCCCATAGGGAGAGGGAGGGGCCCGCGCGGCTTGCGCGAGCAAGTCGCGTGGGAAGGTGAGGGGTTACGTCCCGCCGGGGAAACTACAGCCAGGCCGGCCGCCCCAGCCAGTACACCGGATAGGCCACCACCTCGCGCGGCAGGGCGATGAAGTCCCCCCAGGTCAGATAACGGGCGTGCGCGCCGCGGACGTCGGTGACGCCGGCGCGGCGCAGCGCCAGCCGGGTGCGGGGCACGTGGTAGAACTGGCTGACGGCGATCACCGAGCGCCAGCCATGCGCCCGCAGGATCGTGGCGGTGTTGCGCCCGGTCAGCTCGGTATTGTCGCCGAACGGGTCGGCGATGATCGCGGAGCCCGGAACCCCGCGCGCCAGCAGATAGGCCCGCATCACCCGGGCTTCGTCCCCCTCGCCGCCCAGCACGCCGCCGGCCTCGACCCCGCCGGAGACGATCAGCGCCCGCACCTTGCCCGCGCGCCAGATCGCCAGGCCCTCGTCGAGCCGCGCGGCCAGGGCGGGCGAGGGGCGCTGGCCGGGATAGACCCGGTTGCCGAGGATCACCGCCGCGTCGGCCGGGCGCAGATCGTCCTGGCAGCCGGCCCAGGCGATGGCCGCGCAGCCGCTCAGCATCGCCGCCCCCGCCGCGGCGGCGATCCACGCCAGGGCCCGTTTCCATGCGTTCGTCATCGGCCAAGCTTGATGTTGCCGTGTGGCCAGGGCAAGGCGGGGCGCGCTGCCGGAGAGCCGTCATTTCCCCGATCGAGTCCACCCTGGAAGGCCGCCGCGCGTTCGTGCGCGACAACACCCGGCTGCAGGCGCCGCCGCACGCGCCGGAGCTGTCGCTGTACCTGGCCGACGAGATCACCCCGATCTGGCGGCTGACCGAGGAGGCCCTGGCCGAGATCGGCCTGCCGCCGCCGTTCTGGGCCTTTGCCTGGGCCGGCGGCCAGGCGCTGGCGCGCTATCTCCTCGACAACCCGGCGATCGTCGCCGGCCAGGCAGTGGTCGACTTCGCCTCCGGCTCGGGCATCGTCGCCATCGCCGCGATGAAGGCCGGCGCCGCCAGCGCCCTGGCGGCCGACATCGACGTGTTCTGCGAGGCGGCCATCGCCGACAACGCCGAGGCCAACGGCGTCACCGTCGCCTTCACCGACCGCAACCTGCTGGACGCGCCGCCGCCCAGGGCCGACGTCTTCCTGGCCGGCGACATCTGCTACGAGAAGCCCCTGGCCGAGGCGGTGATGGCCTGGCTGGGCGCGGCGCGCGACGCCGGCGCCAGGGTGCTGATCGGCGACCCCGGCCGCACCTATTTCCCCAAGACCGGCCTGAAGATGCTCGCCGAATACCAGGTGCCCACCACCCGTGAGCTGGAGGACATGGCGGTCAAGCGCACCCGCGTCTGGACCTTCGAGGACTGAGGGGCGGTTCTCCGCTGGAGCCCCCATCCCGGCCTTCGGCGGTACTTCCCCCAGTGGGGGAAGAGAACGGATCCTGCGGGCCGAGGCGCTGTCTCTCTTCCCCCTTTGGGGGAAGTACCGGCGAAGCCGGGGAAGGGGGCTCCAGCGGAGTGCTGACAGGGCCGACAAGCTGGGCCAAGCTCCCCACCCTCCCCGCGATCCAGAGAGTCTCCCCATGCGCCACCGCCGCCTGTACGAACCTGCCCCGCCCGGCGTCGCCGAAGCGGCTGCGCGCACCGACCTGATTCGCCCGGATATCCGCGGCGGCGACCGCATCGACGGGGCGGCGTGGGCGTCGCGGTCGACGGCCTGGGGGACGAGCGGGGCGGCGGCCACGGCGCATCCGACGGCGACCCTGATCGCCTTGGACATGCTGCGGGCCGGCGGCTCGGCGGTGGACGCGGCGATCGCGGCCAACATCGCCCTGGGATTCCTCGAGCCGATCGCCTGCGGCATCGGCGGCGACGCCTTCTGCATGCTGTGGGATCCGAAGGTCGGCAAGGTGATCGGCCTGAACGGCTCGGGCCGTTCGCCGGCGTCGCTCAGCCTGGAGGAACACCGCCGCCGTGCGCGGGGTGGCCTGATCCGCTCGCACGGCGCGGTCAGCGTCTCGGTTCCCGGGGCGGTGGACGCCTGGCGGGTGCTGCACGAACGCTATGGACGCCTGCCGTGGGCCGACCTGTTCGCCCCCGCCATCGCCCTGGCCGAGGCGGGCGTCCCGGTGGCGCAGACCGTGGCCTTCTACCTGCGGGTCGCGCGGCAGATCTTCACCCATCCCGACGCCGGCATCGAGGAGACCGAGAACTTCCTCAAGGTCTGGGCGCCGACCGGCCGCACCCCGGCCGAGGGCGAGATGTTCGCCAACCCGGCCCTGGCGCGCACCCTGCGGCTGATCGCCGAGGGTGGCGGGCGAACCTATTACGAGGGCGAGATCGCCGAGACCATCGGCCGCTATTCCGCGCGCATCGGCGGCTGGCTGTCGGCGGCGGACCTGGCCGCGCACCAGAGCGAGTGGGTCGAGCCGTGCTCGACGAACTATCGCGGCGTCGACGTCTGGTCGCTGCCGCCCAATACCCAGGGCCTCTCGACCCTGCAGATCCTCAACATCCTGGAGACCTTCGACATGGGGGCGATGGGCTTTCAGTCCACCGCCAGCCTGCACCACCAGATCGAGGCCAAGCGCCTGGCGTTCGAGGACCGGGCCCGCTATTTCGCCGACCCGCACTTCGCCGAGCTGCCGATCGACTGGCTGATCTCCAAGGACTACGCCGCCGAGCGGGCGAAGCTGATCCGGCCCGACCGGATCCTCTCCCCCGCTCATCCCGGCCAGGCGCCGTCGCAGGGCGACACCACCTACCTCTGCGCCGCCGACGCCGACGGCATGATGGTCTCGCTGATCCAGTCGAACTTCCGGCTGATGGGCTCAGGGCTCGCGCCGGACGGCCTGGGCTTCATGCTGCAGAACCGCGGCGAGCTGTTCCACCTGGCTGACGGCCACCCCAACGTCTATGCGCCGGGCAAGCGGCCGTTCCAGACCATCATCCCCGGCTTCGCCACGGTGGGCGACGCGCCCTGGCTGGCGTTCGGGGTGATGGGCGGCGACATGCAGCCCCAGGGCCAGGCGCAGATCATCCAGTCGCTGGTCGACCACGGCCTGGACATCACCGCCGCCGGCGACGCCCCGCGCTGGCGTCACGACGGCTCCAGCGAACCCACCGGCGAGGCCGCCAAGGGCAATGGCGTGGTGCACCTGGAGAGCGGCGTGCCCGCCGCCACCCGCCAGGGCCTGGCCGACCTGGGCTGGACCTTCGGCCCCTCGGACGGCACGCTGGGCGGCTACCAGTGCATCCAGCGCTGGCCCGGCCGCTATGCCGCCGCCACCGAGATGCGCAAGGACGGGATCGCGCTGGCCTACTGAAGGAGGCTCCCATGACGGTGGACGAGATGCGCCGGATCGTGCTGGGCTTCCCGGGCGCGGTGGAGGGGACCTCCTACGGCCAGCCGGCCTTCCTGGTGGGCAAGACGTTGTTCACCCGCCTGCGCCGCGAGGACCAGAGCCTGGTGCTGATGGAGGTCCCGTTCGACGAGCGCGAGATGCTGATCGAGGCCGAGCCGGCCACCTTCCACGTCACCGCCCACTACAAGGACTATCCCGCCGTGCTGGCGCGCATCGACACCCTGCACCCCGGCTCGCTCCACGCCTTCCTGGAACGCCGCTGGCGCAAGCTGGCGCCAAAGACGGCGGTTCGGGCGTGGGACGCGGCGAAGGGGTAGGGGGCGAAACCCCTCACCTTCCCAATCGCTTCGCGATCGGGCCCCTTCCTCTCCCTCTGGGAGAGGAAACGTAAATCATTGCCGGCACGGAGAAAATCACCTCTCCCACAGGGAGAGGGAGGGGCCCATGGCGCAGCCATGGGAAGGTGAGGGGTTCCGCCCTTCGCCGCCCGGAACGCGTCGCCGCTCAGAACTCGTCGTGGATCATGGCGTTGAACTGGCTCATCACCTCGGCCATCTGCTCCTCGGGCGGCAGGGCGGCGAGGCCGTCGGCGGGGGGCGTGGGGGCGCTGTCCTGGACGGTCAGGCGCGCGACCACCAGCCCGCCCTGCGCCAGCACCAACTCCTCGCCGGCGGCCAGCTCGGCCAGCAGCCTGGCGACGCGCGGCGGGAGGTCGTCGAGGTCGATCTGGGGCATGGCGAGAGTTTAGCGAACCCTTGCGCGGCGTGGAAAGAGGGGCGCTGTACTTCGCCACCCCCACCGCCTAGCTTCCGCCCGCCGAAGACCCCGGAGACCTCATGGCCTATCGCAGCCTGCGCGACTTCATCGCCCGCCTGGAAGCCGAGGGCGAGCTGGTGCGGGTGAAGACGCCGGTGTCGACCGTGCTGGAGATGACCGAGATCTGCACGCGGCTGCTGGCCGAGGGCGGGCCGGCGGTGCTGTTCGAGAACCCGGTGCGCGCCGATGGCCAGCCCTCGCCGATGCCGTGCCTGGTCAACCTGTTCGGCACGGTCAAGCGGGTGGCCATGGGCGTGACCCTGGGCGAGGAGGCGCGCGCCACCGCCGCGGACCTGCGCTCGGTGGGGGAACTGCTGGCCTTCCTGCGCAATCCCGAGCCACCGCGGGGGATGAAGGACGCCCTCGACATGCTGCCGCTGGCGCGCACGGTGATGGGCATGCGGCCCAAGACGGTGAAGAACGCCCCCGTGCAGGAGGTGGTGCTGACCGGCGACGACATCGACCTGAACGCCCTGCCGATCCAGACCTGCTGGCCGGGCGAACCGGCGCCGCTGATCACCTGGCCGCTGGTGGTGACCCGCGGCCCCGGGGCCGAGCGCTCCGACGACTTCAACCTCGGCATCTACCGCATGCAGGTGCTGGGCAAGGACCGCACCATCATGCGCTGGCTGGCGCACCGCGGCGGTGCGCAGCACCACCGCCGCTGGAAGGCCGCCGGCAAGCGCGAGCCGCTGCCGGCCTGCGCCGTCCTGGGCGCCGATCCGGGCACCATCCTGGCGGCCGTGACCCCGGTGCCGGACACCCTGTCGGAATACCAGTTCGCCGGCCTGCTGCGCGGGGCCAAGGTGGAGCTGGTCAAGGCGAAGACCCAGCCGCTGCTGGTCCCGGCCGAGGCGGAGATCGTGCTGGAAGGCGAGGTGCTGCTGGACGACTACGCCGATGAGGGGCCGTACGGCGACCACACCGGCTATTACAACTCGGTCGAGCCGTTCCCGGTGTTCCGCATCACCGCGATCACCATGCGCAAGCGCCCGATCTACCTGACCACCCACACCGGCCGCCCGCCGGATGAGCCCTCGGTGCTGGGCGAAGCGCTGAACGAGGTGTTCATTCCCCTCCTGCGCCAGCAGTTCCCGGAGATCACCGACTTCTGGCTGCCGCCCGAGGGCTGCAGCTACCGCATCGCGGTGGTGTCGATGAAGAAGGCCTACCCTGGGCACGCCAAGCGGGTGATGATGGGCGTCTGGAGCTACCTGCGCCAGTTCATGTACACCAAGTGGGTGATCGTCGTGGACGACGACATCGACGCGCGGGACTGGAAGGACGTGATGTGGGCGCTGTCGACCCGCATGGACCCGGCCCGGGACATCACCGTGATCGAGAACACCCCGATCGACTACCTGGACTTCGCCTCGCCCGAGAGCGGCCTGGGCTCCAAGATCGGCCTCGACGCCACCAACAAGTGGCCGCCGGAGACCAAGCGCGAGTGGGGAACCGAGATCCGCATGTCCGACGACGTGGTGCAGGCGGTGAGCGACAAGTGGGCGGCCATGGGCCTGCCCGGCTCGGGCAAGGCGATCTGGAAGTAAGCGCCCTCGCGGCGCCCTCGTAACCCCTCACCTTCCCACGCCCTGACCGGGCGCGGCCCCCTCCCTCTCCCTATGGGAGAGGTGATTTTTGCTTACAGGTCCGCAACTTACAGTCACTTCTCCCGTGGGTAGAGGGAGGGGCCCGTTGCGGAGCAACGGGAGGGTGAGGGGTTGCGAGGCCTGCCGGTTCGCCCCCCCGCCCCCTTACTCCCGGTCGTTGGCGGGGTCGGCGTAGTGGATGATGCCGTCGCGGGCGCCGGGGTTGGGGGCGAGGTTGGCGGCCATGGTCATCAGGGTGCGGGCCGCCTCGCGCTGCACCGGCTCGGGGATGCCGCGCAGCAGGCGGGCGTTGTAGCCCAGCACCACGGCCACCGCGTCGCGGTGCGCCTCGCGGCCGGTCTCGGTGATCTCCAGGAACACCTGGCGGCGGTCCTTGGGGGTCGAGGTGCGGGCGACCAGACCGGCCTGCACCATCTGGTCGGCGATCCGGGTCAGGCTGGTGCGGTCCATCGCCGTCAGGTTGGCCAGGTCGGTCATTCGTGTCCGGCCAAAGCGCACCAGCACCCCCAGCACCCGGTAGCGGCTGGTCGACAGGCCGAGCGGCCTCAGCCCCTGGTCCAGGGCGCTGTCGCGCATCAGCGCCATGGACGAGGTCAGATGCATCACGAAATCAACAGGCGTCAGAGGAAACTCCCCTCTGGAATCGGGCGCGTAGGGCGCGGGCGGCAGGGCGCGGTCCATGCCTAGTCCCGCGCGAAATCGAGGATACTGGCCAGGGTGGCGGGATTGTCGGTCTGGTTACGGATGATGCCGGTCAGCAGCCGGGTCACGGCGCGCAGGCTCTCTTCCGGCACCCCCCGGGCGATGCGCTGGTTGCAGTCGGCGATCACCGCAAAGGCCTGGGCGTGGCGCGCGCGGCCCTCTTCGGTCAGCTCGAGCAGCACCTGGCGGCGGTCCTTGGCCGCTCCCGCCCGGCGCACCAGGCCGTCGGCCACCAGGTGGTCGGCGATCCGCGTCAGGGTGGTGCGGTCGACGGTCGAGTAGTTGGACAGCTCGGTCATGGTGCACGCGCCGCAGCGGATCAGCACCGACAGGGTGCGAAAGCGGCTGATGGTCAGGCCCAGCGGCTTCAGTTCTGTGTCCAGGGCGGCGTCCCGGAACAGCACGATCGCCGCCAGCAGATGCAGCACGTAGTCGGTCGGGGCGAACGGAAATTCGCCCGCCTCGTCGATCGACGCTACTCTTGGCTGGACGGAACCGTTCATGCCCACCCTTACTCACGCAGCCAGGAATCTCTGGCAACCGTGCACCCGCACTGGGTGTGTTTGCATTATTTCGGAGATCGGCGATAGCCCAATCTTGACCCGGGCTGCGCCATTACCGGCCGCCGTGGTCGACAGGCCTCAGGCCACAAGGCAGGCCCGGCAAGGCGTCTGACCGGCGCCGGACAGAACCGAGGGGGTGGAATTGGCATCACAGCGCCCACAAAGACGCCGGCGGCTTTCCCCTGTGGCGGGTACGGTGACGCTTGCCTTGCTGCTCGTCACGGTGGTTACGGCGCGGCGCGGCGATCCCAGGCTGTATCCACCGCCGTCCGCGGGACAGACGGCGACGGTATATCTGGTCGACAACGGCTTTCATACCGACATCGCGCTGCCGGCCCAGGCCCTGGCCGGACGGCTGTCCGGGCGCGCGGCGGCGGCGGTGACCGGGCGGCCCTGGGTGCTGGTGGGCTATGGCGACCGCAGCTTCTATATCGCCCAGGGGACGTCCCCGGCCCGGGCGCTCGACGGGCTGCGCTCGCTGTTCGTGCCGGGCAATCCGGCGGTGCTGCGCTTCGACGGCCTGGCCGCCACGCCGGACCGGATCTGGTCCGACGGGGTGAAGCCGATCCGGCTGTCGCCCCAGGGCCTGGCCGCCATGGCCGGCGCCATCGACGCCAGTCTCGCGCGCGGCGCGGACGGCGCCCCCGTCGTCACCCCTGGCGCCAGCGAACCGCAGAGCGGCTTCTTCGCCGCCCGCGCGCCCTTCAGCCTGCTCCACCTGTGCAACCACTGGACCGGCGAGATGCTCAACGCCGCCGGCCTGCCCACCACCCCGGTGCTCGACACCCTGCCGGCCGGACTGAAGCTGGACCTGAAGCTGCGGGCGGGCGTGGGGTAGGGGCCGCGCCCTCCCCGCCCCCTCGTCACTCCGCCCAGGGAGAACGTTGCCGGGGAGCGCGGGCGCGCCAGGACCGTGGCGGCTTACGACGCCGGGGCGATGTGCGCCTTCAGGAAAGTCGCGATCTCGGTGAGGGCCGCCCGCATGTGTTCGTCGCTCCAGGCCGGGTGGCCCTCGTACGGGGTGGAGATCAGGCGCACGTCCTTGCCGGCCTTCTTCAGGGCGCTCTCCATCACCTGCGACTGGTCGGGATCGACGATGTCATCGTCCATGCCGTGCAGCAGCAGCACCGGCGGGCCATATTTGGCGGCGTAGGTCACCGGCGAGGCCTTCACCAGGGCGTCATGGTCCTTGTCTGGGTCGCCCATCAGCGTCACCCAGTGGCCATAGCGCGAGTGTTCCTGCTCCCAGCCGCTCTCGTTCTTTTCCCATTTCAGGCTGCGGATCAGGTCGGAGATCCCGGCCCAGCTGACCACGCACTTGTAGAGCTCGGGGTGGCGCGCGCCGGCCATCAGCGCCGCGTAGCCGCCGTAGCTGATGCCCATGGCGCAGATGCGGGCGCGGTCGATGCGACCGGTGGCGATCGCTGCCGCCACGGCGTCGTCCAGGTCGTCCTGCATGCGACCGTTCCACTGGCGGTGACCGGCGTCGGCCCAGGCGACGCCGTAGCCGGCCGAACCGCGGAAGTTCACCTGCAGCACCGCATAGCCCCGCGTCGCCAGGAACTGGACGATGGTGTCGTAGTCGTAGTCGTCGCGCGCCTCCGGCCCGCCGTGCGGCAACAGCACCATCGGCAGGGGGGCTTTAGCGCCGGCGGCGGCGGCCCCAGGGGGGACAGTGAGGTACCCCGGCACCTGGATCCCGTCGCGGGCCTTGAACACGAAGCGTTCCATGTGCCCCAGCCGCTCGGCCGGCAGGTCGGGGCGCACCGCGCCCAGGGTGGCGACGGAGTGCTTCTGGTCGTCGTAGAGCACGAACTCGCCGGGATCGTCGGGCCCGCTGACGCGCAGCAGCCACCAGTGGCCGTCGTCGGAATAGGAGACCGGTTCGATGTTCCGCTCGCCGTGGAAATAGCGGCTCATGGCGTTGAACACCGCCTGGCCGTGCGGGTCCTTGAAGCTGCAGACCAGCGTGTCGACCTGGTAGCAGGCCGCCGCCATCTCCAGCGAACCGCCCTTGTACAGGATGCGGGTGACGTCGTAGCCGGCGTCCCGGATCAGCGGCGGCCCCAGGGTGCGGCTGTGGAAGTCGTAGAGCCGAACGGCGCGCGCCGAGCCGTCGCCGGGATCCTTCGGCTTCACCGCCACGTACATCGCCGCAGGATCGGACGACGGCCCCAGGATCTCGAAGTCGGCCAGTTCGCCGTCCACGTCCTTGGGGTGGATGCGGGCCACCTCCACCCATTTGTCGCCGCCCGGCCCCCGCGCCGAGATGATGTTGCCGTTCCAGCCTGCGCTGTAGCGGCCGATCACCGCCCCCTCGCCGTTGGTGACCCAGCCGATGATGTTCGGCGCGCTGGGCTCGACGATTTCGGCGGCGCCGGTATGGATGTCGGCCTTCCACAGGGCGTCGCGGCCGCTGATGTCCTGGGCCAGAGCCAGGACGTGGTCCGGGTCGCCGCGCAGACGGTCCTGCAGGCGCATGAAATAGCGGTGGTTCATCCGGCCCCAGGTGTGGGGGTCGTCGCGGAACAGCATCACCTCGTGGCCGCCCTCGCGATCCACCGCCATCAAGGCCAGGGAGTACTTGCGCTTGCTGATGTCGGCGTCGGCCTTGCCACCCCAGTGCTCCACCTTGCTCAGGGTCACCCCCAGCACCAGCCGGTCGTCGCCCTTCCAAACCACCCAGTCGTAATCGAGGTCCTTGTCGGTGCTGACGCTGGCGAGGCTCGACTGGCCGCTCTGCAGGTCGCGCACCAGCACCGCCTGGCCGTCGCTGCGCCGGATCAGCGCCGCCACGTAGCGGCCGCTGGGCGACAGCTCGGCGTCGTGCAGCGCCGCCTTGGCGTAGAAGGTCTCAACGCTGAGCGGGCCACTGGCGGCCGGGGTCGGGGCCGCCGGCGGCGCGGCAGCCGGGCTCTCGGCGCGCGCGGCCGACAGGCACGCAAAGGCAAGCAACAGGCCCACGGCCGCCTGGATACGCAACACCCGAAACTCCCCCGACCCGAAACAACCTTGGCCTGAACCCTGCCCCGCCGCCAACGCCCAAGGCAAGGGGGCTCGCCTGCCGATGCGCCCCATCCTTCGTCCTGCCGGCCGGAGTGCTGCGCAGAGCCTCCCCGCTCTCTCGTCACCCCGGCCGGAGCGCAGCGGAGAGCCGGGGCCGGCGGTGCAGGCGCCGAGACGAACTCCAGCGCAGCACGGCGCGGGCGGCGGCCAACCCCCGTCTTCTGAGGAATGGCACGGCTGGCCCCGGCTCTCCGCTTCGCTCCGGCCGGGGTGACGAGGTGGAGGGCGCTGCGGGGAGGAACTCCGGGCCCCGCCACCGCGGCGCGCTATTGGTTCAGGGTGAGGGCGAGGTTGGTCCAGTCGGGGTTCATCTGTTCCACCAGCTGGAACTTCCAGGCGCGGCGCCAGCGCTTGATGCGTTTCTCGCGCAGGATCGCCTCGATCATCATCGCGTGCGGTTCGTACCAGACCAGCAGCCCGCAGCCGTGCTCGCGGCTGAAGCCGGCCAGAACCCCCTGCTGGTGCTCGAACACCCGCCGCGGCAGATCGTTGGTCACGCCCACGTACAGAACGCCGAATGGCCGGCTGGCCAGCATGTACACGGCGGGATAGGGGAACCGCTGGGACATGCGAAATGTTGCCGGTTTGTTCATGAAGAGTCATCGGGAAAATCGGCGCCGCTATCTCTTTCTTGCCCCCTCTCTCGTCACCCCGGCCGGAGCGCAGCGGAGAGCCGGGGCCGGCGGTGCAGGCGCCGAGACGAACTCCAGCGGAGCGCGGCGCGGGCGGCGACCAAGCTCCGTCTTCTGAGCGCCCGCGCGGCTGGCCCCCGGC
This sequence comes from Caulobacter sp. KR2-114, assembly GCF_049446115.1. Taxonomy (NCBI): domain Bacteria; kingdom Pseudomonadati; phylum Pseudomonadota; class Alphaproteobacteria; order Caulobacterales; family Caulobacteraceae; genus Caulobacter; species Caulobacter sp. KR2-114. The sequence goes on from NZ_JBMSEC010000005.1 coordinate 185,189, forward strand.
TCTCCGCTTCGCTCCGGCCGGGGTGACGAGGTGGAGGGCGCTGCGGGGCGGAACGCCGGGGGAGCGGCGGGAAGGTCCCGCCGCTTGCCAATCTCGCCCCTGGGGACTAGAAGCCCGCGCTTTCCCGCGCCCCGGTGTTCGATCCGCCGGCCGGGGGCTGAAGATGAAGACCATGTCCCGACACACAAAGCCCGATCACCGCCGGCCCGCCGCCGCCGGTCCCTCGCAACGTCAGCTCCGCGCGGGCGAGCTGGTGCGCCACGCCCTGGTGGAGATCCTGCGCGAGGAGGAGATCGAGGCCCTGAACGGCGCCTCGGTCACCGTGTCGGAGGTGCGCATGAGCCCCGACCTGAAGCACGCGATCTGCTTCGTCGAGCCGCTGGGCGGCGACAACGCGGCGCAGGTGGTGGAGGGGCTGAACAAGGCCGCGCGGTTCCTGCGCGGGCGGCTGGGCCACGCCATCGCCCTGAAGTTCACCCCGGACCTGAAGTTCCTGCACGACGAGAGCTTCGACGCCGCCACGGCGATGAACCGGCTGCTGGACGACCCGCGCATCCGCCGCGACGTCGAGGGCGGCCGCCTGGCCGACGTGGCCGGCGACGACGATGAGGTCGACGACGAGAGCGACGCCGAAGAAGACGCCTCCTGATGGCCCGCCGCAGGAAGGGCGACGCCGTCAGCGGCTGGATCTGCCTGGACAAGCCCCTGGACCTGACCTCGACCCACGCGGTCAGCCGCGTGCGCCGCGCGTTCAACGCCCAGAAGGCCGGCCACGCCGGCACGCTGGACCCGCTGGCCACCGGCATCCTGCCGCTGGCGCTGGGCGAGGCGACCAAGACCGTCCCGTTCCTGATGGACGCCGACAAGACCTATCGCTTCACCATCGCCTGGGGGACGACCACCGCCAGCTTCGACCGCGAGGGCGCCGTCACCGCCACGTCGGACGTGCGCCCGACGGTGGCGCAGGTCGAGGCCGTGCTGCCGCGCTTCGTCGGCGAGATCGAGCAGGTGCCGCCGGCGTTCTCGGCGATCAAGGTCGACGGCGAGCGCGCCTATGACCTGGCCCGCGAGGGCGTCGAGGTGGAGCTGGCCGCGCGCAAGGTGACCATCCACGCCGCCCGGGTCATCCCCGCCCGGGAGGGGGACGCTTCCGACCCCAACCACGTCGAGATCGAGATCGACTGCGGCAAGGGGACCTACGTCCGCGCCCTGGCCCGCGACCTCGCCGAGGCGCTCGGCGCGTGCGGCCACGTCAGCGCCCTGCGACGTCTGCGCGTGGGCGCCTTCACCGTGGATCGGGCGATTACGCTGGAATCCCTGGAAGACTTGTGCCATAGGGGCGCCGCTCTGGAGGCCCTGCTTCCGGTCGAGACCGCGCTGGACGACATCCCGGCCCTGGCCCTGACCGCCGAAGACGCCTTCCGACTGACGCAGGGACGATCGGTCGTTCTCCTCCCCCGCCAGGTCGAAACGCTGAAGGCGCGGCTCGCCGCTTCCCGAACCGTTTCCGCCACGCACGGAGGAAAACTGGTCGCCTTGTGCGAGATGCGCGCGGGCCGGCTCAATCCCACGCGGGTCTTTCATCTCACCTGAGCCGGAGAAACCCGATGTCGATTACGCCCGAGCGTAAGCACGAACTGATCGAGACCCACGCCCGCTCCGCCGGCGACACCGGGTCCGCCGAGGTCCAGGTCGCGATCCTGTCGGAACGCATCTCGAACCTCACCGAACACTTCAAGACCCACAAGAAGGACAACCACTCCCGCCGTGGCCTGCTCAAGCTGGTGTCGCAGCGCCGGAGCCTTCTGGATCACCTGAAGAAGTCCGACGAGAGCCGCTACACGGCCATCATCGGCACGCTGGGCCTGCGCCGCTAGGCGACGACCCCAAGCTGACCTGCCTCAACGCGCCTTTTCGACGTCCCCTGGCTCGCCCCGTGCGGTCGGTGGATGCGCGAGGGCGCGTTTTGTGCAATTAAGCCGCTAGACGACGTTTCCCGCCCACGCCGTGACAGGCCGGACGGCGGGAACTCCAAAGGGCCATGTGGCCCGCTTACACGCCGAGGGCTCACACAGCAGTCCTCATCCGCCTGTCGCAGGAGAGGACCTCCGGAACCGCCCTCAAAAGCCAGACCGCCCCTGTCCGCCCCCTGAAGGAATGGGCCTTCGGGATCGATAAGAAAGCAAAACCTCACATGTTCGATATCAAGCGCAAGTCCATCGAATGGGGCGGCCGCAAGCTGACCCTCGAGACCGGCCGCATCGCCCGTCAGGCCGACGGCGCCGTGCTCGCCACCTATGGCGAGACCACCGTCCTGGCCACGGTCGTGTTCGACAAGGCCCCCAAGCCGGGCCTGGACTTCTTCCCGCTCACGGTGAACTACCAGGAGCGCACCTATGCCGCCGGCAAGATCCCGGGCGGCTTCTTCAAGCGCGAAGGCCGGCCGTCGGAAAAGGAGACCCTGGTCTCCCGCCTGATCGACCGTCCGATCCGCCCGCTGTTCGTCAAGGGCTTCAAGCACGAGACGCAGGTTGTCGTCACCGTGCTCAGCCACGATCTGGAGAATGATCCGGACATCGTCGCCATGGTCGCCGCCTCCGCGGCCCTGACCATCTCCGGCGTGCCGTTCATGGGCCCGATCGGCGCCGCCCGCGTCGGCTTCATCGACGGCGAATACGTGCTCAATCCGACCGCCGACCAGCAGAAGGACGAAGCCAACCGGATGGACCTGGTGGTCGCCGGCACCGACGACGCGGTGATGATGGTCGAGTCCGAGATCGAGGAACTCACCGAAGAGCAGGTGCTGGGCGGCGTGGTGTTCGCCTCCAACGCCTTCAAGCCGGTGATCCAGGCGATCATCGAGCTGGCCGAGCACTCGGCCAAGGAACCCTTCGACTTCACGCCGGAAGACACCGACGCGCTGAAGGCCAAGGTCAAGGATCTGGTCGGCGCCGACATCCGCGCCGCCTACGCCATCACCGCCAAGGGCGCGCGCCACGACGCGGTGGGCGCGGCCAAGGCCAAGGTCATGGCCGCCCTGGCCCAGTCCGACGCCAACCCGCAGGGCTACCTGCCGGCCAAGCTGTCGGGCGTGTTCAAGGAATGCGAGGCCGACGTCGTCCGCCGCTCGATCCTGGAAACCGGCCTGCGCATCGACGGCCGCACGGTCGACAAGGTCCGCCCGATCGTCTCGGAAGTGTCGGTGCTGCCGCGCACCCACGGCTCGGCCCTGTTCACCCGCGGCGAAACCCAGGCCCTGGTGGTCGCCACCCTGGGCACCGGCGACGACGAGCAGTTCATCGACGCCCTGGAAGGCACCTACAAGGAATCCTTCCTGCTGCACTACAACTTCCCCCCCTATTCGGTGGGCGAGACCGGCCGCATGGGCTCCCCCGGGCGCCGCGAGATCGGCCACGGCAAGCTGGCCTGGCGCGCCCTGCGCCCGATGCTGCCGAAGAAGGACGAGTTCCCCTACACCCTGCGCCTGGTCAGCGAGATCACCGAGTCCAACGGCTCGTCCTCGATGGCCACGGTTTGCGGTTCCTCGCTCGCCCTGATGGACGCCGGCGTGCCGCTCAAGAAGCACGTCAGCGGCATCGCCATGGGCCTGATCCTGGAAGATGACGGCTTCGCCGTGCTCAGCGACATCCTCGGCGACGAGGACCACCTGGGCGACATGGACTTCAAGGTGGCCGGCACCGCCGACGGCATCACCAGCCTGCAGATGGACATCAAGATCCCCGGCATCACCGAGGCGATCATGAAGCAGGCCCTGGAACAGGCCAAGGGCGGGCGCATCCACATCCTGGGCGAGATGGCCAAGGCCCTCGACGGCGCCCGCGAGGACGTGGGCGAGTTCGCGCCCAAGATCGAGACCCTGAGCATCCCGGTCGACAAGATCCGCGAAGTGATCGGCACCGGCGGCAAGGTGATCCGCGAGATCGTCGCCACCACCGGCGCCAAGGTCGACATCCAGGACGACGGCACGGTCAAGGTCGCCGCCTCCGACGGGGCCAAGATCAAGGCCGCCATCGACTGGATCAAGTCGATCGCCTCCGAGCCGGAGATCGGCCAGATCTACGACGGCAAGGTGGTCAAGATCGTCGACTTCGGCGCCTTCGTGAACTTCTTCGGCGCCAAGGACGGCCTGGTGCACGTCAGCCAGATCGCCAACGAGCGCGTCAACAAGGTCTCCGACGTCCTCACCGAAGGCCAGACCGTAAAGGTCAAGCTCCTCGGCTTCGACGACCGCGGCAAGACCCGCCTCTCCATGAAGGTCGTCGACCAGGAAACCGGCGAAGACCTCTCGAAGAAGGAAGAGGCCAAGGAAGAAGCCGACGCGTAAGGGCTGAGGCTGAGGCGGGGCGTCCGGGGCGTAAAGCGCCGGGCGTCAGCGCTGACTTAGTGAGGTTGAGAGAGGCGGCGTCCGAAGGGACGCCGCTTTTTCTTCATTTGTGGCAACTTCGCAAGAGACGGGCTCAACCAAAAAAACGTTCGATGTTCTCAGCGTATAAGAACATTGCAGTGTCGACAACTGGCAGGACGGAGCTCCACAACGTCAGTAGAAGTAAAATAAACATCACACTTCTCCTCGCGATCTTTCGAGGCGGAAGGCCAGTTTGTCCCGCGTACCAAGCCAATCGAGCGAGGGAAATGGCCATCAAGCCCGCGAGGACTTCGCTAAATAGCGTAACTAGCCAGGTGCCTGAGCATATCATGGCCCTGCTGGAGCCGATCGTGCCTATTCTGCAGTGAGTATCGCCAACCATCAACTGCAACAATAAGAATATAAGTGATAGACACGTTGGAATTGTTGACGAAATTAGGGCAATATTCGCGCCATCTCGCGCCATATCTAATATCGAGCCTCTCGCTGCAAATGAGAGGGCTGCGGCAAGCCCGCCTGTCAATAGGAAGCCATACCAGAAAATCAAGTATAATGTGGACGAGCGTTGAGTTGGATCGACGCCGGCGAGATCGATTGACAACAAACCAAAGTTTAGAAGAAGCGACATCGGTTCGAACGTAAAATTTCTGGTCCATGGTGTTATGACCATGCGTTGACGGAACAGTTTTTCCAGATCACGGGAGTATCCCAGCAAATAGAAATCTGGCTCCGCAACGCCATATGCGTAGTTTTTCCCGCCACAGATTGTGTTCATCTGGCTGCGAAGGAGTGAATCAAGCCGCTTGGCATCGCGTTCGTCGATAGGTGCCTGAGTCAGCGAATTTATGGTCGCATCAGAGTGGAGCCGCGACCGCGGCGCATTCATCCATGCCTGTGTTTGGCGGCCTAAAATTGTGACGGCGCACGGCTGAGGACTTGGCGGATCCCATGGCACCGCCGAGAGAGAGCGAGCCTCCACACCGACTCGGAAGGCGAAACCCTCACGCCCCCCTAAGAACTCGACGTGCTGGACATGAGGGGTTGTGGCCGTCTGGGCACCGTTTACCAGTATGAGGTGAGGTGCGTAGCTCCCCTGCATGAGTCCAAGTTGGCTGCCAGACTGCGCATAGTAGGAGGCGACGATGATTGCTGTCGCGAGCGCCGAAAACATCGCGAAACTCTGAACCACCGTTGGGCGCGTTCGGAAACGGCGGTCGTGCAGGAAGCGATAGGGATCAATATAGAAATCCCAAGATTGCTTAAACATTGTCGGAGTGAGTCGAAGGAGATCGATTACCCACATGATGCACCCCGCAATCTGGCTCTAGTCCTGAGGACTGACGCACATGGTGTCAAATTCTATTCCCACGAGAGATTTTGGTGGATGATTTCGTTGCGGGAACGGAAGCGCACAACCTGAGGGCTCTGGCTGCCCACGATCCTCGCGCTCGGCTGAACTCGGCCTGTGGGCGCGCTGCCCGCCTCGGCCCGCCGGCGGCCTCGCCCCTGCCGTCCAGCTCGGCCCTCCATGGAGTTGCGGGCGGGGGAAGCAAGCGTCAAGGTTGCTCTAAACGATTTCTGGCCAGCGAGAAGGCGGCATGGATTTCTTTCGGAGTGGGGTCGGCCCCTTCATCAGCACCGTTATGGCGGCTGTGGTCGCGGGCGTCGCCCTCAACCATCTCTATGAGCAGTTCGGCCAGCAGCGGGTACATGGCGGCCTCAAGCGACTGTTCTCGCTACTGAAGGCGGTGACGTCGTGGGGCGCAGTGGCGCTGGCCGCGTTCGGCTTGGTGGACTGCGTGCGTGACGCCTACGTCCAGAATCGCCACAACCTCTACAGGCGGGTGGAGTCGTATCCCCCGAGGCCCACGGCGACCGCCAAGCCCGACGCCATCGCCTTCTACCGAGCGGTGCAGGGGCTGATGCGTGACTGCGACGTCGCCCAGGCGGGCCAGATGGTCGCGCTGGGGGGGGCCGATCCGGTGAGCAAGTACCAGGCGGCCAAGGGGGTGGAGCGCAGCTGCGACCTTAACGGCCGCGAGTACAGGCTGACGCTGCCCCGCAGCGCGGGTCACGATATCGCCCTGTCGCTGGGAAAGGCCAGCAGCGACTGCGCCATGGCGGCCCTCTACCGGATCATGTCGGCGAACGACCTCGACGCTGGGCTCAAGCGGGGCGACGACGTCGTCAAGCTCGCCCGGTCGAGGGATTCCGGCGCGGAGGCGCTGATCTTGCGGGGTCGGTGCGAGACCGGGCTGCGCGCCGCCATGCGTCCGCTGGGTGTGACCGACGCCGACTTGGCGGGCGCAGCCTGAGGGAGCGAACCCGTCACGCGCTTCAGGCAGTCATGGGGAAGTTCCGGGGACATGATACCTATTTCCGCCCGCCTGCTCCCTAAACGTTCCCACCGTGCTAACCCTCCCCCATGGCCCGCCTCGCCCGCGTCGTCGTCCATGGCATCCCGCATCATGTGACCCAGCGGGGCAATCGGCGTCAGCCGATCTTCTTCGAAGCGGGCGACGAGGCGGTCTACTGCGCGCTGCTGGGCCAGGAGTGCCGGCGTCGCGGGGTCGAGGTCTGGGCCTATTGCCTGATGCCGAACCACGTCCACCTGATCCTCACGCCCGCCGATGAGCGCGGCCTGGCGTTGGCGGTGGGCGAGGCGCACCGGCGCTATACCGGCTTCATCAATGCGCGGGCGGGATGGACGGGCCACCTGTTCCAGAGTCGTTTCGCGTCCGTGCCGATGGACGAGGATCATCTGGCGGCGGCGGCGCGCTATGTGGCGCTCAATCCGGTGCGCGCGCGGCTGGTCCAGCGGGCGCGGGACTGGGCCTGGTCCAGCACTCGCGCCCACATCGCCGGCGCGGATGACGTCCTGGTGACGGTGCGGCCGCTGCTGGAGCGGTTCGGGGATTTCGCGGCCTTGGTCGCCGAGGGGGAGGACGTGGCCGGCAGCCAGGCGATAAGGGCGGCGGAGACGACGGGGCGTCCGCTCGGCAGCGCGGCGTTCGTCGAGCGGCTCGAGCGGGTGCTGGGCCGAAAGCTCGTCCCCGGCCGGCCGGGTCGAAAGCCGAGGCCCCAGGAGGCCGGACCGCAGGCGGCGCTTTGGGAAATGGGTATCATGTCCCCGCAATACGGGCGCCCGGCCCGGCCGATCAGTCGCCCGTAAGCGACGGCGCCGCTGGCCCCGGTCTGCGCTCCGCTCCGCGCGGGGCGGGGCTCATCTCCCCGCCGCCGCCTTCATCAGCAAGTTCGCGGTCGCCTCCGCCGACCCGTCGCCGGTCAGGGCCACGGCGATGAACAGGTTCTGCGCGGGGGCGTAGAGGCTCACCGCCTTGACGCCGGGGGCGCCGCCGCTGTGGCCGATCCAGTAGAGGCGGCCGGGGCCGTCGCCGACGTCGAACAGCATCAGGCCGAGGCCGTAGAACATGCCGGGCTGGAACATCGGATAGGGCCGCTGGAGCATCTGCGCGCGGGTGGCGGCGGGCAGCAGCTGGTCGCGGGTCAGCAGGGCCTGCTGGAAGCGGACCATGTCGGCGGCGCTGGCGGCCAGGGGGCCGGCGGCGCCGGGCGCAGTGATGTCGATGGCCGGCTCGCCGGCGGTGTCGGAGACCGGGGGCTGGACGTCGTCGGTGGACGCCTTGGGGCCGAGGGCGCGCAGGGCGGTGAGGCCGAGGGGGGTGACGAGGCGGGCCTGGATGGACGGGGCGAGGGGGCGGCCGTCCACCTGCTCGACCACCCGGCCGAGCAAGTCGTAGCCGGAGTTGGAATAGCGCCAGCGCTCGCCCGGACAGGCCATGGCGCCATGGCGCCTGAGCACGGCCAGTTCCTCGTCGGCGCTCAGGGCGCGGTTCTGGCGGTGAACCTGCAGGTCCTCGTTGGCGCTGAAGAGGCCGCTGGTGTGGGCCAGCAGCATCTCCAGGGTGATGGCCTGGCCGTTGGGGACGCCCGGGACCCAGCGGGAGATCGGGTCGGAGAGCTTGATCCGGCCCTCGTCCGCCAGCTGCAGCACCACCGCCGCGGTGGCCTCCTTGCCGACGCTGGCCCAGTAGAACACCGGGCGGCCTACCGGGGGCTGGTCCCCCGCCTCATGGCGGGCGGTCCAGAGGCCCTTGCCCGGGACCCCGACGGCGACGGTCATGGCGTGCGCCCGGGTCGCCTTGAAGGCGGTGTCGAAGGCGGCCTGCAGCCGCGCGGCGGTGGCGGCGTCCAGGTCGCCGGCCAGCGGCAGCCCCGCCGCGGCGGGCAGGGGCGCGGGCGGCGAATGCAGGGCGCCGCCCTGGTAGGGCGCGGCCGCCGCGCAGGTCACCGGCCGGTAGTCCGCCGCCACGGCGAAGTCGCCGCCCAGGGGCGCGCCGGCAAGGGGCGCGCCGGCAAGGGCCGCGACGGTGGCGACGACGGCAAGGATCGACGCGCGCATGCTCACTCCACTCCAGGTCGCCGCCCAGGTAAGCCATGGCGCCGCCCGGCGCCAGCCGCGCCATAGGGAAGGCAAGGGTGCAATGCTAACGTCGCCCGAAAGCGGAGGAATCCCATAGCCTACGGCGACGACACCCTGGTGATCACACCGCAGGCGGGCGGGTTCGGGGCCGTGGTCACCGGCCTCGACCTGTCGCGCCCGCTGCCGCCCGCCACCCTGGCGCAGGTGCGGGCCGCCTGGGCCGAGCATGCGGTGCTGTCGTTCCCCGGCCAGCCGCTGTCGCTGGAGCAACTGGAGGCGTTGACCCTGCAGTTCGGGCCATTCGGCGAGGACCCGTTCATCAGGCCGATGCCCGGCCACCCCAACGTGCTGGAGCTGCGCCGCGAGCCGGACGAGACGGCGAAGAACTTCGGCGCCGGCTGGCACTCCGACTGGAGCTTCCAGGCACGGCCGCCGGCCGGCACGATCCTGCACGGCCAGGAGGTCCCGCTGGTGGGGGGCGACACCTTGTTCGCCGATTGCCGGCGGGCGTGGGACAGCCTGTCGCCGGCCATGCAGGCGATGCTGGCGCCGCTGCGCGCGGTGCATTCGGCCCGCCAGGCCTACGGAACGCAGGGGGTGTTCGCCCGCGAGACCGAGGCGCGCGCGATGCAGATCGTCACCGGCGAGGCGGCCGAGGCCACCCAGGTCCACCCGCTGGTGGTGGTGCATCCGGTCAGCGGCCGCCGCGCCCTGTTCGTCAACCCGGTCTACACCGTCGGCATCGAGGGCATGACCCGCGAGGAAGGCCTGGCCATCCTGCGCTTCCTGTTCGAGCGCATCGTCGAGGCGCGGTTCGTGTTCCGCCACCGCTGGGCGGCGGACACCCTGCTGCTGTGGGACAACCGCAGCACCCTGCACTTCGCCGAGGGCGGCTACGACGGCCACCGGCGGGTGATGCACCGCACCACCCTGGCGGGGGATGCGCCGTTGGGGATCGGGGCGGCGGCCTGAGGGCGACGCGCGCCGGTCAGCGGCCCCCGGTGATCGTGTTCCAGGCCGCCAGCGAGTCCATGTAGTCACGCCAGCGGACGATGCGGCGCCCCGAGACGGTCAGGATCGAGGCGAAGCGGTTGTCGTAGCGCGCCCCGGTGGCGGCGACCGTTCCGTGCACCTCGTACTCCAGCACCACGACGCCGCCCTCCGCCCTGTGGACCACCAGATGGTCGGCCGCTGAGAGCGTCATGTTGGCGGCATAGCCGGCGAACTGCGCCATCAACGCCTCGCGCCCGCGAACCAGGCGCGGCCAGCCGGGGAAGTCGTAGAGCACCTCGTAGGCGATGTCGTCGGCCACCGCGTCGAAGAAATGTGCGCCGTGCACCAGGTCCCCCAGCGCGCCGCGCACCAGGTCGAAATAGGGCTGGGCCGCGGCGTAGGCGGCATAGGCGGGGGGCGAGGCGGACAAGGCGGTCTCCGGCTGGACGATCGGCTTACTAGCACCGGCGGCGCGCACGCGTGACAGCATGGGCGACCCGAACGAAGCGCCGCACGGAAGCGCCGCGGGTCAGCAGCCGCGCCCTGGCGATCCCGAACGGCGCCGGCCGGGCGCCGCGGCCAGGGCGTGAAGGCAGTCTTCCGGCGACATCAGGAAGAACCGCTTGTAGCTGCACAGCACGTTCCCGGCGCCGCAGGGGCTCAGCGTATCCAATGGGCTGGGCAGGTCCTGAACGGCGATTGAGCGCGTGCGAGGCGCGGTTCCGCGATCCTGGCCCGCCCATTCAGAACAAAACCGGAACACAACCGCGTGAACGGCACTGCGGCAGCGGGGGCGGCGCGTTGACAGCCTGGCGGCCTTCGCCGGATGATTGAGATGCGAATGCAATCCTGAGTGAGGGGGATCCATGGGGTTTCGAGTCGCCTGGGCCGCTATGGTCGTGGGCTTGGCGCTGTCGGTTGGCGCCGTGGCGCCCAGCGCATCCGCGGCGAACTACGTCGTGGCCACGGGCGCCGTGCCCGGCCCGGGCGCCGACTATTGGGACGCCGACAGCCTGACGCGCCAGGGCGCCGTCGCGCAGATATCCACCCTCAGCCTGATGTATGGCCCGGCGTTCGGCGGGGAGACCTACGGCTGGCTGGAACACTGGAGCGTGAACTGCGACTGGGGCTGGATGGCCAGGGTGGGCGACGCCGAAAAGGTCGCCCCCGACGGCAGCACCCAGCCGGTTGCCGAGGACTCCACCGGGCAGCGCGCGTTTCCCTGGTCCGAGCATGTGACCTGGATCGCCGCCCAGGCCTGCGCCGCGCCGTCACCGCACGGCGGCGGGCAGCACACCATCGCCGCCGCGATCCGGACCATGGAGGCGCAGATGCGCCGCCGTGGAGGCGATCTGCCGCCGATCAGCCTTCCCACGCCGCCGCCGGTCGGGCTGCCCGCCTGGGACGCCTCGCCGCGCCTGAGCGTCGTCGCCCGGAACGACGGCGCCATACAGTATCTCGACTGGAGCCAAAGCCGGCGCGAGGGCGCGAGCGTCAGCGCCTGGACCATCACCCTGCTGCCGCGTTCGGCCAGCTCGGGGCTGTCGCCGACCGTGCGGCTCAGCCACAACACCTACGACTGCAGCGCACGCACGGTGCGGGTCGAGGCGTTCGCCGACTATTCCGCCCAGGCAGAGCACGGGGTGAGCGGCGGCCCCGCGCCGGCCCGCCCGGCCTCGGCCAACCCGCTGACCGCCCTCGCCCTGGCGGCCGCCTGCGGCGCCGAGCCTCCGACCGACACCTACGGGGACCTGACGGCCCTGGTGCAGGCGACCTATCCACCGCGGTAGCGCGCCGCCCTGGGTGACGACGGGAGGAGGGCGGAGCGAGGCGATGAGGCCGCTGGCTACCGCCCGGTGGATTTGCGCTATAGCTCGGGCCGCAAAAGCAGACACAGGAAACGACCCATGGCCTCGAAGATGGTTGCCGATCCGCGTATCGATCCCCGCATCAAGGCGATCTTCGGCGCCATGCCGGAGATGACCACCCCGGGCGACGTGGCCAGCCGGGCGGCGATGCTGGCCGAGGAGGCGACGCCGGAGGCCACCGCCCGCGCGGCGATGAGCAAGATGATGCTGGACGCGGTGGACACCGAGGCCGTCGCCCCGTCGGCCGGCCTGGCGATCCGCACCGAGCGCTTCACCTCGCAGCCGGACGGCAACGAGGTTCTGATCCAGTACATCCGGCCGGACACCGGCGAGACCCTGCCGTGCGTCTATTACATCCACGGCGGCGGCATGGCGACGATGTCGGCCTTCGACGGCATGTACCGGGCCTGGGGCAAGATCATCGCCGCCCAGGGCGTGGCGGTGGCCATGGTCGACTTCCGCAACTGCCTGCGCGCCTCCTCGGCGCCGCAGGTCGAGCCGTTCCCGGCCGGGCTGAACGACTGCGTGTCCGGCCTGAAGTGGGTGAAGGCCAACGCCGCGGCGCTGAACATCGACCCGAACCGCATCGTCGTGGCCGGCGAGAGCGGCGGCGGCAACCTGACCCTGGCGACCGGGCTGAAGCTGAAGCGCGACGGCGATCTGGGCCTGATCAAGGGCCTCTACGCCCTATGCCCCTACATCGCCGGCCAGTGGCCGCAGGCGCGCTATCCGTCGTCGAGCGAGAACAACGGCCTGCTGCTGGACCTGCACAACAATCGCGGGGCCATGGGCTATGGCATCGAGGCCTTCGAGGCCAAGAACCCGCTGGCCTGGCCGGCCTTCGCGCGCGAGGACGACGTGCGCGGCTTTCCGCCGACGGTGATCAGCGTCAACGAGTGCGACCCGCTGCGCGACGAGGGGCTGGAGTTCTACCGCCTGCTGCTGCGCGCCGGCGTGCCCGCCCGCGGCCGCCAGGTGATGGGCACCATCCACGGCACCGAGATCTTCGCCTCCTGCTGCCCCGACATCAGCCGCGACACCGCGCGCGACCTGGCGGCGTTCTGCCGGGGGTAGGAGGGGGCTGCCCGGCGCAGTGACGGGGAACGGCGTTGCATCCGGCGGTTCAGCCGCTAGCTTCGCCCCACGCGGGGAGGCCGATCATGGATGCGCAACTGGCGGCGCTGTGCGCCCTGACCTTCGTCATCCACCTGATCGGGACCCTGGCCTATGCCGTGCGCATCGCCGGGGTGCGCACGCGGCGGATCGCGGTGTCGTTCGCCCTGTTCAACGTGCTGGCGCTGGTCTCGCGCACCTCGAACTCGTTCCAGGGGCCGTTCCTGGCCAAGCGCATCGAGCTGGCGCTGCACGGCGGCGGGGCGGCGCACCTGCTGGCCGACTTCCGCTGGCTGCTGGCCTCGGCGACGGCGGCGACGGTGGTCGGGGCGCTGGCGGTGCCGACCTTCCAGCGGCTGTTCAGCCGCGCGGTGCTGCACTTCCAGGCGCACCGCTCGATCCCGAAGCTGCTGCTGCACGGGTTGGGACGGGAGGGCCGCGCCTACGCCCGCGGCGCGGTGACCCTGCCCGCCGCCACGCACCTGAAGGATTTGAAGCGCGAGCGGGCCCTGTCGGCGCCGGTGATCGGGCTGAACGTGGGCGTCCAGGCGCTGGCCACCGTCGCCGTGTTCGCCAGCCTCTACGCCGGCGCCCTGGAGCCGGCCTATCGCGTCACCGCCGCCAGCCTCGCCTCGGTGATCAGCGGCGTCGCCACCCCCTGCTGTTCGTGTTCATCGACCCGCACCTGTCGGTGATGACCGACGACGTGGTCGAAGGCCGCATCAGCGAGGCGGCCTTCCGCCGCACGGTGGTGTGGCTGTCCGGCACGCGGGTGGCCGGAACCCTGGCCGCCCAGGCGGCGCTGGTCCCCGCAGCGATGCTGATCGCGCTGATCGCGGGACGGATCTAGCCCAGAGCCGGCGCGAGCCGCCCGGCCCGCATGCCCCCCAGGCGTTCGCGCAGCCGCAGGAACGGCCGCTCCACGCTCCAGTAGAGAGCCGCGCCCACGACAAGGGCGGCAGCGAGCGCCAACGGCAAGGCGAGCGGCGCCAGCCACGGCCAACGCTCTGCAGCCAAGGTCACCGCGTGGAAAACCAGCTTGTGGCTGAGATATAGGCTGTAAGCCCCCGCCGCGAGCGCGCGCACCGGCCCCCCGCCCAGCCGGGTCGCGAGGCCGCCAGGCTTGCTGGCCCCGATCACCAGCACCCCCATGCCGAGCGCGATCAGCGGGTAGCCCGCCGTTGCGGCCGCCAAGCCGCCGATCTGGTCCTCGAACAGCAGGGCGGCGGCGACGATGACCGCGGCGGCGGCAAGCAGCAGCCGATCGCCTTGGCAGACGAGGCGTCGCCAGAGGACGGGGCGGAAGGTCTGCACGGCGGCGGCGGCTACGCCCGCCAGCAGGTCGTCCAGCCGCGTCCAGGTCGGGTAGTAGATCCAGGTCATGTAGCGCAGGCCGTGCGGCGTGGCGTCCGGCCGGAACGGCGGATCGACGACCAGGTGCAGCCACGACCAAGCCCTGAGCCCCATGCCGAGCCCCCCCAAGGCGACCAGCAGCACGGTCACCCTACGGCCGCTCGCCCAGGGCGCCAGGAAGGCCACCGCTAGAGGCAGGACGAGATAGAACTGCTCCTCCACGCATAGCGACCAGGCGTGGGAAAAGGCGCCCGGGGTCAGGCCGAGGTTCTGGGTGAAGGTCAGGAACCGCCACAAAGCCGGCATCCCGTCCCGCTCGCGCAACGCGGGTACAAGTTCGTAGAACGCCAGCACCGCCAGGTAGGCCGGCAGGGTGCGCATGAGGCGGCGCACGACGAACCGGGCGTAGGCCGGCCGCTCGCCTCGCGTCCACGGCCGCAGCAACTGTCCGGCGATCAGGAAGCCGCTGAGAGCGAAGAACAGGTCGACGCCCATCCAGCCGAACTTGACGACGCCAATCCCAGCAGGAGCCAGGCCAAACATCGAGGCGTGGTACAGCATGACCCAGCCGATCGCCGCGGCGCGCAGCAGGTCCAGCCCCGGCGCCCGGCCCTCTGCAACCATGCCTGCGCTCGTCGTCGCCACCTGAATCGGCCTCCGCCCGCAGCGACTGACGCACAGGATGCGCGCCTTTGGGAACGAAAAAGTCGTCGCCGCAGGACAGTCTAGCTCGACGACGATGCCGCCCACCGCCGCCGCGCCCGCGACAGAGCGCTGAGGCTGGAATTGCCGACCAGGCCGGCGATCTCGGTCCAGAGGCGGCCGGCAGCGGCGTAGGCCGCGGCCAGTTCCGCGCGGGCGTCGTCGAGCAGCCGCTCGAAGCTGGTCCCGGCTTCGGCCAGTCGTCGGCAAAGGGTGCGGCGCGAGACGCCCATCAGGGCGGCGACGCGCTCGACCGACGCCGTCCCCGAAGGCAGCAGCACCATGGCCAGGTCGCGCGCCACCGCCGCCGGGCCGGCGCCCGCGGCGCCCGCCTCCAGCTCGACATAGCGCTGCAGCCGCCGGCCGGCTTCGGGATCGGCGCCCGGCACGGCGCGGGCCTGATTGTGCGCCCAGATGTAGCCGACGAATACGGCCAGGGCCTCGCGCAGGGTCGGCTGCTCGCGCGCCACGAGGCCCACCGCGCCCAGGTTCGACAGCTCTACGTCAACCGCGGCTTCACCTCGCACATCAACGAACTGACCCGGTTCGAGAGCGCTGCTGGAGATGCTGTACCGTCACGTCGAGACCCAGCCCGCCCTGGCCTGCCGCGTGCGCTGGACGCCCAACACCCTGGTGTTCTGGGACAACCGCTGCACCCAGCACCAGGCGATCTGGGACTACTACCCGCTCGACCGCGCCGGCCACCGCTTGTCGATCATCGGGGAACGGCCGACGGGCTAGCTCCGCAGCCAGCGCGGCCCCTCACCTTCCCACGCCCTGGCGGGCGCGGGCCCCTTCCTCTCCCTCAAGGGAGAGGAATTGAAGTCCCGGATTTCACTGGGAAATTTCCACTCCCTGCAGGGAGAGGCAGGGGCCGGCCGCGGAGCGGTTGGGAAGGTGAGGGCCACGCCGCCGCCTACGGCGTCCAGTCCGGCGGCGCCAAATCGAAGCCGGCGAAGTGGAACGCCGGGGCCACCACGCAGGCGACCAGCACCCAGCGGTCCAGCGCCTGGGCCGCCTGCCACAGGCCGGCCTCCACCACCGCCTGCAGCGCCTCGCCCGCAGCGAAATCGGGGCCGAGGCGGGTCTGGGCGATCGCGCCGTCCTCGCCCGCGAGGCTGAGGATCAGCGCCCCGCCGGCGTGGTGCAGCCACAGCTCCGACGCATCCACCCGGTGCCAGTGCGAGCGCTGGCCCGGCTCCAGCAGGAACAGGATCGAGCTGGCGGCGGCCCGCTCGCCCTGCGCCGCCGGCGCCCGCCAGGTCTCGCGGTACCAGCCGCCCTCGGGATGCGGCGAGAGGTCCAGGGCCGCGATGACGGCCTGGGCGTCCTGGTCATGCACCCTCGTGACCCCTCACCCGTAACCCCTCACCTTCCCACGCTCGCCGCTGCGCGCCGACCGCGGGCCCCTCCCTCTCCCTGTGGGAGAGGTGAACTTGATCCGGGTGATCGGCAAGATAAGGCTCCGAAAACGCCGATCACCCCCTCTCCCATCGGGAGAGGGAGGGGCCCGATCGCGCAGCGATGGGGAGGGTGAGGGGTTCCGTCGTACGACAATGGCCCCGCTACGCCTCCGCCACCGCCCTCGCCTTCGCCGGGATCGGCCGCCGGAACCCCCTCTTCGCGGCGCGGGCGTGGCCCTTCTTCACCTCCTTGGCCAGGTCGGCGACGTAGTGGTTGAAGTCGACCTGGATGGTGTGGCGGGCCGAGGCGTAGTAGCCGCCGAGGTAGAAGGCCTCGTCCCGGGCCGTCACCTGGTCCATCTCTGCGGCCGGCGGCGGGGCGTACTGGCCCAGCAGGTAGGCGGCGGCGAGCTTGGATTGCTGCTCGGCGAAGTTGACCAGCGTCGGCAGCGGCTGGGCGAGGCCGAGGAAGAACAGGTTGTCGACCCCGGTCTTGATCATCCGCTTGAACAGCGGGAAGCGGTGCTCGGCGTCCGGCTTCAGGGCCGGATCGGCGAAGAACGGGAAGCTGATCTTGTAGCCGGTGGCGAAGATGATCGCGTCGACCTGCTCGACGCTGTCGTCGGCGAAGCGGACGGCCTTGCCTTCCAGCGCCTTGATCGCCGGCTTGAACTTGATGTCGCCGCAGCCGGCGCGGGTCAGGAATTCGCCGGACACCGAAGGGTGCGCCTCCAGCGGCTCGTGGTCGGGCTTGGGCAGGCCGTAGTCCTCCATCCGACCCAGGGTCTTCTTGATCACGTTGCGCGCCATGCGCTGGCCCAGCGCGCGGGGCATCCAGTGCGGCATCGAGGCTTTGTCGGCCGGCTTGCCGTTCATGTACTTGGGCAGCACCCAGACCCCGCGCCGGGCCGAGACCCACAGGTTTTTCGCGATCGGCCGCTGGGCCAGCTCCGAGGCGATGTCCATCGCCGAGTTGCCCATGCCGACCACGACGACGTTCTTGCCGCGCATGTCCACCGGGTCGAACGGGGTGCGATAGGCGTGCGAGTGGAAGGCCGGGCCGTCGAACTCGCCCGGATAGTCGGGGATCCGCGCGTCCCAGTGGTGGCCGTTGGCGACGAACAGCACGTCGTAGGTGCGCGTCTCGCCGGTGGACAGGCCCACTCGCCACAACCCGTCCGGGCCACGCTCGGCGGTCTCGACCTTGGTGTTGAAGGTGATCAGCGGATAGAGGCCGAAGTGGCGCGCGTAGTCGCGCAGGTACTGCAGCAGCTGGGCGTGGTGCGGGAAGTCCGGCCAGTCGGCCGGGACCGGGAAGTCCTCGTAGGCCAGCCGCCACTTCGAGGTGTCGATGTGCAGGCTCTCGTAGCAGGCCGACATGCCGTTGGGGTTCTTGAAGTACCAGTTGCCGCCCACGTCGTCGGAAGCGTCGAACAGGTCGAACGGAATGCCGTGGTCCTTCAGCCGCTTGGCCATGGAGATGCCGGACGGTCCGGCGCCGATGATGCAGCAGAAAGGCAGGGTCTGGTCGGTCATTCAGGGCCTCGGGGATCGCACGGTCCGTCTCCTCCCCCATTGGGGGAGGGGGACCACGAAGTGGTGGAGGGGGCTCCAGCCGGGCGCTGAAGCGGCTGTTCTCCGCTGGAGCCCCCATCCCCGGCTTTGCCGGGACTTCCCCCATGAGGGGAAGAGAACGGCGAGTTCAGTTCGCCGGCGGGATCGGGTTCAGCGCGCTGGAGATGTTGGGGCTGGAACAGCCGGCGACGCACTGGCCCCAGGTGGCGGCGCAGTCGTCGGAGCCCGAATTGGCGTCGCACATGTAGCGCTGCTGGGCGCAGGCCGTTCGGCACTGGGTGGCGTCGGCGTCGGCCTGGATCCACAGGCCCGGGGGCGGAGCGGTCGGGCTTGCCGGCGCCGCGGCGGCCTTGGCCGGGGCCAGGCTCTGGACGCTCCGCAGCTTGGGCTGGGTGACGACCACCGTCTTGGCCCCCGCGGGCGCGGCGAGCACGGCCGACAGGCCGGCCAGGACGGCGAGGCTGAAAACAAGACGGCGACGCATGGCGCAAGCTAGGCCTGCTTCGGCTTAAGGCCGGATTAACCATGATCGCCGCCCGCATGCTCAGACGGTGCGCCTGGCGCGGTCCTGGGCGTTGGCGCCCTGGATCGAGGCGCGGGCGGCCTCCCATTCGGCGTCGCCCCAGGCGCGCAGGGACGAGAACCCGCCGCCGCCGGCGTTCCAGCCGCCGCCGTCGATGGCGATCGTCTGGCCGTTCACGTACTCCGACAGCGGGTGCAGCAGATAGACCGCCAGATTGGCCAGCTCGCGCATCTCTCCCATCCGTCCCAGCGGGCTGCCGGTGACCTCGCGGTTGGAGCCGTCCGCAGGCTGGCCGGGGCTGAGCCGCGCCCAGGCGCCCTCTGTGGGGAAGGGTCCGGGCGCGATGGCGTTGAAGCGCACGCCGCGGTTGCCCCACTCCGCGGCCAGCGACTGGGTCATCACATTGAGGCCGGCCTTGGACATCGCCGAGGGCACGGTGAACGGGCCGCCCGACCACACCCAGGTAGTCAGGATCGACACCACCGCCCCCTTGCGCCCTTGCTTCAGCCAGCGCTTGCCGGCCTCCAGGGTGACGAAGAACGAGCCGCGGAAGACGATGTTGGCGATGGCGTCGAAGCCGCGGGTCGACAGGTCTTCCGTCCGGCTGATGAAGTTGCCGGCGGCGTTGTTGATCAGGCCGGTGAGCGGCCCGTCGGCCCAGATGGTGTCCATCATCTCGGCGATCGCCTCGGGCACGCGGATGTCGCAGGCGATCGGCGTCACCTTGCCCGCGCCGGCGCTGGCCGGGTGGGCGTCCATCAGCGCCTTGGCCGTCTCCTCCAGCACCCCGCCGCGCCGGCCGCAGATATAGACGTCGGCCCCCAGCATCATCAGCCCCTCGGCCATCTCCCGGCCGAGCCCGGTGCCGCCGCCGGTCACCAGGATCCGCTGGCCCTGCATCAGGCCGGGCCGGTACATCAGGTCGTCGAGCGTCATGGCGTCCCTCCCTATTGTTGCGAGCAAGTGCGCGCCGGTTACGCCGGGGACGTCAAGCGGCGGGCGCCTTTCCCTCCCCCCGTCACCCTGGCCGGAGCGAAGCGGAGTCACCTAGCCGCGGGAGGCTGGCCGCCGCCTGCGCCGCGCCGGCTGGGTGTCGACTAGGGTGGCGGGACGGCTGGCCCCGGGTCTGCGCTGCGCTCCGCCCGGGGTGACGAGAGGGGTATGGTGGTGTGCGGGCGCGGCGGAGGGCGCGCGTCGCGCGCCGCTAGCGGTCCAGCCGCAGATAGACGCTGTCGCACCCTTCGCCGCCGACGCACCAGCTGCGGGCGGCCCCCATGGCGGCTCAGTCCCGGGCGGTGGCCGGCGCGCGCAGGCCCTGCAGGAAGATGTCGATCAGGCGCAGGGCGCTGGCCTTCCAGCCTGGGCCCTCCGAGCCGTAGGTGAAGCCGATCAGCGCCCGGATCAGGTCGTCGGGGGTGATGTCACCGCGGATCGCGCCGGCGGTGCGGGCGCGCTCCAGCAGGCCGGTGACGGCGACGGTGATCACCGGGCCTGCGGCGGCGTAGACCTCCGGCTTGGCGCCCACGACAGGGGCCAGGGCCTGGGCCATCAGCTTCTTGGTGGCGATGTAGTCGACGAACACGTTCAGCCAGCCCTGCAGCGCCTCGAACGGCGGCGCCTCGGCGGCCAGGCGCGCGGCGGCGTCGGCCAGCTGCTGCACCTCGCGGCGGTAGACGGCCTCGACCACCGCGTCGCGATTGGGAAAGTGACGGTAGAGGGTGCCAATACCGACCCCGGCGCGGCGCGCGACCTCTTCCAGGGCGACGTCGGTGCTGACCTCGGCGAACGCGGCCTTCGCGGCGGCCAGCAGGCGCTCGCGGTTGCGCTGGCTGTCGGCGCGCGGCCTGCGGCCCCCGGTCCCGGCTGGGGGCGTCCCGGTGGGGGACGTCTCGGAAGGGTTTGGCGCCTGGGCCATGGCAAATTGGAGGATCGTCACTTGCTAAACGGAGGATGCCTCCGTATATGAAACGGAGACGCCCTCCGGTTTAGTCCCCCTGCGCTTTTGTGACAAGGCGGGCGTCATCCGATCCACGTGACCCCGTCCCGCCGCATCGCGCGCGGGGCCACCTGACGTCCCTGTGGCGTCTTCAAGGGAGACCGACATGAGCAAGACCTTCGGCGCGACCTCCACCACCGACGAGGTGCTGGACGGCGTGGACCTCAGCGGCCGGCGCGTGCTGGTGACCGGCGTCTCGGCCGGCCTGGGCGTCGAGACGGCCCGCGCCCTGGCCGCCCACGGGGCGCAGGTGGTGGGCGCCGCCCGCGACCTGGACAAGGCGCAGGCCGCCACCGCAGAGGTGCGGACCCAGGCGAAGAACGGCGGGTCGCTTGAGCTGGTCCAGCTGGACCTGGCGTCGCTGGCCAGCGTGCGCGCCTGCGCCGACAGGCTGAACGCCGACGGGCGCCCGTTCGACGTGGTGATCTGCAACGCCGGGGTGATGGCCACGCCCAAGGGGACCACTGCCGACGGCTTCGAGACCCAGTTCGGCACCAACCACCTGGGCCACTTCGTGCTGGTGAACCGCATCGCCGGGCTGATCAAGGACGGCGGGCGGCTGGTGAACCTGTCGTCGGCCGGGCACCGGTTCAGCGATGTCGACCTGGACGATCCGAACTTCGAGCACACCGAGTACACCCCGTTCGGCGCCTACGGCCGCTCGAAGACCGCCAATGTGCTGTTCGCCGTCGAGTTCGACCGGCGGCACAAGGCCCGGGGCGTGCGCGCCACCGCGGTGCATCCGGGCGGCATCATGACCGAACTCGGCCGGCACATGACCGACGAGATGCGCGAGGCGATGCTGGCGCAGGTCAATGCCGCCAACGCCGCCGCGGGCGCGCCGGCGTTCAGCTGGAAGACCATCCCGCAGGGGGCGGCGACCTCGTGCTGGGCCGGCTTCGTCGGCGCGGCGGACGCGGTGGGCGGCCACTACTGCGAGGACTGCCACGTGGCCAAGCCG
The DNA here is from genome assembly GCF_049446115.1 of Caulobacter sp. KR2-114. Lineage (NCBI taxonomy): Bacteria > Pseudomonadati > Pseudomonadota > Alphaproteobacteria > Caulobacterales > Caulobacteraceae > Caulobacter > Caulobacter sp. KR2-114. The sequence continues at coordinate 206,507 of NZ_JBMSEC010000005.1, forward strand.
GAGCCCCGCCAGGAGATCCGCGACGGCGTGAAGCCCTACGCCCTGGACCCCGACCGCGCCAAGGCGCTGTGGGCCAAGAGCGAGGCGATGGTCGGCGAGACGTTCTGAGGGGAGGCCTGAACCCCTCACCTTCCCAATCGCTGACCGCGATTGGGCCCCTCCCTCTCCCTATGGGAGAGGTGAAGGGAGATTGCTATCTTGCAAAAAACACCTCTCCCATAGGGAGAGGGAGGGGCCCATGGCGCAGCCATGGGAGGGTGAGGGGTTCCACCCCCGACGACACTCTACCGCCCGGCCCGCGCGTTCATCTCCGCCACCAGGTCGAGCAGCAGGCGGGTGCGGATCAGCGAGATCAGCTCATTGATCTGTTCGATGCCGGCCTGACCGAGGCGGGCGGCGTCCTGCAGGGTGCCGGCGCCGGAGAGACGGCCGTAGAAGCGGTCGATCTCGCGCCGGGCCATGGGGGCCAGGGTCTCGACGTAGATTCGCGCGTCGTCGGCGTAGAAGCCGTTCTCGGGGCCGTAGCCCGACGCCTTCACCTTGCCCCAGGCCTTGGCGATGGCCAGGTCCAGCGGCGACAGGCCGCCCGCGCCGCGCTCAACCACCACGCCGTCGCGGATCAGGATCTGCAGCTCGTCCGGCTCCAGGCCGGCGGCGGCGGCGGCCTCGTCCGGGGCAATGGTCTCGCCGGCGTCCTCGACCCCCAGGCTGGTGGCCAGCAGCACCTCCAGCCCCGGCAGGGCGGCGATCTCGCCGGCGGTGGGGCGATCGAGCACGGTCTTGATGAAGCTGAGCGGCAGGTAGCGTTCCTGCTGCAGGCGCTTGATCACCTCCAGCCGGCGTACGTGCTCGTCGGTGTAGTCGGCGACGTTGCGCTTGGGCCGCACCGGCTCGGGCAGCAGGCCGAAGCGGATGTAATAGCGGATCGTCTCGCGCCCGACCCCGGTGCGCCGCTCCAGGTCGCGCATCTTCATATGAATTCTCCTCCCCCATTGGGGGAGGGGGACCCCCGGAGGGGGTGGAGGGGGCTCCAGCCGGACATGAACCGTCGGCTCTCCGCTGGAGCCCCCTTCCCCGGCTTTGCCGGGACTTCCCCCAACGGGGGAAGAGAATGCTTAAGCCGTCTCCAGCGCCTTGGCGCGGCCGGCGACGCTTTCGACATAGGCCCGACGGGCGTCGAACTCGCGGGCGATGGTCTCGTCCGAATCCTGCAGGGCCTGAACATCGGTCTGGGCATAGCCGATGATGCCCATCTTCTCATAGCCGCTGGTGATCGTCGTGCCCCACAGGCCGATGTCCTTCACGATCGGCACGATGCGGGTGAACAGCGACGAGCGGAACATCTCCATGAAGCCACTGTCGTACATGTGCTCGGCGCACTTGGCCGGATCGAGGCCCAGGGTCTTCCACACCTCCACCGCGTCGAAGCGGTCGCGCATCAGGTAGCAGGCCTCCAGCAGGAACTCCTCGCGCTCGTCCCGCTCCTTCTGGGTCAGCTGCGGGTAGTAGTCGCGCAGCGCCAGGCGGCCGAAGGCGACGTGCCGGCTCTCGTCCTGCATGACGTAGGCGTTGACGGCGGCGGCCAGCGGGTTCTGGGCGTTGTCGCGGATCTGCTGGAAGGCGGCCAGGGCCAGGCCCTCGATCACCACCTGCATGCCCAGGTAGGTCATGTCCCAGCGGCTGTCGCGCAGCACCTGGTCAATCAGCTCCTGCAGCGGCGGCGTCATCGGATAGGCGACGCCGAACTTTTCCAGGAGGCGCTTGTAGCTCTCGACGTGGCGCGCCTCGTCGATCACCTGGGTCGAGGCGTAGAACTTGGAATCCAGGTCCGGCACCTGGGTGACGATCTTGGCGGTGCAGATCAGCGCGCCCTGTTCGCCCTGCATGAACTGGCTGATCTGCCAGCCCTGGAAGTGGCGGCGGACCTTGGCCTTTTCCTTCGCCGACATGGATTCGTACTGCGCCATGCCGCTGATCGGCAGCATCGCCTCGGGCAGCTGTTCGGGGTTCTCCTCATCCAGCTCCTGGGTCCAGTCGATCCGCGTCTCGGCGTTCCACTGCATCTCCACCCCCTTGCGGTAGAGACCGATCATGGTCGCGCGGCCGTCGTCGTAGTCCCAGTTGAAGTCGACGTCGAAGTCCTGCGGCACCTTCCAGTTCGAGCCTTCCGGCGCGGGGAAAGGATACCGGTCACTGAGCTTGCCCATGGCGTTCCCTTGCGTTTCCCAAAATCCGCCCCGTCGTGAATGCGGAGCGTTGGTACGCATAATGCGCCGATGCGGCCGAATGTCGACTCCGGAATCCGCCCTCCCCCGAAGCGGGGAGGGACAGATCGCGCAGCGATCAGGGTGGGGGAGTCCGCGGCGCTCGCGAACCCCGATGAGTACGTTGTTGCGGTGGGCGTTCCCCACCCTGCCCGCTTCGCGGGCTGTCCCTCCCCATGAAGGGGAGGGCGAAGCAAGGGCCCCTATTTCACCCGCTCGATCAACGCCATGGCGCCCGCCGGGGCCCTGACCTTGCCCTCGTGGATGATGAAGGCAAAGACGTCGCGCGGGGTTTCGGCGGGCTTGTGCGCGGGATCGACCACTGGCAGGTCGGCGGGGGCCCCGCCGGCGGCCCAGGTCTTCAGCACCTTGGCCCAGGCGTCGAGCGCCGGGGGCTCGTAGGCGGTCTCGCACGCGTCGCTGCCGGTCTGCAGGCGGGCGTAGGCGAAGTCCGCCGTCAGGTCGGCGATCTCCGGATAGGTGTTGTGCTTGGCATAGACCACGGCCACGCCGTGCTCGCGCAGCAGGGCCGGGAAGGCGGGGGTGCAGAAGCTGTCGTGGCGCACCTCGACGGCGTGGCGCAGCGGCCGCCCGCCCAGGCTCCGCGGCAGCAGCTTCAGGAAACCCTCAAAGTCAGCCGGATCGAACTTCTTACTGTTGGCGAACTGCCAGAAGATCGGCCCCAGCCGGTCGCCCAGGTGCTCGATGCCCTGGCCGAAGAACTTCTCCAGCGACTCCCCCGCCCCGGCCAGCTCGCGCCGGTTGGTGGTGAAGCGCGAGCCCTTGATGGTGAAGACGAAGCCGTCCGGCGTCTCGTCGCGCCACTTCTTCCAGCTGTCGGGCTTGAAGCTGGAATAGTAGGTGCCGTTGATCTCGATCGCCGTCAGCTGGCGCGAGGCGTAGTTCAGCTCGTCCTTCTGCTTCAGCGTCGGCGGGTAGAACACCCCGCGCCAGGGCTCGAAGGTCCAGCCGCCGATGCCGATCCGGATGTCGCCCGCCATGAGATCCTCTTCGCTATGTGCGCTCGGCCGCTATTTCCGTTCCGCGGAGGTGGCGTCGCGCAGGGCCTTGAATTCCGACCCCGGCTTCCAGTCGGGCCAGCGGTCCGACGTCGCGAGGTCGCGTCCCAGGTCGTATAGCAGGGTGATGTCCTGAACCTGTCCGGAGAGATCCCAGTCGGCGCTCCATTCGTCGGCCGGCTGGTGATAGCGGTGGGCGGTGTACTCCGTAGCCCAGGCGCGGCCGGCGGTGACGCCGCCGTTCACCAGATCCTCGCCGGAGTGGAAGCTGATCGCCGGTACGCCCACCTTGGCGAACGAGAAGTGGTCGGAACGGTAGAAGTGGCCGGCTTCCGGCGTCGGGTCGGGGACGAAGGCGCGCCCGTGCGCCTTGCCTACCGCGATCAGGTCGTCCAGCAGGCTCACCTTGCCGTCGCCGGACACCGAGAAGTCGCGCGCCGCCCCGTCGGTGGACAGCGCGTCCATGTTCAGGTCCGCCACCGTCTTCGCCGCCGGATACAGCGGGTGGGTGGCGTAGTAGGCCGAACCCAGCAGCCCCTTCTCCTCCGCCGTCACCAGCAGGAACAGCACCGAGCGGTCGGTGCGCGGGGCGGCGGCGTAGGCCCGGCCGAGCTCCAGCACCGCGGCGACGCCGGTGCCGTTGTCGACGGCGCCATTGTAGATGCGGTCACCCTTGGCGTCCGGCGTGCCGACGCCCAGGTGGTCCCAGTGGGCGGTGTAGATCACCGTCTCGTCCGGGCGCTTGGTCCCCGGCAGGATGCCCAGCACGTTATGGCTGACGATCTGGCTGGAATTGACCGCGTAGTCGGCCGAGAAGCGGGCGCCCTTCAGCTCGACGGGGTGGAAGTCCTCGCGCTGCGCGGCCTTCTTCAGGGCCTCGAAGTCGAGGCCGGACTTGGCGAACAGGTCCACCGCCAGGTCGCGCTGGATCCAGCCCTGCAGCAGCGGGTGCGCCTTGGAGGGATCGTCGCGGACGATGTCGAACTGGGCGTTGGCGTTGGAGTTCTTGACTGTGTTCCAGCCGTAGGCCGCCGGCTTGTCCTCGTGCACGATCAGCATGCCGACCGCCCCCTGGCGCGCGGCCTCCTCGTACTTGTAGGTCCAGCGGCCGTAGTAGGTCATCGACCTGCCGTCGAAGCGGCCGCCGAGATCGGCCTCGAAGTCCGGGTCGTTGATCAGCACCACGGCGATCTTGCCGTGCAGGTCGACGCCCTTGAAGTCGTCCCAGTTGCGCTCCGGCGCCTTGACCCCGTAGCCGACGAACACCAGCGGCGCGTCCTTGATCGCCACGTGCGCGGTGGGGACCAGGGTCTGGACGACGATCTCCTGGGTCTGGGTCAGGGTCCGGGTCTGGCCGCCCGCGGTGAGGCTGAGCGCGATCGGTCCGGTGACCTCGAAGCGGGCCAGGGGCACGTCCTGGGTCCAGCGGCGCCCGCCGGGGGCCTTGGGGTCGGGATCGCCGCCGGGCTGCAGCCCCTCGGCCTTCATCTGGCCCACCAGGTAGTCGACGGTCTTGACCTCGGCCGGGGTGGCCGGGCCGCGGCCCTCGTAGGCGTCGGAACTGATCACCCGCACGTGCTCAGACAGGCGCGCGGCGGAAATGTCGGGCTCGGCGGCCCAGGCCGGGACGGCGCAAACTGACGGGACAATCAAAAGCGCCGCCAGGCTGGCGGCGGCGAAAAGCTTGCTCATAGGCGAGACCCTGAACGCAACGGTTGACCGGCGGGCACCCTAACCAAGGAATATCCATGCGCAAGCTCGCCATTTCCGCCGGAATCGGCGAATAGGATGTGAGGCATGGTGACGAAACAACGCGGCGCCGGCGGTGCTGCAATCCTTGATCAATACGTCTAAGAGGGGAGTGCGTCGTTCAACGGGGAACAACCGGGGACGCAAGGGGATAGCCAGTTGAGGTTGCAGCGGGGGATGAGCCAGGCTCGCCAGCTCGCCGCGCCGGCGCGAGGGCGCGGGCGGGCGTTCGCGAGGCTATGCGCCGGCTCCGCGATCGCGCTCTCGGCCGCGGCGCTCTCGGCCTGTTCGACCGGCGGCGCGCGCACCGCCGACACCCGCCTGCCCCCGGCATTCGACGCCCCGCGCGGCCAGCAGCCGCTGAGCGTGGAAGCCCTCGACAAGTGGTGGCTGCTGTTCGGCGACCCGCAGCTGAACGCCCTGGAAGACGACGCCTTCCGCCTGAGCCCGGACGCCCGCACCGCGACCGCCAAGCTGCTCGAGGCCCGCTCCACCCGCAACAGCCTGGTGGCCCAGACGCTGCCGCAGACCGAGGCGCAGGGGAACGCCAATTCCAAGCAGGTCTATGACCTGGACGGCGGCTCCAACAACCTGATCCCGGTGGGCGGCAAGACCATCAGCGAGACGCTGAACTTCAACGTCTCGTGGGAGATCGACCTGTTCGGCCGCCTGCAGCTGGCGCGCAAGGTGGCCAATGCCGATCTGGCCGCCAGCCGGTTCAACGTCGAAGGCTCGCGCGCGGCGCTGGCCGCCAATGTGGCCGACACCTATTTCCAGACCCGGGGCCTGGCCATCCAGCTGGCCGACGCGCGCGAGACCGTGCGCATCCAGCAGCAGCTGCAGGACATCGCCACGCGCAAGGCGAAGATCGGCCTGGGCGCGGCCTCCGACGCCGACCGGGTGGCCGGCGACCTGGCGCAGGCGGTCTCCAACGCCCAGAGCCTGGAAGCCGAGCTGCACGCCAACCAGCGCACCCTGCTGGTGCTGGTGGGCCGTGGGATCGATCCGGTCAGCGCCGTGACCCCGACCACCGATCCGGGCGCCGTGCCGGCCACGCCGGACGCCATTCCCGGCGACCTGCTGCAGCGTCGCCCCGACATCCGCGAGGCCGAGGCGCGGGTGCGCTCGGCCGCCGGGCGGGACAAGATCGCCCACCGGGCGCTGTTCCCCACCTTCACCTTCCAGCCGACGGCCGGGCTGTCGCACATCGTCTCGCCGGGCGTGACCTTCATCCCGCCGGCGACGCTGAAGCCGCAGCAGCAGACCACCAACACCAGCTTCTGGGCCTATGGCGTGGGCGTCTCGCAGCCGGTGCTCGACGTGCCGCGGCTGCTGGCCGACATGAAGACCCAGGACGCCCGCACCCAACAGGCGGTGATCGCCTACGAGAAGGCGGTGCAGACCGCGTTCGGCGAGGCCGAGAGCGCCCTGGTGCGCCTGGGGGCCGACAATCGCCGCGTGGCGGTGCTGAAGGACGGCGAGACGCGCGCGCACCGGGCCTACGACGCCGCGCGCACCCGCTACGCCCAGGGGCTGGACGACCTGCAGACCGCGCTCAGCGCCGAGCAGTCCTGGCGCTCCACGCGCTCGGCCCTGACCGCCGAACAGGTGCAGGCGTTGCGACGCACTGTGCAGACCTATAAGGCCCTGGGCGGCGGATGGGCCTACGCCGCGCCAAGCGCCGGGGGGGCGCCTTGAACACCGCCATGCCATCCTTGAAGTCCCCAATCGCGAAGAACCTCGTCCTGATCGCCGGCGCGGCCGGCCTGGCGCTGAGTCTTTCCGCCTGCGGCAAGAAGGCCCCGCCGATCGTCAACCCGGCCGCCACGGCGCGCACGGTCAGCCTGGCGACGGTGGAGACCCGCGCCATCGAGGGCGGCCTGACCGCTTCGGGCGTGCTGATCCCGCGCGAGGACACCGCCATCCAGCCCGACGTCACCGGCTATCGCGTGGCCCGGGTGCTGGTGGACGAGGGCGACTGGGTCAAGGCCGGCCAGCCGATGGCGACGATGGACGACAGCCTGCTCAAGGCCCAGGTCGACCAGCAGGTGGCCCTGGCCGCGCAGCAGCGCGCCGCCGCCGACCGCGCCGACGCCGAGGCCGCCCGCGTTCGCGGCAGTGACGCCGAGGGGCTGCTGTCGCAGGAACAGATCGACGCCCGCCGCTTCTCGGCCAAGAGCGCCCGCGCCGCCGCCGCGGCCCAGGAGGCCGCCGCGGCCGCCATCAGGGAACGCGAGGCGCACATGGTGGTGCGCGCGCCCTATTCCGGCCTGGTGATCGAGCGCACCGTGCGCCAGGGCGACCTGTCCGGCGTCGGGACCACCGCCTGGTTCCGCATCGCCAAGGATGGCCAGGTCGAGCTGGCCGCCGACGTCGCCGAGGCGGCGCTGGGCAAGCTGCAGCCGGGCGTGCCGGCCGCCGTCACCCTGGCCGACGGCACGGTGGTGCACGGGACCATCCGCATCGTCAGCCCGCGCGTGGACACCAACACCAAGCTCGGCCGGGTGCGCATCGCCCTGCCGGTCGACCCGCGGGTGCGCAGCGGCGGCTTCGCCAAGGCCAGCTTCTCGGGCATCACCCATCCCAGCCTGGCGGTGCCGGAAACGGCGGTCCGCTTCGACGCCGACGGCGCGGCGGTGATGGTGGTCGGATCCGACAACAAGGTCGTGCGCGTGCCGGTCACCACCGGCCAGCACGGCGAGGGCTGGGTGGAGCTGCTGACCGGTCCGGCCGCCGGAACCAAGGTGGTGGCCAAGGCCTCGGCCCAGCTGACCCCCGGCGACTATGTGAAGCCCGCCGCGGCGGGCGCGCGATGAGCGAGAAAGGCGGCACGTCCGAACTGCGGATTTCCGCCTGGGCCATCCGCAACCCGACGCCGGTGGCGGTGCTGTTCATCGCCCTGGTGGTGGCCGGCCTGTTCTCGTACTTCCAGCTGCCGGTGAAGAACTTTCCGAACGTGGAGTTCCCGGCGGTCTCCGTCACCGTCACCCGCAGCGGCGCCGCGCCGGCGGAAATGGAGACCCAGGTCGCCCGGCCGATCGAGAACGCCCTGTCGGGTCTCTCCAACGTCGTCACCATCGCCTCGTCGGTGAACCAGGGCGAGAGCACCACCGTCATCCAGTTCGAGCTGGGCCAGGACCTGCAGAAGGCCACCGACGACGTGCGCTCCAAGGTCGACCAGACCCGCGCCGAGCTGCCGCGCGACGTCGACCCGCCCATCGTCCAGCGCCTGGAGATCGACGACCAGCCGATCATCTCCTACGCCGTGGTCGCGCCGAACATGAGCGAGCAGGACCTGTCGTGGTTCATCGACAACACCCTGACCCGCGTGCTGCAGGCCCGTCCGGGCGTCGCCCAGGTCAGCCGGGTGGGCGGCGTGGACCGCGAGGTCAACGTCATCGTCGACCCCGACCGCATGGCGGCCCTGGGCGTCACCGCCGACCAGATCAACACCGCCCTCAACGCCGTCAGCATCGACGCCCCCGGCGGGCGGGTCAGCGTTGGGGACCGCGAGCAGACCCTGCGGGTGCTGGGCGGCCCGGCCAATGCCGGCGACATCCGCAACCTGACCATCCCGGCCTCCGGCGGGCGCTTCGTGCGGCTGTCCGACGTGGCCGACGTGGGCGACGGCTCGTCGGAGGTGCGCAGCTACGCCCTCTTGAACGGCAAGCCGGTGGTGGGCTTCCAGGTCTCCAAGACCAAGGATTCCAGCGACGTGGCGGTCGAGGACCAGGTCGACGCGGCGCTGCACGACCTGCAGTTCGGGACCAAGGCCAGCTTCGGCCACAAGGCCACCGCCCCGCAGTACCCCGACGTGCACATCACCAAGATCCTGTCGCGCGTGGATTCCACCCGCGCCGGCTTCTCGGCGACGGTGGAGACCCTGCTGGAAGGCATGCTGCTGGCCGCCGGGGTGGTGTTCCTGTTCCTGCGCGACTGGCGCGCCACCGCGGTCACCGCCGTGGCCATGCCGGTGTCGCTGATCCCGACGTTCGCCTTCATGCACATGTTCGGCTTCTCGCTGAACATGGTGACCCTGCTGGGCCTGACCCTGGTGATCGGCATCCTGGTCGACGACGCCATCGTCGAGATCGAGAACATCGAGAAGCGCACCCAGCTGGGCATGCGCCCGTACCAGGCGGCGATCGAGGGGGCCGACCAGATCGGCCTGGCCGTGGTGGCCACCACCTTCGCCCTGGCGGCGGTGTTCTTCCCGGTGTCGTTCATGCCCGGCATCCCGGGCCAGTTCTTCCGCGAGTTCGGCCTGACGGTCTCGGTGGCCGTGCTGTTCTCGCTGGTGGTCGCGCGCCTGCTGACGCCGCTGATGGCGGCCTATTTCCTGACGCCCAAGGAGCCGCATCCGCGCAAGCCCCTGCCGGCGTTCTACATGAACACCCTGACCTGGGCGCTGGACCACCGCTGGGTGACGCTGGGCATCGCCACCCTGCTGTTCTTCGCCTCAATGGCCCTGTTCGCGCCCCTGCCCAAGGGCGTGCAGCCGGAGGGCAACCCCAACTACTACACCGTGGTGGTGGACGCCCCGCCAGGCTCGACCATCGCCGACATGCGCCAGGTGATCGACGCGGTGGACAAGGAGCTGGCCAAGCAGCCGGAGACCGAGGCGGTGTATTCCACCGTGGGCGCGGGCGGCGGCGGCGGCGGTCCCGGGGGCGGCTTCGGCGGCGGCGCGGCGGGCATCACCAAGGGCTCGGTCACGGCCATCCTCAAGCCCCACCGCGACGCGCGGGTCGGCCAGATCCGCGACCGCATCCGCCCCGCCCTGCGCCAGATCCCGGATGCGCGGATCACCTTCGACAACTCCGGCTTCGGCGCGGCGGGGGTGTCGATCATCCTCACCAGCGAGACCGGCGAGGGCCTGGAATCCACCGCCCTGGAGCTGCAGCGCGAGATGCGCTCGATCCCGGGTGTGGCCGAGCCGCGCTTCACCACCCCGCCCACCGGACCGGAGGTGGTGATCAAGCCCCGGCCCGACGAGGCGGCGCGCCTGGGGGTCAGCGTCAACACCATCGCCTCGGCCGCACGGGTGGCCACGGTCGGCGACGCCGATTCCAACGTGCCGAAGATGAACGACGGCGAGCGGCGGATCCCGATCCGGGTGCGCCTGCCGGTGCAGGACCGCGCCGACCTGGCCACCATCAAGAACCTGCGCCTGCCGACCGCCTCGGGCGGCTGGACCACGCTCGACACCGTGGCGGACGTCTATTTCGAGGCCGGCGCGGCGCAGATCAGCCGCTTCGATCGCAAGCGCAACATCACCACCACCGCCGACCTTTCCGGCGGCGCGCAGCTGGGCGACGTGCTGCAGAAGGTCAACCGGCTGCCGATCCTGCAGCACCTGCCGGCGGGCATCGCCCCGGCCTCGCAGGGCCAGGAACAGGCGATCGGCCAGCTGTTCGGCGGCTTCATCGCCGCCATCGCCTCGGCCGTCGGCCTGGTCTACGCGGTGATGGTCCTGCTGTTCCGCAGCTTCTTCAAGCCGGTGGTGATCCTGGCGGCCCTGCCCACCGCCATCGGCGGCGCCTTCCTGGCGCTGCTGCTCTGGCACTCGATGCTGGCGATCCCGTCGCTGATCGGCTTCCTGATGCTGATGGGCCTGGCGGCCAAGAACTCGATCCTGCTGGTGGAGTACGCCATCGAGCGCGAGCGCGAGGGCCACTCCCAGCGCGACAGCCTGATCGAGGCCTGTCGCGAGCGGGCCCGGCCGATCATCATGACCACCCTGGCCATGGCCTCGGGCATGCTGCCCACCGCGCTCAGCCTGGGCGAAGGCTCGGAATTCCGCCAGCCGATGGCCGTGGCGGTGATCGGCGGCCTGATCACCTCCACCGCCCTGTCGCTGGTGCTGGTGCCCGTGGTCTACGAGTTCGTCGACGACGTGGAGCGCTGGCTGTCGCCCCGCTTCGCCAAGCTCGTCACCCCCCGGGACGCCCCCCTGCAGCCCGCGCCGCAGGACCGGCTCTGAGCGTTTAGAGCGCGTAACCCCTCACCTTCCCATGGCTGCGCCATGGGCCCCTCCCTCTCCCTTTGGGAGAGGTGAAGGTCGGCGGCGACGCCGCGGATTACCCCTTTGATTACACGGAACAAAACACCTCTCCAATAGGGAGAGGGAGGGGCCCGAGGTCAGCGCGGCGGCGCTGAGCTTGGGAGGGTGAGGGGTTCAGGCGCCAGCCCGTTGGTGCAGCCATCGGCCGGCCGCCTTGTCCGCATTCCCTGAGGTCACCCCGCATTGACCTTCACCGCACGAGCGCCTAACCCCCGGCCTGCGACAGGTTCCCCGCAAGGGGATCAAAAGGGAACTCGGGTGAGAGACCCGGGCTGCCCCCGCAACTGTAAGCGGCGAGCCGCGCGTCAACAGCCACTGGGCCCTCGGGCCTGGGAAGGCGACGCAATCCGGTGCTGACCCGCGAGCCAGGAGACCTGCCCGTCGCGGTCGTCCTTCGTCCGGCCGGGGTGCGCCGAGCGAACGGGGAATCCCCGAGCGGCGACGTCTGAGCTGGCCGCCGCGCGCGGTCCGCCGCGGCGCGCCCTTCCACGCACGTCCGGCGGTCCCGCGCGACGGTCCTGGATCGTTGCGACTGGAGGGGATCAACCCGATGAGACCACTGACCTGCCTGACCTCGTATTGCGCCGGGGCCGCCGCCCTGGCCCTGACCGCCGCGCCCGCCACGGGCCTGGCCGCGGACGCCGCCGCCCTGGACGCCGGCAATCCCAACACCGGCGACGCCACCGTCGACACCCTGGTGGTGGTGGCCAACCGCAACCCCGAACCCCTGTCCCGCATCGGCCAGTCGGTGACGGTGCTGGATACCGAGACCCTGCGGCAAAGCCAGGCGGTGGCCCTGTCCGACATCCTGCAGCAGACCCCGGGGGTCAGCCTGGTGCGCAACGGCGGCCCGGGCCAGACCACGTCGCTCGGCCTGCGCGGCGCCCAGGCCGAGCAGACCCTGGTGCTGATCGACGGGGTGCAGCTGAACGACCCGTCGTCGCCAGGCGCCGGCTTCGACTTCTCCAATCTGCTGGTGGGCGACATCGCGCGGGTGGAGATCCTGCGCGGCTCGCAGTCGACCCTGTGGGGCAGTCAGGCGATCGGCGGGGTGGTCAATGTGATCACCACCGACCCCGCGGCGGGCCTGTCCGGCGACCTGTCGGCCGAGGGTGGTTCGCGCAGCACCCAGTACTATCGCGGCGGCGTCGGCGGAAAGCTGGACGCCTTCAGCTTCCGCGTGGCGGGGGGCTACTATTCCACCGCCGGGATCTCGGCCTTCGACAGCGCCTTGGGCGGCAAGGAGCCGGACGGCTTCAACGCCGGCGCCTTCTCCGGCCGCGCCAGGCTGGACGTGACCCAGGACGTGCAGCTGGACCTGCGGGCCTACTACACCCACGCCAAGACCGCCTTCGACGGCTTCTCGACCCCGAGCTTCAGCTTCGGCGACGACAGCGAGTACGGAGAGGTCACCGAGTTCGTCGACTACACGGGGCTGAACGTCGCCGCCTTCGACGGCCGGCTGAAGAACCGCCTGGCGTTCGAGTACGCCAGCACCCGCCGCCGGTCGTACGATCCCGCCGACGCCCCGACGCCGCAGACCTTCTACGGCGACGGGGCCGACACCCGGGTCGAGTACCAGGGCACGGCGCAGATCCGACCCGGCTATGTGGCGGTGTTCGGCGCCCAGCACGAGCGCACCAGCTTCTACACCGGCTCGCCGGCGTTCTTCTCCGGCCCGACGGCGGCCGCCTTCACCATCGACAGCGGCTACGGCCAGGTGCAGGGCGAGGTGATCAAGGGGCTGACCCTGACCGGCGGCGCCCGCTACGACAGCCACAGCGCCTATGGCGGCCACACCACCGGCCAGGTGGCCGGCGCCTGGTCGCTGAACGGTGGGACGACGGTGCTGCGCGCCAGCTGGACCCAGGGCTTCAAGACGCCGTCGCTCTACCAGCTGTATGGCGATTTCGGGAACCCGGCCCTGCGGCCGGAGACCTCCAACAGCGCCGACGCGGGCGTCGAACAGCGGCTGCTGGGCGGCAAGCTGGTGCTGAGCGCGACCTGGTTCCGGCTCTCCAGCCGCAACCTGATCGACTTCGCCAGCTGCACGACCCCCGGGCCGTTCTGCGCCTCGCGCCCGTTCGGGGCCTATTTCAACATCAACCGCGCCCTCTCGCAGGGGGTGGAGCTGCAGGGTTCGGCCACGTTGGCCGACGGCCTGACGCTCAGCGCCAACTACACCCACACCGACGCCACGAACCAGCTGACCGGCAAGGACCTGGCCCGGCGGCCGCGCAACGCCGCCAACGCCACGATCAGCTACGTCTGGCCGTTCCGGCTGACCACCGCCTTCGCCATCCGCTACGCCAGCCGCAGCTTCGACGACGTCGGCAATATACGGGCGCTGCACGGCTCTACGGTGATGGACTTGCGGGCCGCCTATCCGCTGACCGACAAGCTGGAGGTCTACGGGCGCATCGAGAACCTGGCCGATGAGCACTACGAGACCGCCTACCAGTACGGCTCCGAAGGCCGCGGCGCCTTCGTCGGCGTGCGGGCGCGGTTCTGAGGTGAGCGAAGCTCCCGCATCTCCCTCTCCTCCCCCCATGGGGGAGGGGGACCGCGGAACGGTGGAGGGGGCTCCAGCGGAGCGCCGGCCTTCGGCGTCAAGCTGGAGCCCCCTTCCCCAGCTTCGCCGGGATTTCCCCCAAGGGGGGAAGAGAACCGTGACCCGGCGGATAGCCCTGGCCGCCGCCGGCCTCGCGCTGACCGGCGCCGCCCCGCACCTGCCCCGCGTCGTCTCCCTGAACCCGTGCCTCGACGCCATCCTGGTGCGGGTCGCGGACCGGGCGCAGATCGCCGCGCTGAGCCATTATTCCCGCGACCCGGACGGGTCCTCGATCCTGGCCATCGCCCGCACCCTGCCGTCCACCTGGGGCACGGCCGAGGAGGTGGCGGTGCTGCGCCCCGACGTGGTGCTGGGCTCGGTGCACGCCGACCGCCAGGTGCAGGCGGCGCTGGAGCGGATGGGCGTGCGCAGCCAGCGCTTCGACGTGCCCGACACCTTGGCCGGCTCGCTGGAGCAGGTGCGCCAGGTCGCCGCCGCCGCCGGCCATCCGGACCGGGGCGAGGCCCTGGTCCGGCAGATCGACGCGGCCATCGCCGCGGCTGCGCCGAGGCCCGGGGAGCGTCCGGTCAGCGCCCTGCTGTTCCAGCCCAACGGGCTGGCCGCCGGCAAGGGGACGCTGATGGACGAAGTGATGGGCCGCGCGGGCCTGGTCAACGCCGCCGCGCGCTATGGCGTGTCCCGCTGGGGCAACGTGTCCCTGGAGCGGCTGCTGGCCGACCCGCCGCAGCTGCTGCTGGCCGGCCAGCCGGCCCCGAACGCCCCCACCTGGGCCGACCGGGTGTCGAGCCACCCGGCGCTGAGGAGCCTGGCCGGCCGCATGACCCGCGTCACCTTCCCCGAACGGCTGGCCTATTGCGGCGGGCCGGTGCTGATAGAGACCGTGGCCGCCCTTGCGGCGGCGCGGCGGGCCGCGGAGATGCGCGCGTGAGCCGCCGCAGCCTAGGCGTGGCCATCGCCCTGGCGGGGCTCGTCGCGCTACTGGCCGCCGCTTCGCTGATGGCCGGCAAGGTCTGGGCCCCGTTCGCCGCCTGGACCGCCGGGGCCGACGACCCACGCTGGGCGATCGTCTTCCAGCTGCGCATCCCGCGCACCGTGCTGGGCGTGCTGGTGGGCGCCGCACTCGGCCTCTCCGGGGCGGCGCTGCAGGGCTATACCCGCAACCCCCTGGCCGACCCGGGCGTGCTGGGCGTCTCGGCCATGGCCGCGTTCGGCGCGGTGATGACCCTCTACCTGGGCCTGACCGCCGCCGCGCCCTGGGTGATGGCCGCGGCCGGGATGGCGGGGGCGATGGCCGGGGTGGCGGCGCTGCTGGCGCTGGCCGGGACCTCCGGCGGCATGGCGACCTTCGTGCTGGCGGGGGTGATCCTCAACACCGTGGCCAGCGCCGGCGTGGCCCTGGCGCTGAACCTGGCGCCCAACGCCTGGGCCGCCCAGGAGATCATCGACTGGCTGATGGGCTCGCTGGCCGACCGCTCGATGACCGACGTGAGCATCGCCGCCGGACCGATCCTGGCCGGCTGCGCCATGCTGCTGGCGCTCGGCCGCGCCCTGGACGCCCTGACCCTCGGCGAGACCGGCGCGCGCTCGCTGGGCGTCGACCTGGGCCGCACGCGGGTGCTGCTGGCGGTGGGCGTCGGCCTGGCCTGCGGGGCGAGCGTCGCGGTGACCGGGGTGGTGAGCTTCGTCGGCCTGGTCGTGCCGCACCTGCTGCGTCCCTGGGTCGGCCAGCGGCCCGCCGCCCTGCTGCTGCCCAGCGCCCTCGGCGGCGCGGCCCTGGTGCTGGCGGCCGACATCCTGGTGCGGCTGACCCCCTCGGCGGCCGAGGTCAAGCTGGGCGTCGCCATGGCCGCCCTGGGCGGGCCGTTCTTCCTGATGATGCTGGTGTCCATGCGCCGGAGGCTGGCGTGAACGCCCTGGTCGCCGAGGGGATCGGCGTCACCCTGGGCGGGCGGACGATCCTGGCGGGGATCGACCTGGCGCTGCGCCCCGGCGAGGTGACCGCCGTCGTCGGTCCCAACGGCGCGGGCAAGTCCACCCTGCTGGCGGCCCTGGTCGGCCTGCGCCGGCCCGAGCGGGGCGGCGTGCGCCTGGCCGGCGCGCCGGTGCTGGACCTGCCCCCCCGCGAGCGCGCCCGGCGGATCGGCTTCCTGCCGCAAAGCCCCGAGATCGCCTGGGCGCTGGAGGTCGAGGCCCTGGTCGGCCTGGGACGCATTCCCCACATCGGCGGCGCCGGCCTGACCGCCGAGGACCGCGCCGCCGTCGCGGCGGCCCTGGCGGCGACGCAGATGACCGCCTTCGCCGGCCGCGACGTCACCAGCCTGTCGGGCGGCGAGCGCGCCCGCGCCCTGATCGCCCGGGTGCTGGCCGGCGCGCCCCGCTGGCTGGTCGCCGACGAGCCCCTGGCCGGCCTGGACCCCGGGCACCAGCTGGACGCCTGCGCCCTGCTGCGCGCCTTCGTCGCCGACGACCCGACCCGCGGCGCGATCCTCACCCTGCACGATCTCGGCCTCGCCGCCCGGGTCGCCGACCGGGTGGTGGTGCTGAAGGACGGCGCCGTCCTGGCCGACGGTCCCCCGCGCGAGGCCCTCTCGCCCGCGGTGCTGGCCGAGGCCTACGGCGTCGACGCCTGGTTCCAGGACGGCCCGGACGGGGCGGCGTTCACGCTGAAGGGGCGGGTGGGTCCGCGCGGCGACGCCTGAACCCCTCACCTTCCCACGCCCTGACGGGCGCGGGCCCCTTCCTCTCCCTACGGGAGAGGTGATTTTTAGGCCTGATCAGAAGCTTAGCCTCACACCAGTCCACCTCTCCCATAGGGAGAGGGAGGGGCCCGCGGCAGGCGCGAAGCGGCTGGCGTGGGAGGGTGAGGGGTTCCGACCTCCCCGCCAGCCCCTAAACCATGGCCGGGACGGGGCGGCGTTCACGCTGAAGGGGCGGGTGGGTCCGCGCGGCGACGCCTGAACCCCTCACCTTCCCACGCCCTGACGGGCGCGGGCCCCTTCCTCTCCCTACGGGAGAGGTGATTTTTAGGCCTGATCAGAAGCTTAGCCTCACACCAGTCCACCTCTCCCATAGGGAGAGGGAGGGGCCCGCGGCAGGCGCGAAGCGGCTGGCGTGGGAGGGTGAGGGGTTCCGCCCTCCCCGCCAGCCCCTAGACCATGGCCGGGACGGGGCGGCGTTTACGCTGAAGGGGCGGGTGGGTCCGCGCGGCGACGCCTGAACCCCTCACCTTCCCACGCCCTGACGAGCGCGGGCCCCTTCCTCTCCCTACGGGAGAGGTGATTTTTAGCCTGATCAGAAGGTTAGCCCCACACCAGTCCACCTCTCCCATAGGGAGAGGGAGGGGCCCGCGGCAGGCGCGAAGCGGCTGGCGTGGGAGGGTGAGGGGTTCCGACCTCCCCGCCAGCCCCTAAACCATGGCCGGGACGGGGCGGCGTTCACGCTGAAGGGGCGGGTGGGTCCGCGCGGCGACGCCTGAACCCCTCACCTTCCCACGCCCTGACGGGCGCGGGCCCCTTCCTCTCCCTACGGGAGAGGTGACTTTTAGCTTGATCAGAAGCTTAGCCTCACACCAGTCCACCTCTCCCATAGGGAGAGGGAGGGGCCCGCGGCAGGCGCGAAGCGGCTGGCGTAGGAGGGTGAGGGGTTCCGCCCTCCCCGCCAGCCCCTAGACCAGCGCCCCGTGGTCCAGCCTTGGCAGCACGTGGCGGGCGAACAGGTCGCATTCGGCCTGGTGCGGGTAGCCGGACAGGATGAAGGCCTCGATGCCCAGCGCGCGGTAGGCGTTGAGCTTGGCCAGCACCTGGTCGGGGTCGCCGACGATGGCGGCGCCGGCGCCGGAGCGGGCGCGGCCGATGCCGGTCCACAGGTTGGCCTCGGCGTAGCCATCGCCCGCGGCGGCCTCGCGCAGCTCGGCCTGGCGGCGCACGCCCACCGAGGCGCTGTCCAGCGACTTCGCCCGGATCGCCGCGCCGGCGTCGGCGTCCAGCCGCGAGAGCAGCCGCTCGGCGGCGGTGCGGGCGGCGGCCTCGGTCTCGCGCACCACCACGTGGGCGCGGTAGCCGAAGCGAAGGGTTCGACCCCGGGCGGTCGCCCGCCGGCGCATGTCCTCCACGATGGCCTTCACCGCCTCGATCTTGTCCGGCCACATCAGGTAGACGTCCGCCCCCTGGGCCGCCGCCTCGCGGGCGTCCTCCGACAGGCCGCCGAAGTAGAACAGAGGGGCCCTGCCGCTGACGGTGCGGATGCGCGGCGGGTCGATCTTCAGCGTGTAGAACTCGCCCGCATGGTCCACGGGCTGGCCGTTCATCAGGGTACGGAGCAGGTGCATCAGCTCGACCGTGCGGCGGTAGCGCGGGCCGCTGGCCAGAGTCTCTCCGGGCATGTCGCTGGAGATGATGTTCACCGTCAGCCGCCCGCCCAGCATCTGGTCGAGGGTGATCAGCTGGCGCGCCAGCTGCGGCGGCCACATTTCGCCGCAGCGGATCGCCGTCAGCAGCCGCAGGCGCTTCAGCATCGGGGCGATGCCGCCGGCGAACGCCAGGGTGTCGATGCCGAGGCCGTAGCCGGAGGGCAGCAGCACGTTGTCGAAGCCTCCCGCCTCGGCCGCCAGGACGATGTCGCGGCAGTGCTCGAAGCTGGAGGCGAGGCCCGCGTCGGGCACGCCGAGGAACTCGTAGTCGTCGTCGCACAGGGCGGAGAACCAGGAGACTTCGCAGGGCGGCAGGGCGGTGGGAGGCAGGGCGGTCACGGCAGAGGCTTTCGGTATTTCAGTGAGGACTTAAGGTGAGACCCTAGGGCAGCGGCGCGCCGCGGGCGGCGGTGAGCACGCCGTACCAGTCGGCGCGGCTGAGCTGCACGGTCAGGGCGCGGGCGGCCTCGGCGATGCGGGCGGGGTCCTGGGTTCCGACGATCGGGATCGGCCGCGCCGGATGCGCCAGGATCCAGGCGTAGGCGATCACCGCGCGGGAGACGCCCTCGCGCCGGGCCAGGACGTCCAGCACCGCGGCGACGGCGCCGGCGCGGCCATCCGGCGTCGCCCCGTCACCCAGCCGGCCACCGCCGAGCGGCGACCAGGCCAGCACGCCAAGATCGCGCTCCATCGCCTGGTCCAGCAGGCCGCCCTCCAGGGGCTCGATGGCCACGGGGGAGAACTCGACCTGGGTGGACGCCAGCGGGAACGGCAGGTGCGCGGCCAGGGCCGCGGTCTGGGCGGCGGTGAAGTTGGACACCCCGACCGCACCGATCTTGCCGGCGTCGCGCAAGCGCTCCAGCGTGCGGGCGAGGTCCGCCGGGTGGGTCAGCACGTCCGGGCGGTGGATCTGGAACAGGTCCATGCGCTCGACGTTCATCCGCTTCAGCGAGGCCTCGACCGCAGCGGTCAGGTAGGTCTGGCTGGAATCGTAGGGAACGCCCGGCCAGATGCCGGCCTTGCCGCCCAGCACGAAGCGCTCGCGCAGGCCGGGCGAGGCCTTCAGCACGCGGCCCAGCAGGGCCTCGGCGGCGCCGAACGGCTCGGCGTTGTCCAGGCCGTAGACGTCGGCGGTGTCCAGCAGGGTGAAGCCGGCCTCCAGGGCGGCCTCGACGCGGCGTTGCGCGGCGGCGACGTCGTCGCCCCGGAAGCGCCACATGCCCCAGGCGATCGGCGAGACGGTCAATCCGCTCTTGCCCAGGGGGCGGGGGGCGGACGAGAAGGTGATCGCCGTCATGCGCGGGCTCCCTCGCGGTGCTTATCAAGGATCAACAGATGGTCTCCAGGGTTCGGATCGGCATCATCGGCGCGGGGATGATGGCCCGCGAGCACATCCGCAACCTGCGCCTGCTGCCGGGCGCCGAGGTGGCGGCGCTGGCCGACCCGGTGGTGGTGTCGATCAACAAGGCGCTGGAGGCGGTCGGCGACCAGGAGGCCGAGCCGGCGATCTTCCAGGGCGTGGACGACCTGGCCGAAGCCGTCGCCGCCGGCAGCCTGGCGCTGGACGCGGTGATCATCGCCAGCCCCAACTTCACCCATCGCCAGGTGCTGGAGCCGCTGATGGGCAGCGGCCTGGCGATCCTCTGCGAGAAGCCGCTGTGCACGACCCTGGAAGACGCCCGCTGGGCGGCCGAGGCCGCGGCGGCGCGGGCGGCGCCGTTCTGGACCGGCATGGAATATCGCTTCATGCCGCCGGCGGCGAAGTTCCTCGAGGAGCTGCGCGGCGGCCGCGTCGGGCGCCTGCAGATGCTGTCGATCCGCGAGCACCGCTTCCCGTTCTTGCGCAAGGTCGGCGACTGGAACCGCTTCTCGCGCAACACCGGCGGGACCATGGTGGAGAAGTGCTGCCACTTCTTCGACCTGATGCGGCTGATCGTCGGGTCGGAGCCGGAGCGGGTCTACTGTTCCGGCGCGATGGACGTGAACCACCTGGACGAGCGCTACGACGGCCAGACGCCGGACATCATCGACAACAGCTACACCATCGTCGACTTCCGGGACGGCCGGCGGGCGATGCTGGACCTGTGCATGTTCGCCGAGGGGGCCAAGAACCAGGAGGAGATCGCCGCCGTCGGCGACGCCGCCCGGCTGGAGGTGAAGATCCCCGAGGGGGCCCTGGTGTTCTCGCCGCGCACCGGCGTCGGCAAGCCCAAGCAGGTGCAGACCATCGTCATTCCCGTGGACGGCAAGGCGCTGAAGGCGGGCAGCCACCATGGCGCGACCTTCTACCAGCTGCAGGCCTTCCTGGCCGCGGCGCGGGGCGAGGGCCCGGTGCTGGTCACCGCCGACGACGGCCTGCGCGCCGTGGCCATGGGCGTCGCCGCCGAGATCAGCGCCCGTGAGAAGCGGGTCGTGGCGATGAGCGAGCTGGGGTTCTGACACCCCCTCCCCGTCACCCCGGATCTCCGCTGCGCTGCGGCCGGGGTGACGGGGAAAGAGGGGCAAGGATGGAAGCCGTGAACACACTAACGCGTCTGCCCGCCATCCACCGGGATCACGGCGCCGGTGAGGAAGCTGGCCAGGGGGCTGAGCGCGAACGCCACCGCCACGGCGATCTCCTCGGGGCGGCCGAAGCGCTTGAGCGGCACCTCGCGGTCGATCCAGCGCAGCCACATGGTCCTGTCGGGATGACCCTCGGTGGTGCGTTCCGCCCAGTCGCCGCCGGGGAAGATGATGTTGCCGGGGGCGATGGTGTTGACCCGCACGTTGGCGGGGCCGGCGATGCGGGCCATCTCCTTGCCCATGTGCGCCATGGCCGCCTTGGCGGTCCCGTAGGTCAGCGGCGAGCCCAGCGCCGCCAGGCCGGCGATCGAGCTGATCAGCACCAGCGAGCCCTCGCCGCGCGCGGTCATGCCGCGCAGCACGGCGCGGCCGAAGCGGAAGGCGGAGTCCAGGTTTTGGCTCATGGCGGAATCCCAGACGTCGTCGGGAACTTCGAAGCCGGGCGGGCTGGGGTGCAGGCCGACGTTGGCCACCGCGCCCCACACCGGCCCCAGCGCCGCCTCGGCCCCGGCCACGGCCGCGTCGATCACCGCGGTGTCGCGCATGTCGCCGGCCTGGGCCCAGATCCGGCCGTCGCCGTGGATCGCCGCCAGGCGCGCCCGCTCGGCTTCCAGCGCCCCGGCCCCGCGGGCGGTCATCGCCACCTTGGCGCCCGCGGCCAGCAGGGTTTCGGCGATGGACAGGCCGATGCCGCGGCTGGCGCCGGCGATGAACACCACCCTGTCCTTCAGCTGCAGATCCATGGGGTACGCTCCTGGTTGCGTGTGGTTTCGGTTGAGGCGGGTCTCAGGCCCGGCCGTGCGCGGCGGCCTGCCAGGCGGCGAGACGTTCGGCCGAGGCGTCGGCGCCGATCGCCGGCTCGAAGCTGCGGTCATAGCGGGTGAAGCCGCCGCCCTCGGCGGGGCCGAGCAGGCCGACCCCGCGCGCGGCGCACAGGGCCGCGCCGGCCGCGGTGGCCTCGCGCAGGGCGTGGCGGCGGATCGGCCGGCCCAGCAGGTCGGCCTGGATCTGCAGGAAGGTGTCGTTGGCGCTGAGGCCGCCGTCGACGCCCAGGGTCTCGGGCGGGCCGGCCGGCAGCATTGGCCCCACGGCGTCCAGCACCTCGCGCACGCGGAAGGCTAGGCCCTCCAGCCCGGCCCGCGCGATCTGCGCCGGCGAGGTGGCGAGGGTCAGGCCGCCGAGGCCGCCGCGACGGGACGCGTCGCCATAGGGCGCGCCCAGGCCCTGGTGCGCCGGCAGGAACCAGGCCCCGCCGGTGTCCGCCGCCGAGGCCGCCATCGCCTCGAACCGGGCGTGGCCGCCCAGGCGCGCAGCGGCCCGCAGCCAGTCCAGCGCCGAGCCGGCGGAATAGACCATGCCCTCCAGGCAGAAGCTGGTCTCTCCGTGTACGGATGACAGCACGAACGGGGGGATCTGCGGGCTCTGGAACACCAGCTGCGGCCCGGTGCCCACATCGAGGGCGGCGGAGGTGCCGTAGGTGACCTTGGCCTGGCCGCCATGGGCGATCAGCGCGCTCTGCTGGTCGGCGACGTCGGCGGCGATCGGGACCTCGGCGCCCAGCACCCGCCCGGCCGCGTGGCCCATCACCCCCCAGGTGTCGACCAGGGCCGGGAAGGCCAGGTCGTCCAGGCCCTGGTGCGCGATCAGGGCGGCGTTCCAGCCCATCGTGCCGAGGTCGAGATAGGCCGTCGGCCAGGCCTGGCTGCGGTCGGTGGCGTGCACGGCGCCGCCGCTGAGGCGGTGGATCAGCCAGCTGTCGACGTTGCCCCAGGCCAGTTCGCTGGCCGGGGCGCCGTTGGCGGCGACCATGGCCTGAAGCTTGGCCGCGGCCTGCTGCGGGGCGCTCATGAAGCCGGCCTGGCGCAGGGCCTTGGCCGCCTCGACGCCGCGCAGGTCGCTCCACAGCACCAGGGGGGAGGCTGCGCGGCCGGTGCGGCGGTTCCAGAGCACGGCGCTGGTGCGCTGGCTGGTGACGCCGATGGCGGCCAGGTCGGCCGGCTTGCGCCCGACGGACTGCAGCACCCGGTCGACGGCGCGCCGGGCCGTCCGCCAGATCGCCTCGGCGTCCTGCTCCAGCAGACCCGGCGCCGGCGCGCGCACGCTCAGCCGCGTGGCCGCCATCCCCACCAGGTCCCCGGCGGGGGTGAACAGGCCGGCGCGCAGCGACGTGGTGCCGACGTCCAGGCTGAGCAGCAGCTCAGGCATCGGGGATCAGCGCGCCCGGGTTCATGATTCCGTTCGGGTCGACCGCGGCCTTGATCCGCCGCAGCAGGGCGGCGCCCTCGGCGCCCAGCTCGGTCTCCAGCCAGCCACGGCGCACCCGGCCGATGCCGTGGTGGTGCGAGAGGCTGCCGCCGTTGTCATGGGTGGCCTGCATGATGCGCCGCCAGCACTCCATGTACGTCGCCTCCATCTCGTGCGGCCCGGCGGTCTGCACGGCGAAGGTGAAGTACAGATTCAGGCCGCTGCGGTAGACGTGCGAGGAGTGCGCCGAGGCGGCCATGCAGCCGGGAACCTGCTTCAGCGCAGCCACCGCGTCGTCGTAGACGCCGGCGATCTTCGTCCAGTCGGCCGAGACTTCCACCGTATCGGCGACGATGTTGCGCGACAGGATCGAGTCCCAGCCGGGCACGTTGTTGCGGTGCCCCAGCCAGTGCTCGACGACGTCGCTGGGCGCGGCCGGGATGTGGGCCTCGGCGGCCAGCGCGGCGACGGCGGCGACCTCGGCGTCCACCAGGGCGGCCGGGCCCTCGTGCACCATCAGGATCGCGCACTGGGTCAGCCGCTGATCCATGCGCCGGCTCTCGCGCTCGTCGTATTGGCGCATCACCGGCGGGCGCCAGCCGCGCTGGACGATCTCGCGCTGCAGGGCGATGCCGGCGCGCATGTCCGGCGCCTCGAAGCAGCTCAGCGCCCGCTTCTCCGCCGCCCGGCGCAGCGAGAAGGTGACGCCGGTGATCACGCCCAGGGTCCCTTCCGAGCCCATCAGGATGTGGCGCAGGTCCGGGCCGGCGGCGGCGCGCGGCCCCTTGCCCAGCACCACCAGGTCGCCGTTCGGCAGCACCGCCTCGATCGAATGGATGATGTCCTCGATGTTGCCGTAGGCCGTGGAGAACTGGCCCGAGGCGCGGGTGGCGACCCAGCCGCCGACGGTGCTGATCGCCACCGACTGCGGCCAGTGGCCGATGGTCAGGCCCTGCGCGGCGACCGCCTCTTCGGCCTCCAGCCCGTTCCGGCCCGCGTCGAAACTCGCCAGCAGGTTCTCCGCATCGATCGAGCGCACCGCGGTCATGGCGCCCATGTCCAGCAGGATGGCGTGTTGCGAGGCGATCGTGCCCCCGACCACGCCGCTGCCCAGGCCGAACGGCATCACCGCGATGCGCTCGGCGTTGGCGAAGCGCAACAGGGCCTGCACGTCGGCGACGCTCGTCGGCCGCACCACCGCGGCCGGGCGCGGCGCGGGCGTCCCGGCCAGGTCGCGCACGTGGCTCACCATCCAGTAGTCGTGCCGGCGGGCGTCCAGGATCGCCGGATCGGTCACGACGACGCCCTTGGGGAGGACCCTTTCGAGGGCCTCGGTGACGGTGGTGGTGGTCAAGGTCGGTCCTTCTCTGTTTCTCCCTTGCCCCTTGTGGGGAAGGGTCGGGGATGGGGGTGTCGCACCAGTCTCGACGGACCGCGCTGGCGCCCCCGCCCCCAACCCCCTCCCCGCGAGGGGGAGGGGGCTATCGCAACGCGCTCATATTCTGGTCCCAGATCGCCTGACACGCTGCGATCTGGCGCTCGGCCTCTTGCGGCGACCAGCCCAGCAAGGGGGCCATGGCGGCGGCGGCCTGCGCGAGCCGCTCGGGGGCCGGGTCGAACCAGGCCCTCGCGCCGCGGCGCACCCAGTAGTCCTCCAGCGTCAGCGCGCCCTCGGCCTCGACCGCATGGCGCGCCTCGGCGGCCACGTCGCCGCCATGCAGCGCCACGGCCGGCGCCTCCGAGCCGTACAGGTCCACCAGCCGCCGTGCGGCCGGCGGTTCCAGCCCGTGGTCGATCAGCGACGCGGTCGCCCGGTCCACGTCCACGTCGCCGCCAGGCAGCGGATCTGAGTCGGTGCGGCAGGGGCTGGGCTTGCGGCCGAGGGTCTCCTCGATGCGGTCGACCACCCGCTCGGCCATCTTGCGATAGGCCGTCAGCTTGCCGCCGGCGATCGCCAGCACCCCGGCCGGGCCGGTCCACAGCTCGTCCTTGCGCGAAATCTCCGAGGCGGACTTGCCCTCCTCGGCCACCAGCGGGCGCACGCCCGACCAGGCCGAGAGGATGTCGGCGTGGGTCAGGCGCAGGCCCGCAGCGCGCAGGGCGACGGCGTCCAGCAGGTAGTCGGCGTCCTGGGCGGTGATCGCCGGCCACAGGTCGAGCTGCGGATAGAAGGTGTCGGTGGTGCCGATATAGGTGGTTTCGCCCCGCGGCACGGCGAACACGCTGCGCTTGTCGGCGGCGGGCAGGATGATGGTGCGGTCCACCGGCAGCCGCTCGCGGGAGACCACCAGGTGCACCCCCTTGGTCAGCTTCAGCCGCGGTGCGGCGCCGGCGTCCTCCAGGGCGCGAATGGCGTCGACCCAGGGGCCGGCGGCGTTGACGATCACCCGGGCCGTCAGGCGCGCCTTGCGGGCAGGGTCGCCAGCCGCGCCCGGCAACGCGTCCGTCACCGCGATGCCGACAGCCTGGCCGTTCTCCAGCACCAGGGCGTCGGCGCGGGCGTAATTCAGCACCAGGGCGCCGTGGGCGGCGGCGTCGCGGACGTTGGCCAGGGTCAGGCGGGCGTCGTCGGTGAGATACTCCGGATAGACTACCGCCCCGGCCAGGTCGTCGGCGCGCAGGGCCGGCTCCCGGGCG
The DNA here is from genome assembly GCF_049446115.1 of Caulobacter sp. KR2-114. Lineage (NCBI taxonomy): Bacteria > Pseudomonadati > Pseudomonadota > Alphaproteobacteria > Caulobacterales > Caulobacteraceae > Caulobacter > Caulobacter sp. KR2-114. The sequence continues at coordinate 232,026 of NZ_JBMSEC010000005.1, forward strand.
ACGACGTCCTTCTGCGACCACACCTCGTGCTTGCGGCTCTTGGGCACGCCGCCCAGCTTCTCGAAGGTCCACAGGCCCGCGCGCAGCTTGGCGATCACCGCGGCGGTCTTGGCCGGGATCACGAACGGGGTCTCGCGCGCCAGGTGCGGGGCGATCGCCTGCACCGCCTTGCGCTCGGACGCCGCTTCACGCACGAGCGCCAGATCGCCCATGGGCAGGTAGCGCAGGCCGCCGTGGATCATCTTCGACGAGCGGCTGGAGGTCCCGGCGCCGAAGTCGCGCTGTTCGATCAGCGCCACCCTCAGGCCGCGCTTGGCGGCGTCGCGCGCCACGCCCGCGCCGGTGATGCCGCCGCCGATCACCGCCACGTCGAACGGGCCGGTCTCCAGGGCGTCGAACAGGGCGTCGCGGTGGCGCAGGTCGAGTCTGGCGGTTGGCATGGCGTGGGGCGCTGTCCTGGCCGAAAGGTCGCGCTTCTATGGCGCCGGACAGGCCCCTTGCCTACCCCTTAGGTGAGTTAACTCATATATAAGAGTAGGTGTCGTCACGCCGCTTCCCCTCCTGACCGTCATCCCCAGGCGGCAGTCCCGAGGATCCATGAAGACGTGCAAGAAAGTCGCAAGCGGCAGCGGAGCATTGCTCGAGCGGCAACCGTCTGCCGTGGCGCGCCCCCCGAAGCGCGCCACGCGTTCTCACGATGCACCCTCGGGACTGACGCCCGAGGGTGACGGTGAGGGGAAGGAGAAGTGAAGACGAAGCCCTCACCCGCACCGCACGGTCATCTCAAGCCCCCCTTGGAACGGCAGCGTCATCGTGCGCAGGCGGTTGGCCGGATCGGCGATGAAGGCGAAATAGGCGCCGTAGGGCTCGCGGTAGTCGAGGGTGTTGTCGGCGATGATCACGGCGCCGTCGCGCAGGTGCGGCGAAACCAGCTCCAGGGCCGGGCGGGCCATCTCGGTCCAGATGTCCATCAGCACGAAGTCGATCGGGCCGGCGAGACTCTTCAGCGTCTCGCGAAGGTCGCCGACCCGCAGGTCGATCAGCCCGTCCAGCCCTGCGGCGCGGAAGTTCGCCCGGGCGGCGGCGGCCTTGTCCGGCTCGTGCTCCGTGCCGATCACCAGGGGCGCGGGCCCCTGTCCACCCGCGGCGGCGTTGTCGCGCGCCGCGGCGGCCAGGTAAAGGGTGGAGACGCCGAAGGACGTGCCGATCTCGACGATCCGGCGCGCGTTCATCGCCCGGCACAGGCCGTAGCAGAACTCGGCCTTGTCGCGATCCAGCGCCACCAGCTTGTCGGCCATGAAGCGGTGCGCGCCCTCGTCGAGGCCCTTCCAGTCCAGCTCGTCGGCGGCGGCGCGGCGGGCGAGATAGGCGCCGATGGCGCCCTCCTGGCCTTCGCTGCGGGCGTGAAGGGCGTCCAGCAGGGCGTGCAGGTCGGCGTCGGCGATCAGGCTCATGGCGGTGCTCCAGGCGCGCCTTGCCCGGCGCGGGCCAGGGTCTAGGACCTTGGAAAGCCGACGCGCTTGCGCCAGCCGGCCGGAAACTGTCGCCGGCGCGCCAAGGTGGACGCACCCGGCCCGTCGGGGCAGGGTCGCACCCGCCCAGAAGGAGATCGGCATGCGCTTCATCGACCATGCGGAAGTGGACCGTCGGCTGACCTATGAGGTCTGCATCCCGATCGTGCGGGAGGCGATGATCGCCCTGTCGGCCGGCCGCACCCGCCAGTTGCTGCGCTCGATCATCCCGCTGGCCGGCACGCGGCTGTTCGGCATCATGCCGGGGGCGCTGGGCGAGGACGCCGCCTACGGGGCCAAGCTGATCAGCGTCTATCCGGAGAATTTCGACCGCGGCCTGCCCTCGCACCAGGGGGTGGTGATCCTGTTCGACCCCGAGAGCGGGGCGCCCACCTGCGTCGCCGACGCCGGCGCCATTACCGCCATCCGCACCGCCGCGGCCAGCGCCGTGGCCACGGACGCCCTGGCCCGCCCGGACGCCACGCGGCTGGCGATCCTGGGCTATGGCGAACAGGCGGCCACGCACGCCCGCGCCATCCGCCAGGTGCGGCCGATCGAGGCCGTTACCGTCTGGGGACGCTCGGCCGACCGCGCCGCCGCCTTCGCCGCGCGGATGCAAGCCGAACTGGGCGTTCCCTTCACCGCCGCCGCCAGCGCCGAGGCGGCCGTCGCCGCGGCCGACATCGTCTGTACGGTGACCGCCGCCCGCGAGCCGGTGCTGCTGGGCGCCTGGGTGCGTGACGGCGCGCACATCAATGTCGTCGGCTCCGGGTTCGCCGGCCCCAGCGAGATCGACAACGCCCTGGTGGTCCGCGCACGGTTCATCGCCGACAGCCGCGAGAGCGTGCTGGCTCAGGGCGCGGAATTCCTCAACGCCAAGGCCGCCGGGCTGGTCGGCGACGAGCATGTGGTCGGCGAAATCGGCCAGGTGCTGGCCGGCGAGATCCCCGGCCGGCAGTCGGCTGACGAGGTGACCATTTACAAATCGCTGGGTCACGTGGTGCAGGACCTCGCCAGCACCCAAGCCTTGCTCAAGGAAGGCGTTTGACTTCTCTCAACAACATTCAGGTCGTTTAAACCTGATTAGCAATCACCCGCACAACAATAGGCGGCCCCTTGAAGACCTGTTTGACAAGTGTTCAGGGCATATGACCGGGACCGCGCCGATATAGACCATCGGCGTGCGGAGAGATGCTCCCGCATAGGACGAAGCGTGACCATGAATTGCGCTTGTGACGGTTTTTCTCTTGCCCTGATGCTTTCCAACGGTTAGGAGCGGCGTCGAACCGAGGGGTGGGCGACAGTTAACGCCCGGCATCATCTCCTCCCGGCGTCGCGCCAGGTCGCGGTGCGGACGTCCGGAAGAACGAGAAGGCGACTAGACGTGAGTGCCAGCTGGCGGGCCAAGTGGACCGCCGCGTACAGGCTGGCGAGGCGCACCCCTTGGGGTCGTGTTTGTTTCTGTCCGTTCGGGCCGCCGCCGCGGGTCTGATCGCCGTCACGGCGATCGCCGCATCAAACCAACTGCTGGCCGACGCGCTGGCTCCGACCTCCGCCCTGAGCGAGACGGTCTCGGGCGCCGCAGTCACCACCGCAGTGTTCAAGGCGCCCGACGCGTCCGTGACCGACCTTAAGCCCACCGCCGCCGCGGATGGGGCCCAGGCGACCCCCACCTCCCTCGATCTGCTGGTCCGCGCCGCCATGACGCATCGCGACGCCCCGGTGGATACCGAGCTGGAGTGCATGGCCAAGGCCATCCATCACGAGGCGGCCAACCAGCCGCTGAAGGGCCAGCTGGCCGTCGGTCAGGTGATCCGCAACCGCAGCCAGTCCGGCCGCTTCCCCAAGTCGTTCTGCGCCGTGGTCAACCAGCGCGGCCAGTTCTTCTCCACCGCCCGCTATGCGGTGAGCGGCGACAAGCGCTGGCAGACCGCCCTGGCCGTCGCCCGCCTCGCCGAGCAGCAGTCGACGCCGCAGGTGGCCCCGGGCGCCCTGTACTTCCACGCCGCCTACGTCCGCCCCGCCTGGACGCATCACCGCCAGATGGTGACCCAGATCGGCGCCCACCTGTTCTACCGCTAGGCCGTCGCCCCGACGCAACGACGCCCGGTCGCAGCGGCGGTTAAGGTCCTGGTCACCGACGCACCTCAACTCAGGGCGAATGAGGACGGCGGCTTCACCCCGATTCGATCATGGCGCGGCGCTTCGCGTGCCGCCTGCGCATGACGCCAACAGCTGGCGGATCCTGATGACCTGGCTGGGTCCTCAGGGCCGGCGCATGGATCAGCCCGGCGCGGTGGAGGTGGACACCCCCTCCGGCCGCCTGCAGGCCATGCCCGGCGACTGGATCGTGCTGTCGGTCACCGGCGATTACCACATCGCCGCCGGCCAGGGCCGCTGGGGCGAAGCCTAGAGCCTCTCAGGGTCAGATGGGCTCGTCTGCCCGTTGAAAAAAGCTCTATCTTCAAAAGTTTATAGCGTGTTCGAGCGGCGAGCCGCGCGCACTTTCGCCTAACATGCTTAGCGCGGCGCCAGGTCGAGCCACAGACGCCGCATCCAGGCTGGCGCGGCGCCCGGCTCCACAAGGTCCCAAGCTCGGGTCAGGCGCAGGCCGGCCCGCCGTCCGCAGGTCCAGGCGGTGTCGGTCATGTGCGCCCGGGCATGCTTGGTGATGATCAGCACCGGCCCGCGGGGCATGGCGGTCGCCTCGAGCAGGTCCACCGCCGCGCCCGACCGCGAGAGATTGCGGATCCGGCAATCGGCGGAGACGCCGGTCTCGACGAACGCGAGCTTGCCGCCGAGGAACACTCTCAGGCGGCGCTCCACACGCCGCTCCATCGGCCGCGGGGACCCCGCCACTTCACTCGCCCATTGCGACATACTCTACTCCGGCACTCGTCCCAACGTGGAACGCACACAGCCATAGGCTGCAAGGCGCGGGCCGGACCGCCTGGGGTCTCAGGCCGTTTCCGGGGAGCTCTCGATCGAGGGCTGGCCTCGCACGCTCATCGGCGCGAAGTGTGCGCGGTATTCCGCCGGGGTCATGCCGGTGGAGCGCTTGAACAGGCTGCGGAAGAAGGCCACGTCGTCGTAGCCGACCTCGGCGCTGATCGACTGGATCGGCCGGCCGTCGCGCTCCAGCATCGCCTTGGCCGCCTCGATGCGCAGCGCCTGCAGATAGGCCGCGGGCTGGCGGCCGGTGGCGGCCTTGAAGTGGCGCACGAAGGTCCGCTCGCCCAGGCCGGCGCGGTCGGCCAGGGCGCGCGTGGAGATGTCGTCGCTGAAGTGGGTTCGCAGGAACCCTTCCACCCGGCGGATGCGGTCGTCGTCGTGCGGCTGGCCGACCGGCAGCATGGCGTAGCCGGACTGGTGGATGCGCGGCATCGGCGCCACGAGCGCCTTGGCGCACTGCACCGCCACCTCGTGGCCGCACAGCTTCTCGACCAGGTACAGGCTGACGTCGATCGAGCCGCACACCCCGCCACTGCACAGCAGCCGCTGGTCCTCGGTGACGAACATCTCCGGCCGCCATTGCACCTTCGGATAGCGGGCGGCCAGGCGATCGGCCACGGCCCAGTGGGTGGTGGCGATGCGCCCGTCCAGCAGGCCGGCCTCGGCCAGGTAGGCCGCCCCCATGCACACCCCGGCGACATAGGCGCCCTGGGCGTGGTGACGCCTCAGCCAGGGCAGCAGGGCGCTGTTCTCCACCATCTTCAGGTCCAGCTCGAGGCCGGAGGTCGGGATGATGACGATGTCGGTGCGCTCGACGTCGGCGATCGCACCTTGCGGCCGGATATCCAGGCCATAGGGGCTGCGCACGGACGCGCCATCGACCGACACCGTGCGCACGCGGAACGCCGGCTGCGCCGGGCGGTCGTGCAGGTCATTCCAAAGCGCGCCGGCCGAGTGGAACACCTCCACCGGCATGATCGCCGTGGACGACAGGCCGTCGTCCAGCAGCACAACCGTCACGTCCAGCATGCGGGGCGCCTCCGTGGGCCCGAAGGGTCTCACGACCGCCCTCCCACTTCCAGGCTCAGCCCGCCGTGGTCGGATCGATGCCGCCGGTCAGCTCGGTCACCTTGTTCGCCGGAAAGCCCGACAGGCGCGCGTGCTCGTGGATCGCCGCCTCGTCCTCGGCCAGGTACAGGCAGAAGGTCTTGTCGGCGGCCACGAAGGACTGCACCCACTGCACCTTGGGGCCGAGCTGCGCCAGGGCGGCGTTGGAGGTGGCGGCGGCGCCCTTGAGCTGGTCGGCGGTCATCTTGTCGACCCCGGGGATGTCGCGTTCGATCAGATACTTCTTCATGGCAGGGCTCCGTTGTTCGATGTCCCCAGGGTGCGGCGGCCGGGCCACCCCCGCCAGAGGGTGATCGGGACAACAAGCGGGGGTGATCGCTGCAGGGGCGCCGCGGCTTCGCGGGGCCTGGGGGCGGCCGGGGCGGCTGGCGCGGCGCGGCGAATTCGACAAGGATCGGCCGGCAAAGGTTCCAACGAAGGATCGCCGATGGACAAGCGCCAGTTCCTGCTGACCGCCGCCGCCCTGACCACCGCCAGCCTGGCCGCCGGCCTGCCGGCGCTGGCCCGTGCACAGGGCGCGCCGCTGAAGCTGATCGGCTTCATGACCGACTTCGACACCAAGGACGACGCGGTGGCGATCTGCAAAGCGGTGATGGACGGCGTCGCGCCCGGTGTGCGGATCATCGATATCACCCACACGGTCGAGCCGTACAACATCGCCGAGGCCGCCCGCTTCCTGGCCGGCACGGCGCCGTATTTCCCCAAGGACGCGGTGTTCGTCGTCGTGGTCGACCCGGGCGTCGGCTCCACGCGCAAGGCGATCATCGCCCGCTCCAAGGTCGGCCAGTACTTCGTCGTTCCCGACAACGGGGTGCTGACCCTGGTGGCCGACCGCGACGGCATCGAGGCCGCGCACGAGATCACCAACGTCGCCTGGATGATCGGCGAGAAGCGCTCGTCCACCTTCCACGGCCGCGACATCTTCTCGCCCACCGCCGCCCACCTGGCCCGCGGGGACGACTGGACCACCGCCGGGCCCGCGCTGGAGGTGAGCCAGCTGGTGCGGCTCGACCTGCACAGCGCCGCCCTGAGCGACAAGGGCATCGAGGCCGAGGTGATCGGCCTGGACGGGCCGTACGGCAACCTGGTGCTGAACCTGCCGGCCGAGACCTTCGCCAAGCTCGGCTACGCGATCGGCGACACCGTGCCGGTGACCCTGGCCGGCAAGGCCTATGCCTTCCCCTTCGAGCACACCTTCAGCGACGTGCCCGAGGGCAAGCCGCTGTTCTATATCGACAGTCGCGGCCGCCTGAGCGTGGCGGTGAACCAGGGCAACTTTTCCGAGGTCTACAAGGTGGGCGAAGGCGCGAAGCTGTTCATTCCGCGGAAGAAGTAGGCCGGCGCGTTCGCAGGCCCCTAGACCTCCGCCGAACCCCCGTCGCAGGGCACCACGGCGCCCGTGGTGTAGGCGCTGGCGCGGCTCGCCAGGAAGATGGCGACGCCGGCGATGTCTTCCGGCGTGCCGATGCGGCCGCGCGGGTTGGCCTTGGCGATGGCGTCGCCGGCGCGGGCCAGGGTGGCGGCCATCATGTGGCTCTGGAAGGGCCCGGGGGCGATGGCGTTGACCAGGATGTTGTCGCCCGCCAGCCGCTTGGCCAGGTGCCGGGTCAGCATGATGCAGCCGGCCTTGGAGGTGGAATAGGCGTAGGTCTCCAGGCCCGGCGGCTCGATGCCGTTCACCGAGGCGATGTTGATCACCCGCGCCGGATGCTCCCAGGTGGCGGCGGCGCGCAGCTGCGGCAGCAGCTTCTGGGTCAGGAAGAAGATCGACTTGGTGTTCAGGTCGACGGTCTTGTCCCAGCCGTCCTCCGGATACTCGTCGATCGGCGCGCCCCAGGTGGCGCCGGCGTTGTTGACCAGGATGTCGAGCTTCGGCTCGCGCTCGGCGATGGCCGCGGCCAGCGCCACTATGCCGTCCATCTTCGACAGGTCGGCCGGCAGGGAGATGCAGGTTCCGTAGGCCGACAGCTCCTCGGCGACACGGTCGCAGACCTCGGCCTTGCGCGAGGACACATAGACCTTGGCCCCGTTCTCGACGTAGCCGCGGGCGATCATCTCGCCGATCCCGCGGCTGCCGCCGGTGACCACGGCCACCTTGCCCTCGATGTTGAAGAGGTTGCGCATCAATCCCATCCCGAATGTTCAAAATCCGGGGCGTGCTGGACCAGCCCGGGCCGCCGGTCAAGCGCAGAGCGCGGCGGGTCTGGCTAGGGAACCACCAGGCCGGCGCCGCGGGCCCGGGGGTCGGGCGCGACCACCGGGGTTCGCCCGTTCACCTCGATGGCCTCGATGTCGCCGTTGTAGTCCTGGTCGACCAGGGTGTAGCCGCGCGCCTTCAGCTGGGCCGCCAGCGGCGCCGGCCAGGGCCCGTAGGGCTCGGCATAGATGGTGTTCACCGGCAGCAGCTGGTGGTGGTAGCGCGGCGCGTCCACGGCCGCCTTGAGCGGCAGGTGGAAGTCGTAGGCGTTGACCAGCACCTGGAACACCGAGGTGAAGATGCGCGAGCCGCCGGGCGTGCCGATCACCATGGCCACGCGCCCGTCCTTCAGCAGGATGGTGGGGGTCATCGACGACAGCGGCCGCTTGCCCGGCGCGATGGCGTTGGCCGAGCCGCCGATCACCCCGTACTGGTTGGGCGCGCCGGGCTTGGCCGAGAAGTCGTCCATCTCGTCGTTGAGCAGAAAGCCGGCGCCTTCCACCACCACGCCGGAGCCGAACCAGCCGTTCAGGGTGTAGGTGTTGGAGACGGCGTTGCCCCAGCGGTCGACCACCGAGAAGTGGGTGGTCTGCGGCTTCTCCAGCCCCGGCTGCACCGCGTCGGTGGCCGAGGGCTTCGCCGGGTCGATCTCGCGGGCGCGGCGGGCGACATAGGCCGGATCGGTCAGGGCGGCGACGGGGACCTTCACGCTGTCGGGGTCGCCGAGGTAGACGGCGCGGTCGGCGAACACGCGCTTCTCGATCTCGGCCACGAGGTGGACGTACTGCGCGCTGTTGAGCGCCTGGCCCTGGAACAGCGGCGCCGCGTCGGCCTTCATGTTGAGCATCTGCAGCAGGGCGATGCCCCCGGAGCTGGGCGGCGGGGCCGTGATCAGGGTGAAGCCATGCCAGTCGCCCTGCACCGGTTCGCGCCAGGCCGCCTTGTAGCCTTCCAGGTCGGCGTGGGTGATCAGGCCCTTGACCGGCCCGCGGGCCATCTGCGCGACGATGCGGTCGGCGGTGGGGCCTTTGTAGAAGCCGTCCGGCCCCTGGTCGGCGATGCGCTGCAGGGTGGCCGCGAGGTCGGGCTGGCGGAACTTCAGTCCAGCCTTCAGCTGCGTCGCCCAGGCGGCGAAGTTGGTCCCGTCGCGTTCGGCCTTCGCCCCATCGATGATGCCGATCAGCTGCGGCGTGACCATGAAGCCGTCGCGGGCATAGGCGATGGCGGGGGTCAGATCCTGCTTCCAGCTGAGCTTGCCGAACCGCCTGTGCGCCTCGGCCAGGCCGCGGACCGTGCCCGGAACGCCGGAGGCCAGGTTGCCCACCAGGCTGGCGCGCGGGTCCGGCTCGCCCGAGGCGGTCAGGTACATGCCGGCGCTGGCGGCCGCGGGGGCGGTCTCGCGATAGTCGAGGAAGTACGGCTTGCCGTCCATGTACACGGTCATGAAGCCGCCGCCGCCGAGGTTGCCGGCCTCCGGATAGGTGACCGCGAGAGCGAAGGCGGTGGCCACCGCCGCGTCGACGGCGTTGCCCCCCTGTTTCAGCACCTGTTGTGCGGCGAGGGCGCCATAGATGTCCGGCGAGGCGACCGCACCGGCCGACAGCGCCCGCGAAGCCGCGCCGCGATGCATGGCGGCGTGCGCCAGCGGCCCCGCCAGGGCCGTCGATCCGGCCAGCATCGCCGCCGCCAGCCACCCCGCCAGCCGATAGGTCCAGCCCCGCATGTTCCGCTCCCGCCCGCGCCGCTTGTCTGATGGCGGCTAGGCAAGGGGAAGCGCATATGCCGCGCAAGGACAATAGCTGGCGCAGCGGTTTGGGTTGTTTCGCCGCGCGGCCTCAGCGGTCCCAGATCGAGCGGAAGTCGCCCTGGCCGGTCAGGATCTGGTCGGGGCTCTGCTTTTCCACGTGGCCGATCAGGCCGCGGTAGACGCCGTAGCCGACCAGTTCGCGCAGCCGCGGGGCGAAGCGGCGCACCTGCTCCGGGTCGAGGCCCAGCTGCTGGTTCTCCTGCTGGCGGATGAAGCCCGCGCAGTAGTTCATGGCGATGCCGGTGCGCCGCCTGCCGCTGCGGTTGGCGCCGCCGCCATGCCACAGCGCCCCGTCCCAGATCAGCACCGAGCCCTTGGGCATCTCCGCGGCGATGGTCTCGTAGGCGCCGCCGTATTCCGGGTTCGGCCGCCGGTGGCTGCCGGGGACCAGCCGCGTGGCGCCGTTGGCCTCGGTGAAGTCGGTCAGCGCCCACATCGAGTTGCAGATGATCGGCCGGTGCGGCTTCTCCAGCGGGATCACCTGGTCGTCGGCGTGGATCGGCTGGGCGATCTCCCCGGGGTCGATGGCGATCGACGACAGCGAGGAGATCAGCGGCCCGTCGCCCAGCACCGCCTCGACGATCGGCAGCACGGCCGGATGGACCGGGACCAGGGTGAACGGCTCGCCGTACTTCAACAGGTTGTAGAGCCGCACGGTATGGGCGCCTTCGAAGCGGTTGCCGGCCGGCTGTGCGCCCAGGTCTCGCTCGAGCCGCTCCAGGGCGTCGTTCAGCGCATCGATCAGGTCGGGCGAGATGGCCCCTTCGACGATGGGGAAGCCGTCACGATCCAGTCGTTCGCGGTGCGCGGACAAGGGGTCCCGGGGGGCGCCGGCGTCGCTCACGGCGGCGCTACTGCGGTTGGACGTTCAGCTTCAGCATGATGCGGCCGGGATTGTGTTCGGCCAGGGCGGCGGGGACTTCCATGGCCTCGGCCAGCTTCACCGCCTGCGCGGCGGCGGCGGCGTCCACGGGACCCTCGTTGACCACCTTGCAGTCGGTGAGCGTCGTCTGGCCCACGCCGCAGTTCAGGAACACCACGGCCACGCCGGCGGCCTCGGCGGCGTCGTTCGCCCCATGCGACTGGGCCGCGGCAGGCGCGGCGGTGGCCAGGGTCAGGGCGAACAGCGAAAGCAGCATGGCGGCGTTCCCAATGATTAACGCTTCGTTAAAACACGGGCCCAGACCCCTGGGAAGCCCGTGCCATTTTGGGTCAGGTCTGGGTCCGATCGCGCAAGACGTGTGCCGCCGGCAAAGGTCATGACGGCTTCGTGATGACTGTGTCGGGCTTTCGACAGACCGCGCCATACGCCTGTCACCCATCGGAACTAGGGATTCCGGCGGGGCGTTCAGAGGCGAGTTTTTCGGGGCCGGCTTTCGGGCCCGGCTTGTTCGGGGGCGAGTAAGTGTGAGGAGCGCCATGGTGGAAGTGATCGACGTCGAACCCGTGGAAGGCGGCTGGGCCCTGCGCCATGCCTCCGTCGACAACGCCCAGCTCTTCACCAGCGGCGCCAAGGCCGAGGACGCCGCCCGGCGCCTGGGCGCGCGCCTCAGCGACGCCGGCGAAACCGCCGAGATCCGCATCTACCTGCGCGACGGCAGCCTGGCCGGCCGCTTCCTCTGCGCCCCGGAGTGGCGCGCGGCGATGTAGGCCTGCCGGCGACGGAACCCCTCACCCTCCCATGGCTGCGCCATGGGCCCCTCCCTCTCCCTCTGGGAGAGGTGTTTATGACCCCCGCGGCGGCGCTTCAGACCCCTCTCCCATAGGGAGAGGGAGGGGCCCAAGGTCTGCGCACAGCGCTGAGCTTGGGAGGGTGAGGGGTTCCGCGCCTTGCGGTCAGCCCTCGGCCGCGAACGCCGCCGCCAGGTCCCTGAGCCACGCCTTGAGCACCGGCCCCTGTTCGCTGGGCGTCACGCCGTTGCGCACGACGATCAGGTCGCGGTCCGGGCAGCAGATGATGAACTGGCCGTCGTGGCCGTTGGCCGAGAAGCTGCCGGGCCCCGCCAGGTCCAGCCACCAGTGGGCGCCGTACGGCCCGTCCGGGCAGTCCGGCTGCTGGAAGGTGGCCGTCCGGGCATAGTCCACCCAGCCCTCGGGCAGCAGCCGGCGCCCCTCCCACACCCCGTCGCGCAGGTAGAGCAGGCCGAAGCGGGCGAAGTCGCGCGGGGTGCAGAAGCAGAACGACGAGCCGATGAAGGTCCCCGCGGCGTCGAACTTGGGCGTGGCGCTGGTGATCCCCAGGGGATCGAACAGCCGTTCTTCCATGAAGGCCTGGAACTCGCCGCCGTGACGGCCGAGGGCGTCGGCCAGGCAGCGGCTGACGATGTTGGTCGTGCCGCTGGAATAGTAGAAATGGCTCCCCGGCGGGTGCGCCAGGGGAAAGCCGGCGGCGAAGGCGGCGGTGTCGTCCTTGCCGCGGCCCCACAGCATCTCGATCACGTCCGAGGGGTGCTCGGGCTTGTATTCCTCGCGGAACGCCAGGCCCGAGGACATCCGCAGCAGCAGATCCAGGGTGATCGCCGCCCGCGGATCGCCCGCTGCCCGCCATTCGGGGACGGGGGCCGGCGCGTGGACATCCAGCACACCGTCCTTCACCGCCAGGCCCACCAGGGCGTGGGTGATGCTCTTGGCCATCGACCAGGACCAGGTGGTGGCCTCCGGTCCATGCCGCGGGCCATAGCGCTCGGTCACCAGCCGGCCCCTGTGGATCACCACCACCGCCTGGGTCTCGCCGAGATCGGCCGGCGGCTCGGCCTGAAAGGCATGGCCCAGCATGGCGTGGATCCGGGCCGCGTCGGCGCCCGGCGGCAGCGGGCCGGTAGGCCACGCCTCGGTCGGCCAGGGCGTGTCGGCGGGCTGGGTCGGCAGGGCGGGCAGGACGGTCGGCATCGGGGTCTCCGCAGAATGCGGCAACAGACCGGCGCGGGCGTTTGCCGTCAATGGTTGCGATTGCATACCGACCGCTCTGGAAAAACGGCGCAGGCTCCGCCAAATGGTCTGGAGCGGCCCGCGAGAGGCGCCGCCGAACCTGGGAGCCTCCGGATGACCGACACGCCCGCCTACACCCCGCCCAAGGTCTGGACCTGGAACAAGGAGAACGGCGGACGCTTCGCCAACATCAACCGGCCGATCGCCGGCCCCACCCACGACAAGGACCTGCCGGTCGGCAAGCATCCGCTGCAGCTCTATTCCCTGGCCACGCCCAACGGGGTGAAGGTCACGGTGATGCTGGAGGAGCTGCTCGCCGCCGGCCACGCGGGCGCCGAGTACGACGCCTGGCTGATCCGCATCAACGAGGGCGACCAGTTCTCCAGCGGCTTCGTGGCCGTGAACCCCAACTCCAAGATCCCGGCCCTGCTGGACCGCAGCGGTCCCGAGCCGATCCGGGTGTTCGAGAGCGCCGCCATCCTGATGCACCTGGCCGAGAAGTTCGGCGCCTTCCTGCCCAAGGACGGGCCGGCGCGCGCCGAATGCCTGTCGTGGCTGTTCTGGCAGATGGGCAGCGCCCCCTACCTGGGCGGCGGCTTCGGCCACTTCTACGCCTATGCGCCGATGAAGATCGAATACGCCATCGACCGCTTCGCCATGGAGGTGAAGCGCCAGATGGACGTGCTGGACCGCCGCCTGGCCGAGGCGCCCTATCTGGCCGGCGACGACTACACCATCGCCGACATGGCCGTGTGGGCCTGGTACGGCGCCCTGGCCAAGGGCGCGCTCTACGGCGCGGGCGAGTTCCTGGACGTGGCCAGCTACACGAACGTACAGCGCTGGACCGACGCCATCGCCGCCCGTCCGGCGGTGAAGCGCGGCCGCATGGTCAACTGCGCCTGGGGCGACCCTGCGGCCCAGCTCCCCGAACGCCACGACGCCAGCGACTTCGAGCTGCGCACCATGGACAAGATCCAGGCCGCGGCGGAGGCGAAGTAAGGGTCCCTCTGCCCCCACCCCACACTGTCATCCCGGAAAGGCGCGCCAGCGCCTTATCCGGGACCGCCGGACGCGCTGACCGTTCAGTTGTGGCAAGCAGCGGCGCCTGCCGCGGTCCCGGATATTCGCTGCGCGAATTCCGGGATGACAGATTGTTGGTGATCCGATCTAGGGGATCAGTCCAGATCCCCCGCCAGTTCGGCGCGGGTGGCGTCGCTGAGGATGGCGCGGTGGTCGTAGAGGGGGTGGTCGGCGCCCAGCATCACCGTGACCTTCGGGTCGCGGAACGCCGCCGCCTGTTCCGGGGTGATCGGGAAGCGCAGGAAGTGCACCGAGGAGGTCTTGCCGTCCTCGCGGGTGCGCTCGATGTCGCCTTCCTGGCGCGCCTGGCTGCGGCTGTCGCCGATCTGGATGAAGAAGTGGTCCTCCACCCCGCCCAGCCGCGCCAGGATGTTGGCCCGGCGCAGGGGATCGTCGATCTCGAACATCACCGTCGCCACCAGCTCGCCGCCCTGCGGGATCAGCGGATTGTAGGCCGCCATCTCGTCCACCAGCTGCGCCGGCCCGCCGCCCTCGATCAGGAGCATCTCCTGGATCTGGAACAGCATCGTCTCGTAGGTCTCGAAGTAGGCGGTGCAGTAGGGGCCCAGGTCCACCCGGCGCAGCTTCTTCTTCGGCAGCAGGGCGGCGCGGCGGTCCTTGCGCTGGGTGCGGAACTCGGCGTCCGGGATGATGTCCTCGGGGGTGACGCGGCGCTGGGAGGCGGGCATGGGAACCGGCTTTCTGTAAGACTCAGACGAGGCCGTAGGCTTCGGCCAGGATCTCGATCGGGTGCGCCTGGCGGGGCGGCTTCTGCCCCTCCTTCAGGTCGGCGGCGACCAGCTGGCCCAGGTGCTTGCAGGCCAGCGGGCAGTCGGAGCACAGGGTGTCGTTGCCCTTCTGGGCCACCTGGCGGGCGGCGGGCTTGCCCACCTTGACCGCCATCGGCCGGGTCTCCTTCATCACCCCGAAGGTGCCGCCGTGCCCCGAGCAGCGCTCGACCACGTCGATCTTCACCCCCGGGATCAGGCGCAGCATCTCCGCCGACTTGGCGCCCATGTTCTGGGCCCGGGCGTGGCAGGCGTGGTGCACGGTGACGCCGCCGTCGATGGTCTTCAGACCCTCGGCCAGGCCGTGCGCCTTGGCGATCTCGACCACGTACTCGCTGATGTCGCGCGTGGCGGCGGCCAGGCGCTTGACGTCCGCGTTCTCCGGCAGGATCAGCGGCCACTCGAACTTCATCATCAGGGCGCAGCTGGCGGTCAGCGCCACCACGTCGTAGCCCTGGTCCACCAGCGGCAGAAGCTCGCGCGTCACATGCTCGGCGCGCCGGGCCACCTCGGCGATGTCGCCGGCCTCCAGCTGGGGCATGCCGCAGCATTGCGGATAGGCGAGCCTGGTTTCCACCCCCAGCTTGGCCAGCACGGCGCGGGCGGCCACGGCGGTGTCCGGCTCGTTGTAGTCGACGAAGCAGGTGGCGTAGATCGCCGCCTTGCGCGCGCCGAAGGCCGGGCCGGCGGGGTCGGCCGCCAGCGGCGCCTTCAGCCGGTCCGAGGCGGTGCGCGTGTGATACTTGGGCAGCTCGGCGGTCTTGTCGATGCCGACCGTGGCCTCCATTAGCGCCCGGATGGGCTGGTTGTGCACATCGGTCGCCCAGTTGGCGAGGCCGGCGACGGGCCGGGCCAGCTTGCCGTTGCGGTCGGTCTCGCCCAGCTGCTCGCGCACGAAGTCGCCGCCGTGCTTCTTCCGCTCGGCCGCGCGGTGGCGCAGCATCAGGTGCGGGAAGTCCACGTTCCACTCGTGCGGCGGCACATAGGGGCACTTGGTCAGGAAGCACATGTCGCACAGGGTGCAGGCCTCGACGACCTCGCCGTAGGCCGACTTCGGCACCCCATCGACCTCGCCCGTCGGGCTCTCGTCGACCATGTCGAACAGCTTGGGGAAGCTGTCGCACAGATTGAAGCACCGCCGGCAGCCGTGGCAGATGTCGAACACCCGCTCCATCTCATGCTCGATCTTGCCGGCGTCGTAGAATTCCGGGTCGCGCCAGGCCAGCGGATGACGGAACGGCGCATCCAGGCTGCCCTCGCGGCGGCCTTCGGTCTTGGTGGGGGGCGTGTCGGTCATGGCGTGCCTGTCCTGCGCCGGACAGCCGGCTCTCCGCGGGAGCCCCCATCCCCGCCTTCGGCGGTACTTCCCCCAGAGGGGGAAGAGAACCGTTCTCCTCCCCGCTTGGGGGAGGGGGACCGCGAAGCGGTGGAGGGGGCTCCAGCCGGGCTCCGGCGATCCAGATCTGCAAAGGTGGACGGGCCGCGCCTTGAGACGCGACCCGCCGACGGACCTTCAGAACGCTTGGGGAAGCCTAAAGGGCCGTGTCTCTCAGTTAGTCCAGGCTTTCCAGGGCGCGCTGGAAGCGGCCGGCGTGGGACTTCTCGGCCTTGGCCAGGGTCTCGAACCAGTCGGCGATCTCGTCGTGGCCTTCCTCGCGCGCGGTGCGGGCCATGCCCGGGTACATGTCGGTGTACTCGTGCGTCTCGCCGGCGATGGCGGCCTTGAGGTTCAGCGAGGTTTCGCCGATCGGCAGGCCGGTGGCGGGGTCGCCCACGCCTTCCATGAATTCCAGGTGACCGTGGGCGTGGCCGGTCTCGCCCTCGGCGGTGGAACGGAACACGGCGGCCACGTCGTTGTAGCCTTCCACGTCGGCCTTCTGCGCGAAGTACAGGTAGCGGCGGTTCGCCTGGCTTTCGCCGGCGAAGGCCTCCTTCAGGTTCTCCAGGGTCTTGCTGTTGGCGAGCGACATGTTCGTTCCCTCGGGGCTGATCGGTTGGCGTGCGGCGGCCTGCCGCACACTCGGCCCCTCCCTTAGGCGCCCCGCCCGCCGGCCGTCCAATCGATTGCGCCAATTGCGGCGATAGAGATGCTCAATATCGGGGACGGACCTGGCCCGCCGTTTGCCCCGTGGGCCCTGGAGTGTCCGAAAATGGCACACCTTATGGACGTGAAGCCTGACCAGATGCCGGAAAAGCTGCAGACAGACACCCTCTGGCCCCTGCGCTCGCTGCAGGCGATCGCCGTCGCCTGGATCGTCCTGAACCAGTTTCGCGAGCACCTCGGCCTGGCGCTGGGCGCCCGCCATGGCCTGGTCGCCAAGGGCTATCTCGGAGCCGAGCTGTTCTTCGTCACCGCCGGCTTCATCGCCTTCCACACCTGGACGCGCCTGCGCGAGGACGGGCGGCTGCGGCAGATGTCGCTGTTGTGGCGCAAGCTGATCCGCGTCTGGCCGCTGCAGGTCGCGACGCTGGCGGCCATGGGCCTGCTGGCGCTGGCCGCGGCCCGCGAGGGGACGCCGATCGACGCCCAGGTGTTCGATCCGGCCGCCATCCCCGCCAACCTGACCCTGACCCAGGCCTGGGGCGTTCTGCCGACGGTCAGCTGGAACTTTCCGTCCTGGCTGGTCTCCGCCGAATGGTTCGCCGCGATCGTGTTCCCGGTGACGGCGGTGATCGTGCGGGCCTGGCGCTGGCCATGGATGGCCGCGGCCGCGCCGGTGGTGCTGTTCGCCTGCGCCTTCGATCTCTGCCAGGCGCGGCACATCCTGTTCAGCGACATGACCGCCCAGATCGGCGCGCTGCAGACGGTGCCGGCCTTCCTGTTCGGCGCGGGCCTGTGCCGCTTCGGCCAGGAGCGGGGCCTGAGCGTGACCGCCGCACGGCTGATGGTTCCCCTGTCGGCGGCCTGGATCGCTGCGGCGTCGATCCTGCGGCTGGCCGACCCCTTCATCTTCCCGGCGTTCGGCCTGCTGGCCCTGGGCCTGGCCGAGCGCGCCCGGCAGGGTCGCCCGCTGATCGCCGGGCCGGCCTGGCGCTACCTTGGGGGCCTCGCCTACGCCCTGATGCTGGTCTACCTGCCGGTGGACATCGCCTTCTTCCACGTCTGGCGCCTGCTGTTCGGCGCGCCGCACGGGGCGATGGCCTGGCTGGCGCTGGCGGGGGTGTTCCCGGCGATCCTGGTCGCCGCGATCGGCGCGCACCACCTCGTCGAGCGGCCGGCCTACGCCTGGCTACGGCGGCTCAATCCGTTCCCGGAGCCGCCTGCCATCCAGGAACCGGCCTGAGCTCGCCGGCCCCGGCCGCTCCGCGCAACAGCCGCAGCAGCGGCTTCTCGAGCAGCGCCCGCCCCGCCAGGCCGGCCAGGATCGACGCCGCCAGCGCGGCCGGAATGAACAGCCACGGCCGGTCGGTTCCCAGGGTATGCGCCACCACCGCCGTCGCCGGCGCGTGGCCGAGGTAGATGGAATAGGAGGCATCGCCCAGCCGTTTCAGCCACGGCAGGCGCGGCGTGCGTCCGGCCGCCTCCAGCGCCAGGGCCCCCAGCACCAGGGCCGCGGCCGGCAGGCCCCAGAGCAGCGGGCGCAGCAGGCTGTCGGCCACGCCGGCGGTGTTGCTGGCGGCGAAGGCGATCACCCCCCCGGCGGCCAGCAGCATCCCCACCTTCGGTCCCGGCAGGAGCCCGCGCTGCGCCAGCCGGCCCAGCCACAGCCCGGCGGCGAACTCCAGCATCATGGCGTTGGCGCCCAGGGCGTAGAGTGGGGGATCGAGCAGGCCCAGCACCGCGACCGCCGTCAGCGCGGCGGTGACGAACAGGATGCGCGATTGCTCGCGCAGCCACAGCCCCGCGGCGAACAGCAGGTAGAACACCGCCTCGTAGTTCAGCGTCCAGCCGGCGGGCAGCACCGGGAACGGCAGGCCCTTGGGGTCCAGGTGGGTGATGAAGGCCATCGACAGCAGCACGTGACGCCAGCCGGCGTGCACGTTGGGCAGGAAGTTCGGCCACGCCAGCGCCACGCCCGCCATGGCCAGGGTCAGCACCCAGTAGGTGGGCGCCACCCGCGTGAACCGCCGCCACACGAAGCTGGCCAGCGCCGTCTCGCGCCCGGCGGTGATGCGCCACATGATGAAGCCGGAGATGACGAAGAACAGGTCCACCCCGGCGCGCCCGACCTCGAAGCCGCCGCTGCGCCACTGGCACGCGTGATAGGCCGCCACCCCGACGGCGGCGATGGCGCGCAGGTACTGGATGGAAACGGAGGTCTTCACGGCCGCGCCCCGGTCAGGGTTTCGGGCGGCAGGATAGCGCAACTCCCCCCGGATCACCCCGCGACGGATTGAGGCCGCCTGCGCGAACTGCGCGGCCCCTCACCTTCCCACGCCCTGGCGGGCGCGGGCCCCTTCCTCTCCCTGCAGGGAGAGGAGTCTCTCTGGACGCCGCAACACCTTTTCCTCTCCCTCGAGGGAGAGGAAGGGGCCCGACCGCGGAGCGGTTGGGAAGGTGAGGGGCCGCGGCGGCCATCGAAGAATGCTCAGTGGGCGTCGTCCCAGTTGTCGGCGGCGCGGGCCTCGACGACCAGGGGGACGGAGAACTGCACCACCGGCTCGGCGGCGTGCTCCATCACCTCTCGGGCGACGCGGCAGACCGCATCGGCCTCGGCCTGCGGCGCCTCGAACACCAGTTCGTCGTGCACCTGCAGCAGCATCCGGGCGCTGAGGCCCGCGGCCTGCAGCGCGCCCGGCATGCGGATCATCGCCCGGCGCATGACGTCGGCCGCAGCCCCCTGGATCGGCGCGTTGATCGCCGCGCGCTCGGCGAACTGCCGCTCGCCGACGGACTTGGAGGTCACCATCGGGATGTTGACCTTGCGGCCGAACACCGTGGTGACGAAGCCGTCGCGGCGCACCTGGGCGCGCATCCGATCCATGTAGTCGCGGATGCCCGGGAAGCGCTCGAAATAGGTGTTGATGTAGCTGCCCGCCTCGTCGCGGCCGATGCCCAGCTGGTTGGCCAGGCCGAAGGCGGAGATGCCGTAGATGATGCCGAAGTTGATCGCCTTGGCGCGGCGGCGGGTCTCGGCCGGCATGCCCTCGATCGGCACGCCGAACATCTCCGAGGCGGTGGAGGCGTGGATGTCCAGCCCCTCGAGGAAGGCCTTCTTCAGCTGCGGGATGTCGCCGATGTGCGCCACCAGCCGCAGCTCGATCTGGCTGTAGTCGGCGCTGATCAGCACATTGCCCGGCTCGGCGATGAAGGCGCGGCGGATCTTGCGCCCCTCCTCGGTGCGGATCGGGATGTTCTGCAGGTTGGGGTCGTTCGACGACAGCCGGCCGGTGGTGGTGGAGGCCAGGGCGTAGGAGGTGTGCACCCGCCCGGTCCGCGCGCTGACGGCCTGGCCCAGGTTGTCGGTATAGGTGCCCTTCAGCTTCGACAGCTGGCGCCAGTCCAGCAGGGTGCGCGGCAGGGCGTGGCCCTGGGCCGCCAGGTCCTCCAGCACGCTGGCGTCGGTGGACCACACGCCTGTCGCCGTCTTCTTGCCGCCCGGAAGACCAAGTTCGCCGAACAGCACGTCGCCGATCTGCCGCGGGCTGCCCAGGTTGAACGGCCGGCCGGCCAACGTCTGGGCCTGCGCCTCCAGGTCCGCCATGCGCATGGAGAAGTCGTTGGACAGCAGCCGCAGCCGCTCGGTGTCGATCTTGACCCCGCTGGCCTCCATCTGCGCCAGCACCGCCGGCATCGGCCGCTCCAGCGTCTCGTAGACGGTCAGCAGCCCCTCGCGCGCCAGGCGCGGGCGCAGGATGTGGTAGAGGCGCAAGGTGACGTCGGCGTCCTCGGCCGCATAGGCCGTGGCCGGCTCCAGGGCCACGTGCTTGAAGCTCTTCTGCGCCTTGCCCGTGCCGGCGACCTGCTTGAACGGGATCGGCTGGTGCCCCAGCCACAGGGCCGACAGGTCGTCCATGCCGTGCGGGTGCGCGCCGCCCTCCAGGGCATAGGAGATCAGCATGGTGTCGTCGATCGGCGCGACGGTCACGCCATAGCGGGCCAACACGCCGATGTCGTACTTGGCGTTCTGCCCCACCTTCAGGACCGACGGGTCCTCCAGCATCGGCTTCAGCCGGGCGATGGCCGCCTCCAGCGGGATCTGCTCGGGCCGCGCCGTGGACTCCAGCGCCAGCCCCCCCTCCTGTTCGTGCTCGTGGCCCAGGGGGATGTAGCAGGCCTCGCCGGGCTGCACGGCCAGGGAGATGCCGCACAGGTTGGCGTCGGAGGCCGACAGGGCGTCGGTCTCGGTGTCGAACGCCACCAGGCCGGTGTCGTAGGCGCGGGCGATCCAGGCCTCCAGCGTCGCCAGGTCGCGCACGCACACATAGGTGTTGGGATCGATCGGCTGCGCCACCTCGGCGCGGGTGGGCTGCGGGCCATAGCGGGGCGTCAGCACCGGCGCGGTCAGCGGCCGGGGCGTGGCGAGGGACACGGGCGGCGCGGCGGCGCCCGGCGCCGGCGTTCCCGAGCCGTCGCCGACGCGGCGGGCCAGGGTGCGGAACTCCATGTCCTCCAGGAAGGCGGTCAGCGTCGCCGGATCGGGCGCCTCCACCGCCAGGGTGTCCAGCGCCGCCGGCAGCGGCGTCTCGCAGTCCAGCTGCACCAGCTGGCGCGACAGGCGGATCTGGTCGGCGAACTCGATCAGGGTCTCGCGGCGCTTCTGCTGCTTGATCTCGCCGGCGCGGGCCAGCAGCGTGTCGAGGTCGCCGTACTCGGTGATCAGGGCCGAGGCGGTCTTGATGCCGATGCCGGGCGCGCCCGGGACGTTGTCGACGCTGTCGCCGCACAGGGCCTGCACGTCGACCACCTTTTCCGGCGGCACGCCGAACTTCTCGAACACCTGGTCGCGGCCGATGCGCAGGTTCTTCATGGTGTCGAGCATCGACACCCGGTCGCCGACCAGCTGCATCAGGTCCTTGTCGGACGAGACGATCACCACCTCGCCGCCCTGGTCGCGCACATGGCAGGCATAGGCGGCGATGATATCGTCGGCCTCGTAGCCGGGCAGCTCCAGCGCCGGCACGCCGAACGCGCGGGTGGCCTCGCGCACCAGCGGGAACTGCGGCACCAGGTCTTCCGGCGGCGGCGGGCGGTGCGCCTTGTACTTGTCGTACAGCTTGTTGCGGAAAGTCTGTTCGGAATGGTCGAACACCACCGCCAGGTGGGTCGGCGCGTCCGCCCCCGACCTCATGTCCACCAGCAGCTTCCACAGCATGTTGCAGAAGCCCTGGATCGCGCCCACCGGCAGGCCGTCCGACTTGCGGGTCAGCGGCGGCAGGGCGTGGAAGGCGCGGAAGATGAAGCCCGAGCCGTCCACCAGATAGAGCCGCGTGGCGGGGCCGTCCTGGGTCAGCGGGCGGTCGGCGGTGTCCAGCACGTCGGCGGCAGGCATATCAGCGGCGGGCGCATCGGCGGGGGGCGCGGCAGAGTCGGCGATGTCGGTCATGGCCCCAAGATAGGGGCTGCGGGCCGCCCGGTCACGCGGCCAGTCGACCGTGCTGACAGCGCATGGCAGGTTGCCGTCGATCCGCCGCCAAGCGCCGCAAAGGGACGGCCTCAGCCATGCCTCAGCGCACCGTCATCGCCGTCCTGGCCGACTGCCACATCCACCCCGCCGCCGGCATTTCCTGGCCGCAGGGCGCGCTGGAGAAACTGGCCGACGCCGACCGCATCATCACCCTGGGCGACATGGGCGAGGCCTCGGCCATCGCCGAACTGGGGGCGATCGCTCCGGTGGCCGGGGTCCGTGGCCAGGACGACGAGCCCAGCGACGCCGTCGCCACCCTGACCCTTACGCTCGAGGAACAGGGGCTGATCATCGGCTGCGTGTTCGACCCCGTCGCCGCCGGCCTGGCGGACAGCAGGGACCCCTTCGTCCCGTCGGCGGACGACGCGGAGGCCGAGGAGGATCTGTTCGACGGCCCGCTCGATGTCCTCCTGTGCGCCTCGACCCATCGCGCGGAGATCACCGACTTCGCCGGTCGCCTGACCATCGATCCCGGCACCTCACCCTGCCCGAGGGCAAGGACGACGGCGCCAGAGGCACATTCGCCCGGCTGATCATCGAGGACGGCGCCGCGCGGGCCGAGATCGTGGAGGTGTGAGCGGCGGCCCGCTCAGGCGATGCGGTGGAACGGCAGGGCGCGAATGCGGCCCGTGCCGATGGTGAACCCCGTCACCGCGCCGGTTCCGTCGCGCACCAGGGTCAGGCGCGCCATCGGTCCGTCGAAGGCGTCCACGTCGGCTGGCGCCATCCGCATGGACCGAAAACGCAGGCACGAGACGGCAAGGCCACCCTCCCCGTCCGGCGCCAGCCGATAGGTGATGTCGATCTCGTCGCTGCGATAGAGCCCGGCCAAGGCCGCGAGCGCCGCGTCGCCGGGGCGCACGCGCTTGGCCCGACGCAGCCTCAGCGGCAGGCCACCGACGCTCTGCGCCACCACCAGGTCGCCATCCGGCGAGGCGGAGAACCTCTCCTCCGGATCGAAGAACCAGAACGCGCCGTCCGGGTGGAAGCGCGCCTCGGCGCGCATGTCGCCGAACACGCCGGTCAGTCGGCCGTCCGGCGCCTCCAGTGTAACGCCCCGCCCCCACTCGCCGACGTAGTAGCCCACCAGCCGGTCGAGACTCGCCGGCGGCGGCGCGTCGCCTGTGGTCGCCCCGGGAACCGGCGGCAGCACGGCGTCGGCCAGCACCCGGCCGATGGCGCCGACATCGGCTTGGCCGTTCGACAGCACGATCACGCTGGCGTCGTTGTCGGGATAGGTCAGGAACTGCGCCCGGTACGCGGCATCCGCGCCGCCGTGACCGATGGTCGGCCGTCCACCGATGGTCTGGCGCATCAGGCCGAAGCCGTAGTTCAGCGGCGCGCCGTCACGCAGACGCCCCGGCGCGGCCAGGGTGGCGATCAGCGCGGCGTCGAAGTGGCGAGGATGCAGCAGCTCCGCCGCCCACAGCGCCAGGTCGCGCGCCGTGCTCTGCACGCTGGTGGCGCCGTGGTTGCTGTAGTTCAGGCGCAGATGACGGATCTCGCCAGTCTTCGCCTGCGCATAGCTGATCGCCCGGCCCGGCAGCAGCCGCACGCCGTCGCTGTAGACGCAGGTCGAGGTCATCCCCAGCGGCGCGAACACCGCCTCGTCCAGATACTGGGCGAACCGCTTTCCGGAGGTTCGCTGCACGATCTCGGCCAGTAGGGAATAGCCGGTGTTGCAGTAGCGGAAGTCGCTGCCGGGCGGGAAGTTCAGCCCCCTCTGCGCGGCGGCGATGTCCAGGATGGCGCTGTGCAGGATCACCCCGCCGGGGGGCGAGCCGGCCAGGCTCATCAGTTCCCACTGGTCGCGCAGGCCGCTGGTGTGATGGATCAGGTCGTGGGCCGTGATCACCGCGCCGTAGTCGGGCAACTCCGGCAGATGTTTGCGGATGTCCCCCGCCAAGTCCAGCCGGCCCCCGCGCGCTTCCAGCAGCGCCGCGAGGGCCGTGAACTGCTTGGAGACGCTGGCGACGTGGAACGGCGTCCTGGCGGTGACCGGCGAGCCGTGCTCCAAGTCGGCCGCGCCGAGATAGCGCTCGAACACCGGTCGACCGCCCCGGGTCACCAGCAACGCCAGCCCCGGCCTGTCCGGCGTGAACGGCGCCAGCAGAGCCTCCAGCGCTTCGGTCCTGTCGCCCTCGCCCATCGCCTCGCCTCCGTCCGCCTGTCCTCGGCCCATCCGACTTAATGCAAGTGTGTCGCAACCTCTACGTCAGTCGCGCCCCCAGCGCCGCAAGCGCCGCCGCCAGGGCCGTCCCCATCTGCGCCTCGATCCGCTCGCCGCCGGCAACCGGAACCTCGGCCTGGGTCAGGACCGCGAAAGCGAACGACCGCCCGTCGGCGTCGTCGACCAGCCCGACCTCGTGACGGATGCGGCCGAACAGGCTGCCGGTCTTGGACGCGAAGGCCTGGGCGCCGGCCAGCGCCGGGCGCACGCGCGTCGTCATCTGGGCGGCCATGCCGTTGCGCAGCCGCGCGCACGCCGCCGGTGTCGCCGCCTCGCCGCGCCAGACGCCGACCATCAATCCGGCCATGTCGGCCGCGGTGGTGTGCGCGGCGCGCGCCGGATCGAGCCCGGAACAGGTGTCGAAGCCCCAATGCTCCAGGCCGGCGCGGCGACACGCCTCTGGGCCCAGCGCCCCCTCGCGGGCCAGGACCAGCTGGGCGTAGTCGGCAAAGCCAAGCTCGCCGGCCACCTCGTCCAGCATCGCCTGGAAGGTCCCGCGCACGACGGTATCGCGGCAACCGGCCGCCCTCGCCCGCGCGTTCACCCGCTCCGTTCCGACCTTGGCCAGCAGCACGTCGCCAGCGGTGTTGTCGCTGATCGAAAGCATCTGGCGGCACAGTTCCGCGAGCGAAAGCGTCACCGGATGGGTGAGACTCGACAGGCGCGTTGGGCCGGCCGTCGCCATCGCCGGCGTGATCGTCAACGCCTCGGCGGCGTTCAGTGTCCCCGCCTCGACGTGGGTGAACAGCTCCAGCGCCACCAGTACCTTGAACACCGAGGCCATGGCGAAGCGTGCATCGGCGTTCCACGTCAGCGTCCGGCCGCTGTCCAGGGCGACGACCTGCAGGCCGAGGCGACAGTCCAGGGCGGCAAAGCGCCAGCCGAAGTCGGCGGCGACCCTATCTATCTCAGACATCAGATCATCCCCAGAAGGGATGCGAGGCCTCAGTGTCCGTGCGAGCCTTCGTACACGCCGGGGGCCAGGCGTTCGCTTTCCTCGCCTTCGACACCGTGCGCCAGGACGAAGCGGCGGTCGCAGTACAGGCACTCGACGAAATCGGCCTCGCCCATCTCCAGCCAGACCCGCGGATGGCCGAGCGCGCCGCCGACGCCGTCGCAGGCCACGCGCCGGGAGCGCACGGTGATCACTTCCGGGGCCGGAAGGGTGGTCGCGGCGCCCGGCGAGGCGGGCTTGTCTTCGGCCTTCGGCGCATCGGCCATGGTATTTCCCCAGGAGATCGACGGGCGGCCTTGGCGCGGCCGCGCATGCGCCCTAGGTATGCGACAGGCCCGCGCGGCGTCAATCGACGCGACCGCGGCCGTTTGCCTGCCCGAGACCACCCGAGACCCTTCCGAGATCGGACCCGCATGGACCTGCCCGACTACGCCATCGAGGCGACCGGCCTCTACAAGACCTATCCGGCCAGCAAGACCGCGCCGGCGATGGACGCCCTGAAGGGCATCGACCTGAAGATTCCCCGCGGCTCGATCTTCGGCCTGCTGGGTCCGAACGGCGCCGGCAAGTCGACCTTCATCAACATCCTGTCGGGCCTGACCAAGAAGACCCGCGGCCAGGTGAAGATCTGGGGCCGCGACATCGACACCCAGACCCGCGACGCCCGCGCCGCCATCGGCGTGGTGCCGCAGGAGATCGCCGCCGACCCGTTCTTCACCCCGCGCGAGTCGCTGGAGGTGCAGGCCGGTCTCTACGGCGTGCCGGCCAAAGAACGTCACTCCGACGAGCTGCTGGCCGCCCTGGGCCTGGCCGACAAGGCCAGCGCCTATGTGCGCCAGCTGTCGGGGGGCATGAAGCGGCGCCTGATGGTGGCCAAGGCCATGGTGCACCGCCCGCCGGTGCTGATCCTGGACGAGCCCACCGCCGGGGTCGACGTCGAGCTGCGCCGCCAGCTCTGGGCCTATGTCAGCGAGCTGAACCGCCAGGGCGTGACCATCGTGCTGACCACCCACTATCTGGAGGAGGCCGAGCAGCTCTGCGACACCATCGCCATCGTCAACCGCGGCCAGGTGGTGACGTGCGAGCCCACCAGCCAGCTGCTGCGCCGGCTGGACAGCCGCACCGTGGTGGTGACGCCCGAGCAGCCGCTGCTGGAGGCCCCGAACCTGGCGCCCTACCAGGCCAAGCTGCGGCCGGGCGGCGACCTGGCGGTGGACTTCAAGACCGCCGAGGCGGGCGTGGAACAGGTGCTGTCCGCGGTCCGCGCCGCCGGCGTGCACATCAAGGACCTGCGCACCGAGGACCCGGACCTGGAGGACGTGTTCGTGGCCATGACCTACGGCCGGGCCGAGACCGCGGCGGCGGACTGAGCGCCGCCGTGAAGAGCCCCTCATGAGCCAGTCACCGGAGGTCCTGCGCGCCCTGGAGCTGCTGCTGGAGCAGCAGTCCGCCCTGTGGACGCTGGCCGAGGACGAGGTGGCGGTGTTCCGTCCCGAGGAGCCCGACGACGCCGAATACGGCTTCTGGCGCTTCGAGAGCTTCGCCGACGCCATCGCCGGCTGGGCCAACCAGATCACCGCCGAAGGCGCCCTGCGCGATACCGACCAGTTCCTGGACGTCCCGCGCCTGGACGAGGCCGGCCCGTTCGGCCGCTGGCTGCGCATCCGCTCGCGCACCGCGCCGGCCTATGTGGCCTACGCCACCACGGTGGAGGTGATGCGCCTGATGATCCGCGTCCTGCTGTCGGCCGCCGACCAGGACTACGGCGACTACTGACGGGGCGGCGCGGCCCCTCACCTTCCCGCTCGCTGCGCGATCGGGCCCCTTCCTCTCCCTCGATGGAGAGGAAATTCGCCTGTGGGGCCGCGTTGTTTCTTCCTCTCCCTGCAGGGAGAGGAAGAGGCCCGCGCCCGTCAGGGCGTGGGAAGGTGAGGGGCCGCGCCGCCCCCGCTACCGCGCCGGCAGCGCCCGCAGGAAGCCGCGCACCACGGTGGCCGAATTGTCCGAGGCCAGGCGCATGAATACCCGCACCTGGTCCTCCGCCCCGCCGCCGGCGAGGTCGGACAGGCTGCGGAAGGCGATGAACGGGGTGGCGTTGGCGTAAGCCACGTGCGCGACGGCCGCGCTCTCCATGTCCAGCACCTGGGCGTGGAAGGTGGCGAAGGCGTCGGCGCGGTAGTCGGCGTTGTCCATGAACACCGGTCCGGACAGGCCGTGGCCGCCGACCACCAGCCGCGGCGGCGCGCCCAGGCAGTGGGCCCCGCCGGCCGCGTCCTCGGCGCAGCGCTTCAGCTCGGCCCGGGGCATCGACCGGGCCACGGCCAGCAGCGCCGGGTCGGCCGGCAGCCAGTCCATCGGCCGCGCCGTCCCGTCGGGAGCGACCACCGTCACCGGCCGCGGCGCCAGCATGCCGTAGGCGGGCACATGCCCGCGCGTGGCGGCGAACCTGCCGTCCGAGCCGGCCCGCAGGAAGTCGCCGTCGAGGTATTCCGCCCAGGCGTCCGGCGCCACCACGTCGCCCACCGACAGCCCGGGGTCGATGCCCCCGGCGATGCCGGAGAACACGATCGCCCGCACGGGGAAATGGTCCAGCGCCATCTGCGTGGTCATGGCGGCGTTGACCATCGACATGCCGCTGAGCACCAGCACCACCGGCCGGCCCTCCAGGGTGCCGGTGACGAAGCTGACGCCCGCCACGCGCACCTCGCGCGCATCGGTGGTCGCCGCGCGCAGCTGGGTCATCTCCGGCGGGAAGGCCGACATCACCACGATGCGCGGCGTCGGATCGGCCGCCGGCGTCTGGGCCCGGGCCGCCAGGGGCGCGACCAGGACGGCGATGATCAGCATCAGGACGGGGGGCCGCATGCGCTCTCCTCAGATCGGGCGCCGAGCTGTGCGGCGGAACGGCGAAGCTGGCAACCGGCGCCCTGCGGGCGAGACGCCTCTTGCCGGCCGGCGCCCGATCGGGTGTCAATCGCCGCCTCAACGGGGGACCATCGCCTTTGCTAGAGCGCCTCTTCGGCCTGACCGCCCACGGGACCAGCGTGCGCACCGAGGTGCTGGCCGGGATCACCACCTTCCTGACCATGGCCTATATCGTGCTGGTCAACCCGGCGATCCTCGGCGACGCCGGCCTGCCCGGCCCCGCCGTGGCGGCGGCCACCTGCCTGGCGGCGGGCGTCGGCTGCCTGCTGATGGGCCTGCTGGCCAACTATCCGATCGCGCTGGCCCCCGGCATGGGGCTGAACGCCTACTTCACCTACACTGTGGTCAAGCAGATGGGCGTGCCCTGGCAGACGGCGCTGGGCTGCGTGTTCATCTCAGGGGCCGTGTTCCTGCTGCTCACGGTCGCCGGGGTGCGCCAGCTGATCGTCAAGGCGATCCCGCGGCCGCTGTTCGCAGCGGTGGCCGCGGGCGTCGGCCTGTTCATCGCCTTCATCGGCCTGAAGGACGCCGGCATCGTCGCCACCAGCCCGGCCACCGCCGTCACCCTCGGCGACCTGCACAGCCCCGCGGCCCTGCTGGCCCTGCTGACCCTGGTGATCACCGCCGCCCTGCTGGCCTGGCGGGTGAAGGGCGCGATCCTGATCGGCATCCTGGTCGCCACCGCGGCCGGCTGGATCATCGGCCTCGCCCACTTCACGCCCCAGCCCTATTCCCTGGCGGGCATGACCGCGACGGCGTTCCAGCTGGACGTGAAGGGCGCGCTGGGGATCGGCGGCGGCAAGGGCTTCACCGCCGGCCTGCTGGAGATCCTGTTCGTGTTCCTGTTCGTCGACCTGTTCGACAACGTCGGCACCCAGGTGGCGGTGACCAAGCGCGCCGGCCTGGTGGACGACGACGGCCAGATCCCGCGGCTGAACCGGGTGCTGACCGCCGATTCCATCGCCACCATGGTCGGCGCCCTGGCCGGCACCTCCACCGTGGTCAGCTACATCGAGAGCGCCTCGGGCGTGGCCGAGGGCGGGCGCACCGGCCTGACCGCGGTGGTCACCGGCCTTCTGTTCCTGGCCACCCTGTTCGTCGCCCCCTGGGTGCAGGCGATCCCCACCGCCGCCACCGCCCCGGCCCTGATCCTGGTGGGCGCGATGATGATGGCGCCGCTGGGCCAGGTGGACTGGGAGGACCCCGGCGTCGCCATCCCGGCGTTCCTGACCCTGATCACCATCCCGCTGACCTTCTCGATCGCCAACGGCCTGGCCTTCGGCATCACCGCCTTCGCGGCGCTGAAGCTGCTGCGCGGCAAGGCCGGGCGCGAGGACGCGCTGCTGTTCGCCCTCGCCGCCCTGTTCATCGCCCGCTTCGCCTACCTGGCCATCGCCTGACCGGGCGCCCGGGCGGACCGCCGCCCGCAACACCGTTTGCGCCCGGCCCCGCCTTCGTCTAGAAACCCCGCTCCGCCGGCGTCTCAATGCACCCGTAGCTCAGCTGGATAGAGCGTTGCCCTCCGAAGGCAAAGGTCACACGTTCGAATCGTGTCGGGTGCGCCAGCGATTTCAATAACTTAGCTCACCCCCCGCAGCTCAACGATGGGGCCCCGGAAGCATTGCGGAAGCAGCCGAAAGCGCATTTTCGAGCAGTTTTTCGTTAAGAATCGTGGCTCGGAAGCAACATCGGAAGCAGCCACGCTTCCGTCCTCTCAGCTAAACTTGGCTATAGATCGCGGAAGTTGCCGCCCGAATAGTCGTCTGGGCATGGCCGCCAGACCTCGGCCTAAGTCATGGATGCGCCACTAGCAGACGTTCGGGCTAGCGCGGAAATTCACCGCCCTTAGCGGCAACTTAGGCGCCCCTCCCGCCGGTGCAGTTGCCGCCCACATCGGTACCATGAGCCCCAAGCCGATCTTCGCCGCCGCCGCCTCAACGGTCCCACTTTCCGATGTCCATTTTCCGGCTCCGCCTGATGTCGACAAGACGCCGCCATCCCAAAGGCACCGCGCCACCCGCCTCGTCATCCGGGTCTTCGGGATCGGCAGGCTGACCTTTCACCCGGGAGGATGACGAGCGGCATTGCTGACGCCTTCACGCACTCGTGGGACGGCTTCGCCGCAAGCCTGACGCAGACCAGCTCACCAATGCTCGCCATGGCGCCAGCAGAGGAGAGATCGCCATGGCCTATTTCGTCGGAATGGATGTCAGCAAAAAGTCTACCGCCGTCTGCGTGATGGACGCCGACGGCGCCGTCGTGGCGCGTGCAGAGGTCGAGACCACGCCCCTCGCCCTTGTAGCCTTCCTCCGCGGCCGCGGATGGCGGTATCGCCGCATCGGCATGGAGGCCGGCGACATGGCCTCCTGGCTCTACGCTGGCCTCATCAAAGCCAAGCTGCCCGTGCTGCAGATCGATCCACGTCACGCCCACTCAGTCCTGTCCGCACAGCGGCATAAGACCGACCGCAATGACGCCCAGGGGATTGCAGAGCTGATGCGCGTCGGCGCCTACAAAGGGGTTCATACGAGGTCCCGTGAGAGCCAGGACCAGCGCGCCCTGCTGGTGGCGCGCCGAACCCTGATGGTGAAGCGGGTCGACCTCGACACCGTGATCCGCGCTCTGTTGCGAAGCCTCGGCCTGAAGCTGCCGCGTTACATCAACCAAAGCTTCGCTGCCCGAGTCCGGGCGCTAGGCGAGTCCAGTCACGCCCGCTGGATCGCCGTCGAGCCCCTGCTTCTGGCGAGGGACGCCATCGTCGAACAGATCAAGGTGCTTGAACGGCAGATCAACACAGCCGCGCAGGCCGATCCCGTCTGCCGGCGCCTGATGACCGTACCCGGCGTCGGAAAGCAGACCGCCCTGGCCTTCCGCTCAAGCGTCGACGACCCCCGCCGCTTTGTCAGGTCCCGCAGCGTGGCCGTCCACTTTGGTCTGACGCCACGCGTTCGCCAGTCCGGCGAGACCGTGAGAAAGGGCCGCATCTCGAAATGGGGGGACGGCATGGTCCGCAGCCTGCTCTTCATGGCGGCCTCACACATTCGAGCGTCGGAAGAAAGCGCGCTCCATCGTTGGTCCGCCAGCCTCAGGAAGCGCATGAGGCCGGGCAAGGTGGTTGTCGCTGTCGCCCGAAAGATAGCCGTGATCCTGCATCGCATGTGGCTGGACGGGACCGACTTCAACGCCACGCCGGGAGCGCACACAACCGCGGCCGAATAGGGCTGGACGTCTACCAAAAAGCTGAAGCGCCAGCTCCGCCATCGGCCCCTTCTGGCGACGCGAAGATCCATCCCCCGCGCGAAACGCTGTGACCCGGAATGACCTTCAAGGTCGATTGACGTAGTCTCGTTCGACGGGATCGGGATCAGAGCCAACCAGTCCCGGGCCGCGCCGCCGAAGGGCGGCACGTCATCCCGTGCCACTTATTGCGATGCAACGCGTGTGGCGTAGTGGGAGACAAGGCGGCGGAGAGGCCTCCAGAGCCTACTGCAGGCGTCCGCGGTCGCAGTCCCATCGGCCGCCCTGGACACGTTGAGGCCTATGCCCTCGCTCGAAACGCAGACCAACGAAATGACGTTCGACGTCGATTGATGTTCTTAGCGTTCGGGAAGGTGGACCCAATGACCAGGGGCTGCCGCGCTGCCGGAAGGCAGCATGTCATCCCGCACATGGAAATGCGCTCAAAGCGCGTCGGTAGTTATGGGAGACGGGGGGCCAAGCTGGCATGGAAACGCACAGCGCAGGCGACGGCTAGGCGCGTCACAAATCGGCGACGCGCCCGCACGTTCTGATGCGCCTTGAAATGGAAGGGCGCAATCCCGCGGCCGTCTACCCTGGCATCGCTCGCTGCCCGCGGCTGAAATGCGCCAAGAGCGGAAGACGCTCTCAAACTAGCGGGCCGCCAGATCAGCTGGAAGATATCGCATCCCGCACCCCGGACACTTCAATCTCGCCAGTTCCCGGAGAGACTTGTCGACCAACGGCTGGGCTGGATGCTCCTCGTGCTGCATGAGCCGAGCCGCTACGGCGAGCCTGCTCGCAACGTCGTGCAGGGTGCGCGACCGCAGGCGATGCAGCGCCTCCAACTGGCGCTCGCGCTCTGAGGACAGTCTTTCGAGCGTGGTGTCGATCGCGGCCATTTCTGCCGCGCCCGGAAGCGCAAGGCGCTGTTCAGGGGTGAGGCTGAACCATTGCGAATTCCGCGCTGCGAAAGCTTCGAGTGCGGCCCACCGCACGGCGAGGCGATCAATCTCAAGTTCCAGAGCAAGCCAAGCTGCGCACTCGGCCAGCACCGCCCCTTGGGCGGCGGGTGCAGTTGTTGCGGCTATCGCCAGGGACGCGAAGAGGGTCCGGCGGGCAATTCCACGGCTTCGCCCCGGTTTGGAAACAGGCATGCAATCGCACCTCCGCGCGCCTTTGCGCGCTGACCAAGCTGGTGGTCAGTGGTCAATTGGGACAGTGTGCGGGATAGTGCGCACACCGCTCCGATCATGTCAAGACGTAGTGCGGTGATCTGAATACGAGGTATCGATGATCACGCCTATGCAGATCAAACTCGCCCGGACCGCACTTGGCATGGGCGTCCGGCAACTCGCCGCATTGGCCGACGTGGCGCCTTCAACCATCCATCGCTTCGAGACCGACAAGGGCAGTATGCATTCGCGAACGCTGGACCGCGTTCAACAGGTCCTTGAGGAAGGTGGCATCATCTTCATCAGCGCCGACGCGACCGGCGGCCCGGGCGTGCGTCTGCGCGCCTAGCCCTTCCACTCCCGTTGGCGAGCGCCTGCCCCCTGGCAGGCTGCGCCTTAAGGCGCATGCCAAGCCCTTGCCAGGCAGCGCTCAAGCGGTCCAGGGAGGCTGGCCGACCCTGGGGGCGGCCAGACATCGCGCAGCGACGGCGAAGCCGCCCTTGACCGCCTGAGCGCTGTCTGGCCCCAACCTGAAGGGACACCGTGGCCTTTCCCTCAGAACGCGGTCCTGTAGACAAGGATCAGGGACACCTGGGAGCTACCACGATGGCCGAAGATCCAAGACTCATTGCTCTGACGGCTGACATCGTCGCCGCCTACGTCGAAGGCAATAGGATCGCCGTGGACGACCTGCCGGCCTTCATCCGTGAGGTCCACGCCTCCCTCGCCAACCCTGATGGCCAACAAGACGCCGTAGAGCAGGCGACGAAGCTGACCCCGGCCCAGATCCGCAGGAGCGTCACCGCCGCGGGCATCGTCTCCTTCGAGGACGGCAAGACCTACCAAGCCCTCAAACGCCACCTGACCACCAGGGCCATGACCGTCGAGCAGTACAAGGCTAAGTGGGGCCTGCCGAAGGACTACCCGACGACGGCGCCTGCCTACGCCGCCAGGCGATCCGAACTGGCGAAGGCCGCCGGCCTCGGCTCCAAGAAGCGCAGCGCCGAACCGACGTCAAAACCCAAGACCCGCGGCAAGAAAAGCTAGGCGCCTCACTATCCATTCGTAGTGCAATCGGCGGCGCGCCGAGTCGCTCGGGCGCGCCTACGCCATTGCACGCCGCGCCACTACGGGGCGCCGTTCAATTCCTTACGCCATAAGGGATTGCGCATCCTCACGGCGCCACACCTCAAAAGTAGCGGCGCCGCTCCGCTTCGACTAAACCCATGTGCAGACACGCTTTTTCGGGTCGACAGAGCGTTTGGCGCCGTGGCCCTTTATCTTGCCCTCGCAATTCAGAGTCGTGAGCGATTGGCTGTTGAACTCTTGTTCTCATCTGGCGCGGTGAACGGTGTCGGCGTCTCGGGCAACCCGGGAGGTGGTCGATGCCGTCGAAACGCTACTAGAACAAAGGCCTGCGAACCTAGTCGTCGGTCCATATCGGGGCGTGGCGGCTGAGCGGCCCGTCGCGCTCGGCATACTGTCGTGAGCATCAGCTCATACAGAGACCGTTCGGCGCCTGGCTGCGGAGGATCGGCGACGCTGACGCCCTGCGACATTAGCCTTTGCGCCCGCCAAGGCGCCGCCGGAGTGGCGGCGCCGCTCGACGTGGAGCCGCTGGGCGTAGACTGGCGCGCTGGTTCATCCGAACGCGCGTCCATGTGGGGGCGGTCGCACAAGCACTGGCGCAATGGCCGAGACCGCGCCCTACGCGACCGCGGTGGACGGTCGAACCGGCGGCACCATCATCGTGGTGGCCGGCCGCCACGGCATGGTCAGCGCGTGCGCCTAGCCGCTGTCCGGCTCGTCGGTGATGGGCCCAGGCCATCCGGAGCCGTTCCAGCCGGCGCGGGCCCGTTGACCATACCCAACGACGCAGTGGCGGCAGAGATAGCCGGCGGGCCGGTGGTGTTTGCGCCGCCCGCCAGCGATGCGGATGCCATGCGCGCATACGTCCGCAAGCGGGAGACGGCCCGACGCTCGATCGCGGCCGTGGCCGCACTAAGAGGGGCCGGCTCTGGGTCTACGCCCGCGACGACCGCCCCGGGGGTGGCCCGAGCCTCCGGAGGCTGTCTACTTGTTCGCACCCGACCGGCGCGGTGAGAGACTGGCGGCGCGTCTGCCGTCGCGAAATGGCGTGCTGGAGGTCGACGGCTATACCGGCTTCGAGCGACCGACCGCGGCCGGCGATATCCGCCTGGCCTCCCGCTCGGCGCACAACCGGCGCAATTGCTACGAGCTCCGCCAAGCTATCACCTCGCCAATCGCCGCCGAGGCGCTGCGCCGGATCGCCGAGCTGCATTCCGTCGACGCGCTGGTGCGCCGCCAGTCGGCCGGCCCTGCGCAAGGCCATCAGGCGGGGGGCCTCGCGCCCGCTTGCGGCCGCCCTCAAGGTCTGGCTTGAGCACCAGCTCGTCCGCGCACCGCCGCGCGGCCACCTCGCCGAAGCCATGCGCCATGCCCGGCCCCGCTGCGAAGGCCCCACCGTCCTCCTTACTGATGGCCGTATCTAGCTCACCCTCAAGTCTACGGCTTCTCCTCCGACGCCGCGCCCTGAGCCGGGGCGGCCGCGCTGGGAATCACCTGCCCTAGGGCCGACGGCGCCGGCCGCTCGATCACCCGCGGCGCGGCCACGTGATCCAGGGCCTCCACCGCCGGCTCCCAGGGCGTCCAGCCGAAGCTGTGGCGCACCTTGTCGAAGTTGGCCTTGGGGTCGTAGGGCGCCGCGTCGGCGGCGAACACGCGCACGTTCAGCACACCCATGGCCGACAGCACCGCCGCGCCGGCGACGTATTCGTCGTGCCGGGCGTTGACCAGCGACAGCTCTGCGTTCCGCAGCTCCTGTTCCTGGTTCAGCACATCGAGCGTGGTGCGCAGGCCCACCGATTCTTCCTGCTTGATGCCCTCGTAGGCCACCCCGGCCGCCCTCACCTGCTCCTCGTTGGAAAGCACGTTGGCGCGTGAGCCCAGGAGCTGGTTCCAGGCCTGGGAGACGTCCAGCAGCACCTGGCGGCGCGCGGCCTCGATGTTGATCCGGTCGGCGTTGTTGCGCTCGGCCGCCTGGCGGATCTGCGACTGGGTCTGGCCGCCGGTGAAGAGCGGCATGGTCACCACCGCCGAGCCCTGGATATTGTGCGAATAGTCGGCGAAGGGGCTGGCCGTGCCGAAGCCCAGGCCGCCGTAGCCGAAGGTGCCGCGCAGGTCGACGCTGGGCCGGGTCTGCGCCTTGGCCTCGGCCACCCGGGCGGCGCTGCCCTGTTCGGTATAGTCCTGTTGGCGCATCAGCGGATTGTCGCCCTCGGCGACGTCGAAAGCCTGGTCCACCGTCGGCGGGAT
This sequence comes from Caulobacter sp. KR2-114, assembly GCF_049446115.1. Lineage (NCBI taxonomy): Bacteria > Pseudomonadati > Pseudomonadota > Alphaproteobacteria > Caulobacterales > Caulobacteraceae > Caulobacter > Caulobacter sp. KR2-114. The sequence goes on from NZ_JBMSEC010000005.1 coordinate 267,843, forward strand.
CAGCTTGGCGATCGGTGGCTCGGGCGCGAGCTGGCGGGGGTTCTGGCCGACGATCGAGGCATAGCCGGACCGGCTGATCGCCAGCTGCGCCTGGGACGACGCCAGCGACGCCTGGGCCGCGGCCAGGCGCGCCTCGGTCTGGGCGACGTCGGTGCGGGTCACCTCGCCGGCGTCGAAGCGGGCCTTGGATTCTTCCAGCTGCCGCTGCAGGACCGCGACGTTCTCCTGGCTGATCGCCAGCCGCTGCTGGTCGCGACGCACGTCCACATAGGCGCCCACCACCTGCTGCAGGATCTGGATCTCGCTGCGGCGCAGGGTCTCGCGCCCCGCCATCACGTCGGCCTCGGCCGCCGACACCTGGCTGGAGACGCGCCCGCCCGTATAGAGCGGCTGGTCGACGCTGAGGCTGACCCCGGCGACATTGTTGTCGAACGAGCCGAACTGGTTGGTGACCTGGCGGCTGATCTGGGCCTGGGCCTGGGCCGTCGGCCGAAAGCCCGTCCGCGCCTGCACATAGGTCTCGTCCAGGGCCCGCTGGCTGGCGCGCTGGGCCTGCAAGGTGGGATTGGTCTGGTACGCCAGGGCGATCGCATCACCCAGGGTCTCGGCCAAGCACCGAGCAGGCATCCCGCTCGCAATCGAGCCCATTGCACAGAGGCAAAGCATGAAGACCTTGCGGGCCGTCACAGAATCTCCGATTCGAATAAACTTCACGACGCTCGGCGGCCACAGCGACACTTTGCGTTGCCGCCGAGCATCGCACCATGGGACATCCAGGCAGCGCTATCCGCGCCTACTTGGGTTCCACGAAATCCCCAATACGTCCCGATACGCGCCGCAACTCTTATCCTCCATATCTACTGCTGACACGTCATGAAAACAGTATTTATCTTCCCAGATCACTGTATCCAGCGGATCCAGAAGCGGCCGATCCCAAAATATTCTTTTGTCTAGATCCGCGAAGATGGACGACCCACCGACTACGTTGTTTCGGGCGATTAGAATAATTGTCGCAAATGAATGACCATCTTGGTGTATACCTTCGGGCGCCGCATATCCGACCTGTGTTTCATCACTCACAATTCGCGTAGGATGCACCCCCGCCTCCCACGCAGAGTGCGACGACCTCATCTCCACGGGTAGTAGCTGGAAGCTGTTTCGAATTGCCGCGACTAAAAACTCATTGTTAGCGTAACGCTCAGGTATCGGCGCGAACTCGCGCGAGATCCCGCCCGCATAGCGATTGATCTCGGCACTCTGAAAATATGATCTTGGAGGATCCAGCGACACCGACAACTCTTCCACATCGGCTGTAACCGTGTAGGTGCTAAAGCAGCGCCGCCTAAACGAAGCTCCATCTTGCAGATAGGGATCTGCTGGCAACTCATAGTAGAGTTGGGAGAAATCGAAGAAGGCCGCTCGCATAGCAGCGCTCAAGCCCGCCAAATCTCCCTTGACCACGCCTAGCGGGCGTTCCGCCGTGATGTTGATTGCGCGCTTCGGGGAAAACACCGCGGCGCCACCAACAATATTTACAGCCTGTCCGGAAAACTCTGCTGTTTTTAGAACACCACCGACGCCGTTCGCTGCTGGTCTATTCAAAATCTCGAGCCGCATCGTATCTCCTTCTTCATCAATTTATTTGACGTTGAGGTAAATGCCTCGCCATCCACGTTACACGCGCTCAAGATATCGACGCCTTTCCCAATCGGTTACTGCGATCGACGCCTGCTTGATCTCCCAATTCGCTGCGTGCACGTAGTGATCTATTACGTCGCTCGTGAATATGTCTCTCATGTTCTGAGATTTTTCGCACAGCGACACAGCTTCTGAGAGACTAGTCGGGACCCTCACGCTCGCGCTCTCGTAAGAATTTCCCACGCAAGGCGGCCCAAGAGTCATGCATTGGCGCACCCCGAACAATCCCGCGCCAATTAGTGCAGCGAAGGTCAAGTAAGGATTTGCATCCGCACCTGGTATTCTGCACTCAAGTCGAAGAGAACCACCTTGTCCAACCACCCGAAACCCGGTTGTTCGGTTGTCCCTTCCCCAAGCGATGGAAGTCGGCGCAAAGCTCCCAGCTTGAAAGCGCTTATAGGAATTTATATTCGGCGCAAAGAACAGCGTCGATTGGGCCGCCAACGCCAATTCGCCTGCCAAGAATTGCTTGAACACGTCTGACATTTCTCGGCCCTCGCGAGCCTTGGCGAATACGGACTCTTTCGAGTGCAGCGCCTCTAGGGAGAGATGTACGTGAAATCCGCTCCCGGCGGCGTCCTCCGCCCATTTGGCCATGAAACTTGCTCGCTTTCCTTGCGCGCGAGCAATGTCCTTGAGCGCAAATTTGTAGAGCACATGCCGGTCAGCCATCTCAAGCGCTGACGCGAACGCTAGATTTACTTCAACCTGCCCCGGACCCCACTCACCTTTACAGCCTTCAACCGGAATGCGCATTTCATTTAAGATACGCATTGCCCGGCCCAACAAAGGCTCGTCTCTAGAGGTCGGGTATAACTGGTAATCTTCGCTATACTTGCCGACGGGCCTCGGCAGATTTCCACCGTCGTCCTCGTCGAAGAGATAGAACTCCACCTCGGATCCGGCGAAGGCTCGATAGCCCAGGGCCTCAAGAGCGTTGATCTGACACTTGAGAACCGTCCGAGGAGATTGCGGCAGGTCATCGCCGTCCTCGTCAACCATGTCGCAAAGAACAATGGCAGTCTTTTCCAGCCACGGCACAGGACGCAGCGTCGACAGATCAGGCCGTAAAACAATGTCACCGTAACCACGATCCCACGATGCGCCCGAAAACCCAGGTATCGGCGTCATCTCAATGTCGGCGGCTAGAAGGTAGTCGCACGCGTTGATGCCCGTGTGGCCAACTTCTTTAAAATGGCTGCTGGTGAGCCGCTTCCCAACAAGCCTCCCCTGCATATCGGTTGCCGCGACGATGATGGTATTAACGTCGCTGAGACCAAATTGCACTAGCGTATCGGCGACAGAATTCTTCAACTGCTCTTCGACATTCGACGTCATATCCATGCTCAACCTTCTTGAGATTTCTTCGCGCCGTAGCGATAAGCTAAAGCCGCAATAGCGCTTATCGTGTCGAAATTCTCGGGCGTGAGCTCACTGTCCGGCAGCTCAGCTCCCAAGCTGTCCTCAAGCGAAGCGAGCACATCAAGAAAGCGCAGCGAATCCAATGTACCGGTTGTAAATAGCAATGAGCCGTCGAGTTCACCGGTAAGCGATCGTCGAGCCAAGTCTTCCGGGGCCGCTTCCGCAACCCACTGCCTGGCCAGGCTAAGAGACTCGTCGCGCCTCATTGCCTACGCAGCCTTCGTCGCGGCGGCCGTCTGGGAGGCACGCTTGCCGAATACCCCCAACGCGATCGCCGCCCCAAGGGCAGCCACAGCCGCAGCCAGACCAGGAGCAGAAGGGGCTACAAACTGGAACAGCAGGCCGTTTACGCTCGCCCCACCAAATGTTGCGACCGCAGAGATTGACTGGCGGATCCCAAGTGCGAACCCACGCTCTGCACGAGGAACTGCCATCGTGATCATAACGGTCGGAGCCATATTCGCGACATTGAGCGCGAGGACTAGCGTGCTGTATGCCAGCAGGAAAAGCCAAGGCGCGCGAGCGAGCGCGACGCCGACTAGGGCAATGGCGCTAATGATGGATGTAGCAGCGCTCGCTCCACTCAACCCAAGCCATTTGTTGAGCCTCGGCATTAGGAACATTCGCGCGGCAACAATCGCCACCGCTGCCAAACCTAAGAGTAAGCCCGTTTCCTTTTCAGCCCAACCGAACTTCGTGTGAACTAGAAGGGCCGTTGTTGATAGGACCACCCCCCAAGCATAGGAAAGCAAAACTTGGACAACCAAAGGCTTAGCCAATTTCTTCAGCGCGTGATGCCGATCCGCTCTCGACGCTGGGCCCGCGTCAATGACAGTCGCGCCGACAGCGTGAGCGCGCCCGAAGACGAGCGAAGCGCCCACGAACGCAACGACGTTCAGCAGCACAATTGTGCCTAGCAGCACTGCATGGTGATCCCCCGCGCCGAGCAGCCAAGCCGGGACACTGCCGAGGAGAGGGCCGAGCGTGGACCCAAGAGCAGCAGCGGCAGTGAGGTTTCCAAGAATCTGTGCATGTTTTTCAGCGGGCGCGTCATCGGTCACGAGCGCGCGAAGAACAGCTTCGCGCCCGACGAAGGCGCCGGTGATCGCCCGAAAGATCAAGACTCCGGCAAGCGACCAAGAAATAATCATGCCGGCGTAAGCGATTGCACTTGCGAGGAGCGTAAGTTGGACTACGCGAAGGCGACCGATTCGATCACTAAGGAAGCCAATGACCGGACTTCCAAAGAACCCGGCGAAGCCGTATACTGCAACGAGTTGGGTCACCATTGCAGGCCCGGCCCCGAAGCGGAGCATTACAAACGGCAGCACCGGAATGAGGATCGCGAAGCCAATCGCATCCAAAATCACAACAAGGTAGGCGATTGCCAGGCCCCGCACATTCGCTCGGGACTTATCCAAGTCAGCCATTGAACGCTCCAGAAACCGCAATGTGGATGACCGCGTCGCGTCGATAAGGATCCGCTTCTACGTTCATGCGCACGTGTCGAAGCGCCTCCGCTTCGTTGAGCTTTCCGCTTCCTGTGGCTGGAAGCCGACTTGCAGCGAAGAGATACGTCGGGGTCATGTATGGTGGAGCCCAGCGGGCCAGCTCACCGCGGACCTCCGCGATATGAGCTTCAGTGGGCTCGTCTAGCTGCAGCAATGCGGCCAAACGCGGATCGTCTTCATTCCCGACCAGGCCCACAACAGCGTGCTGAACGATCCCGATGCGATGAAGTGCATCGCGGACTTCGTTGATATCCATTCTCCGGCCACGAATCTTCACTTGGGTATCGGACCGCCCCTGGAAGTGGTAGTCGCCCGCCTCGTCACGCCGGCAAAGATCACCGGTGACGTAGTGGGGTCCATCCGGCAGTTGGACAAACGCAGCGGCCGTAGCTTCCGGATCCCGCCAATAGCCGCACATCAGTTGCGGACCACCAAGAGCGAGCACGCCCGTCGCAACCTGATCGGCGATCGCGTGCCCGCGCGCGTCCAACAAATGGGCTGACACACCATCAAATGGCTTGCCTATCGGATACGGCTGGACTCTCCCCAGGTCGGGGCTTGTCACCTCATGTGTGAGGCTAGACGAGTTACACTCCGTGGGCCCGTACCCGTAGAGAATCCGGAGGCCCGGCACCCTTGTGAGCCATTCGTTGATTAGTTTAGGGGGGCAGACTTCCGCCCCGGTCGCGAGCAGTCTTAAGTGACTTCCAGCAATTTTATCAACATCTTCAATCTTTCGCGATACCAATCGCAGCATCGACGACGCTGCAAGTACGTGTGTAATACTATTTTTTTGGACCAGGCTAAAAAATCGAGACTGAAGCAGTACGTCGCTCACGACCATTGCAGCCGCGCCGAAATAGATTGGCATGACGGCATCGTTCAGAGATAAATCAAAATGAAACGGCGCTGTATTTAGCGTGCAATCGCCAAACCGGAACCGTAGATAATTATTATGGTTGTGAAAATAGCTCACTATACTGGCATGCGATAGCATCACCCCCTTAGGCATGCCGGTCGATCCCGAAGTGTGGACTATCGCTGCCAGGTCGTGCGGCTCCACACGCGGCTCAACTCGCTCGGAATCCACATTGGGAAGATTTTCGTACGCGAGGCTTGCTCCGCGAAAGCGGGCTAGCGCCGGGCGCGCGAGCACTCGGGCGCTGGAGACGACGACCGATGGCTCCAACCGATCGAGGATATATCCAAGGCGGTCTACCGGATTTTCGCTGTCAACGGGCGCGTATATCGCGCCCAATCGCCAAGCCGCCAGAGCGGTCGCTACAATCGCTGGTGACTTCTCCGTAAGCACAACAACTCGGTCACCAGGAGAGACTCGGTACTGAGTTCGGAGACGCAACGCGATTGCATTGGCAAAGCCGTCTAGCTCGGTGAAGGTCCAGCTTTTGTCCGATGCTCTAAGCGCGACAGCGTTCGGGGAAGACGCCAGACCAAGTGACAAAAGATCGGCTAGCGTGGCGCTCATTGGTCACAGCTCCGTTGGCCAGACAATTCGCGCGCCCTCCACGCTGCGAGAAACTTCAAATGTCGCGGCAGCCACTCTTCGACCCAAGCACGCCCACCTTCGTTGGCACCATGGGCATACTCGCCGAAGAGCCAGAACTGGCGAGCGGCGACGCAGTACGGAAGTGCCCATAGGTCGGGGACCATGCGAACCGATGCGTAGCCTTCAAGGAACGGCCCCCAAAGGCCCCTCAGTTCCAGCGTCGGAGCGATCCCGCAGTAGCTTCGAAATACGGCTAGGTCGTAGATCAGCGGCCCGAGGCGGGCGTCATCGAAATCGAAAAAGTGCGCCACACCCATAGAATCGATCCGGGCGTTGGCACCGTGACAATCCCCATGGAGAACGCCGAGTTCAAGAGTTGGCTCGATTTCGGAGAGTTCTCGCTCTAGCCAAGCACCAAATTCCAGTAGAAAGACTCGCTGATCGCTGTCGCCAATAAGCGCTGCAATCGCCGTCTTTGCTTTTCCGACTACCCGGCTCAACGAGTCAGAGCGATGCGAGTTCGGGGTGCAATCTGGCGGACGCGCGTCGCGATGGATCGAGGCGAGGGTCCGCCCCTGTGCTTTGCTATCAGCCTCGTTGCGCATCGGGGCTAGGCCGCCGAGCCATTCAAACACCACGAGCGGGCGATTTCCCTCGGCGGCCTCGACCAGCGAAGCGCATCGCCCAGCCTTAGTCGGCAAGACCCCGCACACCGGCACGCCGGCGTCTTTCAGCTGACCGACCAGCTCTACCTCCCAACCGACGTCGTGGAGATCGCGCCGCCTCGCCCGGGAAACGCGCGCGACGTATCGCGCAGCCTTCGCTGACACAAGGTAGGTATCGCTAAACCCCCTATGAAGAAGCGTAGCCTCCAGAGGGCCGTGCAATTCGTATTCCCGCTCCATTTGCGTTACGACACTTGCCGCGCTGAGCGTTGAGTACACGGGCTTATGCTTCCCGTTCTCGACCATTGCTACGCTCACGCGGAGGTCACAATCTTCTCGAACAGTCGCGCTAGGTCTTCCGCGCTTTCACAGACTGCATCTGCAGACGTGCTGCTTTTGTCGGCGTCACGGACCGCTGTAAAGAGAACCGCCCGCATCCCTACGGCTTGCGCTCCCTTCACATCATTTCGATCTCGATCTCCGATATGGACCATCGCGTTGAGGTCTTGGCCCGCCATCGCGGCCGCCGCCTCGAATACCGCTCGATTGGGCTTGCATCGCCCGATCTCGTCCGAAAATACAAACCCCGAGAAGTGACGGGCCAAATCCCAATGCTCAAGTATTGCTCTCAAGCCCCATCCCGGGGTCATGCCAGTATCCGAGATGACTATGAGTGGCACCTTGGCAGCGAGAGCCTCCAACACGGCAGCGATTCCGTCGATAGGCTCGCTTGGGACGTGAACTTCCACGCCCTCCAGCTTTGACACCAATTCAGCCTGGCTAGACGCAGACATGCTACGGCGCAGAAGCTCTAGGATTCGCTCCAGGCGGTCCGCCATTGTCCAAGTTACGTGCTCGTTCAACCAAGCTTGAGTGAATTGCTCGTTCACCACATCAAAGGCAGCCGCCACCGTCTCGAAGTCGGCCCCATCGCCGCCGCCGAGGGCCCTAGAGATTGCTTCAATTCGCGTTGGTCGCTTAGGCTGAAGGCCCCTCAACGCTCGATGCGGTTCGTCGCTATCGTTGCGGATGATGGTGTCCCAAAGATCGAACGTGATTGCCTGAACCGGGATGTCGTTCATACGGCGCACTAAGCGACCTCCAGTTGCCGGTTGACGGCGTAAGCGGGGTGCTCGTCGCACAAGCGAGCGATACGCCGAAGAGCGTCGGCCACATCAATCGGTCGGTCGCGACGTAGGCTGTCCAGCACCCCGCAAACCACATCGAAAACCGGCGCCGCGGTTGCTGCATCGAACCCCCTCGCCGCCATCGCTGTGGTCGACAGCCGTAGGCCGGACCCTTCGAACGGCGGCCTGAAGTCACCCGGGATCGCGTTCTGGTTTGCGATGATCCCGCACCGTTCCAGCGCCTCCGCCGCCGCTCGCCCCGTGAAGTGCTCCCTGCTCAAGTCCACCATGACCATGGTCGTGTCCGTCCCCCCCGTGAGGAGGCGGAAGCCATCAGCCTGAAGGCGAGAACAGCAGATCGCTGCGAGTCTAAGGGCACGTTCGATATAGTCCCCGAAGGCTGGTTGGCGCGCTTCGCCCAAGCAGATTGCTTTGGCTGCCACCTGGTGCATCGCCGGCGTTCCCTGAAAGCCAGGAAACAGCGAGCGATCCACTAGTCGTCCGACTCGCTTCGAGCGCGACAGGATCATGCCGCCGCGCGGTCCTCTCAGACTCTTGTAGGTCGTTGTCGACACCACGTCGGCTAGCGGCACCGGGTTCGGGTAGCGCCCTGCCGCCACCTGTCCGGCAAAGTGGGCCATATCGACCAGCAGCAGGGCGCCGGTCTCGGCTGCAATCGCGGCCATCGCCTTAAAGTCGATTATGCGAGGATACGCAGATCCGCCCGCGACTATGAGCTTCGGACGCCGCTCTCGCGCAATCCTTTGAAATTCGTCGTAGTCTATCAGGCCAGTCTCACGGTCGACGCCGTAGCTACTAACATCGTACAGCTTGCCGCTTTGATTGATGGCAGCGCCGTGGCTCAAGTGCCCGCCATCCGACAGGCGCATTGAGAGCAGCCGGTCACCCGGGTCAAGCAGTGCATTGAAAACCACTTGGTTTGCCTGGCTACCCGAGTGAGGCTGCACGTTCGCGTAGCCTGCCGCAAAGAGCTCCTTGCCCCTGTCGATACACAGTCGCTCAAGCGCGTCTACCCAGGCTGCTCCTGCGTGATAGCGGTGCCCGGGAAAGCCCTCGACGGTCTTATTCGCAATCGGCGATGCTTGAGCCAATAAGCCATCAAGCGGCAGCATATTCTCCGAGGCCAGCATGGAGATAGTGCGCTCCTGACGCAGCCCTTCCTGCTCAAGGATGCCGCGGACGTCGCGATCCGAGATTGCGTTTACGATTGATCCGACATCCAGGCGCTGCATCACCCTCACCCCTCGTGCGGCAGTACGGCGCCGCTCGGCGGCAGATTGCTCAGATCAAGTCCGAAACGTCTAGACTTGAGTTTGGGCCAAAATACATTTAATCGCTGCGGCTCGCTACGGGGGACGGTGCCGGCAGCGGTGCAACCTTGAGGGAGTTCGTGAAGTCGTTGCCCACAAGCTACGCCGCCTATGGAGTCGCTCGGTGCCCAGGCACTTGCGGCGAGTTCGTTCAGGGCTTCACGTCCGACGGATGCCCATTCCACGTCACCTTGCCCGTCAACGCCTACTCTGAGGTAACCATTTGGCTGGGCGAAGGCGTGGAAAGCCCAGGCGCGTTGGCGGAATATCCAAAGCTGCGGCGGGCCGTGTACCGCGTGCTGGAGCAGCACGGAGTAGTTGGGCTTGAGCCTCGAGCCCTTGTGAAACGCACGCTTCCCATCGGGAAGGGTATGGCATCAAGCACTGCGGATATCGTCGCCGCCGCCGCTGCAACATACACCGCGTTGGGCCGCAGTTTTACCGAACTCGACCTGGCCTCGATAGCAGCCGGGATAGAGTCATCGGATGGCGTCATGTACGCTGGTGTCTGCGCGGTGAACCACCGCTCAGGCCAGCTCCTAGGCCGGCTGGCCGATATCCCAGTGTTCACGGTGCTAGCAGTGTTACCGCCGGAAAGTATGGACACGTCGAGCGTGGTTCTCTCCAGGCGCAGTTCCGCTCAACACACAAAGATTCTAGCCGCGTGCTTGGACCAGAAAGTCTCTCGCAGTGCCGGCGAATGGGCTGAGCTGGCGACGATGTCGGCCCGTCTAAACCAGATGGACAATCCAAATCAGATCTTTGACGCACTTTACCGCGTTCGAGACGAGTTGAGCCCGCTTGGGTTTGTCGTCGGGCATACCGGAACGGTCGTTGGCCTGCTATTTGAGCCTGGGGGAGGTGGCGAAGCTGCTGCTCGCACGGCCCGCGATAAGATTGCGAGCTATCTCGGCAACAAGGTTGAGTGCCGTACCCTACGAGTTGAACCAACGCGGAGCTGGGGGACGCCCTTGGCTGGCGTCCAATGACCCTGCACCAAGTGCGGCAAGGCGGCGACGTCAGGAGCCTAGCTCCAGGAGTGCTGGACCTTAGCACGTGTGTGAACCTCAATGGTCCGCCCCCAGCAGTTCGAGCTTACCTTCGAGAGGCCAATCCAGCCGATTTGCTAAAGCATCCATTCGCCGCAGTGGATGGCTTCACCACCACATACGCGCGGCACTTGGGCGTCGAGGCCGACGAAATTACTGCATCACGCGGGATCACGGAATTGCTTTGGGCGTTATCGCGCGTGCTACCGGCCTCGGTGACAAGCAGGCCGTCGGTGGATTACACCGATATCCATGACGCCTTCTCCTATCACCGTGTCCCAGAAGGGGTTGCTATCGACCGAGGTGAGCAGATCCGCCGACTATCTAGGGTCGCTGAATTTCTCGTAATCTCAAACCCGTGCAACCCGACTGGCTTAGCGCTCACGCGCGAAGAGCTGGAAGCGATCGCGCGGGACTCATCAAATTGTACGCTTGTTGTCGACGAGTCATACGTCGACTTCTGCGAGGAACCCGCGCTCTACAGTTTGATAGGCACCGAGCTTTTCAATGTCGCAGTCCTTCGTTCCCCGACCAAGTTCTATGGCATCGGCGGCGTCCGCGCGGGCGGCCTTTGGACCCGCAATAGGAGATTTGCCGGCAATGTAGCGCGGCAGATAACCAAGTGGCCATTGTCGACCTTGGATGTTTTGCTCGTCGAAGCCGCCTTGAGCGACGGGGCATGGGCGGATACTACACGTAGGGAAATGCAGCTTTCAGCGCGCACTCTTGAGTGCTGCGTGGCTTCTCTCCCGGATGCCAAGGTCTTAACCTCGCCCACTCACTTTCGCTTCTTGGAGTGCTCGCCCGCGCGCGCCGTCGAAATTGGCGAGCGGCTTTTGGACCAAGGTATTGCGGTAAGGACTAAGCGGCCATCAGAAGGCGTCTCGGGAATACGCATTACAGCTCCGCCCCTACGAGATCTTGACCGCCTCACCGCAGCGCTAAGTCAGATTCAATGATCAAAGCACCTCGATGACCGCCGCCCCCCACGTGTGAGGCCCCAAAATGAGGGACAGGAGCGGAGTGCCGGCTTTGATGCCTCGAGACCGCCGCCACTCAGACGACTCGCGCAAGTTTATAAGCATATCGGACGCAAAGGCGTGCCCGATCGATGGGACGGTTTCCGCAAACGTCGATGCCAAATCTAGCCCGCAGACTTGGGCATAGAACCGCAACGCACTCGTTCGCAGCGTCGTACATACGAGCCCCCCCAGTTCGGGCGCCGCGGCACCCGCTTCCTTCAGAGCAGCACGAACAGCGCCCCTAACACCGGCAGCGGTGAGCAGCATTGCCTTCCCGCCTTCGTCCGAGATCACCCTCAGGAGCGAGTTGTTCGCCGTCTGCGACAATCCACAAAGCCGATACTTTGCGCCAGCCGGCGACGCCCCCACAATGCAAGCCGCCGCAGCATCACTAAGCACGCCTATTTCGAGCTGCGCTATCCGCTCGTGATCGTGGGCAACGTCAACGGTAACGAGCGCGATATGCCTGATTGGCTCATGAACGAGGATGCTCCTGGCAATTCGGAGAGCCGCGGCCAGGTTCGCACACTCTCCCAAAGCCACCCCCATCACAGGTACTTTCCCTAGCCCCCTGCTGGAGCAAAAGTCGTAGAACTCGGAACCTGCGTTCTCTCCCGGTAAGATTGACTCCGAGGCGAGAATAATGAGGTCAATGGTTCGGGGATCGCCTCCCCACGACTGCAGGGCATTCGCAAAGGCCCGCGCGGCGAGCTCACCACGGCTGATTTCCGACTTGCGAAAAGACTTGACACCGTCCGCGATCAACTCGTCGAGCACCGCTGCGCGGCCGTACTGCTTCAACTCGTCGACATCACGCAGCTCACCCAACTCAAAGCCCGGCTCGGCCAGATACATCTGCGCGCTCCATTAAATCTATCGCCTTCTATCGCACCACCACCGGTCCGGATAGGCTTGATTGCAAGTGCAATTTCGGCCAATTTTATCGCCGGATTTGACAGATTTGATTGAGGGCACGATGGGCTGGGACGGTGCACAATTCGTGGAGTGGTTCAAAACTCGACCGGATTCCTTCTTCCGTAAACAGCCCTTGTCGGCCCAGCTAAATGAAGCCTTCGAAGAGCTGGATGGCGATCGCGGATTTGTCCGAATTGGAGTCGAGTTGGGCCCGCTACATTGTAACTACAGCGGAAAGATCCACGGTGGAATAATCAGTCTTATATTGGATGAGGCAGTGGGCATCGCCAGCTTTATCCACGTGGGCGAGAAGTTTAAGTCAACAATTGAAACAAAGACAAGTTACTTTCGCCCGCTAAAGCCGGGCGCTGCTGTCGTCGAGGCCTGGGTTTCCCATCGGACCCCTTCCATTTTGTTTCTGGAGGGTCAGGTCCTGACCAGTGAGGGAGCAGTGGCCGCAAAGTGCATGTCGACAATCGCCTTGTCATCGGCGGGCTAGCGAACCTCGAGCTGCCGGAAGGACCGCCCACAAAGCCGGAAGCCTCGGGGGCCGTTGAAATCACTGTGGCCGATATCTTGAGGCTAATTCCTCATCGACCACCAATGCTCTTCGTGGATAGCGCGGAAGGGTTTCTGCCGTTTCAGGCCTTGGTGGGCTGGAGACACATACGGGAAGCCGATTTGCCACATAGCAAGCCGGCGTGCGACGTAGCGCCGGGCTGGTTAGCGTTGGAAGGCCTTGCTCAAACTGCAGCGATCCTGGTCGCCAAGTCGGCCGGACATCCGCCCGGCCAGAGCCTTCCGGTCATCACCGGCATTGAACACTGTCGATTCCGAGCGGCACCGCGTAGGGGAGACATGCTTCGGCTAAGGGTACGACTTTTAAAGCGCCGCCGACACTTGCTAATGTTTTCCGGCGTCGCGACCGTGAACGGCGCAATGATCGCAAGTGGAAGGTTTTCCGCCACCCACTTAGGTACTGATTGATTGTGGGATGTTGGACGGCTTGATCTGCAATTCAGAATAGCCGCGAAAGACAAAAGATGGCCGCCTCTGTCGTTCTTCGAGACTAAAAGCTGGAAGGTCCATTAGCGCGGCCATTGTGGCCTGCAGCACCATCGACGTTAGATGCGTTCCAATACAATAGTGCTGGCCCGCCCCAAAAGCCAAGTTGGTTCCGGTCGTGCGCTCGAAATCGACATCATTTGGATTGGCGAATTCCAGTTCATCTCTATTGGCAGCCCCCAATGCCAAGCATAGACGCTCGCCAGCGGCGATGCGAACCCCTTCGAAGCAGCTATCGACACGCGCTACTCGTGCAACCATTTGCACTGGCGGCTCAAACCGAAGAACCTCCTTCACCGCGCTCGCGATGAGGCTTGGCCGCTCCCGGAGCCAACCCACTCGGCCCGGATCTCCAAATACGACCGTAATCATGTTCGTGAGGGCCGAAGCGACAGTATCTTGCCCTGCAGCAAACAGCATGACTGCAATGGCGCGCTGCTGCGCGGGCGTCAAGTTGGGCAACGCGGCTCCCAACATGGCACCTAGTCGGGTGAGCGCGATAGTCGCTTCCGGAAGCGCGTCAAATAGTCGATCAAGCTGGCCGAAACCATCTTCAATACCCTGATAGATCGCTAGGCGCTGTAGGGGCTCGAAGACTTTCAATACAGAGGACGAACAATCCGTGACTTCGGTTGGATCTATTGGCAAATCCAACAGGGCTGCCGTGGCGACAGCGGGCAGCGGCCAGGCGACGTGGGCAACGAAATCGAACTTTTCGGTCGTACGGAACGCAGCCCTGACGAATTCCGTAACCCGCTCCCTCAGCCGCTCTACCGCTTTCGGGCTATAAATTGGTAGCAATGCACGGCGCAAAACTTGGTGTTGGGAACCTCCAATGAAAAAAAGCCAGTCTTCTAGACGTTTGCCGACTGTCGAGAAGTCTCCACCATCTCCGTTGCGTTTCCCAGCCACGATCGCTGGGAGGTCGTACTCCACAAAGTCATCGCTAAGAAGCACCGATCGGACGTCCGCATGACGAACCAAGACCCAAATCCGCCCAGTGAGCGAGTTCAGTTTGCTCACCGGAGCCGTCCGCCGCAGCTGGGCGTACTCGGGGTAAGGATCTTCCAAGAAACGGCGATCAAAGAGCACTAGACCGCTCCCACCATCTCGGAGCTAAGGTCGCCAGACAGCGCGGCCCCACGCCATTCGGCGACATACGACCAAGCTCCAGACGCGAACAGGCGGCGCGCTTCGGAGCGTCTGACTTTGCCGCTGGTGGTAACCGGAATTTGGCCCTCGCGGACGACGACGACTGCAGCAACTGCCAAGTCGAAGTCCTCAGCGAGGGCGCGGCGCACATCGGCGAAAAAGTCGGTCCAGGATTCCGCCTCTACATGTCTGCGGGCCGTGAGCTCCGTCGCGACCACCGCCACCTCGCCTCTAGCCGTCTGGATGCCGAATGCCGCACACCGGCTCGGTTCGATGACGCTCGCCCACGACCGCAGGGCCCCCTCCAAATCATTCGGATGGTAATTCCGCCCTTGGATAACGAGACGGTCGTCGAGGCGTCCCGTCACGTAGAGTTGGTCACATTGAATAAAGCCGAGGTCGCCGGTGCGAAGCTGCGGAAGGCCGGCCTCGTCCGTTCTGTGAGCCGTCCGCCCCCAGTAACCGACAGAAACTGAGGGTCCGCCGACGACGATCTCGCCCTCTCCGCCTGGAGCGATCTGCTCTTCCCCACCCGGCCTAAGGATCTGCACGGTGGCCGTACCGGCGATCCGACCAGAGCTAATGTAAACGTGAGGAGGGCGGTTACCTGAAGCTTGAGCACTATAGGCGACTGGTCCCACCCCCGCGTCCGCCCCGGTCACGAGCAGCGTCGCTTCTGCCATTCCGTAACATGGGTAGAAGGCTTCGCGTCGAAACCCACATTGGGAAAAGCGAGTTGCGAACCGTTCAAGGGTGTCGGCTCTTATCGGCTCAGCGCCAACGAAGGCAACGCGCCAAGCCGTCAGGTCGAACTCCAGTTGACCATCCTGGATACGGTCCACGCAAAGATCGTAAGCAAAATTTGGTGCGCCCGAGGAGTGCGCACGGAAGCGAGCGATCGCTGCGAGCCAGCGGGAGGGCTTTTGGAGGAAGGAGAAGGGAGACATCATCACTGCCGTCCCCCCCATGAATAGTGGTTGCAATATTCCGCCAATAAGGCCCATGTCGTGATATATTGGCAGCCAACTGACGCAAGTAAAGCGCTCTGGATGTGAGAACCGATTTGCGATCAGGTATTGATTTTCTACAATGTTTAAATGCGATAGCGTTACACCTTTTGGCGCCCCAGTGGAACCAGATGTGTACTGCAACATGGCGACTTCATTCAGCCGACTTGGCCGAAGACCGCCCATCGTTCCATTGAGCGCATCCTCGTAGTTTAGTACAAAGCCAAGGGACTGGGCGGAAAGGTATCGCCGGCTCCGCTCAACAACTGCACCAGGCCCGATCGCACCGACAGGCTGACAGTCGGCTACAACGTTGGCGACGCGGTCGGAATCACGGCGGGGAGGGGCTAGTGGGACCGCGACTACGCCCGCGTAGAGGGCCGCGAAGAAAGTGACCACAAACTCAACGCCTGGGGGATAGAGCAGAAGAACCCGGTCTCCCTTTGCAGTGCGCTTGGCAAGCGCCGCGGCTACACGAAGCGCGCGGTCACGTAGATCTTGGTAAGACACCCGTTCCGAGACCTCCTCTCCGTTTTTGAGGAAGATCAACGCGTCGGCTGTTGGCTGATCGGACGCGTAGCGATCGATGATTTCGGTTAGGACGGTGATCTCTCTCACTCGTCAGGCTCCCTAAGCGGCGCTTCGATTTGGCGACACTTTTAAATCAAACCGCCCATTTTCAAAGTTTGATTTTGGCGCCATTAGTCTCCCCTGACGATACATTTGCTTTTGAGGCGCTACCATGACGAGGTCCGAGGAAGATATCCGCGCTTGGCTGATACAGGACGTGGCGCGAAGGGCCCAGGTGCCGGCCGAGAGCGTCAAATCGGGGGAAGATCTGTCTTCCTACGCACTAGATTCGTCAGAATTTGTTGAACTAGCGCTTGAGCTCGAGCTCTGGTTGGAAGCCGAGTACGACATGGCGCTGCTGTGGGATGAGCATACTATTGATGGGATCGCTAGTGCAGTCTGTAAGGCGCTAAATGGCGTTCCGGTTTAGATTTGACGTTTAACCGCTGCGAGCGCTTTGCGCGCTGCAGATTCGCGCGGACATTTGCCTTCTTGACGTGAGCCAATGCAGCGCACCTACAGAGTGCGCAGAGCGGTTGCAACAGGAAGCCTGGCCGCCACGATTGCCGGCGCAGCCCCCCCGAGCAGCCCAATTATGAGGGCCCAGGCGAGGGCAGCTTCGCCGAGAGATAGTGTGATGGCTATATGGAAGCTCATGTGACTCGCAGCCGCGCCCTGGCCGTTTAGGGCCACCCAGGCCAACAGGATCCCGACTAGACCGGCGGGGAGACATAGGCACAGAGACTCGGCGACAATTGATCCCAGGATCGCGCCGGCGGGAAAGCCGATTGCTCGAAGCGTAGCGATCTCCTTGCGGCGAGCGTCAATGGCCGCAAACATAGCGTTGATAGCGGCGAATGTTGCGCCAACGCCCATCACTGCACCGATAAAGTAGGCCAGGAATGTGAGGAGCGCGGAAATTTTACGGACCTGCGCAGCTAGAAAATCTTTGTAGAGCATCGCGCGAGCAGCCAAGCGTGGGTCTGTCGAAACAGCATCCTCAAATGCTCGGTAGTCCTGAGCCGTCTTAAGGTCGACTAGAACGCTCTGATATGTGGTGCGATTGAGGAGGGACATCAGAGCCGCGTCGTCAGCAAAGATGGTGTTGTCGTCCATACCGCCCCCGCTGGAAGCGATGCCGACGACGGTCCACTCCCCTCCCCGTAGACGAACCTTATTACCCAGCTCGAAGCCCCTATACCGCTGCCTGACCGCACTGCCGACCACTAGCTCGCGGACACCCGCGGTGTAGCCCCTTCCCTCGGCAATTCGAGTGGGCTGCAACATTGCAAAATGCGCCGGCGAAAGCCCGCGGACGACAATGTTGCTAGCCGCCCCATCGCCCTTTTTCTCAGCCTCAAGCATTACAACAACCATCGGCGCAACCTGAGGCGCTCCGGACGCGTCTCTAGCTACTGTCGGCAGATCACCTAACGCTGCCACCTGCGAAGGGGTGAGCGTGCCCATATATTCCGCGGTGGCGCGGATGGGCATCACGATGGCCCTGTTTGGGGCGACGTTCTGAGTAGCCATGTGCTTCGCGCCCGCCTGCAGGCCTAGTAGACCAACAAGCACGGCCACAACGCTGGACACGCTGACCGCTGTAACCAATGCACTTCCAAGGCGCCCCGGAATCGAGCGAATGTTCAAGATCGTAATGGCTAGAGTTTGCCGGAGCAGGCGCATTGATGCCTCCTATCGACCGGAAAGAGCGTCGACCACGCGTAAGCGTAGCGCTGCGATGGCGGGTGGCCCTCCCGCCATAAGCGCGAGGATACAGGCGAACATCACGCCCCAGAGTAACGTCAGATAGTTAGAAGAGACGTTGAGCTTCGTTACTTGACCTAGGCTCGGGAGGACCCAGGCCGAGAGGGCCAGGCCAATCCCAGCGGCCAGCACGCACGCAATGAGCGCTTCGGCCAAAAACAAACCCAAGACGAGTTGGTCGGAGAACCCGATCGCCTTTAAAACTCCGATTTCTATCCGCCGCTCGCGGACGGCTTGCGTCATGACCGCACCCACTGAGAGCAAGAGCGCAAATAACACAGCGCCGACGACAGCATTCGCAATCGCGCCGATGTCACCGATACTCTTAACAGTATCGCGAGCAATCACCTGCTCGCTCGAGGTCTTGGTCTCATTGCCGGAGTTTGCGAACTGTGAATCTATAGCCTGCGCAATCGAATCCGATTGAGAAGGATCGGCGATCCTCGTGAGGAAGACATTCGCGGTACCCTTCCCCTCAACGCGGCCCTCGTCGAGAAAGTCGTATCGCAGCAGAATTGCGTCTTCCAACAAGGCGCTTCCATCCGCAGCGAAGATGCCAACAATCCGCACCGGCCAAACTTGCGTGCCGTCGTGGTTGGTCCAAATGGTCGATTTGAGCGGGACGCGATCGCCCACGTGCCATCCGTATCTGGCAGCCAGCTTGCCGCTTACGATAGCTCCATCTCTTGTTTCCTTAAACAAGTTCATCGCGGCTTTTTCAATTCTGAGCGCTGGTGTCGTCTCAGGTATTTGACTAGGTTCAACCGCGAAGGCGTTTATGCTGTTGGTGTCCTGCTGGTAGTTCGCTTCAAGACTTACAAGCGAAGATACCGCCCGCACGCCGGCTTGGCCACGAATCTGCTGAGCGTACGAATACGGCAGCGTTTCCAACATGCTGACACGGCTCGCCGTAATAAGAATATCGGCGTGAGCGTCGGCGGCAGCGCCCTGGAGCCCTGAGGAAAACCCTTGCAGAAGTCCGAATAGAAGGAACGCATTCGTGATGCACACCAGCATCAATGCCGTGCGCAGTGGCTTTCGCCAGATTCCGGCCCAGACGATTGAAAAGCGGTTCACGCTGCCTCCGCGACCGGGGGTTCTATGAGTTCGCCCTTTTCTAGCCGGACGGTCCGACCCGCGGCTTCAGCGGCCTTTAGATCGTGGGTCACCATAACGATGGTGGTTCCCCTCAATCTCCGCAGCGCGTCGAGAAGTTCAAGAATTTGGTCGGCAGCATCTCGGTCAAGATCGCCAGTCGGCTCGTCACAGATCAATACCGCCGGGTCGGTGACGATAGCCCGCGCGATTGCCACTCGTTGTTGCTGACCGCCTGAGAGTTCATTGGGCTTGTGGCGCCGGCGGTCCGCAAGTCCTACAAGTTCAAGCGCAGCGTCAACTCGAGCGCGCCGATCCCTCGCAGTTCCGGAGGAGAGCAGTAGGGGTAGTTCAACGTTCTGTTCCGCCGATAGAGTCGGCATTAGATTGTAGAATTGGAATACAAACCCCACGTGCTTTGCACGCCACTGGGTAAGCGCTCCGCCGGAAAGACGATCAAGGCGTGCCCCCGCGACGAGCACTTCGCCAGACGTCGCGTGGTCCAATCCGCCAATAATATTAAGAAGCGTACTCTTTCCGGAACCTGAGGGACCAACCAGCGCGAGAAATTCTCCCGCTTCAACCTGGAGATTTACCTCTCTCAATACGGAAACCGCCTGACTCCCCTTTCGGTAAGATTTCGCAACGCTTTGGAGTTCAATCATGCTCATTGACGATTTTCCTATTTGAGGCTGGAAGCCTCAACATGAACTCTCTTGCCATCTGTCAGAGGTTTGCTGGACACGACGGCAACCTGCTCGCCAAGTGTAAGCCCTGACAGGATCAACTGCCGTTCGCCGCTACGGGCGCCTACGCGCACAGCACGCCGCACCGCTCGACCTTCCTTGACCACGAATACGATATCTTGAGGCCCGTCGCTGTGAACGGCTGCCGCTGGCACAGTCAATGCAGGCGCGGTGGGCCGCGCCGTCGTCTCCGCGCGGTGAAAGGCGACCCTTGCCCCCATCTCTGGAACGATTCTGGCGTCCTTTTCCGGCAAGCTCACACGGACCGAAACCGTAGCCTTCGAGCGGTCAGCGGTCGGAACAACAGCGATGACTGCACCCTGAATCCGCCAATCAGGATATGCGTTGAGCGTCACCGTCGCTGCCATGCCCGGCTCGATGCGATTGATCACATTTTCCGCGATGTCGACGTCAACTTCCAAGGAATCCATGTCGACGATCGTGCAAATGCCAGTGCGCGTGAAGCCACCAGAAGAGGTTGGAGAGACAATCTCACCCGGCTGCGCCGCTTTCACAGTAACCACCCCCGAAAATGGGGCCCGGATGACATCGTCATCAACGGCCTGGCGGGCGACGCGCGCTCCACCGGCCGCTGCCTGCGCGGCGCGATCCGCTGCAACGACCGACTTGTCAGCTTCATCAGCCTCAGCTTTCGCGTCGTCCAGCGCCTGATCACTCAAATAACCCTGGTTGTAGAGTTTCTGATTGCGCTCAAGGCGCCGGCTCGAGCTGCTCGCTCGGACTAACGCCACCTCGCGCGCCGAGGCGGCCGCCGACGCTTGTGCGGACGCCTGCGCCAAAGCAGCTTCCGTGTTGCTTGAATCGAGCCTCGCAATGACTTGACCGGCCCGAACGTGCTGTCCTTCCTCGATCAAGAGCTCCGTAATCCGACCAATTGTCTTGCTCGCAACCGTCGCTTGGCGCTGCGCAACGACGTATCCTGATGCGTCCAGGACACTGGCGGAGTCGACCTGCGCTCCGCTTTGCGCCGGCTGCACTTCTTCGACGGATACCGTTGTCGCGGCCATCGAGCGCCACCCCAACCAACCGCCGGCTGCCAAAACACCAAGCGCAACAACTGTCGAGAGATACCAGCGTGCGCGACGAGGCCGCACTTCCGGCTGCGGGTGCCCGTCACGGTTGATACTCAAGCGCTCAATCAGGAGCTCACGGCTCACAACCACCCCCAACCTGTTTCCGCCCGCGAGTTGGAACCACGACGCGGTAGACTAGTTATCCATTCTCGCGACGAGGAGGCTAGATTTCAACTCCAAATCTAACCCGTTCGTCAACCCGTATCCATTGACGCGTCGGCCAGGCCGTCCCGCGGAGCGGAACAATCCGCTGGCTGATAATTCCCGGCCTCAAGTATACACGATGAAGTTGTCACAAAAGCTTCACCCTCGCCACCTCCGACAACGTCGGTCGGCGAAGCTTCTAGGGCAAATTTAACCCCCCACAGCGCGCAACTCTCGGGTGATAGACCTGAAGTCTTGATGATGATACGTAAGTGCTTCTAGCGATCTCGGAGATCGATATGGGCCACCGCACGGATCCAGACTTAGCCGCCAGCAAAGCAACCGAAATCGTCGTGGCCTTTCTAAACAGCCGGGCTGTCGAGGTGGCCGATTTGCCTCGACTAGTGCGTGAGGTGCGAGCGGCTCTGGACGGTGACGAAAGGTCCTCACCGTCAGAGGAGGCGGCTGCGCACATAGAGGCCGGGCTGCATGTCGCCCCACCCGCATCCTCCCCGCCCGACCAAGAGTCCCAAGATTCGCCTCCCCCGACCGCGGCGGCGCTTCCGACGATTCCGCTCTCGGTGGAAGATACGTTGACGCCAGACTACCTTGTTTGCCTGGAGGACGGGCAGCGGTTTCGCTCCTTGCGACGACACCTGATGGCAAAGCACGGAATGACGCCGGAGCAGTATCGGTCGAAGTGGAGTCTACCGGCAGACTATCCCATGGTCGCTCCGAACTACGCGGCCGAAAGGTCAGCCGTTGCCCTTCGGAGCGGACTCGGCACGAGCCCCTTGAAGGGGCGTGGCCGCCGTCCAACAACGTAAAAGCATCATCAAAAGAGTCGGGTGCGCCGCGCGCACCACGACGGTATTGGGAAGACTTAATGGTGCACCCACGGCTCAAAGTTCAGCCGAGAAAAAACGCCGGTCTGCCTAGCTTGCAGCGTCTCCGATGACTTTCTGGAAACATATCGATCCGGTGTCTTTGTAACCGAGGCGTTCGTAAAAACCCTTGGCACGTTCGTTGTCAGCCCTCACTAACAACTGTAGCTTCCAGATGCCGCGTTGAACAAGCCACGCCTCCGCTGATACCATCATGGAGCGCCCTATCCCCGCGTTCTGAAGCTGAGGAGATGTCGCGACGTAGTATACCCATCCTCTGTGGCCATCCTCCCCGACCATCGCCGTCGCGACTACGGAGTCGTCAACCACGCCTACGAGAATGGTGGAGTGCGGGCTTTTTCTCGCAAACGCGATATCGGTGCCTGGATCGTTCCAAGGCCGGGAGACACCGGCCTCTTCCCAGAGCGGGACAACCTGAGTCAAATCGGCGTCACACATTTCTCGAATTTGAAACTTGGACTTCGCGAGACCGTCCAGCGCCGGCATATCTTTAACTCCTTTATCGCCGACTCGACCTTAACGTCGGCGGGCCGACCGCTCCAGCAACTCGCGTCAAGACGGCCGCCTCTCAGAATGGCGGAGCGGGATACCTGGTACGATTTTGTGTGCGTCGGAGGCGTGCTCAGCGAGCACGGCTCGCCACGCGAAACACTCCGGCGCGCGACGAAGTCGTCAGCGGCGCCTCGAAATCCTTCCTAGACCGTTGATGCTGCGGAGGACCACTTGTCTGTGGCTTCGGCCCAGGCCGCGAACATGTCGCTGAGACGCTGCGTGTCAGCCGTTCGTGCGCCCAATAGGCCGTCGATGTGAAGCGAAACTCGGTCCGCGGCAGCCGTCAGAGCGCCGTCCAGGGCGTGAACATAGCGGCTGGTGGTCGTGCCGGCCGCATGCCCCAGCATCGCGGCGATGGTCGCTTCGGTGTAGCCAAGTTCGTTCGCGGCGCTGGCGAAGCTATGGCGCAGCACATGAGGCGTCACGTCTGGCAAATTGGGCTTCACCACCTTCTCCCAGACCTTTGAGAGCCCTTCGAACCGGCCATCGCCCGTCGAGCTCGGAAACACATAGCCCCGCGGCTTCGCTGGCTTCCGGGCTTTCAGCAGCGCGAACACGACGAGACCCGCGGGCCGGATCGAGCGCCCTTCCTTAGTGTCTGCGAGGCGCAGGCAACCGTGCCCCTCATCGACCTCAGACCACTTGAGCTTCTCGATCTCCCCGCGACGGCAACCGGTGAGGGCGAGAACGCGGATGATGTCGATCGCCAGCGGGTTATGACCGTCCGCCTCCGCCTTGCGCAGCATCTTTCCGAGTTGGCGGTACTCCTCTGACGTAAGACGGCGCTGGCGAACATTGCTCGCCGGCTTGGGCACGCCCCGGACCGGATTGGTCTCCACGATCCCGTTGCGGACGGCATAGGTGAAGATGCCGCCCAGGAGACCAAGCGTGCGTCCGGCAGTCGGCAAGCCACCTCGCACGATAGATCGGCCGCGCGGCTTCGTGCGTCGATCGCGGCGTGCTTTGCCGGCGGCGACATCGCGCAGGAAGCCGTAGACTTCCGCCCGCCCCACTTCCTTCACGAGGCGCGTGCCCAGGAGCGGCTTTATGTGGGCGTCGATGCGGCTGCGATCGGTGGCAAGGGTAGAGGCCTTCTTGGGCATCCGTCGCTTGCCGGGCACGAGCCCGAGTTCAGCATCGGCCAGGTAACGATCGCAGAGTTCGGCGACCGTCATCCCCTCGCGGTCGAGCTTACGCACCTCGGCGGGATCTCCCCCCTTCGCGATGTCACCCAGGTGCGCCTTCGCGAGCTTGCGGGCGTCTTCAGGCGTCAGCGCGCCGTGCAGGCCGAGGGTGATGCGGCGTGTCCGACGCAGGTTTCGGTACTGGACCAGATAGCTCTTTCGACCGGAGGCGAAGACGCGCACACCGAAGCCTGGGAGGTCTTCGTCCCAGACGAAATAGTCCGCTTCCTGCTTCTTCAGCGCATCAATCGACCGTTTGGAAATCCGCACTTTTGCCTACCCGCAGCGACCATTGCCTTCGTTTCCGCGGAAGCACCACGGAAGCATCTGGGGGCAAGTCGCGGGATATCGCGGCGTGCTCCCTTCGGAACGAAGCTACGGGCAAGTTGATTAGATTCAAGAGGTTGTCGCGGAATCGCGAGCTCTGGCGAAGGATCGAAAATACCGACTGGCCACGCTCCGAAGGCAAAGGTCACACGTTCGAATCGTGTCGGGTGCGCCAGCGAAATCAAAGAGTTAAGCGATGATTCGCTAGCTTGTACGGAAAACATACGGAAAAATAGATTCGCGGGATGGGGCGTTTTTCGTCTCAGCGCTGCATGAGATGGGCGAAGACCGCCCATACGTTCCGCCGTATTCGTCCCTGCTGCGGCAGACCGTCCGCAAGCAAGGCGATGTCACAGCGGAGCGTCAGACTCGCAGTCTCAGACAGCTCGTTCCCCCGGCGCGTGGCGCCCGGGCGATAGTCATAGTCGGCTACTCCCGCCAGAAGATGGCCGGACGGCCGCGTTCTAGTGGTGGTGGCGTGGAGGCGGGGTAACCGAGGCAGATGGCTGAAACGGGCTCGGCCTCTTCGGGAATGCCGATCTCGCTCTTGGCCTCGGGCGTCCGCAGCCACTGCATCGGTGAGCCGACCCAGCAGGCTCCAAGGCCTCGGGCGTGAGCCGACAGCACCAGCAACTGTCCCGCCCGACAGCAGTCCTCGACCCGCCCCGAGATGATCACGAGGGCCGGAGCATCCCAGAACACCTTGAACTCTTCGCGGTCGGCCCAGAAAGGGCCCTCGCCGTCAGGGCGGTGATCGAGCGCGTACTGCCTAGCCTGCGACCCGTACCGTGCTATGCGCTCTGCGCCGCACACCGCGTTGAAGGTCCAGGGCACTTGACCAGCAAAGGGCGGCGGGGCCTGCGCCGCATCCCATATCAGGGCTTCGATCAACGGGCGGTCCAGCGCGCGCGCCGCATAGTCTCGGATCGACCGCCGCGTGTGGATCGCTTCAACGACGTCCATCTGAGGCCCACTCCCTGAAATCGCAGTGACGGCGGTCACTCTAGGCCGAGACTTTCTTGGCGCCATCCTCGGATTGCAGGCCAGACACGTCCTGCGCACGGTTGCGTGGCCTCGCAACCAATGTGTTTGCATTCGGTTTTGTGGCGATGCAGTTAACCGGACCGTGGGCGCCGGCTATCCTGGGATACCCCGCCCAGATCTACTTGCCCGCCAACGCCCTACGGAACTCGGCTCAGACGTTCGCGTTGATCGTCGCCAGCTTCGGCAAGGAAACCTTCCAGCTCCTGCCGCTGCTGCAGGACTGCATCGCCCACTACAACAGCCACCAGTTCGCCGCGGCCCTGGTCGTGGGGTGGTCCGTGTCGGAAGCCATCCTCGCGCGGCGATGGCGGCGCTACTGCGAGGCGGCGTCCGCGGCCAAGGGCGGACCGACGGCGATCAAGAAGGACCGTCCCAAGAAGCTGAACGGCCGGGACTTTACCGCGTCCGTGATGGTCGAGGCGCTCTCGCCCGCGGGGCAACTGTCGGACGTCCACCGCGAGCGGCTCGATACGGTGAGGCAGGCCCGCAATAGTTCTTCTGTCGCGTCGGCGGTCCTTCTCGTGGACGCAACTAGCTAGTTCTTGAGTGGCACGATTCTAAGGTTACGTTTGTCGGTGACGCCTTCCGGCTCCCGCCTTCTACAACTGCATTTGTGGATAAATCTCGCGCGCGTGCGTTTCTTGAGAATTCCGGCGCTAGAAACGTCTTCTTGAATCAATTGTAACTTTGGCGTGAGCGCAATCAACGCCGGTTAGCCTAGGCGTATATCGCCGATCACCCGTCGTCCGTCGCGCCGCTCGACTTGCACCACCACGTCGACCATGTTGCGCACCAGTTCGCGCACGTCGGTGAAGGCGATGCCGAGGCCGGCCTGCAGGGCCATCATCGCCAGCTGGGTGAGGGCTTTGTCGGGGCTGTCGGCGTGCAGGGTGGTGATCGAGCCGGGGTGGCCGGTGTTGATGGCGCGCAGGAAGGTGAAGGCCTCGCCGCCGCGCAGCTCGCCCAGCATGATGCGGTCGGGGCGCATGCGCAGGGCGGCCTGCAGCAGGTCTTCCGGCGTGACCGCCGCCTCGCCCTCCGCCCCGCGCACGGCCACCAGGCCGACGCTGTTGGCGTGCTGCAGGCGCAGCTCCGGGGTGTCCTCGATGAAGATCAGCCGCTCGTGCGGCGCGATCTCGGCCAGCAGGCTGTTGAGCAGGGTGGTCTTGCCTGCGGAGGTGCCGCCGGAGATGACGATGTTCAGCCGCCGGCGCACGGCCTCGGCCAGAAAGGCGGCGTGGTCGCCGCGGTCGAGCAGCTCGCGCAGGTCTTCGCGGCCGCCGCTGCCCTGGCGGAGGGGGTCCTGGCGCGCGCCGTCCCGGCCGGCGGGGGCGTACGCCTCGAGCGGCACGCTGGCGGCCAGGTGCCGGCGGAAGGCGAAGGCCATGGCGCCGCGGGTGGCCGGCGGGGCGGCGACCTGCACCCGTGAGCCGTCCGGCAGGCTGGCGGCCAGCAGCGGGTGGCGGCGGCTGATCCCCTGGTGCGCGTGGCTGGCGATCTGCCGCGCCAGGCGCCACAGCCAGGCCTCGCTGAGCGCCGGCTCCAGCACCCGCTCGATGCGTCCGCCCAGGGTCTCCAGCCACAGCTCGCCCGGGCGGTTGATGTAGATGTCGGTGACGTCCGGGCGGGCCAGGCTGGCCGCGATCGGGCCCAGGTAGTGGTCGAGGTAGCTCGCCGTCTCGACCCGGCTCATGGCCGATTGACCGTGCCGCTGAAATCGAGGTCGCGGGCGACGAACACGGTGATGGCGGCGCCCTCGCGGACCTTGATGGTCGGCTTGGTGTCCGGGGTGGGGATCAGCGGCTGGGCCGCGGTGGCGATGGTCTGGCTGGGGATGCTGACCACCACCCCGCCGGCGCCTGGGCGGGCCGCCAGGTTGGTCCCCACCACCAGCGCGGTCTGCAGCACGGCGCTGGTCGCCCGGGCCAGGATGTGGTTGTTGACGTCGCCGGCCACGCCGATGCCGCCCAACGGATCGGCCGAGGGCGAGGTCAGCCGGATGGCGACGCCGTCGGGCCGCACCAGTCGGTTCCAGCTGACCAGCACCCGCTTTTGTCCCGCCTGCTGGTCGGAGCGGAAGTCGCCGAGCAGCCGGCTGCCGCGCGGAATCAGCACCCGCGAGCCGTCAAATCCCCAGGTGTCGCCGGTGGTCAGGGCGCGCACCGGGCCCGGCCGGGTGGAATCGATCGGCGTCTCCAGCACCGCCGGGATCAGCGTGCCCTCCGGCACCAGGGTGGTGCGGTTGCGCAGCACGGTGGCCGTGGCGGCGGTGTCGTCGGCCGCGGGCGTCGGTCCGCCGCCGCCGAGGTCCAGCACCAGCGCCGGGTCGGCGGCCCGGCCGGGCGGCTGCGGCGGGGGCGCCGGCGACGGACGCTCGACGTACTGGATAACGGGGGGCGGGGCGGGGCCGGGGCGGATCACGTATTGGATCCTGGGCGGCGCCGGGGGCCGGGGCGGCGCGGGCGTGGGCGGCGGCGGGGCCGGCGGCACCGCCAGCGGCGGGATCGGCTCCGCCTGGGCCAACTGTCCGGCGGGCGAGGGGCGGGCGGGGCGGCCGGCGTCGGCCTGCAGCTGGCGGCGATGGCCGTTCAGCACCACGAACAGGCCCACGCCCAGCACGGCGAAGATCAGCAGCACCAGCGGCAGCGGCACGCCGGCCGGGGGCAGCTCGACGTTGGGCCGGACGGCGTCGCCCGCGGCGGCGGCGGGCGCCACGGCGTCCGGCGCGGGCGGCGGCGGCGGCCCGCGCCGCCCGGGACGGGGAGGAAAGCCGGTCATTTCTTCGGCTTGACCAGGCGGCGGCTGGCGCGGGCCTCCTGGTTCCCCAGCCGGAAGATCAGGGTGTCGGCCACCTGGCTGATCACATAGCGGCCGTCGCGGAAGGCGCCGTTGACCAGCACCTCCTGGCCGCCGGGGCCGCGGGCGTAGACCGCCGGGATCGGCGCGCCCGGCGCCCAGGCGAGGGTGGTGAAGCGGCCGTCGTCGCTGATGTCCGTCGGCCGCAGCGCCTTGGCGCCGCTCAACCGGTAGGTGGCCGGCGGGGCGGGCGGGAGGTGCTCGGGCGTGCCGGGCCCGGCCGGATAGATGAAGCGCACCACGAACGGCGCCGACGGGTCGACGTTCACCAGCGGCATCAGTTCGAAGTTGTAGCTCCGCTCGCCGGTGATCACCGTCATGTTGGTCACCGCCGCCCCCTGCAGCGCCTTGATGAACAGGTGGTCAGCGCTCTTGTTGGGGGTGATCTGCCAGACGCTGCTCGCGCCCACCGCCACGTTCTCGATCCGCTCGTCGGGGGCGAACTCCAAGGTCAGGGCATAGCCGAACGCCACCTTCAGGGTGACCACCTGCTGCGGGTCGTACTCCACCACCTGGATGCGGGGGTCCTCCGGGCCCGGGCGCGGGCTGACCGCCGCCAGCGCCAGGGCGGGCGCGGCGGCGAGTGCGGCGGCCAGCAGGGTCCGGCGCCTCATGGGTGGGGCCTCGGCGCCGAGCCGGCGCCGAACGGGCCTGCCGGCGCGGCGGTGGCGCCGGCCGCGGGCGCAGCGGTGGCGGCGGTCTGCGCCGGGGCTTCGGCGGCCGGCGCGGCCGGCGTCTCGGGCTCCAGGGCCTCGGGGTCGCGGTGATAGCGGACCACCTGGAAGCCCAGCGGGTTGACGAAGCGGTCCTCCACCGACATCGGCCCATCGACGTAGCGATAGCCGACCACCGCCGCCCAGGCCTGCGGCGGCGCCTGGCGGCCGTCCTGGTCGTGGCGGCGCGTCTCGAAACGCACCAGGGCGGTGGTGGCGCCGATCGGCGAGATGCTCTTCACCCGGGTCTCGACCACGGTGCTGCGCGGGTAAAGCTTCAACGGGCTCTGCGGATTGGACGCCACCGTCGCCGCCAGGTAGTCGTCCCGCGCCCCGCCGCCGGACCACAGCGCCACCTTGTGGTAGTCGCGGGCGATGCTGGCGATATCGAAACTTTCCCGGGCGATGACGTACTGGGCCAGGAAGGATTCCGTCAGGGCGGCGTTGGGGGTCAGCTCCTTGCGGCCGTCGGGCTTGAGCACCTCGACGAAGCCGGTCTGCCGGTCCACCAGGATCGGCACCGCCGTCACAGACTTCAGCGGCGTCAGCATCAGGATGGCTAAGGCCTCCAGGATCGCCACCACGGCCGCGACGGCCGCGAACACCCGCGTCTGGCGCAGCATCCGGCGGGCGCCGGCCTGTTCGTCGAACGCCCAGGTGGCGGCCTTGGCGTAGTAGGCCTCGCGTTCGTCGCTCACTGGCGGCTCTCTCTACGGGTGACGCTGGCGGAACGGCGCGCGCGGGGCGCGCGGCGCAGGCTCTGGCCCAGCGGAGCCGGCCGGACGGCGTCCGTCTCGCTTCCGCCCTGGCCGGGCCTGGAAAGGCCGGTTCGGCGAGGTCCGCCCTCCGGCGCGCCGACGCTCGCCATCCGCTCGCGGCGGGACTGGGCGGCGATGGCGTCGGCGATGGACTGGGCCCGCGACGCCGGCTCCGGCGCGGCGGCGACCGCCGAGGGCCTGGCCGTCGTGGGGATCGACGCCGGCCCATCGGCCGCGAAGGCGCTGGCGCCCCTATGGTCCACGCCGATCCGCAGAGGAAGGCGCACGCCGCGGGCGGCCGCGCCGGTGGCGGCGATCATCACCAGGCTCACCGCCGAGAACACGATGCCGATCGTCATCAGCCCCTGGGGCGACAGCATGTCGGTGGGCGGCACGGCCACGCGTGCGTCGACGAAATCCAGCTCCAGCAGCGAGGTCACCAGCAGGCCGGCCGACGCCAGGGTCGCCCCCGCCAGGGCGCGCAGCCAGCCTTCGACCAGGCCCAGGCCGCTGTCGAACAGGCCCAAGGCGATGATCAGCGGGCCGATGGCCAGCAGCAGGCCGGCCGCCAGGCGCACGGCGATCAGCCCGCCGGCGGCGGAGGCCAGGAACACCGCGCCGGCCGCCGTGACGGGCCTTGGTCCGAGGGTCTGCGGGCCGGGCGTGGCGGGGGGCTGGCCCAGCCCCGGCGGCGGCTGGGCGCCGGGCGGGAGCGGCGGCTGACCAGGCGCGCCGTTCGGGGCGGCAAGCGGCGCGGCGCCGTTGCCACGGTCGAACTGCACCGTCTCATAGTCGCGCTGAGCGCGAGCGCCGATCTCCTGCAGGCTCGGGCTGGCCCCGTTCAGCGCGCCGGCGGCAATTTCGGCGGGGCCGTCGATCACCACCCGGTAGATCACCTGCTCGAAGGTGGACCAGCTGAGGCAGAACGTGACCACCACCCCCACGCGGACGGCCGCGGTCACGATGGCCCGGGCGCCGAACGCCTCGCCCAGCAGCATCCGGTAGCCCAACAGGGCGACATAGATGGTCAGGCAGGCGGTCAGCAGGCCGGTCGGCAGGCCGCCGCCGAACCCGGACTGGCCGAGGGCGTGGGCGGAGCAGTCCGCATAGCCGGCAAGGTCGGCCAGCAGCGAGGACTCCGTGCCGGCGGCGCTGCAGCCCAGGGCCATCAGGCCACCTCGAGCAGGGCGGGCATCCAGGCCTCCGGCGCATCGCCTGTGCGGGCGCGGATCTCGTCCAGCAGCCGCACGGTGCGCTCGCGCCCGGAGAGGATGGTCAACAGGTCGGTCTCGCCCCGCAGGTTCAGCCGGGCGACGACGCTGTCGCGCCCATGCTTGATCAGGAAGCAATGCTCGCTGTCGGGCAGGGTGCGGACGATGTCGAATTCGTGGGGCGTGAGGCCGAAGCCGTCCACATAGTCGGCGGCCTGGGCCTTGGGATTGGCCATGAAGATCTGGGTGGCGGCCTGCTCGACCACCGCCGAGGCGATCTTGCTCTGCAGGGCGTCCTCGGCGCTCTGGGTGACGAAGCCCACCAGGCCGTTGCGCTTACGGATGGTCTTTTCCCAATCCTTCAGCCGCTCGACGAACACGGCGTCGTCCAGCGCCTTCCAGCCCTCGTCGACGACGATGATGGCCGGGGTCCCGTCCAGGCGCTCCTCCACCCGGTGGAACAGGTACATCATCGCCGGCGTGCGCATCACCGGGTCGTCCAGCAGCCGGGTCATGTCGAAGCCGACCACCTGGGCCGACGGGTCCACCAGATCTTCGGCGTTGTCGAACAGCCAGGCGTGTTCGCCGCTGCCCCACCACGGCCGCAGCCGTGCGTAGAGATCGTCGGCTGACGGCCGCCGCGCGCCCCGGAACAGGTCGACGAAGGCGCTCATCCGGCGCAGGGCCGCCGGGGCGGTGAAGTTGGCATGGACGGCGTCCTCGACCTGGGCGGCGTCCTCCGGGTCGAGCGGCCGGCCCGGCGAGGCGAGGGTGGAGACCCAGTCGATCAGGAAACGGCGGTTGGCCGGGGTGTCGGGCAGCGCCAGCGGGTTGAGGCCGGAGGGCTCGCCCGGGCGCAGCACGTCGTAGCGCCCGCCGATCGCGCGCAGGAACAGCTCCGCCCCGCGGTCCTTGTCGAAGAAGACGATGCGCGGGTCGAAGCGGCGGGACTGCGCCAGCAGGAAGTTCAGCACCACCGTCTTGCCCGAGCCCGAAGGGCCGATGACGGTGAAATTGCCGAGGTCGCCCTGGTGGAAGTTGAAGAAATAGGGGCCCGCAGCGGTGGTCTCCAGCACCGCGACGGCCCGGCCCCAGTGGGCGCCGTCCGGTCGCCCGAGAGCGAAATTGTGGCACGAGGCCATGCTGGCGAAGTTGCGGCTGGCCACCAGGGCGCGGCGGGTAATGAAGTGGTTGTTGCCCGGGAACTGCGCCCAGAACGCCGGCTCCAGCCCCAGGTCCTCGCGCACCGCGACCATGCCCAGGTCGGTCAGCGCGGCCTGCACCTCGGCAATGCCCTCGTTCACCCGCTCCGTTCTGGGGCCGCGCACGGCGACGGTCAGGTGGTGTTCGCCGAAGGCGGCGCGGCCGGCGGCCAGGTCGTCGCGCGCGTCGCCCATTTCCTGGCGCAGGCTGATGGCCTCGTCGTCGGCCGCGCGCATCCGGCGGAGCGCCAGGTTCACCCGGCCCAGGGCCGCGGCCCGGTCGACGAAGGCGAAGCTCTGGCTGATCACCATCTCCACCGGCAGGCGCAGCAGGTCGTCCAGCATTCCGGGCGTCGACTGCCCCGGATAGTCCTTGATCGAGATGATCCCGGTAAACCCGCGGCCCTGTTCGCCGCCCGGCGCCATCTCGATGGTCTGCTGGCCGAAGCTGATCCTGCGGTAGGCGACGTGCTCGGCGAGGTCTGCCTCGGGCAGCTTCCGGGGGCGAAGCTCGCCGTTGTAGAGAGAGCTGAGGAACTCCAACGGCTCCGAGCAGAGGCCGCCGCGCCCCTCGTAGACGCCCAGCAGCCGTGCGCCGTAAGGCCCCAGCGCCGCCAGCACCACGTCACGGGCCGCATCCAGCGCGCGCAGCTCGGCCGCCAGGCCCGCCGCATCCTGGCGCCGGGGCTCCAGCAGCTTCAGCACGGCCTCCGCCAGGCCAGCCCGGCCCTGCAGCGGCCGGCGGACGATGGTCAGGAACAGATCGTTGCGGAACAGCTCCTTGGCCTGCAGCCGGGCGGTCCAGGCGGCGTCCAGTTGGCGGCTGAACGGATCGGGAAAGTCGTCCTCCCCGCCCAGGCTGACCCGCCGGCGGACCACATGGTGGTAGAGGGCGAACCGGGAGGAGCCCAGCGCCCTGAGCGTCGCGTCGCGCAGGTCCTTGCGATAGTTCAGTTCGTCGGTGTCGGCGGTCTCGAACAGCAGGCCTTCCAGGTGTAGGGTCTGCATCAGCCGGCCATCGGCCAGCAGGATGGTGTGGTCGTCGACCTGGGCCCTGTAGGGCAGCTTGCTCCCCACCGTCGGCTCGCGCCGCCACGCCTCCGGATCGGCGCTCAGCGGCGAGAGGGTCGGGTGCGCCAGGTTCAGGCCCGGTAGGAGTTGCATCGCCAGATCGACCAGGTTCGTACGCGGCCGCAGCGCGACATCTTGATCAGCCAGATGTCGAAGATCCTGGGCTCGCGCAGGCAGGCCAGCCAGCCGACCCCGTGCAGCGCCAGCGCGCCGGCCAGCACCCAGGGGGTCTTGAGCATCAGGAAGAGCTCGGTGGTGACCACCGCGTTGATAATCACGAAGCTGTAGGTCACCCCCGCCAGCATCTGCGGGCGGGTCAGGCCCACGAACAGGGTGTCGCGATCCAGGTGGCTCACGGGGTCAGTAGCCCGTCTGGGCGGCCGCCTGGATGCCGCCGACGATGCTGGCGGCGCCGAACAGGATGAAGCAGCCAAGGATCACCGTCGCCCCATACCGCCAGTTCATCCGCCCGGTCAGCATCATATACCCCACTACCGCCACGGCGATCACCGCCACCACCGTCGCTGCGGTGCCCAGCAGCGTTCCCTGGATCCAGCGCAGGGCGCCGACGATGGCGCCGGAGCCGGCGGGGTCGGCATAGGTCTGGGCGTGGGCCGAGGCGGCGGTCGCGGTGAGTGCGGCGGCCAGGGCCGCGATGGAATGATTGTTACGCTTCACCGCCTTACTCCCAGATCCCCTGCGTCCGCGCGACCGCCAGCGCCCAGGATTACTCAATGCAGTTGACGGTTGAAAGGCGGATCATCCACTTTCAACGGTAGCGTCTTTCCCGAGCGGTACAAGGGTCTCGACTTCGGATTCGGCTCATGAAGGATAGTCACGGTGGGCTTCATCCGACACCCGACTATGCGCTGGGGCAAGGCCTGGGCGGCCATCGCCGACACGGCCGACAAGGTCAGCACGGGCGCTGATCTGACCGCGATGGGCGCTGGGGCCCTTGCCCTGGCCGGAGCGCCCACCGGTCCGTTCGATGTTCCGGTGGTGGCCGTGGCCGGCGTCGCCGAGCTCGTGAACTTGGGATCGTCTGCTGTCTCGGTGGGGGCTAATCTCCTGGCTGGCCGCCCTCAGCACGCGACCCTTGGCGCGATCGGGATCGCGATTGGTCAAGGATCGGGTGTCGCCTCGAAAGTCCTTCCTGGGGCGGTGAATCTTTCCCGCAAGGGCTTAAGTTTCGTGTTGGGCAAAGGCGTAGATTCGATGTGTGGGTATTAAGCCGTGTTGAGCGTTGGTGTTGCCGCGGCGCTCATCGCGATATGCGAATGGGCTTTCCCGTTCTATTTCCATCTCTATGGGGCGAGGGCCTTTTCATCCACGCGCGAGGAATACTACCAAGCTGTCCGCGCCGGCCGCCCGCGTCGCGTGGTCTTCGCGATCGCGTTCGTCGGGGCGATTGCCGCAGACGCGTTGGTCTGGAAGCAAGAGCCGGTTGTCGAGGTGCTCGCGTTCGCTTCGTTGCTGGCCTACGTCTTCCTGTTCATTTTTGATCTTCTTAAGGGGGCAAAGATGAAACTTCGCGCCGAGCGGGGCTCCGACCGCTAACCCGCCTTGTTGGTTGCGGGCGGGCGGCCGATTGAAGACCGAGGCCTCAGGCGTCTAGCTGTCGAAGCTACGAAGGTTGTCCACCCGGGGGCCGTCTGAACGAAGCTGGGGTTGCGACACACCCACTTCCTCGGAGCTCCCCGGATGAACGTCCATGAGAATGCGAGGCTGACCATCCCCAAGACAGTCATATTTGACTTCGATCTCACGCTCGCGGAATCAAGCTTGGGCACAATCGAGTGCGTGAACTATGCACTTGATCAGATGGCGCTGCCGATGGCCGGTTCAGCTGCGATCCGGGCGACGATCGGCCAAAGCCTCTCAACGACGCTCGCCATGCTTACCAGCCTGACCGACGCGTCACTGATCCGGGCGTTCTCTGACCACTTTGTAGCGCGAGCGGACGCGAAGATGGTCGAACTGACAACGCTATTCCCTGACACGGCCGAAACGGTGCGCGCGCTCAAATCAGCAGGCGTCACGACCGCGATTGTCTCGACCAAATTTCGGTACAGGATCGAGGCGATCCTCGCGCGGGACGGATTGCTCGAAGGCATCGACGCAATCGTCGGCTATGAGGACGTGACAAATCAAAAGCCTCATCCGGAGGGATTGCTGACGGCCCTTGGCCGGTTACACGCCTCCGCTCCCGATAGTCTCTACGTCGGAGATCACCCCATTGACGCGGAGGCCGCGGCGGGAGCCGAAATGCCCTTCGCCGCTGTATTGACCGGCCATGCGACGCGGGTAGATTTCAAGCCGTGGCCGGACACGTCGTTTCTGACCACGCTGAGCGGCCTCAGACAACTTACTTAGGCTCCGGTCTGACCTGCGCTTCGCCACAGGGCTTCATCACGGAGATCGCTCTGCGGTCCTTTCCGGACTGCGGGTTTCGGACATCGCGCGATTGATCGGTTCAAACCGTCGCTGCCGTTGACCGGCGCGGTTGCAGTCGACGAATGTGCACTCAAGCTGGGATTGGCGTCTTCGGAGATCCTATGCGACCTGAAATGATTGCCACAGACTTAGACGGGACCCTGCTCCGATCTGACGGAAGCGTGTCAGGGAGGACCAGAGCGGCCTTGAAGGTGGCGCACGAGGCCGGCGTAGCGATCGCCTTCGTCACCGCCCGGCCCCCAGAGAGCGTTGTGACGTTGTCCGACCAAATGGAGCTGCCGGGCGTCGCGGTCTGCTGCAATGGCGCAGTGATCTACGATCTCGCGCTGCGCCGCGTCCGGGAACATCGCACCTTCCCCGCGCGGTTCGGTCACACGCTGATCACGGAGCTTCGCGAGCGGATACCCGGCCTCGCCTTTGCCGTTCAGAACTTGGGCGACTTTTCCCAGGAGCACCACTTCCCGCCGTATTGGGACGAATGGTACGCCGGGCCGGTGACGCGGGTCCCGTGCGCCCTGGCCCTGGTTGAAGAACCGGTCACGAAGATTATCGCGCACCACCCCTCGCACGACGCCGAACGCCTCGCGGCTCTGGTCGCGACGCACGTTGACGGTAGAGCCCACCTGAGCCACTCCGGCCTGCCGATTGTCGAACTCGCTCCGGCAGGCGTTACCAAAGCCAGCGGATTGGAGGCGCTCTGCACGAGCCTCGGAATCTGCGCGAGCCATGTCGTGGCCTTCGGCGACATGCCCAACGACCTCGAAATGTTGGCCTTTGCCGGTCACTCCGTGGGTGTGGCGAACGCCCATCCCGAGGTCCTCGCCACTGTGAGCGAGATCACCTCGTCGAATGATGAGGACGGTGTGGCAGTGGTGATTGAACGACTGCTTGCCTAGGTCCGCTTCCTGGCTTCCTGATCCATTCCTGCACTTTAGAGCGCCGAAGCGTAGGAATAGTTCTCGGAAGTGACCGGTTCGGCACACCTACGCCAAACTGCGCGCCGGTAGCCGAATTCGCGACGCGACCGCTCGCCCGCACCTGATTGGCCCCCGGTAGCTTCATCTCCCAGCGAGCGCTTCAAATGCCATCACGAAGACTTCTTCCGGATAGTATTCGGGATCGGCGAAATAAGCGGCCATCAGGCCCTCGCCCAACGCCGCCAGCGCCTTGATCAGCGGGACCGCGGGCACTGGCAGCTCTGCCGCTGGGTAGAGGCTGAGCAATTCCCGAGCCGTGCTCTCGATAATCTCGCGGCCCTGAATGGCCAACCGGCGCCTTAGAGCCTCGTGACGGCGGACCTGCAGCTGGAAGGACGCAGCATGAACAGCCGGCGCCCGCTCGCGCGCCGCGGCGAAATAGGCGCGCGCCAGCCGCGCCATGTGTTCTCGAAAGCTGGATCCGGGCAGGTACTCGGGCGTCACCGGCGTCCAGCGTTCGAGCACGACCTCGGCGAACAGGTCGTCGCGATTGGTGAAGTTTCCGTAGATCGCGCCGCGGGTCATGCCGGCCCGGGCGGCGATAGCTTCCAACGTCGCCGCCTCGTACCCGTGATCGCGGATCAAGTCGCCGGCGGCGGTGATAAGTGCCGACCGCGTCCGGTCGCGCTTTCCGCCTCGCCGACGCCGTCCTGTGCCTTCGCTTTCGGTCATTGCGAAAAAATACACGGCATGCATTTTATACACAGTGCATATTATCCTTTGGGCGAACGGGGATCCTCAAAATGTCTTCAATCGAACGGCTAGCGAGCGGCGACGTGCAGGGCGCCTTGGTGCGTCCGGATACGCCCAACGGCTTGGGCGTCATGGTGCTCACCGGCTCTAGCGGCAGGGTCGATCTAGAGCGGGCGGAGCGATTTTCCGCGCTGGGCGCCACGACGCTCGCACTCCGCTGGTGGGGCGGTGAGGGGCAGCCGCCTGGCATCAACCTTGTGCCGCTGGAGACCTTTGTTCGCGGTGTCGACCGCCTACAAGCCGAAGGTTGCGACCGTATCGTGCTTCTCGGCACATCATTCGGCGCCACGGCCGCTCTGCTGGCCGCGGTTCGAGACCCACGCGTGGGACAGGTGATCGCGATCAGTCCGTCGGCCGAGGTGTGGCAAAATAACGGGCCAGGGCTAGACGGTTCCGCGTGGCCGCCCCGTTCGTCCTTCACCTGGGCCGGCACGCCGTTGCCATTCGTGACCTGGGATCCCCGTGCCTG
Organism: Caulobacter sp. KR2-114; assembly: GCF_049446115.1. NCBI lineage: Bacteria > Pseudomonadati > Pseudomonadota > Alphaproteobacteria > Caulobacterales > Caulobacteraceae > Caulobacter > Caulobacter sp. KR2-114. The sequence goes on from NZ_JBMSEC010000005.1 coordinate 305,206, forward strand.
GCCGCCGTTCGGCACGCGCGATCCAATCTTTCGGCCGATGTACGAGCTCAGCCTTCGGACCTTTGCGGACGATCTGCCAGCGGCCGCTATCCCGGTGGAGGATGTCCGGGCCGAGATCATCCTGGTGGCCGGAAAGGCCGACGCACTCTGGCCCTCCGACACTGCGGCGCGCCGGATCATAGAGAGGCTGGAGTTGCACGGACGAACCGCCACCCTGGTCGAGCACCCGGACGCCGGCCACAGCCCGGTCTTCCCGGGCGAGACCCAGCGCCCGGCGCCGCCAGAACGCGCCTGGGGCGGCACACCTGGCGCCGACCGAGAACTTGGCGCCCTTGCATGGGACGTGATCTTGCTTCGACTGCCTGTAGACGGGGGACCTCATGCTTGAAGTCCGGTGCGAGTTCCCCGCTCGCGCCGCTTGGCTGCATGCTTGCGACTGGCTGATTTCCGCACTCTAGAGGACCATGTCGTAGGAATAGTTCTCAGAAGAGACCGGTTCGGCCGACCTACGCCAAAGCGCGACGTGGCTTGCGGGGCTGCGACGGAGCCGCCAAGTGCACGCCAGCGATGTTGGGATGTCGGAAGGTGAGGGACAGCTGCAGTTCAGCTGGTGAGCGGGCGACCAGCCAGGGGCCTTCTCCATCGCCGCCTCGAAGCAAAGACGCGCCTGAACCAAGCTGGCTAGCGTTGGCGAGGCCAGCGCCTGTCGGCCCCGCGCCACCAGTGCGGCGGCTTGTGCTGGTCCCTCGGCAGCGCTGGGCAAAGCCGGCTCCAGCGACGCCTGCCCGGCGACGGCGCGATAGCCGCGCTTTGCGATGGTCTCGATGTAGCGTTGCTCCGGCGTGGCGCGGAGGGCGCGGCGCAGACCGCTGAGGGCGGCGGCCAGGGTGTCGTCGCCGATGGCGCGGTCGCCCCAGGTGGCGGCTGCGATTTCGTCCTTGGCAAGCACGCGTCCGCCAGAGCCTGCAAACAGGAGTAGCAGGTCCATAAGCCGTGGTTCCAGCCGCACGCTTTCGCCTTCGCAGCCTGTAAGCAGGCCGCGCGAGGGATGGACCTCCCAGTCCCCAAAGGTGAACGGCCGCTGGTTGGCGTCGGCGCCCATGTGACAATGCTAAGATGAAAGGTCTGCTGTGTCCCGTCACGGGGAAAGCGTTTTCGGGGCTAGCGAACGCCAGCCAGACCTTCCAAAGCCTAATCCGCGTTCAAAGCCCGAGCAGATGCGGGAAATCGAGCGTTATAGCGCCATAGCGTAGGAATAGTTCTCGGAAGCTACCGGTTCGGCGCGCCAGCGAAATCAATGACTTAAATCATGACCTGGGGGCTTGCACGGAAGAGCGTTGCGCGCGGGGCGTCGTCAGGACGCGCCGCTTTGGCCGGACGAGGTCGAGGCGCGATCCTTCTGTCGTCCCCATGTTCGTCGCCCGTGGACGCTGATCAGGCCAAGACGAGGCCCTTCCCGGCGGTGAATTGCCCCGTCAGGGTCTAAGACTTGGCGGTACGGTGGAAATCATCGCCGGGCGCTCAGGACGACGCCATTGAAGGGAATCGGCGAGCTCGGGCTCGGCAGGCGCGGGCCCAGTAGTCACACGCTTGCTTTCGTACGACCGCGACCAGCCTTCAAGACGCCCGATCATGCGCCGACGCTTCGGCCGCGAGGCGCTCCGGCTCGGTCCTGGCGCCGCGGACAAGCCTGCCGGGCAAGGCGCCCGTGTGGATGCCGTCCCGATAGGTCACCTGGCCGGCGACGATCGTCGCAGCGTATCCGTCGGCCCGTTGCCGCAAGCGCCGCCCGCCAGCCGGGAGATCACGGACGACAGTGGGTGCGTGCAGTTGCAGCCGATCCAGGTCAATGACGTTGACATCGCCCTTGTAGCCGACCGCGAGACGGCCGCGATCATTGAGACCGACCAGTTGCGCGGGTTCCGACGTCAGTGCGCGGATCGCTACCGGCAAGGCGATCTTCCGTTCCGGCCGCGCGTCGCGGACCCAGTCTTGGAGAATGAAGGTCGGATAGCTGGCGTCGCAGATCAGCCCATAGTGAGCACCGCCGTCACCCAGTCCAAGCACGGTGTAGGGGCTCGCCGCCATTTCGCGGACGGCGTCGAGATTGCCATCGCGGTAGTTGGCCGCGGGCATGAAGAAAATCGACCTTCCCTCATTCTCGAGCAGCAGGTCGTAGGCGTATTCCGCAACGCTCAAGCCGCGTTTCTTGGCCTTGCGCTGCATTTGATCTTCGAGATCGGGCTCGTAGTTCGGGGGATCGCCCATCGGTACGGCGAAGCGGAAATTTTCCACCGTCGCGAGGAAGACCGGATTTGCGTCTTCCGGATGCTCGGACAGCAAGCGCGCACGAACCTGCGGGTCGCGCATGGCGCGCACTTTTTCCGCCAACGGAAGCTCCGCGAGGGGGCGAAAGCTAGGGTGAAGCGAGAACGGGTGGAAGGATAGGTCCAGCCCGAAGAGGAAGCCGACAGGTCGCGGGAAGACCTGAGCCGTCATCGAGACGCCTTCGTCGTTCGCCCTCTTCAACAGCGCCAGCGTCTTGCGCCAAGCGTCCGGGTCTCCGGTCGCCATCTGGAGCAGGGAGAATGAAAGCGGACGCTGGGCGGTCTCGGCCAGGCGGCGCATCAGTTCGAACTCCTGCTCCGCGTCTTCGAAGACCTGGGGAATGAGCTGGTACACGCCGGCCCCCGCATCGCGCAGACCGGCGGCGAGGGCCGCCAACTCGGCTTCCTCTGAATGGAGGCTTGGCGCCAGTTCGCCGGCCCGGGTCCGGTGCAAGATGTTGCGCGAGGTTGAAACCCCGATGGCGCCTGCCCTTACGGCTTCGGCCGTGAGCTGGCGCATGGAGGCCAGATCAGCGGCCGTCGGCGGCTCGCGACGCGCGCCGCGCGCGCCCATCACGAAGACGCGGAGCGCCGAATGGGGCAGCTGGGCGGCCACGTCGACATCGAACTCACGCCGCTCGAGCGCATCGAGATATTCCGGGAAAGTCTCCCAGTTCCAAGGCAGGCCCTCGTTCATCACGACTTCAGGAACGTCCTCGACGCCCTCCATCAGCTTCACGAGCATGTCGCGCTCGTCTGGACGGCAGGGCGCGAAGCCGACGCCACAATTGCCGATAACCACAGAGGTGACCCCGTGGTTGGACGAGGGGGCCATCTGCGTTTCCCAGGTCGCCTGGCCGTCGTAGTGGGTGTGAACGTCGATGAACCCCGGCGTGACGATCTTGCCGCGGGCGTCAAGCTCGCTGCGGCCTGTGCCGGGGATCACGCCGATCGCCGCAATACGTCCATCACGGATCGCAAGATCGGCCACCTTGGGATCGCCGCCCAAGCCGTCATGGATCTCTCCACCCCTGACGATCAAATCGAAGTCCGGCATCCGGACGCCTCCCATTGTTCAGCTCCGCCGCCACAGACGGAGCTCTTGCGGCTTCGTCGCTTCGCCAGCGCGTTGTAACCGTCAGCCGCTCCAGCCCGCTGGCGTCGACATCGCCGGCGGCCCACGCTCCTCAGGGCCGTCCGGCCCCGGGGGTCTCCACGCGCGTCGCCTCGATCCGGGCGGTATGGTTCTCAGTGCAAAAGGCCGGGTCGGTGCTCTCCGCCGTGAGGACATAGAGCGTCCGCCGATCGAGGCCGCCCAGCATGCAGGCGATCGCCCGCTGTCTCGTGGCGATCCGTTCGACCACCTCCCCGCCCTCCCGCAACCGCACCACTTCGTTGGAAGCAGGCGACGCGATCCAGATGGCGCCCTCCGCATCCAGGCAGATCCCGTCCGGGAAAGTCCCCTCCGGCACGGCGGCCCAGAGGCGGCGATTGCAGAGCGCGCCGCCGGCCGCGACGTCAAACGCCGTCAGACAACGTCCGCGGCTTTCGGCGACGACGAGAGTCTTGCCATCAGGCGAGATCACCATGCCGTTCGGAAACAGCAGGTCGTCGGCCGCGACGGTTACGGCGCCGCCGGGACTCACCAGGGCAATCGCCGCGGCCCGGACCTCACTGGGCGGATGGAGCGAAAAGCCAAAGTTGCCGACGTACGCATTGCCCCTGTCGTCCACCACCATGTCGTTGGCATAGCCCGTGGCGACAGCGCTCAGGTCGGCGTGCGAAACAAACCGACCGTCCGGCTCGCGCCTCAGCACCTGCTTGTCGTGCATGGAAACCACCAGCATGCGCCCGTCGGGCAGCCAGCCAAGGCCCGACACTGGCCCTGCGAAGGTGGCGATGGTTTCGCAGGCTCCGTCCGGGCGCAGGGCCATCACGCGATTGGCGTGGATGTCGGAGAAGTAGAGGCTGCCCTCCCGCCAGCGGGGCGCTTCGCCGAAGGCCAGGCCCTCAGCCAGGGTTTGGAGCGTGTGGTCCATCGCAAAGCTCGGTGACAGGAGGAATGAGGAAGGGCTAGTAGGCCGCACCGACCGTCGCTGGCGGGCTGTAGTAGTTGGCGTATCGGGCCTTGCAGGCCTCAAAGAGGTCCGAGGCGGAGAGCTCGGTGGTGAAGCGTGCCGGCGACATCCTGGAAAGATCGACGCTGGGCGCGCCGGTGACGATCCACCTCGCCAACTCCTCGCCAAGCGCCGGCGAGATCGACAGGCCGCCGACGTTGCAGCCACCCAGGATGTAGAGGCCCTTCACCCCCGGTGCGGGTCCGACGATGTGCTCGCCGTCGGGGGTCATGGTCGGAAGTCCGCCACGATGTTCGCGCAAGGGGGCGGTCTGGAATATCGGGAATTGCGCTTCGACATCGGCGGCCAGGCGCCGAAGAACATCCAGGTCCAGGGCCAGGTTCTCAATGCGGAAGCCCGGACCTGCCTTGGTGAGATCGACCGGCGTCGGATCCCGCTCATAGCCCCCCAGCATCAGGCCGCCGCGATCAGGCCGCACATAGACATTGGTGTCGATGATCCGGACGATCGGCTGGTTGTTGGACACACCTGGGATCGGCTCGGTCACCATGAGCTGGTGACGCATTGGGACCATCGGCGTCACGGCGCCGGCCATTGCGGCGACCAGGCGGGTCCATCCGCCGGCGGCGTCGACCACGGCGTCGGCGGCGAGTTCACCCTTGTCGGTGACCACCCGCGCCACCGCACCGTCTTCCACCACCAGGCTCAGCACCTGGGTGTCCGGCATGGTCACGGCGCCCAGGGCCTGGCTGGCCCGCGCATAGCCCGTCGGAATCTGCCACGGCTCGAGGAAGACGTCCGTGCGCATGTGCGTGACCGCCAGGACGCCGCTCGTCTGCAGAAATGGCATCCGCTCATGCGCCTCGCCTGGCGAGATGAGGTCGATATCGAAGCCCAGGGACCGACCGTAGGCCGCCGTCTTCTCGAGCTGAACTTTGTGGCGCTCGGTGCGCGCCACGTTCATGCTGCCCGGCTGGTGGTAGGTCATGGGCTGGCCGGTCTCGGCGGTGAAGCGCTGGATCTTCTCCACCGAGCGCCGGGCCAGGGCCGCCATCACCGGGTTGCGCCGCACTTGACCGCTCAGGCCAGCCGCGCGAGGCGAGGTCTGGGAGCCGATCGCCGCCTGGTCGACGAGGGCCACCGACTGCCCGCGCCGCGCCAGGTGGAAGGCGGCGCTGGACCCCAGCGCCCCCGACCCGATCACGACGACATCGAACCGTTGCATGGGCCGGACCCTAGTAACGGTAGTTCAGTTCGATCGCGTACCAGCGCGGCGTACCCCAGACCGGCTGGATGTAGCCAAAGGGGCCGGTCGAGTCGAAGGCGTCGTTGGTATACTTCAGGTTCGACAGGTTCTTGATCGAGCCAGCGACTTCCCAGCGCCCGACCTCGTAGCCAACCCTGATATTCTCAAGCCAGTAGGCGTTCTGGGCGAGGTAAGGGTCGTTGGTGCTGTCGTAGAACTGGTGACCCTTGTAGCTGGCGCTGAATTGGAAATCGACGGTTCCAGGACCCACCGGGACCTTGTAGTCGGCCATCAGGAAGGCCGACACGTGCGGCGAGAACGCCAGTTGCAGCCCCTGCAGAGACGACACCCCCACGCCGGGCACGACGAACCGATCGATCTTGGCGTCCAGCAGGCCGAGGTTGGCCGTGAGGGTCAGGGCCGGGATCGGCTTGGCCGTCAGCTGGAAGTCCGCGCCGACGTTGTGAGCCTTCTGCGCGCTGGTGAGGGAGTTCAGCGGTCCGTTGGGACTCTGGACCAGGGAGAAGACCTGCAGGTTGCTGTAGTCGGTGTAGAAGACCGACGCATTGGCCACCAGGCGATGGTCGAACCAGCTGGTCTTCAGCCCGATCTCATAGGCCACGTCCGTCTCGGGGCCGATGGGCTTGAGCTGGAACAGCGCCTGGACCGGGTCGGTGCTGAGAAAGCCGCCGTTGAAGTCGCCGCTCTTGAAGCCCGTGGCGATGCTGGCGTAGGCCAGGACGTCGCTGGTGAGACTGTAGTCCGCGGCGACCCGCCAGGAGAAGTTGGAGTTGTTGAGCGCCGGAATGACGGCGCCGGGCGGCAGCAGCGACACGGCCGGACCGAAGTGATCCATGCCGCCTTCCTGGACCTGGATGGTCCCGGCGTACTCGAAGGTCCGGTGTTCGTGGGTGAAGCGTCCGCCGAGGATGAACTTCAGCTTGTCGGTGACGTTGTATTCGCCCTGGCCGAATGCGGCGATGGCGTCGGTGACCTGGTGACTGGTGTCGGTCTGGCGGTTGACGAACCCGTCGCCTGAGCCCGGCCCGTAGAACAGGTCGTAGTCCAGAAGGAATTCCAGCGGCTGGTTTTGCCGCAGGTCCTCGTGCAGGTAGTATAGGCCGCCGGTCCAGTTGTACTTCGCTTCGGTGTGCGCCACCCGGAACTCCTGGGTGACCGTGTTGTTCTTCACGCCCCAGTTGATCTCCAGCTCGCGATAGGGAGACGAGTCGGTATCCTCCGGCTCGATCTTGTCGTTGTGCTCGAAGGCGGTGATCGAGGTCACGGTCAGGTAGCCCGGCAACCAGTCGATCCGCGCGCTGGCGTTGATGCTGTTGACCTTCAGGTGGGCCTGCTTGTTGAAACCGCCGGAGTAGTAGCTCTTGGGCTGGGTGTAGCCAAAGAGGTCGACACACTTGTCGGCCATGGTGTCGGCCACAGAGCAAAGAACGGGACTCGCCAGGCCCTGGGTTCCGGGGACGAAATCCCCATAGTGGCCGTACTGGGCGGGACGGGTGTCGATCTGGCCGCCATTGACGTTGAAGAGGAACTTCAGGTCGTCGCGCGGCTTCCAAAGCAACTGGCCACGGAGCGCCCAGTCGTTGGCGCCGTTCTCGTGCTGGCCGGTGAGGGTGTTGAAGGCGTAGCCGTCCGAATTGTCCTTCAGGAACGAGATGCGTCCGTCGAGACCGGGGGCAATGGGCCCGCCAACGGCCGCCTCGATGTTGAAGGTGTTGAACGAACTGTAGCTGAAGTGACCCATGGCGCTGAAGGTGTCGCTGGGCTTGACGCTGACATAGTTGATCGCGCCGCCGCTGGTGTTGCGCCCGTACAGGGTGCCCTGCGGCCCCTTGAGCACCTCGACCCGTTCGAGGTCGAAGGTCGAGAACGTCTGTGCGGCCGGTGAACTCAGGTAGACGTCGTCCACATAGACGGCGATCGGCCCGGCGTTGTTGGTGTTCTCGTCGTTGATGCCGATGCCGCGGATGGTGATGATCGGCTGGTTGCCGGCGCCCTGGGACAGGGCGATGTTCACGTTCGGCGTGACGAGACCGATATCGGTGCTGGTCTGGATGCCGAGCTTTCGAATGTCCCGTGCGGAGAAGGCGTTGATCGAGATCGGCACCTTCTGAATGTTTTCACTGCGGTGCTGTGCGGTGACGACCAGCTCGCCGAGGACCGGCGTGGCCCCCGCCTCCTCCGCCCGAACAGCGGTCGCCGCCATGAGGGCCGCCCCAAGACTCGTAACGCAGACCGAAACCTTCAGACGTGTGACCAAGGTCATTGCGCGCCCCCTCATTCTTCATCGCAGACGTGACAATAGCAAAAACTATATGCGTCGCAATGGTAAAAGTGAGGATCGGGAGGCCGCAGCAGAATCGCTACGCGGCCTCAAATTGTCAGGGAGCCGGCGGCGGAGGTGCGGCGGCTGGCGACGGCACATCTTTCCGTCTAAAATCAGCTGGTTGTGCCGGAACGTCGGGCCAAAACCCCACATCCAAGCGACAGCCGCACCCGCGACAGCGTGCTGGATCGTCCCCCGCCGGCCACAAGTGTCGTATAGCATGAACTATATAATCGACGACGATATCCGAGTTTTCGCGCGCCTGGCCCTGGCGCCGGCAGTCGAGCGCCCATCGCCTAGAGGCCGCCGAACCTGGGCGCGCCTGAACGCGGCGGCGCCAGGGAGGCCGCAGCCGCGCGGACCTAGGCGTCGTAGCCAGGCAGGCGCCGGTCCAGGCGCCGAAGCGCGCCGGGCCAGGCCAGGCTGGCCAGCTTCTCGCGCCCACGGGCGACCTGCGCCCGCACCGCCGCGCGGGCTGCGTCGGGCGCCAGCAACAGGCCATCGCGGCCGGCGGACAGCGCGCGAACCTGCTGATCGCAGGCTTGTTCCAGATAGTACATGTTCAACCAGCACTCGGCCGCGGTGGCGCCCACGGCGAGCGTGCCGTGGTTGCGCAGGATCATGGCGACCCTGTCCCCAAGGTCAGCGACCAGACGCTCGCGTTCGCTCAGATCCAGGGCGATCCCTTCGTAGTCGTGGTAGGCGAGCCTCGGCAGGATGATGAGGGCGTGCTGACTCAGCGGCAGGAGGCCATCGGCCTGGCAGGCCACGGCGACGCCGGAGCGAGAGTGCAGGTGCATCACGAACCGCGCTTCCGGCCGCGCGGCATGCACGGCTGAGTGGATGGTGAAGCCGGCCGGGTTGATGAGCCCGTCGCCCTCGATCACCCGACCGTCCAGGTCGATCTTCACGAGCGCTGAGGCCGTCATCTCCTCGAAGAACACACCGTAGGGGTTGATCAGGAAATGATGGTCCGCCCCCGGGATGCGTGCGGAGATGTGGGTGAAGATCATGTCGTCCCAGCCGTGCAGGGCGACCAGCCGATAGAGGGCCGCGAGGTCCACGCGGGCCTGCCATTCGGTTGCTGAGCATGCGCCGGCCCGCGGGGGCGGCGCTGCGGGGAAGGCCGGGATCATCAGTCTCGTCTTTCATGCAAGGCGTCGAGCGCTACGATATAGCATAAACTAGACCGCGACAACCAGCGCACTGGTTCAACGAATGGACGAGACGGCATAGCGTGACCGCGACGGATGGGCCTTCGCGGCTTCCCGGCAAGCCTCGCGCGGCGTTCGCGGCGCCCCGCGCGCGGCGCACTCATGTATAGTCTTTACTATTTTTCCTCGCGATGAAATGGTGGCTTCCGTTCAGGAACCTCAAGGAGACGGCCATGACGTTCTTCCTTTCACAGCCGGCTGGCGCGGCGATCGCGCCGTGGGAGAAGGGCGCGCCGGGCTCCGGCGCCACCGTTGCGCTCGGGGACGTCGGAGCCCAGGGCTGGAACGTGCTGGCTGAAGACCTGCCGCTCCCCGCGGCGATCCTCAAGGACAGCGCCCTGCGCCACAACAGCCGCTGGATGCGGGCGTTCCTGGCCGGTTCCGGGGTGCAGATCGCGCCGCACGGCAAGACCACCATGAGCCCCGAGTTGTTCCGGCTGCAGATCGAGGACGGCGCCTGGGGCATCACCCTGTCGACGCCGCATCAGGTGCGGGTGGCCCGCGCCTTTGGCCATTCCAGGATATTCCTGGCCAACCAGCTCATCGGAAGGGCGGGGATCGCCTACATCGTCGCGGAGCTCAAACGGGACCCTGGCTTCGAGTTCTACTGCCTTGTGGACAGCGTCCAGAACGTCGACCAGATCGCCGCGGCCGCGGCCGCGGCGGACCTTGGCCGCCCCGTCCGCGTCCTCGTCGAGCTTGGGTTCGACGGGGGCCGAACGGGTTGCCGGTCTTTGGAAGAGGCGCTGGTCGTCGCGCGGGCCGTCAGGGCCACGTCGGGCCTCGTGGCCCTGGCTGGCGTCGAAGGCTTCGAAGGCATCATCCGGGGACCGAGCGTCGAAGAGACCTTGGCGCGGGTGACCACCTTCCTGGACGAGATGGCCGCCCTCGCCTACCGCTGCGAGGCGGAGCGCCTGTTTGCGCCCGGAACCGTTGTGTTCAGCGCCGGCGGTTCAGCCTTCTTCGACCTGGTGGCCGCCAAGCTCGGCGCCATCCGCCTGGCCCAGGAGAGCATGGTGCTCCTGCGCAGCGGCTGTTACCTCACCCATGACTCGGTGATGTACACCAAGCTGTTCGCGTTGCTGGCCCAGCGGGATCAGGCCCTGGCGTCCAGCCACGGCGGCCTCGTTCCGGCGCTCGAGGTCTGGGCCTATGTCCAGTCCGTGCCCGAGCCCGGGCGAGTCATTGTGGCGCTGGGCAAGCGCGACGTCTCCTACGACGACCCGCCGGTGGCCCTGGCCTGGTTTCGGCCGGGCGCGGGGATGGCCGGACCGGAGCCCGCCCCGCAGGACCATCGGGTCACCCAACTGAACGATCAGCATGCCTACCTGTCCACGCCGCCGGACACGCCCTGGCGGGTCGGCGACATGGTCGGCTTCGGCATCTCCCACCCCTGCCTGACCTTCGACAAGTGGCGGGTGCTCCACGTGGTGGATGACGCCTACGGCGTCACCGGAGCGGTGCGGACCTACTTCTGAACCCACGCGGGACCATGCGGGGACCACGCGGCCCCGGCAGCTCGCACCAGCGCTTAAGTATGTACTTAAATAGGAAAAGACCTTGAGCAATCCTCTCAAAGCCCGGCTCATGGCCGGCAAGACCTGCGTGAATGCATGGTCGACGCTGCCCTCCACCTTCGTCGCCGAGGCCCTGGCCCAGGCGGGCTGGGACAGCGTCACCATCGACATCCAGCACGGCCTGCACGACTATACCTCGGCGGTCGCCTGCATCCAGGCCATGCAGGCTCACCCGGTGACGCCGCTCGTTCGGGTTCCTTGGAATGAGCCTGGGATCATCGGCAAGATGCTCGACGCCGGCGCGTGGGGATTGATCTGCCCGATGGTCAACAATGCGGCGGACGCCCAGGCCCTTGCGCGGGCCTGCTTCTACCCACCGCTCGGACAGAGATCCAACGGGCCGATCCGGGCGGCGGCGTACGGCGGCCAGACCCCCTACCAGCAGATCGCCAACGGCGAGGTCCTGATCCTTCCTCAGGTCGAGACCCAGGAAGCGGTCGACAACATCGACGCCATTCTCGATACGCCCGGGCTGAGCGGGATCTATGTCGGGCCGGGAGACCTTGGCCTGTCTCTTGGCCTCCCGCCGATCCTGGACCGGGAAGAGCCGCAGATCCTGAAGATCTACGAGATGCTCATCGAGCGGGTCAGCCAGCGGGGATTGGTTGCGGGCATCCAGAACGCCACGCCGGCCTATGCCGCGCGGATGGCGAACATGGGGTTTGGGCTGGTGACCGTGGCCAGCGACCTGGGTCTGCTGGCGCGGTCCTCGCGCGAGGCGGTCCTGGCGACCCGCCAGGCCACCGGCGCGGGCGCGAACTGACGCTTGGACTGTCGAAGATACGGGATGGCGTCGCCATAGGCGCCATCCCGCCGCGCCTAGACGGCGACGATCATCTCGATTTCGACGGTAATCTGGCCTGGCAGCGATCCCATGCCGACGGCGGACCTCGCGTGGCGGCCGATCTCCTCGCCAAACACGGCGATCATGAGGTCCGAGCAGCCGTTGATCACCTGCGGATGGGCCGAGAAGCCGGGGTCGGCATTGACCATCCCCAGGAGCTTCACGACGCGGCGCACGGCGCTGAGGGAGCCCAGCTCGGCTTCCAGGACCGCCAGGAGGTTGAGGCCGGTGATGCGCGCGTGCTGATAGGCCGCCTCGAGCGTGACCTCTGAACCGACCTTTCCCACATGACGGACGCCGCCGGGTTCGACGGGCCCCTGCCCGGAGAGGAAGACCAGGTTTCCCTCCCGAACAGCAGGCAGGAAGTTGGCCACGGGCCTTGGCGGCGGCGGCAGCACAAGGCCCAGCGCCTTCAGCCGGTCATAGGCCGAAGCCGCGCCCTGATCGGGGGACATCATCGCCCGGACCCTCAGGCGCCGGCGGCGCGGCGGGCCTGCAGGTTGGCGAAGCCGACGGCCTCGCCGCGCTCCACCATCTTGCGCAAGGCGCGTGGGTTGGTGCCCAGGAGCCGCACGGTCCGACCACGCTCGGGCGGCATGAAGACCTCCAGCGCCTTCTTGTCCATGGCGTCCAGCACGACGCCGCCCACGAACTCGGCGGTCACCGAGGGCGAGGCGAAGGCCAGGTTCACCTCGTCGCTGCGGGCCTCTTCCTCAAGCATCGGCGTTTCGGTGGAGGTGGGGTGGATGATCGTGAAGGCGAGCTTCGAGTCGCGCTCCTCGATCGCCAGGGCATGGTGGAAGGCGCGCAGGGCGTGCTTGGCCGCGGCGTAGCTGGCGATCCCGGGGAACGGCAGGAAGGCGGTCATGCTGCAGACCGTGACGAAGTGGCCGGATTTCTGCCGCTTGAAGCGCGGCAGGGCGTTGAGCATCCCTTTCACCGGGCCCATGAAGTTCACATCCATGGTCCGCTGATGGTCGGCGATCGCGACGTTCTCGGCCCGGCCGGCGCACACGATGGCCGCGTTGTTCACCAGAACATCCAGGCCGCCGAACCGCGACCAGGTCTCGTCCAGCGCGCGGTCCCACTGCGCCTCGGAGGTAATGTCCAGGGCCATGGGCAAGGCGCCCTCGCCGATCGCCGCCGCAACGGCCTGGGCGCCAGCGAAATTGATGTCGGCCACCACGACCCTGTGTCCGCGTTCGACGGCGAGTTTGGCGGCGGCCGCGCCGATACCGCTGGCGGCGCCAGTGATGAACAGGGTCTTGGATCTCGTCTTCGTCACGTCTTACTCCAGGCGATCACGATCGGCCGCGTCGCGCGGCCAATCCATTCATCTCCAGTCGGCGGAGATCGGTACACATGCTGGCTTTGGCCCAGCGTCCATGCGGGCCTGGGGCTGGCGGCATACCGCCGGCGCACGCGCACACGCGCGACAAGCCGTCGATAGACAAGGACCAGGATCAATACCGCGCACGCTGCCGAGGCGCCCCAGGGCCGACAGGGCGACTATGGCCGACGGATCGTCATATAGCAATAGCTATACGTTCGGAAGATCCGTTCCTTCCAGGAGGGAGCGGCCTAGCAGCCTGGCCGCCTCCTTGAAGAGCGCGTCGTGCGGCAGGCGGTCCTCTTCGAGGGCCAGCTCATCGACCACCCAGCCGAACTCGGCGCGAACGCGCAGGCGGTACCACAGCAGCTGCGGGTCCATCTGGGGAAATACGCGGCTGTAGAACTCGAACAGCCGGTCGGTGTTCATCCGCTGCGACTCCAGACGCACGTGCGCCAGGTTCGGCAGAGCGCGCAGCGCCCGCATGGTCCAGAGGGCGCCAGGCTCGTTGGCGACGATTCCGGCCGCGATGCGAAACCACTCTTCAAGGGACTCGGCCTGGCGATCGAGGTTCGACCAGGTGCCCCCCTCGAACAGCCAGACGGCATAGGCGTCGTTCTGCTTCTTCAACAGGCGTTGCGCCAGAACCTCCAGGATCTCGTACTTGTCCGTGAAGTACCGGTAGAAGGCCGGCGGCGTCATGCCGACCTTGGCGCTGATCGCATTGGTGGTCAGCTTCTCGAAGCCGACTTCACCGAGCAGCTCCCCGGCCGCACGCACCAGCTTTTCATAGGTCTCAGGGTTGCCGCCGGGGGCGGGCGTGCGGCGGTCGCTGGACGTCTTGGTCGCCGCCGCCGCGCGGGCGCGCTTCTTCACGGCTTTGGATTTTGCGGGGTTCACGAGCTTACTTGGTTGCGCCATGTCCCCGCGGATCGGGATCGGTTGGTGGATATTGCAAGGCTAGCTACAGGCGCCCGTCCATTCAAGCGCGGCTCTGCGCTTCTGACGGTGTCGTCGGCGGCCGGAGGGCGCCCGGCCCGCTTCGGGGTCTGGTCTTCCGCGGGCGGTGGCGAGCCGCCGCCAAGATTCGGCTTGCTCATGGCGCTCCGATCCCGCCCCCGAGCTCAGGCCCGGAGCGCATCTCCGGGCAAGGGCTCAAAGGACCCTGCTTGACAGCTCAATTTAGATAGTAATCACTATACGCATGTCAAGAACGGGCCGTGCCGAGATAGGTCAGCTGGCGCGGGCCGTCCGGGCTCGGCGTGCGGGAGCAAAGTAGATGGAACTGACCTTCGATCGCGCGGACGAGGCGGCGTCGGACGATCGATGGATCGGAGCGCGGCCCTCGCCCCTGGCCATCGCCGCCCTGCTGGCGACAGGCGTCGTGGGCATGGAGATCGCTGGCGTGCAGCCGGTCTTGCTGGGCGCCCTGGTGGCCGAGCATCGCCTGACGGCCGCCGGCCTTGGCTGGGCGACGACGGCGGAGTTCCTGACCCTCGGCGTGGGCATCAGCCTCGCCGGCGCGTTCCTGAAGCCGCAGCGCCTGAAGCTGCTGGCGGCGCTGGCGGCGGTCGGTGTGCTCGTGGCAGACCTGCTGGCCATCGGGCAGTCCGGAGCGGCGATCATCATCAACCGCGGCCTCTGCGGCTTTGGTGAAGGCCTGATGGTCTGGCTTTCAGTCTGCATGATCGCCCGCTCCTCGACGCCGGCGCGGTGGTCGGGCATCTTCCTGACGTTGCAAGGCATCGCTCAACTGGCGTTCACCGCCATCCTGCCCCTCACCCTCATGGACCGCTACGGCGCCAACGGCGGCTTTGCCGTACTCGCCGGGACGGCGGCCCTCGCCCTGGTCGCGGCGCCCTTCATCCCATCATCCTTTGTGGACCTGCCCGGCAACGACCAACGAGGGGTGAGCGCCGTCTTCGCTTCGCCCCGGGCCCTGGGAAGCCTGGTGTCGGTGTTCCTTGTGGCCGCCTTCTCGATCGGCCTGTTCGCCTATATGGCCCCGCTTGCCGAGCAGGCGCACCTGGATCCGAAGGTTCTCGGGTTCGCCGTATCAGGTGTGCTCGCGACCTCGATCGTCGGGTCCACAGCGGCGGCCGCCGCCGCCAAGCGGATATCCTACTACCCGGTCTTCCTGGCTTGCGCCGTGGTCAATGTGGTTGTCCTGGCGCTTCTGGCCGCCCCCCACGGGGCGGTGGTGTTCATCGCCGCCACAGGAGTGTTTGGCTTCTTCTGGCTATTCTTCCTGCCGTTCCAGCTGCCCCTGGCCATCGAGGCTGACCCGTCCCGGCGCATCGCGGTTGTGCTCCCCGGCGCGCAACTGTTCGGCGGCGCCGCCGGCCCCTTCCTCTGCTCCCTGTTCGTGACGGACACCGACGCCCACGGCGCGTTGCTGGTCTGCGGCGTCTGCTTCCTTGTCGCCTTTGGCCTGTCGACCGTTCTGCACATGAGCCATCGCCGCGCCGCGCGGGCAGAGGCTGCGCTGGCGCGCGGCTAGGCATCCGCGGCGCGGGCTCGGCCCGGCGCCGCGCCCACCAATGACCCACGTATCCAGACCTTCACCTGGTGACCGAGGACAGCCTGGAGGGCGTACAGGCCCACGTGGACGTCAAGCTCACCGCCCAGGCTGAAACACTCTAGCGCGGAGGACGCCGCCGACCATGACCACACCTTCGACGACCGCCGCAGCCGCTACGGGACTGGCTGGCGTCCGAGCCCTCTCCCACGTTGCTCTGGAAGTGAGCGACCTTGAGGCGTCCATCGCCTTCTACGAGGCGGTCCTGGGTTTCGAGATCTTTCAGGACTCACGCATGGGCGTGGGCCAACCCAACGTGAAGGGCGTCATTGCCGGCCTGGGCTTCGAGCTGGCGCAATCGCCTACCCCTCGCCAGGGCGCGGCCGACCGCCGGTCCCCTTGCAGCCTCGGCATTCCCTGTCTCTCCTTCACTGTGGCCGACGCCGCGGGTGTCTTTGCAAGGTTGAAGGCCGGGGGTTGGGTGGATGCGGCAGCCCCAACCGAGTTCAAGGGGGCGAAATTCTTCTTCGCCTTTGATCCAGACGGACACCCCTTCGAGCTGATTGAATTTCCGAAGGGGATCGAAACCTTGGCGGATATCCGCCTTCGGAATCGGTGAGCAATGTCGATGCGTGTCGTCTCCAGATGACGCGCAGACGAAGTCGCCATTTCATGGGCGAACGACGGGCTCAGTGCGATCGCCAGGATTTCGCGAGCCGCCAGTTGTCTTGATGACCCGTTCGCTTCGGAACCAGCGGCGGGTTGCGCGATCCGAGCGCGCCCGGCTGTCCGGGAGGCGGCGCCCTAGCTAGTCCCCCAGCGACCGCAGCAGCGCCTCGATCTCGCGGCGGCGGGCGCGGACGTCCTTCAGGTGCTGGTCGAGGGCGGCGAGCTTGGCGCGCAGGGCCCTGGCCAGGGCGTCGTGCGAGGGGAAGTTCGGCGCGGCCTCCGCCAGGGCGGCGCGGATCTCGGCCAGGGAGAAGCCCAGGCGCTGGGAGGTGTCGATCAGGCCGAGCCGCTTCACCGCCGTTTGCGGATATTCGCGATAGCCGTTCAGGCCGCGGCCGGCCGGCGGCAACACGCCGTTGCGCTCGTAGAAGCGGATGCGGGAGGGCGCCACCCCGGTCAGCCGCGACAGTTCCCCGATGCGCATCGACCCCGTCTGGCGCGGCGCGCACTCCGCCTCGACCATGCTGTCCTCCAAACCCGCTTGACCTTGAACCTAGGTTCAAAGTGTAGCCTGAGGTCAGCGAAGGGGAGAACCACTATATGGCGCGCGTCCTGGTCACCGGCGGCACCGGCTTCGTCGGGGCCCACTGCCTGATCCAGCTGCTGGCGGCGGGGCACGAGACCCGCGCCACGGTGCGCAACCTGGCCCGGGAGGGCGAGGTGCGCGCCATGCTGCGCCAGGGCGGGGCCGGCGAGGTCGGCGAGCGGCTGAGGCTGTTCGCCGCGGACCTGACCGGCGACGCCGGCTGGGCCGAGGCCGTGGCGGGCTGCGACTACGTCCTGCACGTCGCCTCGCCGTTTCCGGACACCGTGCCGCGCGACGCCGACGAACTGATCGGCCCGGCGCGCGACGGGGCGCTGCGGGTGCTGACGGCGGCGCGCGACGCGGGGGTGAAGCGGGTGGTGCTGACCTCGTCCTTCGCCGCCATCGGCTATGGCCTGGGAGCGCCGGGCCGGGCGTTCACGGAAGCGGACTGGACCAACCTGGATGACCCCGGCGTGCAGCCCTACCAGCGCTCCAAGACCATCGCCGAACGCGCCGCCTGGGACTTCATCGCCCGTGAGGGCGGCGCGCTGGAGCTGGTCACGGTCAACCCGGTGGGCGTGTTCGGGCCGGTGCTGGCGGCGGACTATTCGACCTCGATCCTGCTGATCAAGCGGCTGATGGACGGCTCGCTGCCCGGCGTGCCGGACCTGTGGTTCGGCGCGGTGGACGTGCGCGACGTCGCCGACCTGCACCTGCGCGCGATGACCGACCCGGCGGCCCGCGGCGAGCGCTTCCTGGCCGCCGCCGGCGACTTCGTCAGCGCCCGGCAGATCGCTCAGATGCTGAGGGCCGGCGCCGGGCCGGCGGCCCGCAAGGTCCCCGACCGCACCCTTCCGAGCTGGCTGCTGCGCCTGATCGCCCTTGTCGACCCGCAGGTGCGCGGGGTGCTGCCGGAACTCGGCAAGGTCAAGAACGCCTCGAACGAGAAGGCCCGGCGGATGCTGGGCTGGGCGCCGCGGAGCGTGACGGAGTCGGTGCTGGCGACCGCCGCCAGCCTCGAGGCGCTGGGACTGCTGGGCTAGGGCGGCGGCTACGGAGGCCGGCGGTCCCTAGAATAGCGCGCTCAGGGTCACCTCGAAGCGGCGCCGGCGCGGGTCGCCGTAGGGGCTGATGCCGCCGATGCCGCCGGCGACGGCGGTGACCCGGGGCGGGGCGGTGTCGAGCACGTTGCTGACGCCGAAATCGATCTTCAGCCCATTGGGCGCGCCGCGTAGCGGCAGGCGACGGCTGAGGCGCAGGTCGAGGTAGGCCTGGGGCGGAATGTGATCCGAGCCCTGGTACGCCGTCGCGAGCCCGCTGACGACGCCAGGGGTGAGCGGACCTTCCACCCCATAGGAGCCGTAGTACCGCACGTTGGCTCCGAAGATGGTGGGGCCAATCGTCCAGTCGACGCCGACGTTGGCCCGCCAGGTCAGGGGCGCGCCGTTGGCGCCGGCGAACTGGAGATCGGGCTGGAACAGCCCCCGGGTTTCGATGTCGAAGGCGTAGGTCGCCGCGCCGTAGAGCCGCAGCTGGCCGACGGGCAGGTCGATCGGCCAGTCGAGCCGCATGTCCAGCGTGCGCACCTCGCGGCTGGCCCCGTTCATCGAGGTCACGTCGATCAGGGTGATCGGGCCGGCGGTGTAGCCCAGCGCCCGATCTGCGTCGGTCAGGGGACCGCGCTGCACCCGCTGCGGCCAGAAGTCCTCGTGGGCGAGCACAGTGTCCACGTCCAGGTGCAGGACGTCGTTGCTCCGCTTGATGCGCGAATAGTCGAGCGAGAGCCGAAGGCTGTCGGCGCCGAACGGGGTCAGCACCACGCCGACGGAGACCGTGCTGGCGTGCACGCTCTTCAGGGCCGCCGAGCCGCCGACCTTCTCGACATAGGGGGTGTCGTCCGTGCCCAGGAAACCGCCGCGCTTGGGGTCGTCCAGCGGAAAGCTGCTGGTGAGGTCTTCGCGGTCCAGATCCAGCTGCGAGGGGGGCGTCTCGCCGGTGGCGACACTGGCGCGCAGCATCAGCCAGGACCAGGGGGAGACCTTGGCGCCGAATGTGTAGGAGACCCCCGGGAATTCGGCGTGCAGGCGCGGCGAGGTCGGGTCCGTGATCTGGGCGGAGAAGTCGTCGTATTCGCGCTCGGCGCGGACGGCGAGCTGCACCTCCAGCTGCCGAAGCCAGGGCGAGGGCGCGGCCTCGGCGAAGACGCGCGAGCGCAGCTCGGCATAGAGCGAGGCGGTGGCGGTGCTGTGCGCGGCGATCGGGCTGGTTCCGTTGCCCAGCACGCCGGTGAAGGTCTGTAGGTATCCCGGCGCTGTCTCGCGCCAGTGCTCGGCCAGCAGCGTCAGGGTGGCCGGGCCGCCGGGCAGGCGGAACAACGGACCCGCCAGCCTCAGGGACTGCTCACCGTAGCGGGTCTCGCTGTCGGATTGCAGGGAGCCGCTCTCGAGCCCGCCCGCCACCGCCTTCTGGAAGGCAGACCAGCTGCCGAGCGGATTGGCGTCGTCGGGGGCGCCGAAGATGACCTGCTCGGTGGCGAACTGCCGCGCGCTCGTCCCGCCCCAGGTCACCTCCGCGGTCGCCCGCCAGTCGCCCGTCAGAGGCGCCAGAAGCCCCGCGGTGAAGCGCGTGCTGTCGAAATCGGTCTCGCTCCGCTCGGTGGTCAAGGGCGTGGGAAACGAGATCAGCAGGTACTGTTCGAAGGGGTCGTCGGGCGAGTCCGGAAACAGGAAGGTCACGCTGTTGCCGCCATGGGCGACATAGCGGGTGTGGTTCCAGAGCGCGATGGCATCGAAATAGGCCTCGATCCCGCCGCCGAACCGGTGGCGCACGGTCATCAGCGCCGATCCCATGGTCGCGGTTGAGGTCAGGTCGGAGGCGGCGGCCGCGTTCGAGGTGCTGTAGTCGATCTGCCCGGCATGGCTCGCCAGCGCCGCGGCCAGCGCCTGCGGCCCGCCCTCGAAGCCGGTCGGCAGCAGGGTATAGGACGCCGTCAGCGCGCCGCCGCCATACTCCGGCTTGAACGAGAGCGGCTCGTCGCCGAACAGGTTGAAGACGCCGATGGAGTTGCCGTTCGGCAGGGAGCCGATGAAATCGGTGGGGTCGACCCGGGCGAAGGCCAGGGTGTCTCTCAGCGCGAAGTCGCGCTGGCCCACCTTCAGCGGCTGCGCGTGCGACACGCCGAGGTTCAGCAGGACGTCGGTGTCGCCGTGGTCGGGCGAGAATTCGATGCGCCCCTCGAAGGCGACGCGGCCGGCGTCGCCGCGCGAACTGAGGCCCGAGGTGAGATGCGCCTCGGCGCCCGGGCGATCGTGCGCCAGCACCACATTGACCACCCCGCCCAGGGCGCCGAAGCCGTAGATGCCGCCGGCGGTTCCGGTGAGCGTCTCCACCCGGTCGATGGCGCGCAGCGGCAGGGCGTTGATGTCCGGCTGGACGTAGCCGAACTGGTAGCCGGGGAAGTCCGGCATGCGGCGCCCGTCGATCAGCACCAGGGTCTGGTCCTGGCCAAGCCCGCGAAGGTCGATCTTCGAGTTGTTCCCCTGTTCGTAGCCACCTCCGGTGGGGATGCTGGTGTTGGCCGGGACGCGCTCGTCGAAGTATTCGCCGAGGTTGTCGACGTGCGCGGCGGTGATCTGCTCCCCGGTGATCACGCGATAGGGCTGGATGTCGGTTTCCTGGCGGCGGATGTCGAAGTTCTGGGTGCGGTGGCCGATGACCAGCACCTCGGCGACCGGTGCGTCCTGCTGCGCCAGGGGCGGGGCGGCCGGGGCGTCGATGATCAGGGCGCCGGAGGCGACGCGGCGGACGGTGAGGTTGGCGCCGGCCAGCGCGGCCTGGACCGCCGCCAGGGCGGTCATCCGGCCCTCGATCCTGCGCGCCTGCAGCCCGGCGACGACCCGGTGATCGAACAGCAGCTCGCTCTCGCTCTGCCGGGCGATCTCCTGCAGGGTGTGGCCCAGGGGCCCCGCAGCGACCCGGATGGGCACGGGCGCGTCCGCGAAGGCTCGCCCGGCCATCGCCAGGGCCACCATCAGGCCAAGTAAAAACGCGAGCCGCCCGAGCACCGGTCCCCGCAGCATGGTTGTTTGTCTGAAAAAACAACTCTGAATACTGGTACTCGTTCGCAATTGCAGCCTGACAGCTTGCACGCGATCCGGCAATACCGGTGAGCAACCCTCGCCATGGTTGTCCCCGGAGCGTCACTGGGCGGGCGAGGGGCTGGCAGGCTAGAGGGCGGCCAGCGCCTCGGTCAGCACGTCGCTCAGAATGGCCACGGTGGCGGCCTGGCCGGCGGCGTCGGCGACGGTGTCCTGACGCATCTCCAGTTCCAGATAGTCCAGTCCGCGGGCGAAGGCATGGGTGGGGGCGGAATAGTCCGTGCCATCCATGGCGTAGGGCAGGTTGTCGCCGACCTCGAAGCCGCCCGCGGCCTGCAGCCGCGCCAGAACCCCCTGCGAGAACCGGCTCCCCGGCTCGCGGATCACGCCGAACCGCCAGGGCCGATCGACGCCGTCCATGCGCGGGGTGAAGCTGTGCACGAACACCAGCATCGTGGGCAGGCGGCGCGCCGCGCGGCGGTCGAGCTCGGCGGCGATGGCGGCGTGGTAGGGCGCGTGGATCGCCTCGACGCGCGCCTGCCGGGCCTGGCCGTCCAGACCCTGGTTGCCGGGGATGACCACGCCGTCGGAGACCTCGGGGATGGCCTGCGCCGTCGCCGGGTCGCGGTTGCAGTCGATCACCAGCCGGCTGAAGCGCTGCAGGATCGCGGGCGCGGCGAGTTTGGCGGCGAGCTGGCGGGTGACGGCCGCGGCGCCGATGTCCCAGGCGATGTGCTGGTCGAAGCAGGCGTCCGGCAGCCCGAGGCGACCGAGCGCCGCAGGGACGGCTCGCCCCGCATGGTCGCATATGAACAGGAAAGGGGATTCGCTGCCTGCGCGTTCGGCAATAACCGGTTGCGAATCAGCCGTGCAAAGAAGTCCCATCACCCCATCCGCCGCCAGGCGCTAGCGATCGTCACATGCCACGGCTCCAGATTTCGCACCGGACCGTCTACCGCTACCGCAAGCCCGTGGCCTTCGGCGAGCACCGCGTGATGATGCGGCCGCGGGAGAGCTACGACCAGCACGTGATCTCCGCGGAGCTGTCGGTCAGCCCCGACGCCAGCGTGCGGCGCGTGCACGACGTGTTCGGCAACTGCGTTTCGATCGCCAGCTTCGACGGCAAGGCCGCCGAACTGGTGTTCGACAGCCGCGTGTTGCTGGACCACCGCCCCCACCCCCTGGCGTCGGACTGCGACGAGGCGGTCAGCCCCGCCACCCTGAACGGGGCCTTCGCCTACGACGACACCGACCTGCCCGACCTGCTGCGCTCGGTGGAGCGGGGTTTCGCCGACCCCGACGGCGCCGTCGAGCGCTGGGTGCGCCGTTTCCTGAAATGGAACGGCCCGACCCTGGTGCTGCCGCTGCTGACCGAAATGACCCGCGCCATCCACGCGGACTTCACCTATCGCACGCGGCTGCACGGCGGCGTGCAGAGCCCGGCGGAGACCCTGGCGCTCGGCTCGGGCGCCTGTCGCGACTTCGCGGTGCTGATGATGGAGGGCGCCCGCGCCCTGGGCCTCGCCGCTCATTTCGTCTCGGGCTACCTCTATGTGCCGCCAGTGACCGGGCGGGACGGCGTGCGGCGCGTCGGCGGCGGCCATACCCACGCCTGGGTGGAAGTCTACCTGCCCAGCTGCGGCTGGGTGGAGTTCGACCCGACCAACGGGCTGATCGGCAACAGCGACCTGGTGCGGGTGGCGGTGGTGCGCGACCCCAGGCAGGCGACGCCGCTGTGGGGCAGCTGGAGCGGCAAGGCTGACGATTATCTGGGCATGGAGGTCGTGGTGGACCTGTCCATGGAACCCGAGCGCGACCTCAGCGTAGCCTAGGCGGGGTCGGCCTGCGGCCCTCAAGGGCCCACGTCACATGAAGATCCGCGCCGGCTATCGCATCGCCTTCGAATGCGAGGAAGCCGCCACCATCCTGCTGATGCTGAGCAGCCGCTGGGAGCGCCATGCGGATCTGCTCACGCCCGACATCATGACGGTGGAACCCTATCGGCCGATCCGCCAGTACAGCGACCTCTACGGCAACCTGTGCACCCGGGTGGCCGTGCAGCCCGGCCGCACGACCTTTTCCGCCGACTTCCTGATGGGCGACAGCGGCCTGCCCGACCCGGTGACGCCGGACGCCGTGCAGCACCCGATCGAGAACCTGCCCGACGAGACGCTCGTGTTTCTGCTGGCCAGCCGCTACTGCGACACCCAGGCGCTGATGCAGACGGCGTGGGACCTGTTCGGCCAGACCCCGCCGGGCTGGGCCCGGGTGCAGGCCATCGTGCAGTACGCCCACGAGCGGATCAGCTTCGGCTACCACCACGCCCGCCCCACGCGCACCGCCTCGGAGGCGCACGAGGAGCGGGTGGGCGTGTGCCGCGACTTCGCCCACCTGGCCATCACGCTTTGCCGCTGCATGAACATCCCGGCGCGCTATTGCACGGGCTATCTCGGCGACATCGGCGTGCCGCCGGTGGATGCGCCGATGGACTTCAGCGCCTGGTTCGAAGTCTATCTGGGCGGCGCCTGGCGCACCTTCGATGCGCGCCACAACCGGCCGCGGATCGGCCGCATCCTGATCGCCATCGGCCGCGACGCCACCGACGTGGCCATTTCCACCAGCTTCGGCCGCACTGAGCTGGTCGAGTTCACCGTGCTGACGCAAGAGGTGGCCGACGACGCCGGCTAGGCTGCCCGGCCGGCATCAGCCCGCTCACACCGGCACGGCCGTCGTGTACTTGACCTGCGCCAGGGAGAAGTGCGAGGCGCTGGTGGCGACGTTCGGGTGATTGAGCACCTCGCGCATCAGGAAGCGCTCGTAGTCGGCGACGCCGGAGACGACGATGCGCATCAGATAGTCCCATTCGCCGGACATCGAGTGGCACTCCAGGATCTCCGGCCGGGCCTTGATGAAGGCCTCGAAGTCCAGGCGCTGGTCGGTGGCGTGAGAGCGCAGGCGGATGTGCAGCATCACGCTCACCCCGCGGCCGACGCTGACCGGGTCCACCAGCCGCACGGTCGGCCCCAGCACCCCGGCCTGCTCCAGGGCGCGGATGCGGCGCCACACCGAGGCCGGCGAAGCACCGACGCGTTCGGCGAGGGCGGCGTGCGACAGGCTGGCGTCGGCCTGCAGCTCGCGCAACAGGCGGCGATCCAGCGGCTCGAGGACCTGATCAGTCTGTTTCATATTTCCAGGGTCTGTCGCAGGAACTTCGCGAATATTTCGCGGTTTTTCGGGTGATTGAAAGGATTTTTCGCCGATGGGCGATCAGGATGGGATCATGCAACCCGCCGACGTCTCGACAGCCTCTCCGCCGCCCGGCGCCGCGCCGGACTGGATCATCCCCCAGGACTGGTCGCGCTATACCGGCGAGGAGCACGCCACCTGGGACCGGCTGTTCGAGCGCCAGGCGGCGCAGCTGCAGACCCGGGCGGCGGCCGGCTATCTGCGCGGGCTGGACGTGCTGCGCCTGGGCCATCCGGGCATCCCCGACTTCGACGTGCTCAGCGAACGGCTGATGGACCTCACCGGCTGGCGCGTGGTGGCCGTGCCGGGCCTGGTCCCCGACGAGGTGTTCTTCCGCCACCTGGCCAACCGCACCTTCGTCGCCGGCCGCTTCATCCGCCGGCCCGACCAGCTGGACTACCTGGAAGAGCCGGACGTGTTCCACGACGTGTTCGGCCACGTGCCCCTGCTGGCCGACCCGGTCTACGCCGACTACCTGCAGGCCTACGGCGAGGGCGGCCTGCGCTCGCTGGGCTTCGACTCCCTGGACCATCTGGCGCGGCTGTACTGGTACACGGTCGAGTTCGGCCTGATCCGCGAGGGCGGAGCGCTGAAGCTGTTCGGCGCCGGCATCGTCTCCAGCCACGGCGAGTCGGCCTTCGCCCTGGACGACGCCTCGCCCAACCGGCTGGGCTTCGACCTGATGCGGGTGATGCGCACGCGCTATCGCATCGACGACTACCAGCAGACCTATTTCGTCATCGACAGCTTCGAGGATCTGCTGCGCCGCACGCTGGAGACCGACTTCGCGCCCCTGTACGGCGAACTGGCGAGCCTCAGCGACCTGGCGCCCGAGACGGTGCTGCCGGGCGATCGGGTGATCCACCGCGGCACGCAGGCCTGGGCGCAGTCGCGCGCCCGCGGCGCGCCGAACGGGGGCTAGGCCGCCAGCCCGAACTCGCGCAGGGCCGGGACGAAATTGACGTTGTCGTGGTTGTCGCGGGTCAGCTTGATCAGCACGAAGCGCTGCAGGGTCGAGAGGCTGGCCCACTCGCGGTCGCTGGGCGGGCGCAGACCCTTGTCGCGGGCGTGCTCGGCGATCACGGCCGGCGTCGCGTCCGCGGGCGCCCAGAGCGCCGATGGCAGCTCGGCAAGCGGCTTGGCGGCCTCGCCGGCGCGCCGCGCGACCAGGCCGACCAGCGCCAGGCGATAGGCCTGCGCCTCCCTGTCCGTGGCGCAGGGCGCCTCCAGCAGCCACTGGCGATCGTCGCGGGTGAATCGGCTCCACTGACGCAGCGACAGCTTCACCCCGCAGCGATCGAGCTTGAAGCGCACCGCCATCGGGATGCAGCGCAGGCTCGCGACGAAGTCGTCTTCGAAGGCGAACAGCTGGGCGTGGTTCATGCGCGGGCTTCCTGGAGCGGTCGGGGCGTGGGGATTGCGGTGGCGGCGACGAGCTCCGCCTGGGTCGTAACCTCGCCGACCAGGATCACCACCGGCCCGGTCGGCGCGGCGCCGGCGAGCGCGGCGGGCAGATCGGCGAGGGGCGCGGCGATGGCCCGGGCGTGTGGCGCGCCGGCGTTCTCGATGGCGATGGCCGGGGTGGACGGGGCGCGTCCGAGGGCGATCAGACGATCGGCGACGCCGGCGATCTGGTCGCGCCCCATGTAGAGGGCGAGCGTGGTCTCGGGGTCGGCGGCAGCCGCCCAACCCTGGTCCAGGGCCGCCCCATCCGTGACCGTGGCCGTGGAGATCAGCAGCCGCCGCGCCTCGCCGCGATGGGTCAGGGGAAAGCCGAACTGGGCGGCGGCCGCGCTGGCGGCCGTGACGCCCGGCACGATCTCCACGGCGACGCCATGCGCCTGCAGGAAGGCCTTCTCCTCGCCCACCCGGCCGAACACCGCCGGGTCGCCGCCCTTCAGCCGCACGACCGCCAGCCCCCGGCGGGCCAGGCGCAGCATCAGCCGGTTGATCGTCGCCTGCGGCATGGACGCCTTGCCGGCGCGTTTGCCGGTCTGGATGCGCAGACAGCGCTCGGGGGCCAGGGCCAGCGCCTCGGCGCTGACCAGGGCGTCGTAGAGCACGGCGTCGGCCGCGCCGATCGCCCGCGCCGCGCGCAGGGTCAGCAGGTCCGCCGGGCCCGGCCCTGCGCCCACCAGCAACACTTTGCCGTACACGGATGATATGACTTCACGCGGCATCGGCGAGCGCCTTCGGCGACAGCAGGCGGGCTATCTCGACGCGGCAGGAGCCGCAGTTGGTTCCGGCGCCGGTGGCGGCGCCCACCGCCTCGACGCTGGCGGCGCCGGCGGCGATCGCCTTGCCGATGGCCCTGGTCCCGACCTTCAGGCAGGCGCAGACGATCGGCCCGGGGTCCTCCACGGGGCCCAGCGGCCGCCCGGCCAGCAGGGCCATACGGTCGGTCGGCGAGAGCTCGGGCGCCTCGAACAGGCCCGCCAGCCAGTCGCGCGGCGGCAGGCCCCCTTGAGTGATGAACAGCACCTGCTGCAGCCGGCCGTCCTCGATCCAGGCGCGGCGGAAGGCGCCGATGGCGGTGTCGTCGAGGCTCAGCAGCTCGCCGACAGCGCCGGTGCTGAAGGCTTTGGCCACCACCCCGCGCTCGGCCTCGTCGCCGCGGCCGGCGAACTCGTGCACCTGGCAGCCGGCGCGACGGGTGCGCCGCCAGACCAGGGCCGCGCCAGGCGGCGGCTCGGCGCGGCCGCGGCGCATCAGAAAGCCGCGCCAGGTGTCGCGCCAGGCCGAGAGCCGCGCGGGGGTGTGCTTGAACTCCGGCTGGCCGGAGCCGGGATCGCGGTGCGGCGCGATCAGATGGTTGGAGCGGCCCTGCGGCGCATAGGCGGCGGTCCAGTGCATGGGCATGAACAGGCCGCCGCGTCGCTGGCGATCGGAGACCTTGGCCACGGCCACCGCCTCGCCACGCGGCGTGCGCACGCGCGCCAGCATGCCGTCCTTCAGCCCCGCCTCGGCCGCGTCGTCGGGGTGCATCTCCACATAGGGCTCGGGCGCGTGCTGGTTCAGCGCCGGCGCCAGGGCCGAGCGGGTCATGGTGTGCCACTGGTCGCGCACCCGGCCGGTATTGAGCGACAGGGGAAAGCCGCCGCTGGTCTGCTCGGCCGGCGGACCGGGGCGGACCGGGACCATCCGCGCACGGCCGTCCGGGGTCTGGAAGCGGCCATCCTCGAACAGGCGCGCCGCACCCTCCGGCCTGCCGCCTTCGGCGGTCACCGGCCATTGCACCGGGGCCAGGGCGTTGTAGTCGGCGCCGGCCAGCGGCCCGATGTTCAGCAGGCGGGCGCCGTCGTTCTCGAACGCCGTCAGGCGGGCGTACTCGCGGAACACGTCGCCGGAGGTGCGCCAGTTGAAGGCGTCGCCATGCCCCATGCGGGCGGCGACGTCGGCGACGATCCGCCAGTCGGCGCGGGCCTCGCCCGGGGCGGCGAACATCGGCCGCTGGCGCGAGATCCGTCGTTCGGAATTGGTCACCGTGCCGTCGCGCTCGCCCCAGGTCAGCGCCGGCAGGGCGACGTCGGCGAAGGCCAGGGTGTCGGTGTCGGCCATGGCCTCGGAGACCGCCACGAACGGGCAGTCCCGCAGCGCCTCGCGCACCCGGCCGGCGTCGGGCATCGAGACCGCCGGATTGGTGGCCATGATCCAGATCGCCTTGACCTGGCCGGAATGCACGGCCTCGAACATGTCCACCGCCTTCAGGCCCGGCCTCGGGGCGATGGTGGGCGAGGACCAGAAGCGCTGCACGCGCGCCCGGTCGGCGTCGGCGAAGTCCATGTGCGCGGCGAGGGTCGTGGCCATGCCGCCACTCTCGCGACCGCCCATGGCGTTGGGCTGGCCGGTGATCGAGAACGGGCAGGCGCCCGGCTTGCCGATCCGGCCGGTGGCCAGGTGGGCATTGAGGATCGCCGAGCCCTTGGCCACGCCCTGGGCCGACTGGTTGGCGCCCATGGAGAACAGGCTGACCGTGCGCGGCGTGCGGGCGAACAGCTGGTAGAAGGCCGCCAGCGCCTCGGGCTCGACCCCGCAGTCGGCGGCGACCGCGCCGATCGCCTGGTCGTCCTTCGCCAGGGCCGCCTGCACCGCCTCGAAGCCGGTCACGTGCGCGGCGAGATAGGCCCGATCGACGGCGCCCACCGCGGCCAGATGCGCCATCAGGCCGTTCCACAGCCGCACGTCGGTCTGCGGCGCGATCGGCAGGTGCAGGTCGCTCATCTCGGCGGTGTCGGTGCGGCGCGGATCGATGCACACCCAGCGCTGGCCGCGCGCCCGGGCGGCCTCCATGCGGCGCACCAGCACCGGATGGGTCCAGGCGGCGTTGTGGCCACAGAACACCACCAGGTCGGCCAGCTCCAGGTCCTCGTAGCAGCCGGGGACCAGGTCGGCGCCGAAGGCCTGCTTGTGGGCCACCACGGCCGAGGCCATGCACAGCCGCGAATTGGTGTCGATGTTGGCCGAGCCGATGAAGCCCTTCATCAGCTTGTTGGCGGCGTAGTAGTCCTCGGTCAGCAGCTGGCCGGAGACGTAGAAGGCGACGCTGTCGGGACCATGCCGGGCGATGGTGCGCTGGAAGGTCCCGGCCACCAGCCCGGCGGCCCGATCCCAGCTGGCCCGCCGGCCACCGATGGTCGGGTGCAGCAGTCGCCCCTCCAGCCCGACCGTGTCCGCCAGCGCCGTCCCCTTGGAGCACAGTCGCCCGAAGTTGGCCGGGTGGTCGGCGGCGCCGGCCACGGCGATGTCGCGCCCGCCGGCGACGGTGGCGCTGATCCCGCAGCCGACCCCGCAATACGGGCAGGTGGTGGCGACTTCAGCCATCGAGGCAGTCTCTCGTCCTTCTCCCCTTGCGGAAGAAGGTGGCCGCCGCAGGCGGTCGGATGAGGGGTCGACGGGATGCACCGGGCGCGTCTGCCGACGCCGGCGCGGCGCCAACCGGAAGCGGATTCCGACCCCTCATCCGGCTTGCTCCGCAAGCCACCTTCTCCCGCAAGGGGAGAAGGCAGACCCGGGGTGTCGCCGAACCGAGTATCATGGCCTACCCCTCCGCAGCCGGGGTGGCGATCAGCACGCGGCCGCCATCCACCTGCACGGCATAGGGGGCGGCGCAGCCCTTGCCGGCGTCGGCGCGGGTGGGCTGGCCGGTGGCCAGGTCGATGGTCCAGGCGTGCAGCGGGCAGGTGACCGCACGGCCGTGCACGATACCCTGGCTGAGCGGCCCGTGCTTGTGCGGGCAGCGGTCGCGCAGGGCGTAGATCGCCCCGTCGCCGGTGCGGAACACGGCGATGTCGCCGAACGGCGTCGCCACCCGCCGCGCGCCCCGGCGGGGGATGTCGGTCACCGCGCCGACGTCGATCCAGCGGGCCAGATCGGCTTGCGGGACATGGATGGTCATGCGCCGATCCTCACGTTGGGAGCGAGCTCCATGCTGCGGGCCAGGGGGGCGAACTCGTCGGCGTGGCGACCGGCCACCCGTTCGGCCCAGGGGTCGGTGCGGTAGACGCGCTGCGAGGCGGCGAAGCGGTCGTAGAGCGCGCGGCGCTGGTCCTCGTCCTCCACCGCGGCCTTCAGGGCCTCCAGGCCGATGCGGTCCATCCACTTGTAGATCCGCTCGCCGTACCAGGCGTCCTCCCGGTAGTACTGGAACAGGGCGCAGATCACCCAGGTGGCCTGCTGCTCGCTCTCGACCCGGGTCAGCACCTCGGTCCCGCGGATGTGCAGGCCGGCCGCGCCGCCGACGTGGATCTCGTAGCCGGAGTCGACGCAGATCACGCCGATGTCCTTGCAGGTGGCCTCGGCGCAGTTGCGCGGGCAGCCGGAGACGCCCAGCTTGACCTTGGCCGGCGACCAGGCGCCCCACATGAACTTCTCCAGCCGCACCCCCAGGCCGGTGGAGTCCTGGGTGCCGAACCGGCACCAGTCCGAGCCGACGCAGGTCTTCACCGTGCGCAGGGCCTTGCCGTAAGCGTGACCGGAGACCAGGCCCGCGGCGTTGAGGTCGGCCCACACGGCCGGCAGGTCGTCCTTGCGCACGCCCAGCAGGTCGATGCGCTGGCCGCCGGTGACCTTGACCGTCGGGATGGCGAACTTGTCGGCCACGTCGGCGATGGCGCGCAGCTCGGCGGGCGAGGTGACGCCGCCCCACATCCGCGGCACGACCGAATAGGTGCCGTCCTTCTGGATGTTGGCGTGCACCCGCTCGTTGATGAAGCGCGACTGCTTGTCGTCGGCGTATTCGCCGGGCCAGGCGCAGACCAGATAGTAGTTCAGCGCCGGGCGGCAGGTCGCGCAGCCGTCAGGCGTCGACCATTCCAGCGCCTGCATCACGGCCGGCATGGACTTCAGGGCCTCCTCGACGATCCGTCTACGGACGAGGCCGTGGCCGAGGGTGGTGCAGCCGCAGACCGGCTTGGGCCCGGTCTCGGCCTTGAAGCCGTCGCCGAGTTGCAGCCTGAGCAGCTGTTCCACCAGCGGCGTGCACGACCCGCACGAGGCCGAGGCCTTGGTCACCGCGCGCACGCCGTCGATCGCCTTGCGGATGGTCCCCTTGCAGACGCCGTTGCAGCCGCAGATCTCCGCGGTATCGGGCATGGCCGCAACGGCCGCGCTAGGGTCCAGCCCCCGAAGGCCCTCCGTGATCGCCTGGCCGAACACCAGGGTCTCGCGCATGTCGCTGACGTCGGCGCCGGACCGCATCAGCTCGAAGTACCAGGCGCCGTCGGCCGCATCGCCGAACATCACCGCCCCGGCCAGGCGCCCCTGGCGCAGCACCAGGCGTTTGTAGACGCCCCGTCCCGCGTCGCGGAACACCACGTCCTCGCAGCCTTCGCCGCCGGCGAACTCGCCGGCCGAGAACACGTCGACCCCGGACACCTTCAGCCGGGTGGAGAGCACCGAGCCGGCATAGGCCGCCTCGTCGTCGCCGGTCAGGGTGGCGGCCAGGGTGCGGCACATGTCCCAGATCGGCGCGACCAGCCCATAGGCGACCCCGCGGTGCTCGGCGCACTCGCCCACCGCATGGATCGCCGGGTCGGAGGTGCGCATCCGGTCGTCGACCACCACCCCGCGGCCGACCTGCAGGCCGGCGGCCCGGGCCAGCGCGGTGTTCGGCCGGATGCCCACGGCCATCACCAGCACCGTGCACGGCAGCACGCGGCCGTCCTTCAGCTGCAGCCCCGACACCCGGCCGTTCTCGCCCAGGATCGCCTCGGACTGGGCCGACAGCAGGGTCTCGACCCCGCGCTCGGCCAGGGCCTGGGTCAGCAGGTAGCCGGCCGCGCTGTCGAGCTGGCGCTCCATCAGCACGTCCATCAGGTGCACGACGGTGGCCTTCATGCCGCGGCGGGCCAGGCCATAGGCCGCCTCCAGCCCCAGCAGGCCGCCGCCGATCACCACCGCCGCGCCGCCGGCGTCGGCCGCGGCGACCATGGCCTCGACGTCGTCGAGGTCACGGAAGGTGACCACCCCCTTCAGGTCGGCGCCCGGCAGCGGCAGGCGCACCGGGTCGGAGCCATTGGCCAGCACCAGCCGGTCGTAGGCCACGGTCAGCCCGCCCTCCGCCGTCACCGTGCGCGCCGCCGGGTCGATCGCGGTCACGGCCCGGCCGGCATGCAGGGTGATGTTGTTCGACGCGTACCAGGCCGCGTCGTTGATCACGATGTCCTCGAAGGCCTTCTCCCCGGCCAGCACCGGCGAGAGCATGATCCGGTTGTAGTTCACGCGGGGCTCGGCGCCGAAGATGGTGATGGCGTAGCGACCGGGGTCGCGGGCCAGCACCTCCTCGGCCAGGCGGCAGCCGGCCATGCCGTTGCCGATGATCACAAGCTGTTCGGTCACGGTGCGATACTCCGGTGGACAGTCAGAGGCGGCCAGTTCAGACGCGGACAGGAACGGCGTCGCCGGCGCCGCGCAGGGTCGGCCACACGGCGCGCCAGCGGCTCTTCAGCGCCAGCAGGGCGAACTGGGCGCCGATCGCCAGGGCGGCGAAGCCGAGGAAGCCGGGCTGGAACGAGCCGGTGAGCTGCCTGGCCAGGCCCAGGGTCGAGGCCAGGTAGAAGCCACCGATGCCGCCCATCGCCCCCACCAGGCCGGTGACCACGCCGATCTCGCGGCCGAAGCGCTGCGGCGCGAGCTGGAACACCGCGCCGTTGCCGGCGCCGAGCGCCATCATCGCCAGCATCAGCACGCCCAGGGCCAGCGCCGGTCCGGCCAGGTGGAAGCTGGCGCCGAACAGGGCCAGGGCGGCGATGCCGTAGACCACCGTCAGGGTGTTCACCCCGCCCAGCCGGTCGGCCAGCGCCCCGCCCACCGGCCGCACGGCTGAGCCGGCGAACACGCAGGCCGCGGTGAAGAAGCCGGCGATCACCGGGTCCAGGTGGTACTCGCCGTTGAAATAGATGGTCAGGGACGAGGCCAGGCCGGAGAAGCCGCCGAAGGTCACCCCGTAAAGCGCCATCAGCCACCAGCAGTCGGCCTGGCGCAGCACGTCCAGGTATTCGGCCGCCTTCTTGGCCGGCGGACGGGTGGGGCTGTCCTTGGCGAACACCAGGTAGACGACGAAGGCCAGGGCCAGCGGCAGGGCGGCCAGGCCGATGACGTTGGTCCAGCCGTAGGTCTTGGCCAGGGTCGGAGCGAACAGGGCGGCCAGGGCGGTGCCGGAATTGCCGGCCCCGGCGATGCCGAGCGCCAGGCCCTGGTGCTCGGGCGGATACCAGCGGGAGGCCAGCGGCAGGGCGACGGCGAACGAGGCGCCGGCGACGCCCAGCACCACCGCCAGGCACAGCACCTGGCTGTAGCTGTGGATGCCCAGCAACCAGGCCAGGCCCAGGCCGGCGAGCACGATCAGCTGGCCGATGATCCCGGCGCGCTTGGGGCCAATGTGGTCGACCAGCACCCCGAACACCACCCGCAGCACAGCGCCCGCCAGCAGCGGCGTGGCCACCATGAAGCCCTTCTGCGCCGCATCGAGATGCAGGCTCTTGGCGATCGCCACGCCAAGCGGGCCCAGGATCACCCAGACCATGAAGCTGAGGTCGAAATACAGGAAGGACGAGAACAGGGTCGGGATATGGCCCGACTTCAGGAAACCTTTCGCACGCATGGCAACGCTCCTTGGGGTTCGGGAAACGGGGGTCAGAGTTTGAAGTCGAAGGTCAGCCAGACCTTGGTGCGCGACGGCGGGGCCAGGGCGGTCCCGGCCGGGACCACGCTCTCGCGGTCGAAGGCGGCGTACTTGACGGCGCAGGTCAGCCGGGGCGTCACCGCCGCCTGGATCTGCGCGTCCCATTCGCCGGCGAGCTTTGCGCCGGTGCGCGCGGCCCAGAAGTCGTAGCGGCGCACCAGCAGCTCCGGGTCGCGCAGGAGCGGCAGCTTCACCGGCGGGCGCAGCGCCAGGCTGACGTTGACGTCCTTCAGGCCGTCGACCGCGGTCTTGTTGCCGCCCACCGCCGCCCAGGCGTCGGCCCAGCCCTGGAACCCGTGGGTGGTGGCCAGGGGCGTGATGAAGCCGCGGGTCCCGTTGCCGTCCAGCTGCTCGTAGTCGGCCCGCACGCTGGCGATCTTCCAGGTGGCCGTGGCCGAAGCCTGCCAGTAGTCGAGGCCGAAGCGCGCCGGGTTGTCGCCGTAGGCCCCCTGGCGCGCCCAGGTGGCGTCGTAGGTCAGCTTCAGCGGACCGGCGGGCGCCTTGCCGCTGAGCCGCAGGCCGCGGGTCAGGGTCGAGCTGGTCGCGGCGTTGCCGAAGTCCAGGGCATAGACGAAGCCTTCCAGCTTCAGGCGCGGCGAGACCGTGTAGCTGGCGTTGACCAGGTGGCTGTCAGAGCGCCAGTCCAGGCTCTGGCCGAAGATCCGGTTGACGTGGAAGACGTAGGCGTAGGTCGCCTGGAAGCCGCCGAGGTGGGCGTCGGCGCGCACGGCGTCGAAGGTCTGCTCGTCCTGACGCCAGCCGACATTGCCCACGAAGCGCTGGTCGTCGATCAGGATCCGCTGGCGGCCGGCCGTAAGGCTGAGGTGCGGCGACGCGGTCCAGGTCAGCTGGGCGCGGTTGAGTTCGGTGACCGAAGGATCGTTGATGATCGGGTACTGGGTCCTGCCGTTCAGGCTGGTCCCGCCCGGGACGGCGACGTTGTAGTGGCTGTCGTCGAGGTGGAAGACGTTCTCCATCTCCACGAGGGCCTGCAGGCCTTGCCAGGAGGCCGTCTGCCATCCCAGTCGCGTGCGGACGCTGAACGCCTGGGCGTCGTTGGCCAGGTTGGCCTGGTCGACGTCCTCGTAGCGGGCGCGGATCTCGAGGATCAGCTTGCCCTGGACGATGGCGGCCATCGGGCTGTCGACGGCCGGCGTGGCGTCGGCGGCGACGGCCGCTCCGGAGAGTCCGGTCAGGCCGGCGGCGAGGCCCAGGCTCGCGAGAGGTCGTCGGTACGGCGCCATCCGTGCTCCTGCGGACCCGAAGGCCCAAAACGAAAAAGCGCCCGGACGGGGATGAACCCGTTCCGGACGCCGTTGTCCTTGTGAGCGTCGGCTGCGTCGCCGACGTTGGCCTCTCGGCCGCACGGGACGCCGTTGCCCCGCTTCACGATCTGCCTAGCGAACCTGCGTGCGGTGCAAAATCGGCGGCCGCGCCCGGCGCGGCGCCGAGGACGCATTCGCTCAAATTACGGGCGGCCCGCTCGTTTGCGGTGCAGCATGGCGATCAGATTTTGGGCGGAGGGGGTGCTGGAGGGGCCCTGCGCCCCCTCCGTCAGCCCGCTTCGCGGCCCGCCACCTCCCCCGCTTCGCTGGGCTGCGCAGGGGAGGAGAAGGTCAGGCGCGATTCCTCCTCCCATGCGAAGCCGAAGGCGTAGCGGGGGAGGTGGCGCTCAGCCCGCCAGGGCTGAGTGACGGAGGGGGCGCAAGGCGGCGTCAACGAACGCCAGCCGCCCTAACCCATCCGCCCGATCTCGAACCCCGCGGCGTAGCGCTGCGGCTGCGCGGCGTCGAAGCGGCGGCCGTCGAAGAACAGGTCCGGGGCCATGCGGATCGGCGAGGTGGCCTCGTCCAGGGTCCAGGGCTCGGCGTGGGCGCCCTCGACCTTTTCCTCCACCAGCGGCGCCGCCTGGCCCACCGCGGCGGCGGCGGGGCGGAACAGGTCGGGCCGATAGACGGACTCTGCGACGGCGGCGATATCGACCTGCGGCCCGATCTGGCCCCAGCGCAGCATCTGGGTCAGGAACCAGACCGCATGGCTGCGCCAGGGGAAGCTGGCCGCGTAGCGGTGGTAGATGACGTAGTCGAGCGAGGCCTCTCCAGGCTCGTCCGGCGAATAGGGCGGCGAGCCGACCAGCGACGGGCGCACCACGTCCACCGGCGCATCCAGGTAGTCCGGCCCCGCCAGGATCGCCCCCAGTTCCGACCGGTTGGCCGGCGCGTCGCACCAGGCGGCGGCCCGAAGCAGGGCGCGCAGCAGCGCCTGCAGGGTATTCGGCCGCCGCTCGGCCCACTCGGCGGTCACGCCCAGCACCTTGTCGGGGCCGACGCGCCAGATTTCCGAGGCGTAGGTGACGATCTCGCCGCTCCCCTCGGCGACGGCCAGGGCGTTCCAGGGCGCGGTGACGCAGAAGCCGTCGATCTCGCCGGACGCCAGGCGCTGGGCCATGCGCGGCGGCGGGGTGATCACTAAGCGTACGTCGCGATCGGGATCGACGCCCGCCTCCGCCAACCAGTAGCGGAGCTCGTAGTTGTGCATCGAGAACGGGAACACCACGGCGAAGGTCAGCGGCGGCTCGCCAGCGGCGCGGCGGGCCTCGATCACCGCCCGCAGCGGCCGGGCGGCGCGCGGGCGACGGGCCATGCCCGCGGGATCGGCGGCGCGCATCGCCTGGGCCAGGGCCCTGGAGACAGTGATCGCGCTGCCGTTCAGGTTCAGCGAGAACGGGGCGATCATCGGCGTCGCCGGACCGCTGAGGCCGAGGGTGGCGGCGATCGGCATCGGACCCAGCATGTGGGCCCCATCCAGCAGGCCGACGGCGACCTTGTCACGGACGTTGGCCCAGGACACCTCCCGCGCCAGCGTCACATCCAGGCCCTCGTCCGCGAACAGCCCCAGAGCCTTGCCGGCGATCAGCGGAGCGGCGTCGTTCAGCGGGATGAAGCCGAGGCGCAGTTCGGTCTGCTCGAGGTTGCCGGTCATGCGTCCCGCCCCTTCAGCACGTTGGCGAAGGCCACCAGATCGGCGGCGACGGCGCCGATCGGGCGGCCGGAGTCCATGGCGAGCTTGCGCAGCACCCCATAGGCGGCCTCCTCGTCCAGCCCGCGCTCCTTCATCAGCAGCCCCTTGGCGCGGTCGATCACCTTGCGCGAGGCGAGATCGGCGCGGGCCTTGGCGAGGTCGGCGCGCAGGCCCTGCATCAGCTCGAAGCGGCTCATGGCCACCTCCAGCACCGGCCGGACCCGCGCCGACGCCAGGCCGTCGACCACATAGGCCGCCACGCCCGCCTGCACCGCCGCCTCCGCCAGGCCCGGCGCGGAGCGATCGGTGAACATCACCACCGGGCGCGGGTTGGCCTCCGTCGCCTCGCGCAGGCTCTCCAGGGTGTCGCGCTCGGGACTGTCGCAGGCGATGATGATCACATCGGGGGCGAAGTCGGCGATCTGCGCCTCTTCCAGCACCGGAATCTGGCAGACCTCCAGCGGACGGATTCCCTCCAGCCCCTCGGCGACGAGGGCCGCGCGGGCGGGGTCGGGATCGATGAGCA
The DNA here is from genome assembly GCF_049446115.1 of Caulobacter sp. KR2-114. Classification (NCBI taxonomy): domain Bacteria; kingdom Pseudomonadati; phylum Pseudomonadota; class Alphaproteobacteria; order Caulobacterales; family Caulobacteraceae; genus Caulobacter; species Caulobacter sp. KR2-114. The sequence goes on from NZ_JBMSEC010000005.1 coordinate 342,010, forward strand.
GCACGCGCATGGCGCGACAGGGCTAGCCGGCCCGGGCCGGCTTGGCAAAGCGGTCTGGCGTCACGGCGCCTGGGGCTCAAGGGTGAATCGAGGACAGGGCGCCGCGATCGCAGGCGCGAGGCGCCCGGTGTTTGAGCAATGCGCCCCACTCAGGCGGGTCAGCGGCGGGAGGGCGAACGAACCCCACGCCGTTCAGGTCGGCGCCGAACGTCCGGAACGTCGGGCGCGCTGAACGCCGGGCTCGCGCCGGGCTTGCGCTTGAGTCGACCACCCGACCGGCGCATGGTCGGCTCTCCGAAGAACGAGGCAGGAGCGACGGTTATGGCGGCGGCAAGGCGGCGGTGGGCGGGTCTGACGGCGGGCGCGGCAACGGTCCTGCTGGCGGCAGGCGCGGCCAGCGCCGAGAGCGTGACCGTGCCCATGAGCCTGACCACCCCGGCCGGCCCCGGCGCGCCGATCGGCGAGGTCACCGCCACGGATGGCGCCGGCGGCGTGGTGTTCCACCTCGACCTGCACGGCCTTCCCCCCGGCCAGCACGGCTTCCACGTGCACGCCAACCCCTCCTGCGCTCCGGCCACCGCGGCCGACGGCAAGGTGACGCCCGCCGGCGGCGCGGGCGGCCACCTGGACCCGGCCAAGACCGGCATGCACATGGGTCCGGACGGGGGCGGACACCTGGGCGACCTGCCGTTCGTCACCGCTGCGGCGGATGGCGTGGCCAAGGCCGACCTGACCGCGCCGCATATCAAGTCGGTGGCCGATCTTCACGGTCACGCGCTGATGCTGCACGCCGGGGGCGACAACTATGCCGACCAGCCTGCGCCGCTGGGCGGCGGCGGCGCGCGCCTGGCCTGCGGGGTGATCCCCTAGCCGGGAGTCACAACGCCGGACGTCAGTACGGCACGTCCGAGCGGGTCGGCGGGGCTTCGTCGTTCGACGGCTTGACGGGGGCGGGCGGCTTCTCGCTGGACGAGGTCAGGATGTCGTCGATGTCCTGGCCGGACTTGCCCTTGCCCTGCACCTGCTGGGCGGCCGCGGCCTGGGCCTGGGCCTCCTTGGCGTCGTCGGCGCTGGAATCGCCGTCATCCTTCTTCGGCGCGGCGGTGGCCGCGACCGGCGCGGTCACCGGCGGCGGCAGCACCACGATCGGCTTGGCCTCTTCGGCCGAGCCGTCGGCGGCCACGCGGGCGCTGGCGTCGGCCGCCCCGGGCTGGCTGCTGCGCAGGCCGGTCTTGAAGCCGAATCCCAGGCCCGCCAAGCCCACCAGCAGCACCAGAACGCCCGCGCCATAGGCGACGGACCTGGGCGGCAGGGACACCGGACCGTTATGCGTCCACTCGGAAGACATCACACGCCTCGATCTGCAATCGGCGCAGCATAGCGCGCCCAGCGGCGACGCAACATCCGTCAGTAGCGGTAGCGGGGCGGCGGATCGTCCTGGGTGTCGCCATCCGCCGGATAGCGGCTGCGCGGGTCGCGAGGGCGGGGATAGGGGCCGGACTGGGGCGCGTCCGCATCCTGGCCGTCGTCGCTGGGCGCGGATCGGGTGCGCGGACCGGCGTCATAGTAGGACCCGCCACGGCGCGGGTACTCGCTCGGCGCCGTCGGATAGCTGTCGGGCGCCGGCGGGCGTCGGTTCGCGTAGGGGTCCGACGGGGCATAGCGCGCGCCGGGCGGCGGCGCAGCGTCCTCGTCGCCGTCCTGCCCGTCGCCGCTGTGCGACGCGTAGGGATTGTAGCCGTCGTCGTCGGGCGCGGTCTCGCCAGGGGGCGGGGTCATGCCGCCGGCGTCCGGCTCATCGAGATAGGGGCCGGCTCCGCTCTCGGCGTCCGGCGGCGCCTGGGCGGCCGGCTCGGGCTCCTTGGACAGCCAGGGGAAGTCGGAGGGCGGTGTGTCCTTCAGGGCCACGGTCATGAACCGCTTCCAGATCGCGGCGGGGATCTCGCCGCCCGTGACCTTGGCCATCGGGCTGTTGTCGTCGTTGCCCACCCAGACCCCGGCCAGCATGTCGGGCGTGAAGCCGATGAACCAGGCGTCGCGCCAGTTCTGGCTGGTGCCGGTCTTGCCCGCCTCGGGACGGCCCAGGTTGGCGCTGGTCCCGGTGCCGCCGGTGATCACCCCCTCCATCATCTGCACCATGCGGGTGGCGAACAGGTTGTCGTAGACCAGCGCCGGTGCGGTCGGGGCGTGGGCATAGATCAGGTCGCCGCGCGTCGAGCGCAGGTCCTCGATCAGATAGGGCGTGGTCTTGCCGCCGCCGTTCTGCAGCACCTGGTACCCCCCGGCCATCTGCATCAGGGTCACCTCGTAGGCCCCAAGCGCGATGGACAGACCCGGGTGCGGAGGGATCGAGGTGACGCCGAAGCGCCGCGCCAGTTCGCCCACCGCCTCGGGGCCGACCTCCTGCGCCAGGCGCACCGAGATGGTGTTGATCGAGCGGGCGAGCGCCACGCGCACCGGCACCGCGCCGGAGAAATGGCCGCCGTAGTTCTCCGGCGTCCAGCCCTTGATGGCGATCGGCGAGTCCTGGCGGATGTCGTTCGGCCCGACGCCATGCTCCACCGCGGCGGCATAGACGAAGGCCTTGAACGACGAGCCCGGCTGGCGGCGGGCCTGGGTGACGCGGTTGAAGGCGCTCTTCTCGTGGTCGAGGCCGCCGACCATGGCCCGGATCGCCCCATCGGGCGCCAGGGCCACCAGCGCCCCCTGGGAGACGCGGCGGCCGCGGCCGAGGGTCTGGACCCCGTAGCGCACGGCCTCCAGCCCCGCCGCCTGCAGCTTGGGATCGATGGTCAGGCGCACCACCAGGTCCGGCGACTGGCCCTGGGCCAGGGCGCTGGCCTCCGAGGCGGCCTGGTCGAGGATGTAGCTGTAGTCGCCCTCCCCGGCCCGGGGCGGCGCCAGGGACGGCGGCGTCGACAGGGCTTCGGCGTACTGCGCCGGGGTGATCCAGCCCTCGTCGCGCATCACGCCCAGGATCTTGCGCGCCCGCACCATGGCGCCGGCCATGTCGTTGGTCAGCGCCAGGCGCGAAGGCGCATTGGGCACGGCCGCCAGCAAGGCCGCCTCGGTCAGGCTGAGCTGGCTGGCGGGGTGGCCGAAATAGGTCTCGGACGCGGCGTCCAGGCCGTAGGCCCCGGCGCCGAAGAAGGTGCGGTTGAGATAGAGCTCCAGCACCTGGTCCTTGCCCAGCATGTCCTCCAGGCGCGAGGCCAGCACCGCCTCCTGCACCTTGCGGCGCAGGGTGTGCTCCTGCTTCAGGAACAGGGTGCGGGCCAGCTGCTGGGTCAGGGTGGAGGCGCCTTCGGCCGCGCGGTGCTCCTGCAGATCGCGGCGGGCGGCGCGGGCGATGGCGCGCAGGTCGACCGCGCCATGCTGGTAGAAGCGCCGGTCCTCGGCCGCCAGGAAGGCCCTGGGCACGTACGCCGGCAGGACCTTCAGCGTGACCGCCTGGCCGTACTTGGCGCCGCGGGTGGCGATGACGCCGCCGCTGTGGTCCAGGAAGGTCATGCCCGGCGAGCGGCGGATCGCCCACAGCGCCTGCTGCGACGGGATCTCCGGAATGCCCTGCAGACAGGTCTGGGCGAACCAGGCGAAGCCCAGGCCGGCGACGCCGAGCAGCACCAGGCCCGTGACGGCGACGACGGCCAGCCAGCGCGGCGCGCCGCGGCGTGGTCGCGACGGACCGCCGGGTCCGCGCCGCCCCGGCCGCGGCGGCTCCGCGCCGGCGGCGGACGGCTGGCGCGACGGCGAGGCCGGGCGGCGGCCGAAGCGGGCGCCGGTCTGGTCGGCGGGGCCTGGCCCGGGTGGAGCGGCGGGGGGATCGGACATCAAGGGACCAAAGGGACGTGGATCCCGTGATAGCGGGCAAGGCGGACAAGCGCCACGCCGACCGAAATGCCGGCGCGCGTCGACTGGTTCCAGGCCTGCGGGGATTCCCCTTACCGTAAGGTTAATCTTCAATATACCATGTGTTAATCCAGTGAATCGAATACTAATTGTCACACCTAACGCCTCGTAAACCATATATCGATGTTATTTACTCGCCTTTGACTATAGTTGAAAACCATATTTTAGTTTGACGAATGCATGATGTCCCCAGATTTGGAGGGGACCACTCCCATGCTGAAGAAGAAACTGATTGCGGTTGCGGCGATGGCGACTCTGTTTGCCGGCGCGGCTTCGGCCAGCGCCCCGAGCGTCCTGCCGCAGCAGAGCTCGTTCACCATCGGCATCCAGGGCTTCGTGCCAGTGATCTGCCGCGCCAGCGTCAACGCCACCCAGGTGGCGTCGCAGACCGGCCAGACCCCGCTCGGCCAGCTCAGCGAGTTCTGCAACAGCCCCAACGGCTACCAGGTGTGGGTCGACTATTCGCCGACCCTGGCGAACTCGTCGATCATCATCGACGGGCGCACGGTGCAGCTCGACAGCTCCGGCAGCGCGCTGATCGATTCCTCCACCACCGCCGCCATCACCAGCAAGGACCTGGCGCTGAACCAGGCCGACGGCGCGCAGGGCAATATCTCGATCCGCGTCGTCGCCCTCTAGGCGACGACGCCACACGGCCAGGGGCCTGACCGCCCCTGGCTCGCCCCTTGCGTGTCCTTGGCCGGCGCGGGAAACTCGCGCCTGATTTGGCACAATCCGTGCGGCTCTATCCGGGCCGCCAGGGGGCAATATGCTGGCGCACATCCAGGGCGTCATTTCCGCAGAGGAAGTGGCGAGCATTCGGGCGATTCTCGAGGGCACCAACTGGATCGACGGCCGCGTCTCGGCCGGGCCCCAAGGCGCCACGGTGAAGAACAATCTGCAGGTGCCGGAAGACTCGCCGCAGGGACGCGAGTTGTCGCAGCGCGTGGTGGCCGCCCTGATGCGCAGCCCGGTGTTCGTCGCTGCGGCCTTTCCGGCGCGCATCGCGCCGCCGATGTTCAATCGCTACGACGTCGGCATGACCTACGGCACCCACGTCGACGGCGCGATCCGCACGTACAGGCCGGCTGGCGCAGACATGAGCAGCGTCCACTACCGCACGGACCTTTCGGCGACGCTGTTCCTGACCGATCCCGACGACTACGAGGGCGGCGAACTGGTGATCGAGGACACCTTCGGCGCCCACGCCGTGAAGCTGCCCGCCGGGGATCTCATCCTCTACCCCTCCACCAGCCGCCACAGGGTCGAGCCCGTCACCCGCGGGTCGCGCTGGGCTTCGTTCATGTGGATGCAGTCGATGATCCGCGACGATGCGCAAAGGACCACCCTGTTCGAGATGGACCTGGCGATCCAGGCGCTGGCCAACCAGGTCACGCAAAAGGATCCGTCCGTCGTCAGCCTGACCGGCATCTATGCCAACCTCGTCAGGATGTGGTCCGAGGTCTGACGGTACAGATGCTTCACTGCGGCCCGATACCGCCACCGGTTACTGTTTTAGCCGCGCTCCAGACATAAAGACGCCGCGAATCACCAGGCACTGTTCCCTCAAGCAGATAAGATCTGGGGAGCGCAATGCCTGGTAAACCTCCTGTTAACACTGTTCGCACGGCGCTGCTCATCAGCGCCTTCGGGCTTCTCAACCTGTGCGGGGCGGCGGCTCTGGCGTCCGACAGCGGCATGACCTTTGGCGGCGAAGCGCCGTTGGTGTGCGCCGCCCGCCTCGCTCCGCCCGCGGCGTCGGCCCAGGACGGCGCGCGTCCGCTGGGGCAAGTCAGCGAGTTCTGCAACGACCCAAGGGGCTTTCAGGTCTGGGTGGACTATCCCGAGACCCTGGCCAACGCCCAGCTGATGGTGGACGGCGCGCCCGTGACGCTGACGGCCGGCGGCGCCACCCGGATCGACCAGGCGAGCGCTCCCGGGCAGGCGACGCACACGCTGACCCTGCTGGGCGCCGCCGCCGGCGACGTCACCGTCAGGATCGTGCCGCTCTGAGGCTTGCCGCAGGGCGTGGCCCGGCGGGCGACCGACGCCTAGTGCCGCTCGCCCTGGCCCATGGTCGAGCAGTTCTGCGGGCTGCCGGCCGCCGCCAGCGGCGTCACGGTCACCGAGATGTAGTCGCTGTAGTCCGGGGCGGCCGTCTTGCCGGTGGTGGCTTCCGCCAGGGACGCAGAGATCGGCAGGTTCTGGCCCGAGACGCCGGTGCGCTGGCACGTCACCGTGTCGAAGGTGTTCTGGCCGTTGGAGTGCGACCCCGTCTGACCGAGGAAGTTCAGCGCATAATAGATGCGCTGGCTGGCCGTGCCGGTGTTGCCGCCTGGATAGGTCATCGCCCAGGCCGTGCCCGAGCCCGGCGCCACGGCCACCGAGAACGGGCCGGAGCTGGCGACCCGCACATTGCCGCTCACCGACCGCTGCGACGCCTGGCCGTTGTTCAGGTTGCTGACGTCGCCGAAGTCGAAGGCCGTGCCGGAATAGCTGGCCTGCAGCGCCGACTGCACCGAATAGCTCATGGTCAGGGCTGTCGTGATCAGCTGGTTGTTGGCCGAGGTGTTGCCCGAGGTCGCCTTGCAGTCGTAGCGCAGGTCGAAGCTGACGGTGTTGGTTCCCGACGCCTGGTCGAGCCCAGCGGGGACCACGCCGGTCAGGGAGACGGTGGCGTTGCCGTTGGTGTCCCAGTTGCTGACGAACAGCGTGCCGATAGGCGGGTTGCTGGCGTTGAGGTTCGGGTTCGTCGAGTGGGTGACGATGCTGGTCCCGGCCGACTTGACGTCGTAGGCGCCGCCGCTGCTCGGCAGATAGAACATCAGGTCCACCGCGGCGGTCGCCGAATTGGTCCGGTGCAGCGTCAGGGTGAACGGGCCGCTCGGAATCCCGGCGCCGCCGAACGGGTCGTACGACCCCAGGCTGGCCGAGCCGTTCGGGTCGCTCAGGCCGCAGGTGGCGGCCTGCGCCAGGGTGCTGGTCAGCGCCGTGGCGGCGAGGGTCAGGACGCCCAGTTCGATTTTACGCAGCGTGCGCATGGTCATTTACCGTCCGTGGAGGGCTTCAGGTCGCCGACTTTCACGACGCCGACGGCGCTGGCCGGAATATCGATGATGTAGACGCTGGCCGGCTCGGTCAGCATTTCCACTCGCCAGCGGCCGGCCTTCAGCCCCGCGGCGCCGAAACGGCCCTCGCGGTTGGTGAAGATGATCAGCGGCTCGTGGTCAGGGTGGGCCAGCTCGGTGGCCTTGCCGGAGATCAGCGACAGCGGGTTGCCGTCCTCGCCGACCATGCGGCCGATGGCGGTGATGGAGTAGTCGGAGCCGACCTCCAGCTTGTAGCCGGCGCGGTACGGCGGATAGAGGCGGAAGGCCCCCTTGCCCAGGTCGACGCCTTCGGGGGCCTTGGGCGCATCCACCGTCACCGTGCGCTCGTTGTACGAGCTGAGGTTCGGCTCGATGGCCGAGTGCAGGATGCCGGTATTGGCGGTGTATCCCTGCGGCGTCGGGTCGACGATCACGTCCGTGCCGTTCAGCGTCTTGTGCGGCACGACGATGGCGAAGCTGTCGTACACCGGCCGGCCGATCGAGAACGCGCCGTCGGCCATGGCGATGGCGGTGCCCCAGCGCAGCGACGTGCGCTGGTCGGTGCTGGCGCCGAAGTTGCCCGAGAAGCTGGAGAACTGGTTCACCCCCAGCTCGGCTCGGTTGGTGATGTAGTTCGCCGTGGCGTTGAAGCCGGAGTCGGTGTTGGTGCGCTCGATGTCGGCGGCCAGGTTGTAGGAGCCGACGCCTTCGCCGTGCAGGGTCTGGTACGACAGCCGAGCGCGCTCGCCGCGGCTGTCGTAGTCGGCGCGGACGTTGGAATAGGTGCCCAGGCGGGCGGTGATCGACAGCAGGCCGGCGATGTCGTGGCCCTGCGGCCCGTCTTCCCAGAGCAGGTCCGCCGTCATCGAGATGTTCGACGTCAGGCGCCAGCCCACCGTGCCGCGGTAGTTGGCGACGTCGTGGTTCGCGCCCCGGCCGTGCGAATAGCGCAGGTCAACGCCGGCGTAGATGAAGTCGTTGAAGGCATGCGAGTAGCCCGCCCCGACTTCGTACGAGAACGGATTATCGGGCAGGACCGTGTCCACCGGCGCGAAGTTCTTGGAGTGGGTCTGCAGCGAGAAGTTCAGCGAGTCGGACTGGCCGCCGGCCCGCTGGATCAGCCGCTGGAAGGTGAACGCCGTGGCCACGCCCATGCCGAAGCCGTCGAGGTGCGAGACCGAGACGCCGCCGCCGAAGGTGCCGATGGTGGTCGCCGCCACACCCTCAATGCCGCCCAGCAGGGTCTTGGAATCGGCCTGGAAGTTGCCGCCGATCGTCAGGTTGTCGGTGATGCCACGGCGGTAGAAGCCGGTGACGATCCATTCCTTGGTGTAATGCGGACCGTCGGTCTCCAGCGGCGCCTTCACGCCGGCGTAGAAGCCGAACTCGCTGAGGCCTTTGCCCAGCTGCGACTGGTCGAAGAAGATGTTGAACCGCAGGGTCTGGGTGCGGCCGGTGTTGTCGGTGATCGACAGCCGGACGTCGTTGGCGCCCTGGGTGAACGGGAAGTCGCGCAGATTGTAGTTGCCGGCGTCCAGGATCACCCGGCGCACCAGCTGGCCGTTCACATAGACTTCCACCGTGGACTGACGGTCCAGGCTGAACGAGCGGTCGCCGCGCGGGCGCACGATGTTCTGCGGCTCCAGCACGCTGTACGACCGGAAGGCCGAGAAGCCCGCCATCTGCGGCGCGGACTGGTCGGCGCGGGTCACCGGCTGCAGGTCGCCGAGGGTGAAGCGCACCACGTTCTTGGTGTCGTCGTAGATCAGCCGCGAGCCGGTGCGCTGGAAGTCGGAGCCCTGGGCGCCGGGCTGCCAGACGCCCTGGCTCTCGACCGCGAACTTTTCGAACCGCGCGGCGCCGTCGAGGAAGATGTTCGGCGCGTCGAAGCCGGTCGGCCCGCCCTTTTCCACATAGTCGACTGAGCCGCGCATGTTCAGATAGGCGCTGAACTTCGCCGGGTGCTCGAAGGCGCCGAAGCGGGCGCGGTCCAGCGGCGAGACCTGCAGGTTCTGCGACGCCCGCCACTCCGACGGGATCTGCAGGCTGAGTTCCAGGTTCTGCGGGTCGTAGGTGACCTTCAGTCCGGCGCCGGTGAGATCGTCAGGCGAGATCACGCCCTTGCCGGCGAAGGCGCCGCGCAGGGTCTCCAGGCGCTTGGCGTCGATCACGTTCGACAGCAGGTCGATGATCCGCTGCCCTGACAGGCTCAGATGGTCGGCCGTGTCGATCGAGATGACGATGTCGCCCAGGTAGACGTTGCCGTCCTTGGCCGGGACCGTCAGGTTGATCGCCCGCCCCGTGGGGTTCAGGCGCACGGGCGCATTGGTCGGCGCCGTCGGCTGACCAACTGTGATCGTGCGTTCCTGGGCCTGGGGGGTGACCCCCGGCTGGGCTAGCGCCGTTCCGCCGAATCCGACCGCGGCGCAGGACGCCAGCAGCCAGCGGCTGAGGCGCAGCTCAGCGCTGGTTGTCCGGTGTAAATTGCGCCTCAACGGTTCCCCCCTCGACTGGCAACACCAGCGGCACGGTGATCTTCCGGGTCTGGCCCGAGCTCACGAGACCGAAGCCGATGGTCTGCTGAATTTCCGGACCCGGGAGCGTCTTGCGGAAGACCTCCTTGCCCGAAGCGTCCTTCTCGACGATGCGCAGGCGCCCGTGCGACAGGTAGCCGTGCGCCTTGGACGCATTGGTCACCGTCAGCACCGGCACCGGCTTGCCGGCGTCGTTCTTGCCCACCTCGGCGGCGGTGACCGCCAACGCGGGTTTCACGCCCAGCGGCGCGACGCTGACCAGAACCTGGAAGTTGTACAGGATCTGGATCGCCGACTGCCCCTCCGGCAGCTTCACAGGCAGCTGCGCCACCGTGACGTAGTAGTGCTTGCTCTCGGGCAGCGCCGGATCGCCCACGTACTGCACGCGGAAGGTCTGGGTCTGGCCGGGCTGGATCAGCGCCTGCGGCGGGAACACCAGCAGATCGCCGGGATCCTTGCCGGTGCCCTTGGCCCCCTGCTCATCGAAGCTCAGCGACTCGATGCGCATTTCCACCGGCAGCGGGGTGGTGAAGGTGTTTTCCACGGTCACCACCTGCGACATGCCGCGCCCGGCGGTGGACAAGTCGAGCACCACCGGCTGCACGGTCATGGCGTCGGCCGCCATCGGCAGGGCCGTGGCCCCGAACAGCGCCAGAGCGCCCAGGACGCTGGACTTCAGAAACGCACGCAATGATGTCTCCCCCGAGCCGGACGACGCGAGACCTGAACAACCCATGGCTTAGCTCGCGACCTGCAGCTCAATAGTCAGAGAATCTGAATAGGTCCCTGCGACCAGCGGATCGCCGCCGCCGGGCACGTCGATGGTCAGCGACACCTGGCCGGCGGCGCCGTCCTGGGTGGTGATGTTCACCGGCGTGCCGGTCAGGCTCTGGCCCGTGGCGGTCTGGCCGGCCCAGCTGGCGGTGACCGAGTACGGAATGAATTCGCGAAAGCCGTTCACCGGGGTCTGCGAGGCGACGCCGCCCTGGCGCAGCAGGCCGCGGTTCAGGCTGGTCACCGTGACGTGGTGCGCGGTGTTGCAGATCGCCGGCAGGGCGACGCTGATGGTCGCCTGCTTGGCCACCGCCGTCTGCGGATCGGCCAGTTCGGTGATCGTCACCTGGCCCTGCTGGGCGTTGCCGGATGAGAAGGTGGTGTTGGTGCCGACGGCGGACTGCGGCGACTGCACCAGGCAGGTGCTGGGCGCCGTGCCTTCCATGTCGAGGCGGCCCTGGCCGACGGTCGTGGTCTGGGCGAAGGCCGGTGCGGCCGCCAGCACGGCGGCGCAGACCAGTGAGGCTCGGGTCAGGACGCTCATTGGGGTTCCACCGTCACGCGCAGGGTGTCGCCATAGATCCCCGCGATCAGCGGGGCGTTGGCGCGCAGGTTCGAGTCCCCGGCCTGGATCGACAGGTTGATGACGATCTTGCCGGCGGTGGGATTGCCCACCGGGATGGAGTCGGTGTTCAGCCGCCGCGCGGTGGCGTCGGCGCGGAAGGTGTTGTTGATCGTGCCCCAGGTCAGCTGGGCGGTGTACGGCACCGCATCGGCGAAGCCGGTGGGGGCCGGGGCCGTGGTGGTGGTCCGCCACAGGCCGTTGTTCTGCGATTCCAGGACGATGCGGTGCGGATAGTTGCACACCGCGTCGAAGCTCACCGACACCGACGCGGCCGCGGTGGCCAGGGTCGACGGATCGGTCAGCTGGTCGATGCGCAGGTTTGTGCCGTCCAGCGCCCGGAAGTTGATCAGGGCCCCCTGGCTGAGCACCGGCTGCTGCACGGCGCACACCTGAGGCGCGTTGGCCGACACGGACATGGGGACGCTGCTGGTCGCGGCGGCGTTCGCCGCCCCGGCCGCGGACAGGCCGCCCAGAAGTCCCGCAATGATCACGCCGCGGCGCATGGCCCGTTTCCCGTTCGGTTGCCGAAGGCTCAGCTCGCCACCGCGAGGGTGACGGTGACCGTGCCTTGGTAGTTGGTGTCCGCCACCATCAGCAGGTTGGACCCGCCCGTGGTGGTGAAGTTGCTGACCGTCACGGTGATCGGCCCGGTGAAGGGCGTCGTGCGGGTCTGCGTGGCGTTCGGATTTTGCGCCGCGCCGGTGTTGGTCACCGCCGCGGTGTCGGTCCAGCCGCTCGCCGTCGCCGTGAAGTCGACGCTCTTGGAGAAGTTGGTCGGCGCGGTGTCGGTGAAGTTCTGGGCCACCAGCGGGGTCGCCGAGACGGTGATCGTGCTGCGCGAGTTGCAGAACGAGGCCCCGATCGTCTTCGGCGGCGCCGTCAGGTTCTGCAGCAGCAGGCCGGTGCCGGTGTCGATCAGCACGCCGACGCCGAAGACGTTGTCGCCGCCGCTGATCGCGCCGCTGGAGCAGATCGCCGGAACGTTGCCCGTCACCGGCATGGGGCCGACGGTCGAGGTGGACGTCGACGGCTGGTCACCGCCCTCCGCCGCGAAGGCGGCGCTGGCGAAGGCCATGCTGGCCATCAGGGTCGAAATGGTCACAAGCCGCTTCATCGCGACGGTCCTTTCAAGAACGGGTCCAGCGTTATTCGGCGACGGCCGCCGGGCCGAGGGTGATAGTCACCGAGCCCGTGTAGCCGCCCGCCACCAGCAGCAGGCTGTTGCCGCCGCCCGTGGTGAAGCTGGACAGCGTCAGGGTCAGGTCGGTGAGCTTCGGCGTGTTCTGCGTGCCGCCCGAGCCGACGATCTCCGGCGTGCCGCCGTTCAGATCCGCCGTGGTCGTGACCGAGGCGATCTGGTTGGCCCAGGGCGCCACCGTGGAGGTGAAGTTCACCGCCCGCGAGAAGCCGCTCTGCACCGTCGAATTGTCCTGCGCCAGCAGGGCGTCGGCGGTGATGGTCAGGTGCGTGCCGGCGAAGTTGCAGAACGAGCCCGGCAGGGTGACCGTCTGGTTGGCGATCGTGGTGATCTTGCCGACGTTGGCGGTCGAGGTGTCCGCCAGCTGGCCGACGTTGATCGACGTCGAGCTGGGCGTACCCAGCACGCACAGGTTGGCCACCGTGCCGCCGACGTCCACCACCTGTTGGGAGGTGTCCTTGGAGCCGCCTTCCTGCTGCGCCATGGCCGCGCCGGCGCCGGCCAGGGCGAAGCCCAGGCTGAGGCTGGCGATCAGAATCTTGCGCGGGTTCATCTCAGAATTCCTTCGATGTCGGACCGGGCTCAGCCCGGCGACAGGGTGACGGTGACCGTGCCCTGGTAGGAGCCGGCGATCAGCAGACCGACCGCCGAGGCGTTGCTCAGCGTGACGGGAACCTGACCGGTGAAGATGCCGACGTTGACATCGGTCCCGGGCCCGGAAATGGAGGTGTCGTCCGTGGCGTTGTGGCCGTTGGCCACCGCGGTGGCGGTGTAGTCCACCTGCTGCACGAAGCCGGTCGGATTGGGAACGATCGCCGGGGTCAGCGAGAGCCTGGTCGCCTCGACATGCATCTGCGAGCCGGCGCTGTTGCACCAGCCGTTCAGCGTCACCGACTGGTTGTCCACCTTGGAGGTGTCGAGGTTGCCGACCGCGGTGGCCAGCTCGCCCAGATGCAGGGACACCGGGCTTTCGCCGGTGAACAGGCACTTGGCCGCGACGGTGGCGTCGATGTTGACGATGTTCGTCACCGGCGGGTTGCCGGCGTCGGCGGCCATCGCCTGGGCCCCGGCCATGAGGCCGAGACCCAGGGAGACGCCCGCGAAGAGAGTGCTATGAATCTTCATCGCGAAGATACCTCGTTAAGACGCTGATCCGGGCCTAGCTCGGGGAGAGCGTGACCGTCACGGTGCCTTGGTAGTTGCCGGCCAGCAGCAGGCCGGAAGCCTGGGCCAGGGCCAGGGAGATGACGATGTCGTTGGTGCCGGTGAAGGCGCCGACGGTCACCGGCGTGCCCGCACCGTTGCTGGTGGTGGTGTCCGTCGCGGTGTGGCCGTTGGCGGCCGCCGAGGCGGTGTAGTCGACGGTGGCGTCGAAGCCGTTCGGGATGTTCTGCGGCGCATTTTGCAGGGCCAGCTTGGTGGCTTCCACGGCCATCTTCGACCCGGCGCTGTTGCACCAGCCGGTGATGGACACGGTCGGCGGGCTGTTCACGGCGGCCTGGTTCAGGGTGCCGTCGGTGTTGGCCAGTTCGCCCAGGTTCAGGGACACCGAGTTGGCGCCCGAGAAGCCGCAGTTCGCCGCCACGGTGCCGGTGATGGCCACGCCGTCGGTTTGCGACTGGTTGCCGCCACCGCCACCGCCACCGCCACCGCCGCCGCCGCCGCCGCCGGGTTCGCCGAAGGCCAGGGCCGAAGTCGCGAAGGCCGACGCGGCCATAGCCACCACGGCGAGAGTCTTGATGTGAGCCATTTTAGTTCCTCAGTATTCGTAGGTTGAAGGTTGACACGGTTGGTGGTGGCGCTTCGGCCGGAGCCTCGTCGCCATGGGGGTTAGGAAGTCGGGGCCAGCCCGGCGATCGCGATGCGCGGCAGACGGTTCATGGCGGTTGTCGTCCTTTCGGCTCAGGCGCCGGGGCTGATGGTGACGGAGATCAGGCCCGAGTAGTTCGGGTCGGCCACCAGCAGCGCGCCGGCGGTGGTGTTCAGGCCGTAGGCCTTGATCTGGACGTTGTTCGCCAGGTTCGCGAGGCGGTCGGCCGCGTTCAGATTGGTCGTCGTGACCGTCGAGTCTGAGGCGTGGCTCGTGCTCGAGGTCGAGCCGCTGGCCAGCGCCACATCCACCTCGGCGGTGTAGTTGATGGTGTTGGCGTAGCCCGTCGCAGCCGCCGTCTGCGCCTTGATGGGATCGGCCTTCAGGGTGATCGTGTTGCCCGCCCCGGTGCAGGCAATCTGGAAGTTCTGAACCCCGCCCGCCGGCGAAGAGGCGGTGGTGGCCGCCAGGGCCGCGCGGAGCTGGCCATCGGAACCGGACAGGTCGCCCAGATCCACCGATGAGCTGAAGGTCGAGCCGGACCCGCCGACCACGGAGCACTTGGCGTCGACGTGGCCGCCGAGGGTCACGGTTCCCGTGCTGCCGGTCGCGGCCACCGCGCCGGTGGAGAGGGCGGTGGCCGCCAGGGCCAGGGCGCCGATCTTGGAGAAGCTGTGCATGACTGGGATCGTCCTTGCTGTCGGCGCTTACGGCGTGACGGTGACGGTGATGGCGCCCGCATACGTGCCGGCGACCAGGATGTCGGTGCTGTGTGCGGTGGCGAAGGTGTCGGCGGTGACGACGACGTTGTTGGCCTGGTTGGCCAGGTAGAGGCTGCTCATCGGCACCGTCTGGGTCGAAGCCCCGGAGGTCAGATGAGCGCTCTTCGTGGCCAGCTGGTTGGCGGCGCTGATCGTCGCGACCGAGACCGTCGCATTGTAGGTGACGACCGCGGCATAGCCGTTCGGGGCGGAACCGCCCCCGGTGGTCAGCGAGGTGGCGTCCAGCTTGATGGTCGGCGACACGCCGGAGCAGACGATCTGGAAATTGCCGTTGCCCGCGCCCGAGGTGCTGAACGACAGGCCGTTCCTGATCGTGCCGCCCGCCTGGCTCATCTCGCCCAGGTCGAACGCCGCGCCGAAGGTCGCGGCATTGCCGCCGCCCAAAGCCTGGCAGGACGGCGCAACCGTGCCGGACAGGTTCACCGTACCGGTCGCACCCGACGTCGTCGCGGCGCTCGCCGGCGCGGCGGCCAGGGCGCTGAGGGCCAGGGCGGCCGCGGTGGAAACCACAATGCGCTTCATCTCGATCACTTCGACTTCCGTTCGAGCCCGCCGGGCCCGGATATTCCGTCGGCGGTAGGTCCGCCGCGCCCCCCGAACTGCTTCACACCGGCCTGTCGGGAACAGGCCGGCGGCGCCCTCACGACGAGGGCGAGATCGTCACCGTCAGCGTGTCCGAGTAGGTCGACGACACCAGGATGTTCGAACTCGACCAGGCCGGCGCGCTGACCGTCAGGGACGAACCCTGCGCATCGTGCGAGGTGTCGTTGAGCTTCAGGCCGCGGGTTCCCGCGGACGGGCCCCGGAAGCTGCACGCCCCGCTGGTGTTGAGGGTCGAGGCCAGGCAGTTGGCCGAGGCCGTCGTCGTGTCGCCGGCCAGGGTCAGCGCCACCGTGTAGTCCATCTGCGCGGCGTAGCCCGTGGGCGCCGAGGCGGCCGCCTTGAGGCCGCCGTTCGTCGACACCACCGCCACGCGGGCAGGGGCCGAACAGGCAATGGCGAAGCTGACGCTCTGGGAGAAGCCATCGCTGATCTCGCCCAGCTGGTACGTGCCGGAAGGGGCCAGGCCCGTGCCGAAACCGCAGGTGCTGCCGATCTGGGCGTAGACCGGAATGCTGAGCGTGACATCGCCCGGGCTGCCGCCGGCATAGGCGGTCGTGGCGGCATACGCCGTCCCCGACACCGCCCAGGCGGTCGTCATAGCAGCAATGGCAATCGCGGATGTCCGCATTCTACCCCACCCCTGTGAGCGCTTAACCATCTGCCGGCTGCGTCTGCCGATTGATGTCCCGCACTCAGTCGCCGGCATCACAACCACAGAGCAAAATGCGATGCAAGTGGATTCGGCGTCGAGCCTTGAATTACTTCCGAATAGAAAGCCAGTTAACTCTCCTCCCGTGAACTGTTAACTGGCGTCAAAAACTTAGTAACACTTTCGCCTATCAGGCGATTAGGTAAATCTTAACCGTTTTATCCTAAAGTAAGGCACAGCTGAATTCTGCGCCACAGAGCCGCCTCATTTAGTATTGGAGCATAGCCGCACTGCCCGGTGTGCCGAAATGGGGCAGATTGCAGTGTTCGACGACTGTGATTTTCCAGATCGCCTTTTCGCGTAACACCGGTTTCCCCTCGCGCGTACCGCGATGGAACAGCTCAGTTTCGCGCCATTCGAGGCGAAAAAAATTGTGTGGCGAAACTGACAGGCATGGCGCCATGTCGACGGGCTGACGACGTGCGCGCCGTCGGAAAGCGAGCTGGCCTTTTCTCCCCGCGCGCCGAGCGGCTCGACCGCAGCCAACCCTGTGGTTAGCCTTGGGGCCGGCGCGCCGGAGACGTGGGGCGAGGTAGGGGCGAGGGCGATGGAGCTCAGGCCGATCTGTGCCGCCGGGTTGCTGCTGGTTCTGCTGACTGGTGGCTGCCAGCGTGCGCCAGGGCCGTCCACCGCGCCCCTGGGCGGCGCCACGCCGATGGACCGGGCGCTGAAGGGCGAACTCTATCTGCTGGCGCCGGGCACGGAACATCTGCCAGATCTGCGGCGACTGAAGCCGGCGGCGGCCCTCTACGTCCGAAGCCTGGACATTCCGGACCAGGATCTGAACACGGTGTTCCCGGACGGCGTCCGCCAGGAGCAGCCGTTCGCGGTGGACTACACGGGCACGTTCAACGCCTCCACGCCCGGCGTCTACGGATTCCGGCTGCTGAGCGACGACGGCGCGCGCCTGATGATCGACGGACGCACGGTGATCGCCAACGAGGGGGTGGTTTCCAGGCGGGCCGGCGAAGCCGACGTCGCCCTCGGGGCGGGACCGCATCGGATCGAGGTGCAATACTTCCAGGCGGCGCACGCCCACATTGCCCTTCAGCTCGGCTGCCGGGCGCCGGGCGGTCGCATGGCGACGTTTCCAGGCTGCGGACTGATTCTCTCAAGCACCGGCCTGTGGCGGGTGTGGCTGATGTGGGTGGCCGTGCTGGCCACCCTGGGGGCCCTTGTCATCTGGCAGACCCGGCGGCGGATCGCCCGGGAAAGCCGCGCGTTCCGTTAGGCAGCCTCGCCTGGGCCGGGCCGTCCGCCCCCCAACCGGAGATGAACAGCCTGGCCGGGCGCGGTTCAGGCGCAGGAGGGCAACCTCGCCATGGAACGCCCCACCTCCGCCAGGGTTGGGCATCCAGGAGGTTTCCCCATGCCCCATCGTCCTGCCCGTTTCCGCGCCGGCGGCGCGTCCCTCGCGGTCCTGTCCGGCGTCCTGCTCGCCTCGGCCGCCCTGGGCGGCTGCAACCGCCAGGCCGCGCCGTCGCCGGCGGCCTCCGCCGCGCCACTGGCCCTGCCCCTGACCGCCGGCGCGGAGACGCCGGTGGCGCCCGCGCCGCCCGCGGCGGCCCTGCCGGCGGCGCCACCGCCCAGGGTAGTGCATGTGGTCGATCGCCGGCAGTCCTACGCCTGGCTCGACCAGGCCTACGACATGTCGGACGCCCTGGCCGACGCGCCGCCGGACTATGGCTTCGACTATGACGGCGTGCGCCCGTGGGTGTGGCGCAGCGCCGACAGGTCCTACCGCGTCGCCGAGCCGGTGCAAGGCGGCGGCTATCGCTACTACTATTACCGCCCGGGCGCGGACCAGCCGTACCTGGTGCAGGATCCGCAATACGCCTACGGCTACGACAACGGCCAGCTGGCGGCGGTCTACGGCCCCGGCGGCCAGCCGCTGCCGCCCGAGGAGATCGATCGCCGCGCCGACTATGCCGGCCGCTACCTGGCCCGGGCGCGGGCGCTCTACCAGGCGCAGCTGAACAGCCAGCGGCATGCGGTGATCGCCGCCAACTGGGCCGCCCGCCGCGCCCAGATCCAGGCGCAGAACGCCGACTGGGCCGCGCAGCAGGCCCGCGACGCCGAATGGCGCGCCTACCATGACCAGCACGAGGCCGAGGAAGCGGCCTACTGGCGCCAGGAGCGCGCCGAGCGCGAGGCGTCCCGCGCCCGTTTCGACGCCTGGCGCCAGGCCAGCTACCAGGGGCCGCCCCCGCCCCCCGCTTGGGGGCCGCCGCCGGGACACGAGCACGATCAGCGCGGGGGCGCCGCGCCCTGGACCCAGGCGCAGGGCCCGCAGCCGCCCCCGCCCCAGGGACCTTGGCCACAGCGGGGCGGTCCGCCGCAGCCGGGCGGATGGCAGGGCGCCCCCACGGGCGGCCCGGCGCCCTTCGGCGGACCCGGGCGCCGCGAAGGCCCCGGCGGCCCGCCGCCCGGCGGACTGACGCCGGCGCAACAGGCCGCCGCCGCGCAGCAGGCGGCGCAGTACGACCAGGCGCAGCATCAGGCCGAGGCCGCCCAGGCCGCGCGCCAGCAGGCGCTGGCCCAGCAGCAGGCCGCGCGGACGGCGGCGCTGCAGGCGCAGCAGGCCAAGGCGGCGCAGGACCAGCAGCGGCTGGCCGCGCAGCAGGCCCTTGCGGCGCAGAAGGCTCAGGCGGCGCACAACGCCCAGCTCCAGGCCGACGCCACCCACGCGGCCGCCCTGAAGGCCGAGGCGACCCGCCAGGCCGACGCGGCTCGCCAGGCCCAGGCGGCGCACCAGGCCCAGGCCGCGCAAGCCCAGGCCGCGCAGGCGTTGCACGCCCAGCAGCAGCAGCAGCAGCTGGCGGCCCAGGCGCGCGCGCAGGCCGAGGCGCATGCCCAGGCTCAGGCCCACGCCCAGGCGCAGGCCCAGCTTCAGGCCCAGGCCGCGGCCCGGGCCCAGGCGGAGGCGGCGCGTCACGCCCAGGTCGCGGCGGCCCAGCAGCAGGCGGCGGCGCGCAACCAGGCCCAGGCCCAGGCGATCCACCAGGCCCAGGCGGCGGCGGCGCAGCATCGCGCCCAGATCGCCGAGGCGGTCCATCCGCAGCCCGCCCATCCTCCGGGACCGCCCACGCCCAAGCCGCCCCCGAAGCCCGAGGGCAAGGGTCCGCCGGAGAAGGGCGAGGAGCACAAGCCGCCGAGCTAGGCGCGCCGGAAAACCGGTTTTCCTGATCGCGCGGCGGGGCGCATGATCCGCCGGCCAGGGCCCCGTCCAAGCGGGCCCGCCGGAGGAACCCATGGCCGAGATCAACCGCCAGATCGTCCTGGACCAGTTGCCGCAGGGCAAGCTGGCGCCCGATCACTTCCGTCTGGTCGAGGGGCCGCTTGCGGCGCCGGGCGATGGCGAGGTGCTGCTGCGCGCCCGCTACATCTCCCTCGACGCCGCCAACCGCGCCTGGATGCAGGGCGCCACCTACCGCTCGGCGCTGAACGCCGGCCAGGTGATGGCCGGCGGGGCGCTGGCCGAGGTCATCGAGTCCAAGGCCGATCACCTGAAGCCGGGCGACCTGGTGTTTGCCGACATGGGCTGGCAGGACTTCGCGGTGCTCCCGGCCAAGGGCCTTTCCCCCCAGCCGCGCCTGGAGCCGCTGACCCATCTTCTGAGCGTCTATGGCGTCGCCGGCCTGACAGCCTATTTCGGCCTCCTGAAGTGCGGCCGCCCCAGGCAAGGCGAGACGGTTGCGGTCTCCGCGGCGGCGGGATCGGTGGGGCTGCTGGTCGGGCAGATCGCCCGGATCAAGGGCTGCCGCGTGGTGGGGATCGCCGGCGGCGCGGCCAAGGGCGCCCTGCTGATGAAGGACTACGGGTTCGACGCGGTGGTCGACTACAAGGCCGGCGACACGCGCCGCGCGCTGCGGGCCGCCTGTCCTGACGGCATCGACGTCTATTTCGACAACGTCGGCGGCGACATCTTCGAGGCGGCGCTGTTCAACATGAGGAACCACGGTCGCATCGCCTGCTGCGGGGCGGTCTCGTCGTACGACGGCGCCGCGCCGGCGCACGGGCCGCGCGGCGTGCCCGGCCTCATCGTCACCCGGCGGCTGACGGTGACAGGCTTCGTGGTGATGGACTTCTACGACGAGAAGGACGCCGCCCTGGCCGAGCTGAAGGGCTGGGTGGACAGCGGCCAGCTGAAGGTGGCGGAGGACGTGATCGACGGGCTGGAGCACCTGCCGTCGGCGCTGATCGGCCTGCTGGCGGGCGAGAACATCGGCAAGCGGATGGTGAAGGTGGCGTGACCCGGTAGCGCTACGCGATCCCAGCGCGCAGGAAGTCGTGCATGTGCACCGCCCCCACCAGGCGGTCCTCTTCGCAGACGAACAGCAGCATGATCGGTCGCGGCCGCTCGTTCATCACCCGCAGCGCCTCCGAGGCCATGGTCTGCGGCGAGACGGAGACGGGGGCGTGGGTCATGTGCGCCGCCACGGGCGCGTCGAGGCCGGCCTGGGGCAGGGCCCGGCGCAGGTCGCCGTCGGTGAAGGCCCCCACCAGCCGGCCCTCGGCGTCGACCACCGCCGCGCCGCCGTAGCGCTTGGCGCTGATCTCGACCACCGCTTGGCCGATCGTCGCGTGCTGCGGGATCGCCGGCAGGGCCTCGTCGCGGCCCATCAGCTCGCCCACCGTGACCAGCCGCGCGCCCAGCCGCCCGCCGGGATGGAAGGTGCGGAAGTCCGCCGGCGAAAAGCCCCGCGCCTCCAGCAGGGCGATGGCCAGGGCGTCGCCCAGCGCCATCTGCATGGTGGTTGAGGTGGTGGGGGCCAGCTGGTTGGGACAGGCTTCCTCGGCGCGGGGCAGCAGGAGCACCACATCCGCCGCCTGGGCCAGCGCGCTCGCCGACTCGGCGGTCATGGCGATCACCGGGATGGCGAAGCGCTTGCAGTGCTGCAGCACGTCCTTCAGCTCCGGCGTCTCGCCGGACTGCGAGAGCGCCAGCACCACGTCGCCCACCGCCAGCATGCCCAGATCGCCGTGGCTGGCCTCGGCGGGGTGGAGGAAGAAGGCCGGCGAGCCGGTGGACGCCAGGGTGGCGGCGACCTTGCGCGCCACGTGGCCGCTCTTGCCCATGCCGGTGACGACGATCCGCCCGGTCGCGCCGCGCGCCACGTCCACCGCCTGGGCGAAGGCGGCCTTCAGGTCTCCAGCCAGCGCCATCGACAGCGCCTGCAGCCCGGCGATCTCGGCCGCCAGGGTGCGGTGCGCCGAGGCGGCGTGGCCGGCTTCGCCGGCGGCGGCTTGGGGAACGGATTGCAAGGGGCCTCGCGCTCGCCGATAGGTCAGGCAGGCAACTTAAGGGCTGCGCGCGCATGCCGAAAGCTTTGGCCGCGGTGATCTTCGACCGGGACGGGGTGCTCAACGTCGACCACGGCTACGTCGGCCATGTCGAGCGGCTGGCCTGGATGCCCGGCGCCCGGCGCGCGGTGGCGCGGTTGAACGCCGCGGGCCTGAAGGTGATCGTCGCCACCAACCAGTCCGGAGTGGCGCGCGGCTTCTTCGACCTGGCGGCGGTCGAGGCCCTGCACGACGCCATGCGCGCCGACCTGGCGGCCGTCGGCGGCCGGCTGGACGCCATCTATGTGTGCCCGTTCCACGAGGATGCGGTCGTCGAGGCCTGGCGCATCGCCGACCACCCGGACCGCAAGCCCAACCCCGGCATGGTGCTGAAGGCCCTGGCGGACTTCGCCCTGGACGCCGACCAGGTCGTGCTGGTGGGCGACAAGCCCTCCGACATCGAGGCCGCCCGGCGCGCCGGCGTGC
This sequence comes from Caulobacter sp. KR2-114, assembly GCF_049446115.1. Lineage (NCBI taxonomy): Bacteria > Pseudomonadati > Pseudomonadota > Alphaproteobacteria > Caulobacterales > Caulobacteraceae > Caulobacter > Caulobacter sp. KR2-114. The sequence goes on from NZ_JBMSEC010000005.1 coordinate 363,812, forward strand.
GCGGCCTGGCCTTCCCCGGCGGCGACCTGGAAAGCTTCCTGGAGGACCAGGGCCTCCTGCCGACGCGAAACAATGGGTGACAGGCTGTGTGTCGCCCGCTGCGCCTGCGGCTCATAAGGACCGCGGCATGATCGCCTTCATCGACCTCGCCGCCCAGCAGGCCCGGCTGAAGCCGCAGATCGACGCGGCGATCCAGCGGGTGCTGGCGCACGGCCAGTATGTGATGGGTCCGGAGGTCGTGGATTTCGAGCGCCGGCTGGCGGCCTTCTGTGGCGCGGCGCACGCCCTGTCGTGCGGCAACGGCACCGACGCCATCGCCCTGCCCCTGATGGCCTGGGGCATTGGCCCCGGCGACGCTGTGTTCTGCCCGTCGTTCACCTTCGCCGCCACGCCGGAGGTGATCCCCTGGACGGGGGCGACGCCGGTGTTCGTCGACATCCTGCCGGACACCTATGGCCTCGATCCCCTGCGGCTCGAGACCGCCATCGCCGCCGTGCGCGCCGAGGGGGTCCTGAAGCCGGCGGCGGTGGTCGCCGTCGACCTGTTCGGCCAGAGCGCCGACTATCCGCGCCTGGCGGCGATCTGCCGCCGCGAGGGGCTGAAGCTGATCGCCGACAGCGCCCAGGGCTTCGGCTGCACCCTGGACGGCGAGCATCCGGTTCGCTGGGCCGACGCGGCCACCACCAGCTTTTTTCCGGCCAAGCCGCTGGGCGCCTATGGCGACGGTGGCGCGGTGCTGACCAACGACGCGGCGCTGTGGGAGCGGATGGATTCCCTGCGCGTGCACGGCAAGGCGGTGGCGGGCGACGTCGCCGGCCGGCAGCTCGAGCACGATCCGAAGTACCTCAACATGCGCATCGGCATGAATTCGCGGCTGGACACGCTGCAGGCCGCGATTCTGATCGAGAAGCTGGCCGCCTTCCCCGGCGAGATCGTCGCGCGCCAGGCCGCAGCCGATCGCTACGCCCAGGGCCTGAAGGGCTGCTGCCTGGCCACGCCGACGGTGATCGACGGCGGGACCTCGGTCTGGGCGCAGTACGTCATCGAGCACGCCAACCGCGACGCCCTGGCCGCGCACCTGAAGCGCCAGGGCATTCCGACGGCGGTCTACTACCCCGTGCCCATGCACCGGCAGCCCCCCTATGCCGGCTTCCCGCAGGGGCCCGGCGGCCTGCCGGTCTCCGAGGCCAAGGCCGAGCTGGTGCTGGCCCTGCCGATGCACGCCGACCTGACCGCGGAGGTCCAGGACCGGATCATCGCCGCGGTGCGCGGGTTCAACGGCTAGGGCGCAACCCCTCACCCTCCCACGCCCCTTGCTCACGCAAGGGCCGCGGGCCCCTCCCTCTCCCTCCGGGAGAGGTGTTCTTTCAGTCTGCCCGCGCAATTTCACCTCTCCCGCAGGGAGAGGGAGGGGCCCAATCGCGATCAGCGATTGGGAAGGTGAGGGGTTCAGGCCCTCGGTTCGAAGCCCCCCGGCCTCAACCCTCCAGCATCCGCTCCAGCGTCGCCAGCTCGTCGGCCTCGCGCGCGGGCTTATCCCAGCGGATGCGGTTGATGCGCGGGAAGCGCATGGCCACGCCGGACTTGTGCCGCGTCGAGCGCTGCAGCCCCTCGAACGCCACCTCCAGCACCAGGCCGAAGTCGCGGTCGGCGCGCACCGAGCGGACCGGGCCGAAGCGCTCCAGGGTGTTGTCGCGCACGAACTTGTCGATGAGCTTCAGCTCCTCGTCGGTGAAGCCGAAATAGGCCTTGCCCACCGGGGTCAGCGACCAGACGCCCTCGCCGTCCTGGCGCCAGACGCCGAAGGTGTAGTCGGAATAGAAGCTTGAGCGCTTGCCGTGGCCGCGCTGGGCGTACATCAGCACGGCGTCGATCAGGCGCGGGTCGCGCTTCCACTTGAACCACGGCCCCTTCGGCCGCCCGGCCTCGTAGATCGAGGTCCAGCGCTTCAGCATCAGGCCTTCGGAGACCTGGGCATCGCCGGGCGGCGGCTCGGCGCGCAGGGCGGCCAGCGTCTCCCAGCTGTCGAACGGCTGCAGCGGCGACAGGTCGATGCGCGGCGAGCCGACGGCGGCGACGAACGCCTCCAGCCGCGCGCGGCGCTCGGCGAACGGCAGGGTGCGGATGTCCGTCTCGCCATCGAGCAGCAGGTCGTAGGCGCGGATCCCGGCGGGATGGGCGGCCAGCAGCCTGGCGTCCACGCTCTTGCGGTTCAGCCGCTGCTGCAGGTCGCCGAACGGGGCGATCGCCCCGCCGCGCATCACCAGCAGCTCGCCGTCGATCACGCCCTCGAAGTTGAGCTCGGCCAGCACGTCGGGAAAGGCGCCGGAAATGTCGTCGCCGGCGCGGCTGAACAGGCGCCGCACCCCACGCTCGCTGACCGCCTGCACGCGGATGCCGTCCCACTTCCATTCGGCTGCGTAGTCGGCCGGGTCCAGCCGGGCGAAATCGCTGGCCTCGTCCAGCGCCTGGGCCAGCATCGCCGGGCGAAACCGCCCGGGTGCATCGGCCGACGGGCGCTCGGAACGGCCTTCGAGCCAGGCGAACAGGTCCTCGTAGGGCGGATGCAGCACCGGCCAGACCTCTTCCACCTCGGCCAGGGGCACGCCGCCGAGGTCGGCCGCCGCCTGTTTCGCCAGCCGCGCCGACAGGCCGACGCGCAGGCCGCCGGTCAGCAGCTTCAGGAGAGCCCAGCGGCCGTCAGGATCGAGGGCGTCGAGCCAGCCCTCGATCAGGCCCTGCACGGCGCCGCGCGGCGCGACCGACAGGGCGTCCACCACCTCCGACAGCTCCGGCTCGCGGTTGGCGCCGGGCTGCGCCGGCCAGACCAGGGCCACGGTCTCGGCCAGGTCGCCGACATAGTCGTAGGACCAGGCGAACAGCACCGGGTCCATCCTGGCCTCCACCGCCTTGCGGATCGCCGCCGGCTTGGCCGCGCTGAAGCTGAGCGCGCCGGTGAGGGCCGCCAGGGCCCAGCCGCGGTCCGGGTCCGGCGTCTCCTTCAGGAAGTCGCGCACCAGGGTCAGCTTGGCGTTGCGCGAGGCGGTCAGGGACAGCCGGTCCAGCAGATGGGCGAAGGCGCGCATGACAGAGATATAGGCGCAAAACGCGCCGCGGACCTGGCCGTGGCGGTTCGGCAAGCTGTTCCGAAAAAGAAGCCCGCCGCCGGGGAGCTCTGGCGGCGGGCCACAGATCGTCAGTTGACGGCGGGGCCCTCCACGTTGGGCGACGGGCTCTTGGGCGGCGCCTGCTGGCGAAGGCTGCGTCGCACCAGCCAGGCCGAGCCGCCGACGACCAGGGCGATCGGCAGCAGGTAGCTGAACAGCACGAGCAGGCCGCCCAGCACGCCCATCATGTTGCCCCAGAACGACCGGGCGGCGGAGATCACCGGGGCGTTGGCGCCGGTGGGCGCGACCTGGGCCAGGGACTGGTAGTGGATCGACAGGGTCTGCAGGGCCACGCGATCCTGCATGTCCTGCAGGGCGGAGGCCTGTTCGTTCAGCTCGTCCTGCACGCGGGTGATCTCCTGCTCCACGGCCAGGCTGTCGCCCAGGTGGCGCGAGCGCTGCTGCAGCAGGTCCTTCAGCCGCGCCTCCTCCTCGGCGCGGGTCTTCTGGCTGGCCTGGGTGTCGCCGATCGGCTTGGCCAGGTCCTCGGCCTCGGTCGCCGACTGGATCACCTTGCCGTGGGCGTCCTTCACGTCGGCCTCGGCGCGGCTGCGGAACGCCCGCATCCAGGCCGGGGTGGCGCGCAGGTTGAGGTCGGCGGTGGCGTCGTCACGGCCCTGAGTGTCCGCCTGGGCGCCCATCACCTGGCACTGGGTCGGGCCGGCCCGCTCGCAGGCGTCCTGATGGCTCTCCATCAGCAGCCGGACCTGGTCGGAGGGCACGGCCAGGGCCAGTTTGTAGGCCATCGCCAGCATCGGCATGCGCGGCTGCGGGGCGGCCGGCGAGGCGGCGGGCTTGCCGTTCGCAGCCTGGTCCGCAGTGGCCGGCGATGCGCCGGAAGCGGAGGCGCCCGGCGGCGGCGCCCGGTTCAACGCGGAAATGTCGGCCCTCTTGCTGCACGCCGCCAGGGCGCAGAGGGACAGCACGGTCAGGAGTTGCAGGCTACGTCGCATTCACGATCTCCTCACGAGATGATCACGCTCCCGTGAGCAATCGATCACGGATTCGTGAGCGCCACAAGAGGCAATCCAGAGGGCGCGATCAGGGTTACGCAGGCCATTCCGGAACGGGGTCGATGGCCGTCGATCGCCGCGAGACGGCGATCAGTCCTCCTCGTCCTCGTAGCCGACGATGGCCAGGGCCCGGGCCTTCAGCCCGTTGAGGCCGGCCCAGCGGGCCAGGGCCTCCTCGCGCCCGTGGGTGATCCACACCTCCTGCGGGCGCAGTTCGGCGAGAGTGCCGGTCAGCTCGTCCCAGTCGGCGTGGTCGGAGAGGATCAACGGCAGCTCCACCGCCCGCTGCCGCGCCCGGGCGCGGATGCGCATCCAGCCGGAGGCGAAGGCGTTCACCGGATCGGGGAAGCGCCGCGACCAGCGGTCGGCCAGGGCCGAGGGCGGGGCGACGATGATCTGGCCCGCGAAGTCGGCCTTGCGGGTGTCCCCAGTGGCCGGCGCCAGCGGGCCGAGGTCGATGCCGAAATCCTGGTAGAGTCCGTTCAGCCGCTCCAGGGCGCCGTGCACATGGATCGGCGCCTCCCACCCCGCCTCGCGCAGCAGCCGGATCACCCGCTGCGCCTTGCCCAGCGCATAGGCCCCAACCATGTGGCAGCGCTCGGGGAACTGGGCCACCGAGTGCAGCAGGCTGGCGATCTCGCCGGCGTCGTCGGGGTGGCGGAACACCGGCAGGCCGAACGTCGCCTCGGTGACGAACACGTCGCACGGCGTGGGCTCGAACGCGGGGCAGGTGGGATCGCGCCGACGCTTGTAGTCGCCGCTCACTACCATCGTCAGGCCCTTCCAGCGCACCACCACCTGGGCCGAGCCCAGCACGTGGCCGGCGGGAACCAGGGTCACGGATACGCCGTCGCGCTCGATGGTCTCGCCATAGGCCATCGGCCGCACCTGGCCGGCATAGGCCTCGCCGTAGCGCACGGCCATGATCGCCAGGGTCTCGGCCGTCGCGGCGACATGGGCGTGGCCGGCGCGGGCGTGGTCGGCGTGTCCATGCGTGATCACGGCGCGCTCCACCGGCCGCACCGGGTCGATATAGAAGTCCCCCGGCGGGCAGTAGAGCCCGTCGGGCCGGGGGCACAGCAGGTCCTCGAAACGGATGGGCATGTTCCAACCCATATAGGCGCCGTAGCGGCGGCCTCCCTATAGTCGGCGGATGAGCGACCATCCGCAGTCCCCGTCCGGCGCCGCCACCGATCCCATGTGGGCCGGCGACCTGGCCACCCGCATGGCCCATGGCGTGCCGCAGGCGGCCGCCCTGGGCTTCGAATTCGTCTCCATGCAGGGCGGCGTCGGCGTGCTGCGGGTCCCCTGGCGCGAGGACCTGGTCGGCGATCCCGACACCCTGGTGATCGCCGGCGGGGTGGTGACCAGCCTGCTGGACCACGTCTGCGGCCTGGCGGTGCAGGCCGGTCGCGCCCAGCCGACCCCCACCGCGACCCTGGACCTGCGCATCGACTACATGCGACCGGCCAGGCCCCGGGCGGGGATCACCGCCACGGCCGAGTGCTACAAGTACGCCCACGCCATCGCCTTCGTGCGCGCCACCGCCTACGACGACGACCCGTCCGACCCGGTGGCCACGGCCCAGGCGGCGTTCGCCCTGACCCAGCCGATCGCCCCGGCGCCGTCGAAGGCCGGAGACGGCGCATGAGCGACGAGACGCCGATCACCGCCCAGGCCCGGCTGGACGCCACCCTGGCGCGGATCCCCTACGTCCGCTTCCTGGGCATGCGGGCCGAGCTGGCGGGCGACGAGATGACCGCCATCCTGCCGTTCAGCCCGCACCTGATCGGCAACACCTCGATCCCGGCCCTGCACGGCGGGGTGATCGGCGCCTTCCTGGAGATGACCGCCCTGGCGCAGCTGGCCGTGCGCGCGCCGCAGCGCCGCCAGCCGAAGACCATCGACGTGACCATCGAATACCTGCGCCCGGCGCGCGGCGGCCTGGTCACCTACGCCCGCGCCGACCTGCGCAAGGTCGGCCGGCGGATCGCCAACGTGCACGTCGAGGCCTGGCAGGAGGCCCGCGCCTCGCCGGTGGCGGCGCTGCGGGGGCATTTCATGCTGAGTTCCGAGGACTGAGGCGGCGGGCTGAGCCCCTCACCTTCCCAAGCTCAGCGCCAGGGCGCTGAGCTTGGGCCCCTTCCTCTCTCTATGGGAGAGGTGTTTATTCGCTGCGGGCCGCAAGTTTACTGCACCTCTCCCAAGGGGAAAGGGAGGGGCCCGCGTGGCTTGCGCGAGCAAGGCGCGCGGGAGGGTGAGGGGTTCCGCTCCCGCCGTCAGCCCGCCGCGTACGCGCCGCAGTCCTCGGGCGGCGGACCCTTGCGCGCCCGCTGCAGCTCCAGCTTCGCCCTGGCCAGGTCCGCCCTGAAAGCCGGCTCGGCGTGTTCGCGCGCCACCATGGCCGCGCCAAGCGTCCGGCCGGCGTCCACGTCGCTCTGGTAGTGCACGCCGCAGATCACCCGGCTCTCGGCGAAGTCGCGGGCGTTCTCCATGAGGGTCTCGGCCCGGTCGGGGGCCAGCTCGGCCAGCACCAGGGCCCAGCTCCAGCCGATCATCGAATGGCCGGAGGGATAGGAGGCGTTGCTCGCCATCCAGGCCTCGCGCTTGACGCAGATCGGCTTGTCGTTGCCGATCAGCGGTCTTGGGCGGGCATAGTGGTCCTTCGGCCGGTTGCCGACGTCGCGCACGTCGTACTGCAGCTTGAACAGCAGCCGGCGCAGCGTCGGCGTGCCCTCGCCGATCCGCCCGCCCACCGCGCAGGAGAAGCGATGCACCACGCCGGTGTTGAGGTCGGCGTCCTGGGCCGCCAGGGTCCAGCGCGGTGAGCCCTGCAGCGACCGGGTCTCGTCGAATCGCTGGCGATCGGCCTGGCCGATCAGGCTGTCGGGCGCCGGCGGCGGACCGAGCAGGGCGATGCCGTCGAGCACGTCCTTGGGCAGGTAGCCCTTGGCCGTCGCCCAGGCGTTCGTCCCCGGCTGGGCGATCGTCACCGCGGCGCCTCTGACCGCGTGCGGGGCCGCCCAGGCGCCCGCCACCGTCAGAACCGTCGCCGCCAGGGCCGTCGCCGCGACGACACCTGAACCGATCCAACGCTTGTCCATCACCGTTCCTCAGACCACAGACGAAGCCGACCCATAGCGCCGGCCGACGGATGTCGCCACCCGCCGGCCGTCGTGGCCGGTCTCGCCTGCGGCGCGGGCGCGATCAGCGCAGGACGGTCTTGCCGTTCTTGATCACCGTGGCGCCCCGCGCCTTCACCCGGGCCTCGAAGCTGACCACCTTGCCGTCGATCCACAGGTCGACGGTGATCACGTCGCCGGGGAACACCGGCGCCGAGAAGCGGGCCTCGTGGCTGAGGATCTTGTCCGGATCGAAGCCGGTGACCCCCTTGAGAACCGCGCGGCAGGTGATGCCGTAGGTGCACAGCCCGTGCAGGATCGGTCGCGGGAAGCCGGCGCGCTTGGCCACGTCCGGATCGGAGTGCAGCGGATTGCGGTCGCCATTCAGCCGGTACAGCAGCGCCTGGTCGGGACTGGTGGCGAAGTCCAGCGACTTGTCCGGCGCACGGGTCGGGACCGGGTGAGGTTCCGGCGCCCCCTCCGAGGGGCCGCCGAACCCGCCATCGCCGCGGGCGAAGGTCGAGCCCGTGAGGGTGGCGACCTTGTCGCCCGCCTCGTCGGTCCAGACCGTCTCGTTGACGATCACCGCCCCCTTGTCCTTGCCCTTGTCATAGGCGCCGACGGTGCGGCTGGTGGCGGTGAAGGTCCCGCCGGCGGCGAGCGGCTTGTGCAGCTCCACCTTCTGTTCGCCGTGCACCACCATCAGGAAGTTGATCTGGCTGGGCCGGTGGCCGGCCGGCATGTCCGGGGCGGGGCCGGCGTTGCGCCCGGCGCCGGAGGCCAGCACCGTGGCGGCGGTCGGCACCACCTTCAGGCCCTTCTCATAGACGAACGGCAGCTCGGTCTCGTTCATGGGATCGGCGCCCAGGCCGATGCCCAGGGCGTAAAGCATCACGTCCTTGTCGCCATAGGTGAAGGTCCGCGGCGCGGACTTCTGGTCGAGGATGTCGGGGTAATAGATCGGCATGAAAGGGGTCTCCTCCTGAAATGCCGCCATTGAAGCCGGGCGCCGGGGGGGCAGGCAAGGGCAAGCCTTGCCTGAGGCGGCCCGCGGCGTGGTGTTTCAGCCCCCTTGCGCCTCGATTGCCGGTCCGTCCATCATCGGCTAGAAGGCCGGCCCATCCCGGCCTTTGGCGGCGCGTCGCCGCCGGCCTCATCTTCCCTGGATCCAGAGCTTTATGGCAACGACCGCGCAGACCGACCCCGCCCAGATCACCGGTCAGGTGCTCTTCTATTCCCAGCCCGAGCCGCTGAATTCCGAGACGCACGCCAAGATCGGCCTGCGCCGCCTGGACAAGCCCTTCGCCTTCGCCTCGAAGAGCCACGTCGTGCCGCTGACCGTGACCGAGTTCCCAGTGGCGGGGCTGAGCTATCCGATCATCTTCGCTGGCGAGAAGCACCAGCCGCTGGCGGTGATGGGCATCAACCAGGAAGACAACCTGTTCATCCAGGACGACGGCGCCTTCGTGGTCGGGGCCTACATCCCGGCCTATATCCGCCGCTATCCCTTCGTGCTGGCCAATGACGCCCAGAACCAGCAGCTGGTGGTGTGCATCGACCGCGGCGCCTCGATGCTGGGCGAGCTGCCGGACCTGGCGTTCTTCGACGCCAAGGGCCAGCCGACCGAGTACACCCAGGGCTGCATCCAGTTCTGCAACGACTTCGAGGCCGAGGCGCGCCGCACCGAATCCTTCGTCGACCTGATCAAGAGCCTGGACCTGTTCGAGGTCCGCCACGCCCAGTTCACCCCGGTGAACCCGGACGGCACGCCCGGCGAGCCGCAGCAGATCGCCGAATATTTCGCGGTCTCCGAGGAAAAGCTGCGCGCCCTGCCGGCGGACAAGATCAAGGAGCTGTTCGACAACGGCGCCCTGGCCCAGATCTACGCCCACCTGACCTCGCTGATGGGCTGGGACCGGCTGATCGCCCTGGCCATCCAGCGCCAGCAGCAGAACCAGCCTGCGGCCGCGAACCTCAACTAGGGTTCGCGACACACCCGGACGGCAAGACGCCGGTCGCTTGCAGCGGCCGGCGTTTTTCTTTGTCCGGCGTGACGTTGCGCCGGCGCAACCCCCCGTTCAGCGGGCGTAGACGCTGCGGGTCAGGCAGGAGAAGACCAGCCGGCCGGCCTCGTCCAGCAGGTCGTGCTGGGCGATGACGATGCCCTTGCCCTCGCCCACCGGGTCCTTGCCCATGATGGTCATGCGGCCCCGCAGCAGCTCGCCTGCCGGCGGGTTGCGCGCCCAGCGCAGGGCGTCGACCCCCACCCGCTTGGTCTGAGGCCACTGCGAAGCGGCCTCGGCGTCGAGGCGGGTCCAGAGGGCGAACACCATGTGGTCGGGGGCGCCGCGATCGGCGGTCCAGCCGGGGGCGAAGGCGGCGATGAAGGCGTCCAGCGCCTCGGCGTCCACCACCACCGCCCCCAGGGAGGCCACCTGGCCGATCTCGATGTCGTCGAAAGAAGCGGGCATGGGTGAGGACGTCTCCTGGCTCAGGGCTCTTGCGACACGCGGATCATCAGCTTGCCGTCGTGGTCGCCGCTGAACAGCCGCTTGACCGCCTCGGCGGCGTTCTCCAGCCCGTCCACCGGATGGTCCTTCCACTTCAGCTTGCCCTGCGCCACCCAGCCGCCCAGGGCGGCGAAACCTTCGGCGGCGCGCGGCAGGTAGTCGATGATGATGAAGCCTTTGATCAGGATGCGCTTCATCAGCACCCGCCCGAAGTCGGCCGGGCCCGGGGTCAGGCCATCGAGGTTGTAGCCGCTGATCAGGCCGCACAGCGGCATGCGGCTGAAGTTATTCATCCGCGCCACCACAGCGTCCATGATCTGGCCGCCGACGTTCTCGAAGTTCACGTCGATGCCGTTCGGGCAGAGGCGATCGAGCGCCTGGCCCACATCCTCCCGGCGGTAGTTGATCACCCCGTCGAAGCCGAGCTCGTTGGCCAGCCAGCCACACTTGGCGTCATTGCCGGCGATGCCGATCACCCGGGCGCCCTGCAGCTTGGCCACTTGGCCGGCGATCGAGCCCACGGCGCCGGCGGCGGCCGACACCACCACGGTCTCGCCCGGCTTGGGCGCGCCGATGTCGGTCATGCCGAAATAGGCGGTCAGCCCGGTCATGCCGAGCACGCTCATATAGGCCGTCAGCGGCACGCCCGGCATGCGCGGCACGGGATTGACCATGGCTTCGTGGGCGATGGCGTAGTCCTGCCAGCCGCCGAGGCCGGCGTTGACCAGGTCGCCGACCTTCAGCCGCTCGGAGCGGCTCTGTTCGACCACGCCGATGCCGCCGCCGCGCATCACGTCGCCCACCTCCACCGGCGGCAGGTACTGGTCGATGTCGCTCATCCAGATGCGGTTGGTGGGATCCAGCGACAGATAGATCATGCGGATCAGCACCTCGCCGTCGGCGAGGGCGCGCAGCGGGGTCTCGATGAACTCCAGGTCGCCGGGCTCGATCTCGCCCACCGGGCGGCGACGCAGCACCCATTGGCGGTTGACGGTCGGCATCGGCCCCTCCCCGGTTTTTTCGATGCGGCATGATCAGCACGCGCCGGCGCGGCTTGTCGAGGGTGGCGTGAGGTCAGGCCGGGCCATCCGCGGGCGCCCGCCACGCAATGATCGGCGTAAGATTCTTTTTGTCGATCCGGGCCCGGACGCCGCCCCGGGTCGCAATCTGGGCCACAATCGCAACAGATTCAGTGTTTGTTCCCGGCGAGCGGCCACGGTTAAGGCCGGCTTATGGCCACGCTACGCCCACAATCGGCCGCCTTCGGTGCTTACGCCTCCGCTCGTTGGGGAGGTCAAAACAACTGAGGGCTTAGGGCCGCAGACTGAGGGAGCCTTGCACAATGCAAGCCGTATCGAGGGTACTGATGGCGGGTATCGCCGCCGTGACGATGACCAGCCTGGGGGCATGCGCCACCAAGGGCTTTGTGCGCGAACAGGTGGGCGTGGTCTCCACCCGCGTCGACCAGCACGACGCCAAGCTGGCCGACGATGACAACCACCTGCAACAGCTCGACCAGACCACCCGCGACGCGCTGCAACGCGCCGAGGCGGCCGGCAAGCTGGCCGAAGGCAAGTTCGACTATTCCATGGTGCTGTCCGACGACAGCATGAAGTTCCCGGTGTCCAAGGCGGCGCTCTCCACCGAGGCGCAACAGCGGCTCGACGCCTTCGTCGACAAGCTCAAGACCGACAACCGCAACGTCTACGTCGAGATCCAGGGCCACACCGACGCCACCGGGTCGAAGGAAGGCAACTATCGGCTGGGCGAAGAGCGGGCCGAGGCCGTGCGCCGCTATCTGAACGAGCACGGCGTGGCGCTGAACCGGATCAGCACCATCTCCTACGGGCAGGATGCGCCGATCGCGCCCAACAACACCCGCGCCGGCCGCCAGGCCAACCGCCGGGTGATGCTGATCGTAATGTCCTGATCCTCGCGACGGCTCCCGGGCTCGCCCGGATCCCGCGGGATCCGGGCGGCCTGGGCCTGTCATGAGCCCGCAGCCCCCCCGGCGACACCGCCGACGCCGTCTTGCCGCCTGGGGCTTCAGCCTGGGCGCCCACTTGGCGGTGCTTGCGGCGATCGTGCTGGCGCCCGCCCCGCCGGGGCCGCAGCCCGAGGCGCCGCCGATCAATGTGGCGATGCTTCAGCTGCCATTGGCGGTGAAGGCGCCCGCGCCCGTTCCCCCCGCCCCTGCGCCGCCGGTCCCGCAGCCGCCCGCGCCGGCCAAGGCGGCCGCCCCCCCGACGCCGAAGAAGGCCGCCGCGCCGGCCCGGCATGCCGCCGCCGCGCCGCTGAAGGCGCGCAGCGTGGTCGCCCGCGCCGACGCCCAGACCCTGGACGCCGGTGACGGCGACGGCCAGGCCCCCGATGTCCAGCCCAGCGCCGCCGAGATGGCGGGCGCCCGCCATGCCGGTGGCGGGGGCGGCGGGGGCGGCGCCTGCGACATGGCCGCCCGGCTCCAGGCGGCGCTGCGCCGCGACGCCCGCGTGCAGGGCGCCGTGGCCGACGCCGACCGGCAGGTGGGCGCCGCCGGCACGGTGATCTTCCTGTGGAACGGCGACTGGATCCGCCGCGGCAGCCAGGACGGCGCCGGCCTCGCCGCCGTGCGCGAGGCGATCCTCTGGGAAGTCGGCTTCGCCCCCGCCGCCTGCCGCACCGAGGCGGTGCACGGCCTGGTGCTGCTGACCCTCAACGACAGCCCCGGGGCCCCGCGCCTGGCGCTGGGCTCGGGCAACTGGCGCTGGTCGGACCTGCTGCGCGCGCGGGGCGGCTGAGCCTGCAGCCGCGCCTCCCTTGCTCCACACGAACCGCTTAGGTCCTGTATCGAAACGCCCGTTTCGGCCGTATAGACAGCATGGTGAACCTGATCCTTCGCACCGTCCTCGTCCTGGCGAGCCTGTTCGCCTTCGCCGCTCCCGCCGCCGCCGCACCGGTGCAGGCGCAGCACCTGACCGCCGACCTGGTGGCGCAGACCACCTCGGCCACGCCGGGCGGCACGCTGTGGGTCGCCGTGACCCAGAAGATCGACAAGGGCTGGCACACCTACTGGCGCAATCCCGGCGACGCCGGCGAGGCCACGAAGATCACCTGGACCCTGCCGCCCGGCGCCAGCGCCGGCGACATCGTCTGGGCGGCGCCGAAGCGGCTGCCGGTGGGGCCGATCATGAACTACGGCTACGAGGGGGACGTGGTCCTGCCCGTGCCGATCAAGGTGCCCGCCGACGCCAGGCCCGGCCAGACCCTGTCGCTGAAGGCCGCCGTCGCCTTCCTGGTCTGCGCCGACGTCTGCGTCCCGGCCGACGCCAACCTCAGCCTCGACGTGCCGATCGCCTCGGCGTCCGGCGGCCGCGACCCGACCGGCGGGGTCCTGATCGATGCCGCCCTGGCCGCCGCGCCCAAGCCGCAGGGGCTGACCGCCAGCTTCCAGGCCTCCCCGACCCAGGTGCGGCTGGCCATTGCCGGGGCCGCGCTGAAGGGGGCCGCGGACCGCGACGCCTACTTCTATCCCTACGACGACAAGCTGATCGACCACGCCAGGCCGCAGGCCGTGGACCGCGGCCCCGAGGGGCTGACCCTGGCGCTGGCTCCCGGCTACGCCTTCACCCAGGGCAAGGCCCCCGGCCAGGCGGTGGGAGTGCTGGCGGCGGACGGCAAGGCCTATGAAATCACCGCGACGCCGGGACCGCCGCCTGCCGGAACTTCGGGCCTCGGACCGCCGCAGGGCGCTGCCGCCGGCCCCGCCGCCAGCGGGCCGATGGCGCTGCCGCTGTACATGGCCTTCGCCTTCCTGGGCGGCCTGATCCTGAACCTGATGCCGTGCGTGTTCCCGGTGCTGTCGCTGAAGGCCGCCTCCCTGGCCGGCCACGGCGGCGAGCCGACCGCGGCGCGCGAGCACGGCCTGGCCTTCCTGGGCGGGGTGATGGCCACCTTCCTGGGCCTGGCCGGGCTGCTGCTCGCCCTGCGCGCCGGCGGGGCCAGCGCCGGGTGGGGGTTCCAGCTGCAGTCGCCGGCCGTGGTGGCGGGCCTGTGCCTGGTGATGCTGGCGGCGGCCCTGAACATGTCGGGCCTCTACGAGATCGGGACCTCGGTGCAGGGCCTGGGCCAGGGCCTCGCCGGGCGCGGCGGTCTGATCGGCGCAGCGTTCACCGGGGTGCTGGCGGTGGTGGTGGCCGCGCCGTGCACGGCGCCGTTCATGGCCGGCGCCCTGGGCTACGCCCTGACCCAGCCCGCGGCGGTGGGGCTAGCGGTGTTTGCAGCGCTGGGCCTCGGCTTCGCCGCCCCGTTCACCTTGCTGGCCTTCTCGCCGAGGCTGATCCGCCGCCTGCCCCGGCCGGGCCCGTGGATGGAGGCGCTGAAGAAGACCCTGGCCTTCCCGATGTACGCCGCCGCGGCCTGGCTGGCCTGGGTGCTGGCCAGCCTCGCCGGCAGCGACGGGCTGAAGCTGATCTTCGCCGCCGCCGTGGTGCTGGCCTTCGGCGCCTGGGTGTACGGCGCGGCCCAGCGACGGCGGATGGCGGGCGGCCGGGCGACAGGACTCTACGCCCTGGCCGGGCTGGCGGCGGCGCTGAGCGTCGGCGCCGTGGCCGTCGAGGCCGAGCCGAAGGCCGCCCCGCCCGAGCCGTGGTCGCCGGAGCGGGTGGCCGAGCTGCAGGCCCAGGGCAAGCCGGTGTTCGTCAACTTCACCGCCGCCTGGTGCGTGACCTGCCAGGTCAACGAGCAGGTGGCCTTCTCCAGCGGCGACGTGGCGCGGGCGTTCAAGCGCTCGGGCGCGGTCTATCTGGTGGCGGACTGGACCAGGCCGGACGCCCGGATCGCCAAGGCGCTGGCCGAGCATGGCCGGGCGGGCGTGCCGCTTTACCTGGTCTATGGCGCGGGCGGCGGCGAGCCCAGGGTGCTGCCGCAATTGCTGACCCCGGCCCTGGTCGCGGGAGCGCTGGATTCAGCCGCTAAGCCGCCGGCTGTGGCGGCGCGGTGATCACCTCGACGTTGTCGCGCAGCAGATAGCTCATCTCCTTCAGCGCGTCGGCGCGGGCCTTGGGCGTGGCCGCGGCCTCGAGGTCGCGCAGGCGCACCGGCAGGTCCTGCGAGATGCCCTTGAGGATGCACTTCAGGTCGTCCTTGAGCCCGCGCTGGGTCAGGGTGACGTGGCCCTGCATGTCCAGGTCGGACAGCTGGGCCACACGCGCCTTGAAGGTGGCGTAGTCGGGCAGGCCGGAGACGTCGCCGGAGAGGTCGACCTTCATGTAGCCCTCGGTCTGCGCCTTCAGCGCGCGGGCGCGGCCGACGATGTCGGCGAACAGCGGCTCGGTCGCGACCGAGGGCGGTGGCGCCTCGGCGGCGATGAGGGTAAGGCCGGGCGTCGCCGGATGCATCGGCGCGGTGGAGGCCAGCCAGAGCATGGCGGCGGCGGAAACGGCGTCACAGGACATCTGAAAATCCCCTTCGGGCGGACGCCTCGGAACGGATTGGGGGGGCGGGGCGTCTGGGAAGCCAGGGTAGGGCGAACAGGGTAAACGAGCGCCTACCGAAGTCAGAGGATCAGTCATGGACCGCAATGCCGCCTGGGCCGCTTTCGAGGCCGCCGTTCACGGCGCCGCGCCGATCGCCGAACTGTTCCGGATCGAGCCCGGGCGCCTGCGGACGCTGACGGTCGAGGCCGCCGGGCTGCGGCTGGATCTTTCCAAGCAGCCGCTCAGCGCCGCGGCGCTCGACGCGGCCCTGGCGCTGGCGCAAGTGGCGGGCCTGGAGGGCGCGCGCAGCCGCCTGTTCGCCGGCGAGATCGTCAACGCCTCGGAGGGGCGCCCCGCCCTGCACATGGCGCTGCGGGCGGAAGAGGGCGCCGACTACCGCGCGATGGGCGAACCGGTATCGCCGGAGGTGGACGCCGCGCGGGCGAAGATGGCGGCCTTCGCCGACGGGGTGCGCTCCGGCGCGATCCGCGGGGCCACCGGCAAGCCGTTCACCGCCATCTTGCACATCGGCATCGGCGGCTCGGACCTGGGGCCGCGGCTGGTGTGGGAGGCCCTGCGCCCGCTGGACGCGCCGATCACCCTGCGCTTCGCCGCCAATGTCGACGGCGCCGAGATCGCCGCGGCGACCGCGGGGCTCGACCCGGCCCAGACCCTGGTGATCGCCGTCTCCAAGACCTTCACCACCCTGGAGACCCTGGCCAACGCCGAGGCCGCGCGCGACTGGCTGGAGGCGGCCCTGGGCAAGGACGGCGCGACGCAGCACTTCGCCGCCGTCAGCGCCAACGTGAAGGGCGCCGCGGCGTTCGGCGTGCCGCAGGACCGGGTATTCCCCTTCTGGGACTGGGTCGGCGGGCGCTATTCGGTGTGGTCGGCCGTGGGCCTGTCCTGCGCCGTCGGCCTGGGCTGGGACGTGTTCGCCCGCTTCCTGGCGGGCGCGCGGCGGATGGACGAGCATTTCCGGCACACGGCCCTGCCGCACAACGCCCCGGTGCTGCTGGCGCTGGCCCACCTGGCCAACCGCAACGGCCTGGACCGGCGCATGCGCGCCGTCGTGCCCTACGCCCGGCGACTGGCCCTGCTGCCGGCCTTCCTGCAGCAGCTGGAGATGGAATCGAACGGCAAGCGGGTGAGCGCCGCCGGCGCCCCGCTGAGCCGCGGCACGGCCGCCGCGGTGTTCGGCGACGCGGGCACCAACGGCCAGCACGCCTTCTTCCAGCTGCTCCACCAGGGGACCGACGTGATCCCGGTGGACATCATCGCCGCGGCGAGCAGCGACGAAGGCCCGCCCGGCGCGCACGCCAAGCTGCTGGCCAACGCCATCGCCCAGGGCGAGGCGCTGCTGGCCGGCCGCAGCGAGGCGGCGGTGCGCGAGGAGCTGAGGGCCAAGGGCGCGGCGCCGGACGAGATCGACCGGCTGGCGCCGCAACGCACCTTCCCCGGCGAGCGGCCGACCAGCTTCATCCTGCTGCCGGACCTGTCGCCCGAGAGCCTGGGCGCGCTGATCGCCCTCTATGAGCACAAGACCTTCGTCGAGGGCACGCTGTGGGGGATCAACAGCTTCGACCAGTGGGGCGTGGAACTGGGCAAGACCCTGGCCACCCGGGTGCTGGACGAACTGCAGGGCGGCCCGGGCGGGAGCCACGACCCCTCCACGGCGGCGCTGATCGCGCGGCTGAAGGGCTAGCCGCCCGCCGTTTGCTTCTTCCCCTCGTCACCCCGGCCGGAGCGCAGCGGAGAGCCGGGGCCAGCCGCGCCGTTCTCTAGAAGACGGCGGTTGGCCGCCGCGATGCGCTGGAGTTCGTCTCGGTGGCGGAACCGCCGGCCCCGGCTCTGCGCTTCGCTCCGGCCGGGGTGACGAGAGGGAGAGGCGTCAAAGGCGGAGGCGTCAGGAGGGCGTTCCCGCAACGAGTTCGTCCGTCCCACCGCCGCCCTCACCGCCCCCCGAAGGCCGCGGCGACGCCGTCGCGCAGCTTGCCGGCCACACGGTCCATCACCTCGGCGGCGTCGAACACGTGGTCGTGGCCGCCGATGCGGCCCGGACGCCAGTAGCCTTCGGCGCTGATCCGTTCACGCGGGAAGCCCCGGGCGATCAGGCCCTGGCGCACCGCGCGGACCATGGCGGTCTCGCCGATCACCGCGGCCTGGCCCACGCCGGGCGGGATGGCGTAGAGCGCCATGCGGTCGATCAGGGCGCGGCTGGCGGCGTGCGCCGGTCCCTGGCGGTAGAACCATTCGATGTCGACGTCGGCCACAGTCGAGGGGGTCTGGCGTTCGTCGGCGTCGCGGACCTCGATGATCGCCTGGGCGCGGACGCCCGGCCGCAGGCTTTCGATCATGGCCATGATCGCCGGCATGGCCGTCTCGTCGCCGACGAACAGATGCCAGTCGGCCTCGGCGTCGACCACGGTGCGGCCCCGGGGACCGTTGGCCATCAGGGTGTCGCCCATCTTCGCCTGCCGGGCCCAGCGGGTGGCCGGGCTGTCGCCGTGAAGGGCGAAGTCGATGTCCAGCCGGCGCTCGGCGCGGTCGAAGGCCCGGACCGTATAGTGCCGCCGCGCCTCGCCCTGCGGCGTGGGGATGTTCAGCACAACATCCTGGCCGGGCCGCCAGGGGAAGGCCTCCAGGCTCTCGCCGACGAACCGGACCCGGCGCATGCGCGGGGTGACGTCCAGGGCGTCGACGACGGTGAGCGGCCAGACGGCCAGGGACGGGCGGCGGCGGGGCTGTTCCAAATCCGGCATTTGAGAGTGCTCCAAGACGATCTTCGATATATCTGTTATTTTGATATATCGAAAAGATATCGGCACGCAAGCGCATTTCTGCGATCTGTTCTCAAGTGGACCGGCGTAGCGCGGGTGCGCGGGATTGCCCCGCCCCGGAGCCTGCGCTAGAGACGCCGCCATGACCGGCCTTGGCCACCATCATCACGGCTCTCATCCCACCCGCCACCGCGGGCCGGGCCGGATGCGCTTGGCTTAAGAGACAAGCCCGCTCCCCGCGCCCCGCCAACCGGATGGGGCGCGCCAGACGCTCCATCCGTCGACCACCGCAAGAGGATTCGACGATGGACCCCTGCTTTCCTTGCTCCCGCCCCTGCGAACGGGTAAGCGCGCGGCCATGACCAGCGAGGCCCCTTTCCGACCCAAGGCCCGCGCGCCGCGCGGCTTCCAGGACCGCCGGGCGGCCGCCCTCGGCGCCGAGCGCCGCATCCTGGAGGCGGTGTCGAGAGTCTACGAGGCCTATGGCTTCGAGGCTCTTGAGACCGGCGCGTTCGAGTACGCCGACGCCCTGGGCAAGTTCCTGCCCGACTCCGACCGCCCGAACGAAGGCGTGTTCGCCCTGCAGGACGACGACGAGCAGTGGATGGCGCTGCGCTACGACCTGACCGCGCCCCTGGCGCGGTTCGTGGCGGAGCACTGGGACGGCCTGCCCAAGCCGTTCCGCCGCTATGCGTTCGGCACAGTGTGGCGCAACGAGAAGCCCGGACCGGGCCGCTTCCGCGAGTTCGTGCAGTGCGACGCCGACACGGTGGGCTCGGCCCGCCCGGAAGCGGACGCCGAGATCATCGCCATGGCCGTCGAGGGCTATGCCGCCGCGGGCCTGCCGACCGACGGCTATGTGCTGAAGATCAACAACCGCAAGCTCCTGAACGGCCTCCTGAGCGCGGCGGGGGTCGAGGACGCCGGGCAGAAGCTGGTGGTGCTGCGGGCGGTCGACAAGCTGGACCGGCTGGGCGCCGAGGGGGTCAAGGCCCTGCTGGGCGCCGGCCGCAAGGACGAGAGCGGCGCCTTCACCAAGGGCGCGGGGCTGGGCTCGGCGGCAATCGACAGCGTGCTGGCCTTCGTCGAGGCGGGCCGTGACAGTCGCACCGCCACCCTGGACCGGCTGGCGCAGGTGATCGGCGGATCGGCGGAAGGCGACGAGGGCCTGGCCGAGTTGGCGAGGATCGGCGCGGCGCTGAACGGCCTCGGGGTCGGCGAGGATCGCGCGATCTTCGATCCGTCCGTGGTCCGCGGCCTGGAGTACTACACCGGCGCGGTTTTCGAGGCCGAACTGCTGGCCGAGGTGACCGACGAGAGCGGGGCGGTGATGCGCTTCGGCTCGATCGGCGGGGGCGGCCGCTACGACGACCTGGTGGCAAGGTTTACCGGTGAACGAACCCCGGCGACGGGCTTCTCGTTCGGCGTCTCGCGGCTGGCCGCGGCCCTCGCGGCCAGCGGCCGCGCTACGGCGGCGCAGGCGCGCGGCCCGGTGGTGGTGATCGCCTTCGACGCCGAGCACATGGCCAGCTATTTCGCGGCGGCGGCCGACCTGCGCGCGGCGGGCGTGGCGGCCGAGGTCTACCTGGGTTCGTCCGGCATGAAGGCGCAGATGAAGTACGCCGACCGGCGGTTGGCCCCGGCGGCGGTGATCCTGGGCGGCGACGAGATCGCCGCCGGGACCGTGACCATCAAGGATCTGGACCTGGGCCGCGCCCTGTCGGCCGGGGTCGCCGACAACGAGGCCTGGCGCAAGGAACGGCCAGGACAGGTCAACGTCCCCCGCGCTGAGCTGGTCGCCACGGTCCGCGCCATCGTGGAGGCCGCCGGCCGATGAGGATGGAGATCCCCGCGCCGGACAAGGTGCTGGCCCAGATCCGCGCCCCGTTCGACGAGGCCGGCGCCACGGTTCTGGACGCGCCGATCCTGCAGCCCCTGGGCGTGCTGCTGGACCTGGCCGGCGAGGAGCTGCGCGAGCGGCTGTTCGTGGTGCAGGGCGACGGCGCGGCGGAGGAGGCGCTGCGCCCCGACTTCACCATCCCCGCGGTGCGGGCGTTCATCGACGGCGGCAAGACCATCGGCCGCTATTTCTACGAAGGTCACGCCTATCGCGTGGCGCCGCGCGGGTCCGACCGCGCCGAGCAGTTCCTGCAGATCGGCCTGGAGGTGTTCGAGGCCGGCGACGTCACCGGCGCAGACGCCGAGATCGCCGCCATGGGCTGGCGCGCCGCCGCCGCCGGCGGGCGCAAGGACCTGACGCTGCTGCTGGGCGACGTCGGCCTGTTCGGCGCCTTCATCGATTCCCTGGAGCTGGCGGCGCCCCTGGCGCAGCGGCTGAAGCGCGCCTTCGGCAGTCCGCGCCGGCTGCGCGCCGAGCTGGACGGCAGCGCCGAGACGGAACGGGCCAGCGGCCGCGGCGGCGAACGGCTGGCGGCGCTGCTGACCAACCTGCCGGAGCACGAGGCCACCGCCGTGCTGGAAGAGGTCTGGGCCCTGGCCGGCATCGAGCCGGTGGGCGGCCGTTCCGCCGGCGAGATCGTGCACCGGCTGGCCGAGCGGGCCGCCCTGTCGCGGGCGACGCGCCTGCGCGAGGACCAGGCGCAGCTGATCCGCCGCTTCCTGGCCATCTCCGACTCGCCGCGCGAAGCCTTTGCCGCCATCGCCCTGCTGGGCGGATCGGGCCGGCGCGAGCTGGAGGCGGCCCTGGCCGGCTGGAACCGGCGGCTTGACGCCCTGCGAGCCGAGGGCGTGCCGGCCGAGGCGATGCGGTTCAGCGCCGCCTTCGGCCGCAACTTCGGCTACTACGACGGCATGCTGTTCGAGGTGCGCAGCGCCGCCCTGCCCGACGACCAGCCCGTGGCCGCCGGCGGCCGCTACGACGGCCTGCCCGCCCGCCTGGGCGCCAAGGTCGCGACCGGGGCGGTGGGCTGCATGGTCCGGCCAGGCCGGGCCTGGGTTGGGGGACGGCCATGAGCAAGGCGACTCTCTTCCCCCTCAGGGGGAAGTCCCGGCAAAGCCGGGGATGGGGGCTTCAGCCGGGCGCGATGGATCGGTTCTCCGCTGGAGCCCCCTCCACCGCTTCGCGGTCCCCCTCCCCCATCGGGGGAGGAGAACAAGGATGAGCGAAGATCTGATCCTGGCGATCCCGTCCAAGGGGCGGCTGAAGGAACAGGTGGAGCACTGGCTGGCGGACGCCGGCCTGCCGGTGACCAACGCCGGCGGCGGTCGGGGCTATTCCGCGCGCATGGACGGCATCGCCGGCGTCTCGGTTCGCCTGCTGTCGGCCTCGGACATCGCCGCGGCGCTCTATGAGGGCGAGGTGCATCTGGGCGTCACCGGCGAGGACCTGCTGCGCGAGTTCGGCGAGACGCTGGACGCGCGGGTGATGCTGCTGCGCGCCCTGGGCTTCGGCCGCGCCGACCTGGTGGTGGCCGCGCCGAAGAGCTGGGTCGACGTGGAATCGATGGCCGACCTGGACGATGTCGCCCACCTGTACCTGGCCCGCACGGGCCGGCGGATGCGTGTGGCGACCAAGTACCTGGCCCAGACCCGCAGCTTCTTCGCCCGGCACGGCGTCGCCGACTACCGCATCGTCGAATCCAGCGGCGCCACCGAGGGCGCGCCGGCGGCGGGCGCGGCGGAGATCGTCGTCGACATCACCAGCAGCGGCGCCACGCTGCAGGCCAACAGCCTGAAGATCATCGGCGACGGCCTGATCCTGAAGAGCCAGGCCCAGCTGGCCGGCTCCCTGGCCGCGACCTGGGACGCGGGCCAGATCGAGACCCTGCGCCGGCTGATGGCGATCGTCGAGGCGCGCGCGCGCGGCAAGACCATCTGCTCGCTGGTGTGGCCGGCGGAACAGGAGCCGGCGGCCCGCGCCGCGATCCAGCCGTTCACCCAGCCCGACCAGGCCACCCGCGCCAACGGCGTGCTGGTCGATGCGCGCGACCTGTTCGCCGCCTCCCAGGCGCTGGCCGCCGCGGGCGTTGGCCCCGTCAGCGTCAGTCACCCGGCCTATGTGTTCGAGCCGACCAGCCCCGTCGCCGAGTCGCTGGCGGCGATCGTGGGCGGCTGAAAGGTCTTTTGACGCGATCGTCAAAAATGTAGTCGCCTGATGCGCGACTAGTTTTGACCAGTCAGTCCAAAAAACACCCCGATGTGTTGAGTTCGGCGTGAAATCTTTCATTTTGGGGTATCGGGCGCGTTGACAGCGGGCGGATTTTGCCGTTTTCTGACACTGCGAGAGACAACGAGGCCTACCAAAGAGCCTTAAGTCTCCGGCGTTTCGGGGAGGAAACGCCCGCTTGGATCGATAGACCAAGGCCTTTCAGACCCGCCGCGATTATCCCCCGCGGCGGGTTTGTTCTTTTCCGCGATAGCGTCAGAAACTTGACTGTAGGCAGTCGCCTGCCACCCGCGCCCCCAGCGAAGGGGCGCCGCCCCCGCTGCGCGAGGGAAGACGGTGATAGACTCTCCCCGCCCCTACCCGCCTGCGCGCCGGTACTCCCGTGGCGAGACGCCGTACTGCTGACGGAAGGCCCGGCTGAAGTGGGCTGAGCCGTTGAAGCCCCATCGGAAGCAGATGCTGGAGATCGAGGCGTCGGCGTAGCGCGGGCTGACCAGCTCCATGCGGCAGCGCTCCAGCCGCCGCCAGCGGATGTAATGGGTGAAGCTCTCGCCCGCGGCGGTGAACAGCTTCTGCAGGTAGCGCGGCGAGACCCCTTCGGTCTCGGCCACCCGGCGCAGGCTGAGGTCCGGCTCGGCCAGCAGGGTCTCGATGGTCTGGCGCACGCGATGCAGGTGCGCCTCGCGCGTGGCGGCGGGGCCGCGGGGGGCCAGCTGTTCGCCGGCCGACAGGCTGGAGGCCAGGAACTCGGTCACCGCCATCTCCACCGGCCGCATCTGGTCGTCGTCGAGGTCCTCCAGCGTCTCGGCCACCGCGCGCAGCAGGCCGGAGAACACGTGGTTCACCCCCATCGCCGCGGGCAGATGACCGATGCGCAGCGATCTTGGCGAGACCAGGCGGTGGTCCAGGGCCACCCGCGGGGCGGTGATGAACAGCAGACGGAAGCGGGTCTTCAGGGTCAGCGAGGCGGCCATGCCGGTGGGGCCGAAGACGATGTCCCCCGGTTCCACCACGGCCTCGGCCGGGCCGTCCTTGAGGATCGCCGAGCCGTCCAGCAGCGCCGCCACCCAGATCGCCGCCGGCTGGTCCGGGTTGCGCCCGGAGATGGTCTGGGCGCCGGCCCGGACCACGGAGAACTCCATGCCCATCGGCGAGACCAGGGAGCTCACCGAGGCGCTGGAGCCATCGTCCTCCGCCGCCGCCTCGACCGGCAGGCGCAGGCGCACCATCGCCTCGCGCCAGGCCTGGCGGCGGGCGTGCAGCGGATAGACGTCGGTGGTGAACGACCAGGCCTTCATGGGGAAAGAAGCTCGCACTCCCCTCCCCCTTGCGGGGAGGGGGCAGGGGGTGGGGGTGTAGCGCCAACGTCGACGGGTTTGTGCTGGCGCCCCCACCCCACCCCCTCCCCGCGGGGGGGAGGGGCGCTATTGCCCGACACCAGCACCGTTGACGTCACCCCTTCACCGTCCCCCGGGCCGGGAAGATGTCGCGCGGGATGCGGACGTGCACGCCCTGGCGACCGTCCACGACCTGGGTGACGCCGAAGTCGGTGGCCACGCTCATCAGCGAATAGGCGTCGTTGGCCGTCAGGCCGACGTGTTCGGTGAGCAGGCTCAGCATTTCCTTGGAGGCGTCGCGCATGGCCACGTTCAGGTCCTCGTTGAAGCCGTGCACGATCCAGTACTTCGGCGTCTCCAGCAACGGGCTCGCGACCTGGAAATCCTTGCGCAGAACCACCTGGAACAGCACGTTCAGCGAGGCCTCGATGGCCGTGCCGGACAGCTCGCCGTCCCCCTGCGACACGTGCGGATCGCCGATCGAGAACAGGGCGCCGTCCACCTGCACCGGATAGTACATCGTCGCCCCAGCGCCGATGCGCCAGTTGTCGATGTTGCCGCCGTGCAGGCCGGGCGGGATGGTGGAGACGCGGCCGGTGGTGTCCGGCGCCACGCCGGCGGTGCCCAGGTGCGGCCGGGCCGGCACCCGCACCCCGGCCAGGGCCGGCTGGCGGTCGCAGACCGGGCAGTGAGTGATCGTGCCGGGGACCAGGTACTTGCCGGGGAAGTCGTAGGCGTACAGCGCCTGGGCGTGGCCGGCGTTGGCATCCAGCTCGTAGATGGTCACCCGCTCCTTTTCGCCGAACTCCTTGTACAGGTAGCCCCAGTTGGCGGCGAGGTTTGACCCGTAGTTGCAGCGCGGGACCATCCGCAGGTAGCGCACCTCCAGGATGTCGCCCGGCTTGGCGTCCTCCACCCAGATCGGCCCGGTCATGATGTGGACGCCCGGGTTGCGGTCGGACTCCGGGATCTCCTTGAACAGCGCCTCGACGCCGGCGTCAAACATCAGCTCGGGGGCGTCGCCGGCATGGTGGGTGACGGCCTCGGCCTGCACCAGGTCGCCGCTCTTCACCCGCATCACCGGCGCCTTGGCGGCGTCGAAGTAGCCCCAGTGCACGGTGGCCGGCGTGGCCGGCAGATGGTGCAGGGCGCCGGGGAGGGTGTCGGCGCGGGTTTCCCCGGCCTCGCAGATGAACGCCATGAAGTGCCTCTCGGGTCTCGCGTAAAATGTTACGCCGCCTTTGAAGCCCCATTCTCGTGCGCGCCCAGCACAATACTCATCATGCTCAGCGACTTGTGCTCGAAGTGATCAGGATCGAAGCGCGCCGCCTCGCCCGGCGCCCGCGTTCCGAGCACATACAGCAGCGGCCAGTAGTGATCGGGGTCGGGCACCGACATCACCGCGTCCTGCCCCTGGCTGGCGTAGTCGATGACCTTCTGCGGCTGGTCGGTCGCCACCGCGTCGCGGATGTAGTCGTTGAAGCGGACCGCCCAGTCGTAGGGCTGAGCCCAGCGGCCGGGCCAGTCCATGACCCGCAGATTGTGCACGACGTTGCCGCTGCCGACGATCAGCACGCCCTCCTCGCGCAGGGGCGCCAGCTTCTGGCCCATGGCGTAGTGCCAGGCCGGCGGCTTGGAGGCGTCCATGCTGAGCTGCACGATCGGCACGTCGGCGTCGGGATAGGCCTTCGACAGCACCGACCAGCAGCCGTGGTCCAGGCCCCACTGGTTCTGGTCCAGCACTACGTTCAGCTCAGGCGACAGGAGCTCCTTCACCCGCGCGGCCAGCGCCGGATCACCGGGGGCCGGGTACTGCACCTGGAACAGGGCCTCACCCAGGCCGCGGCCGAAGTCGTGGATGGTGCGCGGACGCGCCATCGCCGTGACCCCCACGCCGTTGGTCAGCCAGTGGGCCGAGATGCACAGGATCGCCTTGGGCTTGCCGATCTCGCGGCCGATCCGGTTCCAGGTCGCCGTGGTCTCGTTGGTCTCCAGGGCGATGGTCGGGCTGCCGTGCCCGAAGAAGACGGCGGGCAGGCGCGCCATCAGGCGACGCCCGCGGGCCTGGCCAGACCCTTGGCGGCTTGTTCGGCCTTCATCTTCTTCCAGGTCTCCTGATAGCGCGGCGTGAGCCAGCCGTTGAAGGCGCGCTGGGCGCCTTCCTGCCAGGAATAGCGCCCGCGGGGGGCGAAGCGCGAGCGCAGACCGATCTGCACCATCTCGTCGACGTGCATGTCCTGGGCGATGATCTCGTAGGCCGCCGCCATGTTCATGTTCATGCGATGCTCGTAGGCCGGGTCCTCCATGGCCCCGGGGGCCACCAGCACGCCGGTGTCCATCTCGTGCGTCTCAGGCCCGGTGGCGCGGACGATCAGGTAGATCACCATGTCGCTCATGATCACCAGCGACAGGGTCGGCGGCATGTTGGCGAACAGCATGCGGTTGCGCTCGACCTCGCCGAGGCCCGGGAAGATCGGCAGCAGCGCCTTCTGGGTGGCGTTGAAGCTGGCGTCCGCGTGCAGGGTGCCGTTGGTGCGGTAGTAGCCGGCGGTATCCTCCGGCAGTTCGGGGAACACGGCCAGGCCGCTGGGCACGAAGTCGTGCAGCGGGCCGTGGTGCAGGCGGCTGGCGTGGTAGCCGTCGTTGTTGTTCTCGAACATCACCTTCCAGTTCCAGGGGTTCTTCCCTGGCGGGCCGGGCCGGGCCCCTTCGGCGTTGGCGAGGTCGTAAGGCTTGACCACCTCGGTGACCGCGGTCAGCCGCGGCGCCAGCGGCGGCGCGTCCGGGTCGAAGTTGATGAAGATGAAGCCTTCCCAGACCTCGACCTTGAAGTTCGGCAGGCCGGCCGACCGCTTGTCGAAGTCGCAGGTCTTCTCCATCGCCGGGGCGTTCACCAGGTGGCCGTCCAGGCCGTAGGTCCAGTGGTGGTAGGGACACACGAAGCCGCGGGCGTTGCCATGGCCTTCCGCCACCAGCATGCCGCGGTGCTGGCAGACCGACGACATCGCCTTCAGTTCGTTCTGGCGGGTGCGCGCCACCACGATCGGCTCGTCGATGATGTGGGTGGTGAAGTAGTCGCCCGGCTCCTTCACCCACGCCTCGCGCCCGACGCACA
Source organism: Caulobacter sp. KR2-114 (assembly GCF_049446115.1). Taxonomy (NCBI): domain Bacteria; kingdom Pseudomonadati; phylum Pseudomonadota; class Alphaproteobacteria; order Caulobacterales; family Caulobacteraceae; genus Caulobacter; species Caulobacter sp. KR2-114. Next base: position 390,435 of record NZ_JBMSEC010000005.1, read on the forward strand.
GCCATTCGTGATTGAACACCGCCTCCTTCTCGAACGCATAGAAGCCGGCGTCGACGTAGCAGGCCGGCGGCAGGCTCTCGGCGTCGGCGACGTCCAGCACGGAGCTCGACAGGCTGTCGAAGAAGGCGTCGTTGAAGAGGTCGGCTTTCATGGGTGTCAGGCGCTCTGGAGTGGCGAAGAGGCCTGACGCTACGCCGCAAAAACCTCGTCAGTCTTGCACCAGCGCGCACGACAACTTGCTCAGCGCCACGACAAACGAGAGCCTCGCCGGGATTCTCGGCGCCATGAACGCCTTGCTGGGCTTGGATTGTTCAGCCCCGCCCGGTCCGCCCCGGTCGCGAAACTCGCCGGGCGCGCCCGGGCAAGACGGCGAGGCGCGGCGACGCTAGCCTGCGAACCATCAAACGCCTGACCTGAGGTCCGCCATGGCCGACGCCGCCCTTTCCGAACCCGCCCAGAAGACGCCCGCCCTGCAGATCCGCGAACTGAAGCCCGGCTTCGGCGCCGAGGTCATCGGGGTCGACCTGCCCAAGGCCGACGAGGCCACGCTGGACGCGGTGGTCGACACCTTCCACCGCCACGGCGCGCTGGCGCTGCGCGGCCAGAAGATGGGCCCGCAGGACCTGCTGGACTTCATCTCCCGCTTCGGCGAGCCGGAAGGCCATACGCTGAAGGAAAACTGCCTGCCGGGCTTCCCCAACATCTACATCCTCTCCAACCGGGTGGTGAACGGCAAGCCGATCGGCGCGCACAACGACGGCGTGGGCTGGCACACCGACTATTCCTACAAGGAAGAGCCGGTGATGATGACCATGCTCTATGCGGTCGAGGTGCCGGCCGAGGGCTCAGACACCCTGCTGGCCGACTGCGTCGCCGCCTGGAACCAGCTGCCGGCCGAGCGCCAGGCGCAGCTGCGGGACCTGAAGCTGCACCACTCCTGGGTTCACTTCATGCATAACCGCGAGTTCAACGCCCGTGAGGAGCTGGATCCGCAGCTGGTGGCCGAGAACCCGGACGTGATCCACCCGCTGGTGCGCACCCACCCGGCCGACGGCCGCCTGGCCCTGTGGCCGTCCACCGGCACGGTGACCGAAGTGGTCGGCATGCCCAAGGAAGAAGGCCTGAAGCTGGTCGACGACCTGGTCGAGTACGTCACCCAGGACCAGTTCATCTATCGCCACAAGTGGCAGGCCGGCGACCTCTTGATGTGGGACAACCGCTGCACCCTGCACACCGGCACCCTGTACGACGACAAGAAGTACATCCGCGAGATGCACCGCCTGTGGGTCAAGGGCGACCGCCCGTACTGATCCCTGCCGGGGGCGGCGCTGCCGTCCCCCGGCCTGCCTTCGCCGCCTCAGAGCCTGACCCTCTTCAGACGGATTTCACATGACCGAACAAGCTTCTCCCCGCGTGTGGTTCATCACCGGGGTGTCCTCCGGCCTTGGCCTCGCCCTGGCCAAGGCGGCCCTTGCGGCCGGCGACTTCGTGGCCGGCACCGCCCGGCGCGAGGCCGACCGCGCCGCGTTCAAGGCGCTGGATCCGCAACGGGCGCTGGGCCTGCTGATGGACGTGCGCGACGAGGCGGCGGTGAAGGCCGCGGTCTCGGCCGCCGAGGCCCGCTTCGGGCGCATCGACGTGCTGGTCAACAACGCCGGCTACGGCCTGATCGGCGCGCTGGAAGAGACCAGCCTGGCCGAGATGCGCGACCAGTTCGAGGTCAATGTGTTCGGCGCCATCGCCGTGATCCAGGCCGCCCTGCCGGCCATGCGCCAGCGCCGCGCCGGGACCATCCTGACCATCACCTCGGTCAGCGGCCTGGCCGCCTGGGGCGGCACCGCCACCTACACCGCCAGCAAGTTCGCCCTGGAAGGCGCCACCCAGTGCCTGGCCCAGGAAGTCGCCGAGCTCGGCATCCGGGTGATCAACGTTGCCCCCGGCGGCCTGCGCACCGACTACGCCGGGCGCTCGCTGGTGCTCAGCGAACAGACGATCGCCGACTACGACGGCGTCGGCCACCTGCCCCGCCGCATGCTGGTCGAGGGCTCCGGCCATGAGAACGGCGACCCGGACAAGGCCGCCGCGGCGATCCTCAAGGTGCTGGAGGCCGACGTCCTGCCGATGCACCTGCTGCTGGGCGCCGACGCCGTCCACTACGCCACCCGCGCCGCCGGCCAGCTGCAGCACGACCTCGGCGAATTCATCGGCCTGACGGTGTCGATCGGCAGCTGAGCCGCGGACATTCCACCCTCTTTGCCGTCATCCTCGGGCGCCTGTCCCGAGGATCCATGAACACGTGAAGCGAAGTCGCGAGCGGCAGCGGAGCGTCGCTGCGGCGGCAGCCGCTCCGTCGTGACGCGCCCTTCGAAGCGCGCCAATCGTTCTCACGCGTGCTTGGACCCTCGGGACTGACGCCCGAGGGTGACGGTGGAGCCTGGGGGGACTGGCGGAGTTCCCGTGCACGACCGTTACGGCCGCCCGGCGTGCGCCACATCCACCTGCGCCACCAGGATCTTGCCCTTCGGCGCGGCCGAGCACTCTTCGGGGATCGAGGACGGGGCGGTCAGCATGAACAGGGTGCGGCCATCGTCGCCGCCCAGCATGCAGGCGTAGCAGGGCTGGCCGGTGTCGATCACCTCCAGCACCTCACCGCCCTCGGCCACGCGGACGCATTCGGGGCCACCGGCGTTGGCGACCCAGATCGCGCCCTCGGCGTCCAGGCAGATGCCATCCGGCACGCGCGGGCGGATCGACGCCCACTCGCGGCGGTTGGAGAGCGCCCCGTCGGCGCCGATGTCGAAGGCGGCCAGGGCGCCGCCCATGCTCTCGCCGACGATCAGGGTCTTGCCGTCCGGGGTGATCACCGTGCCGTTGGGAAAGCGCAGGTCCGCGGCCGCGCGGCTCACCCTGCCGTCAGCCGTCACCAGGGCCATGTCGGCGGTCGAGGTCGCCAGATCGGCCCCGCGGCCGGCGGTGCGCTCGGCCATGAAGTGGTCGAGGTCGAAGCCGAAGTTGCCGACGTAGGCGCGCCCCTCGGCGTCGACCACCAAGTCGTTGCAGTGCCAGGTGGCGATGCCGGAGAGGTCGGCATGCTTGCGCACCTGCCCATCGGCGCCGCGCCGCATCAGCTTGCGCCGCTCCATGGACACGAAGATCAGGTCGCCGCCGGGCAGCCAGCCGAGACCCGAGGGCCGGTCGCCGTCCACCTCGACCTCGACGCGCACGTCGCCGGCCAGCGAGACCGACTTGATCGCGTGCGCCCAGAAATCGCTGAACCACAGCCGCCCGTCGCGCCAGCGCGGCCCCTCGCCAAAATACAGGCCCTCCGCCAGGACCCTGGTCGCCCGTCCCATGCCGTCTTCCTCCGCCGTTCTGGGCACCTTGGCAGAGGCGCGCAGCGGAATGGAAGGGCATCCCCCTCCCGTCACCCCGGCCGCAGCGCAGCGGAGAGCCGGGGCCAGCGGCTCCGCGCCCCAGAAGACGGCGATAGGTCGTTGCGTGGGTAGCGCCGGGCTGGAGGTCGTCTCGGCGGCCGGACGGCCGGCCCCGGATCGGCGGCGCTGCGCGCCGTGTCCGGGGTGACGAGTGAAAGCGAGCCGCTCAGTACGGCTTGTCGCCAGCCACCGTCACGCGAAAGCCGGAGCGGGTCTGGGGGTAGTAGTCCCAGGTGGCCAGGTGCTGGGTGCAGCGGTTGTCCCAGAAGGCCACCGAGTGCGGCTTCCACCTGAAGCGCACCTGGAAGTTCGGATTCTGCACATGCTGGTAGAGGAAGCGCAGGATGGCGTCGCTCTCGGCCTTGTCCACCTCGACGATGCGGGTGGTGTAGGACTGGTTGACGAACAGGCACTTGCGGCCCGTGACGGGGTGGGTGCGCACCACCGGATGGATGTTGCAGGGGTACTTCTTGTCCACGTCCGGAAACAGCGGCCGGTAGACGTGGTCGGCGTCGTGCACCGCCGTCAGCCCTTCGAGATAGGCCTTCATCCGGTCCGACAGGGTCTCGTAGGCCAGGTACATGCTGGACCACAGGGTGTCGCCGCCCACCGGCGGGACCGTGTGCAGGTAGAGGATCGAGCCCATCGGCGGCTCGGCGTCGCAGGTCAGGTCCGAGTGCCAGTTCTCGCCGGCGATGAACTTGGAATCGGCGTCGGCGTGTATGGCGACGATCTCCGGGTGGCCCTCGATGCCGGCGACGCCCGAGTGGATCGCCAGCTCGCCGAACGCCCGGCCGAACGCCTTGTGGCTCTCGTGGTCCAGGCGCTGGTCGCGGAAGAAGATCACCTGGTAGTCGGCGATGGCCTGGGCGATCTCCTCGAGCTGCCGGTTGGTCGGGCGGGCGAGGTCGACGCCGCCGATCTCCGCGCCGATCCGCATGGTCAGCGGCCGGATCTCCAGGGTCTCATAGGCCATCGTCACGTCCTTGAACTTCCATACGCCTCATCTGAAATTTTAGCAGACGCTGGTCGCGGGCGATACGGCTAGTTGCCGAACGGATTGTCGCCATAGACCGGCGCGGCGCGCGCGGGGCCGTCGCCGGCCTCCGCCTTGCCGCAGACGGCGATGGCGGTCAGGGCGAAGATCAGCGCGCTGTCGGCCAGATCCTTGGGACTGGGGCGCCAGCGCTTGAAGCCGGTGGTGATCGCCGGAATCCGCTGCATGTTGAACACGTTGTGGTCGCGCCACATGCTGGAATAGACGCTGGCCGCCCGCTCCACCGGCCGGCCGAAGGTCAGCCGCGTGGCCGCGTCCACCGCCCCGACCAGCGGGGCCACCGCCTCGGCGTCGGCCTCGAAGCCGTGCCGCGCCATCACCGGCTCGATCTCCACCTCGCCCAGGCCCGCCTCGCGGACCAGCGCCTCCAGCTGATGCAGGATGTCGGTCACCGTCTGGCGCGGGGTCATGCCGACCTCGAGGTAGACGTTGACCACCTCGGTGCCGGCGCCGAAGGCATAGGGCACGCCGCCGCGGATGGCGGCGATCTGGGTCTTGGGCACCGCGGTCCCGCCGGGGGAGTCGTAGGTGTTCTTCACCTGGTACTCGCGGCCCCAGCGGTTCAGCGCCGCGATCAGCCCGCCCAGGCGATAGATCGGGTTCGGATGCTCGGCTGGGTCTTCCGGCGTGTTCAGCAGGGGGGTGAACACCGCCTCGCCCAGCACCTTGATGCGGAACACCGCATAGCCGCAGCCCACCCAGGTCAGGCCGAAGTCGCAACCCTCGGCGGCAATGGCGTAGTCCGGCGCGACGCCGCCGTGGTGGAACAGGTAGTGGGCGCCGATGTCCTTGCCCATGTAGGCGATGCCGCGATGCTCCTCGATCGGCTCGGGGCCGATCTCGCCGGGGCAGGCGGTCAGATACATCTTGCCGGCCAGGTCGATGCCCGCGGTCTTCAGCGCCTTGGCCGCCATCAGGAAGCAGCTCATCGGCCCGCGGTCGTTGGCGATCGGGTAGCCGTACAGCACCCCGTCCTCCAGCCAGCACTCCTGCCACTCGCGGTTCTGCAGCGTGGCGGGGCGGAACTTGTAGGTGTCGAGGTCCGGCTCCCAGGTCGGGGCCTCGGTGTCGAGGTGGGCGGTGAACAGCAGATTGCGGCCAACCCCACGCCCGCCCCACGTGCCGATGATGTTGTTGCGCTCGGGCACGGCGCCGACCTTGCGCGGGTTGAAGCCCTCGCGCGCCATCCAGTCGAACACGAAGTTGCCGGCCGCCAGCTCGTGGCCGGCGGGGCTGGGGATGTTGCCGAGGTCGAGGGCGAGCTGGGTCAGCTCCTGGGTGTCGATCGCCGCGGCCACCGCGGCGCGGTCAGCCTCGGAGACGACGCAGGGCGCGGGAACATTGAAGGGAAAGGCGCCGTCGGCCATGCGTCACTCAAATCCTTGCCAGGCGGCCAGCACCTGGTCGGTGTCGACCAGGATGGCGCAGTTCAGCTCCAGGCTCTTCAGCGTCCCCTCGTGCAGGTCGACCTCGTAGGCCGCGCAGGCGTCGGTGGCGACGAAGACGTGGTAGTCCAGGTGGAAGGCGTCGCGCACGGTGCAGTCGACGCAGCATTCGGTGGTCAGGCCGCAGGCGATCACGGTGTCGACGCCGCGGGCCTTCAGGGCAGCGTCCAGGGTCGTGCCGAAGAAGCCGGAATAGCGGATCTTGGGGACCACCAGCTCGCCAGGAGCCGGCGTGGGGCCATAGAAGGCCGCGCCGACCTCGCCCGCGCGGCACAGGCCGCTGTCCTCGTCCGGGGAGCCGCCGCGGCGCCGCATGCGCTCCTTCCAGAACCGGGAGTCGGTGTCGCTGCGGGTCATCAGCCCGACGAAGATCACCGGGGCCCCTGCCCGGCGCGCGGCGTCGACCAGCCGCTCGGCGGCCGCCAGCGCCGGCTTGACGACATCCATGTCCACGCCGGCCTGGCCCAGCACCCCGTCGGGCGAGGCGAAGTCCACCTGCATGTCGATCACCAGCACGGCGGTGCGATCCGGCGCGATCCAGGCCGGCAGGCCGTCCAGGGCGGCGGTCTCCGCCGCCAGGTCCGAGGTCACGGCGTTCACCACACCTTTTCCCGCAGGCCCGGCAGGATCTCGGTCCCGAACATCTTCAATCCCTCCACATAGTCCGGGAAGATCAGCATCAGCCCATCCAGCTCACAGTAGCTCAGGAACTCCTCGACCTTCTCGGCGCAGGTGGCGGGCGAGCCCACCGCCGTCTGGGTCATGAAGGCGCCCTGCTGGCTGGCCGCCGTGGCGATCCGCTCCGGCGGCACGCCCCAGCTCTGCAGCATGGCGATGATGGCGCCCATGTCGGCGCCCTCGGCATAGGTCTTCACCAGCGCCTCGGCCTTGGCGTCGGTCTCGGCGTAGATCAGGGTGCACATGGCGTAGGTCTTGATGCTGGTGCCCATCTCTTCGGCCACCCGCTTGGCCCGGCGGCTGGCGTCGCGGCGCTCGTCCGGGGTGCGCCCGCCGATGAAGCAGGCGTCGCTCTCGCGCACCGAGAAGCGGAAGCCGCGGTCCGACATGCCGGCGCAGATCAGGTCCGGCCGCGGGCGGCTGATCGGCTTGGGATCGGACACGCAGTCCTTCATCGTGAAGTACTTGCCCTCGAAGTCGACGCTCGGCTCGGACCACAGCCGCTTGACGATGGTGGTCCATTCCTCGGCCAGCTCATAGCGGTCGTCGTGGCTGAGGTTCGGGTTCCAGGCCCCCATCTGGCCGAACTCGTCCTTGTAGGCGCCGGCGACGATGTTGAGGCCGGCCCGTCCGCCGCTGATGTGGTCCAGGGTGGTGATCATCTTGGCGGTGACCGCGGGATTGTGCAGCAGGGTGTGCACCGTGGCCCAGACCTTCACCCGCTTGGTGGCCTGGGCGATGCCGGCCATCATGGTGACCGACTCCATCGACGTGCCCCAGTGGTTGGTCTCGCCGCCGAAGCCGCGCCACTTGCCCATGGACATCACGAAGTCCAGGCCCTGCTCGTCGGCGGTGACCGCCGCCTGCAGGTTCTGCTGCCACAGGCCATCCAGCTTGGGCGTGGTGCTGGAGATGATCCAGCCGCCGTTGGCCACGGGCAGGAAGACGCCGAAGTCGTGTCGCGTTCCGGGACTGTCGTACATGATTACCTCCTTCAGGCGGCGCGTCTGGCGAGGCGGGGGGCGTCCTCGTCGGCGGGCGTGGCGGCGATCTCGGCGGCCGGCCGCTTGTGCGGCGGGCGCATGAACAGGGTGGCGACGAACACCAGGAAGATGACCCCGGCGTAGATCTGGAAGGTGGGGGCGAAGCTGCCCAGCCGGTCGCGGATGAAGCCGCCGATCAGCGGGCCGAGCGCCGAGGCGGCGCCCACCAGGCAGGTCAGGGAGAAGATCTCAAGATTGTGCCGGCGGCCATAGTAGTTGAGCAGCAGCACCGTCACCGCCAGCACGGTCAGGCCGAAGCCCAGGCCGGTGCCGATCGAGTACAGCACCATCATCGGGTAGGTGTGCGCCACGCTGAGCGCCAGCGAACCCAGCACCTGGGCGGCGAGGGCGAAGATCAGCAGGTGGCGCGGATCGATGCGATCGCCCAGCAGCCCCGCGCCGGCGCGGCCGAGCAGCTGCATCAGCGACTCGAAGCTCAGCATGCCGGCGGCCACCGCCGCGGCGACGCCCATCTGCGTCAGGTGCGCCACCGACAGGCTGGCCACCGTCACCCCGCACAGCAGGTGGCTGAAATAGGCGGCCAGCAGGACGTAGAACTGCGGCGTGGCCAGCGCCTCGCGAGCGGTCCAGTCCTCGTGCGTGCGCCAGATGCGATGGTTGGCCGGTCGGGCCTCGGCGGCCTCGACCTCGTGATCGATGTCCTCGCCGGCCTGCGCCAGCCAGCGGGCGCTGCCGACGGAGAGGGCGCAGACCAGGCCGACCAGGGCCGCCGCGGCGGCGGCGATGATCCAGAACAGCCGCCACTGGCCGGGAAACAGCCCCAGCACTCCGAACACCATCCAGGGTCCGGCGACGCCGCCCAGGGAGCCGAAGGTGAAATAGATGCCGAACGCCCGGGCCCGGTTGCGGAACACCGCCCCCAGCACGTGGGTGCCCGGGATGAGCGCCATGGACTGGTAGCCGACGCCGCACAGGCCGCAGCCGATCCAATAGGCCCAGAGGCTATGCGTGGCCCACAGGCACAGGAAGCCGGCGACCATCACCGCGCCGCCGAACAGCACGGTGAAGGCCACGCCGAAGCGCCGGATCAGCCAGGCCGGGATCATCGACGACGCCCCGGTCAGGGCCCCCAGCAGGGTGAAGCCGAGGCCCGCCTCGGTCCAGTTCCAGCCCTGGTCCTTGACCATCAGCGGCAGCACCACGCCCAGCGACGAATAGGTCGCCGCGGTGATCAGGAACAGCACCAGGCTGAACGCCGCGAGCTGCAGCCAGGGTCGCCACTCAGCCGATGCCATCACTGCGCCTTTCGAGCGGGAAGGCGGCCGGCGGCCGCCCTCGGGAACTGAAACTCTAGAACTTGCCCTTGAAGGTGAAGCGCCAGGTCCGGCCGATGCTGGGGATGGCCCCGACGTTGGCATAGGTGTCCTGGTCGGGCGTGAAATAGAGCTTGTCGAACAGGTTATCGACGTTGAAGTCGACCTCATATGGTCCCTTGGCCCACAGCAGCGAGGCGTTGACCACGGTGTAGGCCGGATAGGTCACCGCGTTCTGCACCAGGCCCGAGGTCTTCGACGCATAGGTGAAGCCCGCCGTCGCGCCGGCATGGCCCCAGCTGTAGTCGTCGGTGGTGTAGGTGGTGAAGAAGCTGACCACCGAGTGCGGGATCAGCGAGTAGTCGTAGTTGCCGCTGCGGCCCGGCAGGGTCGAGAAGTCGAAGGTGACGAAGGCGCCGCCATAGCCGTTCACCCCGTTCACGCCGACGGTGTAGGTGGGGATGTAGACGAACGAGTGGTCGGGGCCGATCACCTCGGTGCGCTGGCCGTTGCCGGCCAGCGTGAAGCTCAGGTTCTTGGTCGCCACCCAGCGGACCTCGTACTCGAAGCCCTTGCTGCGGGTGCGCTGGACGATGCTGCTGAGGCCCGACAGCTGGGTCCGCTCCTGCTGGTAGAGCGCCAGCGAGCCGATCAGCGTCTTGTTCAGCCACTGGAACTTCACCCCGCCCTCGGTGAGGTTGGAGTCGGTGAGCCAGGCGCCGCTGGCGATGTTGGAGGGCCGCAGGTCGCCCGCCTGCTCGACTTCCAGCGACGCGTTCTCGGCATGGGTGATGTAGGGCATCAACCCCCAGCCCAGCTTGTAGGTGCCGCTGATGGTGTAGGTGAACTTGCCCTTGCTGGCGCTGACCGAGTTCGGCGTCTCGAAGGAATAGACACCCTTGTCGATCGAGGTGGCCCCGTACCAGTCGTAGCGGCCGCCGGCGATGATATCGAGCTTGTCGGCCACGGCGATGTCAGTGGTGAAGAACAGCCCGGTGTCGTGCCAATGGCTGTAGATGTCCGTTTCCCAGCCGACGCCGCTGCCCGGATCGAACGGCGAGGCGAGGATGTCCGTCGGGGTCGCCCCCACGGACAGGTCGCGCCGGTCGAGGGCGATCATGCCGGAGTCGTAGGTCTCCTTCTGGTTGCCCTTGTAGTAGCGCCAGGAAAGGCCGGCGAAGGATTTGGCGACGATGAAGTCGTTGTTGCTGGCCAGCTTGAAGTTGTAGGTCAGCCGCCCTTCGGTGGTCCACGAGTGGTAGTCGGCCGGGAAGCCGTAGCTGACGAAGCGGGCGTTCGACAGCCGGTCGTAGAACCACTGCAGCTTCAGGCTGCTGTCCGGCGAAAGCTCCTTGGCGAGCTCATAGTACAGGGTCTCGGTGTTGGTGCGCGAGAAGTCGGCGTTGCTGACATAGACGTCGTGCGGGCTGAGGGTCGTGGCGCCCACGCCGCTGGTCAGTGGGAAGCGCGCGTCGGTGGTCGGCGTGAAGCCGAAGTACGGCTGATAGATCGCCATGGTGTAGGGGTACTGGCAGTAGCCGGGCAGCTGGACCTCGCACGGGTCGAGGCGGCCATTGCCGTTGCTGTCCGTCAGCGCCGTGTTGCGGCCGGTGATGTAGGTGCGATGGTCGATCAGCGCCTGGGTCAGGCGGTTCCAGCCCGGCGTCTGCACGTCGCCGGTGGAGTGGAAGTACATGCCCATCAGGGCCGTGCTCCAGCCACCGCCCAGGTCGAAGTTCGCCGACACCTCGGCCAGCTGGTGCTTGGGGTGGATGCCCCAGTAGTAGCTGTCGGAATCCTCGACCTCGGCGTAGCCGTAGAGGCCGCCCTGCGCACCGCCCAGATGCAGCGGCGTCCCGCCCTGGGCCGAGAAGTTCTTCTTGCCGTAGTCGCCGGCGACGATGTCCACCTCGCCGGTGGGCTCGCTCAGGTAGGCGCCGGAGTCCTTGGCGGTCTTCGGAATGAAGTTCATCAGGCCGCCGATCTTGCCCGGGCCGTAGATCGGCGCCGGCGGGCCGCGGACGATCTCGATCTGCGCCGCATCGCCGATCGGCGTGGAATAGGTGCCGCGGTTCTCGATCCGCTTGAAGCCCATGAAGTAGTTCTCGGCCAGGGTGCCGCGGATGTTCAGCGAGCCGGGCACGCCGTAGTAGCTGGCCGTATAGGTGCCGGGCGACACCGCCGTCAGCCGGTCGATGGTCTGGATGCCATAGCGCTGCAGCGTGGTGTCGCTGATCAGGCTGGCGGAGCGCGGCGTCTCGATCAGCGGCTTGTCGAGGCCCATGGCGGTGTTGTTCGGCCGGCGCTCCAGCAGGCCCGCCTTGTCGGCGGTGACCACCACCTCACCGACGGTGGAGTCCGCGCTGGACGTTCCGGCGGCTGCGGCGTCGGCCGCGCGCGCCAGGGTGGCGCCGGCCAGGCAGAGGCTGGAAACGCCCGCGAGAAGGAAGAGGTGCTTGGACAATGTGACCCCCGTTGCGGTCCAGCGAGCGCCCGCACAAAGCGGGTATCCCCTTGATCCCTCTGGACTGGAGGCATGCTGGCGCACGGATATTGTGCGGTGCAAAATCGGCGAGTGAAATTTTACATAAAATGTCCGGAACGCGTAATCACCGGTCAGTTGTGGCAGGACGGCGCCCAAGCCGACATCATCGCCGGGGCCGTCCGGACGCCCCCGCGCCGGCTCAGCCGCGGTAGCGTTTGGACGCCGGCGCATCGCTCGCCGAGCCGCCGGTGACCGACCGCTTCACGTTCTCGGAGAACACGCCGAGGATGTTGAGCATGGCGGCATGCGCCGCCTCCGCATCGTGGCGGGTGATGCAGTCGACCACCTCCTGGTGGCGCTCGATCTCGGCCAGCCGTTCGTCCTCGGTATCCTCGACCATCGAATAGACCCAGAAGCGGGCGGCCTTGTGCTGCAGCGGGATGACGATCTGGGCGAGGGTCGGGTTGCGGCTGGCGCGGGCGATCGCGGCGTGGAACTGCTGGTCCATGCCGATCAGCGCGCGGCTGTCGCGCGCCCGGGCCGCCGCCTGCCCGCCCTCGAAGGCGCTGCGCAGGGCGGCGATGTCGTCGGGCGTCGCATGGGTGGCGGCCAGGGCCGCGCAGTGCGGCTCGATCAGCCGCCGCGCCTCGAACGCCTGGCGCACCTCGACCAGGTCCAGCGGCGCCACCGTGGTGCCGGCGCGGGGCTTGCGCACCACAAGCCCCTCCAGCGCCAGCCGGCCCAGGGCGTCGCGCACCCCCGCCAGGCCGGCGCCGTAGCGTCGCACCAGGTCCTGTTCGTCCAGCCGGCTGCCCGGAGGCAGCTCACCCAGGATCACGTCCAGCAGGATCTGTTCGTAGACCTTGGCCTTCTGCAGCTCGGGCGCCCAGCCGGGGACCACCGGCGGCGCCTCGTCGCGGCTCATCAGGCGCATGGACCGCGTCCCGCCGGGCTCGCCATCGGCCATGTTCTTCTCCCTCGCGCAGATTCTGAAATTTCAATTCGACAATTTTAACGCGGATAATAGCATTGATTAAACGCGCGACCTTGCGTCATGCAAGGGTGTCGACGCGCAAAGGTGGTCGTAGCCGCCCCCGGCGCACCAACGGGTTGCATGGCGCAGCTTGGGCCGCAGGCTACGGAACCGGAACGCAACGCAGCTGTTCTGCTACCGAGGGACGCTTTTCGAGCATCCGTCACGGGAAATTCCGAAAATGCGTGTGATGTCGACAATGATCGCCGCAGCGGCGATCGCATTGGGCGCCGGCGGCGCGGCTGTGGCCGGGCCGGTGAGCGACATGGTCAGGGCCGACGCCGCGGCGCCGTCAGGCCAGCTGATCTCGGGCGTCTACTCCGGCCAGCCGGCCGGGATCGAGAAGACCCAGTACTTCTGGGGGGGCCGGCGCTACTGCTGGTATGATGGCGGCTGGCATGGGCCGGGCTGGTACTACTGCGGCTACGCCTGGCGGCGCGGCTGGGGGTGGGGCGGCCCGATCGGCTGGCGCGGCTGGGGCCGTCCCGGCTGGCACGGCGGCTATCATGGCGGATATCACGGCGGCGGCTACCACGGCGGCGGCTGGCATGGCGGCGGCCACGGCGGTGGTGGCGGCTGGCATGGCGGCGACCACGGCGGTGGTGGTGGCTGGCGCGGCGGCGGCGACCACGGCGGCGGCGGCCATGGCCACGATGGTGGCGGCGAGCACCGCGGTCACTGATCAAGGTCCGAACGCCTGAAACGCAAGACGGCGGCCGATCCTCCCGGACCGGCCGCCGCGGGCGTCTGGACGGGCGCGAGCCCTATTCGCGGGTGAAGTTGTCCGGGATCTTGGGCTCGGGCCCAGCCTTGCCCCACAGGATGATCTCGTTGCCCCACGGGTCGGCGAAGGCCCAGTTGTAGCCGTTGAACGTCTCCCAGTAGTGATTGCGCCACAGCACCTTGGCGCCCCGCGCCTCGGCGCGGGCGAGCACGTCGTCGGCGGACTCGTCGTCGCCCAGCAGGATCCAGACCCGCGGCTTGCGGCCGCCCTGGCTCAGCGAGCGGGGTTCGACGCCGGCCGGCTCCGGGTGCGGACGGGCGTTGTCGGCCTTGAAGATACCCAGGTGCAGGTTGCCGATCTCGCTGTCGGAGCCGTCCGGGTTCTTGAACTGACCGCCCGGCACCATGCGGTGGTAGAGGCCCAGCGGGCGGTCGTCGTCGCGCCAGCCGAACACCTCGGAATAGAACCGGCCGGCGGCGGCGGGATCGTCGGACGCCAGGTCGACGAAGATCAGGGTATGCGGCGTGGACATGGGTTCCTCCCGGCCTTGCTGAGGGATGTTGTTGTTTGCGGTGTCAGTTGGCGTATTCGGCCCGCTTGGGCGTGAACACGTCCAGGTTCATCACCGCCTCGTCGCCGACCACGACGCCCCAGTGGCGCGCGTTCGGCGGCACCACCAGCAGCCCGCCGGGGCCCAGGCGGGTGACGGTGTCCTCGATGTGGAAGTCGATCTGGCCGGCCAGGATGTAGACGATCTGCTCGTGCGGATGGTCGTGCGGCCGCGGCTCGTGGCCGGGCTGCAGGCGGTTCATCGACACCGTCGCCCCGTCGCCGGAGAAGGCCTTGCGCTCGACGCCCTCACGCACCGGCTCCCACGGGATGTCGTTCCAGTTGATGCTGTGGATGTCCATCGCCGGTTCCTACTCCGCCGCCAACGTCGTGGGAGCGCCATAGCCTCCGCCGCCGGGGGTTTCCAGCACCACGTGGTCGCCCGGAGCCATGGTGATCTTCTTGCCTTCCGACACCGCCGCGCCGTTGACCAGGAAGCGGCCGGCCGCACCGGGCTCGCCGCCGTCGAGGCCGTCGGGGCCGCGGTCGAGGCGGCTGGGCACCGCGTTCAGCAGCCAGGGCTGGTCGGTGCGCATGTGGAAGGCGATCACCTGGCCGTCGCCGCCGCGGGTGCGGCCCGCGCCGCCCGAGCCCGGGCGCAGCTCGCGCCTGTCGAACACGATCGGCATCGCCGCCTCGAGGATCTCCACCGGCACCGCCGCCACCCCGGTGGGGTAGCAGGTGGCGCTGGGCCCCGGCTTGGTCGCCCGCGCGCCCATGCCGCCGGAGTAGTTGAACATCGACGAGGTGAAGGCCTCGCCGCTGGCCCGCTTGCCCTGGATCTGCACCGTCCACACGGCGCCGGAGCCCTCGGCCAGCACCCGGTCCGGCATCACCTGGTGCAGCGCCTTGAGGATCGGCATCGGCACGAACATGCCCACCACGTGGCGCGCGTTCAGCGGCGACGGGTAGGCGGCGTTGATGATCGAGCCCTCCGGCGCCTTGACCCGGATCGGGGCCAGGGAGCCGAAGTTGTTGGGCTGCTCGGGGTTGAGGCAGCTGCGCACGGCGAAGGTGGAATAGGCGTGGGTGTAGTTCATCACCACGTTGATGCCCATCGGGCTGGCGCCCGAGGAGCCTTCGAAGTCGATCAGCACGTCACCGGCGACGTTGTCGATGGTGACCGCGGTCTTCAGGGTGATGACGTCGCCGCCCGGCACGTCGAACCGGCTCTCGCCGTGCCAGGTGCCGGCCGGCAGGGCGCGGATCGCCCGGCGCGTGGCCTCTTCCGAGCGGTCGATGATCTCGTCGGCCACCGCCTCGATGTCGTTCAGGTTCTGGCGCTTGCACAGCGCGATCAGCCGCTCGCCGCCGGCGCGGCCGCTGGACACCTGGGCCGAGAGGTCGCCGAACACGTGGTCGGGCGTGCGCACGTTGCGGCCGATGATGTCGTGCAGCAGCTTGTTGGGCTCGCCGGCCTCGTAGAGCTTCGAGGGCGGAATCCACAGGCCTTCCTCGTGGATGTCGCGCGCCCCGGCGCCGATGCCGTAGCCGCCGATGTCAGTGTGGTGGATGGTCGAGCCGATGTAGCCGATCAGCCGGCTGTCCCAGTGGATCGGGCACAGCACGGTGATGTCGAAGAAGTGGCCGGCCGACATCCACGGGTCGTTGGTGATCACCACGTCGCCGGGGACCAGCTTGCCGTCGAACAGCTTGTGCAGGGCAAAGCCGGCGGCGGCGAGGGAGTTGATGTGCCCCGGGGTGCCGGTATTGGCCTGGGCCACCATGCGGCCGCGGGCGTCGAACAGGCCGCTGGCCAGGTCGCCGGCCTCGCGCACGATCGGGCTGAAGGCGATGCGCTGCAGGGCCTTGGCCTGTTCGGAGACGATGCCGATCAGGTTGGACCAGAGGATTTCCAGCTCGATGCCGTCGAGCTTCGGATGATTGGCGCCGTCCATGGTTCAGGCCTCCCGCCGCGTGGCGACCACGCAGCCGATGTCGTTCACCACCGCCGTCCAGTCCGGCAGCAGCACAATGGTGGTCTCGCGTTCCTCGATGATCGCCGGCCCCTGCACCACCTGGCCGACGGCCAGACGGTCGCGGTCGTAGACCTTGGCCGGCCCGGCGTCGGGCCACAGCGGGATCAGCCGCTCGGACTTGGCCGCGCCCGGCTCGGTCGGCAGGCGCCCGGCCGCGTCGAAGCTGATGTCCGGCCCTTGGGCGGTGAGACGCCAGGAGACGATCTCGATCGGCACGTGCGAGGGGTTGACCCCGTACTGCGCCAGGTAGGCGTCCTCGAAGGTCTTGCGCAGGGACGCCACGTCGCGGCGCTGGCGAGGATCGTGGTCGAAGATCACCCCGACCTCGTTCTGCTGGCCGAAGTACCGCAGGTCGGCGCCGATCAGCAGCCGCACCGCCTCCGGCGCGCAGCCGGCGTCGGACAGGGCGGCCACGCCCTCGGCTTCCATCTCGCCGACCAGCCGGTCGACCTCCGACCAGTCGAGGTTATCCAGTTCGCCCAGGGCGCTGCGCACCAGGTCGAGCCGCAGCGGGGTCACCAGGGTGCCGAAGGCCGAGAGCACGCTGGCCTGCGGCGGGAAGATCACCGCCGTCGACTGCAGCAGCGCGCCGACGGCGCAGGCATGCACCGGGCCGGCGCCGCCGAAGGCCAGCAGCGGCAGGCCGCGGTGGTCGACGCCGCGGTCAGTGGCGTGGGCGCGGGCGGCGGCGGCCATGGTCTCGGCGACGATGCGGTAGACGCCGCCGGCGGTCTGCTCGGGCGACGTGCCGAGCTGGTCGCCCAGCCGGGCGAAGGCGGCCACCGCGGCGGGGCGGTCCAGCTTCATGTCGCCGCCCAGGAAGTTGTCGCCGTCCAGCAGACCCAGCACCAGGTCGGCGTCGGTGACGGTGGGCTCGGTCCCGCCGCGGCCGTACGAGGCCGGACCCGGTTGCGAGCCGGCGCTGCGCGGGCCGACCTTCAGCAGGCCGAGGTCGTCGACATGGGCGATGGAGCCGCCGCCGGCGCCGATCTCGATCATGTCGATCGACGGGATGGTCAGCGGCATGCCGCTGCCCTCGCAGAAGCGGTACTTGCGGTCGACCTCGAAGCTGCCGGCCACCAGGGGCTTGCGCTCCTCGATCAGGCAGGCCTTGGCGGTGGTGCCGCCCATGTCGAACGACATCAGCCGGTCCAGGCCCAGGCGCTCGGCGTAGAAGGCCGCCGCCAGGGCGCCCGCGGCCGGGCCGCTCTCGATCATCCGCACCGGATTGCGGCCGGCCACCTCGGCGCCGATCACCCCGCCGGACGACAGCATGATCAGCGGCCGGTTCGGCGCGCCGGCGTCGGACAGCCCCTTGGCCAGGCCCTTCAGATAGGGCTCGGTGATCGGGGCGGTGTAGGCGTTGATCGCCGTGGTCGAGGCGCGCGGGTACTCGCGGATCTGCGGCGCCACCGACGACGACAGCGAGACGTAGAGGTCAGGCGCGGCGGCCTTCAGGGCCTCGGCCACGGCCTGTTCGTTGGCCGGGTTGCGGAAGCCGTTGATCAGGCAGACCGCCACCGAGACCACGCCCGCGGCGCGGATCGCCGGGACCAGGGCGGCGACTTCGGCGGCGTCGACGCCGCGCAGCACGGAGCCATCGGCCAGCATGCGTTCGTCGATCTCGAAGGTCAGGGCCCGCGGGATCAGCGGCTCGGCGAACTCGATCTGCGGATCGTACATCTCGTAGCGGTGCTCGTTGCGGATCGACAGCACGTCCGCGAAGCCCTTGGTGATGATAAGGCCGGTCGGCTGGCCGCGCCGCTCGATCAGGGCGTTGGTCACCACGGTGGTGGCGTGCACGACCACGCCATCGACCTCGTCGGCCCGCACGCCGGCCTTGTCCAGCACCAGGTTCACGCCGCGGAAGAAGCCTTCCAGCAGGTCGTGGTGGGTGGTCAGGGTCTTGTCCACCACCAGGGCGCCGTTGTCGCCCTTCAGCACGGCGTCCGTGAAGGTGCCGCCGATATCAATCGCCAGGGAATAGGTCATTGGAACTCACTCACGCCGCACGGGCCCTCCAGCCGAGCCGCCGGGACGCCTCTTCGGCCCCCCGTACGACATCGGCGATCTGATCTTCGGCCGGCTGGGCCGGGATGAATTGACTGGCGCCGACAATGGCGAGCGCGCCCTGCCAGACGCCGCGATGGTCGAACACCGGCGCCGCCAGGGCGTTGACCCCGGTCAGCACCTGATCCTGGGCCGTGGCCCAGCCTTGCCGCCGGACCCGCTCAACCTCGGCGCGCAGGGCGTCGGCGCCCGTCACCGTGGCCGGGGTGAAGGTCTCGCGCGGGGCAGACAGCACCTGGTCCAGCAGGGTCGGCGGGCCGAACGCCAGGGCGATCAGGCCGTGCGCCGAGGCATGGAACTGCAGCCGCGCGCCGGGGCGGATGCCGAACTCCACCAGGGTGCGGCCCTGCAGCATCTCCAGCACCGTCACCTGGCCCTCGACCAGGGCCGAGGCGGTCACCGCCTGGCCGGTGGCTTCGCGCAGGCGGGTCATCTCCGGCCGCATGGCGGTGAGGATGTCGAAGCGGTCGCGGACAGCCTCGCCCAGGGCCAGCAGCTTGACGCCGATCTCGTAGCGCTCGGTCTCGGGATCCTGGCGGACGTAGCCGCGCTGCACCAGCGCCCGCAGGTGGCGGTGGGCGCGGGCCTTGGAGATCGAGAGGTCCCGGGCGATGTCGCTGACGCCGCGCGGCCGCGGCTGGGCCGCGAGCAGTTCCACCAGGTCGAGCACGAGGTCGACCGAGGACAGGCCCGAACCGGCCCCGCCTTCCGCTTCCGTCTCGCTGAGTCCCACCAGCACCCTGCGCCTCCAGACGTTCCACTGAACGGAACATCGTTTCGATTGTGGAGACAAAATTCGCCCGGCCGCTGGAGGTGTCAAGGCGGCCGGGCGCTTCAGTGAGAAATTTTAGTGGGCTGTCCCGCTCACCGGACCGGCGGGCGGGTCCCGTACGCGCAGAGGAAGATGTAGACCGCCTCCTCCACCGAGGATTTCAAGGTCTCCGGGTCGGGCCGGGGGATGATCCCCCACATGCGGCGGTCGAACAGGTCGCCCAGGCAGAGGTTCTTGAACCGCCGCGCCATGCGCAGGGTGTCCCCGGGCTTGAGATGGCCCTGCGCCACCGCCCGCTCGAAATGCGCCTGCAGCCGCAGCTCGCCCCGGTGCGGGCCGGTCTCGTAGAACACGTGGCCGAGTTCCGGAAAGCGCTCGGACTCCGCCACCACCAGGCGGCTGATGGCCATGACTTCGGGCGACAGCACCAGGGAGCACAGCCCCACGCCGATCTCGGTCAGCGCCGACGGGGGGTCATCGCCAAGGTCCGGCATGTGGTCCAGCAGATCGTCGGCCTGTTTGCCGCAGACATCGCGCATGAAGGCGGCGAACAGCTCCTCCTTGGAGCGGAAGTAGTTGTACAGCGTGCCCTTGGAGCCGCCGACCCGCGCCGCGATCGCCGACATCGAGGCGGCCGCATAGCCCTCCTTCAGGAAGATGTCCTTGGCGGTGTCCAGGATCGCCTGGCGCCGGCGGTCGCTCTTCGACAGCGCCTCATGCGCCGCCGCCTCGTCGCCTTCGGTCGCAGGCGGACTGCTGTCAGCAAGTGTCATCATTTCTGACCGTACCGTACGGTTTCCTCTTGACGCTCTCATACTGGGCGGTATGAAACCACGCAAGATCAGAACTGACCGTACCGTACGGTTATTTCAAGTTACGCCGCCAATCCGTCGCACCGACGCCTGGACGGCCAAGAAGAGATCGCTCATGACCGCCTCGCTCCTCCCGCGCCCGAAGGCCGCGCGACGCCTCGTCCTTCCGCTGCTGGCGGCCGCCAGCGCCCTGGCGCTGGGCGCCTGCGTCACCGTGCCGGACGCCGGACCGCGGCCTCAGCCGATGGCCGCCGACAGCCTGGCCACCCAGCGCAGCTTCCAGGCGCCGGCCGCGGACTGGCCGTCCGACCGCTGGTGGGAGGCCTACAAGGATCCGCAGCTGACGGCGCTGATCGACGAGGCGCTGAAGGGCTCGCCCACCCTGGCGCAGGCGCAGGCGCGCCTGAGGCTGGCCGCCGCGCAGGCGCAGCAGGCCAAGGCCGCGGAGCTGCCGCAGGTGACCTTCAACGGCACCGTGACCGAGACCGAGCAGAGCAAGAACCTGGGCTATCCGCCGTTCATCCAGCAGTACCTGCCCAGCGGCTTCAAGGACCAGGGCCGCATCACCCTGGACGCCTCCTACGACCTCGACCTGTTCGGCAAGAACCGCGCGGCCCTCGCCGCGGCCGTGTCCGAGACCGAGGCGGCCAAGGCGGACGCCGCCCAGGCGCGGCTGACCCTGTCCTCGGCCGTGGCGCAGGCCTACGGCGATCTGGCGCGGCTCTATGCCGAGCGCGACGTGGCGGCCGACACCGTGCGCATCCGCCAGGAGACGGCGGACCTGACCAGCCAGCGGGTGCAGAACGGCCTCGATACCCGCGCCGAGCTCGACCAGGCGCTGGCCGCCACCCCGGCCGCGAAGGCCGACCTGGAATCGCTCGACGAACAGATCCTGATCGCCCGCCACCGGCTGGCCGTGCTGCTGGGCGAGGGCCCCGACCGGGGCCTGGACATCAGCCGCCCGCAACCCGGGGCCGTGAAGGCGTTCGGCCTGCCGGAGAACCTCACCGTCAACCTGCTGGGCCGGCGTCCCGACATCGTCGCCGCCCGCCTGAGGGTCGAGGAGGCCGGCAAGCGCATCGACGTGGCCAAGGCCGACTTCTATCCGGACGTCAGCCTGACCGGCTTCATCGGCCAGCAGTCGCTGGGCATCGCCCAGCTGACCGCCGCCGGCTCGGCGATCGGCCAGATCGGCCCGGCCGTGCGCCTGCCGATCTTCGACGGCGGGCGTCTGCGCGGCGCCTATCGCGGCGCGCGGGCCCAGTACGACCTGGCAGTGGCCGACTACGACCAGACCCTGACCCAGGCGCTGCAGGACGTGGCCGACTCCGCCGCCTCAGCCCAGTCGATCCAGCGCCAGCTGGTGCAGCGCCGCGAGGCGCTGGCGGCGAGCGAGAGCGCCTACAAGGTGGCGCGCCTGCGCTACGAGGGCGGGCTGTCGGAATACGTCGCCGTGCTCACCGCCGAGGACGGCCTGATCCAGAACCGCCGCGCCCTGGCGGACCTGGAGGCGCGCGCCTTCACCCTCGACGTCGCCCTGGTCCGCGCCCTGGGCGGCGGCTTCGCCAAGTCCTGATCCCCCAGACATCCACCCCCTCATCCAGGCCAGATCCTCCCCGATCCGCCCCTTCGCGTAACGGAATACCCCGATGGACGCTCGCACCGACGCCAATCCCCCCATCGCCGCCGGCCCGCCCAGCGGCACGACCACCACCATCCCGCCGAAGACCGCGGCCGCCCAGAAGAACGGCTCACGCCGCCGGCGGCTGTTCACCTGGCTGGGGATCGGCGTGGCCGTCGCCGCCGCGATCTGGGGCGCCTATTACGTGCTGGTGGCCTCGCACCACGTCGACACCGACAACGCCTACGTCCAGGCCGACACCGCCGAGATCACCCCCCTGGTCAGCGCCGCCATCCTGACCACGCCCAGCGGCGACACCCAGCCGGTGAAGAAGGGCGACATCCTGGTCACCCTGGATCCGACCGACGCCAAGATCGCCCTGGCCCAGGCGCAGGCGAACCTGGCCCAGGCGGAGCGCCGGGTGCAGGGCTACTTCGCCACCAACGACGCCCAGGCGGCCAACACCGCCGCGCGCAACGCCGACGTGGTGCGCGCCCAGGCCACGGTGGAGAGCGCCCGCGCCGACTTCGAGCGGGCCCGCACCGATCTGACCCGTCGCCAGAACCTCGCCGCCTCGGGCGCGGTGTCCGGCGACGAGCTGACGTCGGCGCAGAACCGCTTCGACCAGGCCAAGGCGGCCCTCGCCTCGGCCGAGGCCGGCGTCGTCCAGGCGCGCGCCAACGTCACCGCCGCCGCCGGCCAGCAGCGCGTCGCCGCCGCCGTGGTCGCCGGCACCACCGTGAGCGACAACCCCGAGGTGGCCGCCGCCCGCGCCAAGGTCGACGCCGCGCAGCTCGACCTCGACCGCACCGTGATCCGTTCGCCGATCGACGGCGTGGTGGCCAAGAACACCACCGAGGTGGGCCAGCATGTCCAGGTCGGCGCGCCGCTGATGAGCATCGTGCCGATCCAGAGCGCCTACGTGGACGCCAACTTCAAGGAAGTGCAGCTGAAGGACGTGCGCATCGGCCAGCCGGTGACCCTGACCAGCGACCTCTACGGCGACGGCGTGAAGTTCCACGGCCGGGTAGTTGGCGTCGCCGGCGGCACCGGCTCGGCCTTCGCCATCATCCCGGCGCAGAACGCCACCGGCAACTGGATCAAGGTGGTGCAGCGCCTGCCGGTGCGGATCGCCCTCGATCCGGCCGAGCTGGCGAAACATCCCCTGCGCGTCGGCCTGTCGATGAAGGCCGACATCGACACCAGCCGCTAGCCCGCGCAGCCCTCCCCGTCCGCCCCTGTCCGATCCAGCCAAGAGGTCGCTTGCATGACCGCCCAGGCCATATCCGCGAGGCCCGCCCAGGCCAGACCCGCCCAGGCCACACCCGGGCAGCCCACGCCGCTCACCGGCGGGACCCTGTGGCTGGCCGGCTTCCTGCTGGCGATCGGCAACTTCATGGTCGTGCTGGACATGACCATTGCCAACGTCTCGGTGCCCAACATCGCCGGCGGGCTGGCGGTCTCGTCCAGCCAGGGCACCTGGGTGATCACCTCCTATTCGGTGGCCGAGGCGATCATGGTGCCGCTGACCGGCTGGCTGGCCGGGCGTTTCGGCACCGTGCGGATGTTCCTCTTCGGCATCACCGGCTTCGGCATCTGCTCGGCCCTCTGCGGCCTGGCCCCCAGCCTGCCGGCGCTGGTGCTGTTCCGGGTGATGCAGGGCCTGTGCGGCGGGCCGATCATGCCGATGTCGCAGACCCTGATGATGAGCATCTTCCCGCCGCAGCAGCGCGGCCAGGCCATGGGCCTGTGGTCGATGACCACCGTGGTCGCGCCGATCGCCGGGCCGATCCTCGGCGGGGTGCTGTGCGACACGGTCGGCTGGGAGTGGATCTTCTTCATCAACGTGCCGGTGGTGGCGGCCTGCGCCTTCTTCGCCTGGCGCCTGCTGACCTCGCAGGAGACCCCGACGGAGAAGCGCAAGGTCGACGTGGTCGGCCTGGGCCTGCTGATCACCTTCGTCGGCGCGCTGCAGATCATGCTCGACAAGGGCAAGGAGCTGGACTGGTTCGGCAGCCCGGTGATCGTCGGCCTGGGCATCGTCTCGGCCGTCGCCTTCGCGGCCTTCCTGATCTGGGAGCTGACCGAGGAGAACCCGATCGTCAACGTGCGGATCTTCCGCCACCGCGGCTTCACCTCGTCGGTGATCACCATCAGCCTGACCTTCGGCTCGTTCTTCGCCTCCATCGTGCTGGTGCCGCTCTGGCTGCAGACCAACATGGGCTACACCGCCACCTGGACCGGCTACGCCACCGCCTGGGGCGGGGTGCTGGCGGTGGTGATGTCGCCGATCGTCGCCCAGCTGATGGGCAAGTTCGACAGCCGCCTGCTGGTCAGTTTCGGGGTGCTGTGGCTGGCCGGGATCGCGGTGATCCGCTCGGGCCTGGCCAGCAACGCCACCTACTGGACCGTGGCCCTGCCGTTCCTGGCCCAGGGCCTGGCGATGCCGTTCTTCTTCATCCCCACCAGCCAGCTGGCGCTGTCGTCGGTCGAGCCGCAGGAGACCGCCTCGGCGGCGGGGCTGTCGAACTTCATGCGCACCATGTCGGCCGCCTTCGCCACCTCGCTGATCACCACGGCCTGGGAGAACACCTCCACCCGCAACCATGCGGACATGGCGGGCATCCTCAACGACCCGATGGGCGTGGTGGCCACCCTGATGAACGGCGGGTTGAGCCATGAGCAGGCGGTGAGCCAGCTGGACGCCCTGACCACCGGACAGGCGGTGATGGCGGCCACCGACCAGATGTTCCTGGTCACCAGCGTGGTGTTCGTGGTCGCCGCGGCCGTGGTCTGGCTGGCCCCCAAGCAGACCGGGCCGATGGCCCCCGGGGGCGGGGGACACTGATCTGCCGACGCGAACCATTACCGCGGCGAAACCTGGCCCAGCGGTTCAAGACCTGACCGTCGCCGTCGGACCACATTGGCGAAATCGTCAGGCCACGTTCGACAGGCAACGATAGCGCGGCGGCGGGCGTTGACCGGATGATGACGAAGAGGATGACGATCATGGCCGAGCCCGATACCGACCGCGGCGCCCCGGATCTGGCGGAGATCGCCGCCTGGCGCGCGCGTCGCCCGCACGGGCGCGAGCCGATGGCCGCCACCGCCCTGACCGCCGGCAGCGCCGCCGCCTTCTTCATCCTGGCCGTCAGCGTGATCAGCGCCGTGGTGGTCTACTACCAGGGCCACTGACGCCGGGCCGGCAAGGCCGCTGAAAGCCCCCGGCTTGCGAAGCGGGTTTCCAATCGCCACCTAGGGGTCAAGCCGTACGGCGTCGCCTGATTGGGGCGCCGGGCGGCGGAGTCGCTTCACCTGGGGCTCGCGATGAACCGTACGCTTCTCTTCGACAGCCCCTTCCTGCTGGGCTTCGACCACACCCGAAACCTGATCGAGCGCGCCGCCAAGGCCGCCAACGAAGGCTACCCGCCCTACAATGTCGAGGACGCGGGGGATGGCCGGATCCGCATCACCCTGGCCGTGGCCGGCTTCACGCCGGACCAGCTGTCGGTGACCGTCGACGACAACCAGTTGACCGTCATCGGCAAGCGCGACGCCGAGGCGTCCAGCTCTCCCGAGCGGGCGTATCTGCATCGCGGCATCGCCGCCCGCGGGTTCGTCAGGACCTTCGTGCTGGCCGACGGGATGGTGGTGGAAGGCGCGCTTCTGGAGCATGGCCTCCTGCACATCGACGCGGTCCGGCCCGAGCCGGCCCACGTCGTGCGCCAGGTGCCGATCCGGACGGCCGGCTGAACCGGCGGCTCTTGCATGCGTTGGGTATTTTCAGGAGGTGGTCGTAATGACACCCGTTCTCTCTACTGAAGCTTTCGCCAATCTGGGCGCGCCGGACCTTGTCTATGTTCGCCCGATCAAGGCCGCCGAAATCCTCGCCGACACCTCGGTGGAAGAGATTCGAAGCTTCTCGCTCGACCCGGACCAGATTCTCTATGCCGTGCACCGCGCGGACGGCGAACGCCTGGCCGTGATGACCGACAAGGACTCCGCCGTCGCCGCCGCCCTGGCGCACGAGCTCGCGCCGGTGTCGGTCCACTAGCCCGACGGCGCCAGATCGCCGGCGCGCGAGCCCCGCAGGCCGGCGGCTCGCGCGCCGCGCTCACTTTCAGATGAAAGCTCTGTAAGGTTCACACCTCCGGCGGTGGTGATATGGCTGCGGGCTCACCGTCCGGAGTCGTCCATGGTCCGCCTCGCCGCCGCAGCCGCCGCCCTCGCCCTGACCCTCGCCGGCGCGGCCGCCCAGGCGGCCACCGCCGTCCCGCCGATCGCCTTCAAGGAACGGGTGCTGCCCAACGGGCTGAAGCTCTACACCTCGATCGACCGCACCACGCCGAACGTCACCGTCCAGGTCTGGTACGGGGTCGGGTCCAAGGACGACCCGGCCGGGCGCTCCGGCTTCGCCCACCTGTTCGAGCACATGATGTTCAAGGCCACCCGCGACCTGCCGGCCGAGAGCTTCGACCGCCTGACCGAGGACGTCGGCGGCTCCAACAACGCCTTCACCGCCGACGACACCACCGCCTACCACGAAGTGATCCCGGCCAATCACCTGCAACGGCTGATCTGGGCCGAGGCCGAGCGCATGGGCTCGCTGGTGGTGGACCAGGACAACTTCATCTCCGAGCGCAAGGTCGTCGAGGAGGAGCTGCGCCAGCGGGTGCTGGCCGACCCCTATGGCCGCTTCTTCCGGCTGTCGATCCCGCAGCACTCGTTCACCGTCCACCCGTACAAGCGCCCCGGCATCGGCTCGATCGAGGACCTGGAGGCCTCGACGCTGGACGACGTGCGCGCCTTCCACGCCACCTACTACCGGCCGGACGACGCCGCCCTGATCGTGATCGGCAATTTCGACGAGGCGCAGCTGAACGCCTGGGTCGACCAGTACTTCGGCGCCATCAAGACCCCGGCGACACCCATCCCGCACGTCACCGCCGTGGAGCCGCCGCGCAGCGGCGGGCCGAAGACCTACACCGACTACGGGCCGAACGTGCCGCTGCCGGCCTTCGCGATCACCTGGCTGGCCCCCTCGGCCAGCGACCCCGACGCCCCCGCGCTGAACGTGCTGGACGCCATCCTCACCGGCGGCAAGTCCTCGCGGCTGTACACGTCCATGGTCTACCAGCAGCAGTCGGCCGCGGAGGTGTTCTCCAACGCCGACCTGCGCGCCCAGCCGGGGCTGTTCTACGTCGGCGCGGTGATGGCCGGCGGCAAGTCGCTGGATGACGGCCAGGCGGCCGTGCTGGCCCAGCTGGCGGCGATCCGCGACAAGGGCGTCAGCGAGGCCGAACTGGCCACCGCCAAGATCCAGCTCACCGCCGCCGCCGTGCGCCGGCGCGAGACCATCGAAGGCCGGGCGTTCGAACTGGGCAACGCCCTGCGCGAAGAGGGCGACGCCGCCCGCGCCAACACCGACATCGCCGCCCTGAACGCCGTCACCGCCGAGGATGTCCGGCGGGTGGCGCAGAAATACCTGGCCGACGACAGCCGGGTGGTGATCCGCTACCGGCCGGAGTCCGACCGCCCCGCCAACGAGCCCGCCCCGGCGCCGACACACGTCGAGGCCACGCCGTCCAGGCCGTTCACCGGCGAAGTCGCCGCCCTCGCGCCGGAAGGCCAGCGCCAGGCGCCGCCGCCGATCGGCGCGCCGGTCCCCTCCACCCTGCCGACCGCGGCCGAACGCACCCTGCCCAACGGATTGAGGGTGATCGTCGCCAAATCCAGCGACCTGCCGCTGATCACCGCCCAGCTGAGCATCCGCTCGGGCGCCAACGTCGATCCCAAGGGCCTGGCCGGCGACGCCGACCTCACCGCCGCCCTGGCGGACGAGGGCACCGCCACCCGCTCGGCCCCGCAGATCGCCGCCCAGGTCGAGGCGCTCGGCGCCGACCTGCAGACCGGCTCGGGCTGGGAGTCCTCGAACGTCACCCTCAGCGCCCTGCCCGACACCATCGTCCCGGCCATGGCCATCATGGCCGACGTGGCGGAGAACCCGGTGTTCGCGCCCGACGACCTGGAGCGGGTGCGCAAACAGGATCTCGACGGCCTGGCCGTCACCTACCATCAGCCGGGCGGCCTCTCCGGCGCCCTGACCGCGCCCGTGGTGTTCGCCGGCACCGCCTTCGGCCACGCCGCGGACGGCACCCCCGGCTCCCTGGCCCGGATCACCCGCGCCGACGTGGTCGGCCTGCACCGGACCTACTGGCGACCGGACAACGCCATCCTGGTGCTGACCGGCGACCTGACCCCCGAACAGGGCTTCGCCCTGGCGCAGACCGCGTTCGGCGGCTGGGCGCGCCCGGCCTCGCCCCCGCCCGCGCCGGTCGAGGCGCATCCCACCGCCCCGCCGCGCGCGATCGCCGTGGACCTGCCCGGCGCGGGCCAGGCCTCGGTGGTGATGGTCAAGACCTCGGTCCCGCGCGCCGATCCCCGCTACTACCAGGGGCTGGTGGCCAACGCGGTGCTCGGCGGCGGCTATTCGGCGCGGTTGAACGAGGAGATCCGCATCAAGCGCGGTCTCAGCTACGGGGCCGGGTCTCGGTTCACGCCGCGCATGACGCTGGGCTCCTTCTCCGCCTCGGCCCAGACCAAGAACGAGTCCGCCGGCGATGTGGTCGGTCTGCTGCGCACCACCACCGCGGGGCTGGCCAGCACGCCGCCGACCGCCGACGAACTGGCGGCGCGCAAGTCGGCCCTGGTCGGCGAGTACGGCCGCAACCTGGCCACCAGCGGCGGCCTGGCCGGCACACTCGGCAACCTGGCGATCTACGGCATCGATCTGAACGAGGTGAAGGTCTACACCGACCGGGTGAACGGCGTGACCGCCGCCCAGGTGGCCGACTTCGCTCGCGAGCAGTTCGATCCCGCCCACGCCAGCTTCATCGTCGTCGGCGACGCCAAGGTGTTCGCCGGTCCGCTGAAGGCCGCCCTGCCGGACGCCGAACTGATCCCGGTCGACAAGCTCGACCTTGACAGCCCCACGCTGAAGACGGCGCCCTGACGGCAGGAGGCCCGGCCGCATGCGCCTGCACAAGCTCAACACGCAGTTCGGCTGGAAGCCGACAAGGCCACCCTATCGCCGGCTGACCGCCGACCAGGCGCGCCAGTACGACGAACAGGGTTACTTCCTGCTGGAGAACGCCTTCTCGGCCGAGGAACTGGCCGAGGTGCGCGCGGCCATCGATCCGCTGGAGGCGGCCTACGAGGCGCTGCTGCGCGAGAAGCACGGCGGACGGCAGTTCATCAACAAGGCCGACGCCATCACCTTCACCGTGCACCTGGTGGCGCGCTCGGCAGCGCTGAAGGCGTTCAGCCGGCATCCCGTCTTCAGTGACCTCTGCCACGACATCATGGGTCCGGGCGCGCGGCTCTATTGGGACCAGGCGGTCTACAAGAAGCCGGGCAATCCCGAGGAATTCCCCTGGCACCAGGACAACGGCTACACCTTCATGCAGCCGCAGCAGTACCTGACCTGCTGGGTTCCGCTGAACGACGCCACGCTGGAGAATGGCTGTCCCTGGGTGGCGCCCGGCCTGCACCGGCTCGGCACCCTGGCGCATGAGCCGTGCCCGCTCGGCATCCGCTGCGTGGACGAGCCGTCCGAGACCGTGGCCGTGCCCGCCAGGGCGGGCGACGTGGTGGTGTTCTCGTCCCTCACCCCGCACCGCACCGGGCCGAACCTGACCGCCGAGACCCGCCGCTCGTACATCCTGCAGTACGCCCCGGACGGCGTCGTCGCCTACGATCCGTTCAACGGCGAGACGCGCGCCGCCAACGATCCGCAGCGGCAGTACTACGTGGACGCCTGAGCGCCCGCCTACCCCGCCCGCTCCGTCCAGCCGTCGAGATCGCGTTCCAGGCCCATGTAGGCCAGCCCCGAGGCGATCGACACCAGCTCGCCGCCGCCTTCCAGCTTGGCCTCGCCGAAACGCTCGGCGAACAGCCGCCGCACCGCCGGCACGAAGGACGAGCCGCCGGTGAGGAACACCCGGTCCACCGCCTCCGGCCTCAGGCCCGCCGTCGCCAGGACCTGGTCCACCGCCCCCTCGATCGCGGTCAGCTCAGGCGTGATCCAGGCCTCGAAGTCGGCGCGGCGCACCGACTTTTCGATGTGGATGTCGCCGGCCTCGAACAGGAAGGTCGCGGTCTCGGCGGCAGAGAGGCTCTCCTTCAGCCGCGAGACCGACTGGTAGAGGCGGTAGCCGTGGTTGTCGTCCAGCAGTTCCACCAGCCGCTCGATCTTGAACTTGTCGACGGCGGTGCGCCTCAGGCCGCGGATGTCGCGCATGTCCCGCGAGGCGCGCAGCAGGGCCAGCTGTTCCCAGCGGGCGAAGGCGGTGAAGTAGCGGTTGGGGATCGGCGCCACGTTGTCGAACGTGCGGTAGCTGGTGCCCTTGCCCAACTCCGGCGAGACCAGATGGTCGATGATCCGGTAGTCGAAGGCGTCGCCGGCCAGGCCGACGCCGGAATTGGCCAGGGCCTGGGACTGGATCTCGCCGCCCCTGCGGGTGAAGCGCACCAGCGAGAAGTCCGAGGTGCCGCCGCCGAAGTCGGCCACCAGCACCGTGGCGTCCGCCTTGAGCTTGCGGGCGAAGAAGAAGGCCGCGGCCACCGGCTCGTAGGCGTAGCGGATGTCGCTGAACCCCAGGCGCTCGAAGGCGGTCTGGTAGCGCGCCACCGCCAGCGCCGGATCCGGCCGCTGGCCGGCGAAGTTCACCGGGCGGCCAACGATCGCCGTGGCGGGCATCTCGTCCAGCGCCCCGCCGGCGTGGGCGCGCAGCCGCAGCAGGAAGGTCGAGAGCAGGTCCTCGAACCGGTAACGCCGGCCCAGCACCTCGGTGTCCTGGAACAGGGGGCTGGCCGCATAGCTCTTGAACGACTGGATGAACCGCGTCTCCAGCGGCTCCTCGACATAGGCCTCGATGGCCCAGGGGCCGGCCTCCACGACCCGCTGCGACGGCGCCTGCGGATCGCTGTGGAAGCTCAGCGCCGAGCGGAAGGCGACGATCTCAGCCCCGTCGTTGGGGAAGACGATCAGATGCGCCGCGCCGTCGGCGTCGGTGGTGGAAATGACGGTGTTGGTGGTCCCGAAATCGATACCGATCGCGCCGCGCGAAGGCATGGCGTGCTCCTGGAACTTGAGTGGGAAAAGGCGGACGCGCCCGCCTCCCCCTCGGGGAGCAGGTCAGGCCCTGGCGATGCACACGATGGCTGACGTCACGAGACCATGACCCCTACCCTTCCGCTTCCGCCAGCGGCCGCTCGTAGGCGGCCATCATGGCCATGTTCAGGATCTTCGACACCGAGGCCGACAGCGGGCAGATCTGCACCGGCTTGGACAGCCCCAGCAGCAGCGGCCCGACCACCGTCGCCTCGCCCAGCGACTGCAGCAGCTTGGTGGAGATCGACGCCGAGTGGATGGCCGGCATGATCAGCACGTTGGCCGGCCCGGACAGGCGCATGAACGGATAGTTCTCCCGCGCGTGCGGATCCAGAGCCAGCTCCGGCGGCATCTCGCCCTCGTACTCGAAGTCGCAGCCGCCGCGCTTGTCGAGCAGTTCCACCGCCTCGCGCACCTTGGCCGATCGCGTGCCCATCGGGCTGCCGAACGAGGAATAGGACATGAACGCCAGCCGCGGGGTGAAGCCCAGCCGGCGCACGGCCCGGGCCGCCTCGCAGGCGATCTCGACCAGTTCCTCGGCCTCGGGCATCTCGGTGACGTTGGTGTCGGCGATGAAGATCGTCTGACCCTTGGCCAGCACGATGGACATGCCCATCACCCGTCCGCCGGGCGCGGGATCGATCACCCGCTGCACCTCGTCCAGCGCCTGGTCGAAGCTGCGGGTGACGCCGGTGACCATGCCGTCGCCATAGCCCAGGGCCACCATCGAGGCGGCGAAGGAGTTGCGGTCCTGGTTGATCAGCCGCTGCACGTCGCGCTTCAGGTAGCCCTTGCGGCTGAGGCGGCCGTACAGGAAGTCCAGGAACTCCGGATTGTGCCGCGAGACCCGGGCGTTGATGATCTCCAGCTCGACGTCGGCGGGGTCGAGGCCGGCCAGGCGCATGTTCTCCTGCACCAGTTCCTCGCGGCCGACCAGGATGGCCTTGCCCAGGCCCTGGCTCTGGAAGGCGTAGGCCGCGCGGATCACCGACGGCTCCTCACCCTCGGCGAAGACGATGCGCTTGGCCGGCGCCGACTGCACGGCGCCCGAGATCTTCTGCAGGAAGCCGGCGGTGGGATCGAGCCGCCGCGCCAGGGACTCGCGATAGGCGTCCATGTCCGGGATCGGCCGGCGCGCCACGCCGGTGTCCATGGCCGCCTGGGCCACGAACGGCGGGATGTACCAGATCAGCCGCGGATCGAACGGCGAGGGGATGATGTACTCCGGTCCGAACCTCAGGTGCCGGCCGTGATAGGCGGCGGCCACCTCGTCGGGCACATCCTCGCGCGCCAGCGCCGCCAGGGCGTGGGCGCAGGCGATCTTCATGTCCATGTTCACCCGCCGGGCGCGCACGTCGAGGGCGCCGCGGAAGATGTACGGAAAGCCCAGCACGTTGTTGACCTGGTTGGCGTAGTCGCTGCGGCCGGTGGCGACGATGGCGTCCGGGCGCACGGCGTGGACCTCTTCCGGGGTGATCTCCGGATCCGGGTTGGCCATGGCGAAGATGATCGGATTGGGGGCCATGGTGCTGACCATGTCCTGGGTCAGGGCGCCCTTCACCGACAGGCCGAAGAACACGTCCGCGCCCTTCATGGCGTCGGCCAGGGTGCGCGCGTCGGTCTCCACCGCGTGGGCGCTCTTCCACTGGTTCATGGACTCGGTGCGGCCGCGCCAGATCACGCCCTTGGTGTCGACGGCGATGCAGTTCTCGGGCTTCACGCCCATCGCCTTGACCAGCTCCAGGCTGGCGATGCCCGCCGCCCCGGCGCCGTTCAGCACCAGCTTGATATCCGCCAGCTTGCGGCCGGTGATCTCGCAGGCGTTCATCAGCCCGGCGGCGGAGATGATCGCCGTGCCGTGCTGGTCGTCGTGGAACACCGGGATGTCGAGCAGCTCCTGCAGCTCGGTCTCGATGCGGAAGCACTCGGGGCTCTTGATGTCCTCCAGGTTGATGCCGCCGAACGAGACGCCGATGTTCTTGACCACGGTGATGATCTCGTCCGGGTCGGTGGCCGAGACCTCGATGTCGATGGAATCGACGTCGGCGAAGCGCTTGAACAGCACCGACTTGCCTTCCATCACCGGCTTGGAGGCCAGGGCCCCCAGGTTGCCCAGGCCGAGGATCGCCGTGCCGTTGGAGACCACCGCCACCAGGTTGCCCTTGGAGGTGTAGTCGTAGGCGAGGTCCGGATCGTCGGCGATGGCCAGCACGGGAACGGCCACGCCCGGCGAATAGGCCAGCGACAGGTCGCGCTGGGTGGCCATCGGCTTGGTCGGCACCACGGCGATCTTGCCCGGCGTCGGATACTTGTGAAAGGCCAGGGCCTCGTCATCGGTAAAGGTGCGTTTTTCAGCGTCGCTCATGCGGCTGTCTTTCCTGGGCGCCGGGCTTGCGTGGCCCTGCGCTCCCCCCTCAAGATACGAAAAAGGCGCGCAACCTAGCGGCCACGCCTGCGCGCGACAACCAGCCATGGCGTGAGCTTTCGCTACGGAACCCGCTCATGGCGCGGCTTTCGTCCCCGCAATCGCCCTCGAATGGATTGACCGTCGGCCGCGGGTGGCGCGAATAGGCGGCCCTGTCCCCTCCGGCGCGCCCGGCGGGCAATTCTTCGCTTTCGTCGATGGATCCCCGCGCATGGCCGACCGTCCCCCTATCCGCATCGGCGTCGCCGGCGCCCTCGGCCGCATGGGTCAGGTGGTGAGCGACCTCGCCCGCAAGCGTGCCGACATGCAGGTGGTCGCCCTGTTCGACCGCCCCGGAACCGAGGGCCAGGCCTGCGGCCCCGACGTGCTGGTCACCGCCGACGAGGCGCTGAAGGCGTCGGATGTGGTGATCGACTTCACCATCGCCTCGGCCTCGGCCGGGCTGGCGCGCCGGGCCGCCGAGATCGGCGACGTGGCCCTGGTGATCGGGGCCACCGGCTTCACCGAGGAGGACGAGGCGCCGATCCGCGCCGCCGCCCAGCGGCTGGCGATCGTCAAGTCGGGCAACTATTCGCTGGGGGTCAACATCCTGGCCGAGCTGGTCGAACAGGTCGCCCGCCGCCTGCCCGCCGAGGACTGGGACGTCGAGGTGCTGGAGAGCCATCACCGGCGCAAGATCGACGCCCCCTCGGGCACCGCCCTGATGTTGGGCGAGGCCGCGGCCGAGGGCCGGGGCGTAGGCCTGGGCCAGGTCGCCGCCCGGGCGCGCGACGGCATCACCGGCGCCCGGCGCGAGGGCGACATCGGCTTTGCCGTGCTGCGCGGGGGCGGCATCGTCGGCGAGCACTCGGTGGTGTTCGCCGCCGAGGACGAGATCCTCACCCTGTCGCACTCGGCCCGCGACCGCGGCCTGTTCGGCCGCGGGGTGATGGCCGCCGCGGCGTGGGTGGCCGGCCGGCCGCCCGGCCTCTACGACATGAAGGACGTCCTCGGCTTCCGGTCCTGACCATGGCCGAATTCTTCGACCTCGACGCCACCGCCCAGCTGGCGATCCTGGAAAGCCGGCGGGTCAGCGCCGCCGACCTGCTGGAGGCCACCCTGGCGCGCCACGCCCAGGTCAACGGGCGGCTGAACGCGGTGGTGGCGCAGGACCTCGAGCGCGCCCGCGAACGCGCCCGGGCGATGGACGACCGCCGGGCCAAGGGCGACCCGATGGGTCCGCTGGCCGGCCTGCCGATGACCATCAAGGACACCTTCGACGTCGAGGGGATGCCGGCCTCCTCCGGCCTCGACGTCCTGCGCCGCCGGCGCGCCCGAGACGCCGCCGCCGTCGGCCACATCAAGCGCGCCGGCGCCGTGGTCTGGGGGAAGACCAACACCCCCGTGATGGCCGGCGACTGGCAGACCTTCAACGCCCTCTACGGGACCACCAACAATCCCTGGGACCTGGAACGCACCTGCGGCGGCTCCTCGGGCGGCGCGGCGGCGGCGCTGGCGTCCGGCATGACCGCGCTGGAGCTGGGCTCGGACATCGGCGGCTCCCTGCGCGTGCCGGCCAGCTTCTGCGGCGTGTTCTCGCACAAGCCCACCTGGGGGCTGGTCTCGCAGATCGGCCACGTGCCGCCGGCCCCCGGCGCCCATGCCGAGCGCGACCTCAACGTGGTCGGACCGATGGCCCGTTCGGCGCGCGACCTGCGCCTCTTGCTATCGGTGATCGAGAACGGACCGCTGGCCGCCAAGGCGCCGCCGGCCGAGCTGCGCGGCCTGAAGGTGGGGCTGTGGACCGAGGAGCCGGCCTTCCTGCTGGATCCCGACGTGCGCGGCGTGGTGGAGGGCTTCGGCGAGGCGCTGCGGACGCTGGGCGTCGACGTGCGGCCGATCAAGAGCCCGGTGGATGCGCCCAGGCTGCTGGCCGCCTACCAGGTGCTGCTGGGCGCGCTGGTGGGCACGGATCTCGAACCGACCCAGCGCCGGCGGCTGGAGCGGCTGCGCGGACCGGCGAAGCTGGCGCGGGCCTTCGGCCTCAGCCCGGGCGGCTGGCCGGACCTGACGCTGGCCTACACCGCCAGCCACGCCGAATGGATCGAGGCCAACGAGACCCGCGCCCTGTTGGGCGACCAGATCAGCGACGCGTTCACGGCGTTCGACGTGATCATCGCCCCCGTCGCGCCGGTCGCCGCCTTTCCGCACGACCATCGGCCGTTCCAGAAGCGCATCCTGCGCGCCTCGGACGGGACGCAGATGCCCTATACCGCCATGCTGCGCTGGATCGCCCTGGCCACCGCGCTCGGCCTGCCGGCCACCGCCATGCCGGCCGGGCGCTCCGCGGAGGGGCTGCCGGTGGGCGTGCAGATCATCGGCCCGCGCGGCGCCGACAGCCGCTGCCTGTCGATCGCCGAGGCGCTGGAGGAACGGCTGGGCGGCTTCGAGCGGCCGCCGGCGCTGGAGACCCACTGAACCGGCGCGCGCCGGCGCGGACTGCGGGTCAGCTGGCGCCGGTCGAGCCGAACCCGCCGGCCCCGCGCGCCGTCTCGTCCAGGCTCTGCACCTCTTCCCACACCGCCTGCTCCACCGGGGAGATCAGCAGCTGGGCGATGCGGTCGCCGCGGCGGATGGTGAAGTCCTCGGCGCCGTGGTTGATCAGGATCACCTTCACCTCGCCGCGATAGTCGGCGTCGATGGTGCCGGGACTGTTCAGGCAGGTCACGCCGGCCTTCAGCGCCAGGCCCGAGCGCGGGCGCACCTGGCCCTCGTAGCCGCGCGGGATGGCCATGGTCAGGCCCGTGGGCGCCGCCGCCCGATCGCCCGGGCGCAGCACCATCGGCGCGTCCTCGGGCACGGCGGCGCGCAGGTCCATGCCCGCGGCGTCACGCGTCTCGTAGGCCGGCAGGGGGATGCCCTCGGCATGCGGCAGGCGGGCGATGGCGACTTTCGGGTTCACGGTCTACCTCAGGAATTCGGCGATGCGGTCGGCGAGGCGGCCCGCCACCTCGGTCTTGGAGGCCTTGGGCCAGTGCTCGACGCCGCGGGCGCTGACCAGCAGCACCTCGTTGTCGTCGCCGCCCATGATGCCGTCCTGGCTGACATCGTTGCCCACCACCCAGTCGCAGCCCTTGCGGCTGAGCTTGGCGCGGGCGTTGGCTTCCAGGTCGTTGGTCTCGGCGGCGAAGCCCACCACCAGCCGCGGGCGGGCGGGACCGGGCCGCGAGAGCGTGGCCAGGATGTCGGGGTTCTCCACCAGCCGGATCACCGGCGGGCCGTCGTGGCCCTTCTTCAGCTTGACGCCGAACACCTCATCCGGCCGCCAGTCGGCCACCGCCGCCACGCACACCGCCGCATCCGCCGGCAGCGCCGCCTGGCAGGCGTCGAGCATCTCCACCGCGGTCTCGACATTGACCCGGGTCACCCCGGGCGGCGTCTCGACCGCCACGGGGCCGGCCACCAGGGTCACGCGCGCGCCCAGCCGGGCCAGGGCGCCGGCGATGGCGAAGCCCTGCTTGCCGCTCGAGCGGTTGGTCAGCACCCGCACCGGGTCCAGCGGCTCGGCGGTCGGCCCCGCGGTCAGCAGCACGTGCCTTCCCGCCAGGGGGCCGGGCCCCGTCAGCAGCCCCGCCTGCGGCAGGGCCAGGGTCGTCCGGCCGGCCAGCAGGCGCTGGATCGCCGCAAAGATCGCTTCCGGCTCGGCCATCCGGCCGGGGCCGAACTCGCCGCAGGCCATGGCCCCGTCGTCGGGGCCGACGATCTCGACGCCGTCGGCCTTCAGGGTCGCCAGATTGCGTTGCGTGGCCGGGTGCAGCCACATGCGCACGTTCATCGCCGGCGCCATCAGCACCGTCTTGTCGGTCGCCAGCAGGGTGGTGGAGGCCAGGTCGTCGGCATGGCCCTGGGCCGCCTTGGCCATCAGGTCGGCAGTGGCGGGCGCCACCACCACAAGGTCGGCCGAGCGCGACAGCTCGATGTGGCCCATCTCGTGCTCGTCGGTGAGCGAGAACAGCTCCTGATAGACCTTGTCCTCGGCCAGCGCCGCGAGGGACAGGGGGGTGACGAACTGGGCGCCGGCGCGGGTCAGGATCGGCCGCACGCCGATCCCCGCCTTGCGCAGCAGGCGCGTCAGCGCCAGCGCCTTGTAGGCGGCGATGCCGCCGCCGACGATCAGCAGCACGCGGCCGGCGGCGCCGTCACCTGCGCCGGAGCCGTCACCCTTGCTGGAGTTGAGGTCGCTCAAGGCCGGGCTCCCGCTGGCAGAACCGCCCGCTGTTTACCCGAACACAACCTCTGGACAAACGCCTTAACTTGTTCTTTCTTTGTTCGATAAGTTCTCCCCATGAGGGTATGACACTGGAGGGATTCATGAGGATTGTGCTTCTGGCGGGCGCACTGGGCGCCCTGACGCTGGGTCTGGCCGCATGCGGCGGGCATCCGACGGCGGTGCAGAGCAAGGACGTACAGGCGTCCGGCGGCGGTCAGGCCGACAGGTCCGGCGCCGGCGGCGAGAGTGGCGGCGGCAACGAGAGCCGCTCGGCCGACGGTGCGCCGGTGCGCCAGGTCAACGGCAAGCCGGTGTGGGCGGCCAACAAGCGCCACGGGGCGGAGGACAACGCCCAATACCAGTTCGGCAAGCATGGCTCCGAATTCGGCGCGGCCAACGAGGACGACTACGTCACCCGGGTGCACGCCTTCGTCGACAACCCGCCGTCCGGCGCCGAGACCATCAACCGCAGCAACGGCGACCGGCTGATTTATGACGCCCATAGCAACACCTTCGCCGTGGTCGCCAAGGACGGCGCGCCGCGCACCATGTTCAAGCCGCACGACGGCGCGGCTTACTGGGCCCAGCAGAAGACGCGCGAGGCCGACCGCGGCAAGGGCAAGGGTGACAGCGCCGACAGCTAGGGCGGGGCGAGGCAGGGCGGATCCGGCATTCCGCCGAGATCCGCTCCAACGGCTTGAAATCGATCAGATCTATCGTCGCGGGACGGTTCCGCCCGAAGGCGGCGTGAACTAGCGATGCAGCCAGCTAGCGATGCAGCCAGTATGGGGCGGCGAAGAAGGCGGCGAGGAAGAACAGGGCCGCCGTCAGCACGCCCAGCAGGAAGGCGACGTTGGACGGCACGTCGCCCTCCCGCGCCGGCGCGGCCGTCGCCGCCTGGGCGGCCGGCGGCCGAGCCCCGGTCTCGGCGCCGTACGCGACCGGTGATGCGCCTGCGTCCGAGGCGGCGCCTTGCTCGGCGGCGCGGGCGAGGGCGCCCACCACCGCGCGGGCGTCGCTGACCAGGCGGCGGGCCCGGGTCGCGGGCGAGAGCTCGCGCAGCATCCAGCGGCGAACCACGGGATCGGCGGCGGCCCAGATGTCGGAGCCAGGGTCGATGCGCCGCGCGACGCCCTCGACGGTGACCATGGTCTTCTGCAGCAGAACCAGTTCGGGGCGCAGGCGCATGTCGAACAGGGCGGTGATCTCGAACAGCTGCGCCAGCAGCCGGCCCATGGAGACGTCGGCCGCCTTGCGCCCGAACACGGGCTCGCCCACCGCCCGCAGCGCCTGGGCGAAGGCGGCGCGGTCGTGGCGCGCCGGCACGTAGCCGGCCTCGAAGTGGGCGTCGGCGACGCGGGCGTAGTCGCGCTGCAGGAAGCCCCAGAGGATCTCGGCCAGGTAGCGCCTGGCCTCCGGGGCCAGGCGGCCGACGATGCCGAAGTCCACCGCCATGATCTCGGCCGGCGCCTGCACGAACAGGTTGCCCTCGTGCAGATCCGCATGGAACACGCCGTGATCCAGGGCCTGCGCCAGGAAGGCGCGGATCAGGGTCTGCGCCAGGCGCCGCCGGTCGAGTCCGGTCTGCTCCAGCGCGGCGGGATCGGACAGCGGCAGACCGTCGGCCCACTCCAGGGTCAGCACCCGCCTGGCGACCCCGTCCCACACCACCCGCGGCGCGCTCATGAAGCCGTCCTGCGCCAGCACGGCGCGCAGCTCGTCGGCGCCGGCGGCCTCGAAGCGCAGGTCGAGCTCCAGTTCCAGCGCCCGCCCGACGGTGGCGGCGAGGGCGGCCGGCTCCAGCCGCCGCGACGCGGGGGCCCAGCGTTCGGCCAGGCGGGCGGCCAGGGTCATGGCGGCGATGTCGCCCGCCACCTGACGCTCGACCCCCGGCCGCAGGACCTTGACCGCCACCTTGCGGCCATCGGCCAGGCGGGCCGGATGCGCCTGGGCCAGGGAGGCCGCCGCGACCGGGGCGCCGAAGTCTGCGTAGAGGCTGTCCAGCGGACGGCCGAGGGCGTCGGCGACGCTCGCCCGGGCGACGGCGTCCGGGAACGGCGGCAACCGGTCCTTCAGGTGCGCCAGGTCATCGGCGAAGCGGGCGCCGAAGATGTCGGCGCGGGTCGACAGGAACTGGCCCAGCTTGATGCCGACCGGGCCCTGCCGTTCCAGCGCCCGCGCCAGCCGCTCGCCCGGCCGGCCCTTGCGCGCCTCGCCGCCGGCGAACAGGCGCAGCATCCCGGCCACCGCGCGGGGTCCCGGCGGCAGGGCCTCGCCGAGTTCGCGCGGCAGGAGGGCGTCGGCGCGCACCAGGCTCCAGCCCGCGCCGATCAGCCGCAAATAGGTGGAGATCCCCACGATCTGGCCCGCCATGCAGCCGTCAGACGGCCCAGCCCTGGTGCAGGGCCGCGACCCCGCCGGAGAAGTTGGTCACCGACACGCGCGAAAAGCCCGCCTCGCGCATCATGCCGGCCAGGGTCTCCTGGTCGGGGAAGCGGCGGATGCTCTCCACCAGGTACTGGTACGAGGCCCGGTCGTTGGCCACCCGCGCGCCGATCGCCGGGATCACCTTGAAGGAATAGGCGTCGTAGAGCCGCGCCAGCGCCTCGGTGGTCGGCCGGGAGAACTCCAGGCACAGGAAGCGCCCGCCGGGCTTGAGCACCCGCCGCGCCTCGCGCAGGGCCCGGGCGATGTCGGTGACGTTGCGCAGACCGAACGAGATGCAATAGGCGTCGGCCACGGCGTCCGGCAGGGGCAGGTTCTGGGCGTCGCCCACGGACCAGGCGATCTCGGGAGCCCCGCCGCGATTGCGCCCGGCGGCCACCATCTCGGCGTTGTAGTCGACGATGACGATGCGGGCGTCCGCGCCGCCGCGCCGGGCCTTGGCCGCGCGCGCCATCCTGGCGAAGCGGTGCGCCATGTCGCCGGTGCCGCCGGCGCAGTCGATGATCAGCTCGCCGGGCTGGGCGTTCATCCGCGCGGCGGCGGCGTCCTTCCACAGCCGGTGCACGCCGCCGCTCATCAGGTCGTTCATCAGGTCGTAGCGGCGCGCCACGCTGTCGAACACGGCGCGCACCATGCCGGGCTTTTCCCGCGGGTCGACGTCCTGGAAGCCGAAAGTGGCTTGGGTCTGGCTCATGCCGACCCTCTTAAGCCGGGCGCGCCGGCAACGCCAGCGACCGCCGACCGCGCCGGCCGCCGTCTGCCGACATGGCCATGGCGGGCGACTTCGGCTACGCAGATCGGATGCCCGAGCTTCCCGAGGTCGAGACCGTGCGCCGCGGACTTGAGCCGACCCTGGCCGGCGCCCGCCTCGTCCGCGTCGAGGCCCGCCGGCCCGACCTGCGCTTTCCCTTTCCCGAGGGCTTCGTCCAGCGCCTGACGGGGGCGCGGATCGAGCGGCTGGACCGGCGCGCCAAGTATCTGCTGGCGCCCACCGACCGCGGCCAGACCCTGGTGATGCACCTGGGCATGACCGGCCGCTTCGAGATCGACGATCCGCGCGCCGCCAGGCCCGAACGCCCCGGCGACTTCGCCCTGGCCGCGCCTGCCGACCCCCGTCACGCCCACGTGCTGTTCGAGACGGACGCCGGCGCCAGGGTCACCTATTTCGACGCCCGGCGGTTCGGCTACATGGATCTGGTCGACAGCGAGGGCCTCGAAGCCAGCCGCTGGTTCGGCGGTTTGGGTCCCGAGCCCCTCGGCCCGGCCCTCACTGCCGCCCACCTCGCCGCCGCCTTCAAGGGCCGCAAGCAGGGGCCCAAGACCCTGCTGCTGGACCAGCGGATCGTCGCCGGGCTGGGCAACATCTATGTCTGCGAGGCGCTGTGGCGCGCGGGGATATCGCCGTTCAAGCCGGCGGGCGCGATCCGGCGGCCGAAGATCGACGCCCTGGTCGACGCCATCCGCGCCGTGCTGGCCGAGGCCATCGAGGCCGGCGGCTCGACGCTGCGGGACTATGCCGGGGCGGACGGGGCCCTGGGCTATTTCCAGCACAGCTTCCAGGCCTACGGCCGCGAGCACGAGCCTTGCCAGCGGCCGGGATGCCGGGGCGTGATCGCCCGCGCCGTCCAGGGCGGCCGCTCAACCTTCTACTGTCCGGAGCATCAGACATGACGGCCGGGGCGCCAGGGATGAAGCGATGCGTCCGGCTCGGCCTCGCGGGCCTGCTGGTCGCCACGCTCTGCCTGGCGGCCGGCGCCGCGGCGGCCAGGCCGCCGGTGTGGGTGGTGCGCGGCAAGCATGCGACGATCGTGCTGTTCGGCTCGGTGCACGTCCTGCCCGCCGGCCTGGACTGGCCGCCGCCGGCTCTGACCGACGCCCTGGCCAAGGCCGACGAGCTCTGGTTCGAAATCCCCATCACCCCGGCCGCCCAGGAACAGGCCGCCGCCCTGACCCAGTCCCAGGGGCCGTTCCCGCCGAACGACAGCCTGGCCAACCACCTGACGCCGGCCCAGTCGGCGCGGCTGCGGCGGGTGGCC
Organism: Caulobacter sp. KR2-114; assembly: GCF_049446115.1. NCBI lineage: Bacteria > Pseudomonadati > Pseudomonadota > Alphaproteobacteria > Caulobacterales > Caulobacteraceae > Caulobacter > Caulobacter sp. KR2-114. Next base: position 431,798 of record NZ_JBMSEC010000005.1, read on the forward strand.
GAGCGGCTGTCGCTGTCCACCCTGGCGCTCGACCGGATGAAGCCCTGGCTGGCCGAGGTGACCATCTCCCTGGCCATGGACGCCCGTTTCGGGGCCAGCGCCAGCGACGGGGTCGAGACCCGGGTCCAGGCCCTGGCGCCCGTCACCGCCCGCCGGCGCGCCTTCGAGACGGTGCCGCAGCAGATCGGCTTCCTGGCGGGCGCGCCGATGGACACCCAGATCGCTTCGCTGGACGAGACCCTGGGCGAGATCGAGGATCGCCCGGACACCTACGACAAGGTGATCGGCGACTGGATGGCCGGCGACGCGGCCGCCATCCGGGCCGACGCGCTGGACCCGCTGCTGCAGGCGGCGCCGGTGCTGTACCAGCGGCTGATCGTCGAGCGCGACCGGCGCTGGACCCGCACCATCCGCCAGCGCCTGAAGGGCCGTGGCGTGGTGGTGATGGTGGTGGGCGTCGGCCATCTGGTGGGCCCCGACAGCGTCCCGGCCATGCTTCGCGCCCAGGGCGTTGCGGTCGACGGCCCGTGACGTCGCAAATGCCGCAGCCGGCGCATTGACCCGCGCGGGTCCTTCCCGTATATCCGCGCCTCCCGTTTTTGAGAGGGGCGCGGCCGAAGGCGGCCTGCCGTCCCTGTATTCGAGGTCTAGAGGTTCATGGCCAATAACCCCGGCGCCAAGAAGGCGATCCGCAAGATCGCCCGCCGTACCGAGGTCAACAAGGCGCGCCGCTCGCGCATGCGCACCTTCATCCGCAAGTTCGAAGAGGCCCTCGCCGCCGGCGACGCGGCCGTGGCCAAGACCGCCTTCGTGGAGGCCCAGTCCGAGCTGATGCGGGCTGTCGGCAAGGGTGTGCTGCACAAGAACACCGGCTCTCGCAAAGTGTCGCGGCTGGCGGCGCAGTTGAAGAAGCTGGCCGTCGCCTAAATCCTGGGCGCCGACACTCTAAATACCTGAAAATATTGAGTTTTTACCCTGGCGATATCAATCGCCAGGGTTTTTTCGCGTGCCTGGAACTGCGCCGCATGCGACGTTTTTGGCCTACCAAAAATTGTGATCGGCGGCCTTTTCCTTGGCCGTACTGGGGCGGACGAACTGTCAACCGAAATATCGGCGAATCGGGTCGAGAATCCTCGTTGACGACCCCCGCCGCGGCGATAGTCTGAGCCTCCTCACTGCATTCGAGCTTGTACGGATGAAACGGAACGGCGGGCGGCAGCGTCCGGCGATGGGGGATTAGTTTGCTTTGAATCTGGTCGCGGGACGCGGGGGTCCCGCCGGCCAGCCTCCCAGTGGGGTGGGAGGTTCGACGGATGGGGATGGGGCAGAGAATGACCAACAAAGGGGTTGCAGTCATGGCGTCGTTGACGCCCGCCGTAGCGGTGTGGGGCAAGGCCAGTCAGGCGCTGAAAAGCGAACTCGGCGACGACACCTTCGGCTCCTGGGTGGCGCAGGCGGCCCTGCGCACCCTGCCGGACGGCGGCCTGTGCCTGGTCACCCCCACCGGCATCGCCCGGGACTGGATCCGTCGCTACGCCTGGCGCCGCATCGGCGAGCTGTGGGCCGCCAACGACCCTGACGGCCGCGAGCTGGTGCTGAAATCCCGCCTGGAGTTCGAGGCCGAGGGGGGTGACGTCGCCGCCCGCGCCGAGCCGGCCAAGACCGCCGCCGACGCCCCGTCGGCGCGCCCCAAGGTGATCGAGATCGCCGCCATCGACGCGGTGTCTTCGGACGCCCCGGCCGCGGCCGTCCGCAGCGCCCGCACCGGCGGCCTGCAGGATCGCTTCACCTTCGACACCTTCGTCTCCGGCCCGGCCAACGAGTTCGCCCACGCCGTGGCCCGGCGGGTGGCCTCCTGGGCGGATGGCCACTTCAACCCGGTGGTGTTCCACGGGCCCTACGGCTTCGGCAAGACGCACCTGCTGAGCGCGCTCGCCTGGGAAGCCATGCGCACCGCGCCGGAACGCAAGGTGGTCTACCTGACCGCCGAGCGGTTCCTGTCCAGCTTCGTGCGCGCCCTGATGGAGCGCCAGGCCAACGCCTTCAAGGACGAGCTGCGCTCGGCCGACCTGCTGCTGATCGACGACGTGCACTTCATCGGCGGCAAGCAGTCCAGCCAGGAGGAGCTGTTCCACACCCTGGCCGCGCTGATGGAGGACGGCCGCCGCGTGGTGTTCTCCGCCGACCGCCCGCCGGCCGCCCTGACCGAGATCGACGCGCGCCTGCGCTCCCACCTGTCGGCGGGCCTGGTATGCGGCATCGAGCCGGCCGACCGCGACCTGCGCCTGGGCATCCTGGACCGCAAGCTGCAGGTGCTCTGCCGCCAGCAGGGCTTCTCGGCGACGCTGAAGCCGGAGGTCATGCACTTCCTGGCCGACCGCTTCACCGACAGCGTCCGCGAGCTGGAAGGCGCCCTGAACACCCTGGTGGTGCGCGCCGGCGCCGGCGTCGGCGCCCTGACCCTGGACGAGACGCAAGGCCTGCTGCGCCCGCACCTGCGCGGCGGCTCGGAACGCCGGGTCACCGTCGACGACATCCAGAAGGCTACCGCCGAGCACTTCAGCCTCAAGCAGGCCGACCTGATCTCCGAGCGCCGCAACCGTTCGGTGGCCCGTCCGCGCCAGGCGGCCATGTGGCTGGCCAAGCAATTGACCACCCGCTCGCTGCCGGACATCGGCCGGCGCTTCGGCGGCCGCGACCACACCACCGTGCTGCACGCGGTGCGCCGCATCGAGGAGCTGCGCGTCGCCGACGCCCAGCTGAACCGCGACCTCGAGACCCTCATGCGCAAGCTGCGGGGCTGAGGCCTCCCTCCCCCCCCCCGCTGTCATCCCGGAAAGGCGCGCCAGCGCCTTATCCGGGACCGCCGGAAACGCAAATCTGTCATCCGTAGCCAACAGCGGCGCCTGCCGCGGTCCCGGATATCCGCTGCGCGGATTCCGGGATGACAGAGAGTTTGCTATCTTGATCCTGGCCTCACCCCGTGGGCCGCGAAGTGGGCCAGCATTCTGGCCCAGCCGTCCTTGGCGTCGGCCTCGACGTAGCTGGCGCGATAGTCGGCGTGGAAGCCGTGGCCGGCGTCCGGATAGACCACGATCTCGGTGTCGGTCCTGCCGGCAGCCTTCAGGGCCGCCTGCATGGCCGGGATCTGCTGCGCCAGGCCGTCCTTGGCCCCGTAGAGGCCCAGCACGGGGGCGTGCAGGTGCGAGACGCCGGCGATGGCCGACAGGTGGTTGGCGTCCACGGTCTGGGGCTGCATCGGGCCGTACCACGCGACCCCGGCCTTGAACTCCGGATAGGTCTCGCAGGACAGCCAGGTCTTGCCGCCGCCCCAGCACCAGCCTGTGACCGCGATCTTGCCGGCGTCGACGTGCGGGCTGGCCTGCAGCACTTTCAGCGCCGCGCCGACATCGCCCATCACCTGCGGATCGGGCGCCGCCGCGACGATCTTCATGATCGCCTGTATGTCGGCCAGCGGCGCGGGATCGGCCACCCGCACGAAGAAGGCCGGGGCGATCGCCACATAACCCAGCTTGGCCAGGCGCCGGCAGTTGTCCTTGATGTAATCGTGCACGCCGAAGATCTCGGAGATCACCAGCACCGCCGGGAACCGCCCCGGCGCGTTCGGCCGCGCGACATAGGCCGGGATCGACCCGCCCTGCGAGGGCAGGGTGACGGTCTCGATCACCAGGCCGGCCTCGTCGGTGTGGATCGGCGCGGCGTCCGCCGCCAGGGCCGCCACCGCATAGCCGGCGAAGAAGGCCGCCCCCAGGGCGCGGCGCGACAGGTCGAGGTCGCCCGGCCGGTTGCCCTCGGGGCGTTTCAGGGTCTGCATGGCGATCCTCCGCTTTCGATTGTGCGCAACCCATGGTCGGCCAGGGGTTGGCCGCTGTCAAAACGCGCGTGCGCCGCTGGCCCGCTTAAAGGAAAATTCAGCACGCCGGCCCAAGCTTCGCGACCATGGAGCCCGTCCCCCGGAGCGATGCGTTCGCCGCCCTGAGGCGCGGCGACTGGCTGACCGCCGAGCGGCTGCGCAACTACGCCCTGATCCTGGTGGCCGCCTACGCCCTCGCCATCGCGGCGATGATCGCCACGGCCCACGGCGGCGTGGACTACAAGGGCCGCCCCCTGGGCGCCGACTTCTCCGACGTCTGGACCGCGGGACGCCTGGCGCTGGGCGGCCACGCCGTCTCCGCCTACGATCCGGCCGCCCACTACGCCGCCCAGCAGGCCGCCTTCCACCGGGCGGACATCCCCTATTACGGCTGGCACTACCCGCCATTCTTCCTGCTGCTGGCGGCGGGCCTGGCCAGCCTGCCCTACCTGGCGGCGCTGGCGCTCTGGCAGGGCGTGACCCTGCCGCTTTACCTGGCCACGATCCGCGCGATCCTGCCGCGCCGGGAGGCCCTGCTGATCGCGGCGGCCTTTCCGGCGGTGTTCATCAACCTGACCCACGGCCACAACGGATTCCTCACCGTGGCGCTGCTGGGCGGGGGCCTGGCGTGCCTGCGCCAGCGGCCGCTGCTGGCCGGGGTGCTGTTCGGCCTGGTGGCCTACAAGCCGCAGTTCGGCCTGTTCCTGCCGCTGGCCCTGGCGCTGGGCGGCCACTGGAAGGCGTTCGCGTCCGCCGGGGCCACGGTGCTGGCCCTGGTCGGGGTCACCGCGGGCCTGTTCGGGGTGGAGATCTGGCAGGCCTTCCTCGCCAACACCGGCTTCACCAAGGCGGTGGTGCTGGAGGCCGGCGGCACGGGCTTCTGGAAGATCCAGAGCGTGTTCGCCGCCGTGCGCCTGTGGGGCGGCTCCGTCGCGCTTGCCTACGCCGCGCAGGGCCTCGCCACCGCGGCGGCCGGGGTCCTGCTGGCCGCGCTGTGGCGCTCGAGCGCGGACTTCCGGCTGAAGGCGGCAGGGCTGATGACCGCCTGCCTGCTGGCCACCCCCTATTGCCTCGACTACGACCTGATGCTGCTGGCCCCCGCCGCGGCGTTCCTGGTCGCGGTAGCCCTGGAGAAGGGCTGGCGGCCGTTCGAGGCCTCGGCCCTGGCCTTCGTGTTCGCCGCCCCGATCCTGACCCGGCCGTTCGCGGAATACGCCCTCATTCCCCTGGGCCTGATCGCCACCGCGACCCTCTATGGCCTGATCCTGACCCGCGCCTTCCCGCGCGTGGCCGTCAGGCCCCTCGAGGCCGCGCCCGCCGCAGGGTGAGGTTCATCCGCCCACCGCCCGGCAGCAGGCGCGAGGAGCCCGGAATGATCCGGTCGACGCCGTGGAACGCCAGCCGCGCCGCCCCGCCGATCAGGCACACATCGCCCGAGGCCAGCCGCACCGACCGCGTCGGATCGCCCCGCTTGAGGCCGCCGATGCGGAACAGGGCGGTGTCGCCCAGCGACACCGACAGCACGGGAAAGCCGAAGTCCGCCTCGTCGCGGTCCTGGTGCAGGCCCATCCGCGCCTGGGCGCCGTAGAGGTTGACCAGGCAGGCGTCGGGCGGCGTGTCCGGATCCGCCAGCTGCGCCCAGAGGTCCAGCAGCCGGGCGGGGATCGGCGGCCACGGCGCGCCGGTCAGCGGATGCCGCGGCTCGTAGCGGTAACCCCGCGCCCCATCGGTGACCCAGCCCAGCGGGCCGAGATTGGTCATCTCGACGCTCATCGGCTTGCCGCCGGGGATGGTCGGCCGGTAGGGCGGCGCGCGCGCCGTAAGGGCCAGCACCTCGGCCGCGAGCTCGGCCTGGGCGTCGGCGTCGAGGCATCCGGGCAGCAGGCGGAATCCGTCGAGGGGCATGGCGCCCCCATTACACGCCACGCCCCTCGCTCGCGCCAGGCGATCTCGCCCGGCGCTCCCGTCCCTGTCCTTCGACCCTACTCGGTATAGCGGTAGGACGAGATTTCGCACACGTTTATATTGTGCTTTTCCAGCGCCTTGCCGTCGTCGAACACCGCGCGGAAGTCGTACAGGCAGTGGCCCGTGCCATCGTCGATGTTGATCTTCACGTCGTCGCCGGGCTTGAGCACGCTGTCGCCGAGGATGTCCTCCTCCCAGGACTTGGCGGCCACGTTCGAGGCGTAAAAATGGACCATGGTGTGGTCCGTCTCGTTGATGATCCGCACATGCCGGTCCTCCGAGGCGGCCGCCCCGGTGGCGCCCGCCAGCAGCGAGCCCGCGGCCAGCGCCGCCAGCATCGCCCGCGCGATGATCGGTTTCGTCCGTTGAATCGTCATGTCAGCCCCCCGAAATCCGGCGCCGAAGCGGACGCCGCTGAACCTGCGCCGGAGGCTGACCAGGGGCGGGCGGCGGCGCATGCTCCAGAAGGGGGGAAAGTTGCCTCCCCACGACGGGTTTTGTGTGCGTTTTCCGAGAGCTTGGCCTATGGGTGCGCCCTTGCGGCGGCCACGCCGGTTCCCATATGCGCCTCAAAGCAGCGCCGTCCGCGCGCGGAGGCGGGGCTTGGAAACCAGCGGGGCTGATCAGGTGATCGGCCCAGGCTACTGGAACCCGATCGAACCGGGGACGGAAGCAAACGGCGCTTTGTTGCGAAGGCCACCGCGACCGCCCGCCAAACGAAGGAGCGAGATAGAGTTCTCATGAGCAAGATTATCGGCATCGACCTGGGCACCACGAACTCGTGCGTCGCCATCATGGACGGCAAGCAACCCAAGGTGATCGAGAACGCCGAAGGCATGCGCACCACGCCGTCGGTCGTCGCCATCCTGGAGGACGGCGAACGTCTGGTCGGCCAGCCGGCGAAGCGCCAGGCGGTGACCAACCCCTCCAACACCCTGTTCGCGATCAAGCGCCTGATCGGCCGCAACTTCTCCGACCCGATGGTCGAGAAGGACCGGGGCATGGTGCCCTACGACATCGTCAAGGGCGGCAACGGCGACGCCTGGGTGAAGGCCCACGGCAAGGACTACTCGCCCCAGGAAATCAGCGCCTTCATCCTGCAGAAGATCAAGCAGGACGCCGAGGCCTACCTGGGTGAGAAGGTCGAGAAGGCCGTCATCACCGTCCCCGCCTATTTCAACGACGCCCAGCGCCAGGCCACCAAGGACGCCGGCAAGATCGCCGGCCTGGACGTGCTGCGGATCATCAACGAGCCCACCGCCGCGGCGCTGGCCTACGGCCTCGACAAGAGCGACGGCAAGAAGATCGCCGTGTACGACCTGGGCGGCGGCACCTTCGACGTCTCGATCCTGGAGATCGGCGACGGCGTGTTCGAGGTGAAGTCCACCAATGGCGACACCTTCCTCGGCGGCGAGGACTTCGACCTGCGGATCGTCGACTACCTGGCCGACGAGTTCAAGAAGGAGCAGGGCGTCGACCTGCGCAAGGACAAGCTGGCCCTGCAGCGCCTGAAGGAAGAGGCGGAAAAGGCCAAGAAGGAGCTCTCCTCGACGCCGCAGTACGAGGTGAACCTGCCCTTCATCTCGATGAACGCTTCCGGCCCGCTGCACCTGAACATCAAGCTCAGCCGCGCCAAGCTGGAAGCCCTGGTCGAGGACCTGATCGCCAAGACCATCGGCCCCTGCGAGCAGGCGCTGAAGGATGCCGGGCTGAAGAAGTCCGACATCGACGAAGTGGTGCTGGTGGGCGGCATGACCCGCATGCCCAAGGTCGTCGACGCGGTGAAGGACTTCTTCGGCCGCGAACCGCACAAGGGCGTGAACCCCGACGAGGTGGTGGCGCTGGGCGCGGCCATCCAGGGCGGCGTGCTGCAGGGCGACGTCAAGGACGTGCTGCTGCTGGACGTGACCCCGCTGACCCTGGGCATCGAGACCCTGGGCGGCGTGTTCACCCCGCTGATCGAGCGCAACACCACCATCCCGACGAAGCGCAGCCAGACCTTCTCCACGGCCGACGACAACCAGAGCGCCGTGACCATCCGGGTGTTCCAGGGCGAACGGCCGATGGCGCACGACAACAAGCTGCTGGGCCAGTTCGACCTGGTCGGTATCCCGCCGGCCCCGCGCGGCGTGCCCCAGGTCGAGGTGACCTTCGACATCGACGCCAACGGCATCGTCAACGTCTCGGCGCGCGACAAGGCCACGGCCAAGGAGCAGTCGATCCGCATCCAGGCCAACGGCGGCCTGTCGGACGCCGACATCGAGAAGATGGTCAAGGAAGCCGAATCCAACGCCGCGGACGACAAGAAGCGCAAGGAGATGGTCGAGGCCAAGAACCACGCCGACGCCCTGATCCACTCCACGGAGAAGGCGCTGACCGAGCATGGCGACAAGGTGGGGGCGGCCGAGAAGACCGCCATCGAGACCGCCATCGCCGAGCTGAAGTCGGCGCTGGAAGGCGAGGACGTGAGCGCCATCCAGGCCAAGACCCAGGCCCTGACCCAGGCGGCCATGAAGCTGGGCGAAGCCATGTACAACGCCCAGCAGGGCGCTGGCGCGGCGGACGCCCCGGCGGCCGATGACGGTGTCGTCGACGCCGAGTTCGAAGAAGTCGACGACGACAAGTCGGCGTGACGCTTTGACCTATCGGCGGCGATGATCATGTCAGGGCATGAACCAGCCTTGGGCGAACATCGCCGCCGAATTCCCGTGCGAAAGCCCGCATTCTACGCTTCCGCTCTTGCGGCGGGGCGCGGGCCGTTCCACTTAAGCTCAAACCGCCAGAGTCTCTGACGTTGTCGATGCGCGATTATTACGAGGTACTCGGGGTCCAGCGCGGCTGCGATGAAGCCGGCCTGAAGTCGGCTTTCCGCAAGCTGGCCATGGAACACCATCCCGACCGCAACGGCGGCTGCGAAGACAGCGCCAGCCGTTTCAAGGAAATCAACGAAGCCTATTCGGTCCTGTCGGATCCGAAGAAGCGCCAGGCCTATGACCGCTTCGGCCACGCCGGGGTGAACGGCAATGGCGGCGGCGGTCCCAACGGCGCCGGCTTCGGCGACGTGCACGACATCTTCAACGAGGTGTTCGGCGACGTCTTCGGCGACATGTTCGGCGGCGGCCGCCAGCGCCAGTCGGGCCCGGCCCGCGGCCAGGACCTGCGCTACGATCTGGAGATCAGCCTGGAGCAGGCCTATGCCGGCGCCGAGGTGGAGATCAAGGTTCCCGCGGCGATGACCTGCGAGAGCTGCGAAGGCAACGGGTGCAAGCCGGGCGCCAGCCCCACCGCCTGCAACACCTGCGGCGGCGCGGGGCGCGTGCGGCGCAGCCAGGGCTTCTTCTCCATCGAGAGCGCCTGCCCCCGCTGCGGCGGCTCGGGCCGCATCATCCTGGACCCCTGCAGCAGCTGTCACGGCCACGGGCAGGTGCGCAAGGAGCGGATGCTCGAAGTGCGCATCCCCGCCGGCGTCGACGACGGCGCGCGCATCCGCCTGGCCGGCGAGGGCGACGCCGGGGCCAGGGGCGGACCGCGGGGCGACCTCTACATCTTCCTGTCGGTCAAGCCGCACGAGCTGTTCGAGCGCGACGGCCTGGACCTGCTGTGCTCGGTGCCGGTGCCCATGGCCATCGCCGCCCTGGGCGGCGAGATCGAGGCGCCCTGCCTGCTGGGCGGCGAGAACTGCGACGGCGAATGCAAGATCCAGGTCAAGGTGCCGGAAGGCGCCCAGACCGGCCGCACCGTGCGCCTGAAGGGCCGCGGCATGCCCTCCCTGCGCTCGCGCGAACGCGGCGACCTGGTGGTGGAGCTGTTCATCGAGACCCCCACCAAGCTCTCCGCCCGGCAGAAGGAGCTGATGCGCGAGTTCGCCGGCCTGTGCGGCGACCAGCAGCATCCCCGCTCCGCCAACTTCTTCTCCAAGGCGCGCAGCTTCTGGGACGACATCATCACCGGCCAGGAAACCTGAGACCCGGCCTCCGGGGGGCTCGGGGCAAGGACAGCCTGGCCGGCTGAAATCGCCGGATATCCGTCATTTCCGCCAAGGCGATAGCCGCCTAGCGTCCCGCCACGATCAGGCGGGAGGACGGCATGCGCCGCAATCTGATGTTCTCGGCCGTCGCCGTCGGGCTGACGCTCGCGGCGGCGTTGGCCTGCGCCGAACGCCTGCCCAGCGCCCAGGCGTCGCCCCCCACCCCCTCGGCGACATCCTCCGCCAGCCCGGACCGGCTGAGCCTGCCGCCCCCCAGGCCGGGCCACGCGCGCCCGCTGGTGGTGATCCTGGCCGACAACGCGGCCACCGAGACCACCGATTTCACCATCCCCTACGGCGTGCTCAAGGACGCCGACGTCGCCGATGTGGTCTCCGTCTCCACCCACCCCGGACCGGTGCGCCTGCAGATGGCTCTGCGCATCCTGGCCGACCAGACCGTGAGCCAGTTCGACGCCGCCCATCCCGAGGGCGCGGACCTGGTGGTGGTCCCCTTCCTGCCCAACCCGGACAAGGCGGCGCTGGGCGCGTGGCTGCGCGGCCAGTACGCCCGGGGCGCGACGATCCTGTCGATCTGCGCCGGCGCCCGGAACCTCGCCGAGGCGGGGCTGCTGGGCGGGCGGCGGGCGACCACCCACTGGCACTTCATCGGCCCGCTGGAAAAGGCCTATCCGCGGACCACCTGGGTGCGCGACCGCCGCTACGTGCAGGACGGGCGGATCATCTCCACCACCGGGGTCAGCGCGTCGATCCCGGCCAGCCTGGCGGTCGTCGAGGCCATGGCCGGGCGCGAACGCGCCGCGCAGGTCGCCGCGCGGATGGGGGTGTCCAGCTGGAGCGCGGCGCACCACAGCGCCGACTTTCCGTTCGCCGCCCCCGACCTGGCGGAGGCCGGCATGACCCTGGCCAGTCCCTGGAACCATGAACGCCTCGAGGCGCCGGTGGCCGCCGGCTTCGACGAGGTCGCCCTGGCCCTGACCGCCGACGCCTGGTCGGCCACCTACCGGGCCAGCATCGCCACCACCAGCCCCACCACCGCGCCGATCCGCTCGCGCCACGGCCTGCTGCTGCTGGCCGACGCCCGGCCGGCGGCGCACCCGCGCCTGCTGCCGCGGCACGGCGGCGCACCCGTGGCCCAGTTCGACCTGGCCTTCGCCGATATCGCCCGCCGCTACGGCCCGGCATCCGCCCGGGTCGCCGCCAAGGGGCTGGAATATCCGAGGGGGCCGTAGGGTCGTATCGTCAACCACGAACCACACGAACCACACGAACGATTCCACCCTGACGCCCGCCGGAGGCGAGTCGTGCCTGGGTTCCGGCCTTCGTAAGGATGAGGGGTGTCGGAGTGGAATGGGTTTGTGTGGTTCGTGTGGTTCGTGGTCGAAAACGGGATGACCCGCTAACCGCCCACGTACGGCGCGAACAGCCGATAGAACCAGCCGCGGAAGTGCGCGCGGCAGCGTTCGGCCCAGGCGTCGAGCTGGTCCTTCGGATAGACCCGCCCGCCGGCGATCACGGTGTCCAGGCTGTCGAGATTGGCCAGGGCGGCGGTCGGGTCCTGGCGGTAGAGGTCCAGGTCGGCGGGCAGGCCGATGGCCACCTGGCCATAGGTGGCGTCCGGCCAGAACCGTCCGGCCGAGGTGGTGGCGGTCACCAGGGCCTGGTCGGGCGTCAGCCCCAGGGCCGTGAAGGCGGTCAGCTCCCGCCGCAAGCCCTCGCCCGACGCCTTCAGCGGCCCGCCGGAGGCGGCGTAGACCGGGGCGCCGCCATGGAACAGCGCCTTCACCGTCTCCATGCCCCGCGGTCCGGCGCAGGCCGGCCGCCCCGGCGCCGCGGGAGCGGACAACAGCGGCGTGTGCGCGGTGTGCTGGGCGACCGCCGCCTGCACCAGGTCCCGCACCTGCGCCTCGGAACTGGTCGCGCAGTCGGCCGGCAGGCCCACGCCGTCGGCGATGAAGCCCGCATTGGCCAGGGTCTCGTCACGCGGGCGGGCCGCCACCAGGGGGATGCGCGCGGCGGTGGCCTCCTGCGCCAGGGCCTGCAGCGCCGCCGCGTTCAGCCCCGGCCCGGCCGCCAGGCAGCGCGCGCCCCGGCGGATGGCGTACTGGGCGATGCGATGGGCGCGGTCGACGGAGCCGCCGTAGATCACCCCGCCGCAGGTGACGATCCTGGGTCCGGGCAGGCGGCCTTCCTCGATGCGGTCGCGCAGGCGGAACAGGCCGTCGCCGACCCCGCCGAGGTCGCGCACCATGGTCACGCCGCGCCGCAGGGCCTCCACCGCCGCGAGGCGGTCGGCGCCCAGGCTGGCGCGGTCCGGGCCGCGCGCATCCATGTCGATCAGCCCCGGCAGCACGTAGCAGCCCGGACAGCGCAGGGCGGTGCGCTCGGGCGTGGGGCCGGTGGGGCCGATGGCGACGATCACCCCGCCGCGCAGGGTGATGTCCACGTGCGGCGTGCGGCCCAACCCCGGGTTGACCAGGGTGACGTCCTTGATCACCACCTCGCCGCGCGGCGGCATGGCATAGGGCGGCGGCACCAGCAGGCTCCAGGCCAGGCAGGCCAGGGCCAGAGCCGCCACCAGGGCCGTCGCCAGGCCGTAGCCAATCCTGCTCAGCACGCCACGCGCCCCGACCGTTCCTAAGTTGAAGCGCTTGATGCCGCGCGCCGACCGACGCTGCAAGCTGGCACGTCAGCGTTCGGCCACCAGCCGGTCGATGTCGTCCCAGCGATAGGCGGTTTCCAGCAGCCGCCCGCCCCAGCCGCGCACCCGCCGCTCGCCCAGCACCCGCCCGCCGAGGTGGGCGTAGAAACCGCGGGCATGGCGGTTGCCGCTCAGCACCCAGATCACCGCCGACCGCGCGCCCTGCGCCGCCAGGGCGCTGGCCGCCGCCCCGAGCAGCCGCCCGCCCAGACCCCGTCCCTGGGCCGCCTTCAGCAGGTAGAGGGTGAACACCTCGGCGTCGGCGAGCCGGCTCTCGGACTGCAGGAGACTGGAGGCGCTGTAGCCGACCAGCCCCTCGGCGCCCTCCACCGCCAGCACCACCTCGCCGGTCCCGTCGCCGGAGAGCTGGCGGCGCCAGCGCACGGCGTGGATTTCCGGGCGCATGGCCGCCAGGTAGGTCTCGGGCAGCAGGCCCTGATAGGTCTCGCGCCAGGCCCGCACGTGCACCTCGCCCAGCGCCCGGGCGTCACCCGGACCGGCCGGAAGGATCACATGCTGGGCGAGCCGTTCCATGCGCAAAACCTCGGACCAGTCCCCGCCGAGGTCAAGGGTCGCCCGCCGCCCCGGACGGAGAAGGCTAAAACCCGTGGATGAGCGTGCAAAACCGTTCCAGGGGCGCCCACGGCGCACTAGCCTTGCGCGATGAACGCGCCGATTCTCCGTCCCGACAGCGCCCTCGCCGGCGCCGCGCCTTCCGGAGCCGCCATGCCCGATCCGTCCGGCGCCACGCCGGTGATGGCGCAGTACTTCGACGCCAAGGCGCGTCAGCCGGACGCCCTGGTGTTCTTCCGCATGGGCGACTTCTACGAGCTGTTCTTCGAGGACGCCCAGCGCGCCTCCGCGGCGATCGGCATCACCTTGACCTATCGCGGAACCCACGGCGGCCAGCCGATCCCCATGGCCGGGGTGCCGGCCCACGCCGCCGAGGCCTATCTGGCCAAGCTGATCCGCGCCGGCTTCAAGGTGGCGGTCTGCGAGCAGATGGAAGACCCCGCCGAGGCCAAGAAGCGCGGCGGCAAGTCGATCGTCCGCCGCGACCTGGTGCGCGTGGTCACCCCCGGCACCCTCACCGAGGAGGGGCTGCTGGACGCCCGCGGCTCCAACCGCCTGGCGGCCATCGCCGTACGCGGCGGCCAGGCGGCGGTGGCCAGCGCCGAGCTGTCCACCGGCGAGGTGGAATGCCTGCTGGTGCAGGTCTCGGGCCTGGCCTCGGCCCTGGCCGCGATCGGACCGTCCGAGACCCTGGTCCCAGACCGGCTGTTCGCCGACGAGGCGGTATCGGCGGCGCTGAAGACGGCAGGCGGGGTGATCCAGCCGATGGCCAGCGCCCTGGCCGAGCCTTCCGCCTCCGAGACCCGCCTGAAGCGCCTCTACGGGGTCGACACCCTGGACGGCTTCGGGACCCTCGCCGGCGCCGAGATCTCGGCCCTGGGCCTGATCGCCGCGCACCTGGAGACCACCCAGGCCGGCCGCCTGCCGGCGCTGCGCCCGCCTCGGCGCGCCGGCGAAGCCGACGTCATGGCCATCGATCCGGCCACCCGCGCGAGCCTGGAGATCGAGAAGACCCTGTCGGGCGGCCGCGACGGATCGCTGCTGTCTGTGATCGACCGCACCGTCACCGCCCCCGGCGCGCGCCTGCTGGCCGCGCGGCTGGCCCGGCCGCTGCTGTCGCCCGCGGCGATCGATGCGCGGCTGGACGCGATCGGCTGGCTGATGGAGCGCCGCGCGCTGCGCGAACGGCTGCGGGTGCTGCTGAAGAGCGCCGGCGACATGGCCCGCTCGCTGTCGCGCCTGGCCCTTGGCCGCGGCGGACCCCGCGATCTCGGCGCGCTGCGCGACGGGCTGGGCGCCGCCGAGGCCCTGGCCGCCCTGTTCGCCGCCGAGCCGGAGCCGCCAACGACGGTTCCGGCCCCGGCGCCCGAGGAGATCGCCCAGGCGCTGGCCGCCCTCGACCCCTCGGCGCATCCGGCGCTCTCGTCGCTGCTGGCCGAGTTGCGGACGGGACTGGGCGAGGAGCTGCCGGCCCAGGCGCGCGACGGCGGCTTCGTCGGCGCGTCGATCTCCCCCGACCTCGACCAGGCGCGCGCCCTGCGCGACGACAGCCGGCGGGTGATCCTGGGCCTGGAGTCGCGGCTGCAGGCCGAGAGCGGCGTGTCGCTGAAGATCCGGCACAACGCGGTGCTCGGCTATTTCGTCGACGCCACCGCCAAGCAGGCCGAGGCGCTGATGGCGCCGCCGCTCAACGCCCTGTTCATTCACCGCCAGACCACCGCCAACCAGGTGCGCTTCACCACCGTCGAGCTGGCCGACCTCGACGCCAAGATCGCCCAGGCGGGCGAACGGGCGCTGGCGATCGAGGTGTCGATCTTCGAGGCCTGGCGCGCCGAGGCCTGCCGGGCGGCCGGCCAGATCCAGGCCGCCGCCGAAGGTCTGGCGCGGCTCGACGTCGCCGCCGGGCTGGCCGAATGGGCCGAGGACGCCGGCGCGGTGCGACCGGACGTGGACGGCTCGCTGTGCTTCGACGCCGAGGGCGCGCGCCATCCGGTGGTGGAGGCCGCCGTCCGCCGGGCCGGCGAAGCCTTCACGCCCAACAACTGCTGCCTGGACGGCGCCGGGGCCGCCGGCGCCCGGCTGTCGATCGTCACCGGGCCGAACATGGCCGGCAAGTCCACCTTCCTGCGCCAGAACGCGCTGCTGGCGATCCTGGCCCAGGCCGGCTGCTACGTGCCGGCCCGCCGGCTGAAGCTGGGCGTCGTCGACCGCCTGTTCAGCCGCGTCGGCGCCGGCGACGACCTGGCCCGCGGCCGCTCGACCTTCATGGCCGAGATGGTCGAGACCGCGGCCATCCTCACCCAGGCGACGCCGCGCTCGTTCGTGATCCTGGACGAGATCGGCCGCGGCACGGCCACCTATGACGGCCTGGCCATCGCCTGGGCCTGCGCCGAGGCGCTGCACGACACCAACCGCTGCCGCGGCCTGTTCGCCACCCACTACCACGAGCTGGCGGTGCTGGAGGAACGCCTGGCGTTCGTCTCCAACCTGTCGCTGAAGGCCAAGGAGTGGAACGGCGACCTGGTGTTCCTGCACGAGGCCGGGCCCGGCCCCGCCGACCGGTCTTACGGCGTGCAGGTGGCCCGGCTGGCGGGCGTGCCGCCGACGGTCGTCGCCCGCGCCCGCGAGGTGCTGGACCGGCTGGAAAGCCAGCAGCACACCGCCTCCGGCCTGGAGGACCTGCCCCTGTTCGCCGCGGCCGCGGAGGCCGCCCCCGCCGCGGCCGTCGGACCCAGCGAGGCCGACAAGGCCCTGGCGCAGATGGACGTCGACGGCATGAGCCCGCGCGAGGCGCTGGACGCCCTCTACCGCCTCAAGGCGATCGCCCGGCCATGACCGCCCGGGCGCTGATGATGGACGTCGACGGCGTCCTCGTCACCCGCCTGCGCCCGGGCTGGCGCTGGGACGCCGACATGGAGGCGGACCTCGGCGTGAAGCCCGACGACCTGCAGCAGGCGTTCTTCGCCCGCTATTTCCGCCCCATCGTGCTGGGCCAGGAACCCCTGGAGCCGTGGCTCGCCAAGGCCTTGGCCGAGATCGCCCCGCACGTGACGGCGCAGCGGATGATGGCCTACTGGTTCGAGAAGGACGCCGTGCTGGACCACCAGCTGCTGGCCGATCTGGAAGGCTATCGCGCCCGGGGCATTGAGCTGCACCTGGCCACCATTCAGGAACACAACAGGGCCACGCACCTGTGGGAGGCGCTCAGGTTCAAGGACCGCTTCGACGGCCTGCACCACTCCGCCGCCGTCGGCTTCGCCAAGCCCGACCCGGACTACTACGCCGCCACACAGCGCCGCGTCGGCCTGCCGGCGGCCGAGCTGCTGCTGGTCGACGATTCCGAGCGCAACGTCGAGGCCGCCCTGGCCGCCGGCTGGCAGGCTCGTCACTGGACGGGGGAGCGCCGGCTGGCCGAGGTGCTGGGATTCTGAATGAAGCCGACGGAGACCTCGACTTACCACTAGGAACCTAGTGCAAGCTGGCGGGGCTTAGCCTGTTTTTGGCCACTTTGCGGCCCTCCGCGGCAAGATTCATGCTTGCAACACCCCACTTGCCGTTGGCCGCGGCCAATTAGCTGTGGACAGCCGGAGGTTTTCCAGAACGAACCAGGAACATCTGGTTTGACAGCCCGATCCCGCGTCGTACCAATAGCACAGCGATTGGGAGCGCGAGCCTGCAGCAAGCGCTCCCTAGTCTTCCCCCTCCACCAGGGAGGGCGAACGTCGCTCACCTGGGGCTCTCATGGATTCCAAGCCATGGGAGCCCTTTCGCATTCTCAACCTAGCGAATCGCTGTCGCCCGCTGCAAGGCAGTTCACGTCGACAGCAAGAGTTATCCACTGTCTCGGCTTGCCGTCGCCGAGAGGCGGGTAGCGCTCCGCAAAGCTTTCTCTCTAGCAATCGCGCGATAGTGAAAATCGGCCTATCTGCGACATGACGGCCGGACGATCGGCGCGAGGCGCGAAGCGATGACCGAGCACGGACCCACCCTGACCTTTCGCTGTCCGCGGCGGCTGGAAGGGCGGATACCCCCGCCCGTCCCGGCGGCGCAGGGCCTGCCGGCCTGGCTGAAGACGATGCCCGCCCAGGCGTTCAGCGCCCTGTCGGCCGGCGAGGACGACACGGTCAAGCGCTGTCCGCCGTTCATCGACGCCATGACCGGCGGCTTCCTGATGCCGCTGATCAGCGACCTGCGGGTGGAGAACGGTGAATTCATCTGGGACGACGACCTGCCGGCGGACGAAGGCGACGGATTCCCCCGAGCACCGATCGGCTTCCACGATCCGGGCCAGGCGGCGGGCACCCCGCTGTTCGACGCCGACCGCTTCCTGATCAAGTTCCACAACCTGTGGACCATCGAGGCGCCGGAGGGCTACGCGGTGCTGTTCACCCATCCGGTGAACCGCTTCGACCTGCCGTTCACCACCCTGACCGGGCTGGTGGACTGCGACCGCTATCACGACGTCTGGATCCATTTCCCGGCCCAGTGGCGCGACGAGGGCTTCAGCGGCGTGCTGCCCCGGGGCACGCCGGTGGCGCAGTGCTTTCCGGTCCGCCGCGAGACCTGGACGGCGCGGCTGGAAACGTTTAGCGACGACGACGCGCGCCGCGCCCGCGAGCTGATGGCCGAGATCGGCCAGGAGAAGGGCGTCTACCGCCGCCGATTCCGCGCCTGAGCGGCGGCGCGTTCAGCCCTCGCCGCGCAGGAAGCGGGCGGCCGCGCTGGGCCGCAGGAACACCCGGCCGTGCGGCGTGGCCGCCAGGGCCGTGAGCGCCAGGCCGGCGAGGGCGTCGGAGCCCCGGCCCGCGGCGCGGATCGCCGCCTCGCCCTCGTCCCGCTGGCCCAGCTCCAGCAGGCACTTGCCCAGGGCGATGCGGGTCAGCGGGTCGTCCGGGCGCAGGGCCAGCGCCCGGCGATAGAGCTCGGCGGCGGCGGCGTGCTCGCCCTGCAGGGCCAGCACCCGGGCCAGGCCGATCATGGCGTCGTGCCGGCCCGGCGCGGCGGCGTGCACGCGGGCGAAGGCCTCCCGCGCGGCGGCGCAGTTCGCCCGCCGCAGGTGCAGGTGGCCCAGGGCCACCCGCAGGCCGTCCGCGTCGGGCGCCAGCGCCAGGCCGCTCTCCAGCACCGCGATGCCCTCGGCGCAGCGTCCCGCCTCGCCCAGGCCGACCCCGAGGTCGAGGAACGCCAGGGCGTAGGCCGGCCGGCGGCCGACGGCCAGCCGCAGCTGCTCGAACGCCGCCTCGCGCTCGCCGACGGCGGCCAGGGCGCGGGCCAGCAGGGTCTCGATGGCCGGCTGCTCGCTGCGTCGCGCCGCGCGGCGCAGCGCCTCGACGGCTTCCGCCGCCCGGTCCAGCTGCAGCAGGGCGGTTCCCAGGATCTGGGCGGCGACCAGGTTGCCGCGGTCGGCGCGCAGCACGGCGCCGGCCAGGCGCTCGGCCGCCTCGGGCTGCTGGCGCTGCAGCGCCAGAGCCGCCTCCTCCAGTGCCGGGCCGTGCGGACTCGGCCGCTCGGCGCGCAAGGGTTTCGCCATCCCGTCCCGCGATCTTCTCGTTTGCGCAGGGACAGTACGCGGGGCGCCTGGGAGCGTCCAGGCGGGGCAGAGGGCCCTTGGACCCGGCCCGCGCCGCCCGATCCAAAGACTTCGTCAACCATATTGCGCCAGCTTCGGATCACGCGGCGGTCGGACATTCCGGCCGCCGTTGCTATATGAGCGCCATGCCTCCGCGTCTTCGTCCGACCCGCCTGGAACACGTCGTCGACGGCCACCGGCTGCGCGCCCAGCTCTCCACCGCCGCCCTGGACGCCATCGGCGACGAGCCGGAGCAGCGCCGCCGCGCCATCGAGATCCTGAAGGGCGCCCTGTTCCGCGGCCGGATGATCGCCAAGGAGCGGCTGGAGAACGGCGCCGGCGGGGTGGAGACCGCCCGTCTGCTGTGCGGCGTCACCGACGAGGTGATCAGCGCCCTCTACGACTTCACCACCGTGCACGTGTTCCGCGCGCGCAACCCCACCGAGGGCGAGCGCCTGGCGCTGATGGCGGTGGGCGGCTACGGCCGCGGGGCCCTGGCCCCGTTCTCCGACATCGATCTGCTGTTCGTGCGACCGTACAAGCAGACCGCCCACGCCGAGAGCGTGATCGAGTACATGCTCTATGCCCTGTGGGATCTGGGCTTCAAGGTGGGCCACGCCTCGCGCACCATCGACGAGTGCGTGAAGCTGTCGCGCGAGGACATCACCATCCGCACCTCGATCCTGGAGGCGCGGCGCCTGACCGGCGACGAGGCCCTGGCCGCGATGCTGAAGCGCCGCTACCGCGAGGAGGTGGTCAAGGGCACCGGGGCCGAGTTCGTCGCGGCCAAGCTGAAGGAGCGCGACGAGCGCCACGCGCGGGCCGGCGCCAGCCGCTTCATGGTCGAGCCCAACGTCAAGGAGGGCAAGGGCGGGCTGCGCGACCTGCACACCCTGTTCTGGATCGCCCAGTACCTGCACCCGGCCGACGGCGTCGAGGCGGTGATGCGCATGGACATGTTCCAGGGCCACGAGGTGCGCGCCTTCATCCGCGCCTTCGACTTCCTGGAATCGGTGCGCGCGCACCTGCACTTCGCCACCGGCCGGGCCGAGGAGCGGCTAACCTTCGACCTGCAGCCCGAGGTCGCGCGCCGCATGGGCTACAACGACCGCCCGCGCCCCGGCGGAGACAACACCCCGGCGGTGGAGCGGTTCATGCGCCGCTATTTCCTGATCGCCAAGGAGGTGGGCACCCTGACGCGGGCGTTCTCGGCCAAGCTGGAGGCCGAGCACCTGAAGTCGGCCCCGCGGGGGCTGTCACGCTTCCTGCCCGGCCAGAAGCCGGCCAGGCCGATCACCAAGCCGATCGACGTCCCCGGCTTCCACATCGAGGGCCAGCGGCTGACCGTGGACAGTCCCGAGGTGTTCGACGCCGACCCGGTGAACCTGATCCGGCTGTTCAAGGTGGCCGACCAGCGCGACCTCGACCTGCATCCGGACGCCTTCACCGCGGTCACCCGCAAGCTGGGCCTGATCACCTCGAAGGTGCGGCGCGATCCGGAGGCCATCAAGGCCTTCCTCGATATCCTGGCCCGCGGGCGCAACACCCGGCGGATCCTGGACCTGATGAACGAAGCCGGGGTGCTGGGCCGCTTCCTGCCGGAGTTCGGCCGCATCGTCGCGCAGATGCAGTTCAACATGTACCACTCGTACACGGTGGACGAGCACACCCTGCGCGCGGTGGGCATCATCGCCGACATCGCCGCAGGCCGCTACGCCGAGGACCACCCGCTGGCCACCGCCACCATGCCGCTGATCAAGGACCGCGAATCCCTGTTCCTGGCCATGCTGCTGCACGACACCGGCAAGGGCGGGGTCGGCGGCCAGGAGAAGGCCGGCGCCCGCTCGGCCCGGCAGGCGTGCGAGCGGATGGGCCTGGACCGGCACAAGATCGAGCTGGTGGCCTGGCTGGTGGAGCACCACCTGGTGATGAGCGACTTCGCCCAGAAGCGCGACGTCGCCGACCCGGCGACCATCGCCGCCTTCGCCCGCATCGTCGAGGACCCCGAGCGGCTGCGGCTGCTGCTGGTGCTCACCGTCGCCGACATCCGCGCCGTGGGGCCCGGGATCTGGAACGGCTGGAAGGGCCAGCTGCTGCGCGAGCTCTACGGCGCCACCGAGACCATCTTCCGCGGCGGGCGGATCAGCGACGCCGCCGGCATCGCCCGCCGACGCCAGGAGGCCATCGCCTACGACGCCCGCACCGCCCTGGTGGCGCAGGATCCGGAGGCCCGCGCCTGGGCGACGGGCATGGAGGACGCCTATTTCGTCGGCTTCACCCTGGCCGAGCAGCGGGCGCATCGCGCCCTCGCCTCGCGCGCCCAGGCCCAGGGCGGCGCCGCCGCCGAGGCGCGCATCCGCGCCGATCGCAACGCCGCCGAGATCGTCGTGGCCGCCGCCGACCGCCAGGGGCTGTTCGCGGACCTGGCGCTGACCATCGCCGCCCTGGGCGGCAACGTGGTGGGCGCGCGCATCTTCACCTCCTCGGAAGGCCAGGCGCTGGACGTGTTCTATGTGCAGGACGCCGGCGGTCTGCCGTTCGGCGCCGACGCGCCGCGCAGCCTCGAGCGGCTGGTCGAGGCCCTGGCCAAGGCCGGACGGGGCGAAGGCGCGGTGCCCGAGGCGCGCAAGAGCCCGGACCTGGGCAAGGCCGGTGCCTTTGCCATCTCGCCCAGCGTCGCCATCGACAACGACGCCTCCACCGACGCCACGGTGATCGAGGCCTCCGGCCGCGACCGGCCGGGCCTGCTGGAAGCCCTGGCCCGCACCCTGTCGGAGGCCGACCTGTCGATCCAGTCGGCGCACATCGACGGCTATGGCGAGCGGGCGGTGGACGCCTTCTACGTGGTCACCGCCGACGGGGCCAAGCTCACCGACAGCCGCCGCGGGGCCTCGATCCGCGCCCGCCTGACCGACGTGCTGATCGCCGCCGAAGGCCCCTCCGCCCGCCGCCTGCCCAAGGCGCGCGCCAGCGAAGCGCGGTGATGGACCTCAGCGCCCATTCTCTTCCCCCCATGGGGGAAGTCCCGGCAAAGCCGGGGATGGGGGCTCCAGCCTGGCGCGAACGCCCGCTCTCCGCTGGAGCCCCCTCCACCGCTTCGCGGTCCCCCTCCCCCAGAGGGGGAGGAGATTTGGACCCCGCCTTGATTTCGCTCCGGGCGCAGATCAAAGACCTCGCCCCGTGACCGACGCCCCCTCCGCCCCCGCCATCGAGGCGCCCGCGCCCGCAGCCCCTGCCAAGGGCGGCGGCATGATCCGCTCGTCGATGATCTATTCCTTCTTCACCCTGCTCAGCCGGGTGATGGGGTTCCTGCGCGACCTGGTGGTCACCTATTTCATGGGCGCCAGCGCCACCTTCGCGGCGGACGCTTTCAACGCCGCCTTCGCCTTCCCAAACCTGTTCCGCCGGATCTTCGCCGAGGGCGCCTTCGCGGCGGCCTTCGTGCCGGCCTATTCGAAGTCGCTGGAGCAGGATGGCGAGGAGATCGCCGACGTGCTGGCCGCCGACGCCATGGCGACCCTGGCCGCGGCGACCCTGGCGCTGACCGTGTTCGCCGAACTGACCATGCCCTGGCTGATGCGCTGGCTGATCGCGCCGGGCTTCGCCGCCAATCCCCAGAAGCTGGAGCTGGCGATCCTGCTGACCCGGATCACCATGCCCTACCTGCCGTGCATGGCGATCTACGCCCACCTGTCGGGGGTGTTGAACGCGCGCAACCGCTTCATCCTGTCGGCGGCCGCGCCGATCCTGCTGAACGTCTGGACCCTGGTGACGGTGCTGCCCAGCCACTCGCCGCAGCAGGCTTCGATCCTGGCCGCGGCCGGGGTGCTGGTGGCCGGTGTCTCGCAGGCGGCGCTGCTGTGGTGGGGGGTCCGCAGGTCCGGCGCGCGGGTCGACGTGCGCTGGCCGCGGCTGACGCCCGAGATCCGCAAGCTGATCATGCTGGCCGTGCCGGGCGCCATCGCCGCCAGCGCCACCCAGATCAACATCTTCATCTCCGGCATCCTGGTGTCCCAGGTGAATGGCGCCCGCTCGTGGCTGGCGGTGTGCGACCGGCTCTATCAGCTGCCGCAGGGCCTGGTCGGGGTCGCGGTGGGCGTCGCCCTGCTGCCGCGGCTGTCGCGCGCGGTGCACGCCGGCGACAAGCCGCAGGCGCGCGGCGCCATCGACCAGGCGATCGTGTTCTGCATGGCCCTGGCGCTGCCCTGCGCCGTCGGCCTGGTGGCGATCCCGTACTTCCTGATTGACGCCCTCTACACCCGCGGCGCCTTCACCCACGCCGACGCCCTGAAGACCGCCCTGGCGCTGCAGCAGTACGGCTGGGGCGTGCCGGCCTTCGTCATCGTGCAGATCACCAACCGGATCTTCTTCGCCCAGCAGGACACCCGCACGCCGATGGTCTACGGCCTGGTGTCGGTGGGGGTGAACGTGCTGCTCGGCGTCACCCTGTTCTACCTGGTCGGCGTGCCCGGCATCGCCGCGGCGACCAGCGCCGCCTGGTGGCTGAACGTGCTGATGATGAACGTCCACCTGGCCCGCAAGGGCGTCTACATGCCGGGCCCGGCGGCGATCTCCAAGCTGGGGCGCATCCTGGCCGCCAACGTGGCGCTGGGCCTGATCCTCTGGGCCGCCGGCCAGTTCCGCCCGCAGATCCAGGCGGCCCTGCAGGGCGCCAGCCTGGGCCACGCCAAGGAACTGGCCATCCTGGCGGTGGTCTCGGTGGCCGGCGTCGCCTACCCGGTGCTGCTGCTGCTCTCCGGCGGCATCACCCGGGCCGAGCTGAAGGCGGCGGTGCGGCGCGGGGGGTGAGCCTGCAAACCAGCTCACCGTCCGATCCGTTCACCCCCAATCCGCTCACCCCGGCGAAGGCCGGGGCCCAGGCAAAAGGCTCAACCCACGGGATCCGGGCCGGGCGCTGCACACCCAATGTCCTGCGCGCTGAGAGTCTTGCCTGGGTCCCGACCTTCGTCGGGATGAGCAGGATGAGGGGCGCTCAAGCCGCTTCCAGCGCCGCCTCCGCCTCCGCCGGCAGGCGGATCAGGTAGTCGAATGCCGACAGGCCCGCCGTCGCGCCGGCGCCCATGGCGATGACGATCTGCTTGAACGGCGTGGTGGTGGCGTCGCCGGCGGCGAACACGCCGGGGACCGACGTCGCGCCGCGGTCGTCCACCTCGATCTCGCCGCGCGCGGTCAGGGCCACCGAGCGCTTCAGCCATTCGGTATTGGGCACGAGGCCGATCTGCACGAACACGCCCTCCAGCTCGACCTGGTGCGTGGTCCCATGGTTGCGGTCACGATAGCTCAGCGCCGTCACGCGCCGGCCGTCGCCGTGCACCTCGGTGGTCAGGGCCGAGGTCACCACCCGCACGTTCGGCAGGCTGGCCAGTTTCCGCTGCAGCACGGCGTCCGCGCGCAGCTGGCTGTCGAACTCGATCAGGGTCACGTGGGCGACGATGCCGGCCAGGTCGATGGCCGCCTCCACGCCGGAGTTGCCGCCGCCGACCACCGCCACGCGCTTGCCCTTGAACAGCGGGCCGTCGCAGTGCGGGCAATAGGCCACGCCCTTGTTGCGATAGGCGTCCTCGCCCGGCACGTTCAGCGTCCGCCAGCGGGCGCCGGGGGCCAGGACCACGCTGCGCGACCTCAGCGACGCGCCGTTTTCCAGCTTCACCTCGATCAGGCCGCCGGGCGCCGACGCCGGGACCAGGCCGACGGCCCTCTGCAGGGTCATCACGTCGACGTCGTAGGCCTTGACGTGCGCCTCCAGTCCGGCGGCCAGCCTCGGCCCCTCGGTGTGCGGGACGGAGATGAAGTTCTCGATCGCCAGGGTGTCCAGCACCTGGCCGCCGAAGCGCTCGGCCGCCACGCCGGTGCGCACGCCCTTACGCGCCGCATAGACCGCCGCCGCCGCGCCGGCCGGGCCGCCGCCCACCACCAGCACGTCGAAGGCGTCCCTGGTCGCGAGCTTCTCGGCCGCGCGCGCCTCGGCGCCGTCGTCCAGCTTCGCCAGGATCTGTTCCAGGCTCATGCGACCCTGCGCGAACGGCTGGCCGTTCAGCAGCACGGTGGGCACCGCCATCACCTGGCGCGCCTCGACCTCGGCCTGGAACAGGGCGCCGTCGATCGCCACGTGGCGGATGTTGGGGTTCAGCGCGGCCATGGTGTTCAGCGCCTGCACCACGTCGGGGCAGTTCTGGCAGGTCTGCGAGAAATAGGTCTCGAAGACGTATTCGCCTTCCAGCGCCTTGATCTGGGCGACGACCTCGGGCTCGACCCGCGGCGGGTGGCCGCCGACGTGCAGCAGCGCCAGCACCAGGGAGGTGAACTCGTGGCCCAGCGGCAGGCCGGCGAAACGGACGCCCGCGGCGGCGGCGTCGCCCGTCCGGGCTATGGCGAAGGACGGCGTACGATCGTCCGGGGCGGTGGCGAGCGTCACCTTGTCGGAGACGGCCGCCACATCGTCCAGCAGCGCCTTCATCTCGGCGGACTTCGGCCCGTCGTCCAGGGCCGCGACCAGCGTGACCGGCTGGCGGATATTCTGCAGATAGGCGGCCAGTTGCGCCTTCAGGCCAGCGTCGAGCACGGGCGGGTTCCTTGAATTCGGGTGAGGAATGGGCGCAGCCCCTCTCCTCCCCCTTTGGGGGAGGGGGACCGCGAAGCGGTGG
>NZ_JBMSEC010000006.1:0-424176 GCF_049446115.1 Caulobacter sp. KR2-114
CTTCCTGCCGCCCTACAGCCCCGACCTGAACCCCATCGAGCAGGTCTTCTCCAAGCTCAAACACCTCATGCGAAAGGCGCAGCCCCGCACCGTCGAGGAGACCTGGCGAAGCGCTGGCGCGCTCCTCGACCGCTTCACCGCCAAAGAGTGCAGCAACTACCTCGTTAACGCCGGCTACGCTTCCGTGTGAACGAGTCCCGCTCTAGAAGTCGGTCGGATTGCCGAGCCACCCCTGGCCGCAGCGCACGGCTCCCGAGCAGGCTTCGAGCCGGAGGTGGACGCCGGCGTGTCACCGTGGTCACGCCTGCCGCGCCAATCACCGGGAACGCGAGCGCATTGATGTTCTTGGCGTGCTCGGCGACCAAGGTCCGCCAATGGCGCATCTACAACACGACACAACGGCCGCATCGGGCTGATTGTGTTGAAAAAGGCCGGTTGAAGCGGTGACTCGAGGCTGATTCACTCGTCTACGGACGGGAGGGATGGCCATGATGGGTGATCGTCGAGTCGACCAGACGGCGCTGTTCTACGAGTTCTCGCTGGAGCGGCATGTCCCCGCGGACCACATGCTCCGAGCTATCGACCGGTTCGTGGATCTCGACGGGATCCGAGCGCATGTGGCGCCGTTCTACAGCCCGATCGGCCGTCCCTCGATCGACCCGGAGCTGCTGATCCGGATGCTGATCGTGGGCTACTGCTTCGGCATCCGTTCGGAGCGGCGGCTGTGCGAGGAGGTGCATCTCAACCTCGCCTATCGTTGGTTCTGCCGGCTCGGGCTCGACGGCGACGTTCCCGATCACTCCACCTTCTCGAAGGCCCGCCACGGCCGCTTCCGCGACAGTGATCTGCTGCGTCGGCTGTTCGAGACCGTGGTCAGCCGCTGCCTAGCGGAGGGTCTGGTAGGCGGCGAGGGCTTCGCCGCCGACGCCAGCCTGATCAAGGCCGACGCCAACCGTCAGCGATGCGTGCCGGGGGATCAGGGCCTGCCTTCGGAGGCGACGAGCCGCGCCATCGACGAATACCTGGCCGTGCTCGACGACGCCGCGTTCGGCGCGGCGACGCCGGTCGTTCCGAAGTTCCTCTCGCCGGCCGATCCGGCTGCGCGGTGGACCGGCGCCGACAAGGGGCCGGCCTACTTCGCCTACGCCACCAACTATCTGATCGACCTTGAGCACGCCGTGATCTTGGACGTGGAGGCCACTACTGCGGTGCGCCAGGCGGAAGTGGGCGCCGTGCGCACCATGATCGAGCGGGTGCGCGAACAGCATGACCTGCGGCCAGGCCGGCTGGCGGCCGACACCGCCTACGGCTCCGCCGAGATGCTCAACTGGCTGACCACCCAGCAGGGCATCGCCCCGCACATCCCGGTCATCGACAAGTCTGCTCGGGAAGACGGGACCTTCCCGCGCAGCGCCTTTGTCTATGACCCCGTCGCCGACAGCTACCGATGTCCGAACGGCAAGGCGCTCAAGCGCTATCGCCGCGCCTTCCGGACGCCACGGCCGAACGCGCCGCCCGACGACACCTACCGTTACCGCGCCTCCAAGCACGACTGCGACGCTTGCGCCTTGAAGGACCGCTGCTCACCCAACACCCCTGGCCGCTAGGTGACCCGATCCATCTACGAAGGAGCGCGTGACATCGCCCGCGACATCGCCAAGACCGACGCCTACGTCGTCTCCAGGCGACAGCGGAAGAAGGTCGAGATGCTGTTCGCCCACCTCAAGCGCATCCTCAAGCTCGACCGGCTACGCCTGCGAGGTCCCAAGGGCGCCCGAGACGAGTTCCACTTGGCCGCAACAGCTCAGAACCTCCGCAAGCTCGCCAAGCTCATCCCGCGAACCGCCCCAACAGCCGCCTAGGGGAAGATCGCCGCGCTTGGCCGGCGCCACGCGCAGAGCCGAGACCGACTTCTTCAACGCAATCGGCTCATAGCAGACGTTCCCGAAGTCCGAAGTTGGCCGAAGGCCTCGCGTCGGGTCGCGAAGCTTGTCCGGCACCGGCTACATACTGGGCGATATCAAAGGGAGACGCCTAGAAGCGTTGCGTGTGACCATAGCGACGTATCCGTGCGACCATTGTCGGTGACGACTGTCAGGCGAAGGTCGGATAACTTGCTCGGCGGGAGGCCTCCGTGACATCGCCCCAGCCGATCGACGACATCATCAAGTGGTCCGAACAGAAGCTGCAGCGGTGGCACCGCGATGCCCTGCGTCGGCTGGCGTGCGGCGGCGCGCTTGGGGCCGGAGACCAGGCCGATTTGCTGGCGATGGTGAAACAGAAGGCCGGCCTCGCGGTCGTCTCCGCGCCGCCCGAGCCGGTCCCCCTGGCGAAGAGCCACTTCTCTGGAGCCGTTGCCGGCGCACCGCTCAAGCTTGTGGCTGTCCGAGACGTCCAGAACGTCAACCGGCTCGCGCCGGCCGCTCGGATCGACTTCTCGCCGGAGGGCCTGACAGTCGTCTACGGCCGCAACGGTAGCGGCAAGAGCGGCTTCGTGCGAATCCTGCGCACCGCTTGTCGGACGCGCATCGAGAGCACCGCCAAATTGAAGGTGCTGTCGAACGTGTATGGCGGGCTTGGCGGGCCCCAGGCCGCGGTGATCGTTATCGATGCCGGCGCGGGTGAGATTGCGATCCCCTGGGATTCTGATGGCGCCCACGCCGAGCAACTGCTCCAGGTGGCTGTTTTCGACAGCCTGGCGGCGGAGCTGTACGTCGATCAGGGCCATCAAATTCGGTTCTTGCCGTTCGGTTTGGCGCTTCCTCACAAGCTCAACGAGCTGTGCCTCGCCCTTCGCGCCGCCTTGGAAGCAGAGCGAGCCGCTGTGACGCAGAAGCTGGCGCTCGCGGTTGTTCAGTTCGACCAGGCGCGCGAGACCAAGGCCCAGGTGTTCTACCGAGGTCTGACCGGGAAAACGACCGATGCTGCGATCGGGGCCGCCGCAGCGTTCGCCCCCGCGGACGCCGACCGCCTTACGGTTATCCGGGGCCAGCTCGCCGCCGATCCTGGATCCAGCGCAGATGTTAGCGGGCTCGCGGCGTGGGTCGAAAAGCTCGGCGAGGAGTGCGCCGCCCAGGCCGAGGCGCTGAGCGACTCGGGCTTGGCGAAGCTGCAGGCGCTGGCCGACCAAGCCCGCGACAAGCGCGAGGCCGCCAGCCTGGACGCGGAGGCGCTGTTCAAGGACGAGCCCTTGCCGGGCGTCGGGGCCGGTGCCTGGCGCGCGCTTTGGAAAGCCGCGCGGGACTATTCGGTCGACGCCGCTTACGTTGGGGAAGAGTTCCCCGTCGTGAAAACGGCCACGGCGCCGGCGAGCTGCGTCCTCTGTCATCAGCCGCTCGACGCCGCCGCCGCCGCCCGGCTGCAGCGGTTCAAGGCCTTCGTGGATGGAGCGTTGGCGGCCGCCGCCGACCAGGCCGAGGCGGCCGCCGTCGCCGCCCTTGAAGATTTGCCGCCTCTGGCGCTTCTCGACGGCGGCGAGTGGAGCGCCCGAATCGAGCAGTTGGCCGCCCGCGACGCGGTCCTTTCCGACCGGGCCAAAGTCTTCAGGGACTCGGCGCTTGCCCGGCGCGAGCGGGCCGAGACCATCCTGTCAGGCGTGGACGCCAGCGCTGAGCTGGCGCCCTTGGCCGATCCATCGCCGGACCTGGCCGGGGCGGCGGCGAAGCTGAGAACCGAGGCCGAGGCTCGGGCTGCGGCGGGTGACGACGGCGTGCGTACGAAGATGCTGGCCGAGCTGGGGGAGCTGGCCGATCGGAAACTCCTGGCCGGTGTGGTCGGCAGGCTGAAGGTGCGGCGGGATCTGCTCCGCGAGGACGCCGCGTACCAGGTCGCGCTGAAGGAGGTGCAGACCAAGGCGATCACTGAAGCCGCCAACAAGTTCGTCGACGACCACCTCACGACCAAGGTGGTGGAGCGGTTCGACGGGGAGCGGAAGATCCTGGAGATCGACCACCTGAATATCGGCTTGGCGCGCAAGAGCGGGCAGACGAAGGCGTCGTTCCACACCGATCCCGGTACGACTTTCACCAAGAACGCGTCGGAGATCCTTAGTGAGGGCGAACAGCGGGCCCTGGCCCTGTCAGCGTTCCTGACGGAGGTGGCCATGACCGACGGCTCCGGGCCCGTGGTCATCGACGATCCGGTGTCCTCCCTGGACCGGGAGCGTTGTGTGAAGGTGGCGATGCGTCTGGCAGCCGAGGCTCAAGGCCGCCAGGTCGTGGTGTTCACGCACGACCTGGTGTTCTTCAACGACCTTTGCCGTGAGGCGGAGGCCCTGGACGTTGCTGTCGTGCCGGTGTCGCTGTTCGCCAACAAGGTCGACGCCGGGAAGGTCGACCCCGCCGGCGTGACCTGGAAGGGGCTGCCCGTGAAGAGGCGGCTCAACCTGATCAAGTCCGAGTTCGGGCCGGTGAAGGCGCTCCACGGCGTCAGCGCCGCCGACTACGAGTTCAAGGTGAAGGGCCTCTACGGCCGGCTGCGCGACACGTACGAGCGGGCGGTGGAGGAGTGCATTTTCAGGGACGTCGTAACGCGGGGCGCGGACCGCGTGGAGACCCTGAAGCTGCGCTACGTCCACCTGTCCGATGGCTTGGCGATCCGGTTCCACGAGGGGATGACGCGGGCGAACACCTACAGTCACGACAACCCCGCCGCGGAAACGGTGGAGACGCCCGAGCCGGATGAATTCGAGAAGGATCTGCTCCACCTGGAGAAGCTGATCGCCGACCTGGACGCGGAGAGCAAAGACGCCGAGGGCCGCAGACCGGCCATGAAGCCGAAGAAGTAGCGGCGGTGCGAACCCGGTTCGCACTGGGGCGTGGATGCTAGCGAGCCCGCCGGCGACTATCGTCGGCAGCGAGTGATTCGTAGGGCCGCGGGCAAACGCCCGGGCGGAGGGTGAAATGACGGGTCGTTACGACCATCTCGGCCGGGAGGAGCTTATCGCGCTGATGGAGCGGCGCGACGCCTCCCGCAAGCTCGGCCTCGTCTGGGAACGGGACGAGCTCGAGCACGATGCCGCTCTGAATGACGACTTCGTCCTACTGCACCTCGACCAGGATCTGTCGATCGGGGCCGCCCCGTTTGAGAACTTCCTGATCGAGGGGGACAATTTTGACGCCCTTCGCTACCTGCAAATTGCCTACAAAGGCCGGGTCAAGTGCATCTACATCGACCCGCCTTACAACACGGGCAACAAGGACTTCCTCTACAACGACGCCTTCGTCGACAAAGAGGACGCCTATCGTCACTCCAAGTGGCTCGAATACATGTTCCGCAGGCTGTCCCTAGCGAAGGATCTGCTGGCGGAAGACGGCGTGATCTTCGTGTCCGTGGATGACATCGAGAACGCCCACCTCACGCTCCTCATGGACCAGGTGTTCCCGGGCCGGCGCGTCGGGACGTTCGTTTGGCGGCGACGCAGCGGGGCCGGCGACGCCAAGGACTGGTTCCTCAGCGTCGACCATGAGTACGTCGTCTGCTACGCGAACCGCGGCTTCAGTTTCGCCGGATCTCCAAAGGATCTCTCCACCTATTCCAATCCTGACGGCGACAAGCGCGGCGACTGGGTGAACGACAACCTGGTTAAGGCGCACAACTTCAAGCAGCGCCCTGACGCCTTCTACCCGATCCAGAACCCTGACACTGGCGTCTGGTATCCGGGTGACCCGGACAACGTCTGGCGTTTCGCGACGAAAGCGCGGCTGAACGGCCGCAAGATCCGCACGAAGACAATGGAGCAGCTGATCGCCGAGAAGCGATTACTATGGCCGAAAGACGACCAGGTCGTCGTATACGACACTGTCGAGCAGCTCCGCGCAGCTATCGAGGACGGCTCCGCACCGCGAAATCTCCAAGTCTATCTGCAGCTGGACGACCTCCGGGGCCAAGTGGCGGCGGGCCAGGCGCCGGCGCGGCTCCTCGACAATATCGCGCCGATCGAGGAGTGGGTCGGCCGAAAGATTGGCTACAGCAAACCGCGCTACAAGCGGTTCGCAAAGGACCTCAAGTCAACCGAGCAGCCGGTCTCTACCTGGATCGTGCCCGCCGCGACGAAGAAGTCCGAGCTGGAGGAGCTTTCCCTCGACGAAGTAACCGCCTTCACCGTCGGCTATACGAGCGAGGGGACAAAGCTTCTGTCGCAGATGCTCGCCAACAAGGACTTCCCGTATCCCAAGCCCCTAAGCCTGCTCAAATCGCTGATCGCCCAGGCGACAGACCCGGACCGCGGCGACATCGTCCTCGATTTCTTCGCCGGTTCGGGGACCACGGGACACGCCGTCCTGGCCCTCAACGATGAGGACGGGGGCGACCGCAGTTTCATCCTCGTCTCGACCACGGAAGCCAACGCGGACGAGCCTTCCAAGAACGTCTGCCGCGACATCACTCAGCGGCGTCTGCGCGCGGCGATCGAAGGCTACAGCTACCGCACCCCCAAGGGGTCGAAGTCGGTCGCCGGCGTGGCCGGCGAGTTTGCGTACCTGCGGGCCGAAAGGGTGCCGCGCGAGAGCGTCGCGATCGATATTCAGCACGGACAGGTCTGGACGGTCCTGCAGCAGCTGCACGCGAACGCGATCTCGGCGTTCGATCCCGCGCTCGAGCTGCAGATCCTGGAGGGCGAGGGCTCCGGGCCCGACCTGATCTACGTTCCACAGCTGACGCCATCGGCGGTCGCCGCCTTGCGCGATCGCGTCGAGCGGATCTCCAGGCCAGCGGTCGTCTACAGCTGGCAGAGCGGCCTGGTGCTGCAGGAGATCAAGGCGAGCTACGTGCGCGTCGAGCAAATCCCCGACTACCTGATTGCCCGTTTCGGCGGGGTCGGTGCCTGATGCGGGCCCAAACGTTCGGGACCGTTCTCAAGCGCTTTCAGAGCGACGCCGTCGACAATGGCGTCGCAATCTTCGCCACTTGTCTGGACGAGCTCCGGGCGGTGCGCGGGACGCCCGGCTATGAGGAGAGCCGGCGGCTGATCGTCGGCGACGTCGGCGCGATCCTGTTTGAAGCGCCGACCGGCACGGGCAAAACCCTCATGGCCGGCCACGTGGCCGCCAACGTCAGCTTGCTGCACGTGAACGGCTCGGCTATGCCTGTGCTCTGGTTCTGGATCGCGCCATTTGCCGGCGTGATTAGTCAGACGATCCGGACGATCCAGTCGGAGTTCGATGCCCTCCGGGTCCGCCATGCCGCCTCCGATCGGGATCCGCTGGACGTCCGGTCAGGTGATGTATTCGTCACCACCTGGGCGAATGTCGCCGTGGCCAACACCCAGAGCCGCAAGGTTCGGACAGCGACGGAGACCGCGCCCTCGATCGATGGCCTGATCGACTTTGCCCGGGCGCAGGGTTTCGCAATCGGCGCCGTTATCGACGAAGCGCATCACAGCTTTAAGGGGCAGAG
Source organism: Caulobacter sp. KR2-114 (assembly GCF_049446115.1). Classification (NCBI taxonomy): domain Bacteria; kingdom Pseudomonadati; phylum Pseudomonadota; class Alphaproteobacteria; order Caulobacterales; family Caulobacteraceae; genus Caulobacter; species Caulobacter sp. KR2-114. Next base: position 7,396 of record NZ_JBMSEC010000006.1, read on the forward strand.
CGAGGCCATCCGCTTCTACCGCGAGGTCCTTCGGCCCGAGTTGACGATCCTGGTCACGGCGACGCCGCGCGACCGCGATCTGCAGGCGTTCACGCAAGGCGCCGGGGTCACGAACCTGCGCCGCATCACCGTCTCGCGGCAGCAGGCGATCAGCGATCGGCTAATCAAGGAAGGTGTGAAGGTCGCGGTGTTCAAGGCGCCCGACGACGTGCAGAGCCTGATCGACTTCCGGAAGACTGCGCTCCGCCAGGGCGTCGAGACGCACAAGGCGCTCAAGGCGCTTCTCGCCAAGACGGGGGCGACGGTTACGCCGCTGCTGCTCGTCCAGGTCGATAGCAACGAAAACTCGGTAGCCGAGGCTACCCAGTGGCTGAAGGAGCTGGGGTTTCGCACAGAAGGTGAGGCCGGCCTGATCCGCAGCCACACCGCCGACGAGCCGGATCCACACCTGTCTAGCCTTGTCGCAGACGAGACCGTCGAGGTCCTGATCTTCAAGCTGGCGGTCGCCACCGGCTTCGATGCGCCGCGAGCCTTCACGCTGGTCTCGTTCCGCCCGGTGCGGGACTCTGATTTCGGCGTGCAGATCGTGGGGAGGATTCTTCGGGTCGATCGTCGCCTCCAACCCATGCGGAACGCGCCGACCGCGCTGGACTACGGCTATGTCTTCCTGTCCGACAACGGCGGCCAGGCCGGCCTGCTCTCCGCGGCCGAGCGGATCAACGCCATCCGGTCGGAACTCGCCTCGGTCACGCCCAACATTGCGGTTGTCGCCTTCGGAGGCGAGCCCGAGACGCAGCGCGTCGGCGAGGGTGGACAGCTTACGTTCTTCACCAGCGCCGGCCGGAGCGGTTGGGCTGACGAGACGCCGGGCGATCTGTTCGAGCGAGCTGCTGGCAGCGGGGGAGCTGCGCCAGCTGGCATTGCTCGCGCGCTTTTCGACGAATGGGACCTGGCTCCGGCACCGACAGGGGCGGGCCCCTCGCCGCGCGTTCCGGAAGAGCGGCCGGTCGGGGCCAGCATCTATACACTGAACACGACTCTCGGCGCGCCGCGCGCGTTCAACAGGGCGGTCCTATCCCTCGAAAGCCGCGACCTGGTCCGCGAAGTCGTCTCCCGGTTCCGCTTCGACGAGGACGCCTTGCTCGTCGCCCAGCGCGGGGCGACCACGATCCTGATGGAGGAAGTCGAGATCTTCGGCGCCCGCATCAACCGGCGCGAGGAGATCCGCGCCGACCTGGCCCAGAAGGAGATCGACGCCCGAGCGCAGCAAACCCTCTTTCGAGCCGACGACTATCAAGTGATCGACATTCGAGCGCTACACAGCGCCCTGGTCGACCAGCTTGGGCGGGAGGCCTCTCGGCGGGGTATCGACCACGTGTTCGACACGCCTCAGAAGCTTCGAGCCGGTCTGCACAAGATCCTGGCGCTTCGGCCGCAACAGCTGCGGCGCGCCATTTCCGAGACGGTCGCGCGGTACACGATATCTGAGGCCGCCGACGTGATTCCGGCGGAGATCGTCTCGACCACGCAGCTGCAGCCGGCCCGCCTGAACCTCTACGGCGTCTTCCCTGATGATCTGAACGGGTGGGAGCGGCCGTTTGCCGAGTACCTCGACGACGACCTAACCGGGACGGTGCTCTGGTGGCACCGGAACCCGCCACGCAAGCCGTTTTCGGTCAGTGTGCCGCTACCCGGCCAGCCTGATTTCTACCCCGACTTCATCGTTGGCGTGCGCGACCGGGCGAGAGGAGATGGCGTCCTCCTGGTCGAAACAAAGCGGATGATCAACGACCAGGAGCGGAACGCGCTGGTCAAGGCACAGGCGTCTCACCCTGACTACGGGCCCGTCATGATGCTCTATTGGGAGGACCGCCGAGAGTGGCGGGTCGTCGAATACGACGCCCGCGCCGACCGCAACTTCCTCGATCGAGCGCTCAGGCCCGAGCTTCTGGCTACCTATTGACGGCCGGTCGCCCATGGCCCTCCCGAACGCCCATGTGACGCCCGAGATCAGACGGCTGAATTCATGGCTCGACAGCCTGCCGACGGAGGCGCTCATGGCCTTCCCTCAGCCAACGCCCCAGGACTTCGCCGTGTTCGGCGGCGTCATTCAGATCTTCAACTACATCGAGCTAAATCTGCGCCGCAGCATGGCCGCGTTCGATGCTGGAGGTGTGTTACCCAGCCACCTTCGCCGCTCTGCTCGACAACTTTCTGGGTATAAGCTGACTGCCGCTGTTCGCGATACGGCCGCCGAGATTCATCGGAATACAGGTCTGGACGGCGAAGCCGTCGCGCACCTCGACGCCATCGCCTTGAACCAGAATATGCGGAACCTACTCGCCCATTGGGCTGCGCGCCGCATACCGGGCGAGGACTACCTGGTGCTCCTCGGCAAGGATGAGAGGGACGCGGCCCAGGTGCTCGACGGACCGTTGTCGGTCGACACTGTTGCGAAGGCTATCGTCCAAGCCAGCGCGCTCGCCGGCCTCGTCGATTTCCTAGCGCCTCACCAGAACTGGCTCGCCGAAAAGACTAGCGCTTGGTACGGCCGCTACGTCGAGGGCACCTGACGCCCACCGTGTGGACTGCTACACAGCATACCGCGGAAGGTCTGCCCCTAGTGTCGATGCCAATGACCGCTCTTGGCGCATCTACGTGACGTGATGGTGTGGACGACCTCCACCTGAACGGGCTTTGGTAGGTGGGACGTCGAGGGACGTCACGTCTAGGGAGCGGGAAGATGGAAGAGGTAGCGGTCGTCGGGCTCGATCTGGCGAAGAACGTGTTCCAGGTTCATGGGGTGACTGGGACGGGAGCTGTGGCTTTCCGCAAGCAGCTCCGACGAGCCCAGGTGCTCAGCTTCTTTGAGGCGCTGCCGGCCTGCCTGATCGGGATTGAGGCCTGCGCCTCGGCCCATTACTGGGCGAGGGAGCTGATGACGCTGGGCCACGAGGTGCGGCTGATGCCGCCAGCATACGTGAAGGCCTACGTGAAGCGCGGCAAGACGGACGCGGCGGACGCCGAGGCGATCGCCGAAGCGGTAACCCGGCCTACGATGCGCTTCGTGGCCGTGAAGACGAAGGCGCAGCAGGCGGTGCTCATGCTGCACAAGACCCGGGACCTCCTGGTCCGCCAGAGAACCATGCTGATCAACGCCCTCCGCGGCCACCTGGGTGAGTTTGGGATCGTGACCCCGCAGGGCAGCGCCGGCGTGCAGGCGGCGCTTCGATCCTTGCACCTGGAGCAGGGTGGACTCCCGGAGCTCGCGCTCGCGGCGCTCCGGGGCCTGGCTGGGCAGCTGGAGGCCCTCGGGGCTGAGGTCGAGAGCCTGGAGCGCCGGATATTGAGCTGGCATAGGGCGGACGAGACCAGCCGCCGCCTTGCGACTATCCCCGGCATCGGCCCGATCACCGCCAGCGCCATGGCGGCCAGCGCGCCTGATCCTGGTCTCTTCCACTCCGGCCGCCAGTTCGCCGCTTGGCTTGGGCTTACGCCGCGCGCACACAGCAGCGGCGGCAAGGAGCGCCAAGCGGGGATCAGCAAGATGGGAGACGGCTACCTGCGACGCCTCCTCGTCGTCGGCGCGACGGCGGTGCTTCGCATGGCTCGCCAGCGAGGGTCTGGAGGCGCCTGGGTGAAGGGCTTGTTGGAGCGCAAGAAGCCCAAGGCCGCCGCCGTCGCTCTGGCCAACAAGACGGCGCGCATCGCCTGGGTGCTGATGGCCCGCCAGGAGGTCTACACGCCGCGGGCGGCGGTCTGAGATCGGCGCTGGTCGGCTGAGCCGGCCGGCGGCGTAGACGCGAGAGTGGTGAGACGTGATGACGAACCGGCCCGCAGCCGGGGACAGGTGAAACCCAGGGGGTCAGAGCGCCTCGAGCGCGTTGACGTGATAAGGGAGCCGGTCCGCGGACTTCATCAAGGCCAGCAGCTTCGACCAGCTGCAGCGACAGGCCGCATACATGACTGCACTCGACCGAGCGCCAGACGCCCAATTCCACCCTTGCGTCTAGGAGGTCGTCCATACATGACGTCCCTCGACGTCCCACCTACCAAAGCCCGTTCAGGTGGAGGTCGTCCACACCATCACGTCATACGACACGGCGCAACGGCCGCGTCGGGCTCAAAGGCGACATCCAGAGAGTCGGGAAGGCGTGCGCCTGCACATGGCTATTGGGAAGCTAGGCTCCGCGCTGCAGCTAGAAACTCCCGCTGCGAAGGCGACATCGCCGGCAGCAACCGCTCGATCTGCCAGTCGGCCATATCCAGGAGCTGTACCTTCTCGCGATCACGCCGGATGGTCAGCTTGAAGTCGCGAACGTTGAATGGCACCCGCAATTTCTCGAAGCGCCAAAGCAGTAGGGCGAGCTGCTTAGGTGTAAAGGCGCCACGGTCTTGCAGGTAGTCGATGAAGGCTAGAATTCTGAATTCAGGATCAGCCTGCGACAGCGCCACGAGGGCGGTGATCACCCGCTTCTTGCGGGCCTCTTCAACGAGTGTCCGCCGATCGCGACCGACCCTCTTTCGGGTGCCGGCGGCGTCGAGGTCTTCGCCGTCATCTCCCGTCGCGCTGATCCCAAACCGGTTGATGCATTCCGAGCCGATCTGAAGGCGGGCGTCAGTGAGCAAGTTCCTGATCTCGAACTGATACCGGATATCCGGGTGGTCGCAGAGTTCGCAATCGGCCTCGGGCGCTTCGAGATCGTGGAAGCCGCCTTCGTAGCGCCACTCCTTCAACGCAGCCGCCAGATGAGACTTCTCCCGGCTCAGCGGGAGGATGTTTCGTGCCGCGCGCTGGGCCCAGGACATCGATCAACGCCTGCGCTTCGACTTGCCCGGCCAGGGGAGATTTCCGTCCAGCTCGCGTAGGCCGTAGGTGTCCTCTTCCCAACGCGCCCGCTCGGCCTGCGGCGGCGGGAGATTTTCGTCGTCGAACCAGAGTAGGGTGAGTGTCTGATCCCACTGGCCGAGCTGCCGAACGTCTTCGTAAAGCGACCCTTCGCGGTCCCAATCTTCGAACCATTGATCGGGATCGGCTTCTTCCGGTCCCGAAGAGGCTTCACCCGCCCGTACCCGGGCGCTGTAGGAGTCCTTGGGCAGATCGGAGCCCGACCTGATCCACGCTCTGGCATCGCGGAGAGAGGTGGACCGGGAGCTATAGCGGACCTTGCCTCCCTCGGAGAGAACGAAGGCGCAAAGTTCGCGTGAGAAGGTGGCAAAGCGCGAGCCCGTCGACATCAGCGACGCATCGAATTCGTCGGCTAACTCGCTGATCGCATTGAAGCCCATATCGGCCGCATCGACGCGCGGCTTGAACAGTTTGTGCGGGAGAAGGAGTTCAGCGGCGAAGATATCGCACGCGATTTCGCCCGGGGGCCGGCGCGCGAAACTCCAGCTCGGAGAGGTGTGGTCAGCGGTGATTTCGAGCACGACGTGGGCCACTTCGTGGCAGACGCTGAACCGCTGGCGGCGGCTGTTGTGGGCGCAGTTCACACAGATGCGGTACTTGCCGTTCGGAAGCTGAACCGACCACGCATCTTCGTTCTCTTGCAGCGCTTCGGATTTCACGACGCCGCCGATCTGGCCGGCGTAGGCGTCAACCGACACGGGGAGCGAAAGCGGGCTGCATTTCGCGATGAAGTCGCGCGCCTTCATCGCGACGGCGAGCTCATCCATCACCGTCCTCCTCCTGCATGAACCGGCGGATTCGGGTGAGCGAAGTTGCGTAGTCGGCGCGCGCCCCGCGGTTCACGACCGTCGTCAGCATGTGGAATTCCTCGGGTGTCACGCTGGCGTCCTGCCTGGCGAAATCTGCAAGATCGGCATCGACGTTCGGATGACCGGCTAGGAAGCGAAGTATCTCCCCGTCGCGCGTGGACGGCCGAAGCGCGGTCGCCAATTTGCTGATCACTTCGTCAGACGGCGACTCCTTTGCGCCGGTCTCCAGCCGATAGATGTAGGCGTGGTCCACCTCGCTCCGTTGAGCGAGATCCCGCAGCGATAAATCCCCTCGCAGCGCCTTCAGCCACCGCCCTAGTGCGGACTCCGGCATCCGCCCTCCTTGACATGCTTCATCGTCGTCCCTTACTGTTGTCCAGACAGACAACGCGCCCCGTTCTGCTCGTAAGCCGACTGGGCGCTTTTTCAGGCCCCATATGTTGTCTGGCCGGACACCAGCGTGGCATCCGACGGGGGCAAACGCAAGCCGCGAAAGCGGAGAAAAGGCAGTAAAATGAACGTCAATGTCGTGGCGCACTTGGTGCGCATCCACATCAACCGGGAGGCTTTCGAGTCGTCCAACCCGACCACGGGCGAGGGCCTCTACGCCCTGGCCGACATCCCGAAGCACGAGGAGCTGTTCCGCGAGGTCGGCGGTGATCAGGAGGACCAGCTGATCGCGCGCGATGCGACGGTGATCCATCTGAAGGAAGACGAGCACTTCTACAGCCAGAAGACCATCACCATCCTGATCAACGGCGAGCCGAACGAGGTCGAGGGGACCCACGTGTCCTTCGAGGAGGTGGTGAAGCTGGCCTACCCGGTGCCGCCCAGCGGCACTTTGATCGAGTTCACGGTCACCTACCGCCACGGCCCGCCGGCGAACCCGAAGGGCACACTGACCGCGGGCCATTCGGTCAAGATCAAGAACAAGATGGTCTTCGATGTCACGCCGACCGATCGCTCGTAGCCCCGCGCTGCAGCGCCTGGCCGGTGAGGGCTTCGATATCGAAGTCCTCGCCGGCTACCTCGTCGTCCACAACGTCCCCTATATCGACGACCAGGGCGCGGTGAGGCGCGGCGACCTGTTCGCCGCGCTGCGCCTCAACAACGATGTCGCGCTCGAGCCCGAAGATCACCAGTGCAAGTGGGCCGGCGAGATGCCGTGCCACGAGAACGGGGCCTCGATGCAGTCGCTCGGCCCGAGTTCGACGCCGATGACCATCGCCGGTTACGAGGTGAAATGGAACTTCTCCCACAAGCCGGCCCTGACCGGCCGTTACTCGGACTTCTACGAGAAGATGACCATGTACGTGGAGAAGATCTCGGGGCCGGCGCAGGCCCGCCAGCCAGGCGTCACCGCCATCAACCACAGGGCGCGCACTCCTGACCCCGACGACAGCGTGTTCCTCTACGAGGACACCGCGAGCAGCAGGGCTGACATCGTTGCGATCAACGACAAGCTGAAGCCTCTGCGCATCGGCATCATCGGCCTCGGCGGCACCGGTTCCTACGTGCTGGACTACATCGCCAAAAGTCCCGTGCAGGAAATTCACCTGTTCGACGGCGACGGCCTCGAACAGCACAACGCCTTCCGGGCTCCCGGCGCCGTGTCGGGCGAAGAGCTCGATGAGGAGCTGACCAAGGTCGCGTTCCACGCCCGCACCTACAGCACGATGCGCCGGGGTATCATCCCGCACCCCTACGCCATGATGCCCGACAAGCTGCACGAGCTGGAGGGCTTGGACTTCGTGTTCCTCTGCATGGAGGGAAGCGGGAAGCGGCCCATCGTCGAAAAGCTGGAGGCTCTCGGCATCCCCTTCGCCGATGTCGGGATGGGCATCACCATCCACGGTGAGAGCCTGCGGGGGCAGGTGCGCACGACCACGAGCACGCCCGCCAAGCGCAACCACGTCTACGAGAAGAACCGCATCGCCTTTTCGACAGCCGACGACGTGAACGAATATGACAAGAACATCCAGGTCGCGGAGCTGAACGCGCTGAACGCGGCGCTGGCCGTCATCAAGTTCAAGAAGCTGTTCGGCTTCTACGACGACGACAGCCATGAGCACTTCACCATCTTCGTGGTCGCTGCTGCCGAGACGATTAACGAGGACGGCGACGAATGAGACGGCCGTTCAAAATCCGCCATGAGTTCGTCGAGTTCATTCCGAAGGGTCGCGAATGGGGCGTCCTTTATGTCTCGATCCCCTACGCAACTGCGGTACACAGCTGCTTCTGCGGCTGCGGCATCAAGGTGGTCACGCCGATCAGCCCGGTCGGCTGGCAGCTCATCTATGACGGCGAGACGGTGAGTCTTTTCCCGTCCATCGGGAGTTGGGCATTCCCCTGCCGATCCCACTATTTCATCAAGCGCGACACCGTCGTGTGGGCTGGCAGCATGTCGGAGGACGAGGTCGCGTGGGGCCGTGCCCGCGACAGGGCGGCACGCGAAACCCATTTCGACGGTCAGCCGGGCCTAGCCTCGGAAGCGATGGATGAGGCCGCTAAGTCCAAACGCAAGAAGGACTTTTGGTCGTGGCTCGGCGGGAGGCGCTAGCAAGCGCGGCCGCTGGCCCCATCTAGCAGTTCAGCCAACGCTGTTTAGCGAGTGCCGTTCACGGCGCGGAAAGGAGGTGATAGCGAATGACGACGAGTAAGAAGGACGCCAGCATGGCTTCTAAGATTCTCAGCAATCCGAAGAGCTCCAAGGCGGCGAAATCCGTTGCGGGTTCGGACCTATCTCAGGCCAAACGCAAGGGTAAGTAAGAGGCTCCCCGGCCTCGGTCGCCGGGCTTCGGCCCGGCGACTCGCCCAATAGTGCAGGATAGATGGAGCGCCTGGGCGGCCCCCCAGATACGTCAAGAATCCGGAGCCAGCCTGATGTCTGCTCCTGGCGCATCCACGACCTATCGTGACGCTGCCGGAGGTGCCGACCGAGCTTAGAAGCGCCCCCCGGAAGCGATGAAGCAGGCCTTAAGCTGCGGCGTCAGGAGCTCCGGCGTTTCCTGCTGCGTGCGGACGTAGAGGTATTGCACCTCCGCCTTGGCCTGTGCCGTCGTGGGTGAGGTCCGGCAGTCCGCCTCCAGACACCCGGGCGCCCCTTCCTGATTGCAGTTGAAGTAGGTGTCGTCGAAGGCCTTGCGCTGGGCCGGCGTCAGCGTGGTCACCGGGCCGGCGCGGGCCGGCGTCGCCGCCGACGCATCCGTCTTGGGCCGCGGTTGATTGTCGACCTGGCCGCCCTGGACCTGGACCTGGCCGCTGCGGACAAGGAAGCGCCAGTGGATTAGGCGGTCACCGATGTCCATGTGTGCTGTGGCGCTGCAGTCGCGCGTCCCCTCCATCGCGTCGAAGCCGGTCTCCTGCACAGCGGTCAGGCTCGTCAGGGTCGGGTGTTGAACCGTGAACGGGTCGCGGAACTGCGACGGCACGGCCGCCAGCGCCGCCATGGCCTTCGGACCGTCACAGGTCGGCACGAGCGCCTGCCGCCGGGCGAGGAGGGCTGCAGGAACCGGCAGGTGCGCATTGCGCACGTCCGTGGCGATTTTCATGACGTCGCCGGTGTCCATCTCCTCGTCGTCGCCCATGACCCCGCGGGTGATCTGGGCGAAAGGTTCGTTCGCTTCCACCGCATCCTGGCGCGTGCCCTCCGGTGGGATGTGGGTCGGGGTGAAGAGGAGCGTCATCTTCCCCGTCTTGCCGGTGAGGTCGTCCTTGAAGGCGATGTCCAGGGCGTAGCCTTCCGGCTGCTTGCGCCAGTGCAGGTCATCGCGCGCATACGACGCCTCGACCTGGCCAACCGTGATGTCGGGCCGCAGGTAGCCGGCGGCATTGGGGATGATCAGCCGCTCATCGAGGAAGGCCTGGGACGGGCGGTCGCCGGCGCTGACCGACGAATAGGAGGTCCCCTGACCGGCGGGGACGCCCTTCCCGCAGCCGACCAGAGTCAAGGTGAGTGCTGCTACGGCGATGTAGCTGGCGGCCTTCATGGCTGTCCCTCTGGCGCAGTCGTGTACGCCGAGGGCGCACTACCAGTTACTATCGTAACTGGCGAGCTGAGCTGTTTGCAATGTCCATCCTGTGGATGGACTGGCCGAAAACCGTTGGTGAAAACATCCGCCGCGTGCGTCTGGCGGCGGGGATCTCCCAGGAAGAACTCGCGCACCGCGCCGGCCTTACCCCGAGCTACATCGGGCAGGTCGAGCGAGGACGGCGCAACACGTCGGTGACGGTGCTGGGCAAGGTCGCCGACGCTTTGGGCACAACGCCCGGGCGGTTCTTCGAGACCTCGCGCTAGCCGTTGCGCCTGGGCTCTCCCCCAGACCTGAGCTGGATATGGCGCACCCGCAGGAAGTGCCGCTGAGCCGAGAACTGCCACAAGGACCCGCCCGAGTTTCAAAGCGATAACGCGGCCGCAGAGGCCGCCTTCTGCGTGAATGCCGCCAGACGGTGGTGCGGGCCCGCTGCGCCCGAGGCAGCGGCGACCGACGGAGCCTCGCCGACGTCCGGCTGCTGCGCATGCAACCAGTCCGCCGCCGTCTGCGCATGCCCCGCCGCCGTGAAAATCGCCCGTGGGTCGTCCTGCAGGACCTGCACCCAGGAGGCCAGGTAGTGGGCGTGATCCGGCCGTGGTTCCGGCGTGAGGGCGAGGTCCGCGCAGATGAAGGCCGCCCCGAGCTCGGCGATGAGTTCCTCGAAGGCGTAGGCCTCAGAGCCGAACCGCCCTGTGAGGTCCCGGTCCAGCCGGTGCGGCGCCCCAGTGGCGTGGATGCTCTCGTGGGCCCGGACGGCATAGTAGGCGATCGCATCGCGGAAGGCGGCGAAGGGCGGCAGGGCGATGGTGTCGGTGACCGGTCGGTAGCAGGCCCGGTCCCCGCCGTGGGTGACGGTCAGGGGCAGGGCGTCGAAAAAGGCCTCGGCGCGGGCGATGCGCGCGGCGTCGGTGAGGCGTGGCCCGGGCGGAGGGACGTAGCCCTCGACCTGGGCGGCGTTGAAGATGGCGAAGGCGCGGGCGATGAACCGGCGCGATGGCCGTTCCGCGTCGGCCGGTCCGCTCCCGACACGCTCTGGGCCGGCTGCTGACGAACTGTCGGCCCCGCCGCCGCCGCCGGGCCGCGGCTGCCAGAAGATGATGGTGGTTGCCTTCTCGCCCCGGCGCACCGGGCAGCCGTGGGCGCGCCACTGCTGGAAGCTGGCCCAGGTCGGGTCGGTGTAGCCGTGCTCCGTAGCCGCGGCCCAGGTGATCAGGGTGTTCACCCCGCGGTACGGCTTGCCGGTGACGAGGTTGCAGGCGCGGCCGCTGTTGACATGCCAGGGGCGGACGAAGGCCTCTCCGCTGGCCTGCGCCTGCTGCAAGGCGGCGATGATCTTGCCGGCCACTTCGGCGTGCAGGTCCCGGCGGGCGGCGTGGGCGTGGGGGTAGGGCATGGGCGTGCTCCAGGCAAGGCGGCTCGCCCGGCGGTGACGGGGGCCGCGGTGTGGTGGACGAAGCGCAGGGCGGAGGACGGCAGGCCGGGACCGCGGACTGACGGTCCCGGTGCGGTCAGATCAGCTCGTGGACCGCGCTGAAATCGAGGTAGCGGGTCCAGAGTGCGGCCGCGAGCTCGTGCTCACCCGCGCTCCCCAGGGCCAGGGCGGCGTCCTCAAGGGTGATGTTGACGAAGGCCGGATGCCGCGCCGGGTCCCGGTCGGCCCCTTTGTGGATGTGGTCGCGGTAGAGCCGTGCGCCGCGTTGGACGTCGTCATTGAGCCGCGGGGCGATGAGGACGAACGCTCCGGTGTCGTAGAGCCCGTTCTCCAGGAGGCAGTGCGCCAGGAGGTGTTCGCGCCAGAGCTGCTGGAGCGGGTTGGCGCGCAGGGCCGGGTCGTCCGGGTCGACGAACAGGCCGCTGGTGGCGCTGAGGTCGTCCCAGCGGGGCCGGTGGCGGGGCTCCGGTTCCGTCAGGCCTTCGGCGTATTTCACCTCGATGCCCACGAACGCCCGTCGGCCGTCCGGGCGCTTGAGGCCGATGAACACGTCGAACGCCGTGCCGTCGCCGAGGAAGTGTTCGTCGCCACGGGCCGGCGCGTGCTCGAACAGCAGGTGCGTGACCTTGCCAGTGAACTCAGGAAGCAGGGCGGCGACCCAGGTCTCGGCCTTAGCGAGGTCGATCTTGAGCGCCCCGAACAGGTTGAACGCGACAGGCTGGCTCGCGAGCATGTTGCGCCAGAGGCGGTTCTCCTCGATGACCGCGCCCGGCTCGCGGTAGACCACCTCGCGGTAGGCCAGGCGGGCGATCTTCGGGTCGAGGAAATTCAGGCCCGCTGCGGCCGGGAGCGGGGCCAGGCGGCTGCCGAGCTTGCGGCGGCGGCGTTTGGTGGGCGCGTACGAACCGATCGCCGCCCCGAGTTCCTCCCGATAGAGGGCCTGCCGAAGACGGGCGCAGGCCCGGAAGCGCGTGTCGCCGGGTTGATGGACCTTGTACTTGCGCAGGATCGACTCCGGCACGAGTGGCAGGCGCTCCGGCGGGAAGGGATCCGGCGGGAAGTCGATGATGGAGGACGGGTCGGCCGCGGGCTCGGGGAGCGGCTGGTCGCCACCCGCCGGCCGGTCGGTGTCCGGCCCGGGGCCAGACGGTAGATCGGACATGGAATGAACCTTCGCTGTTGCAGTGGTGCAGCGAAGGTTCGAGGTGGGGACCGATGAGTTGCGACGACCTTACCGTTGCGCCGCGTGCTGTTCCTGCGCGCGCATGGTCAGGACGGTCTGTACGAAGGCGTCGAAGCCCCCGTGCGGATGCTTGTAGCCGCTGTCCAGGGTGATGGTCCCGCGGTCCGGCCAGTAGTTCAGGGCGCGGTATTTCAGATGCTTGTCGCTGCAGCGGCGGATCGGGATGTGGTTCTCCCGGCACCAGGTCAGGGCCTGGCGCATGGCGGGGCTGTCAGTGTTGGCTGGAACGGGGAGGAAGGGCATTGCGGCCTCCAGATAATTTGCGGTCGCGCCATATAGGAAGCTGACCCCTCGCGCCGACACACCTCTCCAATGCTGGTTTTTGGCCCGGCGCACCGACGATGCCAGCGGAGCGGAAAACTCGATCTCACGCTGAACGCGTCAGGTAAGGTCGCTGGAATTCGCACGCCCTTGCGGTCTCTCTGCGCTTCTCGGAGCCACTTCTCAGGGCGCGTGTGGGACGGGACTCCGGAGCGCCCTGTAAGGGATATAGCGTTTGGGTCTCATCGACGCCGACCTGATTTTCGAGCCAGTGGTCCAGGGATTGGCTGCGTGGCCCCATTCAGGGCCGTGCAGCCAACCCCCAGCATTTCGAGCGATGTGTCGCTTGAGCAGAGGCAGGCCACGATGCGCAGGATTGGCTCGCCCCCCCCCCGCGCCAGCCCAGCTGGCTATGGCCTGCCGCGGCCCTTGTCGCGACTGGTCCCCTGGTCTGACAGCGCGCTGAGGATGACCCGGTAGACCAGCTCCTCGTCTTCGCCGCGCACCACGAGCGCCGGGCCACGCTTCTCACCCAGCCAGATCTCAAGGGCGACATCGTTGCCTGGGCGTTTGCGGACAGCCCGCAGGAAGGTCGGCAGGGCAACGTTGAGCGCGACGGGTTCCTCCGGACCAGAGGCGGCGCCGACGTCGGGATCCGTCGCCTTCACGACGATGACGCCGCCGCGGACGATCTTATCCACCGGCAGGGTAAGTCTCAGCTCAGCGCCGTCCTCGATCGCCACCCCCAGGGGAAGCGTAGGGCGTGGCTTGTCGTAAAGATCTGCTGCGAAGAGGCGGCTGACATTCTCTTCACCAGCGAGCGGGAAGGACGCTGCGAGGCTACGATGCGGCGCAAGGGGGAAGTCTGGTGCGTTACCCTGGACCTGTCGGAAGGAGAAGCTCACCACGCCATCTGTGATGACGTTGTTTTCCCCGCGCTGTTCCAGCGTGACCTTGCCTCGGTTCATGCGCGCCAGGGCGCTCTTGATCTTCCTGGCCGTGGGCCAGGTGAGGCAGAGACTGATCCCACAAGGATACTTCAGGTTGACGACGCACCAGCGCATATGCGTGCCTCCCTGGGCAGTGTCGTGCGATAGCCAGACGCGCTGGAACTGCTCGGCGACGGGTTGGTTGCGTTCAGGGGCGAAGGCGCACAGGGCATTGAGCGCCATCCGTACCGGGGTGGATCCGAACTCCTGCGAGCGGTCCGGCACACCTAGAGAAATCGGCGGTTCCGCGGCCGTGGCGGCGGGCAGGCGAATCGTGGTGCGGTCGTGGACCACAACCAGTTCCTCGGAGATCGGTGAGAAGGTGAAGTCGTAGATAAATGGCGTCTGCTTCTCGGCGGGCGCTCTGGGACGATGCGGGTCCGTCTTGTGTATGCCGGCCTTGCTGGCGTTCCACGGCCGGATCGCTGCCAGCCTCGACATCTGCTCGTACTTGGCGGCGAAGTGACAGACCTCGCCTTCAGCCAGGTTGTTGTCCGACGGGAGGCTCACCCAGTAACGCCAGTCTTCCCCGCTCACAGTGATATCGGTACGGCCTGCTGTGACGGAAAATCCCACTTCGCCGCTCGCCGAAGGGAGTGTGGCGACCGCAAGCCGTAGGCAATCTCCATCGATACTGAAAAGAGCAGGGCCGCCCTTACCGCTGACGCTGACACTTCGTCCCCTCTGCTGTTCCGCCATCTCCTCCAGCCGGGCGCGAAGCGCCTCTGAGGCGGCAGCGGCGGCTTCGTCGCGCGCATCCTCCAGTTCATCGATCTCTCCAGCGGCTTCTTCGGACTGGGCCAACCTCGATCCTCCATCTGAACAAGCTTGAGCTTGTGGCCGACGCATATATGCAAAGCGCATCGCCACCGCATCCGCTGGCCGGACCAGTCAGAGATGAATTCTTTGAGCCTCGATCAAGACTGGTCAGAACGGCACCGGCCGCGCGCATTTTCTGATGTCGTGGGGCAGGTCGCGGCGGTACAGGGGCTCAGGGCGCTGGCGCGCGCAGCCACATTCAAGAGCGTCGCCATTACCGGTCCGTCCGGCGCGGGCAAGACGACCCTGGCGCTCATCTATGCGCAGGCGTGCCTCTGCGACGCGCCGCGGGCTGATGGCTCAGCCTGTGGACAGTGCCACAACTGCACGGCCTTCGCAGAGGGCAGGAACAGCGAGTTCGACTTCTATCCGCCGTCCCGTCAGAGGACCGCAGACCTGATCGGGATCGTCGAAGAGATCCAGCCCTACCATCCACAGAACAGCGCGCGCAGGGTGTTCTTCTTCGACGAGGCGGCCAGGATTGGGGATCGGATCGACATCATCCTTGAGGAGATCAGCCGACCGAAAAGCCCAGCAGTCTTCATCTTCACCCTGATTGATTCCGATGACCTCCCCAAGCCAGCCCTGAACCGCCTCGCGCACATTCCGGTTGCCGCGGCTGCCAAATCCGACGTGGTGGGGATGTTGAGGCGTGTGTGCGAGGTCGAGGCCATTTCTTTCGAAGAGGATGCACTCGGCCTGCTCGCCGGGGCGAGTAACGATTTCCGCAAGCCCGTGAGCGATCTCCAGCTTGTCGCTTCCGTCGGACCCGTGACCTCCCAGGCGGTGTTCGAGCGGGTGCTGGGGCCGCGGTTCAGCTGGCTTCTGGGGTATCTGCGCGCCGCGGCGCGGCTGGATCTTGAGGGACAGCTTGACGCCCTCGAAATGTCTTCGTTGAACCCATCCGACAAGGTGGATCTGATCCTCTCGGCGCTGAACAGCCTCAGGGTGGACCTCGTCGGACCTGTCCGTTCAACCCGGGCCTCAGGTGCACGACTGATCGCTGACGCCGATGCCCGCGCTGTGGTGGCGGATTTCGAACGGCTTGTTGCGCCGTCAGGCCGTAGACTGTCCGCCCTTTGGAGCCTGATGCAACACTGCTGGGCGCATGCGCCGTCGCGCCTCAGTGAGGAGGTCGTTCGCGCAGCCGCGATGCTCTTCCACGAGCGGCTGGCCGACTTTGTCGCAGTGGTCGAAGGATCAGGATCGCCGGTGTCTGACCGGGTCGCTCCGAACAGGGCGAGCCGCAGAAGTTCGTCCGCGCGTCGGCCAGGGCGGCTGTTCCTCGACGTCGAACAGACCAGGGAAATCTACGAGGCCTCCACTTTCTCGCTCCAGGTACGCCAGGCGCCGTTCAACATGTGGCTGAAGCTGACGTGGCCCAAGGACGTGGCTGCGGTTGATAGCGTGCTCTCAAGGCGCGCCAGCGACCTGATGCACGTCCTGCAAGTGAGGATGAGGGACTGGGGATATGATGATGTCGGGGGCTTCAACCGCATCGTTGTCAATGGTCGCGACCGGGAGGGCCGCTTCGTGAGCGAAGTCGTGGCTCACGTCCCTGACCGACACGTCGGCCGCGTGCGGATGTGGTTGGAGAGGCGCTCGAACGGGGGGATGGAGCTGCTGTTCAAGCTGCACCAGAGGGCGGGAACGGCGAAGGCTGCGATAGCGGACCACTGGGAACACGTGCGCAACCTCTGGCGCGGCGTGGATCCTGAGATATCGGTGACCACCGCGGGCAGCCTGCTTGATCTGCTGCAGGTGCCGGTTCGTCGCAGACGTCCCGCCGGCCCGATCGCTGCCCGCCGGATCGCGCTGTCTGAAGGACTGCGCGCCAAGGCTCGCGAAGACGCCGCGACGCAGCTTTGCGAACACGTCTCGTTCTGGCGGGACGGTCACTGGTCAGACCTGTTCTCAGGCTGGGAAGCAGACGAATACCGATGGCGCAAAGAGCTCGCAGAAACCTGGACCAGGAATCTGGGCCTTCTCGAAGCGCGCTACGGCTCTTTTGAGCACCCGACCAGCGAAGTCGAAATCAAGAAACTTAAACAAGATCAAATAGATAATATATCTTCTCGTTGGAATCGTCGCGCCGATGCCCGCTTCAAAGCTGGTGAGAGATGACCGGATTATCCTCATCCTATGATCGGGATAATCCCGATCGGACACCAAGGGCACCAGCTGGGGCGCGCCTCATCTTCAGGAAGCGACAGGGAAGGGCTTGAGCTCGGCAAGCGGGAAGGTCGGAAACTCCACCTTCGACATAGCCTCGCCGAGCGCCTTCACCGACCACCCAGCGCCATAGCCGCGGCTGATCTGCTGGTTTGCTGAGCCGGCATGACCGGTCAGCCTGTCATGCAGGTCCTCTGACAGGCCTGCCGCCCTGCAGGCGTCCTTGAATGAGTGCCGGAAAGAGTGATGGTCCTGCATTCGGGCGGGGTCGTGAAAGCCGTTGGCCTTACGCCAGTGCCCGAACCATTTGGAGATCGCAGACGTCGCCGTGCGTTGCCGCCCGTTGTGCTGCAGGTCTGGGAAGAGCCATTGGTCCTGCGCCTGCGCATACTCGATGAATCCGAGCTCGATCAGCACAGGATGGACCGGGACAACGCGACGGCTCTGTGCGTTCTTGACCCTGCGCGCGCCCGATAGCGGCCGGCCCCGCAGGTCGAAGTACCAGACACCGTCCTCGAGCTTGACCTCCTCAGCCAGGGCAGCGCCGGGCTCGTCGAGACGCATGCCTGAGAAGAGCGCGATGAGCGGGAGCCAGAACTTTGCATCGTGGGCTATGAGATAGCCCGGGCTGTCGCGGTAGCCGTGCAGGGACGCGCAGCCGGTGAAAAGGGGACGGGCGAACATCGCCGCGATCTGCTCGCCGCTCCAGGGTTCGCGGTCGCGGGTCTGATCGGCCTTCTTGCTCGGCAGTGCAGGCGTCACCGGGTTGCGCGCCACGAGCTCGCGCGAGACCGCATACTTGAAGAGCCGGTTATATGCGCCGAACCATTTGATGCGGATGGTCTTGGTGCTCAGGACATCGGCATCCTCGCCGCCGTGCTTGTCGACGATCTCGTCAAAGGGCAGCCGGAGGATTTCAGGCCGGCGCGTATGGGGAAACTGCCGCAGCCTCGACAGGAAGCCATCCAGGGCGATCGTTGTCACTGTGTCGGCAGGGATGTCGCCGAGGTGTTCGATGAGGCGCTTGACGTACCCGCGCATCTCCGAGGCGTCCTTGGACGGCATGCTGCTGTGGGCGATGAAGGTCTCCAGGAGGACGGAAAGACGCGGCGCGCCGCCTTCTTGCGGCTCCTCCTGCTGCCTGCTCGCGCCGGACCGCGCCTTCTGGCGTCCAGACGGCGGCCACTGGGAGAAGTCGCGCTCGCCAAACAGGAGGGTCTGACGCGACACACGGGCCAGCGCCTCGCCAAAGGGCCTCTCAAGGGAGGCGATCGCCGGATCGTCAGGGGTAAGGGCAATGCCTTCGCCGGCCATGGCGCTCACCAGTTCTTCCAGAAAACCCGGAACTTCCCACCAGCGCCTGCCGTCGAGGGATTTCACGAGCTCCTGCAGCCGACTAATCTCAGGATCGAGGAAATTGAACCGGGGGGTCCGCCCATAGAAGGCGTCAAGGTAGCGCCGCTCAGTCTCCTTGCGCTCCCAGGCGCCTATGGCCGCAAGCGCCTTCTCAGGGGTCCAGTCAGGCCGCTTCGGCTGGGCTGCCGCGGCCTGGCCTGAGCGAAGCAGAGCGATCCTCGCCCTGACCGCCCTCTGGGTCTCCTCATGCGCCGCAAGTGCGGTCAGGAAGTCGCGCGTGCCATGACTTACCTGCTCTACGGACTTGCCATAGGCCACGCGCACGTCCGCGGGGATCTGGATTCGGCTTTCGAAGATTCCGTTCCGAACCGTCAGATTCGGCACTTTCTGATGCATTTTAGTGGCGCCCATTAGTGGCAATCTGCCGCTAAGTCCCTAAGCCACTTATTCTTTTTGGGAATCGAGGAATTGGCTGGGGAACTAGGACTCGAACCTAGAATGACGGTACCAAAAACCGCAGTGTTACCATTACACCATTCCCCAGCAGGAACGGCGGGGAGCCAGGTCCCCGTGGCGGAGGCGGTCAAATAGCGCAAGCGTCCGGCCGTTGCAACGCCCGTTGCGAAAGGATTGCGACGGTCGCTTGCGAGCTTGCGGGTCGTCCTCTATAAGGCGCCCTCCCGACGGGCGAAGGCCAAGCCGCCGCGCGTCGGGATCCCCGGATCGGACGGCGTTCTGGCTGCTCGGATCCACATCGGAGTGTGGCTCAGTCTGGTAGAGCACCGCGTTCGGGACGCGGGGGTCGCAGGTTCGAATCCTGCCACTCCGACCATTTCCTTCCCGCCCAATCTGCCCTTCGCCTTTTGGATTTCGGCCAGCCTGACCTTGGGTCATGGTTCTGCGGCGTCGTGGCATGTTCTAGGCTCGTCCGGAGACATCCAGGGGAGGCGGCCATGGCCGACGCGGCGGCGCTGCAGGCGATTCTTCAGGCGGGCGTGGCCGCGGGCCATGCGCCCGGCATGACGGCGGCGTTGGCCGGACCCGAGGGCGTGATCCAGGCGGCGGCCGGCGTGCGCGGCGCCGACAATGCCTCGGCGATGACCGAGGACACGGTAGTCTGGATCGCCTCCCTGACCAAGGCGGTGACGTCGGCCGCGGCCATGCAACTGGTCGAGCAGGGCAGGGTCGGGCTCGACGATCCCGTGGCACGCTGGCTGCCGCGGCTGGCCGAGCCACAGGTGCTGGAAGGTTTCGGGGACGACGGCGCGCCGCAACTGCGGGCCGCCCGCGCGCCAGTCACCCTGCGTCACCTGCTGACCCACACCTCGGGCCTGGCCTACGACTTCTTCAGCGCCGATCTGGTGCGCTATCTGCAGGCGACCGGGGCCAGCCTGATGGGGGCGGAGGACCCGGACATCCCGCTGCTGTTCGAGCCTGGAGCCGGCTGGCAGTACGGCATCAGCACCGACTGGGTCGGAAAGCTGGTCGAGGCGGTCAGTGGCGAGCGGCTGGATGCCTATGTGGAGGCGCACATCTGCGGGCCGCTGGGCATGGCCGACACCACCTTCAGCCCGGGCGAGCGCCAGAACACCCGCCGCGCAAGCGTGCATCAGCGGTTGCCGGATGGCAGCCTGTTGCCGATCCCCTTCGCCATGCCACCCGTGCCCTATTTCGCCATGGGAGGCGGCGGCCTCTACAGCACGGCGGGCGACTATCTGACCTTCCTTCGCGCGCTCCTGGCAGGCGGCGGGCCTATTCTCAGACCGGAAACCGTGGCGCAGATGGGCCGCAACCAGATCGGCCCCCTCGGCGCCGGCGCCCTGAAGACCTCGAACCCCGCGCTCAGCAACGACTATGAGCCGATGGCCGGCGCCCCCAAGGGCTGGGGCCTGGGCTTCCTGATCAACCACGATCCGCGTCCCGCCGGGCGCGGCGCCGCCAGCCTGGCCTGGGCCGGGCTGGCCAACTGCTACTATTGGCTGGACCCCGCCGCCGGGCGCGCCGGGGTGCTGATGTCGCAGGTGCTGCCGTTCGCCGACGCCGGCGTGCTGTCGACCTTCGACGCCGTGGAGGCCCTGGCCTACGCCTAGGCGCTTGCGGGCAATTCCATCGGGCCGGGAAAGCCTCTAGCCTTGGCGTCTCCCTGACCGCCGAGAGTCCCATGAAGCAGTTCCTGATCACCGTCGCCGGCGTGTTCGTCGGCCTGCTGCTGTTCGCGGTCGGCGTACCGATCCTGCTGATCGGGGCCATCGCCAGCGCGGCCAGGCCCGCGGCGCCGCCGTCGCACACGGTGCTCAGCCTGGACCTGCGGCAGGGCATCGCCGACCAGGAGGGCTCCAACCCGTTCGGCCTGAACGGGCGCTCGCTGTCGGTCATGGGGATCGAGCAGACGCTGCTGCGGGCGGAGAAGGATGACCGGGTGAAGGGCCTGTTCATCCGCCTGCCGGAAACCGGCATGGCGCCGGCGGCGGCCGACGAGTTGCGCGCGGCCTTCAAGCACTTCCGCGCTTCGGGCAAGCCGATCGTGGCGCACAGCCAGGGCCTCTACCCCGGCGGGATCATCACCTCGACGTACGAGCTGGCCTCCGCCACCGGCGACGTCTGGATGCAGCCGTCCTCGTCGTTTCAGGTGACCGGCATCGCCGCGGAGGACATGTTCTTCAAGCGCTTCTTCGACAAGTACGGCGTCACGGCCGACTACCAGCAGCGCTACGAGTACAAGAACGCAGTCAATCCCTACCTCTACAGCGACTACACCCCGGCGCACCGCGAGTCGGAGCTGTCGTGGCTGGGATCGATCTACGGCACGGGCCTGGCCGCCGCCGCGCAGGATCGCGGCAAGGGCGAGGGCGTGCTGAAAGGCCTGATCGAGGCGGGTCCCTATTCGGCCGAACAGGCCCGGACCAACGGATTGATCGACCATATCGGCCAGGAGAAGGAGGCCGAGGATGCGATCCTCAAGCAGGCCGGCGACGACGCGAGCCTGCTGGACTTCACCACCTATGCCGCCAGCGCGCGCCAGGCGGCGGCGCTGGCCGGGGCCGGCCGGCCGACCATCGGCGTGATCAACGCCGAGGGGGCGATCGTCACCGGCACCGGCGCCCGCGCCAACCCCTTCAGCAGTGGCGGCAACATCTATTCCGACGACGTGGCCAAGGCCTTCTACACGGCCATCGCCGACAAGTCGGTCAAGGCCATCGTGTTCCGGGTTTCCTCGCCCGGCGGCTCCGACACCGCCTCCGAGCAGATCCTTGCGGCGGTGCGGGCGGCCAAGGCCGCCGGCAAGCCGGTGGTGGTGTCGATGGGGACCTACGCGGCGTCCGGCGGCTACTGGATCTCGTCTCAGGCCTCGGAGATCGTCGCCCAGCCGTCGACCCTCACGGGCTCGATCGGCGTGTTCGGCGGCAAGTTGGCCATTGGCCCGGCGCTGGCCCGGTTCGGCGTGGACATGCGCAGCCTGGGCGTCGGCGGCGACTACGCCGGCGCCTTCGGCGCCGGGGCGCCGATGACCGACAAGCAGCGCGCGGCGTTCTCCACCTGGATGGACAACATCTACAACGGCTTCGTCAGCCGGGTGGCGGAAGGGCGCAAGCTGCCCGTCGACCGGGTCAAGGAAATCGCCAAGGGCCGTGTCTGGACCGGCGTGCAGGCCAAGCAGCTGGGTCTGGTGGATCAGATCGGCGGCTTTCCCCTGGCGGTCGAGCGGGCCAAGGCCCTGGCCAGCATCCAGGGCGACGTGCGGCTGAAGACCATCGACAGCCAGGTCTCGCCGTTCGACGCGCTCGGCCGGATGTTCGGCGGCGGCGCGGATGCGACGAAGATCCTGGCCGCCGCCGTCTGGCTGGCCCGCGACCCCAACGCTCAGGCCCTCGCCGCCCAGGTGCGCGACGCTGAACTGCGCCAGCAGGGCGCGGCGGTGCTGGCGCCGCGCCTGGTGCGGTAGGACAAATCCGCCGGGACGTCCCCGCTCCGGCGCGAACAGACGTGGACCCGGCGCCTGAACGCAAGCCGCCGCGGCCGGATGGCCGCGGCGGTCGCAATGACGGTAGGGAGTGGCGACCGTTGGCCGCTATCAGAAGTCCTTCGTCAGGTTCATGAAGAAGGTGCGGCCGTAGAAATCGTATGTGCCGTAGCCGGCGCTGACTTCGCCGTAACGCGGCGCGACACCCGTGGAGTTGTTCGAGATGAGCGGCGGCAGAACGTCGCCGACGTTGCGCACCCCCGCAGTGAACTTCCATTTGTCCGCTTCGTACGTCAGCGACAGGTCGTTGTAGACGATCGACGGCTGATCCAGCTTGTACTGCCCGCCCGGAGCGATGCCGCTGAGCGCGTACACATCCGTGCCGCCGATGTACTGCATGTTCCAGGCGAAGGTCCAGGCATGCCGCTTCAGCAGGATCTGGGCGTTCCACACCAGCTTCGGATCGCCGAAGGTGCCGTTGTAGCTCTGGAGACCGGTGCCGGGCAGGTATTCGGTGGCGTCGGTCGTGGTGACCGTGCCCTGCCAGTCGAAGTCGAGCTTGGTGTCCCACCACGGGAGTTGCCGCTTGTACTTCACTTCCAGGTCGACGCCGGCGGTCTGCTGGCGGGCGATGTTCACATAGGAGTCGTCGATGAACGGGATGTCGCCGTTCCCGTCGCGCGGGCTGATCAGGGCGCAGAAGGGGTCGCCGTTGCGGAACAGCGTGCTGCCGTAGCAGCGGTCGAGGATGTAGCTGGCGCCGAAGTTGGCGATCTGGTTGTCCACCTCGATGTGAAAGTAATCCACTGACACTTCCAGATCGGCGAAGCTGGGCTGGAAGATGATCCCGCCGGTGAAGTTCTTGGAGGTCTCAGGCCGCAGACGGCCGTTGGCGCCCTGGGTGAACACCTGCGGAGTCGAGAAGTAACCGGCGCCGTCTGGGGCTTGGCCCTCCGACATGCAGTTCGTGTAGAGCGGATCGCCGGGCGACGAGACCTCGCCGTAGTTGCGGCAAGGGTCGGCGGCGCCGGTGAAGCTGGTCTGGCCCGCCAGATAGTTCTCGAACAGGGCCGGGCCGCGGAACGAGGTTCCGTAGGTCGCGCGGGCCCTCAGCCAGGGCACGACCTGCCAGTTCAGCCCGACCTTGTAGGTGCCGTCGCTGCCCGCCGTCTTGTAGTCGGTGTAACGGCCCGAGACGTTCAGGGTGAGGCTCTCGAACAGCGCCCTACCCTTGAGGAGCGGCGCTTCAAGCTCGCCGTAGACTTCCCAGACGTGATCATTGCCCTGGGTCAGCCCCGACGTGGACTGGCCGAAATAGTCCCGGGCAAAGGAGCCGTCGCCCTGGTAGTCGAACAGCTTGTCGTATCGGAACTCGGCGCCGAACACCGCCTGAAGCGCGCCGGCGGGCATGTTGAACAGCGGCCCGTTGATGTAAGCCGAAGCGACCACCTGGTCGTAGTTCGTCCGCCCATGGTCGAGCTGGTTGATGTAGGCATAGGCAGGGTCCTTGGCGAACGACGCCGAGGACACGAACCAGTCGATGGGATAGCAGCCGGCGTTCGGATTGGTGACGTTGACCGAGCAGGTGTAGTACTGGCCGTCCACCGGGTTGAGGCGGCGCAGAGCCGCCGGCGTCCCGGCCGGCGCCACGACGACATCCAGGGCGTTCTCCACGCGCGCAGTGCTGATGTACGGGATGGTGTAGGTCGCCCGTGACAGGCCATAGGTCACGCTGGCGTCGTAGCGCCACTTCGACATGAAGCCCGAGGGGAAGTCGCCCTTGAAGCCCAGCACCACCCGTCCGGCGTTGACGTTCTGACTGTAGTGCTCGACGGGCAGGGTGAGGATCGAGTCGGGGAAGTCGCCGACGAAACGGTTGAACGGATTGAAGCCCAGCGCCAGGACGTCATCCAGACTGGAGACGAAGAATTGGGGCACATAGGCGTCCTGGTTGGACTTGCGGTTGGTGAAGATGCCCTCGAAGTAGAACTCGCTGTGCGCGCCGGTATCGACAGACCCGATCACCACCGCGGAGGTTCTGCTCACCGGCGACAGAATGTCGGTGTTCCGTTCGTTGGGATCGGTCGCAATGTTGGTGATCCGCGGAATGGCCGGGTAGGACCCTTGGTGGAACGGCACATAGGGGAAGGATGACGGTTGGCTCGGGTCATAGACGTAGGTGGCGCCGGTGGTCAGCGACTCCACGTAATTGGTCTGGGTGAAAGCGCAGTAGGGGGTGCCGTCGGCATACTGCCGGTCATAGTCGTAGACCCCGGTGGCCGGGTTTCGGTAAAGGTCCGAGGGGCATACGCCAAACGGACGGCTACCCAGGTGGATGCGGTTCTGCTTGTAGTACTCGCCGCCGAACAGGATATGATAGTTATCCCGCACCCGGCCGCCAGAAACGGCGAAGTCATACGTCGAGCCGCCATTGCGGCCGGGGACGGCCCCGTCAGCCTCTACCTCGAGCCCGTCGAACTTGTTCTTGGTGATGATGTTCACGACGCCGCCGATAGCGTCCGACCCGTAGATCGAAGATGCGCCGTCCTTCAGGATCTCGTACCGATCGATCAGCGCCGAGGGGATGACGTTCAGGTCGACAGCCGCCACGGTGCCGGACACGCCGGCGGGGTTCAGGCGACGACCGTTGAGCAGAACCAGGGTGCGTTGCGAGCCTAGCCCGCGCAGCGAGATGGTGTTGACGCCGGCGCCACCGTTGACGACGAACTGGCTGAACTGGTTGTTGATCTGCACGGATCCGGCCGCAACCGGGGACGTTTGCAGTATCTGCGTGGGGTCGACGATCCCCTGCAGGCGACTCTGCTGGGTGGTGATGACCTCAACGGGAGCCGCGGAACTGAAGTTGTCGTGCGGAATGCGCGAGCCGGTGACGACGAGACCTTCGACCTCGCTCTGGTCGGAATTGCTGGTCGGGCTCGAAGTCGAGGCTGTGCTCGCGTCGGCGGCAAACGCCGATGTGGCCGGTGTCGAGCCGATCGCCGCCGTCATGGCAAACACGCTGCCCAGTAGCAGCCCACGATATGACGTCATGGAATACTTACCCCGTTGCGCGCCCGTGGGTGAAATTCGGGCCGCTGTGACAATTGGTACCAGGAGGTCATGGTGGTGCAATCTCAGTGTCGCAAATTTGCCAACGGCCGCCAAATTTTCCCCAGGAGTGCAGGAATTCCGCCACACTCGCCCGCGCAGCGTTACAAAAGTAAGCCTGACGCGGGCCTGAGAGGGCCGGGGCTTACAGTTTTCGCATTGAGGGGAAGGCCTGTGGGCGGAAGCGCGGGATACCTTTACAGGTTGCAGTCATCGGCCTTGTTTCTTTGCGTGATGTTGTGCGGCGCGTCGCCGGCGCTGGCGGCGGCGCCCTCTGCCAAAGACCTGACGCGGGCGCCGGCCATCGATGACGTTTCGATCGCGCGCGACGGCCAACACATTGTCGGCCTGACCTCCCCGGATGGGGTGGTGCAGAACATCTCGATCTGGGACGTCGCGGACCTCTCGAAAGCGCCCGTGATGCTTGGCATGGCGAGGATGCGGCCTCTCTCGGTGCGCTTCATCAAAGACGACCGGATCCTTGTGACCGCGGTGCAGACCTTCACGGCAGGCGTGCGCCGCACCCATTTGATCAAGCAGTTTCTGACGGATCTGAAAGGCCAGCACTGGGACGAGTTGTTGCCGGACGACAGCTTCGGCTCAGAGGACGCTAAGTTTTACAACGCCCTCGGCAGTGCCGAGATCATCAGCGATCTGCCGCTTGATCCTGACAACGTATTGGCGATCGACCGCCGACTGAGCAGCGAAGGCGACGTCTACAAGGTCAATGTTCACACCAACCAGGCGAGCCGGATCGAGCGCGCTTCGGAGCACGTGATCGCACTGCACGCCGACCTGCAGGGGGCAGTGCGCGCCCGGGAAGTTCTCAACTACCAGGATGGCAAGGTCTACATCGCGCTGGAGTTCCGTGACTCCGCAACGGGTAAATGGGAAGAGCACTTCCGTGAATTCGCCAAGGATCGTGAGACGCTCGACCTCCTTTCATTCTCTACTGATCCAAACGTGGTCTATCTGCGGTCGGCGAAGGGGAGAGACAAGGCGGGCATCTACGAATACGACATTCACGCCCGCAAGATCATCGAGCCGGCGTTCGAGCACAAACTGTTCGAAGCGGAAACGGTGGTGCTGTCGACCAGTCCGACCGACTTCGGTACGCCGATCGGCTTTGCATACAACGCCGAGGCGCCAAGAATGTACTGGACGAATCAGACGCTTGGCGCGGCGTCGCGGGGCCTGAACGCGGCCCTGGGTCTGACGACGAAACCGATGGAGTGGACCGACCCCGGCGGCGGCGGCACGGCGAAGATCGCGGTGGAGGCCGGCGCTGCGGCAACGATCATTTCGATCTCCGCGGACCGCAGGTTGATGGTCGTCGAGAAATCCGGACCGATGCAGCCTCCGGAGTACTACCTCTACGACGGTGGCAAGCTCTCGCTCCTGGGCAAGGCGCGGCCGTGGATCGACACCACGCAGCTCGGCGAGACGCAGTTGGTCGAGTATCCGGCGCGCGACGGCCTGATGATCCCGGCGTATCTCACCACGCCGCCCAAGGCGCTGTTTGGCCCGGGCCCCTACCCCACCCTGATCGAGCCGCACGGCGGCCCTTGGGCGCGTGACGAGATGGAATGGGACCTCGCGGGCTGGGTCCAGTATTTCGCCAGTCGAGGCTTTGCGGTGCTCGAGCCGCAGTTTCGCGGTTCGGAGGGGTGGGGGCAGAAGCTGTGGCGCGCCGGCGACGGCCAGTGGGGCCGGGCGATGCAGGACGACAAGGACGATGGCGTCAAATGGCTGATCGAACAGAAGATCGCCGACCCGAAACGGGTTGCCATGTTCGGCTACTCCTATGGCGGATACGCCGCCCTGGCCGCCGCCATTCGACCCAATGGCCTCTACCAGTGCGCCATCAGCGGAGCTGGCGCCGGCGACCTCGCGTCCATCGAGAGAGCCACCTTCGACAACCGCTACCAGCGGGAGTTCCAGCATCCCACCATCGGGGGGCTGGACGCCCTTGAGCATGCCAAAGAGGCCAAGATTCCGATCCTGATCTATCATGGCGACCGCGACCAGACGGTGGACATCGCCCAGTCCCGGAAGTTCGCCGCGGCGCTGAAGGCGGCCGGCAGACCCTATCGCCTGTTGGAGATCCCGGACATGGGCCACCAGTTCATCTTCATGACCCCGGCAATGGCCGAGCTTCAGCTGACGGAGATCGACAATTTTCTGAAGACGGAGTGCAAGCCGGGAGGTCTTTGAGCGCGCCGTCAGCCGCCGTAGACGGTCGTGGCCGACCGCGGCGCATAGAAGACGACGCGCCTGCGACTGAAGTCCAGCTCCACAGCCTTGAAGTGGCGCAGCACGTCGACGCCGATCAGGATCGCCGGCCGATCGATCAGCCGCCAGATGGCGAAGGTGTGCAGGTCCGCGAACACGGCCCCAAGGTCGCCGATCGCCAGTCCGCCAAGGCGAATCTCGGGCAGCACGCAGACCTCGCCACGCGCGGACTGGCCCGTGGCGCTGAGCAGCTCGACCGGGTGCATCTGGGCGGTGAGGCCAGGCCTGCGCCCGACCAGGGCGTTGCGCAGGGCCAGGTTGGCGACGGTGTTCTGTGATCCGGAGTCGAGGAAGGCTGTGACCGGCACGCCGTCGACGTCGGCGTCGACGATGGTCAGCTGTCCGAAGCGGTAGCGGGCGGCCACGCTGATGACGTCGCGGTGTGCGCCAAGGATCCGTGTCGGGGCCTCAAGTCCCGGCGTATCAACCTCATGCCGCGGCGGGGTGATCACCAGGACGCCGGCCGCGAAGTCCAGGGTCACGCGGCGGTCGCGCATCACGTCGACGCCGAGCAGTCCCTGGGCGCCGAGTTGACCCCCGGGCAGGATCGGCAGTTCGAGCCCGCTCGAGCGAACCTCGCCCACCGCCAGGGAAGCCACCTCCACGGTGCCGGCCGGCTCGACGCCGGCGATGCCGTGCACTGGGGTCTGCGGGCCGACGGGCAGCCTCAACGTCGCGGCCGCCTCACTCGCAACCACGGACCGGTTTGCGCCGGTGTCGACCACGAACTCATAGGGGCCCTCGCCGTTGAGGCGCACTTGGGTGGTCATCCGCGAGGCGGCGTCGGCGCCGGCGGGGATCACCGCGGCCTGTCCCGCTGGGCTCGTCAAGGCTGGCGCCTGGCCGGCGAGATTGATCTGCACCTGCGGTGCGGGGCGCAGCCTGCGGGCCTGAGCCCCGGGCGCCGCCAGCATGGCGACGGCCGCAAGTAAATGCCGGCGATCCGGACGCCTGAGACGCATCAGCTTGTCTCCCCACAGTGAGTCTAGGGCGACTTGGTCTGCCGTGAAAGGCAGCCGTGGCTGGAACTGCTCAACCCAAACGAACAACCGCCCGCGGAGAGCCGCGGGCGGTTGCCTGGACGCTTGGTGGAGAACGAGGCGGCCAAGCGCCGCCTCGCCGCCGGATATCAGAAGCTCGTGGAAATCCGGCCGTAGAAGAACCGGCCCACGAAGTCGTAGGGACCCGCGAGGCTGTTGCACTTGCAGATCGAGTCGCTGGTCAGGAACGGCGGATCCTGGTCGAACAGGTTGTCGATCCCGAGCGTCACGCGGGCGCTCTTGGCCGGACCCAGCTTGGCGAAATTGTAGCTGACGCTGATATCGTTGTACCAGACGTCGGGCGTACGATTGCCAACCGAGGCCGCGGACCCGTCGACGTTCACCGTGTGCTCGATGTAGCGCGTATCCCAGTGCAGGGTCAGGGCGTTGCGCTTGTAGTCGAGGTTCAGGACGCCCTTCCAGCGCGGGTAAACGCCTTCGTTGGCATAGACGAAGGTGCCCGGGTAGTTGGCGACCGTACCATCGGCCTGCGACTGCGTGCTGGTGATCAGGTAGCTGAGCTGCAGGTCGGCGCGGAGCGAACCGCCGATGCTCGGGATGTCCCAGTGCTGACGCCCGGTATCGAAGATCCACTCGAAGTCCAGCCCCTCAACCACGGCGTTGCCGAGGTTCGTGTTGAGGCTGTCGATCTGGTAGATCGTGCCCGCCGCATTGCGGTGGATCAGTGAGCAGAACGCCGAGTTCTGAGCAGCGCCATAGCAGCCCAGCAGCACGATATCCGGGCTGGTGACGCCGGCGACGCCGCCGGTCAGGATCGTGTTGCTCAGCTCGGTATGGTAGTAGTCGATGTCGAACGAGAAGCCCGGCACGAAGTGCGGGGTGAACACCACGCCAGCGCCCCAGCCGCGGGCGATTTCCGGCCGCAGGTTCGGGTTGCCGCCGATCAGGATCTGTTCCTGATTGTTTTGGGTCACGTTCTGCGGCGAGAAGTACTGAGTCAGGGCGCCGCTGTTGAACTGGATAGTGTTGTTCGTCTTGCCGGTCAGGGCGAGGGCGCACTGCGAGCCGGCGCCCGTCAGGCCCTGGCCCGAGTTGGCGTTGCCGTTGGCGTTGGCCGGGGTTCGGGTGTCGCAAGGGTCGCCACTGGCGCTGATGTCGGAGATCAGCTGGCCGCCGAACAGTTCGGCCGTGCTGGGGGCGCGGAAGCCCGTCCAGTAGGAGCCGCGGACGCGCACGTCATCGATCACCTGCCAGTCGACGCCGAACTTGCCGGTCGTGGAGTCGCCGAAGTTCGAATAGTGATCGTAGCGGACGCTGGGCGTCAGGGTCAGCGACTTGGCGAACGGCGCGTCCTTCAGCACCGGCACGTTCAGTTCGCCATACAGCGAGGTCACATTGTAGCCGCCCGAGGTCGGATTCGACTGGTTGGGACCCCAGCCTTCCTGCACCAGTTCGTCCGGCGTGTCGTCGAGGTGCTCGCGACGGTACTCGAAGCCCACCGCGCCCTTCACCGTGCCGGCGGGCAGGTCGAACACCGGGCCGCTGATGTTGGCGTAGAAGTAGCGTTCTGAGGCGTTGTTGCGGTCGGTGTTCGTGAAGGTCAGGTACTTCGCCTGGTCCGCCGTGAACATGTTCGGGCCGTTGAAGAAGTTCGGCATCGAGACCGGGATCATCGACGGCCCGCCATGCGCGAGCGAATGCGGATCCGAACTCGGCAGGTTGTTTGGCATACAGCCGCCGGGCACGTCGATGCACTGAATCTGACCGGTGATCTGCGCCAGGTGGTTGAAGTTGCCTTCGTTGTGCACCGTGGTGACGGTGTGGTTTTCCTGGTCCACATAGCCCAGTTCCCAGTCCCACTTCCCGGCGAGGGTGCCCTCGAAGCCAAAGCGGATCCGGTAGGTCTGGGAGTCCTGGTTGTAGCGGCGCGGACCGAACTGGGTCGGCGTCAGGAAGGCGGTGATGTCCTGGCCCGTCGTATTGCCAGGGGCGAAGGTCGGCACGACGAAGCCGGCGAACACCTGGTTGCCGTTCACCACCGTAGCGATGGTGTCGCCGAGCAGCGGTTCCGGACGCAGGGACTGGGCCGAGTTGCGGTCGGTGAAGAAGCCCTCGCCGACGAAGGTGATGTTGTCGGTGATGTTGTAGTGGCCGTTGAAGCTAATCTGCTTGCGGTCGAGTTCACCGGTCAGCCAGTTCCAGCCGGGGGCGTTGGCGTTCAGCTTCACCTTGCCGACGGTCGGCAGGTAGACGAGGTTGGGCGCCAGGGTGGCGACGATCGGGTTGTGGATGTCGTACTGGGTGCCATTGGCCCAGACGGCGCTCGAGTTCTCGTCCTGCAGCAGGTCGATCTGCGAACGGTACGTTGAACCGCCCTCACCCGGCTGGTTGAGATGGGGATTGAGCGCCCAGTCACGGACCTGCACGGCGTCCGTATGGTCCCAGCCGACGCCGAGCAGCAGGTTGCCCTTGTCGGAGTTGAGGCCCAGCGTGCCGGTCACGCTGTACTGGGTGCCGCCGCCGTGTTGCGCGCCGCCCACCGAACCGTCGATGAACAGGCCGTCGGCGTGCTTCTTGGTGATGATGTTGATCACGCCGCCGACCGCGTCAGCGCCGTAGATCGAGGAGGCGCCGTCGCGCAGCACTTCCACGCGATCCACCATGGCGAGCGGCACCGAGTTCAGGTCCGGCACCGAGGTGGCGCCCGAGAACACCGGGATCAGACGCTGGCCGTCGATCAGCACCAGGGTGCGCGTCGGGCCGAGGCCCCGCAGGCCGACTTCCGACAGGCCGACGCCACCGTTGTTCGAGGCGCTGGAGAGGCCGCCGTTGGAGAAGTCGGGACCGGTCATCCGGCTCAGCACGTCTTCGACGCTCTGGGCCTTGGTCAGCTGAATTTCAGCCTGGGTGCTGACGGAGATCGGGCTGGGGCTTTCGGTGTTGCCCTTGATCCGCGAGCCGGTGATCACCACTTCGGTGACTTCGTTGCCGTTGCTGGCGGTGTCGGTCGCCGCCGCAGCGCTGGCGGTCGTGGTGACCCCGGCGCTAAGGGTGACAGCGGCCGCGCCCATGATCATGGATGACGCGAGCAGGCGTCCACGCGTGGTCTTGATGTGCAAGATCTGAATCCTCCGAACGGCGTGAGAACGGCCACGAGTGTGTCCGTCACGCTGCGGTCTTGAGATGTCCCGGGCGACAGGCCCCCCGGTTGGGCCGCAGTTATCGACCGCCGTTCGTGCGGGTCAATTCAGATTACGGGCGCTTAATCTAATCGTAGGCGACCTGTCACATTCAGGTCACAGCTTGCGCGGTCAGGGCTTGCGGGGAACGTTTCCGCCGGAGCCGCCCGGAACGACGGTATTTTTTTCGCAGAGAAAGCGGCTGCGATGGTGGTCGTTGATGTCGTCGACCCACCCGGAAAGGCGTGGATTCACTAGGTTCTTGTTGATGTAGAAGAAGATCGGGACCAGCGGGGCGTCCTGCAGCATGATCGTCTCGGCACGGCGCATTTCATCGGCGCGCCTGGTGGGATCCGGCTCCAGATCGGCCGCATTCAGCAGCCCATCGTAGGCGGGGCTGGCATAATCACCGTAGTTCTGGGCGCCCGTGTCCGACTTCTGCAGGCCCAGGAAGCTCATGGCGTCGTTGAAATCGGCCACCCAGGCGGCGTCTGCGACCTGGAAGTCACGCGCCCGATACGACTGGTAGGCGATTTGTGTCTCCTGCTGGGCGAGACTGACATTCACGCCGACCGCCGCCCAGTCGGCCTGGATCGCCGGCATGATCAGCATCGGGTCGGCCGTGTTGCGATGCTTGATCTCCACGCTCAGCGGATGATTCGGCCCGTAGCCCGCCTGCTGCAGCAGGGCGCGGGCGGTGGCCTGCCGCCGCGCGAGCGGCCAGGCGGCCCAGTCGGGCGCCTGCGCCTGGGTGTAGTTCGCCACCCCGGGCGGCACGAAGGTGTAGGCCGGCAACTGGCCGCCGCGCAGCAGCTTGCGGGTGATGAACTCGCGGTCCACCGCCATGTCGAGAGCCAGCCGTACGCGCGGATCCTTGAACGGGGCGTAGTGAGCGTTAAAGGCCAGGTACGACACCCCGAGATAGGTGTGGGTGTGCACGAAGGTCGGGGCGGTGCGCCTCAGGAAGTCGATGCGGTTGGACTGGAAGTCGTTGTTGGCGTCCAGCTCGCCGCGCATCACCCGCCGCTCGGCTGAGATGGCGTCGGTGGTGGGGTAGTAGTTGACCTCGTCGAAGCAGACGTCCTTGGCGTCGTAGAACAGCGGGTTCTTGACCGCGTGCACGCGGTCCCCCAGGCGCCAGGAGACGATCTTGTAGGCGCCGTTGCCGACGAAGTGTTCCGGCTGGCTCCAGGCATCGCCCCACTTTTCCACCACGTGCCGGGGCACCGGAAACATGCTGGAGTGCTTGGCGATCTCCGGCAGGTAGGGGGCCGGGTGCTCGAGGGTGAGCTGCAGGGTGCGGGCGTCGAGCGCCCTGGCCCCCAGGGTGTCCGGGGTCGCGCCAGGGGCGCCGGTGTTCACCCGGGCGGCATTCTTGATGAAATACAAGAGGTAGGCGTACTCGGACGCCAACTTGGGATCGAGGATGCGGCGCAGCGAGAAGACGAAGTCGTCGGCCGTCACCGGCTGACCGTCCGACCACTTGGCGTCGCGCAGATGGAATGTCCAGACCAGGCCGTCCGGCGAGGTTTCCCAGCGCTCAGCCATGCCAGGGATGGTCGTGCCGTCCGCGGCGTCCTGGGTGAGCCCCATGTCCACGTCGGAGAGGATGTGGTCCTCCCACGTGCCCGTGGACTTATGAGGGTCCAGCGTGATCGGGTCGAAGCCGTTGCCGAACTCCAGGCAGCGCTTGCCCGCCGGGCAGGCCTGGCGCTCCGGCTTGCCCTGACAGCCGGCCAGCGCCGCGACAGCGGCGAGGACGCCCAGGCTGACGATCAGTTTGCGCATGGAAATCGAGGTCTCTGCAGGCGGCGGGGACTCAGCGGTCCTTGGGATCGATGGCGTCGCGCAGGCCGTCGCCGATGAAGTTGAAGCACATCAGGGTGGCGACCATGGTGATCGAGGGGAAGATCAGCAGCCAGGGGGCCAGTTCCATGTCCTGGGCGCCGTTGGCGATCAGGGTCCCGAGCGAGGCCATCGGCGGCTGCACGCCCAGGCCCAGGAAGCTGAGGAAGCTCTCGGCCAGGATGATCGCCGGGATCGTCAGGGTGACGTAGACCACCACCGGGCCCAGCAGGTTCGGCACGATGTGCCGGCGCACGATGGCGCCGCGGTCCAGGCCGTTGGCGCGCGCCGCCTCGATGAATTCCTTCTGCTTCAGCGACAGGGTCTGGCCGCGCACGATGCGGCTCATGGTCAGCCACTCCACCGCGCCGATCGCCACGAAGATCAGCACGATGTTCGAGCCGAACGTCACCATCAGCAGGATGACGAAGAAGATGAACGGCAGGGAATACAGCACATCGACGATGCGCATCATCACCTCGTCCACCGCCCCGCCGACATAGCCCGCGGTCGCCCCCCAGATCACGCCGACCACCAGGGAGACGGAGGTGGCGACCACGCCAATGGCCAGGGACACGCGCAGGCCCACCAACAGCCGCGCCAGCAGGTCCCGGCCCAGCGAGTCGGTGCCGAGCAGGTGGCCATTGGCCATCGGCGGCAACCAGACGTCGTTCTTGTTGATGTCGCTGTAGTGGAAGGGGATCAGCAGCGGGCCGATGATCGCCGCGCTGATCAGCACGATCAGCAGCACCATGCTGGTCACGGCGGCGCGGTTGCGCATCAGGCGCCGGCGGGCGTCGTCCCACAGGCTGCGGCCCTTGACGGCCGCCGCGGCGGTGGCGCGGTCGCGGCTGTGCGACAGCGGGTTGGGGTTCAGCGACAGCTCGTTCACGACACCCTCACCCGCGGATCGAGGGCGGCGTAGAGCAGATCGGCCGCCAGGTTGAGGGCCAGGATCAGGGCCGCGTAGATGATCACCATGCCCATCACCACGGTGTAGTCCCGCTGCAGGGCGCTAATGACGAAGAACTTGCCGAGCCCCGGCAGGCCGAAGATCTTTTCCACCACCAGCGAACCGGTCAGCAGGCCGGCGCAGGCCGGGCCCAGGTAGCTGACCAGCGGCAGGATCGCCGCGCGCAGCGCATGGCGGGTGACGATGCGGTGTTCCGGCAGCCCCTTGGCGCGGGCGGTGCGCACGTAGTTGGAGTGCAGCACCTCGATCATCCCGGCGCGGGTCAGCCGCGAGATGATGGCGATCTGCGGCAGCGACAGCACGATCACCGGCAGCACCATGTTCTTCAGCGCGCCATTGTCCCATCCGGCGATGGGCAGCCAGCCCAGGCGCGTGCCGAATTCCAGCTGCAGCAGGGGGGCGGTGACGAAGGTCGAGATGCAGACGCCGAGGATGGCGATCGCCATCACGCCATAGTCCACGGCGCCGTTCTGGCGCAGCGCGGCCAGAATACCCAGGCTGACGCCGACCAGCGAGGCGAGCGCGATCGAGGTCAGGCCGATGCGCAGCGAGACGGAGTAGTTCTCCTTCAGGACGTCCAGCACGGTCTTGTCGCGGTACTTCAGCGAGGGGCCGAAGTCGCCGTGCGAGATGCCGGCCAGGTAGCGGCCGTATTGCACCACCAGCGGCTCATCCATGTGGAACTTCTTCTTCACATTGGCCTCGATCTCCGGCGGCAGCTTGCGGTCGAGGTCGAAGGGATTGCCAGGCGCGGCCCGCATCATGAAGAAGGCGACGGTGATCACCACGAACAGGGTCGGGATCGCCACCATCAGGCGGCGCAGAAGAAATCGAAGCATCGGCTGCTCTGGCAGACGGCCAAAGCGGCCGCGGGCGTTGCGAAACTGACCGGCGCCCCCGATGATGTCAACGAAGCGACAGCGATCGCGCGATCTGCGCGTACACAACAGGATCCCGCATGAGCGAATTTCGCACCGTGACAGATGATTTCGCCGTCAGCCCGCAGATCGCCCCGACCGACGTGGCGAGCGCTGCAGCGCAGGGCTTCCGGCTGATCATCAACAACCGTCCCGACGGCGAACAGCCTGGCCAGCCGACCAGCGCCGAGATCGAGGCGCAGGCCAAGGCGCACGGCCTGGCCTACGTGCACATCCCGGTCGTCGGCCGTCCGAGCGTCGAGCAGGCCAAGGCGACCCGCGACGCCGCGGCCGCCGCGGGCGGCAAGGTGCTGGCCTTCTGCCGCTCGGGCACGCGCTCGATCACCGCCTGGTCGATGGGACAGGCCGCGGCGGGCGACCGGCCGGTGGGCGACCTCGTCGCCCTTGGGGCGAACGCCGGCTACGACCTGTCCGGCGTCCTCGGCGGCTGAGGACCGGGACGGCTCCGCCTAGTGCGGGCCGATGTTCTGGGTCTGCCGATAGGCGTCGTGCGTCTCGCGATCGTTGCGCTCGGCGATCGCCGCCCATTCGGCCTTGGTGTGGCAGACATGGGCGGGGAAGTTGCTGCCGGTGACTTCCTCGCGCTTGCAGACCACCTTGTTGGCGTCCGGGTCGGCGGCGCTGGTCGCCTTCGCCGGCGGCGCGGCCGATGCCCCTGCCGATCCCCCCGCCACCGCCGCCGCGCTGGCCCCGTCCGCAAGAGCTTGTCCGGCAATGGCGCCGGCCGCCAGGCCGGCCAGGACGGCGAGAAGAGAGTGGCGCATGTGCAAGCCCCCGGGGCCGCCGGGCCCGCCGGCTGTCGGAGCCGCAGACTAGGTCCGAAACTGCGGCGTCGGCAACCTGCGGCGCCACGCGCCGCCGGGCCTTGTCCGGTCGGGCGATTTGGCGTTCAGATGCCGGCCCCATCGGCAGGCGTTCCCGCATGATCCCCTATGTCCGCGACATCACCTTCGAGTACGGCGCCTGCGACCAGCTCACCCCGCTGATCCGGCGTGTGGTCGCCAACAATCCCGGCCCGTTCACCTTCAAGGGCACCGGCACCTACATCATCGGGCGCGGGGACGGCGTGGCGGTGATCGATCCCGGCCCGGACATGGCCGATCACCTGCAGGCGATCCTCGACGCCACCCACGGCGAGCGCATCAGCCACATCCTGATCACCCATCACCATTCGGACCATTCGCCGCTGGCGCGGCCGCTGGCGGCGGCGACCGGCGCGGTGATCTACGGCTGCGCGGTGGATGCGCCCCACGTCGAGGGCGAGGTCAAGCTTGAGGCTGGGCACGACAACTTCACGCCGGATGTGTCGATCTGCGGCGGCG
This sequence comes from Caulobacter sp. KR2-114, assembly GCF_049446115.1. NCBI lineage: Bacteria > Pseudomonadati > Pseudomonadota > Alphaproteobacteria > Caulobacterales > Caulobacteraceae > Caulobacter > Caulobacter sp. KR2-114. The sequence goes on from NZ_JBMSEC010000006.1 coordinate 44,039, forward strand.
CCACCATCACCGGCCACGGCTGGACGATGGAGGCGATCCCCACACCAGGGCATACCTCCAACCACATCTGTTACGCGCTGAAGGAAGAGAACGCCCTGTTCTCGGGCGACCACATCATGGGCTGGTCGACCACGGTGGTGACGCCGCCCGACGGCGACATGGGCGCCTATCTGGCCAGCCTCGACCTGATCAAGGCGCGCAACTTCAAGATCCTGTGGCCGACGCACGGGCCGCCGATCACCGAGGTCACCCCCTTCATCGACGCCTATATCGAGCACCGGCACGATCGCACCCGGCAGATCCTGGAGCAGCTCAAGGCGGGCGAGACCCACATCAAGGCGATGGTGCCGAAGATGTACGCAGGCGTGGACCCGCGGCTCTATCCCGCCGCTTCGCACTCGGTGCTCGCGCACATGATCCAGCTGCAGCGCGAGGGCGCGGTGGCGAGCGAGGGACCGGCCGGCGTCGACAGCGCCTGGCGCCTGACCTGAGGCCGCCGGCGGGCAGGGCATGGACCACCAGCGCTGGACCTTTGCCGACCTGAAGACGCTGATGGCCAAGGCCTCGCCGCTGCGCTCGGGCGATGCGCTGGCGGGTCTGGCAGCCGGGTCGCTGGAAGAGAGCGTCGCGGCCCGCATCGCCCTGGCGGATGTGCCGCTGAAGCGGTTCCTGGCCGAGCCGCTGGTGGACTACGACACCGACGAGGTCACCCGGCTGATCTGCGACACGCACGATGCCGCCGCCTTCGCTCCGGTGTCGCACATGACCGTCGGCCAGCTGCGCGACTGGCTGCTGGGCGATGAGGCCGATGCGCCGGCGCTGGCCTCCCTGGCGCCGGGTCTGACGCCCGAGATGGCGGCGGCGGTCAGCAAGATCATGCGCAACCAGGACCTGATCCTGGCCGGCTCGCGGCCGCGGGTGGTCACCCGCTTTCGCAACACCGTCGGCCTGCCGGGCCGGCTCTCCACCCGGCTGCAGCCCAATCACCCCACCGACGATCCCGCCGGCGTCGCCGCCTCGATCGTCGACGGCCTGCTGCTGGGCTCCGGCGATGCGGTGATCGGCATCAATCCGGCCTCCGACAGTCCGACGGTGATCGGCGAGCTGCTGCGGCTGCTCGACGACGTGATCCAGGACGGGGCCATACCCACCCAGGCCTGCGTGCTGACCCATGTCACCGCCACTCTTGGCCTGATCGAACGCGGCGCGCCGGTTGATCTCGTGTTCCAGTCGATCGCGGGAACCCAGGGCGCCAACGCCAGCTTCGGCGTCACCCTGGCGCAGCTGGCCGAGGCGCGCGCGGCGGCGCTGTCGCTGCAGCGCGGCACGCTGGGCGACAATGTCATGTATTTCGAGACCGGCCAGGGTTCCTGCCTCTCGGCCGGCGCCCACCACGGGGTCGACCAGCAGACGCTCGAGGCGCGCGCCTATGCCGTCGCCCGGGCGTTCGACCCGCTGCTGGTGAACACCGTGGTCGGCTTCATCGGTCCGGAATACCTCTACGACGGCAAGCAGATCATCCGCGCGGGTCTGGAGGACCACTTCTGCGGCAAGCTGCTCGGCCTGCCGATGGGGTGCGACGTCTGCTACACCAACCACGCCGAGGCCGACCAGGACGACATGGACACCTTGCTGACCCTGCTGGCGACGGCGGGGGTCACCTACGTCATGGGCGTGCCGGGCGCCGACGACGTGATGCTGAACTACCAGTCCACCTCGTTCCACGACGCCCTCTATGTGCGGCGGCTGCTGGGCCTTAAGCCCGCGCCGGAGTTCGAGGCCTGGCTGCAGGGCGCGGGCCTGGCGGACGACCAGGGGCGGCCGCTGGCGCCGCCGGCGCGGCTCAAGCTGCTGGAGCGGCTGGATGGCCGCTGAACCCACGGAACTCGCGCTTCGCCTGCGCCGCCTGACCCTGGCGCGCGTGGGGCTCGGACGCAGCGGCGCCAGCCAGACCACGGCCGACGCCTTGGCCTTCGCCCTGGCGCACGCCCGAGCCCGCGACGCCGTGCATGACGCCCTTGACGCCGAGGCGCTGGCCGAGGCCTTCGCCGTCCTTGGCCATGCGGTGATCCAGGTTCGCAGCGCGGCGCCGGACCGGCGGGGTTACCTGTTGCGCCCGGACCTCGGGCGAACCCTCGCCGCGGATGCCGTGCTGGATGCGGCCGGACCGTTCGACCTGGCGGTGGTCGCGGCGGACGGCCTGTCCGCACGCGCGGTTCAGGCGCACGCCGCGCCGCTGCTGGCGGCCCTGGCGCCCCGGCTGGAGGGGCTCACGCTGTCGCCGGTGGTGATCGCCCATCAGGCGCGTGTGGCGCTGGGCGATGCGATCGGCGCCAGGCTGCTGGCGCGCGCGGTGCTGGTGCTGATCGGCGAGCGGCCGGGACTTTCCTCGCCCGACAGCCTGGGCGCCTACCTGACCTTTGATCCGCGAGAGGGGCGCACCGACGCCGAGCGCAACTGCGTCTCGAACATCCGGCCGGAAGGCCTGGGCTATGAAGCCGCCGCCGTCCGCCTGGCCTGGCTGGTCCGCGAGGCGCTCGGCCGGCGGCTGACCGGCGTCGGGCTGAAGGACGAGAGCGACCTGCCGTCCATCGACGCCGGATCGCCCAATCCCAGCCTCACCTAGCCTGGGTTAGCCCACCGTCTCCGCCGTCGGCAGCTTGTAGTGAGCCATGCGCTGGCGGATCAGCTTCTTGTCGATCTTGCCGGTGGCGCCCAGCGGGATCTCCGAGACGAACTGCACGTCGTCCGGCATCCACCAGCGGGCGATCTTGCCGACCAGGAACTCCAGGAACTCGTCGCGCGTGGCGACCTCGCCGGGCTTCAGCTGCACCAGCAGCAGCGGGCGCTCGTCCCACTTGGGGTGATGCACGCCGATCACCGCCGCCAGAGCCGCCTTGGGGTGGCCGGCGGCGATGTTCTCGATCTCGATGGAGCTGATCCACTCGCCGCCCGACTTGATGACGTCCTTCGCCCGGTCGGTGATCTGCATGAAGCCGTGTTCGTCGATCGTGGCCACGTCGCCGGTGTCGAAGAAGCCCTCCTCGTCGAGGATCTCGCCGCCGTCGCCCTTGAAGTACTGGCCGACGATGAAGGGGCCCTTGATCTTCAGCTTGCCGAAGGTGGTCCCGTCGTGGGGCAGTTGCTTGCCGTCGTCGTCGGTGAGCTTCAGCTGCACCGCCGGCGGCGGACGCCCTTGCTTCAGGCGGTAGGGCATCTGCTGTTCGTAGGGCAGGGCGGCCAGGTCGGCGGTCATCGACGCTTGGGTGCCCAGGGGCGAGGTCTCGGTCATGCCCCAGGCGTGGGTCACTTCGACGCCGTAGTCGTCGTGGAAGGCGCGGATGATTGCCTCGGGCACCGCCGAGCCGCCGATCACCACCCGCTTCAGGGTCGAGAACTTCGCGCCGGTCTGCTGCATGTGCTGCAGCAGCATCTGCCACACGGTGGGCACCGCCGCGGAGAAGGTGACGCCCTCGCTCTCGATCAGCTCCAGGATCGAGGCGCCGTCCATCTTCGGACCGGGCATCACCATCTTCGCCCCGATCGCCGGGCAGGTGAAGGTCAGGCCCCAGGCGTTGGCGTGGAACATCGGCACCACCGGCAGCACCACGTCGCGCGCGCCGATGCCCATCACGTCGGTCTGGGCCGTCACCAGGGTGTGCAGGAAGTTGGAGCGGTGGGTGTAGAGCACCCCCTTCGGATTGCCCGTGGTGCCGGAGGTGTAGCAGAGCCCGCAGGGCGTGGTTTCCGCGAACCCGCCCCAGGTCACGTCGGGCGAGTGGGTCTCCACCAGGGTCTCGAAGCACAGGGCGCCGTGCAACTGCACCGAGGCCATGTGGTCCTCGTCGGTGAGGACGATGAAGCGCTCCACCGTCGGCATCCTGTGCCGGTGCTCCATCAGCGTCGGCAGGAAGCTGAGGTCGGTGAAGATGATCTTATCTTCGGCGTGATTGATGATGTAGCAGAGCTGGTCGGGGAACAGGCGCGGGTTCAGGGTGTGGCACACCGCGCCGATGCCCATCACCGCGTACCACGCTTCCATGTGCCGGCCGGAATTCCAGGCCAGCGTCGCCACCCGGTCGCCGGGCTTCACGCCCATGGCGATCAGGGCGTTGGAGAGGCGTTTGGAGCGGTCGTAGAGTTCGGCGTAGGTGGTGCGCACGATCGGCCCTTCGACCGAGCGGGTCACCACTTCGCGCCCGCCGTGCCACTGGGCGGCGTGGGTCAGGAACTTGTCGACCGTCAGCGGCCAGTCTTGCATCAGCCCGAGCATGGGCGCGTCTCCCCGTTACCTTTGATAACCTATCGCTTGTGAAAACCATGACGGTCTAGGCGCCGTCACGTCAATCGCCGCCCAGGATCTCCTGCGCAGCCTTGTCCGTATGAGTTGTATCCACCTGGCGCCAGCTGAGCGCCCCCGGTCCCCGCGCCAGCTGTCCGCGCAGCACCTCGACGGTGGCGTCGGACGCGTCGCCCTGTCGGGCGGCGACCCTGGCCTCCAGCACCGCGGCGGGCGCGGTCAGCCAGATGCCGTCGAAGGCCACGTCCAGGCGCGTGGCCAGGGCCTGCGCCGCCTCACGGTTGGCGACGTCCATGTAGGTGGCGTCGAGGATCACGGCGCGGCCGGCCCGCAGCGCCCGTTCCGCCTCGCCGAGCATAACGGCATAGGCCGCCTGCATCTGTTCGCGCCCATAGGCGTCGGCGGGGGCCGGGTCGGTGGGGCCGAGGCCCGCCAGGCGCTTGCGCACCTCGTCGGAGCGCAGGATCACCGCCCCCGGCGCCGCGCCGAGGGCGGGGGCGACCTTCCGGGCGAGCGTGGTCTTGCCGGTGCCCGACACGCCGCCCAGGGCGAGCAGCTTCGCGGGCGCCGGCTGCAGGTGCGCCGCGGCGGCGGCCAGGTAGGCGCGGGCCTGACCCGTCTCGCCCTGATACGCGGCCACGTGCGCGCGGACGCTGGCGCGGGCGCTGAGCATCAGCGGCAGCGCCTCCAGCCCTTCCAGCAGGCCTTGCGGCATGCCCCGCGCCGCCTCGTCGAGGTAGGCGTTCAGCACCCGGTTGGCGGCCTCCGCGCGATCGCGGAAGCACAGGTCCATGAGCAGGAAGGCGAGGTCGTAAAGGGTGTCGATCTCGCTCAGCAGGTCGTTGAACTCGATGCAGTCGAACGGGATCGGCCGCCCGCCCTCCAGCAGGATGTTGCCCAGGTGCAGGTCGCCGTGGCTGTGGCGGGCGAAGCCCGCGGCGCGGCGCGCCTCCAGCAGCGGGGACAGGCGGGCGAACGCGGCGTCCGTGCCGGTCACCACCGTCTCGACCAGCGCCTCGCCCAGCTGGTCCTTCAGCGCGCGCAGGTGTTCGGCGTTGGTGCGGATGGTGTAGCCCAGCGCCCGCACGCCGCCGCCCTCCGGGTTCACCTCGGCGGCGATGTGGCTGCGCGCGATGGTGCGGCCCAGGGTCTCGGCCAGCTCGCCGGTCAACGCCTGCGGCTGCTCCGACAGCACGGCGTGCGGATCGAAGCGGCGCATCTCCAGGGCGTAGTCCACCAGCGCGCCGTCGCCGTCGAGCTCGATGCCACCGTCGGCGGCCCGGGTCAGGCGGCGCACCGCGCGATAGATGTCGGGCGCCGTCGCCAGGTTGAACTTCAGTTCGCGCTCGAGCGCCCAGCGGCGCTTCTCCAGGGTCGAGAAGTCCAGGAAGCCGAAGTCCACCGGCTTCTTCACCTTCAGCGCGGCGCCGCCCTTCAGGAACACCTGGGCGCAGGAGGTGTCGATCACCTGGTCGGCGTCCCGCGCCAGCTCGGCGGCGGCGACCGGTTTCGGATCGTCGGCGTGGGTCAAGCGGGTGGGCTCAGGGATAGAGGCGCGTGGTGGACCAGCCGGCGCCGGCGCGGGCGAACACCAGCCGTTCGTGCAGGCGGAACGGACGGTCGCGCCAGAACTCGATGGTCCGCGGCCGCACCCGATAGCCCGACCAGTGCGGCGGCCGGGTCACCTTGCCCAGGCCGAACCGCAGCCCCACCTCGGCCACGCGCTTTTCCAGCGCGAAGCGGTCGGGCAGGGCGCGCGACTGTTCCGAGGCCCAGGCGCCGATCTGCGAGGCCCGCGCGCGGGTGGCGAAATAGGCGTCGGCCTCGGCGTCGGTCACCGGCTCGACGTCGCCGCGCACCCGCACCGAGCGGCGCAGGGACTTCCAGTGAAAGGTGAGGGCCGCCTTCGGATTGGCCGCCAGTTCGCGGCCCTTGGCGCTCTCGGTGTTGGTGAAGAACACGAAGCCGCCGCCCTTTTCATTGGCGTCGACGCCCTTGAGCAGCACCATGCGGCTGTTGGGCAGGCCCTCGGCGTCGACGGTGGCCAGGGTCATGGCGTTGGCGTCGTTGGGCTCGGATTTCACCGCCTCGCGCAGCCACGCCTCGAACAGGGCGATGGGGTCTTCGTCCGGCAGCAGCGGCAGCGGCTCGGCCTGGGTGACCGACTTCACATAGTCGTCCTCGGCGGGGGAGGGCGGGATCAGGGTGTCGTCCATGGCCGCCGTATAGCCGATGCCGGGCCGCGCCGCAGCCTTAACGAAACATTGACCGGACTCCGGCCAGCCTCACGGCATGTCCGACGCCGGAACACCCCTTACCCATGCCCAGGCCCGGGCCATCCTCGGCCTCGGCCCGATGGCCACCGCCTCCGACGCCCGGCGCGCGTTTCGCGAGGCCGCCAAGCGGCTGCATCCCGACCGTCCGGGCGGCGACGCCGAGGCCTTCCGCGAGGCGATCGAGGCGCACAGGCTGCTGCAGGAAGAGCCCCGGGCCCTGCCGGCGCCTGAGCCGGTGCTGGAGGATGAGCTGTCGATCACGCCGCTGATGGCGCTGGAGGGCGGCGAGCGCGAGGTGATGCTGGCCGACGGCCGGCGTATCCGCATCGCCCTGCCCGCCGGCCTGCGCCAGGGCGAGCGCCTGCGCGCCGCCGGCGTGGTGTTCGTCATCGCCATCACCGCCGACGACGAGGCCCAGGTGCGCGGCGACGACCTGTGGATCACCGCCCACGTCACGCCGCAGATGCTGGCCGACGGCGGCCGCGTGAGCCTGGAGACGCCGCTGGGCAAGCGCAGCGTCTGGGTCACCCGCAAGGCCGCCGAGCGCGGCCTCGTGCGCCTGGAGCGCCAGGGCCTGCCGGCCCGGGACGGCCACGCCCAGGGCGCGCTCTACATCCGCCTGGCCGGCGACGAACGCCCGGTGGAAAGCTCGGCCCGTACGCTGCTGCGCCGCTTCGCGGCGGCCTGGGCGGCCTGATCACAACACCGGGTTGACTTAGGCGTCCCGCGTCCCTTTTTCTCGCCGGGTCTGTGTTTTGGGGGAAACCATGACCGATCCGATCCGTGGCGATCAGCCGCCGCCGCCCAAGCGGATGTCCGGGCCTTGGGTGGGCACCTGGACGGCGGTGGGCGTGATGGCGCTGCTGCTGGGGCGCCTCTTCCTTTGGGAAGGCCGGCTGGGCGATGAGGACCAGGCGCCGATGCTGTTCATCGCCGGCATGGCCGCTGCGATCTGCATCCTGGGCGTCGGCATCGGCTGGATCCGCCACTTCCGCGCTCAACGCGAGAACCGCAATCGGCGCAAGCCGATGAGCCTGGGCTGACCTTGGCGCGCCGCTTCGACTGGGGCGGCCTGGCGCGCGCGCTGGCGCCGGACCAGCCTCATGGCGGCTGGACCCTGCCGTCGATCGCCCTGCGGACCGGCCTCGCCTGGGCCGCCGTCTGGCTGATCGCCGCCGTTCGGGCGTGGCCGACCAGCCCGGGCGCCGCCCTGGCCGCAGTGCTGGTGGGCCTGGCGCCGGGGGTGGGGATCACGGTGTGGATCGGGCGTCGCGGTCGCTGACCCGTGTTTCGGCTCCCATCTCTTTGTGACCCGCCGCGCTTTCCGCTAAGAGCGCGGCCATGTCGCACAACACCTTCGGCCACCTGTTCCGCGTCACCACCTGGGGGGAGAGCCACGGGCCCGCGCTGGGCTGCGTGGTCGACGGTTGCCCGCCCGGCATTCCGCTGACCGCCGAGGAAATCCAGGTGTGGCTGGACCAGCGCCGGCCGGGGCAGGGCAAGTTCGTCACCCAGCGCCAGGAACCGGATGCGGTGAAGATCCTGTCGGGGGTATTCTCTGACGAGCGCACCGGCGGCCAGGTGACCACCGGAACGCCGATCTCGCTGCTGATCGAGAACGTCGACCAGCGCAGCCGCGACTATTCCGAGATCGCCACCGCCTTCCGCCCCGGCCACGCCGACTATGCCTATTTCGCCAAGTACGGCGTGCGCGACTACCGCGGCGGCGGCCGCCAGTCGGCGCGCGAGACCGCCGCGCGGGTCGCCGCCGGGGCGATCGCCCGCAAGATCCTCGGCGAGGGCGTGACGGTTCGCGGCGCGCTGACCCAGATCGGCCCGCACGCCGTCGACCGCGACCGCTGGGACTGGGCGCAGGTGACCGAGAACCCGTTCTGGTGCCCCGACGCCCAGATGGTGGCGGTGTGGGAAGAGCACCTGGAAAAGGTGCGCAAGGCGGGCTCGTCCACCGGCGCCATCGTCGAGATCGAGGCGGTCGGCGTGCCGGCCGGCTGGGGCGCGCCGATCTACGGCAAGCTGGACGCCGAGCTGGCCGGCGCGCTGATGTCGATCAACGCCGCCAAGGGGGTGGAGATCGGCGCGGGCTTCGCCGCCGCCGCCTTCAGCGGCGAGGAGAACGCCGACGAGATGCGCTCGGGCAACGACGGGCCGGTGTTCCTGTCCAACAGCGCCGGCGGCATCCTGGGCGGCATTTCCACGGGGCAACCGGTGGTGGCGCGGGTGGCGTTCAAGCCGACGTCCTCGATCCTCACCCTGCGCCGTTCGATCAACGAGGCCAATGCCGAGATCGAGCTGCGCACCAAGGGCCGCCACGACCCGTGCGTCGGCATCCGCGGCACGCCGGTGGCGGAGGCGATGACGGCCTGTGTCCTGGCCGACGCCTTCCTGCGGCACCGCGGCCAGACGGGCGGCGGGGCCTTCGAGCCGGGCCAGGCCGGACGTCGCTGATCTCGCCTTAAGCGCTGGATTTGCGCGGCAAGATTGTGTTGCGCGCCATTAATGCAGGGTGCGCTTGACCAGCGTCTGCCGCGGGGTAAGACAGCCTTTCGTCCCGAATCGGTGGTGCGCCCTCCCCGGTGCGGGCGGTCGGCTGTGGGGGCCCTCCATGCGTTTCGATCTTCTGAAGCTGCTGATGGTGGACGACAATCCCCATATGCGCGTGCTGCTGGGCGAGATCCTCAAGGCGGTCGGGGTGCGGCATCTCTTCGAGGCCGCCGACGGCGCCGAGGCGCTGCAGGTGCTGCGCCGCGAAGAGATCGACATCGTCATGACCGACCTGGCGATGCAACCTTTGGATGGTATAGACTTCTGCCGTCTGGTGCGCAATTCGCCGGACAGCCCCAATCCGATGGCGCCGATCATCATGATCACCGGCCACTCGACGCTGCGCCGCATCGGCGAGGCGCGCGACGTCGGGGTCAACGAATTCCTGGCCAAGCCGATCACCGTGCGCGGCGTGATTCACCGCATCACCCAGATCGTCGAGCATCCGCGCGCCTTCGTGCGCACGCCCGACTACTTCGGTCCGGATCGGCGCCGCCGGGCGGATCCCAACTATCGCGGCCCGCTGCGCCGCGAGGGCGACCCGCGGGTGGTGGAGCGGGGGTGAGGCGCCCCGGGCCGCAGCTCAGGGATGGGCGGGCCCGCCTGGCGTCAGCAGCGCCATTTCGATGTCGAGATCCTGACCGTCTTCCGCAGGGTCGGTCGCGGCGCCGCGGCGTCGATCGAGCGCCTGGCGCGTGATCCGGTGCCCGGCGCGTGTGATCCGATACTGGGCTCCCAGGATCAACGGCACGATCAACAGCACGGGCGCCAGGACGCCGGCCGACAGCCCCATTCGCACGACCGCGTGGGGATCGACCGTGCGCGGGTCGGCATGGGCCGGCCAATGGATCACATGCTGCAGCAGGAACCCGGCGATCATGCCGCCCAGTCCGGCGGTGGCCTTGCCGGAGAAGGACAGGGCGGCGGCGAAGACGCCTTCCTGCCGCTTGCCGGTGACGAGTTCCTGCACGTCGAGGGTGTCGGCCAACATGGACGCGAACATGATCCCGAGAACCACGCCGAGATAGGTGCGAGCGGTCTCGTTGACGACCAGGATCACCAGCAGGGACGTCGATCCGTTGGGCGGCATGAGGTGCAGCAGACGCAGGCCCGTCACGCCCATCCCGTCGATCACCAGCAGGGCGAAGGTCCCCAGCAGCAGCGGCTTCTTGTCGAAAACCCGTTCGACGAGGCCAAGGGTCAGGAAGGCCGCGACGGCGCCGAGACCGGTCAGGCTGTACCAGACCAGCTGTTCGGACGTCAGACCCCAGAAGTAGGTGGACATGTAGATGTTCAGGCCGTCGAGCGTGCCGGTGATGGCGGCGGTGGTCAGCGCGCCGAGGAACAGCACCAGGAAGTCGCGGTTGACGAAGGTGCTGGCCACATCGCGCCAGACCTGCCGGACGCTGAACCGCGGGGTGGCCTTGACCGGCTGCAGCAGAAACGGGACTTCCCGCAAGGTCAGGTGGGTGGTCATCAGCACCGAAGCGGTCGCCGTCAGCGCCACCACGGTGGCGAACCGGCCGTAGGCGTGCGGGTTGAGCTGCCCGACCCTGAACGCCGGGGTGCTGGCGAAGACGATCTTCCAGGCGCAGACCGTGAAGACCAGCATGCCGAGCAGGCCGACCGCGTAGCGCCAGGTGACGATCGTCGTGCGCTCGGCATAGTCCTCCGAGAATTCGGCGTAGAGCGCGGTCCAGGGCACGACGAACAGGCTCATCGAAACGTGCGTCAGCACGACGGTCGCGAACAGCCAGCCGAGCAGCGCGACCTCGCCCAGGCCGGCCGGCGGCGAGAACACCAGGAACAGCCCGATCCCGATGGGCAGCGCCGAGAGGTACATCATGGGATGGCGCCGGCCGTACCGGGTCTTCAGGCCGTCGGAATACGAGCCGAGCAAGGGGTCCATGGCGGCGTCGATGATCAGGGCCGCGCCCGTCGCCATCGAGGCCTTGAACGCGTCCAGGCCCAGGATCTGGTTGTAATAGAGCAGGATGAAGGTGTTGAAGGCAAAGTTCTTCAGCGCCTCGGGCATGGCGCCGATCGCCTGGAAGATCTTGGTCGAGATGGGAACCTTGCCCGGGCGGGTCCGGGCGCGACGATAGAGGGTCTCGGAAGCGCTCACCTGATCACCCTCCGGGCCTCGCGCCGCGCGCCGGCGACGTTTCTTCGGGGAAGTCATAGTGAACCTGGCTGAAGCTGTCGGCGCACAGGACGTAGAGGATGCGCAGGGGCGCCGCGCCGGTCGCGCACGCGCCGTGAAGCCGGCCACCGGGTATGAAGGCCGTCACGCCCGCCGCCAGGGGATATTCGACCCCCTCGATGTTGAGCACCCCCTGGCCCGACAGGATGTAGTAGGCCTCGGCCTGTTCGTGCCTGTGCAGGCGAAGGTCCGCAGGATCCGCCGGCGAAACGCTGGCGACGCCCAGGGTCAGGCTGTCCGTGGGCGTGCGATCTGAGCTCATGAGGGTTCTCCAGCTGACGGCCCCGCGCAGGGGATCCTCCCAGCGCTCGAGCTCACACTGACTTTCGCTGATCACGAACGGCTCGGCAGACGGCACGGCGTTTCCTCGATGATTGTTGTTGATCTGGAGCACACGGGATGCGCGTCCGGTTCGCGCGTGCAGCGGCGCTTCTGGAGACAAGGCCCAGTAGAGCCAGTGATGACCCGGTCTTGATACCTGCTCCCTGCGGCGCCGATTCCTCAGTGAACCACACTGTCGCCTCCCACCCGGGACTTTTTATGGTCAGTCCGGGGATTGCGGCCCCGCACACCTGCTCCGGCCCGCTACGGGCCATGGCGGGGCCTGGCCAAAGGTGGTCTGCTGAACGGCAACGACAGGACTGAGGGAGGCGCGAATGGACAGGCTGACCGGCAAGGTGGCGATCATCACCGGCGCGGCGAAGGGGCTTGGCGAGGCCGATGCGCGCCTGTTCGCGGCCGAGGGCGCGCGGGTCGTGCTCACCGACATCGATGAGGTCGCCGGCGCCCGGGTCGCGGGCGAGATCGGGCCGGCCGCGCAATTCATCCGCCAGGACGTGCGCGACGAGGCGGGCTGGCGCGACCTGATCGCGGCGGTGATGGCGCGCTACGGACGCCTCGACGTGCTCGTCAACAACGCCGGCGTCGTCGAACCGGGGACCATCGAGACGACCTCGGCCGAAGACTACCGCTTCGTGATGGCCGTCAGCGCGGACGGGACCTTCTTCGGCTGCAAGCACGCCATCCCCGCCATGCGGGCCTCCGGCGGCGGCTCGATCATCAACATGGCCTCGATCGCATCCATCCAGGGCGAGTCGCTGGTGGCGGCCTATTGCGCGGCCAAGGGGGCCGTCGAGGCCCTGACCCGCTCCGTCGCCGTCCACTGCGCGCAGGGCGGGATGAACATCCGCTGCAACTCCGTGCATCCCTCGGGCATGGATACGCCGATGGTGCGCCGCTTCGGCGGCAAGGTGGCGGCCGCGGGCCTCGCGCCGCCGCCGGGCGCCTCGCCGCACGGCGCCAGCCCGCTGGGCGTCGCCACCGACATCGCCTGGGCGGTGCTCTACCTCGCCAGCGACGAGTCCCGCTTCGTGAACGGCCAGCGCATCGTCGTCGACAACACCATGTCGGTGACCAGCGGCCACGTGCCTTCGGCGGGCTGACCGGCATGGCGGGCAGGATGCACGTCTCGGGGATGGTGCACGTCAACATCAACGTCTCGGACTTCGAGCGGTCGCGCGCCTTTTACGAGGCGCTGGGTTTTCGGCTGTTCTGGATGGTCCCGGCCACCAACTCGCCGGAGGTGGCGGCCGCGGTGGGCATGCCGCCGTACCGCGTGAAGGGCGGTCTCATGCGGCTGGAGGGCGCCGACCATCCCCTGGTGATCGACCTGCTGCAATGGGAGCATCCTCACGACGATGCGCCGCCCTATCCGCACCTCTATCACCGCGGCCTGGCGCGCCTGGCGCTGGCGACCCGCGACATGGACGCCGATCTGGCCACCCTCGCGGCCATGGGCGTGGAGCTGGTCGGTCCGCCGGCCCGGGTGGTGATGAACGGCGTCCCCACGGGCGGGCGCTTCGTCTGCTTCAAGGATCCCGACGGGACGATCCTCGAACTGGTCGAGATGGGCGACGGGGCGGAGGGCGCCGGATGATCGAGATCACCATCCTCTACCCGGCCAAGCCGGGCGCGCGCTTCGACCACGACTATTACGAGACGTCACACATCCCGATGGCGCTGGAACTGCTGGGGCCCGCGGTGCGCAGGGTCACCGTCACGCGCGGCGTTGCGCCTGGCCCGCCCTGGCCCGCGCCAGCCTATTCGGCGATCTGCCGCTTCGAGTGCGAGTCCGTCGAGGCCTACCAGCACGCCCTGTGGCCCCACCTGTCGCGACTGCAGGCCGACCTCGCCGCCTACAGCGACTGCGAACCGGTGGTCGTGATCGGCGAAATCACTTTGGACCGCCTCGCCGACGAGCCGTCCGGCCCCTAGATCGACCTTGGGTCGCGTGGGTGGCGGCTACGTTGCGCCCGGCATTGAACGCTCGCCCTAGGGCCGCAAGCAGACCCCCTCGACGTCCGCGATGGGTGGTGAGTGGCCACCAGCACTACTCGCCGCAAGTCGCCATGCTAGAATGCCACAATGCCAATCAGCGTGTTCGAAAACACTACGAACCAGCCTCTGACATTCATCCTCGAACCAAACGAGCAGCGTTGGGAGGTGCCGTGGCTCGCCAGGATCGGCGTGCGGTACTCATTCCAAGACGGCGCAACGGGTCGAACATTCGCGGAAGTCGGAGAGCATCAGATCCGGTTCTGGTGTGATAGCGAAACTCGGGAAGTAGAGATCGTCCACCCGTCCCCTTTCGATCTCTTGCTCTGGGACATATGTGTTGGGCAAGGCTTCTGCGGCGGCCTTGTGAATGGTGAACCGACCCATGTAACGCACCTGTTGCCGACTGGCGGCATGGTCACGGCGGAACAGTTTGCTCAGCTCGCGATAAAGGCGGAAGGCGACTCGCGAAGCCCTGATGAAAAGCATGATCGCTGGGTTTCGCGCCTGAGCGCCGCGTTCATTGAGCACATGGGAGCACCATCAATGCCCGCCGAGATGCTCGTCCAAAACCTCGCTCAGCCTTTCGAAATCTAGGGTCCGACTTGGGTGGTGAGTAGACGTTGTCCTAGCTGGCTGACTTCTCGCACGGATAGGCATGTTTGAGAGCGAGGATAGCGCCGACGGCTCGCGACATTCCCATCTTGTCAGGGTTTTCTTCGACCCATTTGTCGAACGCCGCATGAAGCTCACCGCCCGTTGGTGCGACCGCCGTGCAGAAGAGTGACGCATGGGCCATGTCGCCGTGGATAAGGACGGCATCCCAAACACCCAGCAAGTATTCCTCGCAGGCATGGCGGTCCGACTTGCACTCTTCCACTAAGGCTTTCGCTCTGTTCGATTCGTCGGCGTGTGCAGAAACTGGGCAGGCACATAGAAATAAGAATACGGCCGCCAGCGACCCTCCGAAGAGCTTCACGTCCGCCTCCCAATCCATGAGCTTCACGTCTGACTTGTACACCCACCGGTGGGCCTCTCCTATGGGTCGTGAGCGGTCCGTGGCATCGCGCCCGCAACTGGACATTCGCGCTACCCGGCCACAGCGGACGTCGCGAATGTCTCGGAAGGGTGGGTTCTCGCCCTGCCACCAACAAGCCGGCTCCGCCAGTCCCGCCTCTACGGCTTCGGAGCGGGGGCGGGAACCGCAGCTGGCGGCGGGGCGTCCTTCGGCAGCTGGAAGCGGATTGGGATCGTCACCTTGCCGCCGCCTACGGGGATGCCGTTCTGGGCCTTGGGCCGCATCTTGAAGATCGACGACATCTTCACTGCGGCGTCGCCGAAGCCGAAGCCCGGCGGGTCTTCCGAGACAACGGCGCAATCGGCAAGGCGTCCCTCCGCGTTGACCGTGCAGCTGATCACAGCCTTGCCCTCAACGCCCAGCCGCTGCGCCCGCTCCGGGTAGTAGCGCATGATGTCCACGGACTGCGCGTCGCACACCGTGGCCGCCAGCACCGCCGCCGCCCCGATGATCCACCCTAACGTCGCCATCGTGGGCCCACCGCTCAAAGTTGATCTGCCCCGGGCCTGCCCGTCGGACGAGGTAGCCACACCCAAGGCGCGGATCAATCAAAACGCGAGGCCGCAGAGACGGAAGGTGAGGCCAAAGTCCTGTTGGGGTCGACAGCGCCCATCGGCCTCACGCCCGCAATCGGACCTCCCGCGCCAACGCCGCCTCACACCGCCAGCGAGCAGCTTTCGCCGATGGTCGGCCGCGAGACGGTGATGCGGCACAGGCCCGGGAAGCTGGCGTGCAGCTTGCCGGCGAAGTGCAGGCACAGGGCCTCCAGGGTCGGGCTCTCCAGGCCGGCGTGCTCGTTCAGCAGGCTGTGGTCCAGTTCGCCCGCGGCGTCCTTCAGGGCGCGGTCCAGCTGGGCCAGGTCGGCGACCCAGCCCACCGGGGCGACCGCCGGCCCCCGCACGGTGGCGGTGACCTGGAAGGAATGGCCGTGCAGCCGCGTATAGGGGCTGTCCTGCGGGCCGTCGGGCAGGCGGTGGGCGGCGTCGAAGGTGGCGACCTTCGTGATCTCGAAGAGGGGCTCGGTCATGGTCCGGGAAAGATGGGGCGCGCCCGCCGCGAGGCTAGGCGATGCCGAGGTATTTGTGGGTTTGCACGCTTAAACGCCAGCGGGGGTGTTCAAGGCAATAGGCGATGGCCGCCCGCGTGGCGGCGTCCCGGTCCGGCCCGTCCATCGGCTGCAGGCAGAAACGCTCGAAGTCCCAGCCCTCGAAGCGGGCCGGGTCGACGTCCTTCTGCGGGAACACCAGCTTCAGTTCCTGGCCGCGGCGTTGCACCACCTCGGCCTGGGCCTTGGGGCTGACGCAGATCCAGTCGACGCCGTCGGGGACCGGCAGGGTGCCGTTGGTCTCCAGCGCGATGGAAAACCCTTCCGCGTGCAGGGCCTCGATCAGCGGGGCGTCGAGCTGCAGCAGCGGCTCGCCGCCGGTGATCACCACCAGCCGGTTCTGCGGGCCGCCGGTCCAGGCCGCGGCGACCGCGCGGGCCAGGTCCTGCGGCGTGCGGAACTTGCCGCCGCCGGCGCCGTCGGTCCCCACGAAGTCGGTGTCGCAGAAGGTGCACACCGCGCCCGCCCGGTCTTCCTCGCGGCCGCTCCACAGGTTGCAGCCGGCAAAGCGGCAGAACACCGCCGGCCGCCCCGCCTGGCCGCCTTCGCCCTGCAGCGTCAGGAAGATCTCCTTGACGGAATAGGTCATGTGGCGACCGACGGGCGCCCGTCCGCGACCCATTCGTCCCAGCCCTTGGCGCGCAGCTCGCACGCCGGGCAGGTTCCGCAGCCATAGCCCCAGTCGTGATGGTGCTCGCGGTCGCCCAGGTAGCAGGTGTGGCTGTGCTCGGCGATCAGGGCGACCAGCGGCTCGCCGCCCAGGCCCTTGGCCAGCGACCAGGTCTCGGCCTTGGTCAGCCACATCAGCGGCGTCTCGATGGGATAGTCGCGGCCCATGCCCAGGCCCAGCGCCCGCTGCAGGGCGTCCAGGGTGTCGCGCCGGCAGTCGGGGTAGCCGGAAAAGTCGGTCTCGCACATGCCGCCCACCAGGGCCGACAGGCCCCGCCGGTCGGCCAGGGCGGCGGCATAGGTCAGGAACACCAGGTTGCGGCCGGGCACGAAGGTCGAAGGCAGGCCGCTGGCCGTGACCTCGATGGCCCGCTCGGTGGTCATCGCGGTCTCGCCGATGGCGCCGAAGCTCCTGATGTCCAGCATGTGGTCGTCGCCCAGCCGGTCCGCCCAGTCGGGGAACTGGCGCACGATCTCGGCGCGGACCACGCCGCGCTGGACCAGCTCGGCGGCATGCCGCTGGCCGTAGTCGAAGCCCACGGTCTCGACGCGGGGGAAGCGCTCCAGGGCCCAGGCCAAGCAGACGCTGGAATCCTGGCCGCCGGAGAACAGCACCAGGGCGCCGTTGGGGGAGGAGGTCATCGCCGCTCTCTACACGAGAGGCCGCGCCTGCGGGTACCCCTTTCCGGCGGGGCGCCGGGCAGCGAGGCTAGCGTGCGGTCTGCTCGAAGGCGTAGCCGAGGCTCAGCACCCTGGCGTCGGACCAGGCCGGGCCGACGATCGACAGGCCTACCGGCAGGCCCTTCACCTGGCCCATCGGCACGGTCAGGTGCGGATAGCCGGCGATCGCCGCCACGCTGCCCGCGCCGCCGCCGAGATAGCGGTCGCCCAGCACGTCGTCGATCAGCCAGGCGGGCGCCAGGGTGGGCGCGACCAGGGCGACGACGTCGTTATCCTTGAGCAGCTTGTCGATGCCCTCCGGCCCAGCCATGCGGCGGCTGGTCTCCAGCGCCTTCAGGTAGTCGGGGTCGTCCAGCCCCCGGGTCGCCTCGGCGGCCTCGAAGGTCTCCTGTTCGAACAGCGGCATCTCGGCGTCGGCGTGGGCGCGGTTGAAGGCGATCAGGTCGGCCAGGGTGCGGGTCTTCACCCGTTCCGGATCGGTCGCGGCCAGATAGGCGTTCAGATCGGCCTTGAACTCGGTCTGCAGCACGACAGTCTCGGCGGCGCCCAGGGCGTGGCGGTCGGGGCTGGCGTCGATCTCTACCAGCACCGCGCCGGCGGCCCGCATGCGCTCCAGCGCGGCGTCGAAGGCGCGCTCGGTGGGGCCGTGGAACCTGGCGGCGAAGCGGAGCACGCCGATGCGCGCGCCCTTCAGCGACTGGGCGTCGAGGCCGGCGGCGTAGTCGGTCCGGTGCGCGTCCGCCTCGCGCGTCGCCGGGTCGGCCGGATCGGAGCCGGCGATCACGCTCAGCACCAGGGCGGCGTCGCGCACCGTGCGGGTGATCGGGCCGGCGGTGTCCTGGCTGTGGCTGATCGGTACGATGCGCGTGCGCGAGACCAGGCCCACGGTGGGCTTGAAGCCGACCACCCCGTTCACCGCCGCCGGGCAGGTGATCGAGCCGTCGGTCTCGGTGCCGATGGCGGCCGGGGCATAGCCCAGGGCCACAGCGACGGCGCTGCCGGCCGAGGAGCCGCAGGGCGTGCGCCGCGGGTCGATGGCAATCACCGTCTGGCCGCCCACGGCGCTCCAGCCGCTGATCGAGTTGCTGGACCGGAAATTGGCCCATTCCGACAGGTTGGTCTTGCCCAGGATCACCGCCCCGGCGTCGGTCAGGCGCCGGACCAGCGGCGCGTCGCGGTTGGTGACATTGTCCTTCAGCGCCAGGGACCCGGCGGTGGTGGCGGTGTCGTCGGCGCTCTCGATGTTGTCCTTCAACAGGATCGGAATTCCGTGCAGCGGGCCGCGGAGGTGGCCGGACGCGCGCTCGGCGTCCAGCTTGCGGGCATCGGCCAGGGCATGCGGATTGAGCGTGATGACGGCGTGATAGGCGCCGTCCTTGGTGTGGATGATGTAGCTGAGGGCGGAGACCTGCGCCTCGGCCGGGTAGCCGCCGGCCTGGTTCTGCTGCGCCACGGCGATCAGGCCATGTTGATGGACTTCCTCCTCCGACACGGTCGTCACCTCGATACTGCCACCAGCAGGCTGGGCCACGCTGCCTGTCCCCTTGTGCGGCGCGGCCAGGGCCGGCGTCGCCGCCGCCGCAAGCGCCGCGATCGCGCCGAGCATCATGTTCACGCGCATGCGCCCCTCCAACTGTTGAAAGGGCTAGCGGCCTTGTTCGATGCGGTCCAGCAGATTGGCCATGGCGCGGCGGGCCTGGTCCTTGGCGCGCCCGTCCTCGAGCAGGCGTGACGCCTCGCCGAGCGCCAGGACGTAGCCCTTCATCTCGAACACCGCCTGCCAGGCCTCGTCGTCGGGGGAGGGCGGGTCGCGCAAGGCCTTGAAGTCGGCCACCAGCCTGGAGCGCCAGGCGAACTGCCGCTCGCGCATCGCCTCGCGCAGCGGGCCGGGCTGGTCGTCGAGTTCGATGGCCATGGCGTTGATCGGGCAGCCGCCCTCCGGCCGCGCATCCGTGCCCCAGCCGATCCAGCGGTCGAACACCGCCTCCAGCCGCGGCCGCCCCGGCGGCAGGTGCGCGACCGGCTCCCAGATGTAGCCGACGAAGCGGTCCCAGGCCCGGTGCAGCACCTCATGCTGCATCGCTTCCTTGCTGTCGAAGTGTTTGAAGAGGCCGCTCTTGGAGAGGCCAGCGCTCGTCGCGACGTCGGCCAGGCTCACCGCCGACAGACCGCGCAAGGCGGCCAGCCGGGTCGCCTCGTCGAGGATGCGGGCGTGCGTCGCATCGCCCTTGCGCAGCGTGATCGCCGGCGCGCCGTCGTCCAAGCCCGGCCTCCTGGCTTGACAAAAAGAGCACGACCGTGCCCTTTTCGACGAAAGAGTACGAGCGTTTCCTTTTTCTAGCGCATCGAGACCCGCCATGCAAAAGCGCCTTTCGGTCCTCGCCCTGGCCGCCGCCCTGACCCTCGCCGCGTCGGCCGTCTCGGCGGAGCCGCCCGCCGTCTACGCCCACGTCAAGCTGGCCAGCGCCGCCGGGGCGCCCGCCAAGCCGCTGGAGATCGGCGGCCTGGTCTGGACCTGCGCGGGCGACGCCTGCTCGGGCGCCACGCGCGGCGATCCGGCGGGCTGGAGCCCGATGTACTTCTGCAAGCACGTGGCCGCGAAGCTGGGCCCGCTCGCCGCGTGGAGCTTCCGTCAGCACGAGATGAGCGCCGGGGACCTGGCGACCTGCAACACGGCCGCCGCCGGCGCCGCCCCGACCGCGGCCAAGTAAGCCTCTGCCGCCCGCCCCCGCGCCAGGCGGGGGCCGGACGCCCCGCCGGCGACGGACCGCTCCCAAGGGTCCTGTCGGGCGCGGCGCCCAGGGTTCCGCCGGCGCGGGACCGGGCGGCCCTTGTCTTCCTCAGGGCCAGGCGTCGCCTCAGGCGAGGCGTCGTCTCAGGCGCGCTCCAGCGCCATCGCCAGCGCCAGCAAGACGTCCTCGCGCCAGCGCCGGCCCACCAGCTGCGCCCCCAGCGGCAGGCTCCCGGCGCGCCCGGCGGGCAGGCTGACGACCGGCTGGGCGGTGAGGCTGAAGGGCAGGGTGTAGAGGTAGTCGCGGGCGTCGAGCAGCCGGTGCGCGGGCGCCGGTCCCGGCGCGGCGGGGCACAGCAGCACGTCCCAGTCGGCCATCACCGTCTCCAGTCGCCGCTGCAGCCGCTCCCAGCGGAACAGGCTCTCTTCCACGGCGTCGGCGGGCAGCGTGCTCGGCCCCCAGGGTCGCCACTGGCGGTGCGACATCGACTCCGGACGCGCCCAGTAGGCGTTGCTGATCGCCAGCGCCTCGTCGATCAGCGGCAGGTCCAGCGGGGCGACCACGGCGCCCAGGCCTTCCAGCCGCCGGGCAAGATCCTGCGTCGCCGTCCAGGCCGCGGGCGTCAGGTCCGCGCCGCCCAGGTCCGTCAGCCCTATGCGTAGGCCGGCGATCGACACCGCCGCGGGATCGCCGAGCGGGACCGGGTGGGCGGAGGGGTCGACGCCGTCCGGCCCGGCGATCACCCTGAGCGCCAGGGCCAGGTCCTCCGCGCGCCGCGCCAGCGGGCCGATCACCGTGCGCGGATCGCTGAGATGGCCGATGGCGGGAAAATGTCCGGTCAGGGGAACGCGGCCCTGGGTCGGCTTCAGGCCGAGGACGCCGCTCCAGGCGGCCGGCAGGCGGATCGAGCCGCCCGAGTCGCTGCCGAGGCCGAGCGGCGAGGCGCCCGCGGCGATGGCGGCGGCCTCGCCGGAGCTGCTGCCGCCCGGGCAATGGGCCAGGTCGTGCGGGTTGTTCGGCCGCGCGTGCAGGGGCTCGCCCTCGCGGGTTACCGTCTTGCCCAGCACGATGGCGCCGGCGGCCCGCAGCCGGCTTACGACCGTCGCGTCGCGGCGGGGCCGAAAGCCCGCGCGCGCCTCGAAGCCGCCGTCGCAGGGCAGGCCTTCAGCCTCGATCCAGTCCTTGATGCTCACGGGCGCGCCGTGCAGCGGACCGGTGGGCTCGCCCCGCGCCAGCGCGTCGTCGGCGGCCTGGGCGGCCTCCAGCGCGGCGTCGTCGTCGCGGTGGGCGAAGGCGTGGATCAGCGGCTCGGTCTTGGCGATGCGGGCGAGATGGGCCTGCATCACGGCCAGCACTGTGGTCTCGCCGGCGGCGATGGCGCGGGCGAGCTGGGCGGCGCCCGGCGTGGCGGGGTCGGCCACGCAGGCGCGTTCAGCCGGCGCGGGGCCGGCGTCTTGGGTGTGGGACATCGATGATCTCGGCAGCGGAGGCCGGGCGGCGTCCGCGGGACAGGGACGGGGCCCTCAGCGGGTCCCGAGCGGGCGGGTTGTCCGGATCGTCGCCTTCATCGCACGCCCTCCTGCTGTCCTCGGCGCAGGGTCGCGCCGCAAAGCCGCGGCTGTCAACGTTGCATCAGCGCCCTCGCCTCGCTATCTCCCCGGCCGACTTCCCCTCCAAGACGCGAATTTCGGAGCCGTGCGCCCTTATGGCCGCTCAATACATTTTCCAGATGCAGGGCCTGACCAAGGCCTTTCCCGGCGGCAAGAAGGTGTTCGAGAACATCTGGCTGTCGTTCTACCCGGACGCCAAGATCGGCGTGGTTGGGGTCAACGGCTCGGGTAAGTCCACCCTGCTGAAGATCATGGCCGGGCTCGACAAGGAGTTCACCGGCGAGGCCAAGGCCGCCGACGGCGTGAAGATGGGCTACCTGGAACAGGAGCCGCAGCTGAACCCGGACCTCAACGTCTGGGACAACGTCATCGCCTGGTGTCCCGAGAAGCAGGTGTTCGACCGCTACAACGAGGTCGCCGCCAAGCTGGGCGAGGACTATTCCGACGAGCTCATGGAGGAGATGACCGCCCTCCAGGAGAAGATCGACGCGGCCGACGCCTGGGACATCGATTCCAAGATCACCATGGCCATGGACGCCCTGCGCTGTCCGCCGGACGACTGGGAGGTGACCAACCTCTCGGGCGGCGAGAAGCGCCGCATCGCCCTGGCGCGGCTGCTGCTGTCCAAGCCCGACATGCTGCTGCTCGACGAACCCACCAACCACCTGGACGCCGAGTCGGTAGCGTGGCTGCAGCACCACCTGGAGAACTTCGCCGGCTGCGTGATCCTGGTCACCCACGACCGCTATTTCCTGGACCAGGTCACCAAGTGGACGCTGGAACTGGACCGCGGCAAGGGCATCCCGTTCGAAGGCAACTATTCCGGCTGGCTGGAGCAGAAGACCAAGCGCATCGTCCAGGAGCAGTCCGAGAGCGAGGCGCGCCAGCGGGCGATGACCAAGGAACTGGAGTGGGTGCGCTCCAACGCCAAGGCCCGCCAGTCCAAGTCCAAGGCCCGCCTGGCCGCCTACGACCGGATGATGCAGGAGGCCGAGCAGGCGCGCGGCGCCCAGACCCATGCGGTGATCCAGATCCCGCCGGGCCCGCGCCTGGGCAACGTGGTGCTCGAGGTGGAGAACCTGGAGAAGGAATACGGCGACAAGGTGCTGTTCAAGGGCCTCAGCTTCAAGCTGCCGCCCAACGGCATCGTCGGCGTGATCGGCCCCAACGGCGCGGGCAAGTCGACCCTGTTCAAGCTGATCACCGGCCAGGAAAAGCCCGACTCCGGCTCGATCCGCCTCGGCGAGACGGTGAAGCTGGCCTACGTCGACCAGAGCCGCGACGCCCTGGACCCCAACAAGACCGTCTGGCAGGAGATCTCCTCGGGCCTGGACGTGCTGAAGGTCGGCGCGCGGGAGATCAACACCCGCTCGTACGTCGGCTCGTTCAATTTCCGCGGCGGCGACCAGCAGAAGAAGGTCGGCCAGCTGTCGGGCGGTGAACGCAACCGCGTGCACCTGGCCAAGACCCTGACCGAGGGCGGCAACGTCATCCTGCTCGACGAACCGACCAACGACCTGGACATCGAGACGCTGCAGAACCTGGAAGAGGCGCTGGAGGAATTCGCCGGCTGCGCCGTGGTGATCAGCCACGACCGCTGGTTCCTGGACCGCCTGGCCACGCACATCCTGGCCTTCGAGGGCGACAGCCATGTGGAATGGTTCGAAGGCAACTTCGAAGCCTACGAGGAAGACAAGAAGCGCCGCCTGGGCGCCGACAGCCTGATCCCCCACCGGATCAAGTTCCAGAAGTTCGGGCGCTAGGTCGGCTCCTCGCTGGAGCCCCCATCCCGGCCTTCGGCCGTACTTCCCCCAAGGGGGGAAGAGATCGGGACCTGTGGCGTGAAATCTCTTCCCCCTCTGGGGGAAGTACCGGCGAAGCCGGGGATGGGGGCTCCAGCGGAGAACCGGCCCCGCCCATACGAAACGGCCCGGTCTCTGATGAGGCCGGGCCGCTGCGTTTTCTACGACGAAGAACCGCTACTGCGGGGAGGGTGAGCCCGTGGGGCCGCTCTGCGGCGTGCCGGCCGGGGCGTTGGTCGTGCCGCCGGCGGCGGGCGGCGCGGGTGGGGTCGAGCCGGTGGCGCCCATGCTGTCCTGGGTCGCCGGGGCGGAGCCGGCGGCCGCGCCGGTGTTGGCGGTGTTCGGGGCGGGGTTGACCGGCGCCGGGGTCTGGTCGGCCGGCGGGTTGGTGGCGCTGGGGGCCGAGTTCGGCGCGGCGCCGGCGGGGGCCATGGCCGAGGTGTTGGCGGCGGCGCCCGTGTCGGCCCCGGCGCTGGTTCCGGCCGAGGCGACGATCGCCTTGCGGGTCTTGGCGTTGCCCTTCACGTACTTGTCGACCTGGTCGTACGGGATCGGCTGCGAGGGCGGCGCATAGGCGCCGCCAGCCCCGGCGCTGGAATGGGTCTTGGCGACAGCGGCGCCGGCGGTGAGGGCCAGGGCAGCGCCGCCCAGCATCAGAAGCTTGAGCTTCATGGGACGTCTCCGGATGAACTGACACGGCGTCAGGGCCGCGCTTGTCCAAACCCGCGCGGCGAAGATTTGTTGCGTCCCTGGCGTTGATTCAGCCGGAAAGCTTCGCGCCACGCGCGACGAAGGCCCAGGCCAGCACCAGGCCGAACAAGCCTTGCCAGGGCAGGAAAAGCCACAGGGCGTAGTCGGCCGGGGTCATGGCCTCGGGCAGGGTCCGGGTCAGGGCGACGCCGCCCCAGAAGGTCAGGGCGACGCCAGCGACGAGCATCGCCGCCAGGGACGAGGGGCGGCGAAAGCCGCGGCCGAACGGCAGCAGCAGGGCGAAGCTGACGAAGGCGCCGATCGCGCCGGCCTTGCGTCCGCCGACCAGGGCCGAATGCTCGGCGATCACGCGCTGGGCGGCATGCCTGGCGTTCGCCGCGGTCCAATAGGCCTGAGACTTGTCGAGCATGTGCCACAGGCTGTCGTCGGTCTGCTGCTTGTAGCCGAAGGCGACCACGGCGATGGCGTTGAAGTGGACGACAGTCAGGGCGAGCGTCAGGGCGATCGCTCCGCCGATCCCCAGGCGACCGGCGCGCACCAGGCAGATCAGCAGCGGCGCCAGGAACACCGGCGTCAGCACCCAGGCCGCGCGCGGGTCCCAGGCCCCGCCATAGCCGAACCCCATGCGCCAGGTCAGCAGGCTGAACAGCGCCGCCCCTGCCAGGGCGCAGGCCGCCCCGACCCTGAGGTCATAGCGCCGTGCGGCCGCCGTCCTCGTCTGCGTTGTGTCGACCGCCGCCATGCCCGCCTCCCCAGCCTGGCGCGCCAAGCGGGGCCATGATGGCGGGTTTTCCGGCCGGCGCGAAGGCCGCGCCGCCAGGCCGGCGTTCGCCATGGCTGGCAAGCTGCGGGGGAGGCGCTAGGATCGAGGCGGGAGACGCCTCATGTCCGACAAGCCCGCCCTGCTGATCATGCAGCCGCACCTGGCCTTCCTGGTCCCGGTGCTGGAGCCTGACTACGTCGTCTGGCGCTTCTGGGAGGGGCCGCCGCTGGAGGCCACGGCGGTGATCGAGGCGCTGGTGATCGCCGGCGAGTTTCCGGTGGACAAGGCCCTGGCCGAGGGCCTGCCGAAGCTGGGGCTGATCGCCTGCTTCACCGCCGGCTACGACGGCGTCGATCTGGCCTGGGCCAGCGCCCGCGGGCTGAAGGTCACCCATTCGCCGGGGGTGAACAGCGAGGACACCGCCGACCACGCCATGGGGCTGATCCTGGCCGCCTGGCGGCGCATCGCCGAGGGCGACCGCATCGTGCGCGGGGGCGGCTGGCGAGCCAACGAGAAGCTGCTCACCCAGTCCCTGAAGGGCCGCCGGCTGGGGATCGTCGGCCTGGGCGCGATCGGCGTGGCCCTGGCCGAACGGGCGCAGGCGTTCGGGCTGGAGATCGCCTGGTGGGGCCCGCGCGACAAGCCGGACGCACCCTGGCCGCGGGTGGACAGCCTGACGGACCTGGCCAAGGGGTCCGACATCCTGGTGGTCACCGCCCGGGCCAACGAGCAGACCCGGGGCCTCATCACCCGGGAGATCATCGAGGCGGTGGGGCCGGACGGCCTGCTGGTCAACGTCTCGCGCGGGCAGCTGGTGGACGAGGACGCCCTGATCGCGGCGCTGAAGGACGGGCGCCTGGGGATGGCGGCCCTGGACGTCTACCAGACCGAGCCGACGCCGCCGGAGCGCTGGCGCGACACGCCGAACGTGGTGCTGACCCCGCACACCGCCGGGGCCACGGCGGCCGCCGTGCCGCGCATGATCGCCCTGACCCGCGAGAACCTGCGCCGGTTCTTCGCCGGCGAGGACGTGGCCAACCCGGTTCCGGACTGAGGTCGGACGGCCCGGCACGGCCCGAGGCGCGGTCGCGGCTAGGGTCCGGTGTCGCCGTCGTCGGCGCCGTCGTCGGATGTCCGCGCGGCGCCCAGGCCCAGGGCCTCGGCCAGCCGGTCGTCCGTGCCGTAGACGTCACGCGCCAGCACCACCTGGCCGGCCGGGTCCGGCTCGGCCGTATGGTAGAACAGCCGCACCGGGATCGACTGGCCGAGCGCCACCTCGTGGGTGTCCTGCGTCGCCAGGGCCTGGTCGAAGGCGTCGGCCCGGCCGGTCTCGGCCGCCAGGCCGCGGGCGAAGGCGACGGCGTTGTCCACCCGCACGCAGCCGTGGCTGCGGTGGCGCTCGGCGGCGGCGAACAGCGCCTTGGCCGGGGTGTCGTGCAGGTAGATGTCGTAGGGGTCCTTGAGGTCGAACTTGACCTGGCCGAGGGCGCTCTTCGGCCCGGGCTGCTGCTCGACGCGGCCGTCGACCATGCGCATGTCCTCGCGCGCCATGTACGCCGGCCCCTTGGGCAGGATCTCCTTGGCGGCGATCTCCGTCGGCACGCGCCACGGCGGGTTGACCACCAGCTGTTCGAACGCCGCCTCGATGCAGGGCGTCTGATGTTTCGGTCCGCCGACCACCACCCGGGCGATGGCGTCGGGCTGGCCCGGCCGGCGATAGGCCAGCACCGCGGTGGCGATGTTCACGTCGATGCGGTGGTCGGGCGGCGCGCGGTCCAGCCAGCGCCGGCGCTCGAGGTTGGCGGCGAGCTGCCGCGCCTGCGGGGAGTCGGCGGCGGCGGCGAGATAGGCCGCGGAGATCGCCTTGTAGCCGGCATCGGCCGGGGCGAGCGCGGCGAACCAGCCCTCCAGATCGCCGCCCAGGGCCTTGGCCAGGCCCGCGGCGAGGTCCGGCTTGTTGCGGCGCAGGGTGAAGTCCTTCTCGACCTTGCGCGGGTCGACCAGGCCGCTGGCCAGGGCATGGGCGTACTTCAGCGCCGACAGGGTGAGCGCCTCGTCGAGGGCCGCGCCCTTGCCTGTGGCGGGGGCGAAGGCGGTCGGCGGCAGCCCGTGCGCCGGGGCGCCGGCGATGATCCTGGCCAGCGTCCGGGCCCGATCGCCGGTCCAGGCCGCGCGCCCCTCGCGGGCGGCGTAGACCGCCCTGGCCTCGGGGTCGGCCATGCCCTGGCCCAGGGTCCCGGCCGCGCGGTGGCATGCGGCCAGGGCGGCGGCGGACGCCAGGCTGAGGGCGGCGCGGCGGGTGAGGTTGTGAGGGGGCTGTGGGGGAAGACGGGGGATGGCGGCGCTGGGCGGGGACGCGGAGGACATGGTCACGCAACGCGCGAAAGCCGGTGCGGTGTCCGCCCCTTGCGGCGAGATCACGCAGCGGACTTCGCGCCCGGCGCCGTTAGATGGGAGCCTCGCTCGCCTCGGCCGGCGATCTGTTGAAGCGTCACCGAGGTCCCGCATGTCCGAAACCCGCGCTCCCTCCCGTCGCCGCCTGCTGCAGATTGCCGGCGGACTGGCGTTCGCCGCCGCGGCCCAGCCGGCCCTGGCGGCGGCCTCCACGGGATCGACGGAACGGGTGATCGAGGCGGCGCGCGCCGGGCTGGCCCGCGTGGGCGGGCGGATCGCCCAGCACGACGTGGTGGCCGTCGCCGACTTCTCCCGCCCGTCGTCGCAGTCGCGGCTGTTCCTGGTCGACATGGCCGGCGGCCGGGTGGACGGCTTCCTGGTGGCGCACGGCCGCGGTTCCGACCCCAGCCACAGCGGCTGGCTGAGCCGCTTTTCCAACGCGCCGAGCTCCAACTGCACCTCGGAGGGCGCCTACCTGACCGGCGAGCGCTACGAGGGCGCCCACGGCCACTCCATGCGGCTGGTCGGGCTGGACGCCAGCAACAGCAACGCCCTGTCGCGCGCCATCGTCGTGCACCAGGCGGCCTATGTGGGGCCGCAGATCGTCAGGGCCTGCGGCGTGCTGGGCCGCAGCGAAGGGTGCTTCGCGGTCAGCTCGGACGACCTGCCGAAGGTGCTCGGGCGACTGGGGCCGGGCCGGCTGCTGGTCTCGGCCAGGCTGTAGAGCCGGCGCTCCGCTGGAGCCCCCATCCCCCGCTTCGCGGGGACTTCCCCCAGAGGGGGAAGAGACTAGAAGCTGACACCAGATTCTCCTCCCCCCTTGGGGGAGGGGGACCCCGAAGGGGTGGAGGGGGCTCCAGCTTGACGCGATAGCTGGGTCCGAGCCTTGACATTCCCACATAAAGATATCTTTATATCACCTATGGCGATGACCTCGGACCAGGTGGTGGAGATGCTGCGCGCGGCCGGCGAGCCGACGCGGCTGCGCATCCTGGCCCTGCTGGCGCGCGAGGAACTGGCGGTGCTGGAGCTGACCCGGGTGCTGGGGCAGAGCCAGCCGCGGGTGTCGCGGCACCTGAAGCTGCTGGCCGAGGCGGGGCTGGTGGAGCGGTTCCCGGACGGCGCCTGGGTGTTCTACCGGCTGGTCGGGACCGGCGCGGCGCGCAGCCTGGCCGACCAGATCCTGGCGCAGATCTCGCCCACCGACGCCACCCTGCTGCGCGACGCCGACCGTCTGACCGCGGTGGCCGCCGAGCGGGCGAGCGAAGCCAACGCCTATTTCGCCACCAATGCCGAGCGCTGGGACGAGATCCGCTCGCTGTACGTCTCTGAGGCGGCGGTCGAGGCGGCGATCCTGCAGGCGGCGGGCGAAGGCCCCTACCGGCGGCTGGTGGACCTGGGATCCGGCACCGGGCGCATGCTGACCCTGCTGGGTCCGCGCGCCGAGAGCGCCGTGGGCCTGGATCTGTCGCGGCAGATGCTGAACATCGCCCGCAACCAGGTCGCCGAGGCCGGCTTCCCCTCGATCGAGCTGCGCCACGGCGACATCCTGGGCACCAACCTCGCCGACGGCGAGGCCGACCTGGTGGTGGTGCATCAGGTGCTGCACTACCTGGGCGAACCGGCCTCCGCCGTGGCGGAAGCGGGTCGGCTGGTGGGCGCGGGCGGCCGGCTGCTAATCATCGACTTCGCCCCGCACGACCTGGAATTCCTGCGCGCCGAGCACCAGCACCGGCGCCTCGGCTTCTTCGACGACGAGATGGAGCGCTGGCTCGCCGCCGCGGGCCTGGACCACGTCGAGGTCACCGCCCTGCCGCCCGCCACCGCCGGCGGCCTCACCGTCAAGATCTGGAGCGCCGAACGCACCGCGGCGCGGATAAGGCGCATCGCATGAACGCCCCGATTTCCACGTCGGCTCTGGGTCCCGTGGCCCGCGCCGGCGGCCGCGCCCGCGGCGCGCTGAATGTCTCGTTCGAGTTCTCGCCGCCGAAGACCGACGAGGCCGAGGTCGAGCTGTGGCAGGCGATCCGCCGCCTGGAGCCGCTGAACCCCGAGTTCGTCTCGGTGACCTATGGCGCCGGGGGCTCCACGCGCGAGCGCACCCACCGCACCGTCACGCGGATGCTGAAGGAGACCAGCCTGCGGCCGGCGGCGCACCTGACCTGCGTCGAGGCCTCGCGCGCCGAGGTGGACGAGGTGGTGCAGGCCTATTGGGACAGTGGCATCCGCCATATCGTCGCCCTGCGCGGCGATCCGCCCGGCCAGATCGGCGGCGCCTATGTGCCCCGGCCGGACGGCTATCTGAACGCCACCGAGCTGACCGCCGGGATCAAGGCCGTCGCCCCGTTCGAGGTGTCGGTCAGCCTGTATCCGCAGATCCATCCCGAGAGCCCGTCGGTGGAGCATGACATCGACGTGCTGAAGGCCAAGATCGACGCCGGGGCCACGCGGGCGATCACCCAGTTCTTCTTCGACATCGACGGCTTCCTGAAGTTCCATGACCAGCTGCGCAAGGCGGGGGTGAGCGTGCCGGTCAGCGCCGGGATCATGCCGGTGACCAACTTCAAGGGCCTCAAGCGCATGGCCGCGGCCTGCCGCATCGACCTGCCGGACTGGCTGGGCAACCTGTTCAACGGCCTGGACAAGGACCCCGAGACCCGCCGCCTGATCGCCTGTTCCGTCGCCGCCGAGATGTGCGCGCGGCTGCAGGAGGAAGGCTTTCGCGACTTCCACTTCTACACCCTGAACCGCGCCGACCTGGTCTACGCCATCTGCCGCGTGCTGGGCGTGCGCGAGGAACCCGTCGCCGGAAGGACCGCCCCATGAGCCTCTCCCGATCCGAACGCATCGCCGCCCTGAAGGCGGCCGCCAGGCAGCGCATCCTGGTGCTGGACGGCTCCTGGGGGGTGATGATCCAGCGCGAGGGGCTGTCGGAAGCCGACTTCCGCGGCGAGCGGTTCAAGGACCACCCGGTGCAGTTGAAGGGCAACAACGACATCCTGTGCCTGACCCGGCCGGACATCATCGCCGGGCTGCACGAGGCCTACTACGCCGCCGGCGCCGACATCTCCGAGACCAACACCTTCTCGGCAACCAGCATCGCCCAGGCCGACTACGAGGCGCAGGGCGCGGTGCGCGACCTGAACCTGGCGGGCGCCCGCATCGCCCGCGAGGTGGCCGACCGCTGGAACGCCAGGGACCCGGCGCACCTGAAGTTCGTCGCCGGCTCGATCGGGCCGCTGAACCGGATGCTGTCGATGTCGTCGGACGTCAACGATCCGGGCGCGCGCACGGTGACCTTCGACCAGGTCTACGACGCCTACCGCGAACAGGTGCAGGCGCTGCACGAGGGCGGGGTGGATCTGTTCCTGATCGAGACCATCACCGACACTCTGAACTGCAAGGCCGCGATCAAGGCGATCATGGACCTCGAGGACGAGGGCTATGAGCCGCTGCCGATCTGGATCTCCGGCACGGTCACCGACCGCTCGGGCCGCACCCTGTCCGGCCAGACGGTGGAGGCCTTCTGGAACTCGGTGAAGCACGCCAAGCCGTTCGCCATCGGCCTGAACTGCGCCCTGGGCGCGGAGCTGATGCGCCCGCACATCGCCGAGCTGTCGCGCATCGCCGACACCCTGGTGGCGGCCTATCCGAACGCCGGCCTGCCCAACGCCATGGGCCAGTACGACGAGGACCCGCACACCACCGCCTGCAGCCTGCATGAGTGGGCGGAAAGCGGCATCGTCAACATCGTCGGCGGCTGCTGCGGCACCACCCCGGACCACATCCGCCACGTGGCCGACTCGGTGCGCGGCCTGCCCACCCGCCCGCTGCCCGAGCGCCCCACCGCCCTGCGGCTGGCCGGCCTGGAGCCGTTCGAGCTGGCGTCGTGAGCGATTCTCTTTCGTCACCCCGGGCGGAGCCGCGGCAGCGGCGCAGACCCGGGGCCGGCCGGGCCGCCGCCTCGCTGGACGTCGTCTGGGCGCCGGAGGGGCTGGCCCCGGCGCTTCGCTGCGCTCCGGCCGGGGTGACGAGATTGTGCGTCGGTGAGCGAGCAGGGCAGGGCGCCCGACATTCCGGCATCGGCGGTCTTCGCGCGCATGGCGGCGCTTACCCCCTTCACCAAGGGCGCTTGGGCGCTTCTATTGCGACGGCGAAAACAAACGCCCGTCCCATGGACGCTCGCCCAGGAGGCCTCATGCGCACCGCTCTCAAGACCCTCGCCCTCACGCTTGCCCTGTCCACCCTCGCCGGCGCCGCCGCGGCGGCCGACGGGGTCAAGAGCATCGGGGCCGGCAGCTTCCCGATCTCGACCTCCGCCGCCGTGCCGGCCGGATACCAGACGATCTACATCTCCGGCCTGACCCCCGATCCGGTGGCCCCGCCGGTCGCCGGCGCGGCGCCGAACTTCGGCGACACCGAGACCCAGGCGGAGTCGGTGTTCAAGAAGATCGAGGCGGCCCTGGCCGCCCAGGGCGCCGCGGCCGGCGACGTCGTGTCCATGCACGTCTACCTGGTCGGCGACCCGGCCATGGGCGGCAAGATGGACTTCGGCGGCATGATGAAGGCCTACGTCCGCCACTTCGGCAACGCCACCCAACCCAACAAGCCCACCCGAACCACTGTCCAGGTCGCCAGCCTGGTCGGTCCGGGCCAACTGGTCGAGATCGACTGCATCGCGGTGAAGAAGCCCTAGAGTCTATCTCCTCCCCCCTTGGGGGAGGGGGACCGCGAAGCGGTGGAGGGGGCTCCAGCTTGACGCCGACATCGGCGTTCCCTGGAGCCCCCATCCCCGGCTTCGCCGGGACTTCCCCCAACGGGGGAAGAGAACGTCTTGGGCTCGACTTCGCCGGCAACATGAGCCCAAAGACGCGCGTATGAGACCTACCTTCATCAATATCGGCGAGCGGACCAACGTCACCGGCTCGGCCCGCTTCCGCAAGCTGGTGGTGGAGGGCGACTACGCCGCCGCCCTGGCCGTGGCCCGCCAGCAGGTGGAGGCCGGCGCCAGCGTGCTGGACATCAACATGGACGAAGGCCTGCTCGATTCCGAGAAGGCCATGGTCACCTTCCTGAACCTGCTGGCGGCCGAACCGGACATCGCCCGGGTGCCGATCATGATCGATAGTTCCAAGTGGGAGGTGATCGAGGCCGGCCTGAAGTGCGTGCAGGGCAAGACCATCGTCAATTCCATCTCCCTGAAGGAGGGCGAGGCGAAGTTCCTCGACCAGGCCCGCAAGTGCCTGCGCTACGGCGCCGCCGTGGTGGTGATGGCCTTCGACGAGAAGGGCCAGGCCGACACCCGCGCGCGCAAGGTGGAGATCTGCGAGCGCGCGTACCGCATCCTGGTCGACCAGATCGGCTTCCCGCCTGAAGACATCATCTTCGACCCCAACATCTTCGCCATCGCCACCGGCATCGAGGAGCACGACAACTACGCCGTCGACTTCATCGAGGCGACCAAGGCGATCAAGCAGCTGCTGCCGCATGCGCGGGTGTCGGGCGGGGTGTCGAACGTCTCGTTCAGCTTCCGCGGCAACGAGCCGGTGCGCCGGGCGATCCACTCGGTGTTCCTGTACCACGCCATCGCCGCTGGCATGGACATGGGCATCGTCAACGCCGGCGACCTGCCGGTCTACGACGAGATCGAGCCGGAGCTGCGCGAGGCCGTGGAGGACGTGGTCCTCAACCGCAAGGCCGGCGGCACCGAGCGGCTGGTCGAGCTGGCGCCCAAGTACAAGGGCGGCAAGACCGTGGAGAAGGTGGTCGACCTGGTCTGGCGCCAGGGCGACGTCGGCTCGCGGCTGACCCATGCCCTGGTCAACGGCATCACCGACTATATCGAGGCCGACACGGAAGAGGCGCGCCTGGCCGCGACCCGGCCGCTGGACGTCATCGAGGGCCCGCTGATGGACGGCATGAACGTGGTCGGCGACCTGTTCGGCTCGGGCAAGATGTTCCTGCCGCAGGTGGTCAAGTCGGCCCGGGTGATGAAGCAGGCCGTGGGCTATCTGCTGCCGTTCATGGAGGCCGAGAAGGCGGGCCAGGCGCGGCAGTCGGCGGGCACGGTGCTGATGGCCACCGTCAAGGGCGACGTGCACGACATCGGCAAGAACATCGTCGGCGTGGTCCTGCAGTGCAACAACTACGACGTCATCGACTTAGGGGTGATGGTCCCCGCGGACCGCATCCTGGACGAGGCGGAAAAGCACAAGGCCGACATCATCGGCCTGTCGGGCCTGATCACCCCGTCGCTTGACGAGATGGTGTTCGTCGCCTCCGAGATGGAGCGGCGCGGCTTCGACAAGCCGCTGCTGATCGGCGGGGCCACCACCAGCCGCACGCACACCGCGGTAAAGATCGAGCCGGCGTACCGCCGCGGCTCGACCACCTATGTCGTCGACGCCAGCCGCGCCGTGGGCGTGGTCTCCGGCCTGCTGTCGGCCACCGAGAAGGACCGTATCGAGGCCGAGACGCGCACGGAATACCAGCGCATCCGCGAGCAGTACGCCCGCGGCCAGGAGGCCAAGGCCCGAACGCCGATCGCCGCGGCGCGGGCCAAGCGCTTCGCCATCGACTGGCAGGCCTACCAGCCGCCGAAGCCCAGCTTCACCGGCGTGCGCGCCTTCGGCCCCTATGACCTGAAGGACCTGGCCCGGTACATCGACTGGACCCCGTTCTTCGCCACCTGGGAGCTGGCCGGCCACTATCCGCAGATCCTGGAGGACGACGTGGTGGGCGAGGCGGCGCGCGGCCTGTTCAAGGATGCGCAGGCGATGCTGGCGAAGATCATCGACGAGAACTGGTTCCAGGCCCGCGGCGTGGTGGGCTTCTGGCCGGCCAACGCCGATGGCGACGACATCGTCGTCTGGACCGACGAGACCCGCACGACGCCCCGCGCGCGGCTGCACACCCTGCGCCAGCAGATGGCCAAGGCGGAAGGGCGCCACAACACCGCCCTGGCCGACTTCGTCGCCCCGATCGGCGCCGGCGCCGACTATATCGGCGGCTTCGCGGTGACCGCCGGCCACGGCGAGATGGAGGTCGCGGCGCGGTTCAAGGCGGCGGGGGACGACTATTCGGCGATCCTCTCGACCTCGCTGGCCGACCGCTTCGCCGAAGCCTTCGCCGAAGCCATGCACCACAAGGTGCGCACCGAGCTGTGGGGCTATGCGCCGGACGAGAGCCTGGACGTGGCGGCGATGATCGCCGAGGGCTATCGCGGCATCCGTCCGGCGCCCGGCTACCCCGCCCAGCCGGACCACACCGAGAAGGCCACCCTGTTCGAGCTGCTGGACGGCACGGCCAACACCGGCATCCACCTTACCGAGAGCTTCGCGATGACGCCGCCGGCCTCGGTCTCGGGGCTCTATTTCGCCCATCCGGAGGCGCACTATTTCGGCGTCGGCCGCATCGAGCGCGATCAGGTGGCGGACTATGCCCGGCGCAAGGGCTGGGACCTGAAGACCGCCGAGCGGTGGCTGGCGCCGATCCTGGCCTACGACCCGCTGCGGGCGGAGCCGGCGGCGGCTTAAATCTTGGTAATGGTGTCAGTATTGGCGCCATGTCTCCTTGTATGACACCAAAATGGTGTCATATTGCCATCGTTGGCCGGGCGATGGAGCAGCGGCCTCATGCCGAGAGGGAGACTCCGCATGACCCGCACCGCAAACCGGCTGCCGCCGCGCGCGCCCGCCATGATCCCTGGAGCCGTCCAGTTCGACATGGGGTCGCGCCACACCGGCCGCAACCACCGCATCTTCATCGCCCAGCCCGCTGCGGCGCCCCCGCCACAGGGCTATCCGGTGTTCTGGGTGGTGGACGGCAACCTGACCTTCCCGCTGGCCGCGGCGATGTCGACGGCCTTCGCCCTGGGCGGGGCGCCGGTCCTGGTGGTCGCGGTGGGCTATCCCACCGACGAGCCGGGCGAGCTCCGCAGCCTGCGCCGGCGCGACCTGACGCCGCCCGGACCGGGCTGCCTGGAAGACGCCGGGATCGGCGGGGCCGACGGCTTCCTGAGCTTCCTGGTGCATGAGCTGCGCCCGGCGGTCGCCGCCGGCTGGACCATCGACCCCGAGCGGCAGACCCTGTTCGGCCATGCCCTGGGCGGCCTGTTCGCCATCGACGCCCTGCTGGACCGGCCGGAGGCCTTCTCGGCCTATGTCGCCTCCAGCCCGTCGATCTGGTGGCGCGACTGCGCCGTGCTGGAGGGCGAGGCCGGCTTCGCCGCGCGCATGCAGGCCCGCCGCGCCGCGCCGCGCGTGCTGATCACCGTCGGCGCGCGCGAGCAGTACGTCCCCGCGCGCCTGCCGCCGGGGGTCGACCGGGCCTGCCTGCAGCGCGCGCTCGACGAGGCGAGGATGGTGGACAATGCCCGCGAACTGGCCGTGCGCCTGCGCGGCGCCGACGAGCGGCCGGGCTATCGGGTGCAGTTCCACGCCTTCGACGGCGAGGACCACACCACCGCCCTGCCGGCGGCGGTCGGGCGCGGCATGGCCTTCGCGCTGAACGGCTGAGGCCGGCGTCAGTCGTCGCCGTCGCCGCCGCCCCAGTCGGCGTCGCGCCGGCCGTCGAACGGCGGCATCAGCGCGATCAGGGCGAACAGGCACAGCACCAGCGTCACCGCGCCGACGATCCGAGCGGGCGGGGCCGGGTCGTCGGGCTGGGCGGCGCGTTCGCTGTCCGGCAAGGTCCAGCCCACCGGCATGGCGCCCGGCGCGCCGCAGCGGATGGTGTCGCCGGCGCGATCCTGGCAGGTGGGCGCGGCGAGCGCCGGGCCGCCCAGGCCGAGGGCCAGGACCGCCGCCAGGCAGACGGGCTTCAGGTCGATGCGCATGCGACGCTTCCTTCGCCCGCCGAGCCCTCCCGTGCAGCTTAACGCCGTTTGCGTCGTCCCGGCTCCCCGAAGGCGCGCGGTTGTGTGAAATACGCTTGAAAATTGCGCGTGGCTTGAATGCGCGATTGCAGGGAGCGGGGCGGGGGGTATGCGCAGGACGTTTCGAAGGTCGGCGGCGGTGCTGGCGACAGGCCTGGCGCTGGCGGGCGGGGCGGCGCAGGCCAAGTGCCACGTCGACCAGATCGCCGAACTTCCGGTGACGATGTCGCCGAACGGGCCGCTGGTCTCGGCCCGGATCAATGGCCACGACGTCCAGTTCGTGGCCGACAGCGGCGCCTTCTACAGCCTGTTGAGCCCCGGCGCGGCGCACGACCTGGGCCTGAAGCTGGAACCGGCGCCGTTCGCCACGCTGCGCGGCGCGGGCGGCGAGACCGATGTCCACCTGACAACGGTGAAGACCTTCACCCTGGCCGGGGTAAACGTGTCCAATGTGGAATTCCTGGTGGGCGGCGGGGAGGTCGGCGGCGTCGGCCTGATGGGCCAGAACGTGCTGGGGCTGGCGGACACCGAGTACGACCTCGCCGGCGGCGCCATCCGGCTGATGAAGCCGGTCGACTGCGGCGATCGCCTGCTGGCCTACTGGGCCGGGCCGAAGCCGATCTCGACGCTGCGGATCGAATGGCCGACGCCCATAGCGCCGCACACCTTCGGCGAGGTGTGGGTCAACGGTGTGCGCATGCGGGCGATGTTCGACACCGGCGCAGGGGCCACCGTCCTGACGGTGCGCGCGGCCGCACGCGCCGGGATCAGGACCGACAGCGCCGACGTCAAGGCGGCCGGCTGGTCCTACGGCATCGGCCACAAGATGCTGCGCACGTGGGTCGCGCCGATCGCCGACCTCAAGGTCGGCGATGAGGAGATCCACAACACGCGCGTGCAGGTGGGGGATCTGGAGCTCGCCGACGCAGACATGCTGGTGGGGGCGGACTTCTTCCTGTCGCACCGGGTCTGGGTGTCGAAGGCCCAGCACCGCATGGTGTTCACCTACAACGGCGGGCCGGTGTTCAACCTGGCCGAACCGGCGCGCATGCGCGAGATCGCCGGCGACGCCCCGGCCAGGGATGCGCCGACCGTCGCCACCACCGAAAAGGACCCCACCGACGCCGAGGGCTTCAGCCGCCGCGGCGCGGCCTTCGCCGCCCGGCGCGCCTACGACCTGGCGCTGGCCGACTTCGACCAGGCCTGCAAGCTGGCCCCCGGCGAGCCGCGGTACTTCTACCAGCGGGCCATGGCGCACCTGGGCAATCGCCAGCCGCTGCTGGCGATGAGCGACCTGGACACGGTGCTGAAGCTGAAGCCCGGCGACGTCGACGCCCTGCTGGTGCGCGCCGAGTTCAAGGCGCTCTCGCGCGACGAGGCGGGCGCGCGGGCGGACCTTGCGGCGGCGGCCTCGGGGTCGGCGACGAATGCCGACATTCGGCTGAAGATCGCCGGCGCCTATGGGGCGATCGGCGCCTACGAGGCCGCCATCCCCCAGCTGGACCTATGGATCGACAGCCATCGCGACGACGCGCGACAGGGCGAGGCGCTGAACAACCGCTGCTGGGCGCGCGCCGTGCTGGGCCGCGAGCTGGACAAGGCCCTGGCCGACTGCAACGCCGCCCTCGGCCACATGGCCAAGGCGCCCGCCGTGCTCGACAGCCGCGGCCTGGTGCGGCTGCGTATGGGGCAGTGGGACAAGGCCATCGCCGACTACGACACCGCCCTGGCGCAGCGTCCGGACAATGCCTGGTCATTGTATGGCCGAGGCGTCGCGCGCCAGCACAAGGGCCTGAAGGCCGAGGGCGACGCCGACATCGCCGCGGCGCTCAAGCTTCGCCCGCACCTGGAAGACCAGATCAAGCGCTTCGGCATCGACGTCCCGTCGACGGGGGCCGCGGCCACGCACTGAGGGGCCTGAACCCCTCACCCTCCCACACGCCTTGCTCGCGCAAGCCGCGTGGGCCCCTCCCTCTCCCTGTGGGAGAGGTGATTTTCAGGGGCGATCGGCAGAGTTCGGTTCACCTCTCCCGCAGGGAGAGGGAGGGGCCCGAGGTCGACGCGGCAGCGTCGGGCTTGGGAAGGTGAGGGGTTCCGCCGTGGCCGTTCAGAGCACCGGTTCCTGCGGGTCGTCCGCCGTCGGCGCGGGGGCCAGGGCGGCGCGGGTGGCGGGCGCGGGCGGGCGGGGCGTGGGTGCGCTCGCCGGCAGCGGGGCGGCCGCCGCGGTCTCGGCCGGCGGCGCCGGCATGCCGGGCTCCGCGGCGGGCGGCTCCGCGCTCGCCTGGACCGACGGCGCGGCGGCCGGCGTATCGGCGATCACCCGGCTGGGCGGCGCGGCGGCGGCCATCACCGGGGCGGGGCTCTGCGCGAGGGGCGGGCTCTGCGCGGGGGCCGGGGCCTGCGCGGGCGGCGTGGCCGCGGCCTGGTCGGCGCCGGCGGTGGGGACCGCGGCGGCCGGGGGCGGCGAGGCGTCCGGAAGGTCGGGCAGCCGGGTGGCGCCGGCCATGGCGGGGGGCGGGGGCGGCGCGGCCGTCGCGGCGGCGTCGTGGGTCACCACCGGAGCGATCGGGGCCAGCACCAGGGCGCCGCCGCCGTCCGAGCCGCCGGCGCCCGGCGCCGCGCTGTCGCCGCTCCCGGTCACCCCGGCGGGCGGCGGCGTCGAGGGGCCGTCGTTGGCGGCGTGGCCCTGGTTGAACTTCAGCGCCTTGCCCAGCAGCGTCGAGCTGGCCAGCAGCTTGCGGGCGTTGCTGTCGCAGGCGTCCGGCATGCCCCAGGACAGCCAGGCGCGCGCCAGTTCGCGGCGGGTGTGGGTCTCCGCCTGCTGCCAGATGCCCTGGCCGGCGCGGATCGCCGCCGCGCCGCGGCCCGAGATCACCCGCGGGCTGGCCTTCTCGGTGGCGACGATGGCCTCGCCGAAGATCTTCAGCTCCTCGCGGTACACCTTGACGTCGGACTGGTAGGGCTCGGCCTCCTTCACCGGCGAGCCGAACAGCTTGTCGATGGCCACCAGGTCAGGCTTCACCTGGTCGTAGATCTGCAGGTACTCGGCCAGGGCGCCGTAGCACCAGCCGGTCAGCTCGTAGGGGTCGGTGGGCGCGCCGGGCGGCAGGGGCTCGCCCTGGGCCTGGTCCGCCGCCGCCGCGCCGCCGGTCTGGGCGGCCGACCCGGTGGCCAGCGCCAGGCCCAGCACAAGGGCGGCCATCGGGGCCAGGGCGGCGCGGGCCGGTTGCTTGCTACGCATCAATGTCTGTCACTCCCGCCCGAAGGCGCTTCCTGCGTTGCCGGCGCCCGGGCCGGCGGACCATAGCCGCCGCCCCCCGGCGTCTCGATCTCGATGACGTCGCCGGGCGCGACGGTCACCGAGAAGCAGCCCGCCAGCTCCTCTACCGCGCCGCCAGCCCTGATCAAACGCTGGATTCCGGCAAGACCAGGGCGCCCGCCGGCAAGGCCCTGGGGGGCGGTCTGGCGTCGGGTCGAGAGCAGGGCGGCCTCCAGGGGGGCGAGAAAGCGGATGCGGCGGACCGCCCCGTCGCCGCCGGCGTGCAGGCCGGCGCCCCCGGAACCCCGACGCACGTGGAAGCTCTCAACGCGCACCGGAAAGCGGCGTTCCAGAATCTCCGGGTCGGTGAGGCGCGAATTGGTCATGTGGCTGTGGACGGCGCTGGCGCCCGGCGCCTGGGCGGTCGCGCCCACGCCGCCGCACAGGGTCTCGTAGTACTGTCGGGTCTCGTCGCCGAAGGTGAAGTTGTTCATCGACCCCTGCGAATTGGCCATCACCCCCAGCGCCGCATAGAGGGCGTCGACCACGTGCTGGCTGGTCTCGACGTTGCCGGCCACCACCGCCGCGGGCGGGCGCGGGTTGAGCATCGAGCCCTCGGGCGCGATCACCTCCAGCGGCTCCAGGCAGCCGCCGTTCAGCGGGATGTCGTCGTCCACCAGGGTGCGGAACACATAGAGGGCCGCGGCGTCGACGATGGCGGCGGGGGCGTTGAAGTTGCTGGGCAGCTGGGCGCTGGTTCCGGTGAAATCGAGCCGGGCGCGGCCCTCATCGGGCGCCACAGTCACGCGCACCCGGATCTCGCCGCCCCCGTCCATGGGCTGCACCGCGCTGCCGTCGGTCAGCGCTTGCACGGCCCGGCGCACGCAGGCCGCGGCGTTGGCCTGGACGAAGCCCATGTAGCGCGCCACCGCCGGCGCCCCCCAGGCGCGGATCATGCCCATCACCGCCTCGCCGCCCGCCTGGCAGGCGGCGATCTGGGCCTTCAGGTCGGCCAGGTTGCGGTCCGGCGCCCGCGCCGGCCAGCGACCGGCGCCCAGGGCGGCCCGCACGTCGGCCTCCAGGAAGGTCCCGCCGCGCATCACCGGCAGGGCGTCCAGCAGCACGCCTTCCTCGTCGATGCTGCGGCTGAACGGCGGCATCGAGCCGGGCTGCACGCCGCCGACGTCGGCATGGTGGCCGCGGGCGGCGACGAAGAAGGCCGGCTCGGCGTCCGCCGCAACCGGGCCGTCCGCGAAGACCGGCATGACCACAGTGATGTCCGGCAGGTGGGTGCCGCCGGCGTAGGGATTGTTCAGGGCGAAGGCCTCGCCGGGGGCAAGCCGCGGGTGGCGCGCACGCACGGCGCGGACGCTGGCGCCCATGCTGCCCAGGTGCACCGGCATGTGCGGGGCGTTGGCCACCAGGCCGCCGTCCGCGTCGAACAGGGCGCAGGAGAAGTCCAGCCGCTCCTTGATGTTCACCGAGTGGGCGGTGCGCTCCAGGGCCGCGCCCATGGCCTCGGCCACCCCCATGAAGCGGCGGTTGAACAGCGCCAGGGTGATCGGGTCCGGCGCGTCGGCCGACAGCGCCGCTGCGGCGCGGGGGGCGCTGCGGGTCAGGCGCACCAGCCCGTCGTCGCCGGGCGCGGCGCGCCAGCCCTCGGCCAGCCAGATCTGGGTGTCGCCGCGCACGATGAGGCGCGGGCCGTCCACGGCGCCGGCCAGGGCGTCGGCCTGCACCACCGCACCCGCCGGGGCGGGCGCTCCGGCGGGCGCGTCCGGCCCCGCCGCGCCTAGCGTCGGCGCCTCGTCGCCGGCCTCGATGGCCTCCACCTCGACGCTGGCGATCAGCACCGCACGGGCAGGCTCGGTGAAGCCGAACAGCCGCCGGTGCGCGGCCTCGAAGGCGGCGCGGGCCTCGGCCAGACCGCCCGCCGGGACCGGCAGGGCGGCGTCGGCCCCGTCGTACGACAGCAGCAGCCGCCGCTGGGCCGGGCCCACCGCCGCGCCCTGGGCGGCGAGGTCCGCCTGCGCCTGGGCTTCCAGCGCCTGCGCCACCGCCGCCGCGCGGGCGAGGCCCGCCTCGTCCAGCGGCGCGTCGAGCCCCGCCTGGCGCAGGGCGCGCATCCGCGCCTGGCCGATGCCCCAGGCCGACAGCAGGCTGGCGTAGCGGGGGCACAGCACCTCGTCGATGCCCAGGGCGTCGGCCACCTGGCAGGCGATCTGTCCCGCCGCCCCGCCGAACGCCACCAGGGCGTGGTCGCGCGGGTCGTAGCCGCGCTCGGTGGAGATGCGCCGCACGGCCGCGGCGGTCTCCTCCACGGCGACGGCCAGGAAGCCCTCGGCGGCCGCTTCCGGCGAGGGGGCGCCCATGGCGGTCGCCAGCTCGGCCAGCCGCGCGCGGGCCGCGGCGGCGTCCAGCGGCTGGTCGCCCGCGGGGCCGAAGATCGCCGGGAACCAGGCCGGATCGATCCGGCCGGCGACCAGGTTGGCGTCGGTGACGGTGGCGGGGCCGCCGCGGCCATAGGCGGCCGGGCCGGGATCGGCGCCGGCGCTGGCCGGGCCGACCCGGGCGCGCAGGCCGTCGAAGTGCAGGATCGAGCCGCCGCCGGCGGCCACGGTGTCGACGTCCAGGGCGTTGCTGCGCAGCCGCGCGCCAGCCACCTTCAGCTCCGGCCGCCGGGCGATGCTCTCGGCCACGCGGCAGACGTCGGTGGAGGTGCCGCCCATGTCGAAGCCCAGCGCCTGGGCCACGCCGGCCGCGCGGGCGGTCTGGTCCACCCCCACCACCCCGCCGGCCGGCCCCGACAGCACCGCGTCGCGCCCGCGGAACGCCTGCGCCCGCACCAGGCCGCCGCCGGAGGTCATGAAGTACAGCGGCGCCCCCGCCGTCGCGGCGGCCACCTGGTCGACGTAGGCCCGCAGCACCGGGGTCAGGTAGGCGTCGGCGACCGTGGTCTCGGCGCGGGGCAGGAAGCGGGGCAGGGGGGAGACGTCGCTGCCCAGGGCGACGAAGGCGAAGCCGGCCGCCTGCGCCAGCGCGCCGGCGCGCTGTTCGTGCGCGGGATCGAGGTCGGCGTGCAGGAAGGCGATCGCCACGCTCTCGAAACCGTCGGCCCGCGCCGCCGCCAGGGCCGCCGCCAGCGCCGCCTCGTCCAGCGGCCGCACCACGCCGCCCTGGGCGTCCAGCCGCTCGTCGGCCTCGACGACGCCGGCGTACAGCGGCTCCGGGCGGCGGATCTGAAGGGCGAACAGCTCCGGCCGCGACTGGTCGCCGATCGCGAGCGCGTCGGCGAAGCCGGCGGTGGTGACCAGCAGGGTCCTGGCGCC
Organism: Caulobacter sp. KR2-114; assembly: GCF_049446115.1. Lineage (NCBI taxonomy): Bacteria > Pseudomonadati > Pseudomonadota > Alphaproteobacteria > Caulobacterales > Caulobacteraceae > Caulobacter > Caulobacter sp. KR2-114. The sequence continues at coordinate 86,722 of NZ_JBMSEC010000006.1, forward strand.
CTTGCGCTCCAGCAGGGCGTTGGTGGCCACCGTGGTGCCCATTTTGATCGCCGCGACCCGCTCGGCGGGGAACGGCGCGCCCTCGGCCGCGCCCAGCAGGCGGCGCATGCCGGCGACGGCCGCGTCGGCGTACAGCGGCGAGGCCGACAGCATCTTCAGGGTGCGCGCCTCGCCCTGTGGCGAATAACCGATCACGTCGGTGAAAGTGCCGCCCCGATCGATCCAGAATCGCCACTGATCCGTAGTGGCGTAAGGGTTTGTCATCCGGCGGCCCGCACTCTAGAATAGTCTTCGATCCATGACCTTCTGGCGCAACATAGCAAGTCTCGCGGCGCGTCGCGTCGATGGGGCCGAGTGTCCCGACTGTCCCGCCGGACTGCCGGGCGAGGATCCCGCGTTTTCCACCGCGGTCACGGCGCTGGGCGCCAAGCTGGCCAAGGCCGACGGCTCGGCCACCGGCGACGAGTTCGCGGCCTTTTCCGAGGTGTTCCAGTCGGACGCCGCCTCGCAGCCGAACGTGCGGCGGCTGTACGACCTGGCGCGGCAGACCACGCACGGCTTCGAGAGCTACGCCCGCCGGCTGGCCAAGCGCTACGGCGCCTGCCCGCAGCTGCTGGAGGACGTGCTGGACGGCCTGTTCCACATCGCCAAGGCCGACGGCGTGGTCACCGGCGACGAGCTGGACTACCTGGCGCGGGTGGGCGACCTGTTCGGCCTCTCGGCGCTGACCTTCCGCCGGCTGAAGGCCACCCACCTGGGGGTCTCGGCCAACGACCCGTATGTGGTGCTCGGCGTCGCGCCGGACATCGCCGACGCCGAGCTGCGCGCCGCCTGGCGCGCCGCCCTGTCGGCCGCCCACCCCGACCGCGCCCGGGCCCGCGGCCTGCCGGCCGAGTTCATCGAGGTGGCCGAGGCCAAGTCCGCGGCGATCAACGCCGCCTTCTCCGAGGTGATGCGCGAGCGGCGGGAACTTTCGGGGTCCAGCGCCGCTTGAACCGCTGCAGACCGGCCACGGGCCGCTTGAAGGATTGCGCCGCAAAGCGCGACCGAATGCGGCGCCAGGCCAGATTCTGCGGCCCGCTTGGTTGACGATCCGCCGGGCCGGGATGAAGTATTGGACTTTCCGCGGGGCGCCGCGGCAGCGAGGAAGGCCATGCAAAGGCTGACGCGAGGAAACAGGATGGCAGGCTGGTCGCCCTCGCGGGGCGTGGCTTGGCTGCTCGGCGGCGTGGCGTGGCTGACGGCCGCGGCGATCGGCGCGGTGCTCGCGGTGTTCTTCGCGGCGACCATGGTGGTGATCGCCATCATGGCCACGGCGCTGCTGGCGGTGGCCGGCATGGCGCTGCGCGCCCGCCGCACGGTGCGCGCCGACAAGGCCTCCGACCTGATCGAGGCGCGCAACATCGGCGGCCACTCCTGGGTCGCCTACGGCTGGGACGGCCGGCGCTAGGCCCGCGCGGCCCCTCACCTTCCCACACCGCTTGCTGCGCAAGCGCCGCGGGCCCCTTCCTCTCCCTGCAGGGAGAGGAAAGTCAGATCGTCGCGGCGCAGAGGGTCACACCTCTCCCTTGAGGGAGAGGGAGGGGCCCGATCGCGCAGCGATTGGGAAGGTGAGGGGCCGCGCCGTTCGGCCAGGCGTTCACACGACCGCTTTCCGCCCTTGCTCTACGCTGGGTCAGGCTCCTAACATCGCCATTCAAACAGGCGTTGGGAGCGATACGCATGACGATCGGCTTGGTGGCCACCCTCAAGGTGCAGGACGGCAAGGGCCCGGAACTGGAAGCGGTGTTCAGGGAGCTGGCTCCGCTGGTGCGGGCCAACGAGCCGGGCAACCTGCTCTACCAGCTGACCAAGAGCCGCACCGACGCCAACACCTACAAGGTGCTGGAGATCTACCAGGACCAGGAAGCGCTGGGCGCGCATGGCGCCAGCGAGCACTTCAAGGCGCTGTCGCCGAAGATGGGCGCGTGCCTGGCCGGCCGGCCGGACCTGGAATTCCTGGACAGCGTGGACTGATCCCATGGACCTCGACTTCAGCCCCCAGGATCTGGCCTTTCGCGACGAGGTGCGGGCGTTTATCGCGCAGGCCTACGACGACGAGATGCGGGCGCTCATGGACCAGTCCAAGAACGGTCACATGAACCGCGAGGCGCAGATCCGGTGGCTGAAGCGACTGGGCGACAAGGGCTGGATCGCCCCGGACTGGCCGGTCGAGTACGGCGGCACGGGCTGGAGCGACGGCCAGAAGTTCATCTTCAACATGGAGATGGCCCTGGCCGGGGCCCCGTCGACCAGCAACATGGGCCTGCGCATGTGCGCCCCGGTGATCATGGCGTTCGGCAGCCCGGAGCAGAAGGCCGAGCACCTGCCCAAGATCCTCTCCAGCGACGTCTGGTGGTGCCAGGGCTATTCCGAGCCGGGCTCGGGGTCGGACCTGGCCAGCCTGTCGATGAAGGCCGAGCGTGACGGCGATCACTATGTGCTGAACGGCTCGAAGATCTGGACCACCTACGCCCAGTGGGCCGACTGGATGTTCTGCCTGGTGCGCACCAGCCAGGAGGACAAGCCGCAGAAGGGCATCTCCTTCCTGCTGCTGCGCATGGACACCCCCGGCATCACCATCCGCCCGCTGCCGACCCTCGACGGGCCGGTGGACGGCGAACAGGAGATCAACCAGGTCTTCTTCGAGGACGTGCGCGTGCCGGTCGCCAACCGCATCGGCGACGAGGGCCAGGGCTGGACCTACGCCAAGTACTTGCTGCAGTTCGAGCGCGGCAACGCCTATGCGCCCGGCCTGACCCACCAGCTCGACAAGGTGCGCAAGATCGCCGCCTCTGAAACCGCCGATGGCGGAGAACCTCTGATCCGCGACCGCGACTTCCGCCGCAAGCTGGCGGAGATGGAGATCAAGGTCGCCACCCTGAACGCCACCGAACTGAAGCTGTTCGCCGGCCGCACCACCGGCGAGGCCATGGGTCCGGCGTCCTCGATGCTGAAGCTGGAGGGCTCCCAGGCCCAGCAGCAGATCACCGAACTGGCCCTGGAGGCCGTCGGTGTCTATGGCGCGCCCTTCGTCCAGGACACCTGGGCCCACCTGCGCGGCCAGCTCAACGAACCCCGCCCCGGCCCCGACTACGCGGCCCCGGCCGCGCCGATGTACTTCAACTACCGCAAGACCTCGATCTACGCCGGCTCCAACGAGATCCAGCACAACATCATGGCGAAGATGATCTTGGGGATCTGAGGGGCGCGCTCCGCGAACCCCGCCCTGAGCCCACGCCGCCGATTGCGAACAAAACGCGAAACTGAGATCGTCGGGGCTTCCGCCGGTCTCTGAGTCGCAACCCATGTCCGCCGCGTATCTCGACGCCCTCAATCCGAACCAGCGGCGGGCCGTCGAGCATGGGACGGAGGTGGGGGCGGACAGGGCGGCCGGCGGCGGCGCGGCGGCGGCGGGGCCGTTGCTGGTGATCGCGGGGGCGGGGTCGGGCAAGACCAACACCCTGGCGCACCGGGTGGCGCACCTGATCGTCGGCGGGGCGGACCCGCGGCGCATCCTGCTGATGACCTTCTCGCGCCGGGCGGCCGGCGAGATGGCGCGGCGGGTGGAGCGGATCGGGCGCAAGGTGCTGGGCGACAAGGCGGCGGTGCTGACCGACGCGATGGAATGGGCCGGCACCTTCCACGGCGTCGGGGCGCGGCTGCTGCGCGAGATCGCCGACCAGATCGGCCTGGACCCCCGCTTCACCATCCACGACCGCGAGGATTCCGCCGACCTGATCAACCTGATCCGGCACGAGCTGGGCTATTCGAAGCTGGACAGCCGCTTTCCCGCCAAGGCCACCTGCCTGGCGATCTATTCGCGCTGCGTGAACAGCCAGACGGCGCTGGAGGACGTGCTGCACGCGGCCTTCCCCTGGTGTGCGACGTGGGCGGACGAGCTGCGCGCCCTGTTCGGCGCCTATGTGGAGGCCAAGCAGGCGCAGACCGTGCTCGATTACGACGACCTGCTGCTCTACTGGGCCCAGGCGATGGCCGAGCCGGCGATCGCCGCGGAGATCGGCGCGCGGTTCGACCACGTGCTGGTGGACGAGTACCAGGACACCAACCGGCTGCAGGCGTCGATCCTGCTGGCCCTGAAGCCCGACGGCCGCGGCCTGACCGTGGTCGGCGACGACGCCCAGTCGATCTACGGCTTCCGCGCGGCCACGGTGCGCAACATCCTGGAGTTTCCGGCGCACTTCACGCCGCCGGCCCGGGTGCTGACACTGGACCAGAACTACCGCTCGACCCAGCCGATCCTGAGCGCCGCCAACGCGGTGATCGACCTGGCGCCCGAGCGCTTCGCCAAGACCCTGTGGACCGACCGCGCGGCCGACGGCCCGCCGCGGCTGGTGACCGTGCGCAGCGAGACCGACCAGGCGCGCTATATCGTCGAACAGGTGCTGGAGCGGCGCGAGGCGGGCACGGCGCTGAAGCAGCAGGCGGTGCTGTTCCGCACCTCCAGCCACAGCGCCGCCCTGGAGCTGGAGCTGACCCGGCGCAACATCCCGTTCGTCAAGTTCGGCGGGCTGAAGTTCCTGGACGCCGCGCATGTGAAGGACCTGCTGGCGGTGCTGCGGTTCGCCGAGAACCCGCGCGACCGGGTGGTGGGCTTTCGCGTGATGCAGCTGCTGCCCGGCGTGGGCCCGGCCTCGGCGCAGCGGGTGATGGACCACATCGGCGCGGCGCCCAGCCCGCTGGCGGCGATGCCCGACGCCCCGGCGCCCGCCCGCACCGGCGGCGACTGGGACGGCTTCCTGGGACTGATCGCCGACCTGGCCGGCCGCGAGCTGGGCTGGCCGGCGGAGCTGGAGCGGGTGCGCCAGTGGTACGCCCCGCACCTGGACCGCCTCCACGAGGACGCTGAGGTGCGCCTGGGCGACCTGATGCAGCTGGAGCAGATCGCCGCCGGCTATGCCACGCGCGAGCGGTTCCTGACCGACCTGACGCTGGACCCGCCGGACGCCACCTCGGACCAGGCGGGGGTTCCGCTGCTGGACGAGGACTATCTGATCCTGTCGACCATCCACTCGGCCAAGGGCCAGGAATGGTCGTCGGTGTTCGTGCTCAACGCGGTGGACGGGTGCATGCCCTCGGACCTGGGGACCGGCCAGAGCGCGGAGCTGGAGGAGGAGCGGCGGCTGCTGTACGTGGCCATGACCCGGGCCAAGGACGACCTGCACCTGATGCTGCCGCAGCGGTTCTACGTGCACGGCCAGCCGCGGATGGGCGACCGCCACGTCTACGCCCAGCGCACCCGCTTCATCCCCCGCAGCCTGCTGGACCTGTTCGAGACGGTGAGCTGGCCGCCGGCCGGGCAGGCGGGGCCCGCGGCGCCGGCCAGCGCCGCGCCGCGCGTCGACGTGGGCGCCAAGCTGAAGACGATGTGGCGCTGAGCCGGACGTCCCCGCTGCGCGGCTGAGCAGCCCGCGCCGCGGCGATCGGCGCGGCGAATTTCCTTGGCCAAGGCGCCGCCGGGGCTGTAGTCGGCGGGCCAGGAGTTCGGGGAATGGGACCGGCCGCCGCGGCGGCCGCTCACGCTGGGGGATTGCATGGTCTGGACCAACCCGCCCGTCCGCTCGGGCCGGCCATGGTAGCTGAGGTCGCGCTCGAGACGGGCGGCGCGCGGACGCCCGCGCGCGCGCTGGCGCCGGCGCGGGCGCTGCTGGTGGCGCTGGCCTGGGCGGGGGCGATGGTCTTCTGCCTGCGCTACATCCTGCTGAGCGGCTTCGACCTGGGGTATTCCGACCGCGGCGACGGGGTGATCGAGATCGCCCTCCTGGAACACTGGCGCAACGTCTTCCAGGGGACCGAGGACTGGCGCGCGCCGCTGTTCTTCCATCCGTGGGGCGACGGGCTCGGCTACAACGACGGCTACTTCCTGTACGGCGTCGTCTACAGCCTGGCGCGGACGGTGTTCGACCCGTTCATCTCCGACACGGTCAACGCCGTCGTCTTCAAGACCATCGGCTTCTTCTCCGCCTTCGCCCTGTTCCGCGGGCCGCTGGCGTGGTCGTTCGACCGGGCGCTGCTGGCGGCGGTGCTGTTCTCGATCGCCAACAGCCTGGGACTGCAGATCGGCCACGCCCAGCTGGAGACGCTGGCGCTGACGCCGCTGATGGCGATCCTGGTCTGCCGGGGCTGGCAGGCGGGCGCGGCCGGCCGGCGGCTCGCGGCCAGCCTGTGGGGCGTCGCCGCGGCGGTGCTGATGGCCGCCTGGCTGATCACCGCCTACTATTTCGCCTGGTTCTCGGCCTATTTCGCTGGCTTCTTCCTGCTGTTCTGGCTGCGCGAGACGGGTCAGCTGAACCCGCGCGCCATGCTGGGCCTGGCCAGGCGGGCCGCGCCGATGCTGATCGCCCCGGCGGCGGTGTTCGCCGTGGCCTGCATCCCGTTCCTGATGGTCTACCTGCCCAAGGTGGCGGAGACCGGGGCGCACCCGTTCAACGACGCCCAGCAGTACCTGACGATGATCTACGACCCGGTGAACTCAGGGCCGGGCAACATCTTCTGGGGCTGGATCGCCCGCGGCCTGGGCGCCGTGATCAAGCACAAGTACTCGCTGGGCGAGCACGAGAGCGGCCTGCCGCTGCTGCAGTTCGCCCTGCTGGCGGTGGCCCTGCGCCAGCTGCTGAAGACCCCGCGCGCGGCCTCTCGGCCCCTGCTGAAGGCGCTCGCCTGGACCATCCTGGTGACCTGGGCGCTGACCCTCCAGTTCGGGCCGGTCTCGCCCTGGCGGCTGATCTACTGGTTCGCCCCGGGGGCGAGGGGGCTGCGCACCGTGGTGCGCTACCAGATCTTCCTGACCCTGCCGGTGCTGGTGCTGGTGTTCGCCCACTACGCCGACCGCTGGGCGCGGCTGCGCCAGGCGCAGCCGTGGCTGGCGGCGGGCCTCGCGACCCTGCTGCTGGTCGAGAACGTCAACTTCGAGTCGCCCGCCAACCTGTCGCGCACCGTCGAGCTGGCGCAGATCAGGGCGATCCCGGCCCCGCCGGCGGCGTGCAAGGTGTTCTCGGTGGCCAAGGCCAGCGCCACCGAGGGCGTCTACGCCAACCCCAAGACCAACGCCCTCTATCCGCACAACGTCGACGCCATGCTGCTGTCGGAGCTGTGGCGCATGCCGACGGTGAACGGCTTTTCGACCTTCAACCCGCCGGACTGGAACTTCGCCGACCCCAGCCGGCCCGACTATCCGGCGCGGGTGCGGGCCTACGGCGAGCGGCACGACCTGCACGGCCTGTGCCTGCTGGACATGCGCCAGCCGCAGCCCTGGAGCCTGGTGCGGCCCTAGTGCGCGTGTCCGCGACGGGGTAGGAAAAGGCCATGGCCTCGCCGATCGAAGATGTGCTGTTCCAGAAGCTGGCGCCCCTGGCGCCGGGCAAGTCGGTCTCGCCGGAGGACGTCGCCAAGGCGGTGGACGCCGAGGGCTGGCGCCGGCTGCTGCCGCAGGTGCGCGCCACCGCCGTGGGCCTGGCCCGCGCCGGCAGGCTGGTGATCACCCGCCACGGCAAGCCCGCCGATCCGGGACGATTCAAGGGCGTCTACCGCCTGCGCCTGCCGCTGCCGGACGACGTGATCCCGGGCGGGGAGGACGAGGCCGACGACCTGGACGGGCTGCCGCAAGACGATGGCTGACGGCGCTTCGGCGGGGGCGCTCGAGGGGATCCTGGCCGACATCCGCGCCTGCCGCGCCTGCGCCGGCGAGCTGCCGCACGACCCGCGGCCGGTGGTGATGGTCTCGGGCCAGACCCGCATCCTGATCTGCGGCCAGGCCCCCGGCCGGCGGGTGCACGAGAGCGGCCTGCCGTTCACCGATCCCTCGGGCGACCGGCTGCGCAGCTGGATGGGGGTGGACTGGGACACCTTCTATGGGGCGCCGCAGATCGGCGTGGCGGCGATGGCCTTCTGCTATCCCGGCACGGCGCCGAAGGGCGGCGACTATCCGCCGCCGACCCGCTGCGCCGCCCTGTGGCGACGGCGACTGCTGGCGGCCCTGCCGAAGGTCGAGCTGACCCTGCTGGTGGGCTCGTACGCCCAGGCCTGGGCGCTGGGCGACAAGGCCCGCGGGCCGATGACCGAGACCGTGCGGGCCTGGCGCGACTACGGGCCCGGCATGATCCCGCTGCCGCATCCGTCGTGGCGCAACACCGGCTGGCTGAAGCGCAATCCGTGGTTCGAAGCCGAGGTGACGCCCTATTTGCGCGCCCGCGTCGCCGATATGCTGGGGCGATGAGCGTGCGCGGGCTTTCCTGTCTGGTCATGGCCCTGCTGGCGGCCCTGTCGCTGGCGGCGTGTGCGCCCACCCTGCAGCACGCCGGCCGGCCGGACCTGACCTTCCAGGGGCCGCGCCTGGCCGGGACCGAGTTCGTCTCTTTCGACGGCGCGCGCCTGGGGGTCAGCCGCTGGGACGCCGAGGGCGAGCCCTGGGCGGTGATCGTCGGCGTGCACGGCATGAACGACTACGCCAACGCCTTCCATCTGGCCGGGCCGTGGTGGGCCAAGCGCGGCATCACCACCATCGCCTATGACCAGCGCGGCTTCGGCCGCTCGCCGCAGCGCGGGATCTGGGCCGGGGACGGGCTGATGACCGAGGACCTGCGCACCCTGACCGCCCTGGTGCGCCGGCAGTATCCGCATGCGGTGATCGCCGTGGCCGGCGAGAGCCTGGGCGGCTCGGTGGTGATCGAGACCATGGCCTCGGACCGCCCGGCGGCGGCGGACCGGGCGGTGCTGATCGCCCCGGCGGTGTGGGGCTGGTCGAACCTGCCGCTGCCCTACAAGAGCGCCCTGTGGCTGGCCGACCATCTGGCCCCGTCGAAGGTGTTCAACCCGCCGGGGTTCGTCACCCAGCACATCTCGCCCAGCGACAACCGCGAGGAGCTGATCGCCATGGGCCGCGACCCGCTGATGGTCTGGGGCGCGCGGTCCGACACCCTGTACGGCCTGGTCTCGACCATGCAGCACGCCTGGAAGGAGACCGGCCAGGTGAAGGGGCCGACGCTGTGGCTGTACGGCGACCACGACCAGATCATCCCCAAGGGCGCCACCTACCAGGCCGCGGCGCGGCTGGCGCCCGGCAACCGCTCGGCCTTCTATGCCCAAGGCTGGCACCTGCTGCTGGTGGACCGCCAGGCCGAGACGGTGTGGGGCGACATCGCCGCCTTCCTGCGCGATCCGAACGCGCCGCTGCCCTCGGGGGCGCCGACCATCCCCGGCGCGCCGACGGCGCCGAACACGGCCGTCCGCCAGGCCGCCTTGCCCCCGGGTGACCTTGTGGCGGCCCCCCCGGCGCCGTAGAGCCGGGGGCCAGGGAAACGCGCGTCCACCAGGGGCTGCATGAGCTTTTTCGAGTCGCCGGCCTTCGAGGGCCACGAGGCGCTGCACGCCTTCCACGACGCCAGGAGCGGCCTGCGCTGCTTCATCGCCATCCATTCCACGGCCCGCGGACCGGCCACGGGCGGGGCCCGGCTGTGGACCTACCCCGGCGAACAGGCAGCCATCGACGACGCCCTGAAGCTGTCGCGCGCCATGTCCTACAAGAACGCGGTCTGCGACCTGGAGCTGGGCGGCGGCAAGGCGGTGATCATGGGCCGGGCCGGCGTGGCCAAGAGTCCGGCGCTGTTCGAGGCCTTCGGCGCGGCGGTGGAGAGCCTGGGCGGCAGCTACTGGGGCGCCGAGGACGTCGGCGTGACCCCGGAAGACCTGGCCCACGCGGCGCGGCGCACCCGCTACATGGCCGGCCTGACCGGCACGCCGGCGGCGTCGGGCGATCCCAGCCCGGTGACGGCGGAGGGGGTCAAGCGCGGCATCGAACTGACGGTGCAGAAGACCCTGAACCGCTCGCTGTCGGGGGTGACGGTGGCCATCCAGGGCCTGGGCCACGTGGGCGCGCGGCTGGCCGACCTCCTGGCGGGGGCCGGGGCGAAGCTGATCGTCACCGACCTGGACGAGAAGACCGCCCGCGCCGTCGCCGCGCGCACCGGCGGCAAGGCGGTTCCGCCGCACGCCATATTCGACACCGACGCCGAGGTGTTCGCGCCCTGCGCCCTGGGCGGGGCGATCTCGCGCGAGACCCTGCCGCGGATCAGGGCCCGGATCATCGCCGGCGCCGCCAACAACCAGCTGGCCGACGCCGAGACCGGGCGGGCGATCTTCGACCGCGGCGCGGTGTATGCGCCGGACTTCGTGCTGAACGGCGGCGGCATCATCAACATCGCCGCGGAAATCCGCGCCCTGGCCAGCGGCGGGGCCTACGACCCCGACTGGGTGGCGATGAAACTGGACCGCATGACCGCCACCCTTGGCGAGGTGCTGGACCGCTCGATCCGTGAACGGCGCCCCACCGACGTCATCGCCAACGAAATCGCCCGCGAGCGGATCGCCGCGGCGCGCTAGCGGCGTCTCCGGTTCTCCGCTGGAGCCCCCCATCCCCGGCTTCGCCGGTACTTCCCCCAGAGGGGGAAGAGAACCGTTCTCCTCCCCCCTTGGGGGAGGGGGACCCGCGAAGGGGGTGGAGGGGGCCGCCGCGCGCCGCTAGTGCTGTGGCTTGAGCTCGAAGGTGCGCGGTTCGATGGCGCGGACGGCGGCGGTCTTGGGGTCGGCGGGGGCGCCGTGCTGGGGCGTGGCCGCTGGCTTGAAGAAGCCGTTGTTGCGCACCGGTTGCTGCTGCTGGAAGCCGGTAGGCATGTCTTACTCCCTGTACTTTCTTCTTAACGCTTAAGGGCTTAGGCGGCGACGAAAACCGGCGGGGCGGCGCTCACGTCCACGTCAACGGTCAGGTCGCAGCGTCCCGGATCGCCGAAGATGGCGCCCGAGATCGGCGCGGCCTCGGCCGGCGTGCGGCTGACCGCCACGGGGATCAGGCTGGAGGATTCCGCCAGCCCGTTGGTGGGATCGAACTCGGTCCAGCCGAGCTCCGGCAGGAACACCTCGCACCAGGCGTGGGTGGCGCCGGCGCCGCGCACCGCGGCGCCGGGCGAGTGCAGATAGCCGGTGACGAAGCGGGCGGCGTAGCCCAGCCGGCGCAGGCCCTCGACCATCAGCCAGGCGAAGTCGCGGCAGGTGCCCGAGCCCGTGGCCAGGGTGCGCGCCGGCGACTGCACCCCCTCCTCCCAGCGGGCGATGTACTCGAACTGCTCGTGGATGCTCCAGGTCAGGCGCAGCAGGAATTCCAGCGCCGTGCCGCCCACCAGGCCGGCCTGGCCGCGCAGCCAGGGCATCAGCCCCTCCACGTCCTCGTCGGCGGGGGCCATGAACGGCGCCAGCACCGCGCGGTCGGTCAGGTCGTAGTCCACCGGGCTGGCGCTCTTCGGATCGTGGATCGGCAGCGCCGCCAGCGGGGCGGGGAAGCGCTCGATCTCCAGCTCCGACAGGATGGTCAGGCGCCGCGCCTCGCCCTGCGGCGAAAACCAGCACACGCAGTTGCCCAGGGCGTCGTAGGCCCAGCGGGTCTCGCCGGGCGGCGAGAGGGTCAGGGTGGCCGCGCCGATGCGGATGGCGTGGCTGTCGCGCGGGCGCACCAGGAGGCGGTGCAGGCCAAAGCGCACGGGGCGCTCGTAGTCGTACCGCGTCTCGTGGCGGATGATCAGGCGGGACATGGCCGCTTAACGTCGCCGTCCGGGGCGAGTTCCGGTTGCGCGACCGGCGTGAGCGCACGCGCGGGTCGGCGCCGACTCGACGGAACAAAAAGAGAACATTAGGACTCTGCGGCTGACACCCCTGGGCCACCGAGATGAGGCTGATCCGCCTTTCCACCGAGACCGACTACGACGGCTGGCGCGCCGCGGCCCGGGCGCTGCGGGTGGCGGGGGTGAATCCGCGGCAGGTGGCCTGGACGGTAAAGGGCTCGGAGGTGGACAAGGCCTTCCCCCAGAACCGTCCGTCGGGCGAGGCGCCGCCGGCCCCCGTGGGCAGTTTCGCCGTGCCGCGCGCGTTCGGCGAGCTGGCGGCGGAGGTGATGCTGCACCGCTGGCCGGAGCGGTTCGCCCTGCTGTACCGGCTGCTGTGGCGCCTGGAGCGCGAGCCGCGGCTGATGACCGACCGGCGCGACCCCGACCTGATGCAGGCCCGTCGCCTGGCCGAGGCGGTGCGCGCCGCCGCGGCGCGGATGGTCGACGAGGTCCGCCTGCGGCCGGTCGCCGGCGCCCAGGGGGTGTCGATCGGCTGGCACGCGCCGGCGCACCGGGTGGCGGCGCTGGCCGGGCCGGCGCTGGCGGCGCGCTTTGCCGGCCAGGCCTTCACGGTGCTGACCCCGGAGGCCAGCCTGCACTGGGACACCCGGGCGCTGGCGTTCGGGCCTGGCGCGCCGCTGGGCGCCGATCCGCCGGCTGCGGCGCTGGACGACTTCTGGCGCAGGCGCTGCGCCAGCCACTTCCACGCGCCCACGCCGCCCGTGGTCTCGTCGCGCGACATGAAGGCGGCCCTGCGCGCCAGCCGCGACGCGCCCTGGGACCATCCGGGACCGGAGACCCTGGGCCAGGTGCTGGGCGGCATCGCCGCCTGCCGCCGGTGCGACCTGTGGCGCGGCGCCTGCCAGGGGGTGGGCGGGGAAGGGCCGGCGGGGGCGGCGGTGATGCTGGTGGGCGACCAGCCGGGCGATGCCGACGACCAGGCCGGCCGCCCCTTCGTCGGTCCGGCGGGGGCGCTGCTGGACCGGGCCCTGGCCGAGGCCGGGCTGAACCGGGCGGACGTCTACCTGACCAACGCGGTGCGCCACTTCAAGCACCGGCTGGAGGGCGAGCGCCGGGCGCCGCGCGGGCCGACGGGGCGGGAGGTGGACGCCTGCCGCCTGTGGCTGGACGCCGAGCGGCGGCTGGTGCGGCCGCGGGTGGTGGTCGCCCTGGGCGGGGCGGCGGCGCTGGCGGTGTTCGGCCGGCCGATGCCCGTGGTCTCCAGCCGCGGCCGGCTGCACCGCCTGGGGCAGGGCGCCGGGGTGGTCAGCTTCCATCCGGCGTTCGTGCTGGGCCTTCCCGACGAGCGGGCGCGGACCGAAAGCTTCCACGCCCTGGCGGGGGACCTGCGCCTGGCGCGGTGAGCGGCGCGGGCCCCCATCCCCGCCTTCGGCGGTACTTCCCCCAGAGGGGGAAGAGACGTCGGGTTGCGGCTTCGGTTCTCTTCCCCTCTTACCGCACCCCGCCGGCGCGCAGGTTGATGCCGTATTCCAGGTAGGCCTTCAGCGCGGCGATGAAGAACATCCAGCCGCCGGCGTTGCCGTGCGAGAAGGGCAGGGCGGCCGCGCCGCCGCGCCAGCCGGTCTCGGCGATCTGCAGCATGGTGGCACCGTCCTCCAGCGGCACGAACAGCATCTCGACGGTGGTGTTGTAGCCGCCGCCGTCGGCTGCCGGCCATTCGAAGACGAGGCGGCGGTCCTGTTCGACCTCGCGCACGATCACCGGGATGCGGAACTCGAACTCCGGGAATTTCCAGGTGACCTCGGCGCCGGCCGTCAGCGGGCCGCTGGCCTCGCCCAGGAAGTAGCCGGTGATCTTCGCCGGGTTGACCACGGCCTCGAACACCTCCGCCGCCGGCCGGCGGATCTTCAGCTGCACGCGGTACATCTCGTCCATGGGGGGGATCCTTGCCCTTGAAAGCCGGCCCAATATGTTATAGAAACATAACATGTCAAGCGATCCCGCCCCGACGACACCGGCCGACCGGGACGACCTGGTGTTCAGGGCGCTGGCCGATCGTCGTCGGCGCGAGATGCTGGATCTGCTGAAAGCGGCGCCGCGCACCACCGGCGACCTGTGCGACCACTTCGCCGGCCAGCTCGACCGCTGCACGGTGATGCAGCACCTGGGCGTGCTGGAGCGGGCCGAGCTGCTGATCGCCCACCGCCAGGGCCGCCAGCGCTGGAACTACCTGAACGCCGCCCCCTTCCAGGACATCCACGAGCGCTGGATCTCGGCCTACGCCGCCCCGGCGGCGGGCTTCCTGGCGCGGCTGAAGCGGCAGCTCGAGGGCGAAGGCGGCGAGGGCGGCGAGGGTGGCGAGAGAGCCTAGGCGGGTTCGACCCGGAAGTCGTAGGCCCCGCCGTCCTGGATCAGCAGCACCTGGGCGTCGACGCCGCCGGCGTTGACCAGCCGGTGCGCCGCGCCGGCCGGGGTCTCGGCGCGATCGCCGGGGTCCAGCACGCGGACGGCGGGCGGGTCCCGGGTCTCCACGGTGATCGCGCCGGTCACGCAGATGGCCAGGTCGCGCACCGCGGTATGCCGATGCCAGGGGGTCGCCTCGCCAGGAGCGAACACGAAGGCGCGCACCAGCACGCCGGGCCCGCTGGCCAGCACCTCCACCGCCTTCACCGCATAGGGCCGGGTCATGGCCGCCTGTCTCCCCTCGGGCTTGCAATGGACCTGGCGACAATGCGCTTGACGAGTGGTGATATCAATATCACTTCTGTCCGGTCATCACAGGATCGCCCCATGACCGTCACCCTTTCCCCTGCCGACCTGCGCGCCGCCGTGGGCGTTCCCGCCGGCTCGCCCACCCTCGAGGTCGACGGCGTTCGCCTGGCCTATGACCGGCAGGGCGCCGGCCCGCCGGTGGTCTGCCTCAGCGCCATCCAGCACGGCGCGCGCGACTTCGACGCCTTTGCCGAGCGGGTGCGGGACCGTTTCGAGGTGATCCGCCTGGACTGGCCGGGGCATGGCCGCTCGGGCCAGGACCGCGAACCGGCGTCCGCTGCGCGCTACGGCGCCCTGCTGGCGGGGGTGCTGCGGGCGCTGGACCTCGACGCGCCGATCCTGCTGGGCTGCTCGATCGGCGGGGCGGCGGCGATCCACGCGGCGGCGGCCAGCCGGGACGAGGGGCGGCCGGTGCGCGCCCTGGCGCTGTGCGACGCCGGCGGGCTGGTGGCGGCCGACCCGTCGGTGAGCCGGGCCTGCGCGGCCATGGCCGGGGTCTTCGCCGCGGGCGAGCGCGGTGCGGCCTGGTTCGACCTCGCCTTTTCGGCCTACTACCGCTGGCTGGTGCTGCCGCAGCCCGCGGCGGCGGCGCAGCGCCGGCGGATCGTCGCCGCGGGCCGGGCGACGGCCGGTGTCGCCCGTCAGGCCTGGGAGAGCTTCGGCCGGCCGCAGGCGGACATCCGCGCCGTGCTCGCCGGGCTGCAGGTTCCGGTGTGGGCGGCCTGGGCGGCGCAGGAGCGGATCGTGCCGCTGGTCCGCTGCCGCGCGGCGCTGGAGACGGCGGGGGCGGAGATTTCCAGCTTCCGCGGCGGCCACGCCGCCTTCCTGGAACAGCCGGACGCCTTCGCCGAGGGCTTCGCGGACTTCGTGCGGCGGCGCGCGCCGCCGGCTTCGGCCGTCAGCCCGCCGGCTCCAAGGGCGGTCGCCTGACCGGGCGCGCGGCCAGGCGCCGGCCCGCCAGGAACGCCAGGCCGAAGACGATGCCGGCCCCGCCCGACGCCAGAAAGGCGGTGCGGTAGCCGATCGCCTGGGCGATCGGGCCGAAGGTCAGGTAGAGGCTGGAGGCGCCGATCTGGGCGGCCAGGGTCTTCATCGAGCCCACGGTCGCCCGGTTGCCGGAGCTGACGGTCTGCTGCAGGCGGCCCTCGAACACGGTGTCGGTGAGCTTGAGGATGGCGCTGTAGACGATCAGGATCGCCATGCACCAGGGCTGGAAGATCGCCGCCGCCGTGGCCAGCATCGCGCCGCACAGCGCCATCGCGGCGTAGAACCAGCGGCGGGTGCGCGCGAACACCCGGTGCGCCAGGGTGTTGGCCAGCGCTTCCAGCAGCGACTGGCCGCCGACGAACAGGGCGATCACCGGCCGGCCGAGCCCGGTCTTGGCCCCGAACACCGGCCAGAACTCGCTGAGCGACTGGCCCAGCGCCAGCACCACCGCCGAGAACGCCAGGATCGACAGCACGGTCGGCTGTCGTCCCGCCTCGACCACCGCCGAGCGCAGGTGTTCCAGATAGCCGCGGTCCTCCACCTCCAGGGCGCGCGGCGCCGGCGGCAGGGCGGCGCTGGCCAGGAAGCACAGGCCGCAGGCCACGGCGCTGGCGGCCAGGGCGACGCCGTAGCCGAAGCCCACGGTCGCCGCCGCGCCGAGCGAGGCGGCCAGCGTGCCGATCGCCTGCGCCGCCCGCGCCCGGCCGATCACCTTCGGGTAGTCGCCGGTGCGGTCCAGCGCCTTCAGCTCGTCGTAGACCATCGCCTCGAAGGTGCCCGAGGTGAAGGCGCTCTTCACGCCCCACAGGATCAGGCCGACGAAATAGCCCCAGAAGTGCGGGTCCAGCGCCCAGGCGGCGAAGCCGACCGCGCGGGCGAGCTGGGCGCAGGCCAGCACCCACTTGCGCGGCGCCCGGTCGGCCACCAGGCCCGAGGGAGCCTGCAGGATGAAGGTGGTCACCGACCAGGCGGTCAGGATGATGGAGATCTCCACCGGCTTCAGGCCGGCGTCGACGAACATCACCGTGTACAGCGGCCCGATCAGCACGCAGGCGTCGAACACCTTGAAGGCGTAGATCCTGGCCAGGAAGCCCCCGAAGGGGCTCAAGCCGCCGAAGACGCCCGATCCGCTCATCGTCCTGGCTTGCGGCGTTCCGCCCGGATGATCAAGCGCTCCGTGGACGGCGCATGGCGTAGGCCAGGCCCAGGGCCACGATGCCGACGCCGAACGCCAGGAAGGCCGTGCGGTACGAGGTCGACGCGGCCAGCGGACCGAAGCCGAGGTAGAGGGCGGTGATCGCCGCCTGAACGGCGAAGCCCTTCACCGACCCCAGGGTGGCGCGGGTCTCGTCGGGGATGGCGTGCTGCAGCCGGCCCTCGAACACGGTGTCGACCACCTTGAACAGGCCGCTGAAGGCGATCAGCAGCAGCACCGAGGCCGGGCGGAACAGGCCCGCGGCGATCGCCAGCAGCACCCCGCCCGCCGCCACCGCCAGGTAGAAGGCGCGGTCGGGCAGGCCGCGGGCGCGGTGGGCGAGGGCGGCGGCGACGGCCTGGCCGGCGCTCATCGCCCCCAGGAACAGGGCGACGGCGCTGTTGGAGAGGCCCGCGCGGCTGGCGAAGATGGTCCAGAACTCGTCCAGCGCCCCGCCTAGCGCCATCACCAGGGCGATGAACACGATCAGGTCCAGCAGGGCCGGCGCGCGAAGCGCCTGACCCAGGCCCAGCCTCAGGTGCGCCAGGTAGTCCGGCGGCCGCGCCGCGCCGCTGGGGGGCGCCCTGGGCAGGGTCAGCGGCAGGACCGCGGCCACGGCGCAGGCGGCCAGGCTGGCCTGCAGCAGCGCGCCGTAGCCCGCGCCGGCCAGCAGCGCCGCGCCGCCGGACGCGGCCAGGATGGCGGCGAACTGCACGGCGTCGGCGCGGCCGATCACCCGGGTGTAGTCGCCGACCCGCCCCGCCGCCTTGAGCTCGTCATAGACCAGGGCCTCGAACGTGCCCGAGGTGAACGCGCTCTTGGCGCCCCACAGCAGGAAGCCGCCGACGAAGCCCCAGAGGTGGGGATGGAGCAGCCACAGGGCGTAGCCGGCCAGCCGGAACAGCTGGGCGAGGGCCAGGACCCAGCGCCGCGGCCAGCGGTCGGCGATGACGCCGGCGGGGATCTCCAGCACGAAGGCGGTGGTCGACCACGCGGCCAGGGCCAGGCCGATCTGCGCCGGGTTCAGCCCGGCGTCGACGAACATCACCGCGTACAGCGGATAGATCAGGATGAAGGCGTCCGCCGCCTTGAAGGTATAGATCCGCGCGAGGAAGGTCATGGGGCTGCGCTCAGCTGGAGCCCCCATCCCCCGCTTCGCGGGGACTTCCCCCAGGGGGGGAAGAGAACTGCGGCTTCAGCGTCCCGTCTCTTCCCCCTCTGGGGGAAGTACGGCCGAAGGCCGGGATGGGGGCTGCGGCCGAAAGCCGTCAGCGAAGGAATCCCGCCTCCGCGAAGTCGAGCATCCGGTTCAGCAGGACGTCGGTGTCGCCCTCGCGGGTCAGGCCGTCGGACAGGATGTGCAGGCGGTCGAATTCGGCGAAGCGGTTGTTGTGGATCAGCCCCAGGCAGAAGTGCAGCCGCCAGTAGACCTCTTCCGGCGCCAGCTCCGGGCGGGCGGCGATCAGGGCGTCGGCGAAGCGGCGCAGGTGCGAGACGTCGGTGCGCAGCGCCTCGCGCATGGCCTCGGTGCCCTCGCTGCGGGCGCGGATGATGAACTGCACCGAGATGCCGCGCCCGCTCTCCGGCCTGGACCAGCGCAGCGGCGGCTCGAACAGGGCGCGCAGGATCTCGCGCACCGGCGGCCTGCCGGCGTGGCGGTCGTTGGCCTCGTGCAGCATCCGCGCCCGCTCGCGGTTCAGCTCCGCCGTGCGCCGGCGGAAGATCTCGAACAGCAGGGCGTCCTTGGAGCCGAAGTGGTAGTTGACGCTGGCCAGGTTGACCCCCGCCTCGGCGGTGATGTCGCGCACCGAGACGTTCTGGAAGCCGTGCAGGGCGAACAGCCGTTCGGCGGCCGCCAGCACCTGGGCCTTGGTCGCGGCCTCGCGCTCGGCGTCCGGGGCGTCGTCGGCGGGGCTTTGAATGGGCGCTTCGCTCACGGGGACTCGCGGTCAAACTGTTGTTTGACCGATACTCTTAGGCCGTAAGCGGACGGGCGCAAGGGCGACGGCAGGGAAGGGTAGCGGCGGCTCAGACCGGCAGCGCCGGAACGCCAAACTGGGGGGCGGCCGCGGCCAGCCGTTCGTCCAGGGTGCAGAGGCTGGCGCCGAGATCGGCGGTCACTGCCAGGTGAAGCGCATCGCCGGCGCGCAGGCCGAGGTCGTGGCGGTCGGCGTACCGCGCGGCGGTCCGAAAGTGTTGTCCACCGACGGCGACGACCGTCAGGCTGTCCGCCGCCATCCGATGAACCTGAGCCAGCGCCGCCGCGCGCTCATCCAACGCGATCTGGCCTGTCCGCAGTTTGATGGACAGGGCCGACGACATCTCTGTCACGACCCAATCGCTGATGAAGAGCAGGTTTGGGTCCTGGGTCGCCAGCCATGCCTGGACCCGGTGGGTGGACGGCTCGCGGACCAGTGCTGCGACCAGCAGCGACGTGTCGAGGTACAGGCTCAATAGCGAGCGTCGCCGCGCATATCGCGCACGGTATCGGCGTCGGTTTCGCCGGCCATCCCATCCGTCAATGCTCGCAGGGCGACAAGGTCGATGGGCTTGAGCTGTCGGCGTACGGCCGTCAGCTCAACCACAGGCTTGCCGCGCCGCGTGATGCGAACGGAGTCGCCCTCTTCAACTCGATTGATGAGTTCGCTCAGCCGAGCCTTGGCATCGGCCACCGTCACGTCCTTCATCGACGTCTCCTGACCATCTAGATGATCATATAGGCCTCGTCGCGCGGGCAGCCAAGCACGGCGCCCCCCACGCCCGTTTGAGCGACGTCGGCAGCCGGCGCGTCTTAGCGCACCAGCTCCTTCATCGCCTTTTCCAGGCCCTCGATGGTCAGCGGGAACATGCGGTCGCCGACGATCTCGCGCATCACGCTGATCGAGGGGGTGTGGTCCCAGTGGCGCTGCGGGGTGGGGTTCAGCCAGGCGACCGAGTCCCAGGTCTTGACCACCCGGTCGAGCCAGACCGCGCCCGGCTCCTCGTTCCAGTGCTCCACCGAGCCGCCCGGATAGGTGATCTCGTAGGGGCTCATCGTCGCGTCGCCGACGAAGATGATCTTATAGTCCTTGCCGAACCGGTTGAGGATGTCCCAGGTGTCCAGCTTCTCGGAATGCCGGCGCCGGTTGTCCTTCCACACGCTCTCGTACAGGCAGTTGTGGAAGTAATAGAACTCCATGTTCTTGAACTCGGTGCGCGCGGCGCTGAACAGCTCCTCGCAGACCCGGATGTGGCTGTCCATCGAGCCGCCGATGTCGAAGAACAGCAGCACCTTGATGGTGTTGCGCCGCTCCGGCTGCATGATCAGGTCGAGATAGCCCTTGTTGGCCGTCTCCTTGATCGTGCCCTTCATGTCCAGTTCGTCGGGCTGGCCGGTGCGGGCGAACTTGCGCAGCCGGCGCAGGGCCACCTTGATGTTGCGGGTGCCGAGTTCGACCTGGTCGTCGAGGTTCTTGTACTCGCGCTTGTCCCAGACCTTGATCGCCTTGCCGTGGCGGCCCTTGTCCTGGCCGATGCGGATGCCTTCGGGGTGGTAGCCGTTGGCGCCGATGGGCAGGTTGCGGCCCTTGCCCTTGGCGTTCTCGTCGTCCTCGCCGTCGTCGCCGTCGCCCTGCTGCTGGCGCATCTGCTCCTGCAGCATCTCCATGAACTTGTCGAAGCCGCCCATGGCCTCGATCTGGGCCTTCTCCTCGTCGGTGAGGAAGCTCTCGGTCAGGCGCTTCAGCCACTCGGCCGGGATGTCCGTCGCCTTCTCCAGGCTGAACAGCTCCAGGCCCTTGAACACGTGGCCGAACACCACGTCGAAGCGGTCCAGATACTTCTCGTCCTTCACCAGCGCCGCGCGCGACAGGTAGTAGAATTCCTCGACCCGCCGGTCGATCACCGACTTGTCCATGCCCTCCATGAGCATGAGGTATTCCTTGAGGGTCACCGGGATCTTGGCGGCCTTCAGCTCGGAAAAGAAGTTCAGGAACATCGGCGGCGGCCTTTCGGCGGAAATTCGAACGGTTGTTTATCGGCTGAGATTGGGGGCTGGCGGGCCCCGTGTCCAGTGTTTCAAGGCCTGCCGCGACGTCGGGTTCCGCCCGGGGGCTGGCTTGTTCTCCGCTGGAGCCCCCATCCCCGGCTTCGCCGGTACTTCCCCCAAAAGGGGGAAGAGAAGCAGCGCCAAACCCGCACCACCGTTCTCTTCCCCCATTGGGGGAAGTACGGCCGAAGGCCGGGATGGGGGCTCCAGCCGGACTCAGGCCGCCCCCTTCGCCCCCGCCTTGCGGCGCAGGATGAACTCGTGGTCGCGGGTGTTCCCCACCACGAAGTCGTAGGTCCCGACCTTTTCGAAGCCGTGGCGGGCGTAGAGGCGCTGGGCGCCGAGGTTCTCGGACCAGACGCCGATCCACAGGTCGCGCGGGCCGTCCTTTTCCAGCCAGGCGAACACCTCGGCCATCAGCCGCGCGCCGATGCCGCCGCCCTGGTGGTCCTTCAGCATGTACAGCCGGTCGAGCTCGCCATGCTCGGGCGAGGCCTCCGGGTGCGGCAGCTTGGCGGGGCAGGCCAGGGCGTAGCCGACGGCCTGGCCATCCGTCTCCACCAGCCACAGGGCCTTGGCGGGATCGGCGAGGTCGGCGCGGGCGCGCGCGACGCTGTGCGACTGGGCCAGGAACTGGGCCAGGTCCTCGGGCGGATAGAGGTGGGCGAAAGTGTCCGAGAAGGTGCGCGCGCCCAGTTGGGCGATGGTCTCGGCGTCGGCGGCGACCGCGCGGCGGATCTGGTAGTCACTCATGTTTACGGCGGCCCCTCCCCAATGGCCTTGGACGCGGAGTTCTCTTAAGCTCCCTATATGGCCCTCGCCTTCTATACGCACGCCGACATGCTGCAGCACCGGCCCAGCGACCGGCACGTGGAATCGCCCGGCCGGCTGCTGGCCGTGACCCGGGCGATCGCCGAGGACATCGACCTCAATCCGGAGACGCGCCCGTTCGCCGCAGCCACCCGCGACGAGCTGCTGGCCGTGCATTCGGCCGGCTATCTGGACGCCGTCGCCCGCGCCGCGCCCGCCGAAGGCCGCATCAGCCTGGACGAGGACACGCAGATGTCGCCGGGCACGCTGCGCGCCGCCGAACTGGCCGCCGGCGCGGTGATCGAGGCGGTGCGCGCCGTGGCCCGCGGGGAGGGCGACCGGGCGTTCTGCGCCGTGCGCCCGCCTGGACACCATGCCGGTCCCGACTTTCCGATGGGCTTTTGCATCTATTCCAATGTCGCCATCGCCGCGCGGGCCGCCCAGGCCGCCGGTCTGGCCAAGGTGGCGGTGGTCGACTTCGACGTGCACCATGGCAACGGCACCCAGGCGGTGTTCGAGGCCGACCCCAGCCTGTTCCTGGCCTCGATCCACCAGTCGCCGCTGTGGCCCGGCAGTGGCGACGCCTCGGAGACCGGCGTCGGCAACATCGCCAACGGCACGGTCGCGCCCATGGCCCCGCGCGAGACCTGGCGGCGCACCTTCGAGGGCCTGATGCAGCGGGTCGACGCCTTCGCCCCCGACCTGATCCTGATCTCGGCCGGGTTCGACGCCCACGCCCGCGATCCCCTGGCCGAGCAGCAGCTGGAGGCCGAGGACTACGCCTGGGCCACCCGCGCCATCGTGCAGGTGGCCAACGCCCGCGCCGGCGGGCGGGTTGTGTCGTCCCTCGAGGGCGGCTACGACCTGCAGGCTCTCGGCCAGTCGGCCCTGGCGCACGCCCGCGCGCTGGCGGCGGCTTGAACGGGGTCCTGACGGCGGTGCGAGGGTGGGTTTGAGCGACGCCATGGCGGCCTACGCCGACGACCTGCAGTCCGACGCGCCCGACCGCCCGGGCGCCGTGGTGCTGTGCCGCCACGGCGAGCCGGCCCTGTCGCGCAAGGTGCGGCTGTCGGCGGCCGGCTATCGCGCCTGGTGGGCGCAGTACGAGCTGGGCGGGCTGAAGATGGACCAGGAGGTGCCGCTGGGCCTCAAGGCGATCGCCGAGAAATGCGGCTTCCTGATCTCGTCCACCCGGCTGCGCTCGATCCAGACCGCCCAGGCGCTGGGGCTGGAGCGCGCCTTCGCCGAGGATCCGCTGTTCATCGAGGCGCCCCTGCCGCCGCCCAACTTCCCCGAGTGGTTCAAGCTGTCGCCCCGCCTGTGGGGCTTCGTCGCCCGGGTGTGGTGGTGGTTCTTCGATCACAACGAAGGCCAGGAGAGCCGCGCCGAGGCGCAACTGCGCGCCGAGGAGGCCGCCCGCCAGCTGATCGACCTGGCCGCCACCGGCCAGGACGTGCTGGTGGTGGCGCACGGCTTCTTCAACGGCATGGTGGGCGAGGCGCTGAAGCGGCTCGGCTGGCGCTGCGTCAACGACCAGGGTTTCCGCTACTGGTCGGCCCGCCGCTTTGAAATTGCCGCAAAGGGCTGATCTCAGGCCGCCCCTCGACTGGGTATTTCCCACATTTCTCCTCGCCTGACAGGCGAGGGCCGCATTGCCCGGCGTCGTCCTGCTCGATAGGGTGCGCCGCTTCAATTCCGGAGTTTCCATGAGCCAAGCCCCCGAGATCGCGGGCCTGACCTTCGAGCAGGCGCTGGACGAGCTGGAGAAGATCGTCTCCGAGCTGGAGTCCGGCCGCGCCGAGCTCGAGCGGTCGATCCAGGTCTATGAGCGCGGCGCCCTGTTGAAGGCGCATTGCGAAGCCAAGCTTAAGGAAGCCCAGCTGCGTGTGGAGAAGATCGTGATGGGGGCACAGGGGCCTCAAGGCGTTGAACCGGCGGACTTTTCGTGACCGTGCTCGCGCCTGACCTTTCCAAGCGCATCGCCGAATCGGCCGATGTCGTCACCGTCGCCCTGGACGAACTGCTGCCGCGCGCCGACGGCCCGGAATCGCGACTGACCGAGGCCATGCGCTATGCGGCCCTGGGGCCGGGCAAGCGGCTGCGCCCGTTCTTCGCCATCGAGACCGGCCGCATGTTCGGCCTGGCCGAGCGGCCGGTGCTGCGCGCCGCCTGCGCCCTGGAGTGCGTGCACGCCTATTCGCTGGTGCACGACGACCTGCCGTGCATGGACGACGATGACCTGCGCCGCGGCCGCCCGACGGTGCACAAGGCCTATGACGAGGCGACCGCCGTGCTGGCGGGCGACGCCCTGCTGACGGTGGCCTTCGAGATCATGGCCCATCCGGACACCCACGAGGACGGATCGGTGCGCGCCGAGCTGGTGCGGCGATTGGCCGTAGCCTCCGGCGCCCGCGGCATGGTCGGCGGCCAGATGATCGACCTGATGGGCGTGCGCGACGACCTGGGCACGGTGGCGCGGATGCAGCGCATGAAGACCGGCGCGCTGATCGCCTGCGCCTTCGAGCTGCCGCTGGCCATGGCCAAGCCCAAGGACCAGGAACGCCAGGCGCTGATGGCGTTTGCGCACGATATCGGCCTGGCCTTCCAGATCGTCGACGACCTGCTGGACGCCGAGTCCACCGCCGCCGAACTGGGCAAGGCGGCGGGCAAGGACGCCGACAAGGGCAAGGCTAACTATGTGACTTTGCTCGGGGTCGAGGCAGCCCGCGAGCGGCTGGCCCTGCTGACGGCGCAGACCAAGGCGCACCTGGATCAGTTCGGCGCAGGCGGTCAAATTTTGCGGTCGGCGGTCGATTTTGTGCTAGATCGGAAGTCATAGAGAGTCTCCCTGCCTAGACGTAGGGCGCGTAACTCGGTCGGATACAGTCCCGCATGAAACCCAATACCCCCTTGCTCGACACCGTGAAGAGTCCTGCGGACACGCGCGGCCTGTCGATCCCCGAACTGCGTCAGCTCGCGGACGAACTGCGCGCCGAGACCATCGACGTGGTTTCGGTCACGGGCGGCCACTTCGGCTCCGGTCTGGGGGTGGTCGAGCTGACCGTCGCCCTGCACCATGTGTTCGAGACGCCGCGCGACATCGTCGTGTGGGACGTCGGCCACCAGGTCTATCCGCACAAGATCCTCACCGGCCGGCGCGACCGCATCCGCACCCTGCGCCAGGCCGGCGGCCTGTCCGGCTTCACCAAGCGCGCCGAGAGCGAGTACGATCCGTTCGGCGCGGCGCACGCCGGCACCTCGATCTCCGCGGCGCTGGGCTTCGCCGCCGCCCGCGACCAGCGCGGCGACAACAACAAGGTGGTCGCCGTGATCGGCGACGGCTCGATGAGCTCGGGCATGGCCTACGAGGCCATGAACAACGCGGCCGAGACCACCGGCCAGCTGATCGTCATCCTCAACGACAACGACATGTCGATCGCCCCGCCCGTCGGCGGCATGAGCGCCTACCTGGCCGGCCTGGTCAGCGGCGGCGCCTACCAGTCGATGCGCAAGTTCGGCAAGAAGGTCGCCGGCCACCTGCCGCGCCCGTTCCACGACATGGCCCGCAAGGCCGAGGAATACGCCCGCGGCATGGTCACCGGCGGCACCTTCTTCGAGGAGATGGGCTTCCACTACGTCGGGCCGATCGACGGGCACAATCTGGAGCACCTGGTTCCGGTGCTGAAGAACGTGCGCGAGATCGACGACAAGCCGGTGCTGATCCACGTGGTCACGCAGAAGGGCAAGGGCTACGCCCCGGCCGAGAGCGCCGCCGACAAGCTGCACGCCGTGGTCAAGTTCGACGTGGTCAGCGGGACCCAGCAGAAGGCGCAGTCCAACGCGCCGCAGTACACCAAGGTGTTCGCCAACGAGCTGATCAAGCAGGCCGAGCGCGACCCGAAGATCGTCGCCATCAACGCGGCCATGCCGTCGGGCACCGGCCTGGACATCTTCGGCGCCAAGTTCCCGCATCGCACCTTCGACGTGGGCATCGCCGAACAGCACGCGGTGACCTTCGCCGCCGGGATGGCCGCCGACGGCATGAAGCCGTTCGCGGTGATCTATTCCACCTTCCTGCAGCGCGGCTATGACCAGGTGGTGCACGACGTGGCCATCCAGGGCCTGCCGGTGCGCTTCGCCATGGACCGCGCGGGCCTGGTGGGCGCCGACGGACCGACGCACGCCGGCAGCTTCGACATCGGCTACCTGGGCCAGCTGCCCGGGTTCGTGATCATGGGCCCGTCCGACGAGGCCGAGCTGGCGCACATGATCTCCACCGCCGTGCAGATCGACGACCGCCCCAGCGCCTTCCGCTATCCGCGCGGCGAGGGCGTCGGCGTGCAGATCCCCGACTTCGCCGAGCCGCTGGAGATCGGCAAGGGCCGCATCGTGCGCGAAGGCTCGACGGTGGCGATCCTGTCGTTCGGCACCCGGCTGCAGGAATCGCTGAAGGCCGCCGAGATGCTGGCCGCGCGCGGCTTTTCCACCACCGTGGCCGACGCCCGTTTCGCTAAGCCGCTGGACGTGGACCTGATCCTGCGCCTGGCGCGCGAGCACGAGGCGCTGATCACGGTCGAGGAAGGCGCGGTGGGCGGCTTCGGCGCCTTCGTGCTGCACGCCCTGGCCGAGCACGGCGCCCTGGATCGCGGCCTGAAGGTGCGCACCTTGACCCTGCCGGACTATTTCCAGGACCAGGACCCGAAGATGGACGCCATGTACGCCCAGGCGGGTCTCGACGCGGAAGGCATCGTGCGCGGCGCCCTGTCGGCCCTGGGCGCGAACAAGGCGGCCAAGCCGCTGCGGGCCTAGGCGTCGGAGGCTCCCTTCTCTTCCCCCTCTGGGGGAAGTCCCGGCGAAGCCGGGGATGGGGGCTCCAGCGGAGACCAGGCGTCAGCGCAATCTGGAGCCCTCCCACGCGGGCTGGAACTGCACACATCCCAAGGGGCGGGTGCGGTCCTTCTCCCCTTGCGGGAGAAG
Organism: Caulobacter sp. KR2-114; assembly: GCF_049446115.1. Lineage (NCBI taxonomy): Bacteria > Pseudomonadati > Pseudomonadota > Alphaproteobacteria > Caulobacterales > Caulobacteraceae > Caulobacter > Caulobacter sp. KR2-114. The sequence continues at coordinate 113,162 of NZ_JBMSEC010000006.1, forward strand.
GTGGCCCGCGCAGCGGGTCGGATGAGGGGTTGGTGACCTTCGAGACTAGCGTGCAGAGGCCGGGCGCGGCCCCAACCGGAGACGCCGCGTCCACCCCTCATCCGTCTTGCTGCGCAAGACACCTTCTCCCGCAAGGGGAGAAGGCGAGTGCAACGCTTCATCGAGGTGTCTGCAGTTGCTGGCCTCCGCGGGGGGGGCGAGTCCCTATTTCGTGCAGCTCTTGACGAACTTGGCCGCCAGCGCCGCGGGGGCGGGCGGCAGCTTGGGGGTCTCGCCGAAGGCGGTGAGCTTCAGGGCGCCGCTGGCGGCGAAGGCTTGAGCCACTGGGCTGGCGGCGGGCAGGACAAGATCGATCTCTGAGCCGCCGTTCATCTGGTCGGCGTTGGCCTTGCCGGCGATGTCGGCCGCCGCGGCGCCGGAGGCGGCGTGGACGGTGACGGCCCACGGGGCGCGATGGCCGGCCTTGTCCGCCCAGGTGTCGCCCACCTGGTGGTCGGCGAGGTTGTGGTCCACCAGGAAGGTGACGTCGATGCGCCCGGCGTGCGGCTTGCAGCGCAGGCTGGCGGCCATGTCCTCGCCGTCGCCGTCGGTGAGCATCGTCTCGCCGTCCGCGCTGGCCAGGCGCCACGGGCTGCGGGCCAGGGCCGGCGTGGCGGCGGCGACGGCCAGAACAGCCAGCGCCGCCAGGCATCCCGCCGCGCGGCTCATCGCCCGCAAATCCGCATCAGCTTGCCGACCATGTCCATCGGCGCGGCGGGCGGGCGGACGTTGGTCCCCAGCGCGGCCAGCCGCAGGTCGCCGGTCTTGCCGAAGCTGGCCATCATCGGGCTGGCGGCGGCGAGATCGGCCTCCAGGACCGTGCGCCGGCCGTCATGCGCGTCCGCGCTGGCCCGGGCCGAGATCTCCAGGTCCTTGGCTCCCGAATAGATGGTCATCAGGCCGGTGGCGCCCATCCGCTTGGGGTTGAACTTGAAGCTCTGGGTGACGGTCATCACGCCGCGGCGGCCGGAGCAGCCGATCTGGGTGGCGTCGGGATCGGCGCCCACGCGCTTGCCGTACTGCAGGTAGGGCTGTGGCGCATCGTCGAACAGGACCCAGGCGCGGGGGTCCTGGCGGGCGGCGGTGGGGGTGGCCGCCAGCAGCGCCAGGGCGGCGACGACCGGGGGCAAAAGCAAAAGCGTGACTGGTTTCATGGCCAGTCACGCTTAGCCAGAGAACGGCGTTCAGTCCAGGGCGCAGGTGGCCCTGGAGCGGCCTAGAACGGCGTCACCCGCTGCAGCAGGGCGGTGCCGACCGGGGTCTTCTGCACGGTGCTGATGTCGCCGCGGCCGCCGTAGGAGATGCGCGCTTCGGCGATCTGGGTGTGCTTGATGGTGTTGGACGAGGAGATGTCCTCGGGCCGCACGATGCCGGCGATGGTCAGCTCGCGCAGCTCGTTGTTGGTCTTCACCTCCTGGCTGCCCTGGATCACCAGGTTGCCGTTCGGCAGCACCTGGGTGACCACCGCGGCCACCGTCAGGCTGATCTGCTCGGAGCGGTTCACCGCGCCGGAGCCGGCGTTGGCGGTGGCCGAGCTGGTCGACACCATGTTGGTCGGGTCGTAGGCCTTGGGCAGGATCTTGCCCAGGGTCGACTCCAGGCCGAAGAAGTGCGGCACGCCCATCTGGTTGGTGGTCGTGCGCGAGGTGTTGGTGCCGTTCGAGGTCTTGGCCGAATCGGCGATCGAGATGTTGACGGTCAGGATGTCGCCGACGCGGCTGGCGCGCTGGTCGTTGAAGAAGGCGCGCGCGCCGGTGCGCCACAGGGAGTTGGCCGAGGCGCGCTGCGGCGCGGGATCGCGGCCGGAGGAGGCCAGGCCGAGCTCCTGGTTCTGGGGCACCAGCTGGGCGGGATAGCCGATGGGCGACAGCTTGGGGCCGTTGACGGCCTCCTTGATGCCGCCGCAGGCGCCGAGCGGCAGCAGGATGATCAGGGACAGGGCGGCGGGAATGCGCATGGGACTTCCTAGCGAAGGGCGTACTGGCTGGTGGCGCGGGCGGCCTTCAGCCGCTGCGCCTCGGGACCCACGGCCGCCTCGTCGGCGCCGGTGGCCACGGCCTCGATGATCTTCTTCGAGGCGATGTTCTGGACGTTGAGGGTGTCGCCGGCCGAAGCGTTGGCCAGCGCCTTGGCCTGCAGGGTCAGGCGGATGTCGCCGTCCTCGTAGACCACGGTGATCATGTCGCCGGCCTTGATGACCTGCGGGGCGGTGATGTCGCGCATGGCGACGCTGTCGCCCTCGCGCAGCGGCCGGCGCGCGGCCATGCCGACCACGGCGTCGACGTTGCGCGGCGCGTCCAGCGGCGCGCCGGCGGCCTTGCTCCAGATCAGGTCGCCCGGCTGCACGATGTCCCCGGCGGCCAGGCTGTGCGCCCAGCTGAGCACCTGGACGTTGTGGCCGCTGGCCGTCGCCTCGCCGCGCACGATGATGCGCCGCAGGCCGTTGGGGTTGGACCAGTCGAGCCCGGCCTGGCGGGCGATCCGCTGCACGGCCGTGGCGTCGAGCACCACGGTGGGCCCGACCCGGTCGGCGACGACCACGTCGGAGGCCGAGCCGGCGCCGACGAACAGCTCGCCCAGGGTGACCTGGCCGTTGGGATCGACGACCTGGTCGCGCAGGCTGACCGGCAGGCCGGCGTGCGCCGCGCCGGCGGCGAACAGCCAGGCGGTCAGGCCGGTGGCGAGGGTGCGGGCGAGCCGCCCGCGGGCAGGGGAGGGAGCGCTCATCCTACGACTTCACCTGGTTGGCGGTGGACAGCATCTGGTCGGCGGTGGTGACCACCTTGGAGTTCATCTCGTAGGCCCGCTGGGCGACGATCAGGGCGGTGATCTCCGACACCGCGTCGACGTTCGAGGCTTCGGTATAGCCCTGCATCAGGTAGCCGACGCCGGGGCTGCCGGGCGTGGCCACGGTGGCCGCGCCGGAGGCCGCGCTCTCCAGGAACAGGTTGTCGCCCTGGGCGTCGAGCCCGCCCTCGTTGAGGAAGGTGGCGAGCTGCAGCTGGCCGACCACCGTCGGGGCGGTCTGGCCGGCCTGGGTGACCTGCACCTGGCCGCTCTTGGAGATGGTGACCTGGGTGGCGTCCTGCGGGATGGCGATGGTCGGCTGGACCAGGTAGCCGTCCGGCGTCACCAGCTGGCCCTGGTCGTTGGGCGACAGGTTGCCGGCCCGGGTGTAGGCCGTCTCGCCCGAGGGCAGCAGCACCTGGAAGAAGCCGCGCCCCTGGATCGCCAGGTCGTACTGGTTGCCGGTCTGGGTGGGCGAGCCCTGTTCGGTGATGCGGTAGACGCTGCCCGACTTCACGCCGCCGCCGATCTGCACCCCGGTGGGCACGATGGTGCCGGTGTCCGAGGACTGCGACCCGGGGGTCTCCATCGTCTGGTACAGCAGGTCTTCAAACTCGGCGCGCTGCCGCTTGAAGCCGATGGTGTTCATATTGGCGATGTTGTTCGAAATGACTTCGACGTTCAGCTGCTGGGCCGCCATGCCCGTCGCTGCTGTTCTCAGAGCTTGCATCGTTCAGTCGTCCTAGTTCACCGACCCGAGCCGCTGGATCGAGCGGCGCGAGAGGTCTGAGGTCTGGCTCATCATGTTGGTGATGGATTCGTAGGCCCGGTTCAGCTGCACCAGCCGGGTGATCTGGGTCAGGGTCTGCACGTTCGAGCTTTCCAGCGTGCCCTGGCGCAGCTTGGCCGCGGTGGCCGGCTGGGGCTGGGCGTTGCTGGTGTTGCGATAGAGGTTGGCGCCGTCCTTCGACAGCGACGCCAGGTCGTCGAAGGTGACCGCGTCCAGCTGGCCGACCTTCTGGCCCTGCTGGCTGATCACCCCGGTCTCCGAGATGCTGACCGGGCCCTTCTGGGCGTCGAGCACGATGTCGCCGCCGTTACCCTGCACGGCGTCGCCTTCCTGGGTCACCAGCTTGCCGGTGGAGTCCAGCTTGAAGCGGCCGTCGCGGGTGTAGCGGGGCCCGGCGGCGGTCTGCACCGTGAAGAAGCCCTTGCCGTCGATGCCCACGTCCAGCGGCGCGCCCGTCTGGGTCAGCGCCCCCTGCCGGAAGTCGCGCGCCACGCCATCGTCCATCACGAACGACACCGGCGAGGTCAGGCCGGAGGTCTTGGCCGGCGCGGCCTGGTCGGTGCGGGTCATCAGATCCTCGACCTTGAAGCCCGCGGTGTCGGCGTTGGCGATGTTGTTGGCGACGATGTCGAGCTCGCGTTGCAGGACCACCTGCCGCGAGAGGCTGACATACATCGTGTTGTCCATGGCCGTGGGCTCCCTGCGGCTGGCGTGAAAACGCACAGGGTCAACAGCAACCTTCGTGCCAGTCCGAAAACCCAATGAAATCAACAAAAAGCAAGGTTAACGGGCGCCGGGCGGCGGAATCTTCCGGGCAAGGTTTGCAGCCATGGACGGCCGGCGCGGCGCGAATCCGTTTCGCGACTCACTTTGCGCGCGACGCTGAAATTCAGGGGCGCCGACCTAGCAAAAACGGCGCCAGAGCATCGTCCCGCCCAATGTGTTACCGCCAAAATGTCGCAACCCGGGCCCCCTTAGGCGTCCGTTAGTCATTGAAAATACAAGCTATTCGGAGTCGGCCCCGATCGGGCCCGGCGTTAACGAATGAACCGATCGTTAACCAGCTTCGGGCGATCACACGGGGACTTACTCTCAAGGAATCGCACGCGTGGCGAAGGACAAGTCGAAAGGCAAGGACAAGCCCGCCGACGCTGAAGCCGAAGACCAGACCACGGTCGAAGGTGAAGGCGAGGGCGGCGAAGAGGGCGGCAAGAAGAAGCTCCCTCTCAAGCTGATCCTGATCGGCGCGGCCGCGGCCCTGGTGGTGCTCGGCGGCGGTGGCGCCGCCGCGTTCTTCTTCCTGGCGCCCAAGCCAGACCCGCACGCGGCCAAGAAGCACGAGAAGCCCAAGAAGGAAGACAAGAAGGAAGCCAGCAAGGACGACAAGACCGCGCCGCAGATCAAGGACGGCCCGGACGGGGTGGTGTTCTTCACCATGCCCGACATCGTCGTGAACATGCAGACCGCCGACGGCAAGTCGACGTTCCTGAAGCTGAAGCTGACCTTCGAGCTGCCCGACCACGACACCGCCGACGCCCTGACCCCGCAGCTGCCGCGCATCCAGGACATGTTCCAGGGCTTCCTGCGCGAACTGCGGCCCGAGGACCTGTCCGGCAGCCAGGGCAGCTTCCAGCTGCGCATGGAGATCCTGCGCCGGGTGAACCTGGTGGTGGCCCCCAACAAGGTCAACGCCGTCCTGATCGAGGAGATGCTGATCAACTAGGCCGCAAGGCCTGGCTGAAGCGAACACCGCATGGCCGACGACGAACTTCCTCCTCTGGGTGACGACGCTGCCGACGGCGGCGCCAGCCCCGATGCCTGGGGCGACGCCGGCGACGACCCGATGATGGGCGCCGAGCGGATCCTGAACCAGGACGAGATCGACAGCCTGCTCGGCTTCGACATGGCCGAGGACGACTCGGGCGAGCGCAACGGCATCCGCGCGATCATCAACTCGGCCCTGGTCTCGTACGAGCGCCTGCCGATGCTGGAGATCGTCTTCGACCGCCTGGTGCGGTTGATGACCACCAGCTTGCGCAACTTCACCAGCGACAACGTCGAGGTCAGCCTCGACAACATCTCGTCGATCCGCTTCGGCGACTACCTGAACTCGATCCCGCTGCCGGCGATCCTGTCGGTGTTCCTGGCCGAGGAGCTGGACAACTACGGCCTGCTGACCATCGATTCCAACCTGATCTATTCGATCGTCGACGTGCTGCTGGGCGGGCGTCGCGGCACCGCGGCGATGCGCATCGAGGGCCGGCCCTACACCACCATCGAACGGGTGCTGGTGCAGCGGATGGTCGAGGTGGTGCTGAACGACGCCAAGACCGCGTTCGAGCCGCTGACTAAGGTCAACTTCACCCTCGACCGGCTGGAGACCAACCCGCGCTTCGCCGCCATCGCCCGGCCGGCCAACGCCGCCATCCTGGTGAAGCTGCGCATCGACATGGAAGACCGCGGCGGCCGCATCGAGCTGCTGCTGCCCTACGCGACGCTCGAACCGATCCGCAAGATGCTGCTGCAGCAGTTCATGGGCGAGAAGTTCGGCCGCGACAACATCTGGGAAGGCCACCTGGCCACCGAGCTGTGGACCACGCAGATGGAGGTGCGCGCCGTGCTCGACGAGCAGCAGGTCAACCTGCGCCGGGTGCTGGAGCTGGAAGTCGGCGACACCCTGATGCTGAACGCCACGCCCGACAGCCTCGTGGAGCTGCGGGCCGGCCAGATCCCCCTGACCCGCGGCCGCATGGGCCGGCGCAACCACCACATCGCCGTGCGCGTGGAGGCGCCGCTGTCGCCCGCCGCCAAGCGCGCCGTGCAGAGGAGCTGACATGAGCGCCGTGGCTCTGATCCTGAACCTGTTGCTGGGCGGCCTGCTGGTCATGGCGCTGGGCATGGGCTGGCGCCTGGAGCGGCGGCTCAAGGCCCTGCGCGAGAGCCAGGCGACCTTCGTCGGCGCCGTGCAGGACCTGGACCGCGCCGCCGCGCGCGCCGAACAGGGCCTGGCCGATCTGCGCGCCGCCACCGACGAGGCCGCCGAGAGCCTGGCCAGCCGCATCGCCACGGCCAAGACCCTCTCGGCCAAGCTGGACGTCTCGATCGGCCGCGCCGCCGCCATGCCCGAGCCCACCGCGGCCCGCGCCCGCGCCGACGGGCGGGCGGACGCCCGCGCCGAAGCCCGGTCCGAAGCCCGGTCCGAAGCGAGGGCCGATCATCGCGCCGAACTGCGCGCCGAGCCCCGGCTGGAGGCCCGGTCCGACGCCCGCTTCGAAGCCCGCCCGGGCGGGCGCTTCGAGCGCCGGGCCGAACAGCTGCTGGAGCGGCTCGCCGCGCAGGACATCCGCGACGACCTGATCCTGGAAGATGAGCCGGCCGCCCAGCGCCGTCCGTTCGAGGCGCGCCTGGAGGGCCTTCGCGCCCGCCTGGCCGCCGCCCCGCCGCCGGTCCCCGCCTATCAGCCCGATCCCGTCCGCTCGCGCGCCCGGGTCGACGACGACCTGTTCGACGAAGGCGCCGCGCGCAGCGCCGCCCGCGCCGACCTCGGCCTCGGAGCCCGCCGTTGAAGAGCATTCCCCGCATCCTGCCCCTGGTCGCCGTGACCATCGGCGGCGTCCTGGCCATCAAGCTGGTCGCCGGCGCCGGCGACTTCGGCGCGACCCTGGGCTCGGCCCGCGCCTTCGCCGAAGGCGTGGCCAAGACCGCCAAGTCGGCGGCCGACAAGGTCGGCGGCGACGACGCCGCCAGCGCCGCCTCGGTCGCCCCGGTGGCCAACAAGCCGGCCCCGGTCTGCGCCCCCACCGCCGCCGAGCTGGCCAAGGAAGCCGGGCTGTCGCCGGCCGAACTGCAGGTGCTGCAGAGCCTGGGCGCCCGACGCGGCCAGCTGGACCAGCGCGAACAGGGCATGGACACCCAGCTGCAGCTGGTCAACGCCGCCCAGGCCAAGCTGGACCAGCGCCTGGCGCAGCTCGAGCAGCTGAAGGCCGACGTCAACGGGCTGCTGGGCCAGATGGACGCCAAGCAGCAGGCCGACCAGGACCGGCTGGTGAAGGTCTACGAGGGCATGAAGCCCAAGGACGCGGCCGCCCGCTTCACCCTGCTGGACGACGCCGTGCGCCTGCCGATCGCGGCGAAGATGAAGGAGCGGGCGCTGTCGGCGATCCTGGCGCAGATGGCGCCGGCGGACGCCAAGAAGCTCACCGAATTGCTGGCGCAGCGCTACAACGCCGCCGCCGCGACCGTCGCCGCCGGCCGCCAGGCGGTCAACGCCCCCACCCAGACGGCCCAGGCCGCGCCGCCGCCCGTGGCCGCGCCGCCGCCGGTCGCCCAGCCGCCGGCCCAGGTCGCCCAGGCCCAGCCGACCCCCGAGAAGCCGGCCAAGCCCGCCGCGCCGCCGCGGCCCAAGCCGCGCCGCCAGGCCGCCGCCAGGCCCAAGGCGCCGCCAGCCACCGCCGCCGCCGCGCCGGCCAAGCCGCAGGCCACCGCCCAGAACAGCGCCGCCCCGGCCAGCGCCGCGGCCGCCAAGCCGGCGCCGACCCCGGCCGCCGCCGCCAAGCCCGCCGCGCCCGCGGCCAAGCCGGCTACGCCGCCGGCCGGCGCCCCCGCCGCCGCCCCGGCGGCCGGCAAGTCGGGCTAGGCGCCCGCCCATGCGCCTGCGCGCGACCCTTCGGTCCGGGGTCGCCGCCGCCAGCATCGTCATGGCGGCGGCGCCGCCAGGATTCGCTCCGGCCCTGGCCGAGGTCCCGATCAGGCCGGGCTCGCCGCTCGACATCCGTGTGGCCCAGGCCGAACAGTTCTCACGCCTGGAGTTCCACTGGGCGGGGGGCGCGCGGGTCACCAGCCGCCGCGACGGCCAGGTGCTGACCCTGCGCTTCAGCCGCGACGCCCGGCCGGACATGGCCGTGCTGCGCCAGACCCCGCCCAAGTGGCTGAAGTCGGCCCAGGCCTCGCACGACGGCGGGGTGCTGACCCTCACCCTGACCCTGGCCGACAACGCCGACGTCAAGCTGGGCGACGCCGACGGCGCCGAATACCTGAACCTGTTCGAGAAGGCGGCCCCGCCGCCGGCCGCAACCCTGGCCAGCGCCGCGCCGGGCGCGTCCGCGGCCCCCGACGCCGCCGCGCCGGCGCCGGTCTCGCAGCTGCCTTCGCCCAACCGGCCCAACCCGGTCCCCGCCAGCGGCGTGGTGCCGATGACCGCCACCGCCACCGGCGCGCAGGTGCGCTTCGACTTCACCTGGGCCCGGCCGCTGGGGGCGGCGGTGTTCCGGCGAGCCGACGCCATCTGGATCGTGTTCGACGCCCAGGCGCGCATCGACCTCAGCCAGGTGCAGCGCGGCCTGCCGCAATATTCCGACGTGCAGGCGGTGCAGGGGCCCGGCTGGACGGGCGTGCGCATCACCACCCGTGCGCCGATCGCCTTCGTCGCCGACGCCCAGGGCTCGACCTGGTCGGTCACCCTGGCGCCCTACGACCCCACGCCCACCGCGCCGGTGAACCTGACCCAGGCCGACGACGACGGTCCGGTCGGCCTGCGCGCCAACCTTTCGGGCGCCACCGGCGTCTACTGGATCGAGGATCCGGGGGCCGGCGACCGCATGGCGGTGGTCACCGCGCTTGGGCCGGCCAAGGGCGTCAATGCCGAGCACGACCTGGTGCAGATGGACGTGCTGGCCTCGGCCCAGGGCATGGCCGTGGTCCCCAACGCCGACGACGTCACCGTGGCGTTCGACGGCGACTTCGTGAAGCTGGGCCGCCCGCACGGCCTGACCCTGTCACCCGCCAGCGCCGCGCGCCGCGCCCTGACCTACGCCATGGACGCCCCGGCGCCCGCGGCCATGCCCGGCCTGATCGACGACGACTGGTCGCGCACCGGGCCGGGCGGCTTCCTGGCCCGATACGACGCCCTGATGGAGCCGGTGGCGGCCGAGGAGGCCAAGGGCCAGGTCGGACCGGTGCAGGCGCACCTGGGCTTGGCGCGGTTCCTCGTCGGCTCGCAGCTGTCGTTCGAGGCGATCGGCGTGCTGAACGACGCCATCCGCCAGCACCAGTACCTGGGCTCGGACGCCGAGTTCCGCGCCCTGCGCGGCATGGCCCGGGTGATGGCCGGCCGCTATGCCGAGGCGCAGAACGACCTGGGCGTGCCGGCGCTGGCCGACAACGCCGCCGCCGCCAACTGGCGCGGCTATGTCGCCGCCAAGCAGAGCCGCTGGGCCGACGCCAAGCGCGAGTTCGCCGCCGGCGCCTCGGCGATCAACCAGTTCTCGCCCTATTGGAAGACCCGCTTCGGCCAGGCCGGCGCGCAGGCCTCCATGGCCCTGGGCGACAACGGCGCGGCCAGCGCCTGGATCGATTTCGCCCTGGCCAACACCACCTCTGTGCACGACCAGCTGGACGCGCGGGTGCTGCAGGCGCGCCTGTTCGAGGCCGAGGGCTATACCGACAAGGCGCTGGGCATGTTCCGCGCCCTGGCCACCGCCGCCAGCGACGACATCGCCGGCCCGGCCCTGCTGCACGTCACCAAGATCCAGTACGACCGCGGCGCCCTGCCGCCGGCCAAGGCGGCCGAGGTCTACGACCAGCTGCGCTATCGCTGGCGCGGCGGTTCGTTCGAGCTGGAGACCATCCGCACCCTGGGCCAGCTCTACCTGGCGCAGGGGCGCTACCGCGAGGCGCTGGAGGCGCTGCGCTCGGCCGGCCAACGCCTGCCGGACTCGCCCGAGGCCGCGCAGCTGCAGGCCGATCTCGACGCCGCGTTCCGCAGCCTGTTCCTCGACGGCCAGGCCGACGGCCTGCAGCCGATCCAGGCCCTGGCGCTGTTCTACGACTTCAAGGAGCTCACCCCGCTGGGTTCCGATGGCGACCTGATGGTTCGCAAGCTGACCCGCCGGCTGGTGGACGTCGACCTGCTGCCGCAGGCGGAGGACCTGCTGAAGTACCAGGTGGACAACCGCCTGGACGGGGTGCCCAAGGCGCAGGTGGCCACCGACCTGGCGACCATCTACCTGATGGACAAGCAGCCGGAGCAGGCGCTGGACGCCATCAACGCCACGCGCTCCACCGTGTTGCCGCAGGCGCTGAACCTGCAGCGGCGGATCATCGCCGCCCGCGCCCTGACCGGGCTTGGCCGCTACGACGACGCCAGCGAGATGCTGGGCACCGATCCCTCCCCCGACGCCAACGACGCCCGCGCCGAGATCGCCTGGCGGCAGAAGTCCTGGGCCGAGGCCGGCGGCCTGTTCGAGAAGATGCTGGGCGAGCGCTACAAGCTGGGCGGGCCGCTGTCGGCCGACGACGAGGGCAAGCTGCTGCGCGCCGGGGTGGCCTTCTCGCTGGCCGGCGACGACGCCGGCCTTGGCCGGCTGCGCGAGCACTACGGTCCCTATGTCGATTCCACCCGCAACCCGGACGCCCTGCGCGTGGCCCTCACCGGCATCGCCGCCTCGCGCGTCTCGGTGGCCGATCTAGGCCGCATCACCGCCGACAACCAGGCGTTCTCAGGCTGGGTGGCCAAGATGAAGGACCGCTTCCGCAACCCGCCGCCGCCCCTGCCGGCCGCGCCGGTGAAGCAGGCCGCCGCCACCGCGCCGGCGACCAAGGGCTAGCTCGGCGCTTCGCTGGAGCCCCCATCCCCCGCTTCGCGGGGACTTCCCCCGGAGGGGCAAGAGAACGGACCAGGCGGGCCCAGGCAATGTCTCTCTTCCCCCTTTGGGGGAAGTACCGCCGAAGGCGGGGAAGGGGGCTGCAAGCGCCCTAAGCGCTCATCCGCGCGCGATCGGTCCAGCGGTTGGCCAGGGGGTCGCGCAGGCGGCCGTCGCCCTGGGTCATCGACTTCTTGCGCCACTCGGCGCGCAGCACCGCCTTGCGGCCGGGATAGCGCTCCTCGAGGAACTCGGCCTGGCTGACCCGGTCGGTGCGGAAGTGGCGGAAGTCCTGGCGCAGCTCGCACCAGGCGGCGATGATCCGCACGGTCTCGTAGTAGCCCACGGCGATCGGCCAGACGGTGCGGCGGGTCTCGCGGTCGGCCTCGTCGCGGTACAGCAGCACGATCTTGGTCTGGCCGCGGATCGCCGAACGCACCCGGCTCATGTCCACCGCATCCTCGACCTGCCAGGGGCTTTCCGGCGTGGTCAGCGCCGGCTCCAGCAGGAACGGGCGCAGATGCTCGGGGATCACCGCGCCGATCTTGGTGATCAGGTCGCGCGCCGCGCGCTTCAGCGCCGGATCGCCGCGCGCGGCCACCCAGCGCGCGCCCAGCACCGCCGCCTCGATCTCGTCCGGCGTCAACATCAGCGGCGGCAGGTCGAAGCCCTGGTCCAGCATGTAGCCGACCCCGGCCTCGCCACGGATCGGCACCCGCTGGGCGAGCAGCTCGGCCACGTCGCGGTAGATGGTGCGCAGGCTGGTCTCCAGCTCGCTGGCCATGGCCTGGGCGGTCACCGGGGCGCGGGCGCCGCGGAGGATCTGGATGATCTGGAAAAGGCGTTCTGTCCGTCGCATGTCAGGAGCCTAGCTGGAACGTCCTGACAGCATAGTGTCAGCAGGACCGACCGCTGTCATCCCAGGTGGCGTATTTCCCCTCTTGCGGGCGGTCGGCGGATCGGGCCCTTGGCGGTCATGACCCAGGTCGTCTCCGTGCGTCTCGCCCGCGAGGGCTACATCAGGATCCATGTCGTCACCCTGCAGGAGGCCGATGGCGCGCGGCACGACCGCGAGGTCGAGGACCATGGCCGCTCGGCCTGCGTTCTGCCGTACGACGCGGCGCGCAAGGTGGCCCTGATGGTGCGCCTGCCGCGCACGCCGCTGCTGCTGGCGGGAGAGCCGGAGCCGCTGTTCGAGGCCCCCGCCGGGATGATCGACGGCGACGAGGCGCCCGACGAGACTATCCGCCGCGAGGCCATGGAGGAGGCGGGGCTGGCGCTGACCGCGCTGGAGCCGGTGGCCAGGGTCTGGTGCTCGCCCGGCGTCTCGGCCGAGCGCTCCAGCTTGTTCCTGGCGCCCTACGCCGCCGCCGACCGGGTGGCCGAGGGCGGCGGGCTGGCCGAGGAACACGAGCACATCCAGGTGGTCGAGCTGCCGCTGGCCGAGCTCTGGCGCAAGGTGGAAGCCGGCGAGATCGAGGATCTGAAGACCCTGGCCCTCAGCCTGGCGCTGCACGCGCGCCATCCGGAGCTGTTCTGAGCATGCGCCGTCGTGACCTTCTGGGCGCCGCCCCGGCCTTCGCCGTGGCCCCGGCCGCGCTGCGGCACGGAATGATGCCCGCGGGCGACCCCGTGCGGGCGCGCCTCGCCGAGCTGGAGCACCGCATCGGCGGTCGCCTCGGCCTGTCGGTGCTGGACACCGGCTCGGGGCGCCGCATCGGCTGGCGCAGCGGCGAGCGGTTCGCCATGTGCTCGACCTTCAAGCTGATGCTGGCGGCCGCGGTGCTGAAGCGGGTCGATGCCGGCGCCGAGCGGCTGGACCGGCAGATCGCCTACGGGCCGCGCGACCTGCAACCCTATGCCCCGACAGCGAAGGCGCATGTGGCCGAAGGCCGGCTCAGCGTCGAGGCCCTGTGCGAGGCGGCCGTCACCCTCAGCGACAACACCGCCGCCAACCTCTTGCTGCACAGCCTGGGCGGGCCGGCCGGCTACACCCGCTACCTGCGCCGCCTCGGCGATCCGACCACGCGCCTGGACCGCACCGAACCGACGCTCAATACGGCGATCGCCGGCGACGTTCGCGACACCACCACGCCGGACGCGATGCTGGGCGACATGCGGACCGTGCTGCTGGGCGAGGCGCTGAGCCCGGCCAGCCGCCAGCGCCTGGTCGGCTGGATGCGCGCCTGCCAGACCGCCGGCGCCCGCATCCGCGCGGGTCTGCCCGCCGGCTGGAGCGCCGGCGACAAGACCGGCACCGGCGACAATGGCTCGACCAACACCCTGTCGATCCTCTGGCCCCCCGGCGGCCGTCCGCCGATCCTCGCCGCCCTCTACTGCCAGGGCTCGACCCAGCCACGGCCGGCGATCGAGGCCGTGCATGCGGACGTGGGGCGACTGATCGCGGCGATGGCGTAGACTGTCCTTCGAGGAGGCGACGCCATGCGGCTGGGCGGATTCGAGACAAGACTGCTGAGCGGCGATGTCGCCGCCCTGGAGGCCTTCTATCGCAGCCTGGGCTTCGCGCCATACGGTGCGCCCGGGGAGGTTCGGCTGGCCCGCGGCGACTGCCGGCTGGCGCTGGCGCCCGCCGGGGCGGGCGCGGCCGGGCGCACGGCGCTGGCGTTCGCGCCGGGCGACGGGGCAGCCGGCCAGGTCGACCCCGACGGGACCGCACTGGTGGAGGCCGCCCGCACGGACGGCGAGGACAGCGAGGGGGCTGCGGCGCCGTACGATCCGGTGCTCGGCTGGTACGAGCTCAGCCTCGACGTGGCCGACATCGCGCGGACGGCGGCCTTCTACGGACGGCTGGGCTTCGAGGCGGCGGGCGGGGACATCGCCCAGCGGCACCTGACGCTGCAGCGCGGCCACGGCCGGATCTGCCTCTATCAGGGCTACCTCGACCCGGCGGGAACCCAGCTGATCTTCTGGCAGGGCGATGTGGCCGCGGTGGCCGCCCTGGCCGAGCGCGAGGGCCTGAAGGTGCGTCGCGGCCTGCTGGGCGACGACGAGGGCCAGCTGAGCCTGATGCTCGAAGACCCCGACGGACGCGGGGTGTTCTTCATCTTCATTCCGGGCGTGGAGCGGCTCGAACCGGCGCGGCATGATTGAGTGGACGCCGGGTCAGGGCGCTCTCCCACGGGCGGGCGAGAGCCGTGACCTTGCGTGGAGCGACCTAGCGCCAGCGGCGGCCGTAGCCGTAGTCGCCGTCGGTCTTGTCGATGGCGATGGCGATGGCGCCGTTGTCGCCGATCGGCTTGCACACGGCGCCGCCGATGTTGCGATAGCCGTGGGTGCCGACGCCGGCGTGGATCTCGCCGTGGGCGCTGTGGTCGGGCTTGCCGTCGGCGGTCTCCAGCGGGCCGCACGGACCCATCTTCGGACCCAGCGGGCCGTCGGCGAACTCGTCGTAGGGCTGCAGGTCGGCGTCGGCGCCGGCCGGGCCGGCCGCGGTGTGCGGGCTGACGTTGGACTGGGCGCCGCCGGCGGTCGGGATCGCCTCCTGCGCCAGGGCGGCCGCGCCCATCGACAGGCTGAAGGCGAGGGCAAGGCCCAGAACGCGGCGCATGGCGCACTCCATCGGTTGGCCCCTTGGGGCCGGACGCTGACACGCTATGTGGGCGCATCCCGCGGCGAAAGCTAGGCGGATCGGGTGACCGGGCTGAAACGTCGCCGTGCCAAGGCAGCCGGCTAGGCCGACAGCGCCTCGTCGTCGGCCGCCCCTTCGCCGCCCGATCCGTCCTCGGCCGGCGCCGTCCAGCGGCCGATGGCTTCCAGCAGGCGGGCGGGGTTGATCGGCTTGCCGATGTGGTCGTCCATGCCGGCTTCCCGGCACTTGGACACCTGCTCGGGCAGGACGTTGGCGGTCATGGCCACGATCGGCGTGGCGCAGCCCATGGCGCGGATCCGGCGCGAGGCGGTCAGGCCGTCCATCACCGGCATCTGCACGTCCATCAGGATCAGGTCGAAGGCCTTGGTCTCCACCGCGTGGATCGCCTCGACCCCGTCGCAGGCGGTGTCGATCTCGATGTCGAACGGGCGCAGCAGGGTCTGCACCAGCTCGCGGTTCACCGCGACGTCCTCGACCAGCAGCAGGCGCAGCGGCCGGTCCAGGTCGACGGCCTCGGCCTCGGCGGCGCGGGGGGCGGTGACGTCGCCTTCGGCCAGCGGCAGTCTGACCTCGAACCAGAAGGTCGAGCCCTCGCCCGCGACGCTGTCGGCGCCGATCTCGCCGCCCATCATCTCGATGGTGCGCCGGCAGATGGCCAGGCCCAAGCCCGTGCCGCCGAAGCGGCGCGAGACCGAGACGTCGCCCTGGGTGAAGCGCTCGAACAGATGTCGGGTCTGGTCCTCCGGCACGCCGATGCCGGTGTCGCGCACCGCCACGCGCAGCCGGCGCAGCGCGCCGTCCGGACGCTGCGAGACGGTGACCGTGACCTGGCCCTGGCTGGTGAACTTCACCGCGTTGGACAGGAAGTTCAGCAGCACCTGGCGCAGGCGCGGGCCGTCGCCGACCAGCGGCAGGATCTCGCTGTCGGCGATCACCGTCAGCGCCAGGCCCTTGGCCGCCGCCTGTTCGCCCACCAGCGCCGCCACCCCCTCGGCCTCGGCCAGGGGGGCGAACGGCTGCGGATCGAGCTCGACCGCCCCGGCCTCCAGCTTGGAGAAGTCCAGCACGCTGTTGACGATCTCCAGCAGGGTGGAGCTCGCCTCCTTGATCAGGTGGGCGTGGCGGGCGTCCTCGGCGGAGAGGCTGGGCGAGGCCTTGAGGATGCCGGAAAAGCCGATGATGGCGTTGAGCGGCGTGCGCAGCTCGTGGGTCATGTTGGCCAGGAAGTCGGACTTGGCGGCCGCCGCGCTCTCGGCGCGCTCGCGCGCCTCGATCAGCTCGCGTTCCATCGCCTTGCGCGCATCGATCACCCGCGAGATCGACACCACGTGCAGCGAACCGTCGTCGGACTCGGCCACGCGGAAGCTGGTCTCGGCGCAGATCACCTGGCCGTCGGCGCGGACCACCCGGTATTCGGTGGTGATCTCGTCGCCCGGGGCCTTCAGGGCGGCGACCTCGGCGCGCACCCGATCGCGGTCGTCCTCGTGCACGAAGCTGTAGTTGGGCGTCGACAGCAGGAATTCCGGCGTATAGCCCAGCGCCCGCTCGATGGATGGCGAGATGTAGCCGCGGCTGCCGTCGATGCCCTGCTGGCTGATCACGTCGGTGATGTTGTTGGCCAGCATGCGGTAGCGCGCTTCGCTGAGCCTCGTCTGCGCCTCGGCCGCGAGGTAGCGGTTGCGCGCCGTCAGCATGCGGCGCACGCCGTCGGCGGCGAAGGTCACGGCCAGCAGCAGCATGCCGCACACGGGGATCAGGTCCAGGCCGAGCGGATTGTGGGTGAAGGCGATGCCCGCGACCATGCACAGCGCCGGCGTCACCCCGGCGGCGACGAAGCCGGCGGGAGACTGGTAGGCCTGGGTCTGGGCGAAGAACACCACGCTCAGCCACAGGATGACGGCGCTGATGCCGCCCTCCTTGGTTCCCGAGGCCCACATCAGGGTGGCGATGCCGGTCCAGGCGCTGGTGGTGATGGCGACGTTGATCAGGTGGTGCAGGCGCCGGCCCTGGCTGACCTTCTGGCCGCGATACTGCGCCCGGGTGACGAACCAGCCCCACAGTTCCAGGCCCGCGACGACGATGGCCCAGTCGGCGGAGAGCGCCGGCGCGACGATGCGCGACGCCAGCGCGGCCACCCCCAGCAGGATGACCATGCGCAGGGCGTAGCCTTGCTGGGCGCTCGCGGCCAGCTCGTCGAGCCCGTCATCGAGCCACTGAGACAATTCGGCTGATCTCCCCACTCCAGGGCAATTCTGCGCCGCTTCTCTTGAAGTCCCGGTTAATGAGCGCGCCCGAGGCAAGCTGTCAGGGAGATTTGTTGCAGCCCTTCCAGTAGATAGATGACCGAATGTGGCGCGCCTGCGATCCGCACGCCACAGTTGGGTGACAAGCGGAGCTATCACTTCATGAAACGCCAGCTTGGTCGAAGCCAGATGTCAAATGCTACCGCCCGTGTCCTGATCGTCGACGACGATGCGGAACTTCGCGCCAACGTCGCTACCTATCTGCAACAGCACGGCCTGACCGTGCTGCAGGCCGGCAACGCCGCCGAGGCGGACGGGGCCCTGTCCGGCGGCGACATCGACATCGTGGTGCTGGACGTGATGATGCCGGGCGAGGACGGCCTGTCGCTGTGCCGCCGGATCGTCGACGCGCACGGCCCGGCGGTGATCATGCTCAGCGCCATGGGCGACGAGGTCGACCGCATCGTCGGCCTGGAACTCGGCGCTGACGATTACCTGGGCAAGCCGTGCAATCCGCGCGAGCTGCTGGCCCGGGTCAAGGCGGTGCTGCGCCGGCACGAGGAAGGCGAGGCGCGCCCGCGCCGCGGCGGCCAGATCAGCTTCCGCGGCTTCACCCTGGACGCCGTGCGCCGCCGCCTGCGCGCGCCGAACGGTGAGACCATCCTGCTGACCGCCGGGGAATTCTCGCTGCTGAGCGCCTTCCTGGAGCATCCGCGCCAGATCCTCTCGCGCGAAAAGCTGCTGACCCTGGCCCGGGGCCCCGAGGCCGAGGTGTTCGACCGCTCGGTCGACGTGCAGATCAGCCGCCTGCGCCGCAAGCTGCAGGCCGGCGCCGCCGACAGCGACCCGGAAGAGGTGATCGCCACCTATCGCGGGGCGGGCTACCTTCTGAACGCCCAGGTCATGCGGCCCTGGGCCTGACGGCCCGCAGCGGCGTTCGGGGGCGAGGCCGGTGGATGTGAAGACCAGCAAGGTGCGCCTGGCCGGCGCGCCGATCGCGCTGCAGATCATGGCCCTGCTGCTGGTCGCCGTGGTGGTGGCCAATGCGCTGAGCTTCCTGGTGGTGGTGCTGCTGCCGCCGCCGCGGCCGACGATCTGGCGCGTGGCTGACGTCGCCGCGGCGCTCAAGGGCGGCCCGCTGACCAGCCGCGAGGGCAAGACCCTGGTGCGGCGCATCCAGCCCGCCGCGCCGCGCAATCCCGATCCCCATCGCCACGGCGGCGGGCCGCTGCACGCCATGCTGGCGCAGGACCTGGGCATGCCCGCCGAGAAGGTGGCCCTGGTGGAGACGCATCCCTCGCAGCGCTTCGGCCCGGACATCATGGGCGGCCTGGCGGTGCTGCCGGCGCGGGAGTTCCGCCGCCGCGACGGCGAGCGGCGCGACGGCGACCGGCCGCCGCCGGGCGTTCCGGTCGGGGCGGGCGCGCCGCCGCAGGGCTTCGATCCTGGCCGCCTGGCCGGTGGGGAGGGCGCGCCGTCGCCCGCGCCCGGACCTGCGCCGGGCCAAGCCGCCGGGGGCCCTCCGCCGGACGATCGCGGCCCGATTTACCGCTATTTCGAAGCCCAGGGCGGCGGGCCGCGGGCGTTCGAACGCATGCCGATCGTCGGCGACTTCCAGGCCGGCGCGCAGATGGCCGACGGGCGCTGGCTGGTGGTGTCCACGCCGCAGGAGCCGTTCCCCAACGCCTGGCAGCTGCGCGTGCTGCTGTGGCTGGTCGCCTGCCTGGTGGTGATCGGCCTGGGCGGCTGGCTGTTCAGCCGGCGGATCACCGCGCCGATCCGCGCCTTCGCCGAGGCCGCCGAGCATCTGGGCCGCGACCCGCGCCAGGGGGGGCTGCCCCTGTCCGGCTCCGCCGAGATCGGCAAGGCGGCGGCCGCCTTCAACCGCATGCAGGAGCGTCTCAAACGCTACGTCGACGACCGCACCGCTATGGTCGCGGCCATCTCGCACGACCTGCGCACGCCGCTGGCGCGCATCCGCTTCAAGGTCGAGGACGCGCCCGAGGCCGTGAAAGGCCCGGTGATCCGCGACATCGAGCGCATGGAGCACATGATCACCGCGGTGCTGGCCTTCATCCGCGACGCGTCCGAGCCCTCGCACCGCGAGCGCCTGGACCTGCGCTCGGTGCTGGAGGTGGCGGCCGACGACGCGGCGGCGATGGGCGACGACGTGCCGGTGTCGGGCGAGGATCGGCCGATCATCGTCGACGGCGATCCCAACGCCCTGGTGCGAGTGTTCGGCAACCTGATCGAGAACGCCCTGAAGTACGGCCACAGCGCCGAGGCGCGGGTGTTCCAGGCCGACGACCACGCCGTGGTCGAGGTGGTCGACACCGGCCCCGGCCTGGCGGCCAGCGAGATGGAGCGGGTGTTCCAGCCCTTCTACCGCGCCGACCCGGCCCGCACCCTGACCACCGACGGCGTCGGCCTCGGCCTGGCGGTGGCCCGCTCCATCGTCCGCGGCCACGGCGGCGACATCGTGCTGCGCCCCAACGCCCCCTCGGGCCTGATCGCGCGGGTCAGCCTGCCGCTGGCGGCGGGGCGGTAGCGGCGTTTTCGACCGCCTCGACTGTCATCCCGGAAAGCCGCACCGCGGCTTATCCGGGACCGCCGGAAACGCTGAGGGTCGCAGGCCGTAGCGGGCGCCGGCGCCTGTTGCGGTCCCGGATATCCGCTAAGCGGATTCCGGGATGACAGAATTGAGTGTCGGCCCGCGCTAACCGCCGAACGCGCCCTTGAAGCGGTCGCGCAGGACGTTCTTCTGCACCTTGCCCATGGCGTTGCGGGGCAGGTCGTCGACGAAGAACACCTTCTTGGGGGTCTTGTAGGCGGCCAGGGACTGGCGGGCCGTGGCGATCACCGCGGCCTCGTCCCCGGCGCCGGCGATCACCGCCACCACCGCCTCGCCGAAGTCCGGATGCGGGCAGCCGATCACCGCGCTCTCGCCGACCCCGGGCAGTTCGTCGAGGATCAGCTCGATCTCCTTGGGATAGACGTTGTAGCCGCCGGAGATGATCAGGTCCTTGGCCCGGCCGGAGATCCACACCCGCCCGTCCGGGTCCTGGCGGCCGACGTCGCCGGTGCGGAACCAGCCGTCGGCGGTGAACTCCTCGGCGGTCTTCTCGGGCATCCGCCAGTAGCCGGAGAACACGCTGGGTCCCTTGATCTCGATGACCCCGGTCTCGGCGCCGCCGCCGATGCGCAGGGAGACGCCCGGCAGAGGGTAGCCGACGCTGCCGGGGATGCGTTCGCCGTGCAGCGGGTTGCTGGTGATGATCGCCGCCTCGCTCATGCCGTAGCGCTCCAGGATGCGCTGGCCGGTGCGGGCCTCGAACTCGGCGAAGGTGCTTTCCAGCAGCGGGGCGGAGCCGCAGATGAACACCCGCATGTGCGCCGCCGCCTCGTGGGTGAAGCCGGGATTGGCCAGCAGGCGCGTGTAGAACGTCGGCACTCCCATCAGCACCGTCGCCTTGGGCAGCAGGCGCAGCACCTCCTCGTCGTCGAACTTCGCCAGCCAGATCATCGGCCCGCCGTTCAGCAGGATGCAGTGCAGGGCGATGAACAGGCCGTGCACGTGGAAGATCGGCAGGGCGTGGAGCAGCACGTCGCCGGGCTCGAACCCCCAGACCTCGTGCAGCGCCAGGGCGTTGGCCGCCAGGTTGCCGTGGCTGAGCATGGCGCCCTTGGAGCGGCCGGTGGTGCCGCTGGTGTAGATGATCGCCGCCAGGGCCTCGGGGGCGACCTCGTGCACGTGCTCCAGCGGCGCCAGGCCGGCGGCTTCGGCGGCCAGGGCCACGGCGTCGGTGACGAACAGCCGCGGCTCGGCGTCGTCCAGGAAATAGCGCACCTCCGCCTCGGTGTAGGCGGTGTTCAGCGGCAGGAACACCGCGCCGACCTTGAGGGTGGCGAGGTAGAGCATCAGCGACTCGGGCGTCTTCGGCGCCTGCACGGCGACCCGGTCGCCGGGCTCCACGCCACGCGCCCGCAGCAGGGCGGCCAGCCGGCCGATGCCGGCCTGGAAGGCGCCGTAGCCGATCTGCGAGCCGTCCGGCAGCATCAGGCAGGGCGCGGACGGATCGGTCGGAAAGCGCGAGGCGAGCAGGGCGTAGAGGTTTCCGTTCACGGCTGACCTTGAGGGTGGCGGCGGTTGTTCGGCGTCCCGTCTCGCACGGGTGTGGCGCCGGTTCAACGCGGCGGAGGAAAGCGCGAGCGCCGCCGCCTCCCCCCAAATGGGGCGCGCGCAACGTCACCGATGTGAGTTACCACGCCCCTTGCGCCCCGCCCCGCGGGGGCCCAGGGTCGAATCATGTCGATTTTGAAATCTGAACAGGCTGCCGGAGCGTCGCCCCAGGGGTTCCCGTATGCGGACGGCGACTATCTGTTTCACCTGCTGGTGGCGATCAGCCGTTACAGGGACGATGATCTGGAGACGGCGGTCAAGCCGCTGGGCCTGACCCTGTCGCACTATCGGGCCATGGTGGTGATCGCGCACTTCGCGCCCTGCACCATGGGCGAGCTGGCGGACTTCTCCATGGTCGACCGCACCACGCTGACGCGGACCATCGACCATCTGGTGGCGCGCGGCCTCGTCGACCGCTGCCACTCCCAGGCCGACCGTCGCCAGCTGTGCCTGACCCTCACCGAGACCGGCTGGTCCAGCTATCTGATGGCCCAGGAGGTGGTGCGCTCGCGCAACGACGCCTTGCTGGCCAAGCTGCCGGCGCAGCAGATGCGGGCGATGATCCGGGCCCAGCAGGCCCTGGTGGCCAGCTGGGATCTGGACAAGGAACTGGCGCACCGTCTGCTGACCCTCAGCCGCGGCGATGGCAAGTCGCCGCGCCAGGCGGCCAACGACTGAAGCGGCGCGCGGGGGCCGGCAAGCTCAGCGAAGGAACCCGGCGGGCGGCCGCGCGCTTGAGGCTGGCGCCGCCCGGCCTGTCAGACCTGGTTCATCTTGCCGGGCGCAAATCCATCCCCGACACGTGCGAGGCGCCGTATTGAGGCCGTCTTCGCGCAGCAGAGGACACCTGATGAACAGCCGCCTTTCCGGCCTTGCCGCAGCCGCCCTGATCCTGGCGAGCGTGGGCGCGCCCGCCGCCGCCCTCGCCGCCGCCGACCCCGCCGCCACCACCGTCGAAAGCTTCGACGGCAGCCTGATCGCCGCCATGAAGGGCGGCCAGGCCCTGGGCGCCAAGGGCCGGGCCCGCCAGCTGACGCCGGCGGTGGAACGCGCCTTCGACCTCCCGACGATGACCAGCTTTGCGGTCGGCCCGGCGTGGTCCAGCTTCACCCCGGCGCAGAAGACCCAGGTGATCGCCGCCTTCACCCGCCTGTCGGTGGCCAGCTGGGCGCACAACTTCGACAGCTATTCCGGCGAGCAGTTCGTCATCGACCCGAATGTGCAGACCCGCGGGACCGACAAGGTGGTCTCGGCCAAGCTGGTGCATGGCGGCGGGGCGCCGGTGAACCTGGTCTACCGCATGCGCCAGACCGGTGGCTCGTGGAAGGTGATCGACGTGTTCTACAACAACGTCAGCCAGCTGACGACGCGCCGCTCCGACCTGGCCAGCACGGTCGCCTCCGGCGGCGCGGCCGGCGTGACGGCCAAGCTCAACCAGATGGCCGACAACCTGCTGAAATAGGGCGAGCGCGCAGCGCCCCTCCCTTTGTCATCCCGGAATTCGCGAAGCGAATATCCGGGACCTCGGCAGGCGCACGCACCCGCTACGGCCGGCAAAGGTCGTGCTTCCGGCGGTCCCGGATAAGGCGCTGGCGCGCCTTTCCGGGATGACAGTGGAAAACGAAGGCGCGCCTACGGCTGCGTCGGGGGACGCTCCGGTTCGCCCATCAGGGCGGGCTGGAACAGCAGGGCCGAGACCAGGGTCCATAGCAGCGAGATCATCAGCAGCTTGCCCATGCTGGCGGTGCCCGGGTGCGCCGACATCCACAGGCTGCCAAAGCCGGTGGCCGTGGCCAGGGCCGAGAAGAACACGGCGCGCGCCAGGCTGGACGTCAGCAGGTGCGAGCCGCCCGAACGCCAGGACATCACGAAATAGATGTGGAAGGCCACGCCGATGCCGAACAGCAGCGGCAGGGCGATGATGTTGGCGAAGTTCAGCGGCTGGCCGATCAGCACGCAGCTGCCGAGGGTCAGCAGCCCGGTCAGGATGATCGGCGCCATGGTGATGGCCACGTCGCGGGCCTTCCGCAGGACGATGAACAGCAGCACCGTGATGGCGATGAACGACAGCACGCCGGCCTGGATGAAGGCCTTCAGCACGGTGTCGCCGCTGCGCGAGATGCTGAACAGCGGCCCGGTGGCGTTGGGCGCGACCTGGGTCACCGCGTCGATGAAGCCGCGCAGCACCTTGTTGTCGTTGGCGTCGCCCCGGGGGACGATGGAGACCCGCTCGCGACCGTCGGGCGTGCGCCACATCCGCACCAGATCGGGCGGCAGGTTGGCCAGGCTGACCGGCTGGGCCTGGAACGAGGCGGAGATGTCGGCCAGCACGGTGGCCAGGGGCGGCACGATGGCCTGGGCCGCGGCGGCGCGGGCGGCCGGCGGGCCCGCGGCCAGGGCGTCGAGGTCCTTGGCCAGGCGCAGGGCGTCGGCGGCGGTCGGATCGCCCGGCGCGGCGCGGGCCGCATCGCGCAGGCCGGCGGCGGCGCCCTGCAGCGCGGTGACCACCTCCGCGTCGCTCGGCGGCGGGCTGGTGACCAGCGGGTTGAGGCTGAGGTCCAGCAGGGTGGCGGCGTCGTGGATGGTGGCCAGCTTCTGGTCCTGGTCGGTCGGCACGAGGTCCGCCAGGGTGCGCGCCTCGGACACCTGCGGCAGGGTCTTCAGCTTCGTCGCCAGGGTCTGGGCGGCCGCCGCGTTCGGCACGACCGCCTCCAGGGTGTTGGGCGACAGGTCCGGGTCCTTCAGCAGGTCCAGCAGGGCCGACACCGACTCCACCTTCGGGCTGCGCAGGTGGAGCGGGTTGAAGTCGAAGTGCAGCAGCGGCAGCAGGGCCGCCGAGCCCAGGGCGGCCACGGCCGCGGCCCCCACCACCAGCCTGCGGCGACCCAGGATGAAGCCGTCCAGCCGCTCCAGAACCGGGTGCGAATGGGTCTCGGGCGGCGGCTTGGGATGCAGCAGGGCGATCAGCGCCGGCAGCACGGTGAGGTTCAGCGCCAGGGCGACGAACATGCCCGCGCCGGCGACCACGCCCAGCTGCGACAGGCCGTGATAGTCGGTCGGGGCGAAGGCCAGGAAGCCGGAGGCGATCGCCACCGCGGCCAGGGTCAGCTGGCGGCCGATGCCGCGGCCGGACGCCGCCAGGGCCTCCGGCTCGGTCTCGCCCAGCGCCCGCTCGGCGCGGAAACGCACGCTGAACTGGATGCCGAAGTCGATGCCGAGCCCGACGAACAGCGGGATGAAGGCCACCGAAATGACGTTGTAGCGGTCGTAGACCACCAGGCCCCAGGCGGCGGCGGTGACCAGGCCGACCAGGGTGGTGACCAGGATCGCGGCGATCAGCCGCCACGAGCGCACCGCCAGCCAAAGCATCAGCACGATGAAGCCGACCGACAGCAGGGCGATCAGCCAGACGTGCTCGGCCAGGGTGGCGAACTCGTCGTCCTGCAGCGGCGTCTCGCCGGTGAGGCGCACATTGACCCCATGCGCGGCGTCGAGCTTCAGCGCCTGGGTCGCGGCGCGGATGGCGTCGGAGGCGTCGGCGCCGGCCTGCAGCTGGCCGAAGTCCAGCCGGGGGTCGACCAGGATCAGGTGGCGCAGCTCGCGCGGGTCGGACTTGCCGCCGGCGATCATCGCCCGCCACGAGAAGAAGGCCGGCCGGCCCGCCTGCACCGCCTCGACCGTGTCGGCAAGGCTGTGGATGGGCCCCTTCAGGTCGGAGAGCTTCGCCTGGCCGGTGGTGACCCCCTGCAGGGTGGTGGTCAGGGTGCTGGCCACGCCGCGCAGGCTGGGGTCGGCCGCCACCGGCCCGAGGAACGGCTGTGCGGCGATCAGCTTGTCCATGTTGGACTTCACGTCGGCCGCAGACGCATAGAGCAGGCCGTTCTGCGACCAGAACGGGCCGGAGTCGGCCAGGCGCACGCTGGGAAACAGCTTCGGGTCCGCCTGCAGCTTCGCGACCAGGGCGTTGGTCGCCTGTTCGGACAGCTCCGCGGTGCGGCCATCGATGACGATGACGATCTGGGCGCTGTTCTGCGGGAAGGCCTTGTCGAAGGCGGCCTCCTGCTGGCGCCAGGGCAGGGCCTTGGAGATCAGGTCGTCGGTGTTGGTGCTGATGGCGAAGTGGGTCGCCGCGTAGAATGCTGCGGCAAGACCCAGGACCAGGCCCAGGATCGCCACGACCAGGGCGTGGCGGGTGCAGAACGCCACCCAGCGCCCGAACACGGACGAGCGGGGAGCCCGGGTCGCCGCCTCGGCGCTCACCGCCAAGCGATGGTCTCCGACTGGGCCAGCGCCAGCACGGTGGAGGGGGCGCTGATCAACTGCACGGGCTGGGCGGTGGCGGCCGGGTCGACGACGATCACCGGCCCCTGCGGGGCGAAGAACGGCGCGTGGGTGACGCCGGCGTCGGCGGAGGGCGGGGGCGGCGGCGTGGTCGCCGGCGCATCTCCGGCGGCGCCGGGCGTGGCGCCGGGCGCGGGCTCGGAGGGGATGTCCTCGAACTGCGGCGCCGCCGGCTTGTCATCGTCGCGGTCGTCGATCTGGCTCTGCTGGTTCTGCAGATAGGCCGAGCGCAGGGTGGCGTAGGGGTCGGTGGCGTCGGCGAACAGGGCCTTCAGCTGAGGATCGGCGCTGGAGCGCAGATCCAGGCCTTGCATCACCGTCAGGCCGGCGCTGACCTCCAGGCGGTGCGGGTAGTTGGCCAGCTTGATCGGGTCGAGGCTGAAGTCGGCGAAGGTGCCGATGGCGTCGCGCACCGTGGTGGGCCCCATCAGCGGCACGAACATGTAAGGGCCGGGGCCCACGCCATAGCGGCCGAGGGTGATGGCGAAGCCGTTGTCGTGGAACGGCACGCCCGCCTTGCCGGCCACGTCGATCAGCCCGCCGAACCCGGCCAGGGTGTTGCCCACCAGGCGCACGCTGGTCTCGCCGGCCCGCTTGAAGCGGAACTGCAGCAGGTCGTTGGCCAGGATCGCCGGCTCGGAGATGTTGGTCAGGAAGTTGTGCGCCGCCTTGCCGATCGGGCCGGGGGTGAGCGCCTTGTAGACCATCGCCGCCGGCCGGATCAGCACCTTGTCCAGGCCGTTGTGTATCCGGAAGAAGAAGCGGTTCACCTTCTGCCACGGGTCGATGTGGCGGATCGACTGGTCGGCGACTGCCGGGGCGTGGGCGTCCTGCGCCAGGGCGGACGGCGCGGCGAAGGTGAGCGCCAGCGACAGGGCCGTGCCGGTCAGCAGCAGGCGGGCGGGCCGGCGCAGCTCGAAACTCAGGGCAAGGCAAGCGGGCGCGGCGGCGGGTTGGCGCTGAGCGGTCAAGCGTGAACTCCCGGAGACCAGATTCGGCGCCCCTCCGTCAGGTACCAAAAGAGCATACCTGGCGCCCCGATCACAATATCTCTGGCGCGTAACACGAGCGACAGGGCGACGGCGGTGGAGGCGTCGACGCCGACCAGCTTGCCGACGACGATGAAGGCGCCTTCCTGCACGCCCGCGGCCATCGGCACCAGGAAAAATGCGCTGCGCGCGGCGCAGACCAGGCTGGCGATCACCACGCTGTCGGCCAGGCTGAGCGGATGCGCCAGGCCGCGCGCCGCCAGCCAGATCTGCCCCGCCGTGCCGAACCAGGCGGCGGCGTGCAGCAGCGAGGCCAGCACAATGCGGTTGGAGCGGCCATGCAGGGTCTCGATCGCGGGGGCCAGGCCGCCGTCGGCGAAGGCGCTGGAGAGGCCGAGCAGGCCGGCGATTCGCGCCAGCAGGCGCTCGCCCGCCATCAGCGCCTTGCGGTTGCGGCTGAGGGAATACAGCGCCAGCAGCGGGATGGCCCCGACCACGGTGATCCCCAGCCAGGACTTGGCCTGCGCCGGGTCCAGGTGACCGAGCAGCAGGGCGATGCCGGTGAAGGCGAACAGGGCCTGGGTCAGGGTCTCCACCGCGACGTCGACCACTGTGCTGGCGGTGGCCGACTGGCCGCTGCCGCCGCCCAGCAGGGTCAGGGCGCGGGCGCTGACCACCTCGCCGAAAGCCGGGATGAAGCCCACCAGGTTGGAGGCGGAATCGCGCACCCAGCGGGCCGCGGCGTAGGCCTGCAGCGAGGCGGCCTCGCTGACCGCGCGCCAGGCGGCGGCGCACAGCACCAGCGAGATGGCCTGCACCAAGGCGACCGCGGCGAACCCCGTCCAGCCGATCTGTCCGAGCGCGGCGAGCACCGACGGCAGGCCGGCGCGCAGGGCCAGGACGGCGGCGACCGCCGTGCCGGCCAGGAACACCAGCGGCAGGAGCAGCTTGCGGATCACGCGGCCACCAGGTCGCTGAACCGGCCCAGCCGCACGCCCTTGGCCGCGGCGATCACCTCGGGATGCATCAGCCCGGCCAGTTCGTCGGCCAGCTTCCAGTGCGAGGGCGGGGCGTGCGGCGCCGGCGGATGTGACGAGGCCGGGTGCAGGCCGATCTCGCTGACCCCGGGCGGCAGGTTGGCGATGGTGCGCAGCATCTGGGCCGCGTCCATGTGGCCGCCGTCGTTGAGGCCGAAGAACCAGTCGTTGACGCCGATGCCGGCCCGCTTCAGCCGCGTGCGCAGGCTGTTCCACAGCGGCGCATGGAAGGCGGCGGTGGCGGCGCGGCCGGCCAGCCCCTTGCGCCCGGCGGCGCGCCAGGAGGCCATCACCGGCTCGTTCGGCGCCCGCACCGCCTTGACGCCGTAGTCCGCGGCCATCTCGATCAGCAGGCCGGTGAGCGTGGGATGCTGGTGGAAGTGCCAGTGGCCGTCGACGTGGTCCAGCGGCAGGCCGCTGCGGCGGAAACCCTCGAACTGGGCGCGCATCTCGCGCCGGGCCTGTTCGCGGCCGCGGCGGGTGAGGGCGATGCGCACGCCGTTGACGAACGGCCGGGCGGCCAGGGCGCCGGTGGCGGGGTCGATCAGGTCGCCGATCTCCGCCGCCGGCGCGGCGGACGGCGCGTCCAGCATCGCCAGGTGCAGACCGACCCCGAGGTTGGGCAAGGCGCGGGCCCGGCGCATGGCGTCCTCGGCCCCCGCGCCGGCCACGACCAGGCTGGCGCAGGTCAGCACGCCCTTCACGTGGCCGGCCTCGACGGCTTCATTCACCTCGCGCGACAGACCGAAGTCGTCGGCGGTGACGATCAGGGCGCGTTGCAACGGTGGGGCGCCTTTCAGGCTGCCTGGGGCAGCGGCTTCTTCGACGGGCGCATGAACCGGCGCGCCAGGCGCACCATGCGCGGCATGAACATCGGCCGGATCAGGCGGGGATCATAGCCGGCCATTCGCCGGTCGTTCTCCTGCAGGCAGACATCCATCAGCTCGGAGATGTCTATGTCGTCGGTGGTGATCGCCGAGGCGCCGGTGACGGTGAAGTTGTTGTCCTGCGGCTTGGCCCCGTCGGCGACCGACTGGCCCATGCCGACCCGCTCCATGGCCAGGAAGATCCACACCGCCATGACCTTCAGCTCGAACCAGGGCCGGCGCCAGAAGGGCATGTTGCGCCGCCACCAGGCCACCCAGTTCACGAAGAACAGGATGTGGCGGCATTCCTCGCGCATCACCGGCTCGAAGGTCTCGACCAGTTCGTCGGGGAAGAATTTCGAGCGCCGGGCGAACTCGAACAGGCCGAAGGCGAAGAACGAGTCGATGCACTCCGAGAAGCCGGTGACCATGAAGGCCCACTCGGTGTCCTTGGGCTGGACGTACTGCGGCTCGGGCTCCAGCTGGATGCCGTAGGCGGCGACCAGGTTCGACAGCACGTGCTTGTGCCGGCCCTCCTCGAAGGCGTTCATGTCCACGGCCTTCTTCAGCCACGGATCGGACGCCACCATCTCGGCGTAGGCCTTCACCCGCATCGAGGCCTTGCCCTCGGTCTGCACGGCGATGTCCCAGATCGGCAGGCTGATCAGCCGCTCGCGCATCTCCTCGGTCAGCTTCGGCCAGTCGATGACCGCCGGCTTGTAGGGGTTATGCGTCTCCAGCAGCATCTGGCAGAACAGGCGCTTGTGCGCCTCCGAGCCGATGCGGAACGGCGCGGGATCGCCCATCCAGGTGGTGGGGCCTTCGGCAACAGTGTCTGCGAGGGACATGGAACGTCTCGTTGTAGGCAGGTCTCGTCAGGTCTTGTCGTCGATCAGGCCGCCGCCTGGCGCCGCTCCTTCAGGAAGTCGAAGAATTCCACGCCCTCGCGCAGGCGCCGCTTCATCATCTCGGGGCTGCGGATCATCTCGCCAACGATGGCGCCGATCTTCCGCGGCCGGAAATAGAACGACTTGTAGAAGGTCTCCACCGAGTTGAAGATCTCGGTGTGGGACAGGTGCGGGTAGTGCAGCGGCGCGATCTGGATGCCGTGCTCGTCCACCAGTTCGGCGTGCTCGGCGTCCAGCCAGCCGTTCTCCACGGCCTGCTTGTAGAGGAAGGTGCCCGGATAGGGCGCCGCCAGCGACACCTGGATGGTGTGCGGGTTGATCTTGGCGGCCCACTTGGCGGTCTCGACCATGGTCTCGGTGGTCTCGCCGGGCAGGCCGAGGATGAAGGTGCCGTGGATGGCGATGCCCAGCTCGTGGCAGTCCTTGGTGAACTTCTCGGCCACCTCGATGCGCATGCCCTTCTTGATGTTGTGCAGGATCTGCTGGTTGCCGCTTTCGTAGCCCACCAGCAGCAGCCGCAGGCCGCCGTCCTTCAGCTTCTTCAGCGTCTCGCGCGGCACGTTGGCCTTGGCATTGCAGCTCCAGGTGACGCCCAGCTTGCCGAGCTCGGCGGCGATCGCCTCGGCCCGCGGCAGGTTGTCGGTGAAGGTGTCGTCGTCGAAGAAGAATTCCTTGGTCTGCGGGAAGGCCTTCATCGCCCATTTGATCTCTTCGATCACATGCTCGACGCTGCGCGTGCGGTAGCGGTGGCCGCCCACCGTCTGGGGCCACAGGCAGAAGGTGCAGCGCGATTTGCAGCCGCGGCCCGTGTAGATCGAGATGTACGGGTGCTTCAGATAGCCGATGAAGTAGTTCTCCATGACCAGGTCGCGCTTGTAGACCGGGGTCACGAACGGTAGGTCGTCCATGTTCTCGAGGATCGGCCGGTCCTCGTTGTGCACGATCACGCCGGACGAATTGCGGTAGCTGACGCCCTTGATGTCGGCGAACGGAACGCCGTCGGCGACTTCCTTGATCGAGAAGTCGAACTCGTTGCGCGCCACGAAGTCGACCACCGGGGCCTTCTGCATCGAGCCGTCGGCGTCCACCGCCACCTTGGCGCCGATCAGGCCGGCCTTGAGGTTCGGGTTGACCGCCTTCATCGCCTCGATGGTCTTCACGTCCGAGGCGAACGACGGCACCGAGGTGTGCAGCACGGCCAGGTCGAAGTCCTTGGCCATGGCCAGAACGTCGTTCAGCGTCTGGTCGTGCGGCGGGGCGTCGACCAGCTTGGAGTTCTCCACCAGCGAGGCGGGCTGGGCCAGCCAGGTCGGATACCAGAACGACTTGATCTCGCGCTTGGCCTGGTACCGGGAGCCGGCGCCGCCGTCGAAGCCGTCAAAGGAAGGGGCCTGGAGGAATAGGGTGCGCAACTGTAGTAACCTCAGTGGTGGGTGAGGACGCCGTCGGGCTGGACGCGAAAGCGTCTACCGCGCCAGCGGACCTGGTTGGAAGCGAAGCTCGCCAGGAAGACGGCGAATGATAGCACGTCGCGCCCGGGAAGCAGCCACAGCTTTCCCGAACGGGCGCCGGTTGCGGCGTCGACTTGCAATTTTAGCACAAGTCGCGCGGCCAGCGCGGCCGCCACGCCGGCCAGCGCCAGGGGCGTCGGCCCCAGGCAGGCCAAGGCGATCAGCGCCATCGGCAGGGCGTAGGTGACCGCCGAGCCGGCGTAGCCCGCGCCCTCGATGAGGCGAATCGTCCGACCCCAGCGAATCTCGTGGTCCAGCAGCTCCCGGGCGCTGGTTTCGGCGCAGGCGTGGCTGACGGTGATCGGCGGAATGGCGATCGACAGCCCCAGCTTGCGCGCCGCCCGGCCGATCTCGAAGTCGTCGGCCAGCAGGTCGGCGAAGGCCTCGAAGCCGCCCATGGCCGCCAGGGTCGGGCGGGTCATGGCGATGGTCGAGCCGAAGCACGGCTGCGCCAGGCCCAGGGCCGCGCCCAGCACGGCGTTGGGCAGGAACTGGTAGCTCACCGCCATGGCCGACAGCTGCGACCACGGGCCGCTGGCCCCGCGCCCCGTGTACAGGCAGGTGACCACCCCCACGCCCGGCTGCGCCAGGGCGTCGGTGATTCGCGTCAGGTAGTCGGGCTGGGCAGTGATGTCCGAATCGCTGAGCACCAGGACGTCGTGCTTTGCCGCGGCCATCATGTTGATGACGTTGCCGATCTTGCGGTTCTGCCCGGCCAGGCGGGCGTCGGCCACCAGCGCGATGTCCAGCGCCGGCCGCGCCGCGATCAGCCGGCGGACGGCCTCGGCGGCGGGGTCGTCGGGCGAGTGGACGCCGAACACGATCTGCACCGGGCCGGGATAGGCCTGGTCGGCGAAGCTCAGCAAGGCCTGCTCCAGGCCCGGCTCGGCGCCGTGCAGCGGCTTCAGCAGGGTCACCGCCGGCCGTTCCGCCGCCGCCGGCAGGCGGCGCCGCATGAAGCCGCGCACCAGCATCCCCGCCGCCACGGCGTAGGCCACGCCGACGGCGGTGATCGCCAGGAACAGCCAGCCAAGCAGATGCAGGGCGGTCAGCATCGCCGGTGCTCCGCTGGAGCCCCCATCCCCGGCTTCGCCGGGACTTCCCCCAGGGGCGGAAGAGAACGGAATCCGCAGCCACCTTCTCCTCCCCCCTTGGGGGAGGGGGACCCCCGGAGGGGGTGGAGGGGGCTCCAGCGGGTCTGGGTCAGGGTCAAGGGTGCGGCGTTGTCAGGGGCTTTGGGGTCAGGCGAAGCCTTACAGTGGGGACTTGGGGGCGCGATCCCAAGAGGTCGCTGGATGATCATCGCAAGCGGGCGGAAGTTGGACACCGGTTGCCCGGAACCGTTGCGCGAATGCATCGGGCGTCAGCTTTGATACATATGCCCCCTTGGCGCCGCCACATTCGCATTCCACTTAGCGACCTTGCGTCAAGCGGTCCAGGCGGCGAGGGCGTGCAAGCCTGCCCCCTTTGCCTTTGCTAGGCTATTCTTTCGCCATACGGGCGATGCGGAGTGTCGATGAGAGTGATTCTGGCTCAACCCCGGGGATTTTGTGCCGGGGTGGTGCGTGCGATCGACATCGTCGAGCGGTCCCTCGAGAAGTACGGCCGGCCCGTCTACGTGCGCCACGAGATCGTGCACAACCGCCATGTGGTGGAAGGCCTGAAGACCAAGGGCGCGATCTTCGTCGAGGAACTGGACGAGGTGCCGGACGGCGCGCCGACGGTGTTCAGCGCCCACGGGGTCTCGCGCCAGGTGGTGGACGCCGCCGCCGCCCGCGGCCTGCCGGTGCTGGACGCCACCTGCCCGCTGGTCTCCAAGGTGCACAACCAGGCGCGCCGCTATGTCGGCAGCGGGCGCACCCTGATCCTGATCGGCCACGCCGGCCACCCGGAGGTCGAGGGGACCCTGGGTCAGGTCGACCAGCCGGTGCACCTGGTCTCCACCGAAGCGGACGTCGCGGCCCTGGACATCGCCCTCGACACGCCGCTGGCCTACGTCACCCAGACCACGCTCAGCGTCGACGACACCCGCGCGGTGATAGCCGCGCTGCGGGGCAGGTTCAGCAATGTTGTGGGTCCGAACACGTCCGACATCTGCTATGCCACCCAGCATCGGCAGTCGGCGGTGCGCGAGATGAGCGCCCTGGCGCAGGTGATCCTGGTGGTGGGCGCGCGCAACAGTTCCAACTCCAACCGCCTGGTCGAGATCGGTCTGGAGGCGGGCGTGCCCAGCTATCTGATCGACGACGCGTCCGGCCTGGATCCCGCCTGGCTGGAGGGCGTCGAAGCGGTGGGTCTGACCGCCGGCGCATCGGCGCCGGAGGCGCTGATCCAGGATGTGATCGCGGCCCTTCGTCGCCTCGGCCCGGTCGAGGTTGAGCAAATGGACGGTGTCGAGGAGAATATCGAGTTCAGGCTTCCTGCGGAACTTCGCGCGCAGGAAGTCGAGGCTTAGGATCGGTCGCGACGAATCTGTCGCGACTCTTCGCGGCAAGCGGCCGTCGGGGCCGAGGATTTTCACCAGGTCGGGCAGGGGTGTCCCGATCGAGTCTGACAGGAGCCAGTTTTGGCGATTCCCTTCCAGGTGACGGCGCGCGTCGGCGCGTACATCATGAAACAGCACCTCTCCGGCGCGAAACGCTATCCGCTGGTGCTGATGCTGGAGCCGCTCTACCGCTGCAACCTGGCCTGCGCCGGCTGCGGCAAGATCGACTACCCGGACGAGATCCTCAACCAGCGCCTGACCTACGACCAGTGCATGGAGGCGATCGACGAGTGCGGCGCCCCCGTGGTCTCGATCGCCGGCGGCGAGCCGCTGCTGCACAAGGACCTGCCGCGCATCGTCCAGGGTTTCCTGGAGCGCAAGAAGTTCGTCATCCTGTGCACCAACGCCCTGCTGCTGACCAAGAAGATCGACCAGTACAAGCCCGACCCGATGTTCACCTGGTCCATCCACCTGGATGGCGACAAGGTCATGCACGACAAGTCGGTGTGCCAGGACGGCGTCTACGACATCGCCGTGAAGGCCATCAGGCTGGCCAAGTCCAAGGGCTTCCAGTGCAACATCAACTGCACCCTGTTCGACGGCGCCGACCCCGAGCGCACCGCCGCCTTCCTGGATGAGATGAAGGCCATCGGCGTCGACGGCGTGACCATCTCGCCCGGTTACGCCTACGAGCGCGCGCCGGACCAGGAGCACTTCCTGAACCGCACCAAGACCAAGCAGCTGTTCCGCGACATCTTCGCCCGCGGCAAGGGCAAGGGCTGGTCGTTCACCCAGTCGACGATGTTCCTCGACTTCCTGGCCGGCAACCAGGCCTATGCCTGCACGCCCTGGGGCAATCCCACGCGCACGGTGTTCGGCTGGCAGCGGCCCTGCTACCTGGTCGGCGAAGGCTACGCCAAGACCTTCAAGGAGCTGATGGACGAGACCGACTGGGACGCCTACGGCGTCGGCAACTACGAGAAGTGCGCCGACTGCATGGTCCACTCGGGCTTCGAGGCGAGCGCCGTGATGGACACCGTCAAGCACCCGCTCAAGGCCCTGGCCGTGTCGCTGCGCGGTCCGCGCACCGAGGGGCCGATGGCCAAGGACATCTCGCTCGACAACCAGCGCCCGGCCGAGTTCGTGTTCGCCTCGCACGTGGAAAAGAAGCTGGCCGAGATCCGCGCCAGCAACCCCCGCGCGCGCAAGGTGGCCAAGGTCGACTAGAGGGCCGTCGGGGGGCTCGCGCTCCGCTGGAGCCCCCATCCCCCGCTTCGCGGGGACTTCCCCCAGAGGGGGAAGAGAACGGAAGCTGACGCCGCGAGCCTATCTCTTCCCCCTCTGGGGGAAGTCCCGCCGAAGGCGGGGATGGGGGCCGCCGCGCAACGGAAGGAGCCGCCGCGGCGCGCCGCGGCGGCTCTTCGTCTGTCTGGGGTCCATCGGTCAGTCGCCGGTGAAGTCGATCTCGCTCTCGGCGCAGACGTTGTAGGTGTTGGTGGCCGAGCCGCCGTCGCTGAACACGCCCCGCACGTCCATCTCGCAGGCGCCGGCGCCGTCGTCGAAGTTGATCACCGCGCTCTCGCCGGGGCCCAGCACCCGGTCGCCCAGCCAGTCGGCGTGGTAGTTCGGGTCGTCGACGCTGGAGGCGTAGAGGTTGGTCAGGGTGTGGTTGGTGACGTTGACCACCAGCATCCGGCGGTTGGCGGTGGAGACCATCACCAGGTTGGGGTTGGCGGCGCTGGCCGGGGCGGCCGCGGGCGTGGCCGCCGCGGGGGCGGCGCTGGCCGCCGGGGCGGCGGAAGCGGCGCTCGTCGCGGTCGCGGCGGGACGGGCGGGGACGCCCGGGCCGTGCGGCGCGGCGATCCTGGCCGCGATGGTGGCCGAGGCGGCGCTCAGGACGACGGCGCCGACGATCAGGCCGAGGGTGGTGTTCGTGGACATGGCTTTGATCCTCATCTTGGGAGCGCCCCGGCCGTTCCGGTGCGCCGATGAGTGAAGGCTACGCGCCGCCCTCGGGCCGCTGTACTTACGGAGACCGACAGTTTCTGACAAAGCCGGTCAGGAACTGACGCCGGCCGTAAGCTTTGGCGAGGCGCGCCGATTGCGCCGTTCAAGCGAAGCCTTACATTCAGGCCGAGGCGACTCTCGGAAGGGCCCATGGATCAGGCGCGTATCAAGGCCGTGCGCAGCTTCGCGGCCGGCCTGTTCGTCAGGATCGCCGTCGCCCTGGCGGCGCTGTTCGTGGTGATCAGGATCGCCATCCCGTACATGGTCGACGCCCACAACGACGTCCTGTTCCTGGGGGCGGTGGCGCTGGGGCTGGCGAGCCTGTTCGCCGCCGGCTGGCTGGGCCTGTCGCTGTGGCTGAGCGTGACCCGCTTCCGCAGATCGCTGAACGGCCTGGAGGGGCCTTCCTCATCATGAAAAGACTGATCGTGCTCGCCGCGGCCCTGCTGCTGACGGCGTGCGGCCAGGTGAAGCCTGGCCACGTGGGCATCAAGGTGAACCAGTACGGCTCCGGCGCGGGGGTTTCCTCGGAGCCGCTGGGAGTCGGCACCTATTTCACCCCGTTCGGCACGAACATCATCGAATATCCGGTGTTCACCCAGACCTACACCTACTCGGGCAGCTCCGCAGAGGGCGCCTCGCAGAACGAGGAGTTCACCTTCCAGGACAAGAACGGGCTGAACATCGAGAGCGATATCGCCGTCTCGTTCTCGGTGAATCCCACCCTGGCGCCGAAGCTCTATTCCAAGTTCCGCACCGACGCCTCCGGCCTGGTGTCGGGCCAGATCCGCAACGCCATCCGCAATTCGCTGAACGACCGCGCCTCGGCCCTGGGGGTGGAGGAGATCTACGGGCCGAAGAAGGCGCAGCTGCTCAACGACGTGCAGGCGGACGTCTCCAACTATTTCCGGCCCTACGGCCTCAACGTCGAGAAGCTGTTCTACGCCGGCACCATCCGCATGCCGCAGCAGGTCCGCGACCAGATCAACCAGCGCATCGCCAACGAACAGGCGGCCCTGGCGGCCCAGGCCAACGTCGCCACTGCCACCGCCAACGCCCAGGCCAAGATCGAGGCGGCCAAGGGCGACGCCGAGGCCAACCGGCTGATCGCCGAATCCATCCGCACCAACCCCGAGATCGTGCAGCTGCGCGCCATCGAGAAATGGAACGGCGTGCTGCCGGTCTACACCGGCGGCTCCGGCCCGATGCCGTTCATCGGCGTGGGAAAATGACCGGCGGATAGCCCAGGCTCAGCGTCTCGCCCCGTTCCAGCGCCGCCAGCACGTCGGCGAAGCTGGTGCGGCAGGCGAAGCCCAGCCGGCGGGCCGCATGGCCGGGGTCGTAGATGCGGTCGATCGACTGGAACATCGTCCAGCCTCGGCGTGCATAGAGTTCGCGATAGGCCGGGAAGTAACGCGCCACCACGGACGGCGCGTCGGCGATCAGGGCTTCGGCGTCGTCCGGCGCGAAGGGCGGGGTGGCTGAGACGATGAAGACGTCGAAGCCAAGGGCGGGGGCCTTGTCCAGGGCGGCGACGTGGGCCTCGGCCGCGTCGGCCACCGTCAGGCGGCGGAACAGCAGTTCGTTGGCCTTGGTGTTGTCGTCCGACTGGGCGATGGCGTGGGCCATGTCGTCGGCCTCGGGGAAGAACCGGGCCGTGCGCAGCACCACGATCGGCAGGCCGTGCTCCAGGTAGATCAGACGGCAGAGGTTCTCGGCGGCGAACTTGCTGACGCCGTAGATGTTGCGCGGCTCGGGCGCCATCGTCTCGTCGAGCCACGCCGCGCGTCTCGCGCCGCCGGCGGCGCCCGCGCGGATCGCCTTGGAGATCATCAGCGAGGTGGTCGAGGTCATCACGAACCGGCCGACACCCTGGGCCGCGGCCTCTTCGAGCAGGTTCAGCGTGCCGGCGACGTTCACGTCGATGAACGCCTGCCGGCTGAAGGCTTCGATGTCCGGCTTGTGCAGGGCGCCGCCGTGGATGATCGCCTCGGCGCCGGCCTCGGCAACGGCGCGGCGGACCAGATCGCGGTCGGCGATGGAGCCGACGACCTGGGTCAGGGGCGATGGCCGCGGGTCCAGGCCGGTGACCTGGTGGCCGAGGGCGCGCAGGCGGGGGCCGAGGGTCTGGCCCAGCCAGCCGGACGATCCGGTGAGCAGGATACGCATGGCGCCGATCTATGAAACCCGGCCGCGGCTGTCACGCCGGGAGAGGCGTCGCGCGCCGCGAAATAAACGGTGGTTGCCTCCGCTTTCAGGAAAGCTTGGCTTGCCGCCCTCGCCGCGAGGCCATATCCAGCCGGCCACAGCGCCGGCGAAACGGCGGCCGACATCACACCACAGGCATTTCGAGGGGACGATTTCCATGAGGACCAAGCGGCTGGGCAAGAGCGGGATCGTCGTCTCCGACATCTGCATGGGCACCATGACCTTCGGCTCGCAGGCGGACGAGGCGATGGCCTTCCGCATCCTGGACAAGTCGTTCGACGGCGGGATCACCTTCTTCGACACGGCCGAGAACTATCCTGTGCCGCCGGCCGAGCACTGGGCCGGGCTGACCGAGGAGATCGTCGGCCGCTGGATGAAGACCAAGCGCCGCGACGAGCTGATCATCGCCACCAAGGTCTCCGGCCCCAGCCACGGCTGGATCAAGAGCGCCCAGCGGGCCGGCATGACGGCGCTCGACCGGCACAACGTCGTGCGGGCGGTGGAGGCCAGCCTGAAGCGGCTGCAGACCGACTACATCGACCTCTACCAGACCCACTGGCCCGACCACGGCGGTCGCTATGAGGACGCGCTGCGCGCGCTCGACGACCTGGTGCAGGCCGGCAAGGTGCGGGTGCTGGGCTGCTCCAACGAGACCGCCTGGGGGCTGATGAACGCCCTGCGGGTGTCCGAACGCGAGGGCCTGGCCCGCTACGACACCATCCAGAACAACCACAGCCTCAACAACCGCCGCTTCGAGGACGAGTTGGCGCAGGTGTGCCGTCAGGAAGGCGTCTCCTCGATCCCCTATTCGCCGCTGGGCGGCGGGGTGCTGTCGGGCAAGTACAACGGCGGCGCCACGCCGGACGGGGCGCGGTTCTCGAACTATCTGAAGATGGAGGGCACGCGCCAGCTGACCCAGGCGCGGCGCTTCGTCAACGAGAAGTCGCTGGCTTCGACGGAGCGCTTCGGCGCCATCGCCGCCGATCTCGGCATGACGACGGTGACCCTTGCCACCGCCTGGAGCAAGCAGCACGACTTCGTCGCCTCGACCATCGTCGGCGCGACCCACGTGGACCAGGTGGACGACATCCTGGCCGCAGCGGACGTGACCCTCAGCGCCGAGACGCTGAAGGCAATCGACGCCGTCTCGCGCGAGATCATGTACCCGATGGGCTGAAGGGCGGCGACCGGCCTCAGAGTTCGAGGGCCGGCGGCGTTCCGAGCCGGAAGATCGGCTTGCCCCGGTGCGCCACCTCGACGATGTGGCGGCCGGGATGGCGCGCAAGCAGATCGCGCGCCCTTGCCTTGGCGTGGTCCGGTCCGTTGCAGAACGCCGGGATCACCATGTCGCTCTCGCCCGGCAGGCCCTTCAGCGTGAAGATGAAGGTCATCGCAATCTCCCCGCAGATCGTCCGTCATGCCCATCGGGGGGCGGCCATCGAGGCGACCGCCCCCGTCAGGAGAAGCGCCCCGCGGTTGGGTCGCGGGGACAGGCCGGGGATGCCGCCGCAATGCTTAACGAACGCTGATTTATGACATTTAACGCGTCATAACCTACCCGATCCGGGCAGGCGCGCCGGCCGCTGCCGGGGCGGTCGCGCCGCGGCGGTCGAGGGCGGGCAGAAGCGTTGGCGGCCTCAGATACGGCGCGCCGAGGCGACGATCCAGGCCGACGCGGCCAGCGTCAGCGCGACCAGCAGCAGGGTCTGCTCGGTGCGGCTGGAGGGCGCCGCGGCGACCCGCGGGACATGCACCAGCAGCACGAAGCTGCTCATCATGGCCGCCTCCAGCGCCGCCGCCGGCCGCACCCAGCGGCGCAGCAGCAGGGCGAGGCCGGTCGCCGCGTGGACCGCGCCGGTGGCATAGGCCAGGGCCAGGCGCGCCGGCAGCCAGTCGGGGACCATGCTGGCCGTGAAGTGGGCATAGGCGACGTGCGAGGCGCCAAAGACGATCGCCGCCAGGCCGAACAGCCGCACAGCGAGCCCCGCCGCCGGCGCGACTGCCTTGCCACCCCCGGTCTCGCTCCACAGCATCAGCCCGCCCATGGCCATGGCCGCGCATTCCGCCACCGAAAGCCAGCGGCTGACGTCGGCCGGCGCGGCCAGCGCCCGCGGCGCCTGCAGGCCCAGCGCCCACAGGCCGATGAAGCCGAACGCCAGGAGCCCGCCGCAGGCGCGCGTGCGGGGCAGGGCGGTCATCGCCCCGGCCGCCAGCAGCATCAGGCCCGAGGCGAGCGCCAGCAGGGGACGGTGCGGCCAACCGGCGGGAACCGGCTCCCACTGCAGGGTGAAGTCGTGGTGCAGCAGCGACAGCAGCCCCAACCCTGAGATCCCCGCCGCCAGGCCGAGGGCCGCCGCGCCCCGCGCCGGCGCGATCCAGCCATCCCTCACCGCCTTGCTCACCATGCTTTCCCCGTCTCTCAGAGCGCCCCGATCAGGCGCCGCCGCTGCCGCCAGCGTGATGGCAGCAGGCGGGGAGGATGCGGCGCGGTGATGACCTGCCACGTAATCGACGGGCCCCCGTTCAGCGCCGATGGTCGGGGCATCGGCGGCCCGCCATCGGGACGGCCCGCCGGGACAGGGAGATGACGATGAACATGCCGGTGAAGCTGGACGTCCCGCAGGCCACGCGGCCGTGGATGATCGAGGCGGCCGACGGGACCGGCCTGTTCTACCGCGACTGGGCGCCGGCGGCGGATGCGCAGGCGCAGGCCGCGCCGCTGGTGTTCTGCGCCGGCTGGGGCCTGCCCTCGGACAGCTGGGGGGCGGTGATGGCGGAACTCGGCCTCGCCGGCCATCGCTGCATCGCCTACGACCGCCGCGGCGCCGGCCGTTCGGACGATCCTGGCCGCGGCTATGATCTGGACACGCTGGCCGACGACCTGGCCGCCGTGCTCGACGCCCTGGACCTGACCGGCGCCGTGCTGGTCGGCCATTCGATGGCCGGGGCGGAGATCACCCGCTATCTCAGCCGCCACGGCGCCGCGCGGGTGGCCAAGGTGGTGCTGATCGCCCCGGTCACGCCCTGCCTCGGGCGGCGGGACGATAATCCGAACGGCGTCGATCCGGCCAGCTTCGCGGCCGTGCGCGCCGCGGTGGCGAGCGACTTCACCGGCTGGATGGACGCCGCCGGCCAGGGCTTCGTGCTGCCGCAGACGGCGGAGGGGACCATGGCCTGGATCAAGGCGCTGATGGCGCGAGGCTCGGTGCAGGCGCTGGTGGAGACCAACCGCGCCTGGACCGGGCTCGACCTGCGCGCCGAGGTCGCCGCCATCGACCGCCCGACCCTGGTGCTGGCCGGCGACAACGACCTGTCGACGCCGCTGCCCCTGACGGGCGAGCCCACCGCAAGGCTGATCCGCGGCGCGACGCTGAAGGTCTACCCCGGCGGCCCGCACGGCCTGATGTTCACCCACGTGGCCGAGCTGGTCGCCGACATCGGCGCCTTCGCGGCGTAGGATATCGGCGCGCCAGGGCGGGAGGGCGTGGCGGCGCCTTACCCGTCGCGCGCGCGGCTCAGCCGGCCCAGCGCCCGCGCCAGGGCCGGCTCCAGGGTGCGCAATTCCTCCAGATGGACGGCGGTGAGGCGCAGGAGCAGGGCTTCGGCGCGCCCGGTGAGGGACAGCTCGATCCGCCGCCGGTCCGCCGTGGACGGGGTCTTCATCACCAGGCCGCCCTCCGCCATCCGCGCCACCAGCTCGGCGGCGGTGTGCGGGGCGATCAGCAGCTGGTCGGCCAGGGCGCCGACGCTGGGCGCGCCGGGCCCGGGGAAGCCGGCGATCGCCAGCAGCGCCTGGTGCTGCTGCGCCGGCAGGCCCTCCTCCGCCGCGGCCGCCTCGCTGAACGACAGGAAGCGCCGCAGCTCGTAGCGGAAGGCCGCGATGGCCCGGTATTGCGCCTGGGCGAGGCCTGC
This sequence comes from Caulobacter sp. KR2-114, assembly GCF_049446115.1. Classification (NCBI taxonomy): domain Bacteria; kingdom Pseudomonadati; phylum Pseudomonadota; class Alphaproteobacteria; order Caulobacterales; family Caulobacteraceae; genus Caulobacter; species Caulobacter sp. KR2-114. The sequence goes on from NZ_JBMSEC010000006.1 coordinate 154,715, forward strand.
GTGGCCATCGGGTGTTCCCGTCCGGCGTTCCGGCGGATCAGCGCGCATCGATTTGCCTCTTTAATATATCGTAAGACGATGTATATCGCCTGCCGGCCGCGACGCAAACCGGCAGGAACCCAGATCCGTGACAGACCATCCGACCGTCGGCTTCGACGCGCCCCGCCTGGGCCGCCCCCGGGCGCTGGCGGACTTCAAGGCCGACCGGCGGCTGCTGATGCTGGTGGCCATGGCGCTGGTGGTCGGCACGGCGGGGACCTTTGCCGCCTGGGCGCTGGTGCGGCTGATCTACTTGGTGGGCAATCTCGTCTGGTTCGGCCGGGTCGACTGGACCAGCCTGTCGCTGGCGCACGCCGCGCGCACGCCGTGGATGGTGGCGATCCCGGCGCTTGGCGGCGTGGTGATCGGCCTGATGGCGCGCTATGGCTCGGAGAAGATCCGTGGCCACGGCATCCCCGAGGCGATCGAGGCGATCCTGATCGGCGGCAGCCGGATGTCGCCCAAGGTGGCCATCCTGAAGCCGATTTCCTCGGCGGTCTCGATCGGCACGGGGGGGCCGTTCGGGGCAGAGGGGCCGATCATCATGACCGGCGGGGCGATCGGCTCGCTGTTCGCCCAATGCTTCTCGCTGAGCGCCGCCGAGCGCAAGGTGCTGCTGGTGGCCGGGGCCGCGGCGGGGATGACGGCGATCTTCGGCACGCCGGTGGCGGCGGTGCTGCTGGCTGTGGAACTGCTGCTGTTCGAGTGGCGCCCGCGCAGCTTCATCCCGGTCGCGGCGGCGGCGGTGACCGCCGCGTGCTGGCGGCCGATGACCTTCGGCTCCGGACCGCTGTTTCCGTTCACGGCGACGATCGCCCTGCCGTGGTGGGGGCTGATCGCCTGCGCGGGAGTCGGCGTGGTCGTCGGCCTGCAGTCGGGGCTGCTGACCAAGCTTCTGTACATCCTGGAGGACGCCTTCGAACGCCTGCCGGTCCACTGGATGTGGCGCCCGGCGCTGGGCGGCGTTGTGGTAGGCTTGGGCGGGCTGATCGAGCCCCGGGCGCTGGGCGTCGGCTATGACGTGATCGGCGACCTGATGGGGGCCAGCCTGCTGTCGCAGGCGGTGATGGCGATCCTGCTGGTCAAGGCGGGGATTTGGCTGGTCTCGCTGTCGTCGGGCACCTCGGGCGGCGTGCTGGCGCCGCTGCTGATCCTCGGCGGGGCGATGGGCTGGCTGGTCGGCCTGGTGCTTCCGGGCGGCCACGGTTTCTGGGCCGTGCTGGGCATGGCGGCGATGCTGGGGGGAACCATGCGCTCGCCGCTGACCGGGGCGGTGTTCGCCCTGGAGCTGACCGGCGACTACGCCCTGCTGGCGCCCCTGCTGGCCGCCTCCACGGCGGCCTATGCGGTGACCGTGCTGCTGCTCAAGCGTTCGATCCTCACCGAGAAGATCGCCCGGCGCGGCCAGCACATCACCCGCGAATACGCCATCGATCCCTATGAGCTGGCCCGTGTCGCCGACGTGATGATCGCCCCCGTGGACACCTTGCCGGCCACGCTGACGATCCGCGAGGCGGTGGCGGAGTTCGAGGCTGGACGTCACCGCATCTATCCCGTGGTCGACGCCGCCGGGCGGCCGGTGGGCCTGGTCTCGCGCGCCGACGCCCTGCGTTGGGAGCAGCAGATGGACGATGAAGGCGACGCGGGGGAACGGCTCGCCGACGAGCGCCTGGCCGACCGGATCTCGGACGCCACCTTGCCCTGCGCCCATCCCGACGACGTGGTCGCCCGCGCCGTCGAGGTGATGATCGCCGAGGACATGGGGCGCCTGCCCGTCACCGATCCCGTCACCGGCGCCCTCGTCGGTCTCCTGACCCGCAAGACCCTGCTGAAGGTCCGCGCGGAGGCGGTGCGCGGCGAGGCCGAGCGGGAGGCGTTCTATGGGGCCGGGGCGGCGGGGTAGGCGACGTCTCAGTCGGTCCTGCGGCCCCGTCGGCGGCTCAGGGGCCTACCAGCCGGTCGCGGGCCGCTTCCAGGGTGCGGACCGCGGTGGCGGCGCCCTGGGCGGTGCGCAGCAGGGCGGGGAGCTGGGCGGGGCGGGCGGCGAGCGCCGTGAGCACGGCGCCGACGTCGGCGGTCCCATCGGGGCGCAGGCCCTTGAGGGCGGCCGGCGGCAGGCTGTGGTCGGCGCCGTCGGAAACGGCCCGCACGACGGCGAAGGGCCGGCCCGCCTCGGCGGCGAGGCGCGCGGCGACATGGCTCTCCATGTCCACCGCCAGGGCCCCGGTGGTGGACCACAGGGCGCGCTTGGCGTCGGTGTCGGGGATGGCGACGTCGGAGCCGGCCAGAGTTCCCAGCCGTGCGCGCGGGTTGGCGCGCAGCAGCCGCGCGACCCAGGCAGGGTCGCAGTCCCAGCGCCGGCCGCGATGCAGCACCGCCTGGGCGGCGATCAGCTCGCCGACGTGGGCGTCGGGCGCGAGGCCGCCGCAGACGCCGAAGGACAGCACGGCCAGCGTCGGGTGCGCCGCGAGGGCGGCGGCCAGGGCGCGTTCGAGGCGGGCGACGTCGGCGCCGCCGATCACCACCACATGGCCCATGCCCGCCAGGATCTGGGCCTCGCGGGCCATGCCCACCACGCAGATCATCGGCCCCCCCGCCATGCCTCGCCCCCTATGGCCTCACATGCCCCAGGCCACCTGGGCCTGGTTGCCGCGCTTCAGGTTGCGGTAGCGGGCCATGGCCCACAGCGGGAAGAACTTCGAATAGCCATGGTAGCGCAGGTAGAACACCCGCGGAAAGCCGCCGCCGGTGTAGTGGTCCTCCGGCCAGACGCCGCGCTCGTCCTGGTTCGCCTGCAGCCAGGCGATGCCCCGCGCCACCGCCGGATCGTCGGTGCGGCCGGCCGCCATCAGCCCCAGCAGCGCCCAGGCGGTCTGCGAGCTGGCGGAGGGGTAGGGCTCGTAGCCCTGGTAGTCGAGCTTGTACGACGAACAGTCCTCGCCCCAGCCGCCGTCCGGGTTCTGGATGCGGACCAGCCAGTCGGCGGCCTTCTTCACCATCGGGTGGTCGGCCGTCAGGCCCGCGGCGTTCAGCGCGCACAGCGCCGACCAGGTGCCGTAGACGTAGTTCACCCCCCAGCGGCCGAACCAGGAGCCGTCGGCCTCCTGTTCGCGCTCGAGATAGGCGATGGCCGCCTTCATCCGCGGACTGTCGGTCTCGCCCAGCTGCGCCAGCATCGACACGCAGCGCGCGGCGACGTCGACGGTGGGAGGGTCCAGCAGGGCGCCGTGATCGGCGAACGGGATGTTGTTGAGGTAGTGGTAGGTGTTGTCGGCGTCGAACGCCGCCCAGCCGCCGTTCTTCGACTGCAGGCCGACCACCCATTCGCGGCCGCGGTCGATCGGCATGTCATAGGCGCCGGCGACCTCCGCCCGGTGCCGGGCGCGGTCCATGGCCATCACCACCACCGCCGTGTCGTCCAGGTCGGGATAGTGCGGATTGGCGTACTGGAAGGCCCAGCCGCCCGGGCGCACGTCCGGCTTCTGCACGGCCCAGTCGCCGACCACGTCCAGCACCTGCAGCGGCTTGAGCCACTGCAGCCCACGCAGCGCCGCGGCCTCGGCCTCGGGCGAGCCGGCCTCCAGCAGCGCATGGCTGGCCAGGGCGGTGTCCCACACCGGCGAGAAGCACGGCTGGCAGTAGGCCTCGTCGTCCTTGACCACCAGCAGCTTCTCCACCGACTTGCGGGCGATGGCGCGGCGCGGGTCGTCCTCGGGCACGCCCAGGGCGGCGTACATCATCACGCTGTTGGCCATGGCCGGGAAGATCGCCCCCAGGCCGTCGTCGCCGTTCAGCCGCTCGGTGACGAAGGTCACGGCCTTGTCGATGGCGCTCTGGCGCGAGCGCTTCGGAAAGTGCGGCTCGACCACCCGCAGCACCTGGTCGAGGGCGAAGAAGAACGACGCCCAGGGCTCCTTCTGGTGCGCGCCGCGCGCCAGGCCGGTGATGGTCGATGGCGGCTGCAGGAAGATCTCGTCGATGGTCACGCCGCGCGGGTTGACCGCTCGCGGCTTGAGCCGGCGCAGCACCAGCAGCGGCACGATCACCGTGCGCGCCCAGTAGGAGATCTTGTCGAGATGGATCGGGAACCACCGCGGCAGGTGCATGATCTCCACCGGCATCTCCGGCACGGCGCGCCAGGAGACCACGCCGTAGAGCGCCAGCAGGATGCGGGTGAAGACGTTGCAGGCCCCGGCGCCCCCGTGCGCGTGCAGCGCCTCGCGGGCCCGGACCATGTGCGGGGCGTCCGGGCTGTCGCCGATCATCTTCAGGGCGAAATAGGCCTTCACCGTCGCGCTGACGTCCAGGGCGCCGCCGTGGAACAGCGGCCAGCCGCCATGCTCGCCCTGGATGCGGCGCAGGTAGACGCCGATCTTGCGCTCCAGCTCCAGATCCGCTGGTTCGCCCAGGTAGTGGACCAGCAGCACGTATTCCGCCGGGATGGTGGCGTCGGCCTCCAGTTCGTAGACCCAGTGGCCGTCGGCGTTCTGCTTTTCCAGCAGGGCTCGCGTGGCGCGGCCGACGGCCTCGTCGATCAGCTCGAGGGCGGGCGCCTCGGCAGAGGGGGCGTCCGGCGAGGGACGGTCAAACTGGGTGCGGGCGGCGGCGTCGTCCATCGGGACCTTCGGCAATCGATTGTGCGCAGGCTTTTAGCGCAAGTCGGCGCCCAAGCGTGAGAGCCTCCGCCGCGGCCTTTATGCCGGGGCGGAAACAGCCTTGGCCTTAGGAGGTCAGCATGGCGAGGAAATGGCCGTGGCCGAGGCCGCCCCGCGGTCGGGCGCCGCCTTTCAGCCCTGGGCCTTCAGCCATTGCGTGGCCTCATCCAGGGTCTCGCATCGGGTCTGCGGCTCGAACGTGTGATGGCGGGCGTTCCAGGCCAGGACCCAGGCGTACGATGCGGGAGGTCCTTCGGCCGTCGCCTTGCAGCCGGATTCCACGACGAGATAGCGGCCCCCCTTGGCGACGACCGCGCCATCGGCCAGCACCCGCTGCTGGAAGCGACCGCCGCCCAGGTCCATCCACAGCACCGTCCAGCTGTAGTTGCTGTTGCAGCGGCCGCCGGCCGGATACTCCTCGCTCTTGAACTCGCGCGGCCAGTCGTCCTTGCCGAACGAGAACAGGTAGTCCTTGCGCCCGGGGCCGCCGACCGGGGCGGTCTCCAGGCGGGCCGTGGACCGCACGACCTCGGGACGGGTCCCGCATTCGGCGAAGATCTTCATCAGGTCCTTGCGGACCTGAGCCGGCGCCGCGGCATAGGGCGTGTAGCGCGGGGCGGCGCCGGCGGCGGACGGCAGGGCCAGGATGAGGGCCAGGGCGGCCCGGACGAAAGACGTGCGCATGAATTCCCCTCCAGCGACGCGAAAGGCTAAGCGGCGCCATCATCGGGCGAAAGAGAACAAAACGTCAACAGATTGTTGCGGCGGCTCAGGCCGCCAGCTCCGCCGCTCTGTGGCCGGACCGGACCGCGCCCTCGATGGTCGCCGGCAGGCCCGTGGCGGTCCAGTCGCCGGCCAGGACCAGGTTGGCGAGCGCCGTGCGGGCCGGCGGGCGGCGGCGATTCTGCTCCGGGGTGGCGGCGAAGGTGGCGCGCTTTTCCTTGACGATCTGCCACGGCGGCAGGACGTCCGCGTCGAGGCCATGGGCCCTGGCGACGTCCGCCCACAGCAGGCGGGCCAGGTCTTCGCGGTCGCGCTCGACCACGGCCCCGGCGCCGCTGACGGTGACCGAGAGCCGGTCGTCGAAGGCGAACACCCATTCGGCCGCGCCGCCGATCAGGCCCAGGATCGCCGGGGCGCCCGCCGGCGGCGGCTGCAGGAAGTGGGCGTTGACGATCGCCTCGAAGCGGTCGGGCACGGTGAGGCCCGGCAGCAGGTCGGCCGCCACCCAGGGCGGAACCGCCAGGATCACGCGGTCGTCGGGGTTGAGGGCGATGCGGCGGTCGGCGAGCAGCAGGGCGCCGGCCCGCCCGTCCGCGGCCTCGATGGCGCGCAGCCGCTGCGACAGCGTCACCGTCGCGCCCTTGCCGGCCAGGAAGGCCAGCGCCGGATCGACGAAGGCCGCGCCCAGGTTCGGGCTGGCCACGCGCGGCTGGTAGTGGCGCCCGCCGAGCGCCAGGGTCTCGCGCACCACCGCGGCGGCGAGCTCGGCCGAGCCGGCCTTGGGATCGGTGTTCAGCGCCGCCAGCAGGAAGCTTTCCAGCAGTCGGTCCCACAGCGGGCCCTCGCAGGCGATCGCCTGGTCCACCCGCCGGTCGCCCTGCGGCGCCAGCAGGCCGGCCAGGGCCAGGTAGTCTGCGGCGCGGGTGCCCGGCACGCGGCGGGCCGGGCTCAGCACCCACCAGGCCAGGGGACCGGCGTTCGGGCGGATCGTCCAGCGCGATCCGCTGGCCATGTCCATATAGTCGAAGACCGCCTCGTGGGGCCCGGCCAGGCGATCCGACGCCCCGATCCGCGCCAGGTAGCGCATGATCGCGTGATTGCCCGACAGCACCAGGTGGTTGCCGTTGTCGATGGTCACGCCCAGCTGCGGATCGACGTACGACCGGCAGCGGCCGCCGGCCTGTGCGGCGGCCTCGATGACCTCGACCCGCCGGCCGCGCTCGGTCAGGGCGGTGGCGGCGGCCAGGCCGGCCAGGCCCGCGCCGATGACGTAGGTGGTGGCGACCATGGGCAGGGGGCGCGAGGGCGCCGCTATTCCACCAGGCCGTGGCGCAGCAGCGTCCAGATCAGCTGCACCTTGCCGATCCTGGCCCGCGCCCGGGGCGGCTTCCAGCCCGCGGCCTCCATCTTCGACAGGATCTGGCCATAGACGGCGCTCATCAGCCGCGGCGTGCGCAGCTTGCCCTTGGGCCGGCGCTGCATGATCGCGTCGGCGGCCCGGTAGTGTTCGTGCGCCTTCACCGCCACCCAGCGGCAGGCGGTGTCGATGTTCGGGTGGTTGACCACCGCGGTGGGCTCGGTGGTGTCGATGCCGGCGGCGGCCAGGGCCTCGGCCGGCATGTACAGCCGGCCCATGGCGGCGTCCTCGTCGAGGTCGCGCAGGATGTTGGTCAGCTGCAGCCCGCGGCCGAGGTGATGGGCCAGGTCGCGGCCCGGCTGCTCGTCCATGCCGAAGATGCACACCGACAGCCGCCCGACGGCGGTCGCCACGCGCTCGCAATAGAGGTCGAGCTTGGGATAGTCCGGCGCGCGGATGGTCTCGACGACGTCCATCTCCATGCCGTCGACGATGGCCAGGAAGTCGTCGAGGCGCAGGCCGAAGCGCCGCACCGGCTCGACCAGGTAGCTGGTCCGCTCCGGCGGGGTCCCGGCGTAGAGGGCGGCGAGGTCCGCGCGCCAGGCGTCCAGCTCGGTCTGGCGCTGCGGGATCGGCATGCCGGGCTCGTCGGCGATGTCGTCCACCTCGCGGCAGAAGGCGTAGACCGCGAAGATCGCCGTGCGCTCCAGCGGCGGCAGCAGGCGCATGGCGGTATAGAACGAGCTGCCGGAGGCCTGCTGTTCGGTGTTCGCCGCCGGTTGTTCGGGTGCGTTCATGGTCACGGTCATGTCTCAGGCGCCTTCCGAGGACGCGTCCTTATGGCTCAGCTGAGCGCCGGCGGCGAGAGGGCGGCGGCCGAACAGGGTTCTGCCGATGCCGGACAGGGCCGCCACGCCCATCTGCAGCTTGTCGTGGTGCACCTTCTCAGACAGCGGATCGGCCGTCATCAGGCGTTTGGTCAGGCTGGAGGCGACCCCGTGGATCACGCCGATCTCCAGGCGCAGGCGAAAGTCGCGGATCGCGCCGGGCAGGGGCGAGCCGGCGTTCACCAGGTCCATGGTCCGCCAGGCGAGGTCGTTGATCACCGCCTTGAGCTGGGGCGTCGCCCGCTCGGCGCCAAGGGCCTCGACGGAAACCCCGGCCGCCGCCAGGGCGTCCAGCGGCACGTAGACCCGGTCGATCTCGCGGTAGTCCTTGCCGCAGTCCTGCAGGTGGTTGATCACCTGCAGCGCGCTGCACAGGGCGTCGGAGGCGGGCCAGGTGGCGCGGCTCTCGCCGTGCACGTCCAGCATGAAGCGGCCCACCGGACAGGCCGAATAGCGGCAGTAATCCATCAGCTCGCCCCAGTCGGCATAGCGCCGCTTGGTGACATCGCGGCGGAAGGCCTCCAGCAGGTCGAGGATGTGGGCGTCGGTGACCTGGGTGTGGATCAGCGCCTGGCGCAGGCGCAGCGCTTCGGGCACGTCGACCGCGGCCTTGCCCTTCAGCGTCGCCTCGATGGCCGCCAGGCGCGACAGCTTGTCGGCTTCGGACAGCGCCGCGTCGTCGGCGATGTCGTCGGCCATCCGCGCCACGCGGTAGAAGGCCATGATCACCGGCCGGTGCTTCGGCGCCAGCAGGAACGAGCCGACGGGGAAGTTCTCGCCCATCTCGTCCTTGGAAGCCTCGACCTTCACGTCGCTCATTGCGTGGCTCCCCGCATCATGCCCCCGCCATCGCCTGGGCCCGGCCCTTCCACATGCCGCCCTTGCCCTGCCAGACCGCCACCGCCGACTGCACGGTGAACAGGCAATAGAGGGCGCCGATCAGCGGCAGGGCGAAACCCCACAGGGGCGAGCGGCGATAGAAGGCCAGCATCGGCTGGAACGCCACCGCCATCGCCGTCCACGCCGCCAGCCCCAGCCAGCGCGGCCAGCCGTCGGCCGCGAAGGTCAGCGCCGGGGCGGCGACATAGACCAGCAGCATGCCGACCAGTGTCCCGGCCAGCAGCCACGGGGAATAGTTCAGCTGGGCGTAGGCCGAGCGCGACACCATGCGGCCGATCTCGGCCAGGCTCTGGTAGGGGCGCAGGCTGCGCGCCCGGTCGGTGAGCCCCAGCCAGATCGACCCTTGGGTCTTCATCTTCGCGCCGAGGGTGCAGTCGTCGATGATCGCGGTGCGGATCGCGGCGATGCCGCCGGCCGCGGCCAGGGCGTCGGCCCGGGCCAGCATGACCCCGCCGGCCGCCGCGGCGGTCCTGTTGCGCGGATCGTTCACCCAGCCGAACGGGTAGAGCATGTCGAAGAAGAACACGAAGGCGGGGATCAGCAGGCGCTCCGCCCAGGTCTCGACGCACAGCTTGGCCATCAGCGAGACCAGCACCCGGTCCTCGGCCTCGGCGCGGGCGACCAGGGCCGAGAGGTTGTCGGGCGTGTGGGCGATGTCGGCGTCGGTGAGCAGCAGGTACTTCGGCGCGCCGCCATCGCGCTCCATGGCCTTCGCCACACCTTGGCTGACGGCCCAGAGCTTGCCGGTCCAGCCGGCGGGGAGCGGCGCGCCGGTGACCACCTGCAGCCGGTCCTCCCGGCCGAGGTCGCGGGCGGCCTGGCGGGCGACGTCGGCGGTGCCGTCCTCGCTGGCGTCATCCATCAGGATCACCCGGAAGTCGCCGGCGTAGTCCTGGGCCAGCAGGCTGCCCACCGAGCGGGCCACCACGTCGGCCTCGTTGCGGGCGGGGACCACCGCGACCACCGCGGGCCACTCGGCTGGAGGCGCCGGCGTCGTCTCGGCGTCGTCCCGCTCGCGCGCCAGCCAGAAGCCGCCGCGCAGGGCCAGCATCCACAGCCAGGCGCCCAGGGCGATGGCGGCGATGACGGTCAGGGCGAGCGTCACTTCAGGTATCCGTTGGCGCCGAACCAGGCGAGGGCGTCGGCGAGCGCCAGGGCGTAGGGGCGGGCCGTGTAGCCCAGCTCGCGCTCGGCCTTGGCCGAGGTGAAGAACATGTGGTGCGAGGCCATCTTCAGGGCGTCGCGGGTCAGCAGCGGCTCCTTGCCGGTGACCCGGGCCACCGCCTCGGCGGCGAAGGCCAGGGGATAGAGCGGTGCGCGGGGCAGGGCGACCGTGGGCGGCTTGCGCCCAGTCTGCCGCGCGATCTCGGCCAGGAATTCCCGCAGCGAGGCGTCCTGGCCGCCCAGGATGTAGCGCTCGCCGAGGCGGCCATGCGCGTGCGCCTTCAGGTGGCCGTCGGCGACGTCGTCCACGTGGACCAGGTTCAGGCCGGTGTCGACGAAGGCCGGGATCCGGCCAGTGGCGGCCTCGACCACCATCTGGCCGGTGGGGGTGGGGCGCACGTCGCCCGGGCCGATCGGGGTCGAGGGATTGACGATCACCGCCGGCAGGCCGGCCTCGGCCACCAGCCGCTCGACCACCCGCTCGGCGGCCACCTTGGACTGCTTGTAGGCGCCGATCGCCTCGCCGTCGCCCAGCGGCGCGGTCTCGTCCACCCGGGTCGACGCATCGCCGGCGCGAAGGGTGGCGACCGAGGAGGTGTAGACGATCCGGCGCACCCCGGCGGCCAGGGCGGCGGCCATCACCGCTTCAGTCCCCGCCACATTGGCGCGGATGATCTCGCGCGGGTCCGGGGCCCACAGCCGGTAGTCGGCGGCCACGTGGAACAGGTGGTCGACGCCGTCCATCGCCCGCTCCAGCGAGGCGCGGTCGGTCATGTCGCCCAGCGCCAGCTCGCAGTCCTGGCCCTCGAAGTTGCGCTTCGGGCTGGAGGGACGCGCCAGCGCCCGCAGCCTCAGGCCGCGCCCGCCCAGCGCCCGCAGCACCGCCCCGCCGACGAAGCCCGAGGCGCCGGTCACCAGCACCCGTTCGCCCGGGTTCAGGGCGGCGTGGATGGGGAGGGATTCGATGGCCTGGCTCACGAAGCGCTCTTTAGCCTGCCCTCCCCCTTGTGGGGAGGGACGATCGCGCAGCGATCAGGGTGGGGGAGTTCCGGGCCGTGCGAGAAGCCCGGCGAGTTGTTTGCTCCGGCAGGCGTTCCCCACCCTGGCGGCTTCGCCGCCTGTCCCTCCCCATGAAGGGGAGGGCGAAGCGCCTCAGCGATAATGCAGTTGCACCGTCAGGCTGGTCTCGCCCGGGCCGGCGGTGAAGTGGGTCGAGTGGAACGACGGCGCCGACAGCTTGGGGCGCACGTTGTTGGAGAAGGCGAAGCCTTCCTTGGGGATGCCCAGCAGCCCGGTGTCGATGTCGCCGTTGGCGTTGGCGTCGTGATAGACGAACAGGGCGTAGTCGCCCGCCTTCGGCAGCCAGAAGCACAGGGTGGTGGTTCCGGGCGCCGCCGGATCGCGCACCGTCTCCAGCTCGCCGTTGGGCTTGAGGTAGCGCCTCTGGTCATCGCCGAACACGACGGCGGCCACATTGCCCTTGTCGGAGCGCACGCCCTGGACGGTCAGCGAGACGCGCACGCCAGTGGGCGCGCCATGGCAGCTCTGCGCCATGGCCGGGGCGGCCATCGCGGCGCCCGCAAGTCCAGCAATCAGGGCGAGGGCGCTGGCCCTCCGCAACCCGGGCATCCGACCGGCTCCTTAACGATCCTGTAACCGCAAGACGACGCGGCGAGCGCGCCGCCTTACACGAAAAACGGCGCTCACATTGTGGCAAGCGCCTGGCGCCAATGGGATATCGGATGCCTGTGGCGCCGGCGCCACGGGTGCGACCATTTGGCCACAGCGGGGCCTGGAGCGCGCTAATCCACCCGGCGCAGCACCGTCCAGCGTGGCCACGGGCTGTCGGCGGTGCGGACCTTCAGCAGCTCGAAGGTGGCGCTGTCGCCCTCGAAGTCCGGCACCGCGTCACGCTGGATGAAGGCCTGCGGCCGGTGGCGGGTTAGCCTGGGCATGGTGAAGCACAGGGTGTTGCCGTCCAGGTCCTTCATGCGGGTGAGGACGGCGATGATCGGGCGCTGCATGCGAGAACAATACAAGAACATATGGGGTGACGAAAGGGCTGAACAGCTGCGCCGGCCCCGTGCCGGCCCCCCATCCGGAAGCCCGGCGCGGCAAGCTGAACCGCAGATTAACCTGGGTCTCAAGTGCGCTTCAGACTTGAAACAATAGCTTGGTCTCCACGGGGTGACCCAGGGAGTGACCAATGACGTTCAAGGCAAAGCTACTGACTGTTCTCGGCGCCGCGCTCGTGGCGACGCCGCTGGCCGCGTCGGCCCAGGGCTGGGGCGACTACGGCGGCGACTGGCGCGATCGCCCGTCGTTTGCCGGCTATCCGCAATTCCAGAACGAGAAGGCGCACATCCGCGGCGAGATCCGCGAGGGCCTGCGCGAAGGCTGGCTCGATCGCGACCAGGCGGGCGACCTGCTGCGCCGGCTGCAGTGGGTCCAGCGCCGCGAGGCCCGCGAATTCGGCGAGCATGGCTGGAACCTGCCCTATTGGGATCGGCAGCAGATCCAGACCAGCCTCGACCAGATCGACCGCGCGGTCGACCAGGCCCGCGACCGGGGCGATGCCGACGACGGCGGCTGGCGCTGACCGCGACGCCCCGGCGCTCGCCGCCGGGGCGCATCCCCCGGATCAGCTGTCCGAGAAGCCGAACGGCGCGGTCGTGCGGCGGATGTCGTCGGGCAGGATCTGGCGGCCGATCGGGGGTTCTGAGCGGGCGGTGCATTCGGTGCGCTGGCACAGGCGGCAGGTGACGCCGATCGGCGTGGCGGCGATCTCGGCGCCGGCGGGCTGGCCCTGGGTGTAGATCAGCTTGTGCGCGTGGTCGGCGGCGCAGCCCAGGGCGATGGCGCGCTCGATGCGCGGGCGGCCATAGCCGCCGCCGCCGGCGGTGACCGTCCGGGCGATGGAGAAGAACCGCTGGCCGTCCGGCAGCTCCAGCCACTGGGTGACGATCTGGCGGGGGGTGCGGAAGGCCTGGTGCACGTTCCACAGCGGACAGCCGCCGCCGTGCCGGGCAAAGGGGAAGCCGGCGCCATCCAGCCGCTTGGAGACGTTGCCGGCCTCGTCCACGCGGATGAAGAAGAACGGCACGCGCTCCTGACCCGGCTTCTGCAGGGTGGTCAGGCGGTGCGCGGTCTGTTCGAAGCTGGCGCCGAACTGGCGGCCCAGGGCCTCGACGTCGTAGGCCCGCGCCTCCACCGCCCGGGCGAAGGCGGAATAGGGCATGATCAGCGCCGCGGCGGCGTAGCCGGCCAGGGCCATGCGCGTCAGCCGCTCGCCGCTCTCGGTCTCGAAGGCGCCGTCGGCCAGCGCCTCGTCGATCTCCACCTTCAGTTCCAGGTAGGCCAGCTGCAGAGCCAGCTGGAAGTTCTGGCTGGCGCCGTCCAGCTCGTCGTCGAGCAGGATCTCGCGCCGGTGCCAGTCCAGGCGGCGGGTCGAGCCGACCATCACCTTGGGCGGCACGCGGCGGGCGCGCAGGTTGTGCCGGGCCTTCAGGTAGCCGGCGATGGTGTCGTGGGCGGCGACCGCCTGGGCCAGGCGCTCGGCGGCGTCGTCCAGCAGCGGGAAGCTGTTGCGCCGGGCGGCGAGGAAGCGGCGCGATTCCGCCACCGGATCGCCGGGATCGGAGTCGCCGCCGGCCCCGGGCCTTGCCCCCGCCCCGCGGTCCGCCAGGGCCAGCTGTTCCTCCTGGTAAGCCGTGTAGAGCCGCAGGAAGGCCTCGGTGATGCCGGGGAAGTTGGTGGCGACGTCGCCCGCCTCCAGGGTCTGGAAGTCGATGTCGGCGAACAGCGGGTCCTTCAGCACGCCCTGCAGCCGCGCGCGGTCCTCGGCGCCGCCGTCGCCGGCGAGGGTCGACATGTCCAGCTGGTAGGTCTGCGACAGGCGCAGCAGCAGCTCGGCGGTCAGCGGGCGGTGGTTGCGCTCCAGGAGGGCGATGTACGACGGCGAGACCTCCAGGTCGGCGGCCATGTCCGACTGGGTGAGCCCGCGCTCGCGGCGCAGGCGGCGCAGGCTGGGGCCGACGTAGAGGCGTCGCTCGGTCGCCATGAACACACCTGGAGTGGCAGCCGCGAAGGCTTGTGGCTGTAGGACCTTACAACATTACATCGGAATTTTGTAAAGTTTTACAGCTGCACCTCGCGGCGACTCCACAGCGTGAGCGGAGCCGTCTAATGCGCCGGCGACACACCCGCTTACTGAAGGATCGCGGCCATGGCGTATCAGGACCACATCATCGAGATGAGCCAGCTCATCAAGAGCAAGAACGGCACTTGGGATGGCATCAACGCCGAGTCCGTGGCCCGCATGCGCCTGCAGAACCGGTTCAAGACCGGCCTGGAAATCGCCCGCTACACCGCCGGCATCATGCGCAAGGACATGGCCGCCTATGACGCCGATCCGGCCAACTACACCCAGTCGCTGGGCTGCTGGCACGGCTTCATCGCCCAGCAGAAGATGATTTCCATCAAGAAGCACTTCAAGTCGACGGACCGTCGCTACATCTACCTGTCCGGCTGGATGATCGCGGCCCTGCGCTCGGAGTTCGGCCCGCTGCCGGACCAGTCGATGCACGAGAAGACCAGCGTTCCGGCGCTGATCGAGGAAATCTACACCTTCCTGCGCCAGGCCGACGCCCGCGAGCTGGGCATGCTGTTCCGTGATCTCGACGCCGCCCGCGCGGCCGGCGACAAGGCCAAGGAACAGAAGATCCTGGACCAAGTCGACAACTTCCAGACCCACGTCGTGCCGATCATCGCCGACATTGACGCCGGCTTCGGCAACGCGGAAGCCACCTACCTGCTGGCCAAGAAGATGATCGAGGCGGGCGCCTGCGCCATCCAGATCGAAAACCAGGTCTCCGACGAGAAGCAATGCGGCCACCAGGACGGCAAGGTCACCGTCCCGCACGAGGACTTCCTGGCGAAGATCCGCGCCGTCCGCTACGCGTTCCTGGAACTGGGCGTCGATAACGGCATCATCGTCACCCGCACCGACAGCCTGGGCGCCGGCCTGACCAAGCAGATCGCCGTCAGCCACGCGCCGGGCGACCTGGGCGACCAGTACAACAGCTTCCTGGACTGCGAGGAGATCTCGCCCGCCGACATGAAGAACGGCGACGTCGTCCTGAACCGCAATGGCAAGCTGCTGCGTCCCAAGCGCCTGCCGTCCAACCTGTTCCAGTTCCGCGAAGGCACCGGCGAAGACCGCTGCGTCCTCGACTCGATCACCTCGCTGCAGAACGGCGCGGACCTGCTGTGGATCGAGACGGAAAAGCCGCACGTCTCGCAGATCGCCGGCATGATGGACCGCATCCGCGAGGTCTTCCCGAACGCCAAGCTGGCCTACAACAACTCGCCGTCGTTCAACTGGACGCTCAACTTCCGCCAGCAGGTCTATGACGCCATGAAGGCCGAGGGGAAGGACGTCTCCGCCTACAACCGTGACGCCCTGATGAGCGTCGACTACGACGGCACCGAACTGGCCATCATCGCCGACGAGAAGATCCGCACCTTCCAGGCGGACGGGGCCAAGCGGGCGGGGATCTTCCACCACCTGATCACCCTGCCGACCTACCACACGGCGGCCCTGTCCACCGACAACCTGGCCAAGGAGTACTTTGGCTCGCAAGGCATGCTTGGCTACGTCCTGGGCGTCCAGCGCCAGGAAATCCGCCAGGGCATCGCCTGCGTGAAGCACCAGAACATGTCCGGCTCGGACCTGGGCGACGACCACAAGGAATACTTCGCCGGCGAGGCTGCCCTGAAGGCGGGCGGCGTCCACAACACGATGAACCAGTTCGCCTGATCCGGCGGCTGTAGCGACCTAGCGTGGCGGCCCGGGGCCCTTTCGTCCCGGGCCGTTTGCTTGTGATGTAGAAGCTTAAGGCGAGCGGGGCGCCGCGGGCGTCCTGGCCGCCGCATGACCTGAAAAGAGCCTGCCATGGATATCAGCGCCGCCCTGTCCGTCGACGACCTGCTGCACGCCTTCGTGGAGACGGAGCTGCTGCCGGGGACCGGGGTGGACGCCAAAGCCTTCTGGTCGGCGCTCGAGGCGATCCTGGCCGATTTCGGCCCGCGCAACGCCGCCATGCTGGCGCGCCGCGACGAGCTGCAGGACCAGATCGACGCCTGGTGGCGCGAGCGCCGCGGCAAGACCGTCAGCCTGGCCGAGCAGACCGAATTCCTCACCGCCATCGGCTACCTGCTGCCCGAGCCGGCGCACTTTTCCATCGACACGGTGAACGTCGACCCGGAGATCGCCTCGATCGCCGGCCCGCAGCTGGTGGTGCCGGTGTCCAACGGCCGCTATGCGCTGAACGCCGCCAACGCCCGCTGGGGCAGCCTGTACGACGCCCTCTACGGCACCGACGCCCTGCTGCCGCCCGTGGCCGGGGCCAGGGGCTATGACCCCGAGCGCGGCGGGCACGTGATCGACTACGCCCGCGGGTTCCTGAACCACGTCGCGCCGCTGGACGGCGGCTCGCACGTCGAGGCGACCCTCTACGCGATCCAGGGCGACGCCCTGGCGGTGACCCAGAAGGACGGCTCGGTGGTCGGCCTGAAGCATCCGCAGCAGCTGGTCGGCTGGCGCGGCGAGGCGGGGGCGCCCAGCGCCGTGCTGATCGCCCACAACGGCCTGCACCTGGAGATCCAGATCGACCGCAGCCACAACATCGGCAAGGACGATCCCGCCGGGGTCGCCGACGTGCTGGTGGAGGCGGCGCTGACCGCGATCCAGGACTGCGAGGACTCGGTGGCCGCCGTCGACGCCGAGGACAAGGTCGGCGTCTACCGCAACTGGCTGGGCCTGATGCGGGGCGACCTGTCGGCCAGCTTCGCCAAGGGCGGCCGCACCGAGACCCGCCGGCTGGACGAGGACCGCACCTATGCGGCTCCTGGCGGCAAGAGCCTGACCCTGCGCGGCCGCTCGCTGATGCTGGTGCGCAACGTCGGCTGCCACATGGTCACCGACATGGTCCGGCTGAACGGCCAGCCAGTGTACGAGACGGCGGTGGACGCCCTGATCACCGTCGCCGCCGCGGTCCACGACATCAAGGGCGCGCGCCGCAACAGCGCCGCCGGCTCGGTCTATGTGGTGAAACCCAAGCTGCACGGGCCGGACGAGGTGGCCCTGGCGGCCGCCCTGTTCGACCAGGTCGAGGACGCCCTGGGCCTGGCCCGCAACACCGTCAAGCTGGGCATCATGGACGAGGAGCGCCGCACCAGCGCCAACCTCAAGGCCTGCATCGCCGCGGCCAGGAGCCGCGTGGTGTTCATCAACACCGGCTTCCTGGATCGCACCGGCGACGAGATCCACACCGCCATGGAAGCCGGCCCGATGGTGCGCAAGGAGACCATGCGCGCCCAGCCGTGGCTGACCGCCTACGAGAAGCGCAACGTCGAGATCGGCCTGGCCACAGGTTTTCCCGGCAAGGCGCAGATCGGCAAGGGAATGTGGGCCGCGCCTGACCGGATGCACGAGATGCTGAAGGCCAAGATCGGCCATCCCAAGGCCGGGGCCAACACCGCCTGGGTGCCGTCCCCGACGGCCGCCGCGCTGCACGCCCTGCACTATCACGAGGTGGACGTGCCGGCCCTGCAGACCCAGATGGCCGCCGCCGCGACCCG
This sequence comes from Caulobacter sp. KR2-114, assembly GCF_049446115.1. Classification (NCBI taxonomy): domain Bacteria; kingdom Pseudomonadati; phylum Pseudomonadota; class Alphaproteobacteria; order Caulobacterales; family Caulobacteraceae; genus Caulobacter; species Caulobacter sp. KR2-114. The sequence continues at coordinate 172,081 of NZ_JBMSEC010000006.1, forward strand.
CACCGGCCTGGACGACCTGCTGACCGCGCCGCTGGCGCAGTCGAACTGGAGCCCGGCCGACGTGCAGCAGGAGCTGGACAACAACGCCCAGGGCATCCTCGGCTACGTGGTGCGCTGGATCGACCAGGGCGTGGGCTGCTCCAAGGTGCCGGACATCCATGACGTCGGCCTGATGGAAGACCGCGCCACCCTGCGCATCTCCAGCCAGCACATCGCCAACTGGCTGCATCACGGCGTCTGCACCGAGGCCCAGGTGCGCGAGACCATGGCGCGCATGGCCAAGGTGGTGGACGAGCAGAACGCCGGCGACGGCGCCTATGCGCCGATGGCCCCCGATCCGGCTGCCTCGATCGCCTTCCAGGCCGCGCTGGACCTGGTGTTCCAGGGGCGCACCCAGCCGAACGGCTATACCGAGCACATCCTCACCGCACGCCGCCGCGAGCGGAAGGCGCAGCTGGCCGGGTAAGCCGGGCGGCTCATCGTCCGGCATGGTCGCAGGACAGGCGCAAGTGCTGCCCGCAAGAGGTCGGGCAGCCGACAGCGTTCACAAATGACGGCGCCGGCGCCTACCAGGCGATGCTTCGCGCGTTGCTTTGGGCATGCGGAAGTTTCTGATGCATGTGCATGACGACCGGCAGGAAGAACCCCTGGTGTTCTTCGTGGACGTGGCCAACCTCGCCCGTGCGCGCGAACTGGCGTTGAGCCGACTGGAGCAGTCGCCGCACCATCGCCGCGTGCTGCTGCTCGACGGCGAGACCGTGCTGGCCTCTATCGAGCGCGATCTGGCCGGCTGACGCGGCCGAGTTTGTCGGTCGGATTTCACCGCCGAGATCGGGCTGACGCGTGCGGGCCTTATTGCCACGGCACGGGTTGGCGCGCGCCTCGCCGCGCCCCATCTGCCAAGCTGTGAAAAGGAGTTCCGCCATGCGCCGCGTCGCCACGACCCTGCTGATGACCGCGCTGGCGTTGGGGGCCCTGGGCGCTGGCCCCGCTCTGGGCCAGGTCGACGGCGGCGGATTTCCGGGCACGGGGGGCTCGGGCTACCCCAGCGGCGGCGGTGGGGGCGGCGGTCATCACGGCGGACGTGGCGGCCACGGCGGCCAGCCCCAGGGCGACAAGCCCGCCCAGCCTGACAAGGGACCCAAGCGCGAACCCGACAAGCCGGTGAACCAGATCGAGATCGTCGGTGTGGTCAAGGCGCTGGACCCCGCGACGGACCGTATCACCATCGCCTATGAGCCGGTGGAGGCGCTGGGCTGGCCCGCAGGCTCCATGCCCTTCGTCGCCGGCAAGAGCGCCATGCTGCAGACGGTGACCGTCGGCCAGAAGGTGCGCTTCAAGCTCGACAGCCAGCAGATCTCGGAGATCAAGCCCTTCTAGCGGCGGTCGGCCCGGCCCTGCGCCCCCGAGTTCTCAGCCCCCCGGCGTCAGCATCGGCCCCGGACGCAGGGGGAAGGCGGTGACGAGGGTAAAGCCCTCGGGCGGGTAGCTCGCCTCGACCTGGCCGCCCAGTTCGGACACCAGGCTGCGCTCGATCAGGCGCGAGCCGAAGCCACGACGGGTCGGCGTCTGCGCGGGCGGGCCGCCGCGCTCGGTCCAGCTCAGCCGCAGCATCGGCGGATCGGCGCCCTCGTCCAGGCTCCAGCGCACCTCCACGCCCCCGGTGGGCGAGGCCAGCGCCCCGTACTTGGAGGCGTTGGTGGCCAGCTCGTGGGCCACCAGCCCCAGCGCCAGGGCCGCGCGGGGCGGCAGCATGACCTCGGGGCCGGCCAGGGCGATGCGGCCCTCGCCATAGTGGTTCAGCTCGTTCTCAAGCACCTCGCGCAGCGCCGCGCCCTGCCAGTCCTCGGCCATCAGGGCGCTGTGGGTCTTCGACAGGCTCAGCAGCCGGCCCTCGAAGTCGTGGGTGAAGGCCTCCGGCGCGCCGGTCTGGCGGGCGGTCTGCAGGGCGATCGACTGCACCGTGGAGAGGGTGTTCTTCACCCGGTGGTTCAGCTCGTTGAGCAACAGGCGCTGGTGCTCGCGCGCCCGGGCGTTTTCGGCGGTGCGTTCGTCCAGCCGGCGGGCCGCCTGCTCCATGGCCTCGAACAGCACCTCGTCCTCGGCGACCACGGGCCTTGCCGGGGCCGGATGCTCGCCGCGCCCCAGGGCGTCGGCCCGGCTGACCGCCAGGGCGAAGGCGCGGGCCAGCCTCCGTCCGAGGATCGCCGCCACCACCAGGCCCGCCGCCAGCAGCAGCGCCGCCGTGCCCGCCAGCGCCGCCAGCGGCTGCACCGCCCGGCGCAGCAGCATCGAGCGCGGCACGCTGATCGCCGTGCGCCAGCCGGTCAGGTTCGAGCGGTGAAAGGCGGCGATGTTGGGCTCGCCGCGGACGGTCTGCGCCCGCACCACCCCCTCCTCGTGGTCGCCGGCGGCCTTGAGGAAGGCGTCAGAGCCGTGCCGCCCCCGCAGCGCCTCGGCGTCGGGCCAGCGGGTGACGATCGTGCCCTCGCGGTCGCTGACCCCCGCGGCCCATCCGGCCGGCAGGCGCTGGGCGGCCAGGATGTCGTCGAGCGTGCGCGGCGAGGCCACATAGCTGGCGGCGTAGCGGTGGCCGGCGATGGTCACCGTCTGGGTGATGGAGAAGACGTACTGTTGCGATACCTGGCCGAAGTACAGGTTGGAGACGCCGATCGGTTGCGACAGGTAGCGCGCCAGCGCCGCCGGCGGCGGCTGGTCGGGCAGGGGCGTTCCCAGCGGCTTGCGGGTGTTCATCACCGTGTGGCCGTCTTCGTCGATCAGGCTGATCCAGCCCGGCAGGTCGCGGGTGGCGGCCGCGGCGCGGGCATAGAAGGCCGGGATGCTGTCCTCGCCGGGCCCGTCGGCGGCGAGGCCGCGCAGCACGCCCTGGCCCAGGCTGATGCGCCCGTCGACGGCGGCCGACAGGGCGCGGGCGTTGGTCAGCAGCTGGGCCTCGAACTGGCGTTCCTGGCGCTGGTAGTCGGCCCACAGCAAAAAGCCGGTCAGCGCCACCGCCGGGACGACGATGCTCAGGGTGAGCAGGATCAGCAATCGCCGGACGGACGGGGCCCTCATGACTGCTTGCTAACCTGTGGCGCGGCGCGCGTCGATATACCGCCGGCGCTTGTTTCGGCAGGCCGCCGCGTGGGTGCGCCGGTCGCCATCGCGGCGCTTGACCGGAGCCGCCGGGCGGGTCTCTGCGTTGCCTTGGCCAAAGGGGCGCCGATGACCCGGATCATGACCTACAACGTGCACCGCTGCGTCGGGACCGACGGGCGACTGGACGTCGGCCGGGTGGCCGAGGTGATCGCCCGCCAGCGGCCGGACATCGTCGCCCTGCAGGAGGTGGACGTGGGCCGCGCCCGCACGCGCCACGTCGACCAGGCGCACGAGCTGGCGCACCGGCTGGACATGGCCTTCCACTTCAACGCCGCCCTGACCATCGAGGAGGAGCGCTACGGCGACGCCATCCTGACCCGGCTGCCGGAGCGTCGCGTCAAGTCGGCTCCGCTGCCAGGCCATCCCGGGCACCGGGCGTTCCGCGCCCTGGAGCCGCGCGGCGCCCTGTGGCTGGCGATCAGCATCGGCGGGCAGGAGCTGCAGGTGATCAACACCCACCTGGGGCTGGTGCCGGCCGAGCAGGCGGCGCAGGCCGCCGCGCTCGCCGGGCACGACTGGCTGGGCCACCCTGATTGCAAGGCGCCCACCGTCCTGGTGGGGGACTTGAACGCGGTGCTGGGCTCGCGCGCGTTGCGCCGGCTGCTGGCGCGCCTGCAGGACGCCCGCGCCCTGGCGCGCCCGGGCGGGGCGAGCGGACTGCTGGCCACCTTTCCCTCGCGCATGCCGCTGGCGCCGATCGACCACATCCTGGTCAGCCCCGGCGTCGTCGTGCGCGGCCTGAGCGTGCCGCGCGACCGGCTGACGGCTCTGGCCTCCGATCACGCGCCGCTGGTGATGGATTTCGACCTGCCGCCCGCCTGAGCGGAATCGCATGCGACGCCGGGCCCGGACGTCGCCGACGGGGGCTCGGCCGGGGGAGGGGCCGGGCCGGCCAGGGCGGCCAGGGCCTCGTCCCGGGCCGCGCGCATCTCGCGCTCGCGCCGCCAGGGGCGGAACGAGTCGTCCGGGCACATCGGATCGCCCAGGTGGAAGGCGGCGATGAAGGTGGCCAGCGGACCCAGGGGCTCCGGCTCCAGCGGTCGCAATCGCACCAGGCCGTCGGCGCGGAGCCGGTCCACCGCCCCGCCCAGCGAGCGCGCCTCGGCCCAGGCCGCCTCCACCCGCGCCTCGTCCGTGCCCAGCCAATGGGCGATCAGCCGCACCGTCAGGTTGCCGATCCGCTCGCGCGCCGCCGCGGCGGCCGGGCCGGCGGCCTCGAACACCAGGTCGCACTCGGTGTCGAAGCCCGTGGAGCGGTTGTTGAGGTTCGCCGAGCCGATCCGCAGCAGCACGTCGTCGATGATGCTGAGCTTGGCGTGGACGATGATGATCCGGCCCAGGGGCGTGACCGGATGGAAGGTGCGCAGGCGCCCGAACACGTCGGCCCGTCGCAGCCGGCGAATGAACAGCGAGCGCGTGCGGTCCATGGTGACGTGGTCGAACCAAGAGGGCGAGCGGCGGTGCGAGACCAGCACCACCTCCGGCCCGTCGGGCTCCGCCAGCCGCGCGGCCAGGGCCTCGGCCATCAGCGGCGAGGTGAAATACTGGTTCTCCATATAGATCAGCCGGCGCGCCGCGGCGATCGCGGCCAGGTGCAGGCGCTCGTTCTCGCGCACCTCGGGATGCCGGCGCCAGCTGGCGCTGGTGCGGGCGATGCCGGCGATGACCCCGGCGAACTGCGGCGTGATGCGTTCGGGCCAGGGATCGGCGTCCGCGGGCGGGGGAGACGCGGCCGGCGCCAGGTCGTCCGCCGCGGGCGGCGTCGGCGCCGGGGGCAGGGTCTCGCCGGTGGCGCGCAGCCAGCGGGCGCGGAACAGCTCGCCGAGGTGGGCGGCGGGCGCGCCGTCGACCACGCCCATCACCTCGTGCCGGGAATCGAACGTGCCCAGGCCGTCGCGGCCCTTCTCCCGCCGCGGGTCGTCGTCCAGATGGGCGGCCGTGTCCCAGCGGTCCGGGCCGATGTCGCCGCCGCCGCAGAACGCCACGGCGTCGTCGATGATCAGCGCCTTCTGATGGTGGCAGGCGCCGTTGGGCAGGCGGCCGTCGAGGCGGAAGCGCACCCGCGTGCCGGCGAATGCGCGCCGGCCCTTGATGGGGAAGAAGTCCTGCGTGGCGGCCACCGGCAGCGCCGACTGCCAGCACAGGATGCGGATCTCCAGCGCCGGCCGCTCGGTCGACAGCTGTCGCAGGAAGGCGGCGATGTCCTCCTGGCCGTGGCGCGGCACGCCGGGATTGGGGTCGAGCACCGTGCCGGGCTCGAACGCCCAGTTCAGGAAGTGGATCGTGCGGCGCGCCTTCAGCATCGCCTCGCGGGCGGCGAGGAAATAGTCCGCCATGTCGATGATCAGAGCCGCCCGGGGGGCCGATCCGCGTCGCCAGCAGGTGATTCCCGGTCTCAGCAGCACCTGGCGTTCCGCCCCTTCGCACGCTTCAGCTTCAGGAATGCGCGGACCGGGGGCCACGTTCCGCCGCGGTCAGGATTCCGGGTCGGCGGCGCCGGCCGCCGGCCCCGGCCGCGCCGGCGGCGCCTTGCGCCGGCGCAGGTTGGCGCGCAGGGCGGCGGCCAGCTTCTGTTCGCGCGCCGAGGCCGGTTTCGGCGCAGGCTTGGCCAGGTCGGACCGGGGCGTGTCGTCCATGCGACGAGAAAGCTGGGGGCCGAGGCGCCCCGTCAAGCGCTTTTCGCTTCACAGAGCCCCCGACGTTCGCTAATGAGCCGCCTCCCCAAGCGGGGAACGCCGCCGTAGCTCAGTGGTAGAGCGCATCCTTGGTAAGGCTGAGGTCGACAGTTCGATCCTGTCCGGCGGCACCATTTTCCCCAATAGATCAATTGGTTCGGTTGAGGTGGTGGGGGCGAAAGCTCTCATCGACTCTCTGCGGGACGCTTGCGGGCCGCTAGAGCGCGCAAGGTCTGCCCTGGGCGAGCGCGTCACCGCCAGCCCGCCTTCGCCAGCTTGGCCTCGGTGGCGGCGTCGTAGGGGCCTTCGGCCAGCAGGCTGTCGACGGCGGCTATCTGGGCGGGGGCTTCGCCGGCCATGCGATACTGGCCGCGATCGGGGGTGACGGCGGAGACCTCGGCGATGGCCCAGCCGCCTGGGGCGCGACAGGCGACGCCGGCCAGCGTCGCCGACGCCCCATGGGCCTCGAAGGTGCGGCACACGCGGCCGGTATGAGCGCGGAATGTCAGGCCGATGCGGATCGGGCCGGCCTGGGCGGTCGAGGCCAACTGCTGGTCCAGGGCGTGCGCCAGGCCTGCGTGGGCCTGCAGACCGCCACCTGCGCCCGGTGCGATCAGGGCCGGCGAGGCGGGACGCAGGCTCACGCCGACGCCAATCGCCAGGACCACAGCCGCCGCCACGGCAACGCCGGCCGGCCATCGGAGCGCCGACCAGGAGATGGCGCGGGCCTTGGCGTCGCGCCGGCGCGCAGCGCGCCGATCGGTCAGGTCCACCACTTCGGCCGAAGGCCTCGCCGCAGCGATGACCTCGCCAAGCCATGCGGGGGCCGGCGCCTCCATCAAGGGGGCGAAGCCGGCGTTCAGCCGCGCGCCCAGGGCGCGCTGACGCTCGGCCTCTGCCGCCAGCGCCGGGTCCGCAGCGACTTTCGCCGCGAAGGCCTCGGCTTCGTCTGAGGGCATCTCGCCATCCAGCCAGGCGATCAGGCGATCTTGCTCGGTCATGGGATCATCGGCCGTCATGCTCGCCCCCGATCAGAGCCGCCAGCGCACGCCGCCCTCGCGCCACCCGCGTCGACACCGTGCCGATCGGCAGGCCCAGCACCTGCGCCGCCTCGGCATAGCCGAGCCCGTCGATCGCCACGAGCGCGATGACTTCGCGCTGTTCGTCGGGCAGCCGCGCCATGGCCTGCATGAGGCTCATGAGCTCGGCGCGCGCCTCGATCTGGGCGCGCGGGTCGTGGCCCACCGCTTGGCCCTCGTCTTCTGGCGCGAGGCGGGCGCGGCTGCGGCTCTGCGCGCGCGTGGTGTCGATCCAAAGGTTGCGCAGGATGCGAAAGGCCCAGGCGTCGAAGCGGGTGCCCTCGAGCCATTGCGTCCGCGCGCGAAGGATGCGCTCCACCGCCCCTTGGACCAGGTCGTCCGCCTCGGCGGGCGAGCGCGCGAGCGCATGCGCCAGCCGCCGCAGCCGCGGAAACAGGTCGGTCAGGTCGCGCTCGAATGAATCCAATACCTGTCTCTGTCATTGTGGAAGAAACGACGCGCCCGGCTCGTTTCTTCCCCACGACATCCAAGACGAGGGCGTTTCCCATGCGCAAGTCCATCCTGGCTCTGATGCTCGCCCTCGCGGCCACGCCGGCCTGCGCCCAGTTGCTGGGCGGCGGTGGGGTCGCCAGCAGACTGGGCGTAGGCCCCGCCGTGGGCGGGGTGGGCAGCGCGGTGCAGCCGGTGGGCCAGACCCTCGACGCCCTGGCGCCCCAGTCGCCCGGCGCAGCGCGCATTCTCGCCGATCCGCTGGCCCTGGGGCCGGTCGAGGGCGTGGTCGAGACCGACGCCTCGGCGCTGCTGGACCAGCGAAGGTCCCGCCTGCGCGAGACCTTGCGCCGCAACGGGCGCGTGCTGGAGGCCGGCCCCGACGGCGCGCTGGTGAGACGCGGCGAGATCCTCGCGACGGGGCTCTCCGCCGCCGGACTGGCCGCCGCCACCGGCGCCGGCTTCACCGTGCTGCGCGATGAGCGTCTCGAAGGCGCGGACCTGCGCGTCACCGTGCTTGCGCCGCCCGAAGGCCGCAGGTTGAAGGCCGCGGTTGCGGCTCTGCGGACCCTGGCGCCCGGGGCCAGCATCGATTTCAACGCCGTCTATGAGCCGGCGGGCGGTCCGCTGGCGACGGTGGCGGCGGCGAGAGTCGCCGGCTCGTTTCCCCCGGTCCGGCCTGGCGTGGTGATCGGCATCGTCGACGGCGGCGTCTCGGCTCACCCGGCGCTGGCGGGCGCATCCATCGAGCAACGAGGCTTCGCCGGTCAGGTCACGGCGACCGGACACGGCACGGCGGTGGCCTCCCTCCTGGTCGGCGCGGCGGCCGGGTTCTCCGGCGCGGCCCAGGGCGCAAACCTGCTGGTCGCCGACGTCTACGGCGGCTCGGTCGCCAATGGCTCCGCCGAGGCGGTCGCCCGCGCCATCGGCTGGCTGATCGCACGGCACGCCCGGGTGGTCAGCATCAGCCTTGTCGGTCCGCCCAATGCGGTCGTGGAGGCGGCGGTCGACGCCGCACGCGCCGGCGGCGTGCTGGTGGTGGCCGCGGTGGGCAACGACGGCCCGGCCGCGCCGCCGCAATATCCGGCCTCCTACGCCGGCGTCGTGGCGGTGACCGGCGTCGACGCCCACGACCGCGCCCTGTTCGAGGCGGGCCGTGCAGCTCATCTGGACTTCGCCGCGCCTGGCGCCGAAATCGCCGCCGCGACGCCGGGCGGGGGCTTCGCGGCCGTGCGCGGCACGTCGTTCGCCGCCCCGCTGGTCGCCGCACGCCTGGCCGCCTATGCGCAGAACCCTCTCTCCGGCGCGGCGGCCGAGGCCAGGCCCGGCCACGGCGCGGTGGGCAGGGGCGTGATCTGCGAGGCCTGCCGCAACGACCCCCGGCCGCTCGCGAAAAAGCGCGGCTGAGCGGGAAGAATCCGCGGCGCCGGGTCGTTGGCGTTGGGAAGGGTCCATTGGCGGCCCTCCTGACGGAGATGCGAAGATGAACACCCGATTGATGCTTTCGATGGCCGCGGCCGCGGCCCTGGTCGGCGGCGTGGCGAACGCCCAGCTGCTCGGCGGCGCCGCGGCCGGCGGCAATCTGGCCGGGGGCCTGACCGGCTCGCTGAACGGGGCCGCCGGCGGGGGCGCCGGCCTGGGCGGGGTGGTGAATTCGGTGGGCTCGGCCAGCCAGTCGCTCGGCGGCTCGGTCTCCGGCACGGCGTCGGGCCAGGGCCAGCTCAGCCACTCGATCGACGCCCTGGGCGGCTCGGCGAACGCGGCCGGCAGCCTGGCGGGCACGATCAGCGGCGCCACGGGCGGGGCCGCCGCCGGGACGGTGTCCAACGCGGCCGGATCGTCGACCGCCGCCGCCTCCGGGATTGTGAGCGGCGCCGCTGGCGCCGCCGCCAACCGGGCCTCCGGCCAGGCGCTTGACTCAGCGGTGAGTGCGGCGGGCGACACCGCGGGCAATACGGCCGCCAACGCCGCCGGAGCAACCGCCCAGAGCTCGCACAGCGTCAGTGGCCAGGCCGCCGCCTCGCGCAGCGGCGCGAGCGCCGGGGGCGCCGGGCAGGCGCGGGCCTCCGCCCACCGCGGCGGCCGCGTCCCGATCAACGCCCAGGCCACCGCCAACGGCTCCCAATCCGGCGGCGCCAGCGTCAACGCCACGCCGTAAGCCTGCTGTCCTCCGCCACCCCGGAGCGGCGCACGACCTGCGTCGACCGGGGTGGCGGTTCGATGCGCCCCGGTGAGGCGCGCGGTGGCGCCGAGCCTGCTCGTCGAGGGCGTCGAACCACAACCTGCTGTCAGTGGCGCTGTTCGTGGGCAGCGGCGACGGAAGGCGCCGCCGGGTGTCCCGCCAATCTCGACCATGAAGACCTGCGCCCGATCTCGGCGATGTTCTCTCGCCGGCGCCTGGTCGGACTTTCGGCTCGCGGCGCCCGGGCCATCGGCGTCAACTTCGCCGGGGCCCAGCTGCAGGGCGCCTGCTTCGAAGGGGCTGACCTTCGCAATGCCGACTTTACCGGAGCCGACCTTCGCGGCGTGTCCTTTGCCAGGGCCAATCTCTGGCGCGCGCGCTTTGCCCAGGCGGACATGGGCGGACTTCCGCTCCAGGGCGGGCGGTCCAGGGAGGTTATCCTGCAGGGCGCGCGCTTTGGCGCTGGCGCCTTCGACCTGGCCTTGCAGCCGGCGCTGGCTGCGGCTGGCTAAACGTGTCCGCTAAGTACAGGTCAAAGCACCGCAGGGTTGCAGCCCCGTTTTGAGTATTAAGGCCTCTGATATTTGGCTGAATGGCCTTTCTAAAGAGGAGAGTGTTGCGCCGTGTTAATAAATCACCGTTATCACGCGGCCGGCGACGAGGTGGATTTCGCCTCTGAATCACAAGGAGCAGTCGCATGACCTTCGAATTTGGCGCAGCATCTGAGGCGAACCTCGTCCTCAAGGCGCTGCATCGTTCGCTGGCCATCATCGAGTTCGACCCCAGGGGGAAGATCCTGACGGCGAACGAGAACTTCTGCACCACCTTGGGCTACAGCCTCTCTGAAATCCGCGGACAACATCACAGCTTGTTTGTCGACCCTGATGAGGTGCGTAGTCCCGACTATGCCGCGTTTTGGGCCAAGCTGGGCCGCGGCGAGTTCGATCAGCGCGAATACCGGCGGATCGGGAAGGGCGGCAAGGAGGTCTGGATCCAGGCTTCCTACAACCCTGTGACGAACGCCAGGGGCGCGGTGATCAAGGTGGTCAAGGTGGCCACCGACATCACCGCCGAAAAGCTCAGGAACGCCGAGTTCGAGGGCAAGATCGCGGCGCTCTCCCGGGCTCAGGCGGTGATCGAGTTCACCCTGGGCGGTGAGGTGATCACGGCCAACGAAAACTTCCTGTCGGCGCTTGGCTATACGCTGGCCGAGATCAAGGGGCGGCACCACCGCATGTTCGTCGAGTCCAGCTACGCCCAGTCCGCGGACTACCAGGACTTCTGGCGCAAGCTGAACGCCGGCGAATTCGTCGCCGCCGAATTCAAGCGCGTCGGCAAGGGCGGCAAGGAGGTCTGGATCCAGGCTTCCTACAACCCGATCTTCGACGCCAGCGGCAAGGTGGTGAAGGTCGTCAAGTTCGCCACCGACGTCACCGGGCGCGTTGCGGCGGTCAACGAAGTGGCCGCGGGCCTGACGGCCCTGGCCAACAACGACCTCACGCACCGGATCACGCGGCCGATCGAGGCGGCGTTCGAGAAGGTGAAGGGCGACTTCAACACGGCCATGTCCACCTTGCAGGAGACGATGTCGGCGGTGGCGGCGTCCACCCACAGCGTCGGCGGCGGGGCCGACGAGATCGCCACCGCCTCCGACGACCTTTCGCGCCGCACCGAGCAGCAGGCGGCCAGTCTCGAAGAGACCGCCGCCGCCCTGGACGAGATCACGGCGACGGTCAAACGAAGCGCGGAGGGCGCCAAGCTGGCCAACCATGCGGCCTCGAGCGCCAAGGACGACGCCGTCCGTTCCGGCGATGTCATGCGCGACGCGGTGTCGGCCATGGGAGAGATCGAGCAGAGCTCCAGGCAGGTCACCCAGATCATCGGCGTGATCGACGAGATCGCCTTCCAGACCAATCTGCTGGCGCTGAATGCCGGGGTGGAGGCCGCCAGGGCCGGGGAGGCCGGCCGCGGCTTCGCCGTCGTCGCCCAGGAGGTGCGGGCTCTGGCTCAGCGCTCGGCGGAGGCGGCCAAGGAGATCAAGACCCTGATCGCCAACAGTTCCAGTCAGGTGGAGCGCGGCGTCCGCCTGGTCGGCGACACCGGCCAGGCCCTGACGGGCATCGTGGCCAAGGTCACGGAGATCGACAAGCTGATCGCCGAGATTTCCCAGTCGTCCCAAGAGCAGGCCACGGGCCTCAGCCAGGTCAATGTCGCCGTCAACCAGATGGACCAGGTCACGCAGCAGAACGCCGCGATGGTGGAAGAGGCCACGGCCGCCGCCGCCAGCCTGAAGGCGGAGTCGCGCGAGCTGGCCAACATGATTTCCCGCTTCGACGTCGGAACGGGGCAGCCCGTCGGCGCCCGGCCCCGCGCCGCCGACACTGGACGCGACGCCCCGGCGCGCAACCCGGTCGCGCGGGCCCACGCCAAGATCGCGGTGGCGATGGGCGCCGCCGCCGCCCGCAACGACGGCTGGGAGGAGTTCTGACGGCCTGGTGGCGACGCGATCAACAGCCCCCAGCCTTCAGCTCTCACATGGGCGAGGACAGCCCAGGCGGCTCCAATGAGACGTCGGAGCTGTCGTCGTTCAGCGCCGGCCGCGAGCGCCACCATCGCCATCGCCTCCGCGGGTTGGACACCTCCCGCGGGCGCGGTTTCAACGCTGGCCGCTTGCCACTTGGCGACAGGCTGCCGCCCTCAAGGCCCGCAGCTGGCCGCCCCCGAGGCGCGCTGACCGGGCCTCGGACCGGAGACCGACTCGAGGCGGCCCTTCAGGCCTTCGATCGCCTGCGTCTGACGGGCAGGGACCGTAGGAACCGGTCGGCGTCCTCAGGCGACCTGTTCTCGACGACCAAAGACCACGGCAGCGAAACGCCCTCGGCATGGGCATGCACGCGCCGGATGAGGTCGACGGATGCCGGCAGGTGAGCGGCGCCGTCCCGGCGCTCGATCCTGGCGAGACAGGCGTCCAGCGGCGCGACGACGCGGATGAACTCGACAGGCGCCAGCGCCTCGAGGCGCGCGATGAACGCCGCGAACCATGGCGCAGCGGCCGTGCTTTCGGTGACGACCGCCGTCGACGTCCTCAGGCGCTCCGAGATCTCCGAAAGGATCCGGCGTTGGCCCTCGTCATCGAACGCCGCGCCGACGTGGTCCCCTTCGGCCCTGAGCTGCAGCCAGATGCGTTCCGCATCGACATACCCATAGCCCAGCTCGTCGCGCATGCGCCCGGCGAGGTAGGACTTGCCCGCCCCTTTCGGCCCCACCAACACGACTACCGTCGGTCCGGTCATCGACAGCCCAACAAGCCTGCTCCGCCGCATCAGATATAGCGACGCACGGCGTGGCAAGCGCGGGTTCAGGACGGGAACGTCCGCACAGGAACGGGCGCCCGTCAAAAATGTTCGGCCGGGTCGCGGCGGGCCCTGGCGTAGCTTCGATCCGCCGGCCGACCGCGCGCCTGCAACGGCAAGGCGCCGTCGCCTCGCCGGGGCCGATGCGGCGCGGGCCGGGCCGGCCCATCAGGAGGGAAGCGATCATGAAACGACTTGTTGCGGCTGCGATCATGGCCGCGGCGACCGCCACACCGGCGCTCGCCGCAGATGCCGACGGCCCGGTGTTCGACAATGGGCCTGTCTGGGACTACTCGATGATCCAGACCAAGGACGGCCACTTCGACGACTACATGAGCTGGCTCTCCACCGCCTGGAAGGCGCAGGAGGAAGCCTTGAAGAAGGCGGGCGTGATCCTCGACTACAAGGTGCTGCTGGTCGCCTCGCCGCGGGCCGGCGAGCCGGACATCATCCTGGCCCAGGAATACAAGAACATGGCCGTCTTCGACCGGACGCCGGCCGAGGAATACGCCCTTCAGGCGAAGATCTCCGGCGGCCTGCCGAAGGCCAACGCCGAACAGGCGGCGCGCGGGGCGATCCGGACCATCCTGGGCGACATGCTCGTGCGCGAGGCGGTGCTGAAATAGCGCCTGCGGCGCTTGCCTGGCGGCCTCCACCGTGCAGAAGCTTCGCCGTCAGTTCTTTCGGTGCGGTGTGGGGCAGGGTGGAGGACGTCGGGCGACTGCAGGCATGGAACGCCGAGGCCGCGGACCTGCCCGAGATGCGGGACGAACTTCGGCGACGTCCTCAGTACGCCGCCGCCGCCCGGCGCCTTGCCGCCAACATGCTGCGTGACGCCGATGAGGATGCGGCGCTGGGCGACATGCTGCGGGATGCGGGCCGTACGGTCGCGGCCCTCAGCGCGATCTATCTCGACGCCTCCGGCGGGCTGACGCTGTCGCGACTCAAGACCTTCATCGCCGGCTTCGGCCTGGTCAGCCCCGGCCGCGCCCGCGCCCTGCTGAGCCTCATGCTGCACCTGGGCTATGTGCGGCGGCATCCGGGTTCGCGACCGGCGCGCTATGGTCTGACGCCGCAGTTCCTCGCTTCCTATGCGCGGCATGAAGCCAGCCTGCTGGACGCGGCGGCGATCGTCGAGCCCGCCGTGCGGCGGGTGCAGCGCGGTCTCGCCGAGCCGGCGGTCCTTCGCCGGCTGGTCGTCGAGCAGGGCGACGCCTTCGTCGCCGGCAGCGGGCAGACCCGGGCGTTCGATGGCTGGTACCGGATCTTCATGCACCGCCTGGCGGGCATCCAGGTGCTGCATGGCCTGGTGGCTGCGGCCGACAGCTTCCCGCCGTTGGGCGCGATACCGTTCACGTCCGCCGACATGGCCCGCCGGTTCCAGGTCTCCCGCGTGCACGTGTCGCGCATGATCCACGACGCGGCGGCCGGCGGCTTCCTGGTGCGCGAGGCCGGCGGCGTGCGCTTCACCGCGGCGGGGCGCGAGGCCCTGGACTGGCTCTACGCAAGCCGGCTCTGTATCCATCTGGCCTGCGCGGCGCGCACCCTGCAGGCGCACCCGGAGGCGGGCGGTCAAGAGGCGGCGGCTTTGGCCTTGTCGGTGTGATCGCCCGGCCCGCGGAACCGACCGCCGTCGTGGCCGCGGCCCACCCTCGTGGCCCGACCTCGGCCGCCCGGGCGCGCGCCGGCGCGGAGGGATCGACTTGAGGAGGATCAAGGCGACCGGGGCGCTCGCCGCGTAGGATTTCCCAAACGATGGGAAGGATGGCGATGGTCAGCGTGGCGCGATCAGCGGCCTTGACGCCGGGTTTGTTGGCGGCGCTGTGTCTCGGCCTTGCGGGGTGCGAAGATCACAGGTCGGCGGCGGTGCGCGGCGCGCCGGAACATCTGCACGACGCCTTGAGCGGCGACATCATTCAGCAGGGGTATCTGGCCCGGTGCCTCGACAAGGACGCACCCTGCGCCGGCTACGCCGCCGATCCCCCCATGGCGTGCGCCTGGCGCGGCGTGCGGCTCGCCTCCCACAGCCCGACCCTGTCGCTGTCGGACTCGGAGGCGTTCGTCTCCGCCTGTGCGGCGCCCGACGAGGTCTTCCGCCAGCGGGCGTCGATCGCCCTGATGGACCTGTCGGATCGGGTGTTCGGCCGCAAGGTGGGCGCGCTCGACCAGATGACGGCCACGGCGGAATCCCGTGACCTGCTCTATCCATCGATCGACGCGGTGCGCACGCGGGTCAATTCCGCGCTGGCGCAGGAGGACAAGGGCGAACGGCTGCCGCCCTTCGCGCCCGCCGGGCCCGGCGACGCCGACCAGCCCGTCGCCTGGTCGAGTTGCGGACCGACCGTCTGCCTGGAGGGCTTCACCCCGGCCTTCGGAGGCGGGCTGATCAGCTTCCGCGTGAGCGTGAAGTCCCAGACCGCCAGCCCGTCGCAGACGGACGCCCTGGCGGCAAAGCTGGCCGCCGCCGCGCTGGAGGCGCCCTCCGCGGCCGCAGCCCTGTCCGCGGCCGCGCCGACGCAGATCACCGCGGGGCCGGTCTGCTGGAGCAAGGGGCGCGGTCCCTCCGGCCTGAGCTATGCCGGCGCCGCACGGGCGCCGTGCCATCCGGTGGCGGCGCAGAGTGGAGCCTGAGGCGGAAGCCGAGGCCGAGGGCGGGAGCGCAGCGACCGGAGGGACCGGGCTGGCGAAGGGCCTCGGCGCCTTCGTCGTTCGCAGCCTGATCGTTGTGGCGCTCGTTGTCCTCGCGCTGGCGCTCTGGCGGCTGCGGGATGTCCTGTCCATCGCCTTCGGCTCGGTGATGCTGTCGGTGGGCTTCAGCGGCCTGGCGGACGCGATCGCGAGGCGCACGCGCCTCTCGAGGGCCTGGTCACTTGCCCTCGTCGTGGCGGTGGCCCTGGGCGGGATGGGACTGGCGGTCGAGGTGTTCGGCGCGATGATGGCCGCGCAGTACGACGAGCTCGCGCAGAAGCTGCCCCGCAGCCTGCAGAGCATCACGGCGTGGCTGAACGCCAGCCCCTTGGGTCGGGAAGTGGTCGGCATGTCCGACAATGCGCTCAAGAGCGCCGCCGCCGGGCCGGCCCCGCGGATGCTGGCGAGGTTCGTCGCCGGTGCGGGACAGGCGCTGACCTACGCCCTGGTGATGATCGCCGGGGGCGTATTCCTGGCGATCGACCCGGAGCGCTATCGCCAAGGCGTCCTCGTGCTGGTCCCCAGGGCCCGGCGTGCGCGCGCCGCCCAGGTGCTGGATTCCCTCGCCCAGGGGCTGCGACTGTGGCTGCTGGGACGGCTGGTGGTGATGGCGGCCGTCGGCGTGCTCGCCAGTCTCGGCCTCTGGGCCATGGGTATCGACGCCCCCTTCGCCCTGGGGCTGACCGGCGCCGTTCTGACGTTCATCCCCTATGTCGGCGCGATCATGGCCGCGCTGCCCGGCATGCTCATCGGCTTTCTGCAGGAGCCCATCAAGGCGGTGGTGGTCGCCGTGCTGTTCTGGGCGGTGCACTTCGTCGAGGGCACCTTCATCACGCCCCTGGTGCAGGATGAGGTGGTCGACGTGCCGCCCGTCATCTCGATCTTTTCCACGGTGGTGTTCGCCGTGTTGCTGGGACCCGTCGGCGTGTTCCTCGCCGCTCCGATCACGGTGGTCGTGATCCTGCTCGTCCACCTGCTCTATATTGAAGACGTGCTGGGCGAGCCCGCCCCGGTCAGGCGACGTCGCGGGCGCCGCCTTGCCTGGCCCCGCTTGCTGCGGCGACGCGGCGTGTGAGCAGGCCGTAGAGCCGCTGCAGCAGGTCGAGGATCACCAGGCTGCCGCCGGCGCCGGCCAGGGCGCACAGCAGGCCGCGCGTCGTCGGCGGCCCGAAATGAAACAGCTCTCGGACCCCGGGCGCGGCCATGACCGCCAGGACGGCCAGCAGCACGACGCCGGCGACGAGAACCAGAAGGCGATTGGGGCGCATCAGCGCGCCGACGACAGGGCCGAAGCTGCGCGTGGCCATGACAAGTCCCAGCACGCCGAGCACCAGGGCGAGAAACGCGGTGGCGCGCGCCGAGTCGTCCGGCAGGCCCCACGTCGTGGCCTCCACATAGGTCGCCGCAACCGCCACCAGCACACAGACCCCTTGAGCCCCGCGGTAGGCCAGGGCGCGAGACGCCAGCAGGCGCGCTCCGGCGTCGCGCGGCGCCCTGCGCATCACGTCGCCCTCTTCCGCCTCCGCCTCGAAGACCAGGGAACACACCGGGTCGATGATCATCTCCAGGAAGGCGATGTGGGCGGGCGCCAGGAAGATGGGCAGGCCGAGGAGGAGCGGGAGGATCGCCAGTCCCGCGATCGGCACATGGACGGCGACCACAAAGCCCATCGCCTTCTGCAGGTTGTCATAGATGCGGCGGCCAAGGCGGATGGCCTCGACGATCGAACCGAAGTCATCGTCCAGCAGGACCAGATCCGCCCCGGCTCTGGCCACCTCGGTGCCGCGGGCGCCCATGGCGATGCCGATGTCGGCCGCCTTCAGGGCAGGGGCGTCATTCACGCCGTCGCCCGTCATGGCCACGATCTCGCCCGCGGCCTTGAACGCGCGGACGATCCGCAGCTTCTCTTCCGGCAGGATGCGGGCAAACACCGACACGTCCCCCACGCGCCGGGCGAGCGCTTCGTCCGACAGGGCGCGCAGGTCGCCGCCAGTGAGGGTGGCGCCGCCGCGGATCCCGGCGAGGGTGGCGATCGCCCGCGCCGTCGAGGGATAGTCGCCGGTGACCATGACGACCCGCAGGCCGGCGCCCTGACACTCCGCCACCGCCGCGGGCACGCCGGGCCGAAGCGGGTCGGACAGACCTACCAGGCCGCGGAACGCCAGGGCGAAGGCCTCCAGCGTGTCGGGGAGCGGGCCGACGCCGACGCGGGCTTCCGCGACCGCGAGCACCCGCGCGCCGCCCTCGGCCATGCGTTCCACCATGGCCATGATGTCCCGCATGCGCCCGTCATCCAGGCGGCATAGCCGCAGCACCGCCTCAGGCGCGCCCTTCACCGCCACGCGGCGTCCACCCGCGCCGGCCCACACCTGCGCCATGGCCGGGCAGCCCGGCGTCAGGTCGTAGGTCTTTTCCAGGTGGCCATCATCAGGTGGGCCCGTGTCCGCCGCGGCGTGAAACGCGAGCTCCATCGGGTCGAAGGGGCGGGGGGCGCTGGCGAGCGCGCCGAGGTTGACGAGATCCAGCACGGCCGGCGGGGTGGCCTCGGCCGCCGTCCACGACACAAGGTCGCCGTCCATCCAGGCGCAGGTCAGCGTCATGCGATTCTGCGTCAGGGTGCCGGTCTTGTCGGTGCAAAGGACGGTCGCCGAGCCGAGGGTCTCGATGGCGCTGGCGCGCCGGGTGAGCACCCGCGCCCGGGAGATGCGCCAGGCGCCCATGACCATGAACACGGTCAGCACCAGCGGAAACTCCTCCGGCAGCATGGACATGCCGATCGAGACACCGCCGAGCAGCGCCTGCAGCCAGCTGCCGCGCGCCAGGCCTATGATCAGCACGACGGCGGCGCAGACCAGGAAGGCGGCCACGCCTGCGATCCGGACAAGGGAACGCGTTTCGCGCGACAGGCGGGCGGGCTGGCTCTCGATGGCCCGCAGCGCCTTGCCGATCTTGCCGATTTCCGAGCGAGGCCCCGTGGCCACCACCTCGGCCAGGCCATCCCCGCGCACAAGGAGCGTGCCGGAAAACACGAACGGCGTGTCCTCGCCGCCGGGCGCGGCGAGGGCCGTGGCGGTTGTCGACAAGGCCTTTCGCACGGGCGCGAATTCGCCGGTGAGAAGGCTTTCGTCGACCTCGACGCCATGTCCGGCGCGCAGAAGCGCATCGGCGGGGACGCGCTCGCCTTCGGCGATGGCAATCAGGTCGCCGCGCACCAGATCGCGGCTCGGGAGCCGGCGCCTGACGCCGTCACGCACCACATTGGCCAGCGGATTGGTAAGGTCCCGCAACGCCTCGAGCACCCGCTCGCTGCGATACTCCTGGACCACGGCGATGCCGACCGAAAGCAGGGCGAAGGCCGCCAGCACCAGGGCTTCGCGCAGGTCGCCCAGCACCAGATAGATCCCGCCGCCGCCGAGCAGCAGCAGGAACATCGGTTCCCTCAGCACCTCCAGTGCGATCCGGGCCAGACCCCGCCGATCCGGATCGGGCAGGATGTTCGGCCCCTCGGCGCGCAGGCGCTCCGCCGCCTGCGCCTCGGACAGGCCCGTCAAGTCTGGCGCCATCGCACCGCTCTTCGAAGTCATCATCGACCAGATAGGCCCCATCGGCGGCCTGTCGGCCTTGTGGCAGGTCAAAAGCCGGGAAGCGAGGTCGCGCAGGCCCCATCGGCGCCCCGGGGTTGCGCCAGATCAAGGGCGGCCGCGAGCGGGGGCTCCAGGGTGTGATGCGGAGGATGATCATGCCCTACAAGACGCTCCTGACCCATGTGACGATGGACCGGGGCTGCGCTGCGCGGCTTCGCTCGACGTTCGGCGTGGCCCATGCGCTCGGCGCGCGGGTGATCGGTGTCGGGGCCCAGGCGCCCTGGCCCTTCGACAGCGCGGCTGAGGGCGGCGGCGGCGACTACGAACGCATCGTGCAGTCGACGCGCGCGGATATCCAGGCGGCGCAAGACGTGTTTCGGGAAGCCGCGGCGCTGGCGGGATGCGCCGCCGAGTGGCGCGCCGAGATCGCTCGTCCCAACGACGTGATGGCCAGGCAGGCGCGGGCGGCGGATGTCATCCTGGCCTATCGCCGCCTCAGCAGCGACGCCTCCACCTACGTCATGCCGGATGATCTGCTGATGGAAGCCGGAATACCGGTGTTGTTCCTGCCGCTGCGCGAACGTGAGTTCAAGGTCGAGACGGTGCTCTTCGCCTGGAAGAACACGCGCGAAACCCGGCGCGCGCTGGCGCTCAGCCTCCCGTTGCTCGAGAAGACCCGGCGCGTGTTGCTGGCGGCGGTTTGCCGGGAGCATGAGCTTGAGCGTGTGGAGCAGGAACTGGCCGATGTGGCGGGGCGGCTGCAGGACCACGGCATAGCGGCCGCCACGCTGGCCGAGGTGGATTCGCCGGGCGCCGCCGGCCAGAAGCTGCTGCGGATCGCCAGGACCGACCGGAGCGACCTGATCGTAGCCGGCGGCTTCGGTCATTCCAGGATGCGCGAGTGGGTGCTTGGGGGCGTCACGCAGGATCTGATCGCCGACGGCGAGCACTACGTCCTCATGACCCACTAGCGCCGCGGCGCGGGGGCGGAGACGACGCCCTTCGTGGCGGGCCGGCGTCCCTCGATCGCCGCCGCCTCAGCCGGGCCACACGACGGCTTCGGCCAGCCAGCCGCCCCAGGCCGCCGCCGCCACCAGAACCAGGCCGGGGATCACGCGCGCGGCGAAGGCGCGGCCGCCACTCGTTGCGGCGAAGATCATCTTGCTGATCGTGTTCGTCGACAGGCCCACCAGAATGGGCATGACGGCGTCGCTGGGCGACAGCTTGCCCGCCGCGGCAAGCGAGGCCATGGATATGGCCGCCGCGTGGGTGTCGACGAGGCCGGCCACCGCCGTGGCCGCCATGGCGCCGGCCTGGCCAAACCCGTCCCGGAGCGCTCCGCAGGCGACGAGGACGACCGCCAGGGTGGCGCCGAAGCCCAGCGCCGCCGTCACGCTGAACGCCTGGCCAGGTTCGGCCTGGTCCACAGCCTTCTGGCGCAGCGCGACGAGGGAGAACACCAGACCGTAGGCGCCGGCCGCGATGCCGGCGCAGATCAGAGGCGGCCCCATCGCACGCAGCACGGGCAGGCTCGTGGCGGCGATGACCGCGGCCATCTGGACGACGGTCGCGAGCGTCGACAGCACCGCGCCGGCGACAGCCCCCGCCAGCCCCGAGGGCGCGGTCCGGACGCGTGCGCCCATCGCCCCGATGGTGGCGATGCTGGACACGAAACCCGAGGCGAGGCCGGCGATGGGCAGGCCAAACCGCACGCCGAGAAGGCGCACCGCGACGTGGCCGGCGGCGCTGATCGCGAGCACGAGGACGGCTACGAGCCAGATGGCGTGGGGATTCAGCGCGCCATAGGGGCCGAAGGCGCGATCCGGCAGGAGCGGCAGGACCACCAGCGTCGCGCTCGCAAGGATGAGGCCGTCGTTGAGCTCCGCCTGCGTGAGCACCCCACGCACGAAGTGATGAAGCGGCGCCCGCGCCGCCAACAGCGCCGCCACGGCGACGCCCGCGCCCGCGGCGAGCGGGGCATGGCGAACGCTCAGTGCGCCCAGCAGCACGGTCTGCACCAGGGCGACCTCCGTGGTCAGGCCCGGATCGTCGTCGCGGTTTCGCCAGTAGCTGAGGGCGGCAAGCGCCCCGACCGCCGCGACCGTCATGGCGACGACGGGCGCGCCGCCCACCAGGCAGGCGACGGCGCCCGACAGCGACGCCGCCGCAAACGTCCGAACGCCGGCCGAAGACCGCGACGGGCCTTCGCCCTTGCGGCGTTCCCGTTCGGCGCCGATCAGCAGCCCTACGCCCAGCGCGACGCCGAGGCTGAGAATGGTCGGGTCGGTGATGCGTCTGCTCCGGGGTTACCGCTGAGGCCGTATCCTGCGCGGCGCCGGACGGTCTGGCGAGCTCAGACGGAGGGACGGCGGACCGGGCGGGGGGCGCGCGGCGTCAGTGCGATCCGCCGTGCGCACCGCCCGCGCGGGCCAGGGCGGGAACCATCCGTCCCAGCACGCCATCGTGGCGAATGAACTGATGCCAGAGCGCCGCGACCGAGTGCAGACCCGCCACCAGCAGGATCAGGTTGGCGGACAGCTCGTGCAGATCGCCGATACGCTCTCGCAGCGCCTTGTCGCCGCCGCCGGGCAGGCTGAAGACGCCAAACAGGCTGTCGCCACGGACCCAGGCGTTGGCGAGGCCGAGACCGACCGTGGCCAGCACCAGAAGATAGAGGGCGATGTGGACCAGGTTCGCGACGACCTGCAGCGCGCCGCCATCCGCGGGGGGCAGGCGCTGTCCGCCCGACCGCCGCCACACCAGCCTCACGGCGATCACGATCGCCAGCACAACCCCGAACAGGATGTGCACCGAGCGGGCGTCGGTGCGAGGGCCCCCGCGGGCAAACCAGTCGATGGCATGGGCGCCCAGCCACTGACCGCCGACCAGCAGCACCGTCAGCCAGTGCAACGCGATCGTGCGGGCGTCATAGGTTGAGCCGCCGGACGGCGGCGCGGCGGGATGCGAAGTTGCGGTCAAAGCTGTCTCCTCGCCGTCTGCGGACGGGTGGGTGGCCGCAGACGTGGCGTTGACCCGGCCGGCATGCAAGTCATCTGAAAACTAAAATGGGTATAGCGTCGGGTGGCGTGTCTGAGAAGTGACGTTGATCGTTGTAAAGGGCATCAATGTGACTGTGTTTTGCCTTTGTTATTGACTGTCAATCTTGTTGAAAGTCGAACTCAGAAGCGCTCGCAATAGTCGAAGGGGTGTGTGGCCTCCGAAGATCAAGGCTGCGCCGCGTCCAGGAGAGCAGGGACGTCGTTCAGTTCTCGCCTGACAGCGCACGCCCAAGCGACCTGGCAGGGTCCATTTCGCCAACGTCACGCGGCCGATCGCCCCGACCTGCGCCCGGGTGGCCGGCCCGTCAGCGCGGACGCTGTTCATCGCCCCGTCGATCCCGGATGACCGTGAGCCGGCGGGGCCAACGCGATGCAACGTGCGCCCTCGTCCTCTGCTATGCTCCGCCTGGCGGAGGCGCGTGCAAAGCCGCCGCGGCGCGCGTTAAACTCGCGTCGAACGTTGCGGCCGGCATCGAGGGGAGCACAGCATGCGGAGCGCGCGCGCGGAAGCGGGACTGGCGGTGCTCGTCGCGCTGGCGGTGGCCGGCTGCGGTCGGTCCGCCGCGCCCCGGACCGACAGCGCCGCCGGCCCCAAGGCCCCCGTGGCCGCGCCGGCGGGTCCGATCGTGGGCGCCGTTCCGGCCGACCTGTCGCCGCCGCCGGATCCGGCGACCGACAGCCGTCCCGACGCCGTGAAGCTGGAGGATGCGGCCAGCCGGCTGCAGGCCCTGCAGGATCGTCTGGGGACGGACGACGCCCAGCTGATCGCCGGCGTGCGGACCGCCCTGCAGGGCGGGCGGCAGGACGACGCGCGCACGGTGATCTCGCGCTACGTGGCCGCCCTGGCGGCGGAGGCGGCGGTGACGCCGGCCCCCAAGGCCACGGGCTGCCACGCCAGGGCCCTGGCGCCGCTGCAGCAGGCGGCCGACGCCCTGGCGCGGGAACGCGCCGACCGCACGGCCAAGGCCCAGGCGATGCTGGCCCTCAACTACCGCCCGCTGACCCTCGCCGACCTCGCCCCGCTGGCCCCCGGCCAGGCGCCGGATCCGGCCGCGCAGGCGGTGGCCGACGCCCTGGCCCGGGCGAGGGCCCAGACCGCGGCCTGCGCCGCCGCGCCGCCGCCGGCCCGTCCGCGGCCGCCGCGCGCGGCCTATGCGCCCGAACCCTATCCCGGCCGCGCCCCGATGACGCCCTCGGCCCCGGCCCAGCCGGCCAGCGCCCCCTCCGCCGCATCGCCGGCCGCCGCGCCGGCCGGCGCCAGTCCCGCCCCCGCCGCCAAGCCGCACAAGACCCTGCTGGAACGGATCTTCGGCGGCGGCCATCACGATCCATAATCGCGCGTTCGACGGCGGTCGCCGTGAGGGCGGTTGACCGGCGTCGCGGGCGTTGCTTGTAGTGCGATCAATCAGGGGGCGATCATGAAGCTGCAGACCAAGTTCAACCTGGCCATGCTGTTGGCGTTCCTGGTCGGTCTCGGGCTCTCCGCGGCCTTCGCCTACAAGATCTCGCTGGACGGCGCGCGGCGCGAGGTGCTGCAGCAGGCGGCGCTGATGACCAGCGTCGGCGACGGCGCCAGCGCCTATACCGAACAGGAGGTCGCGCCGCTGCTGACCAGCGTCGGCGACACGCGCTTCGCGCCGCAGACCATCCCCTTCCTGGCCGTCCAGGACCAGTTCCGGCGGGTGCAGAAGGCCTGGCCCGACTACAGCTACAAGGACGCCGCGCTCAATCCCACCAACCCGGCCGACCATGCGGCGGACTGGGAGGCGCAGATCATCAACCGCTTCCGGGCCGAACCGGGGCTGGGCCAGACCATCAGCCAGCGCGACACGGCGGACGGCCCGGTGCTGTCGGTGGCCCGGCCGATCCGGATCAAGGACGCGGGCTGCCTGCAGTGCCATTCCACGCCCGACCGCGCGCCCAAGGCGATGGTGGCGCTGTACGGGACCGGCAGCGGCTTCGGCTGGAAGATGGGGGAGACGGTGGGGGCGCAGATCGTCTCGGTGCCGATGCACGTGGCGCTGCAGCAGGCCCACCGGTCGTTCCTGATCTTCCTGGGCGGCCTGGCGTTCGTGTTCATCGTCACCATCGTGGCCCTGAACGTGGTGCTGAACTTCGTGATCGTCCGGCCGGCGAGCGAGATCGCCCGCATGGCGACGGCGGTCAGCCTGGGGCAGACCGACGTTCCGGAATGCCCGGTGCGCGGCAAGGACGAGATCGCCAGCCTGGCGGAAGCCTTCAACCGGATGCGCCGCAGCCTGGCGAACGCTATGAAGCTGCTCGGCGAATAGCCGCGCCCTCGATGAGTTCGCACCAGTCATGAGCGAGACGCCACAGACGATCGGTCGATACCGGGTCGACCAGGTGCTTGGGCGCGGCTCGATGGGCGTGGTCTATCGGGGACACGATCCGGAGATCGACCGGCCGGTGGCGATCAAGCTGGTGCGCATCGACCTGCTGGAGGGCGAGCACCGCGAGGACTATCTGGCCCGCTTCCGGCGCGAGGTGCAGGCGGCGGGCCGCTGCATGCACCGCAACATCGTGGCGATGTACGATTTCGGCTCGCACGAGGGCAATCCGTTCTTCGTCATGGAGTATGTCGACGCCCCGGCGATGGACCAGGCGGTGCCGCGCGGCGTCGGCCTGGGACCGCACGGGGCGACGCCGATCATCCTGCAGCTGCTGGATGCGCTCTCGCTGGCGCACAGCCTGGGGATCGTGCACCGCGACATCAAGCCGTCCAACCTGCTGCTGACCCCCTCGCGCGAGGTCAAGGTGATGGACTTCGGCATCTCGCACATGTCGACGTCGCACCTGACCCAGGTGGGCTCGGTGCTGGGCACGCCGCGCTACATGTCGCCCGAGCAGTTCCGGGGCGATCCGGTCGACGCCCGCTCGGACCTGTTCTCCACCGGCGCGGTGCTGCACGAACTGCTGACCGGGCGCCCGGCCGTGGCGGGGCGCAGCTTCGAGGAAGTCATGGTCCGGCTGCTGCACGACGGCATCGAGCTGGCGCCGGCCGATGCGATGATGCCCGAGCCGATGCGCGAGGTTGTGATCCGGGCGATGGCCCTGCGGCCCGAGGACCGCTTCCCCGACGCCGAGAGCATGGCCACGGCGCTGCGCCGCGCCCTGGCGGAAGTCGAGGCGAGGGGCGATGACGTCCCGCAGGCGGAGGCGCGGACGGTCTACCGTCCGGTCTCGACGCCCGCCGCCGCGCCCGCCGCCGCCTCGCCCGCGCCCGCCTCCGCCGCGCCCCCGCCGGCGCCGCCCGCGGCGGCGCAGCCCGCAACGCCCCAGACGCTGGCCGATGCGGAGGTGCTGGGCAGCATCGAGCGACGCCTGGCCCAGCACATCGGGCCCCTGGCCGGCCGCCTGGTGCGGGACGCGCTGAAGGAGGCGGATTCGGTGGACGCCCTGTGCGAGAGCCTGGCCCTGCGCATCGACCCCGCCTCCGAACGCGACAGCTTCCTGCGCGACGTTCGCCGCCAGCTGCAGGCCACCGCCGAGCGGCGCGCCCCGGGCGTACCCACCCAGACCCTGTTCATGCCGGCGCCGCCGGCGCCCGTGGGCGGGCTGTCGGCCCAGGACACCGCGCGCATCCAGCACGACCTGACCCTCTACCTCGGCCCGTTCGCCGCCGTGCTGGTCAAGCGCGCCGCCACCCAGGCGAGCTCGCCGGACGACCTGCGCCAGCGCCTGTCGGACTACGTCGAGGACCCGGCGCAGCGGGAAGCCTTCCTCAAGGGCCGATAGGCCGGCGCGGACCACCGGCGCCAGACGGCGAAGCTGGCGAACATATATTTTGCAGGTCCAACCTAGCCGGGCTACAGCGAACCCATTGAAAGGGTTCGCCTATGTCCGTCCTGAAGAAGCTGGCCGTGGCCACCACGCCGAAGCCGAATGACGGGCCCAAGCCCGAATGATCAGCTTGGTGCTTGCCGGGCTCTCTGTGGCGGCTGGAGGCCTGCTCGGATTCGACCTAGTGCGTGGGTTCATGACTGGACAGATGCGGTTCCGGCTTGGGCGGGGCGTGGGCGCCGGGGCGTCCCGCGTCACCGACCCCAGAGGCTTCTGGATTTACGCCGCGCTCAACGTTGCGGGCATCGGCGCCGTCATCGTGTCGCTCTGCCGGATCGGTTTGCAAAGTACGTAGTCGCCGCGAAGCTTGACACTGGACGGCTAACCCTCTGGGCTGCGGGCCAAGCGGCGGAACGCCGTGCATGGGGGAGGGGGCCTTGGGCCAGATCACGTCGCTTGCCTACGCGGAGATCGCCAACCGGGTCTACAACATCGACCAGCAGGGGCCCGTGCCGGGGTTCGGCAGCTGGGTCGTGGCGGACTTCGACAGCGCCCTGTTCCAGGAGGGCATGAGCTGGGGCGCGACGCGGACCGACTACAAGGGCTGCGTCTATGTCTCGCGCCGCTGCAACGAGGCGGTGGTGGCCTTCCAGGGCACGGACCTGAAGAAGGGCGGCGACATCGTCGCCGACCTGCAGATCGCCCTCGGCGGCCTGGTGGGCATGCTGCCGCAGTACTGCGAGGCGACGGTGCGCCTGTTTCGCCGCACCCGGCAGGTCTATCCCAATCACCAGATCAGCTTCACCGGCCACTCGCTGGGCGGGGCCCTGGCGCAGATCATGGGGCACTGGACCGGCCTGCCCTTCGTCACCTTCAACGCGCCCGGCGTGTGGGGCGACATCCAGAAGGCCAAGCTGGCGCCGTGGTCGACGGCCAATCAGGTGCGCTCGCTGGTGGGCGGGGCGATCGGCTCGCCCCTGGCCAAGCAGATGGCCTCCACCGGCCGCAACTTCCGCAATGTGCTGGATCCGGTCAGCGCCTACGGCATGCACTACGGGCCGGTGACCCGCTTCTGGGGGGCGGGCCTGCACTCGATGGACGACCTGGAGGCGCGCATCCGCGCCTCCCGGCGCTGGGCCAGCGTCAATCCCTTCGATCCCGCGTTCAAGGAATGGGGCGAGCTCTGAGCGGACGCCTCAGTCCTTCAGGCGGGCTTCCACGCGGCGGTTGGCCGGATCGGTAGGGGCGCGGCCCGGCAGCAGGTGGGAGGAGCCGTACCCCTGGGCCTCGACGTGATCGCGCGACAGGCCCTTGGTCACCAGATAGTCCGCCGCCGCCTGGGCGCGGGCGGCCGACAGGGTCTGGTTGGCCTGGGCGTTGCCGGAGATGTCGGCATAGCCCTCGATGCGGATCGAGCGGCTGCGCAGCTCCGGCGCCGCCAGGGCCTCGTACAGGCGGTCCAGGTGGCTGCGCGCCGTCGGCGTCAGGGTCGAGGAATTCAGCCCGAAGGTGATGCACAGGTTCACCCCGTGCGCGTTGCTGGTGTCCGACAGCCCGCAGCCGCCCGCCGCGCCGCTCGTGGTGCGGCGGCCCGACGCGGCGGCCTGATGTGCGGGGGCGCGTGGCGAGGCTCCGCCGGCGCGCGGTCCGGCCGCGGGCGCCGCGGCGTGGGCGCCCGAGCCGCGCGGGCCGACCAGGCTGAACCCGCGGTCCGCGCCGGACACCTGGTTGAAGCAGGCCGGATTGGATTCCAGGGCCGCCTGGGTCGAGCAGTCGGGACCGCCGGCGGGCTGGGCGGGGGCGGCGGAGCTGCCGTTGCTCGGCGCGCCATCGCGGCCGAGCAGCCGGTCGCGGATGTCCTGCGCCGAGGGCTGGGCCGCCGGGTCGGCGGCCCTCGCCGGCGCGACGGCGAGCGGGACGAGGCAGGCGGCCAGCAGCGCCGTCAGGCGGATGCGGTGGGTGTTGGGGTGGGTCATGAGCCTCTCCGCGGGGTGGCGACGTTGCTGGTCAGCGGCGCGCGCCGCCGACCAGGGCGAACGCCGCCCAGTAATAGGGATGCGACAGTTCCGGATCGTCCATCAGCTTCAGCTCGCCCTGTTCCAGCGCCAGGCCGGGCTCGTCGCCCTGCGCCTCGGCGGCCAGCACGCCGCTGATCAGCGCCGCCGTCGCCCGGGAATTGACCGCCCAGTGGCTGACCAGCACCGCCCGGCTGCCGGCGAAGAAGAAGCTCTGCGCGAGCCCCCCCAGCGCCTGGCCGTTGGTGTCCCCGGCCGCCGTGTCGCAGGCCGACAGCACCACCAGGTTGGCGTTCAGGTTCAGCGCGCCGATCTCCATGGTGTCGAGCATGCCATCGCTGGTGGCGTCGTCGGCCTTGGTGGTGAACAGGAAGGGGTCGGGCCAGCAGCGGTTGGAGTGCGGCAGGGCGGCGTGGGTGGAGAACAGCAGCACCCGATAGCTGTCGAGGTCGGTCCGGTGGGTGACGGCGGTGTCGGTGAAGGCCGCGCCCGAGAGCAAGTCGCGCGACGGGTCGGCCCGATAGGCGGCGACGGCCGAGCTGGCCTCCGCCAGGGAGTCGGGCAGGGGCGGGAAGTCCAGGATCGCCCGCGCCTCGGCCGTGCAGGCCCCGGTCCCGCCGCCGCTGTAGCCGCGCGAGAAGCCGCCGGCGATGCGCTCGCCGCTGAGCTGGGCCGCCGCCCGCGTGTCGTCGACCCGCGGCGCCGGATCGGCGAAGGCATAGATCGGGTTGGGCGCGTCCGACGGCCGGGCGTGGCGCAGCCGCACGAAGGCGGCCGAGCCCACCGAGGTCTCCAGGATCCGCGCGCGCGCCAGCCAGGGCGCCTGGCTGTAGTCGCGTCCGCGTGAGGCGATGAAGCGGGCGACCAGGTCCTTGTCCGGCGCGCGGGTCAGCAGGGCGGCGAACTGCAGGCTGAACAGCGGTCCGGCCGGCTCGATCACCAGGCGGTGGACCTGGGCGACGTCGCTGTCGAGGGCGCCGAACAGCGCCTGGTAGGCCTCCGCGGCGCGGCTGAGCCTGAAGCCGGGCACCGCCCCCTGCGCCGTCACCTGGGTGGACGCCCGCAGATCGGCCACCATCTGCGCGGCCTGGGCCTCAGACGCCGCCAGGCGGGTCACCTTGGCCCCGTCATGGCGCACGAACACCGCGTAGCCGGCGCCGTCGTCGAGAAAGATGAAGCGCACATAGGCCTCGTCCGGCGCCAGCACGGCCTGCAGGTCGGCCAGGGCGGTGCGCGGCGAGACGGCCGCCGCGGCGCGCGGGCCGGCGATCTTCTGCGCCCGGGCGATGGCGTCGGCGACCCGCTGGCGGGCGTCGTGCTCCATGGCTTCGACCGTCTGCAGCTGCTGGGCGGTCGCGCCCGAGCCGGCCGCGCTGGCCCGCGTCAGGCGGGCGGTGGCGCGGTCGAGCTCCAGGCGCGCCGACTGCAGGTCGCGCAGCGCCAGCGCGCTGGGACCGTCGCCCTGCGCCAGCCGCTCGGCCACGTCCGCCACGGTCGTGGCGGTGGAGGTCTCGGTGGCGACGGAGGCGACCTCGAAGAAGCGGGCCACGTCCGCGCCGTCGCCGGCCACGGCGCCGGGGGCCAGCAACGCCAGATAGGGCGCCACTTCCTGGCGCGTCGGCTGGGCGCCGTCGGTCTGGGTCAGCAGGATCTCGAAGGACTTCTGCTGCAGGGCCTTGGCGGACGCCAGGTCGCCCTGGCGCGCCTGCAGGGCGGCGATGCGGCGCAGCAGATAGGCCTCCGGCCGCGACAGGCCGTGCGCCCGGCGCACCTCGACCACCGCGCGCTGCAGGCTCGCCATCGCGCCGGGCAGGTTGCCCGCCCGATCCATCAGGTCGGCGGCCTGGGCGTCGGCGAGGCCGCGCAGCCAGTCGGCCATGTCGGCGTCGACCCGCTGCAGCGCGCCGCGCGCCAGGGCGTTCTCCTGCGCCGCGCCGCCGTCCTCGCCCAGCGCCATCAGCGCCGCGGCGCGGGCGTAGTGCGAGCGCGCTTCCAGCTCGGCCAGCTTCTCGGCGTCGGTCATCCGCCGGCCGATCATCAGCGCCGGCCCATGCTCGGCGTTCTGCAGGTTGTAGCGCTGGGTGACGGCGGCCTCGAGCACCACGCCGCCGGTGTCGCGGGTGGCCGACACCGTCTGCGAAACCTGCTGGCGCAGCGGCGCGCGCGACAGGGCGACGGCTTGGGCGGCGAGGTCGGCGGCCTGCCGGAAGGCCTGCGACCGGTCGGGCTCGGCGGCCGCGGCGGCGCGGTTGCCCAGCACCACCGAGCGGCCGACCACCAGATTGACCCGCGCCACGCGCTCGTCGATCGGCGACAGGCGCGGCGCCGCCTCGGCCAGCATCGCCTCGGCCTGGTCGAGGGCCGCGGCGGCCTCGTCGAGCCGGCCCATGGTCGACAGGTTGAAGCCGAGGAAGATCCGCGCCGAGATCAGCACGGCCGGGTCGTTGGCGCCGCCGTCGGCATGCGACAGGTCGCGATAGAGGTCGATGGCGGGGGAGAACGACCAGTACGAGGTGTTGTACCGGAAGGCCTTGAGCGCGCTGCCCTCGGCGCCGCCGGTGACACTGCCGGTCGCGCCGGCCTGCGGCGCCGGCGTGGGGGCGGGCGCCGGCGGGGCGGGGGGCTGGCCCTGGGCCCGCGCCGCGCCGCACAGCGACAGCCAGGCGACGCCCGCCAGGGCGAGCGGGGATGGACGCCGACCGGTCATGGCTTGCGCTCCGCAGGGGCGCCTGGCGCCGGCCAGGTGATCTCACCGCCCGTGTTGGTCACAGGTTCCTCCTCCACCGGCGCGAAGGGGTCCACCGCCTGGGTGACGACGCTCGGATTGGCCAGGCCCGGCGCGCCTTCGTTGCTGCTCTCGGCCTCGGCCTGAGCCGCGGCGGCCGCTGCCGCTCCGGCGAAGTCGGCCCCGCCGGTGGTCCCGGAGGGGCCGCCGATGGCGCCGGCGCCGCCCTGGCTGCCGGGCAGCTGCTCCAGGCAACCCGCGCCGCCGCCGAAGATGCAGCCGTTGAAGCGGTAGCTGGCCAGCGTGCTCGGCGCCGCATAGCCCACCGCCGCGCCCGGGGTCGGGGCGAAGGACAGCAGATAGGCGGCGGCGATGCCGTCGATCAGGGTGTCGGACGGCGGCGGCGGCAGGACCCCCGCCAGGTGGCTGTCCAGGGCGCCGAACAGGCTGATGCGCGAGGGCGTGGCGCCGGTTCCGAGGGTATTGATCGTCAGGCCGCCGAGCTGCAGGCCCGCGCCGCTTCCGGCCGCGCCGGAAGCCGCCAGGTTGCGCTCGAGGATGGCGTCGGCCGCCCGCAGGTCGAGGCGCCCGGCGCGGATCTGCAGTGTGGCGCCGCCCGCGTAGGCCGGCAGGGTCTCGGGTGACTGCGACTGCACGGCGGTCTCGAACTCGCTGCTGAGCGCGCTGTCGGAGCCCGGCGCTATGTGGATCGAGCGCGCCTCCAGGCGGACGGCGGCGAGCGCATTGCCGCCGACCCCGAGGCCGCCCGACACGCGGATCACGTCCGGGGTCCAGGCGCCCGACACCGGCGCGGCCGCCGAGCCCTGTCCCAGCGACGGGCCACTGCCGTCGCCCGGGGAGGCGCCGGCCTGGAAGACGGCGTCGGTCCCGACCGGGTCGCTGACCTGGCCGGTGATGTCGATGCGCGACCCCGGCCCGGCGTAGACGCGCACCGTGCGCAGGGTCGCCGAGTACTGCACGTCGCGCACCACGACGTTGGCGCTGGCGTTGGGGTCGATGCCGGAGAACAGGGTCAGCGAGCGCACCGACGTGCGGCTGATCTCGCCGCTGTCGAACACGAAGCCCGGGTCGCCCGAGCCCGCCGGCCCGCCCAGCACCGCCGGGGCGAAGCCGCCCCCCGACACCGTCGTGCGGCGCGCGAACAGCACCAGATCCGCGCCCGGCGCGTTGATCTGGCCGGGAAGGCTGAGGCTGGTCGCCGCGATCAGCACCTGGCCGCCCGCGCCGCCCCCGGCCAGCTGCACGCTGGTCAGGCTCATGGCCGCGCCGCTGTCCAGGCGCACGTCCGCCCCCGCGCCGTTGGCCACGGCCGCGCCGCCGAGGGTCACGGGGCCGCCGGCGCGCACGTCGATGTCGCCGCCGCCGGTCGCGCCGATCGGCGACGGGCTGGCCGACCAATAGGCGAGGATCGGGTCGGTCGCCGCCAGCTGGTCGCCGGCCCCTGCGCCGTCGGCGCCGCCGCCGGACGAGAGGGCGCCACCGACATTGAGCGTCCCGGCCGCGCGAAGCACCACGTCGTCGCCGGCGCTGGCCGAGCTGATCTGCAGGCCGCCAGCGCGCGCCCGGACGGCGACGTCGCCGGCGGCGGTGAGCTGGTTCGAACTGGCCGAGGCGTCGCGCTGCACCGTGCCGCCGTCCAGCAGGACATCGCCACCGGAGGCGAGCACATCGCCGGTGCGCACGTCGCCGGCGCCGGTGGTCTGCACCGCGACCGAACCCGCCGAATGGATCTGGCCCGCCACGTCCACGCCGCCGCCGTGGGCGAGGATGTCGACGTCCGGCGCGCCCGAGACCGAGAACGGCGCGCCGCCGAGGCTGACGGGATCGGCGGCGGCGAGCAGGTCGCCGGCCTGGCCGGGGGAACTGGCGTCGTTGCCGCCGGCATGGGTGGTGATCGCGCCGGCCGCGGCGATCCCGCCCGCCCCGCTGCGCAGCACCACGTCGTCCCCGGCGTCGAGCGTCCCCGCCGACAAGGTCCCGGCGTAGGCGCGCAGGGCGATGTCGCGCCCCGCGGTCATGCCGAGCACCGTCGCCGATTGCCCCGCATCCACCAGCAGGTCCTGGCCGGCCTGCGCCGCACCGCCCAGGGTGATCGATCCCGTGGCCTGCAGGCGCGCGTCCGCCCCGGGGCCACTGGCGGTGATCGGGCCCTGGATGAGGATCGTCACGGCGCGGACGTCGATGTCCGATCCGGCCATGGCGAAGGCGGTTCCTCCGGGCTGGCCAGGTCCGCTGGGGCTGAAGGCGTTGAGCGGGTCGCGTGCGGCCAGGGCGTCGCCCGCCTGGCCGGCGGCCGCGCTGTCGGCGCCGTGGTTGGTCAGGGCGCCGGTGGCGGTGACCTGCTGCCCGGCGCGGATCACGATGTCGTCCTGGGCGTCGGCGGTGGTCAGGCTGACCGAGCCCAGCCGGGCGCTGAGCGCGATGTCGCGGCCCGCACTGAGCGCGCCGGTGACCTGCACCGCGCCGGCCGAACCGAGCGCGCCGTCAATCAGGATGTCCTGGCCGGCGACCACGTCGACGGGGACGCTGCCGCCGCTGAAGCTGATCGCGCCCTGGGCCTGGAAGCGGGCGTCGGCGCCTGCGCCGCCGGCGGTGACCGGGCCCTGCACGGTGATCGCCGCCGCGACCGTCGTGGCGCCGGACAGGGCCACCCCGGCGATCACGTCGATGTCCGCGCCGGCGAGGCCGAAGCTGGCGCCGCCCACGCTCATCGCCGGGCTCTCGCCGCTGGCGATCAGGCGGTCGGCGGCCCCGACCGTGTCGCTGCCGCCGCCGGAGGTCAGGCCGTTGGCCACGCTGACGTCGCCGCCGGCGCGGATCGCGATGTCGTCGCCGGCCTGGATGGAATCCACCGCGACCTGACCGGTGCGGCCGCGGACGGCGACGTCGCCGCCGAGCGAGACGAGGGTGACCGGGGCATCGATGCTGGGGCCGATGCTGGCGCCGTCCAGCAGCACGTCCCCCGTCTCGGAGGTCACCTCGGCGGTCAGGACGTCGCCCCCCGCGGCGTTGCGGTCGGTCTGCAGGCGGGCGTCGCCCCAGGCGTCGACGGCGTCCAGCACGGCGATGTCGCCGTTGTGCGACAGCAGGTCGATGTCCGAGCCGTTGGCCACCGAGAACGGCGTGGACAGGATCGTTGGATCGACGGCGAACAGCAGGTCGCCGGACTGGCCCGGGCTGCTCGCGTCGTTCGCCCCGTGCGTGGTCAGGCCGGCCGTGGTGATGCCGCCGCCGCTGGCGGCCACATGGCCGCTGCGCAGCACGATGTCGTCCTGGGCGTCGACATATCCCACCGAGACGGCGTCGCCATAGGATCGGGCCGCCACGTCGCGGCCGGCCGTGAGGTCGCCGGTCGACACCGCCAGGCCGCCGTCGATGAGCACGTCGCGCCCGGCGCTGACCGCGGCGAGGGAGATGCCGCCCGTCGCCTGGAAGCGCGCGTCCGTCGCGGCCGTCTGCAGGTCGCCGGCGACGATCGCCCCGGCCTTGATGTCAATGTCGGAGCCGGCCTCGGTGAAGGTCACGCCGCCGGCCTGCCCGGGTCCCGCGGCGCTGTAGGCGTTCAGCGGGTCATCCGCCGCCAGGAGGTCGCCGACCTGTCCGGTGGCGCTGCTGTCGAAGCCTGCGGCCGTTGTCTGGCCGGCGATCGTCACGGCCCCCACCGCGCGGACCACCACGTCGTCCTGTGCGAAGACCGAGCCGATGCCGACCGTGGCGCCGCTGGAGCGCACGGCGACGTCGCGGCCAGCGTCCAGGACGTCGTTCACCGTGACCGCCTGGCCGGCGTCGATCAGGATGTCTTCCTCGGCGGACGCATCGTTCAGCGTCACCGCGCCGCCGGCCTGCAGCCGCACGTCCGAGCCGCCGCCGCCGAACACCGAACCATAGTCGGTGGGGCCGCTGCCGTTGGGACCGATCAGGATCGCGCCCTTGGCCAGCACGTCGATGTCCGCCCCGTTGGCCACGCCGAAGCTGAAGCCATGCAGGGTCACCGGATCGATCGCCGCCAGCAGGTCGCCCGCCTGGCCGGGGGTCGACGGGTCGTTGGCCCCGTAGGTCGCCAGCCGGCCGGTGATCGAGGCGTCGCCGTCGGCCCGCAGCACGATGTCGTCGCCGGCGCGCACGGCGGCGTCGGCGTTGTCGCCGCTGATGTCCAGCGCGCCGCCCGTCGAGCGGACGGCGACGTCGCGTCCGGCCAGCAGGGTCTGGGTGATGGTCACGTCCCCGCCGGCGTCGACAAGCACGTCGCGCCCGGCCTGCACCCCCGCCAGGGTGACCGCGCCCGGGGTCTGGAACCGGGCGTCCGAGGTGTTGGGGCTGTTCAGCGACGGCTCGACCCCGACGGCGTCCACCAGCCCCGTCACGAGGATGTCGGCGCCGGCCTTCACGTCGATGGTCGACCCGGCGACGTCGAAGCTGGTCCCGCCGCTGCCGCCGGGCCCGGCGGCGGAGAAGGCGTTGAGCGGCGATTCCTGCGCCAGCAGGTCGCCGGCCTGATCCGCCGCGGTGCTGTCCTGGCCATGCACGGTGATCGCGCCGTTGACGGTGATGCCGTCCGCGGCGCGCAGGACCACGTCGTCCTGGGCGTCGATGGCCTTCGTGGTCATCGCCCCGGAATAGGCGCGCACGCCCACGTCCTGGCCGGCCGTCAACGTGCCCGTGACGATGGACGGTCCGCCGTCGATCAGCACGTCCTGACTGGCCTGCACATCGCCGAGCGCGATGGCGCCAGGGGCCTGGAAGCGGACGTCGGAGCCGGGGCCCTGGGCCGTGGACGAGCCGAGCACCTGGATCGAGCCGGCCAGGACGTCGATGTCCGAGCCGACCACGTTGAAGCTGGAGCCGCCGGTGGCGCCCGGGCCCTGCGGGCTGAAGGCGATGATCGGCCCCGACAGCGCCAGCAGGTCGCCGACCTGGTTGGGGGCGCTGCTGTCCTGGCCGTGGGTGGTCAGGTCGCCGCTGACGATCAGGGCGCCGCCCGCGCCCAGCACGATGTCGTCCTGGGCGTCGCCCGAGGTGAACACCAGGCTGCCGATGTTGCTGTTGGCGGCGATGTCGCGTCCGGCGACCAGGGCGCCGGCGGCGGTGTCGCCGTAGGCCTCCAGCAGGATGTCGCGCGGCGCGGTGACGTCGCCGACGCTGAGCGCGCCGGTCGTGCCGAAGGCGTCCAGCCGGACATCCGACAGGGGGCTGCTGAGGCTCGACGCCCCCGCGTCGCTGGCGGTGACGGTGTCGGCGTGGATGCTGCCGGCGACGACCTCGACGTCGTGGCCGACCAGGTCGAAGTCGTGGCCCACGAAGGTGAGGGGCCCGGTGCTGGCGATCAGGCGCTCGCCGGCCTCGGTGGGATCGCTGACGCTGGGGTCGGTCGGGTCCTGGTCCAGCACCGCGACGCCGGCGTTGATGTCGCCGGCGGTGAAGACGCCGCCGCCGCGCACCACGACGTCGTCACGGGCGTTGAGATCGCCGACGGTGATCGAGCCGGGCGACCGAAGGGCGATGTCCACCGCGCTCAGCGACCCTTTGAACAGCACCGACGAGATCTGGCCGGTCGCGGCGATGTCGAGATCGCCGACGGGGTTGATCGCATCGCCCAGCAGCGCCGTCCCGGAGGCGCGCACCATCAACCCGGCCCCGGGCGCGGCGCTGGGGTCGGTCGTCTGGCTGGGATCGAAGACGGTGTTGATGTTCAGGGGATCGAGCAGCACATAGCCGCCGGCGCTGGTCACGGCGCCGTCGTGCACCGGTCCGTTGGGTCCGCCCGAGACATGGCCGTCGGCCACCGTCTGGGGCGAGCCGACCGGCGCCAGGTCGCTGGTCATCAGCACGATGTCCTGGCCGTCCTGGCGGGCCTGGGTGGCGGTGATGCTGCCGGTGATCAGCACGTCGACCGGCGCGCTCTCGCCGCCCGCGGCGATGAAGATGCGCCCGGCGGTGAGCTTGGCGGAGGTGTTGACCGAAACCCCGCCCACCGTGCCGGGGCCGGAACCCGCCACGCCGCGGTCGATGGTGGCGCCGTCGAGCTGGTACAGCTGGTTGCCGTCCTCGGCGAAGGTCAGGCTGACGTCCTGGGCGGCGATGGCCACGACCTGTCCCTCGCCGGTCGCGCCCTCCACGATCGTGCCGGAGCCCGAGCCGGGATTGCTGTCGCCGAGGGTGACCTGCGGGGCGAGCAGGGCGACGACGCCGTGGTTGGCGATCACTGTGCCGTTGACGACGATCGGCTGGGTCGCGCCGGTGAACGACCAGGTCAGGCCGCCCGACAGGAAGTTGCTGGTGTCGAAGCCGGTGGCGGTCGACAGCACCAGCCCGCCGACGTCGAACACGCCGCTCTGGCTGACGACGATGCCGTTGGGGTTGATGAGCCAGAACTGGCCGGTGGCGTTGACGTTGCCGCTGATGTCGGAGGCGAAGCTGGGTCCGACGCTGACCACCCGGTTGACGATGATCCAGTCCGGCGACATGCCCTCGACGTTGAAGGTGCTGCCGGCGGTGACGTTGAACTCGGTCCACTCGGCGTAGGCGCGCGGCGCCGTGGCCTGGATCGAATTGTTGGTGGACGTCGGGTCGTAGCTGGGGTCGATGAACACGTTCGACCAGTTCGAGCCGGACGCCGGCGGCGGGACCGACGGCACGGGGGTGTTGTTGGCGGCGCTGGCCGGGCCGGCGGCGAGGGCCAGGGACAGGGTGGCCGGTGCGGCGGCCGCCAACAGCAGCCGGCGAACGGAGAGTGCATGTCGGGGGGCGGACATCGCAGCTCCTATCGGAACGAGAAAACCCGGGACAGCGTCAGCAGCACGCGTCCCTTCGGATCGGGCGCCCCGGGGAACGGCCTGCGGAGCGGGTCGGCGTAAGCCAGGTCCAGCTGCAGACGCCAGGGCAGCAGGGTGCGCACGCCGCCGCCAACCGAGGCGATCGTGCTGGAATATCCGCCGGTGTCGAGGTTGCTGAGCCGTGCGGCGTCGACGAAGGCATAGGGCTCGATCCAGCCGCGGCCGGCCCCGAACGAGGCGTTCTTGTAGGCAAACCGCCAGCCGGCCTCCAGCTGGCCGCCGATCGCCCGGTCGCCGCTGGCGGCGCCCGGCGAATAGCCGCGGCCGATGGTGTAATTGCCGATCTGGAATTCCTCGTACGCGGTCAACGGGTGGTTGGCGATCTGGCCCGACGCGCGCAGCTCGATCCACGGGCCGCCGGTCGCCTGGAAGCCCTGCCGTCCGCGGCCGGTCCAGCGCAACGATCCGTCGGCCCGCAGCACCGTCGCCAGCGGATCGCCCTGGGCGCGCGACAGCGTCGGGTCGCCGCGGCGGCTGCCGCCCAGACCGCCGACCCCCTGCACCAGGCTGCCGGAAAGCTCGCTGTCCAGGTGCGGCTGGGAATCGGGACGCCAGCGCATGTCGAGGCTGAGGGTCAGCAGGCGAAGGCGGTCCTCGAAAAGGATCGGCTCGCCTGGCGTAAGGCCGCGCAGGATGCCCAGGTCGTTCTTCTGGTTGATGTAGTCGAAGCGCGCCGTGGCGACGATGTTCGCCGTCTGGCTGCGCAGCACGGGGTAGTCGAGCCGGACGCTGGCGTCGAGGAAGTCGCCGGCGATCTGCAGCGGCGCCAGCGCGCCCCCCGGCGTGGTGTGGGCGTAGTCCGCCTCGCCCTGCAGGCGCAGGCCGCTGGGGCCGATGGCGAAGCTCTCGATCCCCTCCACCACCTTCTGGTCGCCCGTCGAGGTGCTGAACAGGACCAGCGAGGTGCGGTCGGCGAAGCGGGTGAAGCTGTTGGCGTCGAGGCGGCCATAGAGGGCCGTGCGGCCCAGCTCGTCATTGCCCAGGTTCTGCAGCCCGAGGGACAGGTCGAACTTGCGGCGGGGCCGCGCCGTGGCCACCACTTCCACCGCGCCGGGGCCGCTGCCATGCACCCGCACGCCGATGTCGGCGCCCGGCGTGTCGCGCGCCAGCAGCACGGCCCGCTCCAGGTCCGGCCAGCGCAGCGGACGCTCGCCCAGCAGCGGGGAGAAATACGAGCGGACCAGGACCGCGGAGGGTCCGAGGGCGGCCAGGCCGTCGGTGTCGACCGACGAGACATATCCCTCGGTCGCCTGCAGCCGCAGCACACCGCCTTCGATGCGCTGCGGCGGGACGTCCACCCGCGTGAGTCGGAAGCCCTTGCGGGTGAAGATCGCGGCCACGCGGTCGCGCACCTGGCAGACCACCCCGAGGTCGTGCGGCGCGCCGAGCAGGCCGGAGACGGCGTCGGTGACTTCCTGGGGCGTGACCACGCTGGCGCCGTCGAGGGTGACCTTCGACAGGGTCACCGTCATGCCCTGGCCGGCGAACGGACAGGTCCCGCCGGCGGGCGGTGCGGTCAGCGGGTTGGCGCCCGGACGGGCGGCCGGAATCTGCTGGCTCAGCTCAGGGGCCGCGCGCGACACCGGGGCGTCGGGATCCTCGCCGGCCTGCGCCGACGCGGCCAGCGCCAGCGGCGGGAGGCAGGCCCACAGCAGGGCGCCTCTGGCCCGGCTGGCCTTGCCGCCGGGCGCGCCCGGGACGTCCATGATCGATCTTGTCGCCATCCCCCATCCCGCGCCGTCGGGATGGTCCACGCCGGGGCTCTATCGCCCTGGCAGCGTCCCCGCCCGATCCGTTGTGACCTCGTCCCCGCCGGCGTCCGTGATGCGGCCCGGCGGGCGGCGGTAAACGCAACTGCGGCAGCAGGTCACACCCGGCGCGCGGGCTTTGCAAGTCCCCGTTTTGGTGGAAGGCCAAGTTTTTCCACCGCCCGGATCGTCAGATTGTGTCTTGAATTTGGCTTACGCCTTTCTGTGAAGTCATAATTCGGATGACGTCACTTGCACGGCGTCACGGGCGTATCCATGATCGCGTCGAACATCTTTCTGTACTTCTCGCTCGCGGCAAATTGTTCGTCCGCGGTGGCCTTGTAGTCCTGGGATTCTTTGACGACGACGACGTAGAAGCCATTCACCTGGCTCTCGTATTCGCGGCGCAGGGTGTCGAGGTCCTTGATGTACTGCGCGGCGCGCTCGTTGTTGTCGTAGGCGACGGTCCGGGCGGGGACGTACACCCGATCATGGAACTGGTTGCGCGCCTCCAGGCTGCAGAAGCTGGCTGGGATGTCGACGCCGGGTGGCGGCGTCAGCACCGGACGGGGCGGCAGGGCGCCGAAGCCGAGCGCGGCGATGGTGAAGCCGCCCGCGCGGGCCTGGGCGGCGCGCGGAATGGTGCTGAGCATGGCCTGAATCTCGGTGCGCGGCGCTGCGGCGGCGGACGGCGCGACCGGGGCGGCCACCGGGGTTGCCGGCGTCGAAGGCGGCTGCGCGGCCGGGGGCGCGGGGGGAGGCGAGGGCGCGGGCGACGGTGGCGCGGCGAACGCCTGGCTCGGCCCGTCGTTGCGGAGCAGTTCGCTGATGTCGGGGGTGACCTCGGGCTTGCGGGTCTGCGCCGCGTGCGTGTCGGCGACCGCGACCTCCACCGGCGGCGGGGGCTGCGGCACGGGCGGATCTTCGCCGGCGCCGGAGGCGGCGGGGGCCGGCCGCGCGGCCGAGGCGGCCAGCGTGGGCGGCGGCGCCGCCGAACCGCCGTTGAAGAAGATGTTCTCCAGCAGCATCCCCGACACCGACGGCACCTGTCGGCTGCCGGTGCGGGTGGCGACCTCCCGGGTGATGTTCTGGACGAAGCTGTTCTGGTCGGACAGCGGCACGTCCAGCGCATGCAGCACGGCCGTGGCGAACACGCTGTTGGGGTCGCCGGTCGAGCCGGGGGCGGCGTCGTAGGACTGCTGGCCGGGCCCGGCCGCCAGGATGATCACCCGGCCCGGGGCCGCCGCCGGATTGGTGCCGGCCCGCTTGGAGCCGATGTTTTCCTGGAAGACGTTGTCGCGGCAGGCGTCGAACATGAAGATCAGGCTGATGTGCTTCATGTCCTCGAAGAACAGCTTGGAGATGTCGTAGCCCAGGTCGGCGACGTCGCCCTCGGCGCGGATGTCGGCGTCGACCGGGATCATGTAGTCCGAGCCGTTCACCTCCATGCCGTGGCCGGCGTAGTAGATCACCACCAGGTCGCCGTCGTGGACCTTGTGCTTGAAGGCGACGATCGCCTCGCGCAGGTGGTTGTTGTCGATGTCCTCCTTCTCCAGCACGTCGAAGCCGAGCCGGTCGAGGCGGGCGGCGACGGCGGCGGCGTCGCGGGTGGGGTTCAGCAGTTCGCCGGCATGGGCGTAGCCGCCGTTGCCGATCACCAGGGCCAGACGGTCGGCAAAGGCCGGCGACGGGGCGAGCAGCAACGCCAGCGCAGCGGCGAGCCAGGGGCCTGGCCCCATCGCCCTGCGCCACAAATCAGCCGCTCCGCGTCGCATCCCCACAGCTCGTCGCAACGGCCCGACCCCCATCGGACCGCGGACAGACTACCGCGTCTTGGCGCGAGGCCAAAGCGCCGAACGCCGGTCGTCGACATGGCGCGCGCCAATAGCTATCCTTCCAGGTCTTGGGGAACGTCTAGGGAGGGGCCGGTGACGCGTGCGTTCGCAGCCTTGGCCTTGGCTTGGGTGGCGCTGGGCTCGCCGGCCCTGGCCGACCCTGAGCCGCAATACACGCCAGAGCAGGCGAAGTCGGCGATCCTGAGCGGTCCGCGCCCGTGCCCCAGCGGGCGCAGCCAGCAGAGCTGCGAGGCCGATCCCCTGACCCGCCGGTGGTGCATCGGCGAAAGCTGCATGCACCGCTCGCCACCGCCGCAGACCGCGACCGCGCGGGCGCCGGCGGCCCCGGCCGGCCGGCCGGCCGGGCGCCAGGCGCCGCCGCAGCCCCGCTTGTCGTCGGCAGACATCCTGGTCACCTTCCAGTCCGGATCGTCCGAGATCACCCCGCAGGGCCGCGCGAACCTGCGGAGCATGGCGCGGGCGCTGAACTCCGACAGCCTCGGCAGCCTGAACTTCGAGGTCGCCGGATACACCGACGCCAGCGGCAACGAACTCGACAACTTCCTGCTCTCCGGGCGCCGCGCGGACGCCGTGCGCGACTTCCTGGTCTCCCTCGGGGTGCGCGGCGAGCGGCTGTCCGCGGCGCCGTACGGGTCGGCGCACCTGGCCGATCCTGGCGACCCCCGCTCGCCGCTGAACCGGCGCGTCGAGCTGCACCGGCTGAACTAGCGCGGCCCCACCCGCCGTCCCGGGCTTGCCGAGGGCCGCGAAACGCGGTGGAGATGCGGGCGTGGAGCGGGTCGACGCAGCCAACCCCTGGATCGTGGAGGCCGACGCCGCGCCGCGCCGCGCGCTGGGCTGGCTGACCGCAATGGTGGGCGCGCTCTGGGCGGCGGGGGTCGTGCACTGGTCGACGCGGCCGTTGGAGGGCTGGCTGGCTGGCCTGGGCGACCCGGGCGATCCCTGGACCTTCGACCTGCAGACCCTGGTGCTGAACGGGGTCGTGTTCGGGCTGATGCTGGCGGCGGCGGCGGTCGGCGGGCGCGTCGAGGGCCGCCGCGTGGCTCGGCTGGGCCGGCGGCCGCTGTGGGCGGCCCTGACCGGCGTGGCGATCGGCGTCGTCGGCTTCAGCCTCAGCCTGGGCGTGGCCTTCCTGGCCGGGGCGGTGATCCGCGGCACGGGGCCGGCGCTGTCGGTTTCCCTGCTGGGGCCCGCCCTGGCGAACATGCTGCTGATCCTGCTGGGGGCGCTCGCCGAGGAGGTCTATTTCCGGGGCTGGCTGCAGCCGGTGCTCTGCGGTCGCTGGGGCGCCTGGGTCGGCCTGACCGCGACCTCGCTGATCTTCGCGGCGGCGCACCTGATCGGCGCGCCGCGCTCGCCGACGGCGATGCTCAACATCGTCCTGGCCGGCACGGTCTTCGGCCTGCTGGCGCTGCGCAGCGGGGGCCTCGCCGCGCCGGTGATGGCGCACTTCGCCTGGAACTGGAGCGAAGCCGGCCTGTTCGGCGCCGACCCCAACCCCGGCGGCGATCCCGTCGGCGCCGTGGCCGATGTCGACCTGTCCGGTCCGACGCTGTGGAGCGGCGGGGCGGACACCATGAACGGCAGCCTCGCCACCACGCTGGTGCTGGCCGTCCTGGTGCTGCTGGCGGCGCTGGCCCGGCCGCGTGGGGCGCCGGCCCGCGCGACCCAGCAGGCCTGAAAGGGTCAGCCGTTCTGCGCCTGGCGCAGGGTGTCGATCCGGTCGCGTTCCTTGAAGAAGGCCTTCAGGTCGGCGCCGGCCAGGACCACGCCCTGTTCGACCGGGATCTTCATCGGGTCGACCGCCTCGCTGTTGATGTGCACCTCGTAGTGCAGGTGCGGGCCTGTCGCCCGTCCGGTCATGCCGACCTGGCCGATCTGCTGGCCCTGGCGCACCCGGACCCCCGGCGCCATGCCGTCGGCGATGCGCACCATGTGCAGGTAGTAGGTCTCCCAGCCGTTGTCGTGCTTGAGGATCACCAGATTGCCGTTGGGACCCTTCATCGCCGCCCACTCCACCAGGCCGTCGGAGGCGGCGTAGATCGGCGTGCCGATCGGCGCGGCGAAGTCGACGCCCTTGTGCATCTTGACGAAGCCGAGCACCGGGTGGACGCGCATGCCGAAGGTGGAGGACACGCGCGCGCCTTCGACGGGGGTGCGCATGAACGAGCGCACCACACTGCGGCCGTTGCCGTCGAACCAGCCCGCCTCGGCCTGTCCGGCCTTGAAGCGGTAGAGGGCGCGGGATTTCTCGGCCGTCTGCATCGAGACGTACAGCAGGTCGGGGGCGCCGGAGACCTCGCCCTGGTCGTTGACCTGCTGGGCGAACGCCGCCTCGAACACGTCCCCCTGGGTGATCTCGCGCTGGAAGTCGAAGTCGAAGGTGAAGGCGTTGGAGAAGGGGGTGATCAGGGTGTCCGGCACCCCGGCGGCGACGGCCGAGGTATAGAAGCTGTTGGCGTCCATCTCGCTGCGGATCACCCGCACGCCGCTGGTCAGGTGGGCGGCGAGGGGCCTGGCCACGAAGGCGCCGCCCGGGCCGCGCGCCACGGCGACGCCGCTGTTGTCCGCCCGTCGCGCTTCCAGGCTGACCAGGCGCAGGGCCGGACCGCTCGGGGCCACGATCAGCACCAGATGCAGGACGCCGGGGCTCTGGCCGAGGCCGGCGAGCGCGGCGGCGGACGCCGCCTGAGCCTCCGCATCGGAGACGCCGTTGCCGGTCAGGGCGCGCTGCAGGTCGGAGGGGGCCTGGATGGCCAGGCTGCGCCGCTCGGCGCTGCCGGCGGCGAGCCCCGTGGGGTCGGGCGGCGGCGGCGCTGCGGCGGCGCTGGCGCTCGCCGGGTGCGACGTGGCGGTCCGGCGGGTGGTCAGCGCCAGCAGGGCCGCGCCGGCGCCGCAGGCCGCCAGCCCGCCGCCGGCCAGCAGCAGGCCGCGCCGCGACACCGGGGCAGGGGGCGTGGGCCCGCCCGGGCCGGACGTCCCCGCGGCGGCCTTCGCCGCGCCAGCCTTCGCCGCGCCAGCCTTGGCGCCGGGCGCGGGGCCGCCTCCGGCCCCGGCCTGGCCCGCCGTCCGGCCCCAGGTGCGCGGGTCGAAGGATGTGGTCTCGGGCGGCGAGGGCGACGTCGGCGCCGAATCGGCCGGAGCGGGCGGCGTGACGGGGGCGGGCGGCGCCGGCGCGGCGGCCGGCCCGGCGCCGGGCGCGTCCGGCGCCGCGGGCTTGCCGCCGGGCGCGATCCAGGTGCGCGGATCGAAGGACGGACCGCTATCGGGAGGCGATGACACCGGGTGGGGAAGCCGCTGCTGACTTGAGCTCAGGCCTCAGGTAACTCCTCTTTGGCCGCGTTAGGAAGCGTGGTCTATTGGGCCGACAAGGACCAAGGGGGCCAGATGCAGGGCGAAGGGCGAGTCGGCTGGCGCGAGGGCCTGTTCCTTCGGCCGCAGCACTTCCAGCAGCAGGACCGGCACATGGACGCCCTCGTGCGCGCCCGGACCGAGCCGCTGCAGCCCTATCCCTGGGGGCTGG
The DNA here is from genome assembly GCF_049446115.1 of Caulobacter sp. KR2-114. Lineage (NCBI taxonomy): Bacteria > Pseudomonadati > Pseudomonadota > Alphaproteobacteria > Caulobacterales > Caulobacteraceae > Caulobacter > Caulobacter sp. KR2-114. The sequence goes on from NZ_JBMSEC010000006.1 coordinate 216,832, forward strand.
TCGAGCTGAGGATCAACCAGGACCTGGCCTCGCTCGGCAAGTTCGGCGTGCAGCGCTGCGCCGGCCTGCTGCCCGACGGCCAGCCGTTCTCGGCCCCCGACGACGTGCCGCCGCCCGACCCTCTGGACATCCCGGAGGACACCCGCGACGCCGTGGTCTATCTGACCCTGCCGGCGCGCCAGGCCGGGGCGGTGGAGTTCCGCCCGCGCTCGACGATGGACGAGGCCAGCCGCTATCTGGTGGAGGAACAGGAGGCGCTGGACTCCTATTCCGAGAACCGCACCGCCGAACGGCTGGAGATCGCCCGCCCGAACCTGAGGTTCGGCATCACCCACGAGCAGACCGATGGCCGCGTCTGCCTCAGCCTGGCGAAGATCCGCGAGGTGCAGAACGGCCGGGTGATCCTGGACGACCGTCACATCCCCAGCTGCCTCGATTGCCGCGCGAGCCCGCGCCTGACCGGCATGGTCACCGACATCCTGGGCCGCATCGAGCAGCGGGTGAACGAACTGGCCGTGCGGGCGGTGGAGAACACCGACGGCGGGCAGGACTCGTTCAAGAGCTTCCTGATGCTGCAGGCGCTGAACCGCTGGGCGCCGATGCTGGGGCACCTCAACGGCCTGCCGGCCTGCCACCCGGAGCGGCTCTACGAGGTGTTCCTGGGGCTGGCCGGAGAGCTGGCGACCCTGGTTCGCGCCGACCGCAAGCCGCAGGCCTTCCCGGCCTACAACCACGAGGACCTGCAGGGCTGCTTCGAGCCGGTCTACGAGGCGCTGCGCCTGGCCCTGGCGGCGATGTTCGACCGCTCGGCCGTGCAGCTGCCGATCGAGATGGTCTCGCCCGGCGCGTACGTGTCGCGCATCACCGATCCGTCGCTCTACGAGACCGGCTATTTCTATCTCGCGGTGGGCGCCGCCAACGGGCTGGAGGAGGTGCGCGCGCGCTTTCCGGCCATGGCCAAGATCGGCGCCTTCCAGCGGATGGCCCAGATCGTCGAGAACGCCTTGCCGGGCGTGCCGTTGCGCCACGTGCCCACCCCGCCGCCGCAGCTTCGGGTGCTGCCCGGGTTCGTCTATTTCGAGCTGGACCGCTCGACGCCGGACTGGCGCGACTTCAGCGACGCCCGCGCCCTGGCGCTGCAGGTCGCCGGCGACTGGCCGGAGCTCAATCTTGAACTGTGGTGCGTCAAGAGGCTGGCGCGATGAACGGCGACGGCGACGAGAACAATGCCAACCGGACGGTGTTCAGGCCCTCGCCGCTGCAGGGCCGGCCCCGGCCCGAAGCGCCCGAGCCCGCGCCGTTCGGCGCCCCCCCGGCAGCGCCCTTCGGCCAGGCGCCCGCCCCTGACACGCCGCCTCCGCCGACAGCCAGCGCGGCCTCGCCCCCGCTGGTCGACGACGACATCCCCCGGCCGCCCGGCGAGCCCAAGGTCCGCAACCGGATCATGGCCGAGGCCGCGCCGATCCTGTCGTTCATGGCCAGCGTCCGGTCGGGCCGCGCCCGCATCGCCCTGCCGGACCTGCACGCGCGGATGACGGCGGCGGTCTCGGCGTTCGACCGCGCCGTGGTGGCGGCCGCGTACCCAGACGAGCAGCGCCAGAGAGCGCTCTACGCGGTGTGCGCCACCGTCGACGACATCGCCCAGAACCTGCCCGGCCAGGCCCAGGACGCCGCCGAGTGGGCGCGCCGCAGCCTGGTGGTGCAGTTCTTCAAGGAGAACATCGGCGGCGACCGCTTCTGGCAGATCGTCGACAACATGCTGGCCCGGCCGGCGCAGTACGCCGACCTGATCGAGCTGTTCCACGCCTGCCTGGCGGCCGGCTTCGAGGGGCGCTTCCGGGTGATGCCGGACGGCAAGCGCCGCCTGCAGGAGGTCACGGGCCAGCTGTACGCCTCGATGGAGCACGTGCGCCGCCTCTCGGCCACCGAGCTGTCGCCCCACTGGCGCGGCCAGCCGACGCCCATGCGGCGGGTCGGCTTCTGGTCGATCCTGGCCCTCGCGGGGGCCGCCGCCTTCGGCCTGCTGGCGGTGATCTACATCGTCCTGCGGCTGATCCTGCTGCAGACCGGGCATCCCGCGATGACGGCGCTGAAGGCGATCAATCCGGACCAGCCGCTGCGTCTGTCGCGCCTGGCCCCGCCGCCCCCGCCCGCCACCTCGGGCCAGCTGCAGACCATCCAGGGTTTCCTGGCGCCCGAGATCGCCCAGCACCTGGTGGTGGTGGACCAGGACGGCAGCTCGATCCGCGTACGGACGACCGTCGGCCAGCTGTTCGCCTCCGGCTCCGACCAGCTCGACTCCGCACGCCGCCCGCTGATCGACCGCATCGGCGCCGCCGTCGAAACCCAGCGTGGAACCGTGCGGGTCGAGGGCTATACCGACTCCGACCGGGTCAGCAGCCTGACCTTCCCCGACAACAACGCCCTGTCCCTGGCCCGGGCGCAGGCGGTGGCGGGCATGATCAAGGCCAAGCTCAGCGACGCCAGCCGGGTGAGCGCCGAGGGCTTCGGCGACAGTCGTCCCATCGCCAGCAACGACACGCCGCAGGGCAAGGCGCTGAACCGCCGCGTCGAGATCGTCATCCCCAGGACCTGAGGAACCGGCCGTGAAGCGCTTTCTACTGAGCTGGTGGACGCTGAGCATCACCGCGGCCGTCCTGGTCGCCCTGGTCCTGGCGTTCGTGCTGCCGATCTTCATCCATCCGCTGCGGCCGTGGCTGGTGCGGCTGCTGCTGGTGATGCTGGTGGGCCTGGTGTGGTCCGGCTTCTGCATCGCCCGCATCCTGCGGCGGCGCCAGGCGTCCGACGCCATCGCCGAGGAACTGGCCAAGCCCGAGCCGCAGCAGGACGACGAGACCCGCGCCATCACCGGCCGGATGCGCTCGGCCCTGGCCGAGCTGCGCAAGTCGACCGGCGGGCGGCGCGACTACCTGTACAGCCGGCCCTGGTACATGATCATCGGCCCCCCCGGGGCCGGCAAGACCACGGCGCTGCTGAACTCCGGCCTGCGGTTCCCGTTCTCCGACAGCTCGTTCAAGGGCGTGGGCGGCACCCGCAACCTGGACTTCTGGTTCGCCGATGAGGCGGTGCTGGTCGACACCGCCGGCCGCTACACCAGTCAGGATTCCGACGCCGCGGCCGACGCCCGGGCCTGGCGCGGCTTCCTGGAGACCCTGCGCAAGCAGCGCCCGCTGCAGCCGGTCAACGGCGTGCTGGTGGCTCTGGGTGTCGACGAGCTGATGAAGGCCGACCGCGCCGCCCTGGACGCCCACGCCGTGGCCGTGCGCCGGCGCCTGGCCGAGATCCACCAGGTGCTGGAGCTGCAGGTCCCGGTCTATGTGATGTTCACCAAGGCCGACCTGCTGGCCGGCTTCATGGAATTCTACGACGACCTGGACGTCGAGGGCCGGCGCGCCGTGGTCGGCGCGACCCTGCCGTGGGGCCAGAAGGCGTCGATCGACAGCCTCAGCAGCGAATTCGACGGCTTCGTCCAGGCCGTGGCCGACCGCAGCGCCAAGCGGCTACAGGACGATCTCGACGTGCGCCGCCGCGGGCTGATCCTGGGCTTCCCGCCGCAGGTCGCCGCGCTGCGCGCCAGGGTGCTGCGGTTCCTGGAGGGCGCCTTCCTGGCCGACGACGCCGGGCGCACGGAGTTGCGCGGCTTCTACCTGACCAGCGGCGTGCAGGAGGGGGCGCCGCTCGATCGCCTGCTGAGCGGCGTGGCCCAGGTGTTCGACCACGCCCCGTCCGCCGCCGAGAGCCGCGGGCGGGCCTTCTTCCTCAACCGGCTGCTGGGCGAGGTGGTGTTCGCCGAGGCGGGCCTGGTGGAGCAGGATCCCAAGGCCAAGGCGCGGCGCACCGCCATGCTGGCGATCGGCCTGGGCGCCATCGCCGCGACCGTGCTGATCGTGCTGCTGCTGTGGGGCGTCAGCTTCGTGCAGAACCGGCAGTACCAGGACCGGCTGCTGGCCAGCGCCCAGGACGTGCAGAACCAGATCCGCCAGGCCGGCGTCGACATGGTCGAGGTGCGCGACACCGATCCCGACCTGGAGCAGAGCCTGTCGATCCTGCGGGCGATGCGCGAGCTGCCCGGCGGCTATGCCGACCAGGCGCGCCACGGCCCGCCGCTGATGTCGCGCTGGGGGCTTTACCAGTGGGGCCACGCCGACGAGGCCCGGCAGGCCTATCTGCAGGCGCTGCGCCGCATCATGCTGCCGCGCCTGCTGTATCGCCAGGAGCGCTTCCTGCAGGAGAACAAGGCCGACGCCCTGTCAGTCTACGACGCCCTGAAGACCTATCTGATGTTCGGCGGCCTCGGCCCGCTCGACAAGACCTCCGCCCGGGCCTGGGTGGAGAACGACTGGGCCGCCGTGAGCCTGGCCGGCGCCGATCGCGACGACACCCGCAAGCAGATGAGCGACCACCTGCAGGCCCTGCTGAAGGACGGCGACCTGACCGGAGTGTGGCCCGAGCGCAAGGCGCCGCTGGACGGGGCGCTGATCGACGCCAGCCGCCAGATCGTGCAGTCGATGTCGCTGTCGGACCGCGCCTACGCGATCCTGCGGGCCAAGGCCCAGGGGCAGGGCGCGCCGTGGCAGATCGGCCAGGTGATCTCGGCCGCCGACGCGCGGGCGTTCAGCAACCCGGACGGGGTGATGCGGCTGTCGGTGCCATATTTCTTCACCAAGGACGGCTACCAGAAGGCCTTCCTGCCTGGCCTGCAGACCGCGCAGCAGGACCTGGAGAAGGACCTCTGGGTGCTGGGCTCCGACGCCGACACCACCGCGATCCGCAGCCAGATCCGCGGCGTGCGGCCCGGGGTCGCCGCAGCGTACGCCCACGAGTACATCGCCGCCTGGGAAGGCGTGATGAAGGGGCTGCAGCCCGCCGACTACTTCCAGGACCAGACGGCGTGGGCGGCGTTCACGCGCACCCCGTCGCCGCTGACGCTGGTGCTGCTGGACCTGGGCAAGAACACCACCTTCTCCAAGGGCGGCGGCGTCGCCCAGGGGCTGGCCAACAAGTTCGCGGCGGTGGACCGGGCGGTGGAGGGGCCGCAGACCATCGACGCCGGCCAGCAGATCGAGACCTATTTCAAGCCGGTGCGCGACTATGTCGGCGACGGCCGCTCGGGCCCGCTCAGCGACTTCATCGGCGCGATCAAGTCGGCGGGCACGGCCAACGCCGCGGCCACCTTCGCCGGCGGCGGCGTCGCCGCCGCCTCGGCCCAGGGCCAGCTGGCCACCGCCACCGCCGGGCTGAACACGGCCGCGGCCGGGGCGCCGCCGCTGCTGCAGACCTTCGTCGCCTCCGCGGCCAAGGGCGGGCAGACGGCGGCGGTGTCGTCGGCCAAGGGCGCGGTCGCCCAATCCTACACCACCGACCTGCTGCCCAGCTGCCGGGGCGTGACAGACCAGCGCTACCCGTTCTTCGGCGCGGCGCCGAACGAGGCCAGCGTCACCGACATGCTGCGGGTATTCGGCATGGGCGGCCAGTTCGACAACTTCTCGCGCGGGCAGCTCGGCCACCTGCTGGACACGGCGGGCCCGGTCTGGCGCTGGAGCGCGCAGGACCCGGTGGCCCAGACCCTGGACCCGCTCAGCGCCCAGCAGTTCGAGAAGGCCTCGCAGCTGCGCGACCTGCTCACCGGCGGCCTGCCGCTGAAGGTGCAGGCGGTGGGCTTCGGCGGCGCGGTGACCGCGGTGGAGGTGTCGGTCAACGGCGCCAGCTACCGCTTCGAGAACGGCAGCATGGGGCCCAAGCCGGCCATGTGGTCGATCTCCGGCGGCGCGCCCGATGCGCACGTCGCCCTGCTGGCCGGGACCACCGAGATCAAGCGCTTCGAGGCGCAGGGCCCCTGGGCGCTGTTCCGCCTGCTGGACAGCGCGCGCAAGGAGAACGACGGGCCGACGGCGGTGAAGGCGACCTTCGGCGAGGGGGCGACCTTCGCGACGGTGCGCTTCATCCTGCCCAGCACGACGAACCCCTTCAGCCGCGGCGGCCTGTGGTCGTTCCGCTGTCCGGCGGCGCTTTGAACAGCGCTGCGGCCTTCGTCTTCGGCAAGCTGCCGACCCACGGCGACTTCGTGGGCCGCGGCCTGTCGGCGCCCGCGCGCGAGGCCTGGGACGCCTGGGCCGGGCCGCGGCTGGACGTGGCCCGCGAACAGCTTGGCGACGGCTTCGAGGCCGCGCACGAGGCGGCGCCGCCCTGGCGCTTCGCCCTGCCGCCCGCGGACGATCGGCCCGGCTGGCAGGCGGGCGCCCTGGCGCCGTCGATCGACCGCGTCGGGCGACGGTTCCTGATCGTCGTCGGCGCGGCCGCGCCCGCCCCCCTGCCGGCGGTCGGCGTGGCGGCGGCGATGGAGGGGCTGATCTACGACGCCCTGGCGCAGGACTGGACCGTCGACACCCTGCACGCGGCGGCCGGCGCCCGGCTGGCGGACCTGAACGATGACCCGGCCGATCCCCCGCCGGCGCAGGCCTGGGTCGGCGAGCCGCAGGACGGCGGTCCGCGGCTGGCGGATATGTTTGCGCCGGACGCCCTGCTGCGTATGCTCAAGCCTTCGCACTTCGGGACGCCCGCATGAACGTTCCAGCGCTCCGGCTGACGCATGAAGCCCAAAGCGACGTCGGCGCCGTGCGCCAGGTGAACGAGGACAGCTTCGTCGCCCTGCCGGAGCACGGGCTGTGGGCGGTGGCCGACGGCATGGGCGGTCTCGAGAACGGCCAGTGGGCGTCGGGCGCTGTGGTGGAGGCCCTGTCGCGCCTGTCGCCGGAGAGCGACTTCGACGCCGCGGCCGCCAAGGTGGCCGAGGCCATCCACCAGGCCAACGCCACGATCAACGCCGCCGTGCGCGAGAGCGGCCACAACATGGGTTCGACCGCCGCGGCGCTGATGATCCTCGGCCGCCGGTTCGCGGTGTTCTGGGCCGGCGACAGCCGTGTCTACCTGCTGCGCGGCGGCCAGCTGTTCCGCATGACCGAGGACCACACCCAGGTGCAGGACATGGTCTCCCGCGGGCTGCTGAGCGAGGAGGAGGCGGCGCACCACCCGATGCGCCACGTGATCTCGCGCGCCGTCGGCGTCGAGCCCACCCTGGAGCTGGATGCGGTGGCCGACGAGGTGCAGATCGACGACGTGTTCCTGCTGTGCAGCGACGGTCTCTATGGCGTGGTGAGCGATGACGAGATCGCCCAGGCGCTGGCGGTCAACCCAGTCTCGGCCGCCCGTGACCTGGTGGCGCTGAGCCTGTCGCGCGGGGCGCCGGACAATGTCACCGTGGTGACCGTCTGCTGCGAGGAAACCACCCTGCTGATGTTCAAGTCGGAGCCTGCCTGATCATGGCGGCCGCCTCCGACGACCCGCCGGATCCCGACAGGACGGTCTACGCCCCGGCCGCCCGGCCGCCCCAATCCAAGGCTTCGGGGCCCCAGGCCCCAGGCTCCTCGGCGCCGGAACCCCCGGTCGCCTCCGAGGTCCCCGAGGTCGAGGCGCCGGCGCCCGGCCCGGCGGACCGCGCCGAGCCGGAGGCCGAGGACGCCGCGCGGACGGTCTATGCCCCGGTGTCCCGGCGGACCACCACCCCGACGCCGCCGCCCGCCGCGCCGCGCCAGGCGACGCAGGTCGAGATCGGCATGGTGCTGAACGGCATCTACGCCATCACCCGGCTGATCGGCCGCGGCGGCATGGGCGAGGTGTACGAGGCGGTCAACATCAGCGACGCCGAGGACCGGGTCGCGATCAAGGTCATCCTGCCCAGCCTGGCGGCCGATCCCAACGTGCAGGCGATGTTCTTCAAGGAAGCGCGCGCGCTGCGCCAGCTGTCGCATGCGGCGGTGGTGCAGTACCGGGTGGCCACCCAGGAGCCGTCGCTGGGCATCTTCTACATCGTCACCGAGTTCATCGACGGGCCGTCGCTGTCCGAACTGCTGGGCCGGGCGAACCTGTCGTCCGAGGAGCTGCGCGGCCTGCTGCGCCGGCTATCCGAAGGTCTGCGGGCGGCGCACGAGCTGGGCGCCGTGCACCGCGACATGTCGCCGGACAATGTGCTGCTGCCGGCGGGCCGGCTGACCAGCGCCAAGGTGATCGACTTCGGCATCGCCAAGGACCTGGACACCAACCAGCGGACCATCATCGGCGACGGCTTCGCCGGCAAGCTGGGCTATGTGGCCCCCGAGCAGCTGGGGGATTTCGGCCGCGACGTCGGACCCTGGACCGACATCTACAGCCTGGCCCTGGTGATGCTCTCGCTGATCCACGGCCGCAACGTGGACATGGGCGCGACCCTGGTGGACGCCGTCGACCGTCGCCGGGCCGGCGTGGACGTCACCCGCGCGCCCGCCGACCTGCAGCCGGTGCTGCGTGCGATGCTGGAGGCCGATCCGGCGCGGCGCCTGCGCTCGATGGACGAGGTCCTGGCGATGCTGGAGGGCGCGCGCCCCGGCCCGGCGCCGCGACCGAAGCCGCCGCCGGCGAAGCCCGCGCGGCTGTCGCCGCTGACGCTCGGCCTGATCGGCGGGGGCGTGCTGGCCGTGGGGACGGCGGCGATCCTGGCGGTCACCCTGCTTCGCCCCTCCGGACCCCACCCGGCGCAGGTCGCCGTTGCGGGCGGGGCCGCCGCGCCTGCCGCCGCCGCGGCGCCGTCGACCCATCAGCTGCTGCTGCAGGGGCTGCCGACGATCCCTTGCTCGTGGCTGCGCGTGGCCAGCCTGACCGACGGGCCGGGCGGCGCCAGCATCAAGCTCTCGGGCGTGGCCGGCTCGACCGTCGACGCCCAGGGCGCGGTGAGCCAGTTGCTGCGCGGGGCGGGCGCACGGGTGTCCGACCTCGACTTCGGCGACGTCGGCCAGATCAGCCAGCCGTTCTGCTCGGCGATCGACGGCTTCTCGGCCATCCGCACCGACGTCGACGCCGCCCAGGCGCGCATGACCACGGCGCAGACCCGCTACACCATGACCCAGACGGACGCCGGCTACGCCTCCAAGGCGGTGGTGCACATCCGCATCGGCGATCCGTCCCTGGCCCTGGCCCTGGTCGGCGTGGACGAGACCGGCAAGGCCGAGGCGTTCGCGCCCAACCGCGCCTATCTCAGCTCCAAGGACGCCAAGGCCAACGTAGAGGCGGGTCCGGGCGACAGCTACACCCTGACGATCTTCACCGACGCCGGCTGGTCGGGCCTGATGCTGGTGACCGGCCGTTCGGCCATCGACACCCAGCTGCTCACCGTGGCCCCGGAAAAGCGCGACGCCGCCTGGCGCCAGCGGCTGGTCCAGGCCGCCCGCGCCGGCGGCTGGCAGGCCGAGATGGTCTGGTATCAGGTGGTCAAGCCGTCCTGAGGTCCCGGCGCCTGGACCCATGCCTGGACCGATGGGCCGGCCTCAGCGCCGGGTCTTCAGCTCGGCGGCGGCGCGCTCGTAGGCGGCGCGGAACTCCTTGGCGAACACGTCCATGAAGGCTTCGTCCGAGCCGCGCGACACGCCCTCGAACTCGCGCTCGTAGGCCTTCCAGAGCTCGGCCTCGCGGGCCGTCGGCAGCACCTTGGCGAGGATGCCGTGCGATTCCGCCCGCGCGCGGATCGCTTCCGGCGAGAAGCGATCGAGCGTGGCGGCCAGGGCCCCCTGCATCGCCGCCAGCGTCGCCATCTGGTGCGCCTGCAGGTCCTTGAAGGCGTCCTCGACGGCCCGGCCGGCGGGCATGAAGCCGCGTTCCGGCGGGTTGAGCATCTGGGCGATGGCGCGTTCGGGCGAGCGGGCGAACTTCAGCGGGTTGTTGCCGTCGAATTCCAGCGCCGTGCCCTGGGCGCCCAGCTGCGCCTTGGCCCGGGCGCGCGCCTCGAGCAGCACCACGAGGCCGGCGATCATCTGGCGCAGCATGTCGCCGGCCTGCTGCATCGCCGCCTCGGGCGGGGTGGTGACATCGCCCGGCTGCAGGCCGCACGCCGCGGCGAAGGCGTTCCACAGGTCTGACGACGCGGCCATCGGCGGCGGCGGCGGGGCGGCCCGGGGCGGTGGGGCGGCGGCTGGCGGTGGGGCCGGGGGGAACGCCTGCGCGGGCGTGGCCGGCGGCGGGGTGATCGGCGCGGGCGGCGCAACCTGCGGCAACGCCGCGGGATCGGCGGCGGCGGGCGAGCCCCAGCCGGGCGACGGCGCCAGCTTCTGGGCGGGAAACACCGGGGTGACGGGCGGCGACGGCAGCGGGGCGGGCGTCGCAGGGCCGGCGTCGAGGCCGAACGGGTCGCGGGCCGCGCCGGCGCCCGGGGCCGCGCCGGGATTGACCTCCAGCGTCGGGACCGTGCGCCGGTCGGCGCCGAAGCCGCCGCGCGCCCAGTCGACCACGTTGCTGGCGGCCAGCTGCTCCCAGATGTTGCCGGTCGCGCCGCTGGCGCCCGGCGCGGGGCTGGCGACCGGGCTCGACCAGGGCGAGGCGCGCGGTCCCGGGTCCGGCGGCGGCGCGCTCCAGACCGAAGCCCCGGGCGCGGCGGCGGAACCGCCGCCGGCGGGGCGGGCGGCCCAGCCGGCATCGGCCACGGGCTGCGGCCGGTCCCAGCCGCTCCAGGCGCCGGCGGGCGTCGCCGCGCCCGCAACGGCCGCCGGGGCCTCGGCGCCGGCGGGACGCTCGGCGCCGTCGAACTGGCAGGAGATCTCGTAGTGGCCGACGGAGATCACGTCGCCATGGGCGATCCGGTGCGGGCCGGCCATCCGGTCGGGGCCGCCGTTGATCAGGGTGCCGTTGAGGCTGCGGTCGACCAGCACATAGCCCTGGTCGCGATACTCGATCTCGCAATGGGTCGATGAGATGTAGCTGTGCGGATCGGGCAGGCTCCAGTCCGCCGTGGCCGAGCGTCCGATCAGCGCGCCGCTGCGGTCCAGCGCCAGCGTCGTGGAGACACCGTTGTCCAGCTTCGGCACGTTGGTGATGACCAGCTTGAGCGCCATCCGGCCCCTTGACTCCGCTGTCGGACACGAGGGCGACAGGGGTCCCTCTCTGCCGCCATACGATGAGGGAATCCTTACACGAGTAAGCGCTTGCGTGGCAAAGCGCTCGCCGCGCCGCGGTCGCCCCCGCGCGGGCGAGATTCACCTGACGATGTTACGCGGATGGCTTGGCGCCGGCCCCCCGGACGGCCATGATGAGCCTACGGGGAGGGCGCGCCATCATGGCGCAAGTCCCTGCTGAGAAGCCATCGGGAACCCTCCCTGCGCCACCGTCGCCAGGGACGCCCGAACCTGAAGGCAAGGGAGTCTGACTTGGCTGGGATCGATCTGCGTTCTCTCGTCGCGAAGCTCAATGACCCATGCCGGCAGGCCCTCGAAGCCGCGGCGGGGATGACGCTGTCGCGCACCCACTACAACGTCGAGATCGAGCACTATCTGCTCAAGCTGCTCGACATTCCGGGCGGCGATTTCCAGACCTGCCTGACCCATTACGGCGTCGACCTCGGCGCGCTCGGGGCCGGGCTGAACAAGGTGCTCGACCGGCTGAAGACCGGCAACAGCCGCCCGCCAGCCCTGGCGCCGCAGGTGGTGACCCTGGTGCGCGAGGCCTGGATCCTGGCCTCGCTGGGCGGCGGCGCCAGCAAGATCCGCTCCGGCCACCTGCTTGCCGCCCTGCTGAACGACGACGGCCTGGCCGCGGTGGCGCGCGAGGCGTCGGCCGAGTTCGCCAAGGTCCCGGCCGAGGCGCTGCGCAACGAGCTCGCCAACCTGACCCAGGGGACCAGCGAGGACGCGGCCGGTTCGGGCCAGGTCCCGGAGGCGGAGGCCGGCGCTCAGGCGCGCATGGCCGGCGGCGCGCTGGACCAGTACACCATCGATCTGACCGCCCGGGCCAAGGCCGGCAAGATCGATCCCGTGCTCGGCCGCGACGCCGAGATCCGCCAGGTGATCGACATCCTGACCCGCCGCCGGCAGAACAACCCGATCCTCACCGGCGAACCGGGGGTGGGCAAGACCGCGGTGGCCGAGGGCTTCGCCCTGCGCATCGCCGCCGGCGACGTGCCGCCCTCGATGCAGAACGTGGTGCTGCGCACCCTGGACCTGAGCCTGCTGCAGGCGGGGGCGGGGATGAAGGGCGAGTTCGAGAACCGGCTGAAGTCGGTGATCGAGGAGGTGCGCAACTCGCCGGTCCCGATCATCCTGTTCATCGACGAGGCGCACACCCTGGTGGGCGCGGGCGGCGCGGCCGGCCAGGGCGACGCGGCGAACCTGCTCAAGCCGGCGCTGGCGCGCGGCGAGCTGCGCACCGTCGCGGCGACGACCTGGGCCGAATACAAGAAGTACTTCGAGCGCGACGCGGCGCTGGCCCGGCGCTTCCAGCCGGTGGTGGTGGAGGAGCCCGGCCTCGACAACGCCGTCGCCATGATGCGCGGCATGGTCAAGACGCTGGAGGAGCACCACAAGGTGCGCATCCTGGATGAGGCGGTGGTGGAATCCGTCCGCCTGTCGATGCGCTACATCCCCGCCCGCCAGCTGCCCGACAAGAGCATCAGCGTGCTCGACACGGCCTGCGCGCGGGTGGCGATGAGCCAGGCGGCGACGCCGGGTCCGATCGAGGACTGCCGCCGCCGCATCGAACTGCTGACCACCGGCATCGGCATCCTGGAGCGCGAGGCGACCACCGGCGTCGACCATGCCGAGGCGCTGGACAAGGCCGCCAAGGACAAGGCCGCGGCCGAGGCCGAGCTGGCCGATCTGGAACAGCGCTGGGCGCGGGAAAAGATCCTGGTCGCCGATCTGCGAAAGATGCGCGACGCGCTGGAGGCCGCCGCGGGCCAGGGCGCGGGCGACAAGCCTGCCGGCGACCCGGCCGCCGCGACCGAAGCCGCTCCGCCCGCTGGGGACGCGGCGGCCGGCGAGACGCCGCCGGCGGAAGACCCCGCGGCGCTGCGCGAGCGCTACAAGGCCGCCCAGGCCGAGCTGGCCGCCCTGCAGGGCGAGCGGCCGCTGATGCAGGTCAGCGTCGACGGCCAGGCGGTGGCCGAGGTGATCGCCAACTGGACCGGCATTCCGCTGGGCCGGATGGTGGCCAACGAGATCCAGACGGTGCTGGACCTCAAGCCGCTGATGGGCAAGCGCATCATCGGCCAGGACCACGCGCTGGAAGCCATCGCCATGGCCATGCGCACCTCGCGTGCGAAGCTGACCGATCCGCGCAAGCCCACCGGCGTGTTCCTGATGGTGGGCACCAGCGGCGTGGGCAAGACCGAGACCGCGCTGACCCTGGCCGAGCTGCTGTACGGCGGCGGACAGAACCTGACGGTCATCAACATGTCGGAGTTCAAGGAGGAGCATAAGGTCTCGATGCTGCTCGGCTCCCCGCCCGGCTATGTCGGCTTCGGCGAGGGCGGCGTGCTGACCGAGGCGGTGCGGCGGCGGCCCTACAGCGTGGTGCTGCTCGACGAGATGGAGAAGGCCCACCCGGGCGTGCAGGACGTCTTCTACCAGGTGTTCGACAAGGGGCAGCTGCGCGACGGCGAGGGCCGCGACATCGACTTCAAGAACTCCCTGATCATCATGACCTCCAACGCCGGCACCGACACCATCGCCAAGCTGTGCGCCGATCCGGAGACCATGCCCGACGAGGCCGGGCTGCTGGAGGCGCTGCGCCCGGAGCTCTTGAAGATCTTCAAGCCGGCGTTCCTGGGACGGGTGACGATCGTTCCGTACTTCCCGCTGAGCGACGAGACCCTGCGCAAGATCGTCGAGCTGCAGCTGGGCCGGATCGGCGAGCGCATCCTGGAGAACTACGGCGCCACCTTCTCGTATCCGCCGGAACTGGTGGACCACGTCGTGGCCGGCAGCCAGGTGGCCGAGAGCGGCGCGCGGGCCATCGAGAACATGCTTTCGCGCGGGGTGCTGCCGGAGATTTCCGAGCGCTTCCTCGAGCGCATGGCCCAGGGGCAGAGCGTGCGCTCGGTGGGAATGTCGCTAGACAATAACGGCGTTATTTCTTACCGTCTGGAGTGATCTCTAAGCGCGTCAGCGCGCGCGGGGCGACGAGCAGAGAGTCCATCAGGCCAGTGATTTCGGCGTGATCGGCTCCCCAACCGGCAGCGGTTGGGGCCGATCGGGGGCCGGGCGCCGCGCGGGACGCGCGCCCATCCCCGCGCCTTCGAATTCGAACGACAACGACAGGAGAGACTCGTGGCGATTTATCTGAAGATCGATGGTGTCGACGGCACCGTCACCGAGGATGCGCACAAGAAGTGGATTGAGCTGAACAGCTTCCAATGGGGCGTCGGGCGGGGCATCTCCACGCCGGTCGGCAACGCCGCCAACCGCGAAGCCAGCCTGCCGTCGATCTCCGAGATCACCGTGTCCCACGGCATGGACAAGGCGTCGATCAACCTGTTCGACCTGGCCGTGGCCGACGCCAAGGGCAAGAAGTTCGAGATCGACTTCGTCAAGACCGCCACCGGCGGCGGCGGCAACGTCACCTACCTGCACTACGAACTCGAGAACTGCCTGATCTCGGGCTATTCGATCAGCTCGGGCGGCGACATGCCGACGGAGTCGATCTCGCTCAACTTCACCAAGATCACCGAGAAGTTCACCGACTTCGAAGGCGACAACGCCAATGGCACCCCGACGGTGAAGGGCTACGACCTCGCCGCTGGCAAGCCGTTCTGACGTCCTGCGGCGGGCGGCCCGCGGCCTCGCCGCCGCCGCCTGCCAGTCGAGGGTTTGATGCTGGTGGCCGGGCGGCGTCGTCGCCCGGTCATCGCCATTTTGAGAGTGCGGGCCCGTGGACACTCTAGAGGACTTCCTGCTCGATCAGACCGAGCGGCTGATCTCGGTTGAAGTCTTTGCGCCCGGCGTGAAAAAGATCATCGTCGTCTCGTTCGAGGGCGAGGAGGCGCTGTCCAGCCTGTCGCGCTTCCGGCTGGAAATCGTCAGCCAGGGGCGGCCGCTGAAGCCCAGCGAAATCCTCGGCCAGAAGCTCGGCATCGCCCTGCGCGTGCGCGACGAGGTGCGCAAGTTCCACGGCATCGTCAGCCGCTTCGAGGTGCTGCGCACGTCCGTGCGCGGGTACCACCTGCATGTGGTCGAGCTGGTGCCGCCGGCGTGGTTGATGACCCTCAACCGGCGCTATCGCATCTTCCACGACAAGGCCTCGCACCAGGTGATCGAACAGGTGCTGTCCGAGGGGGGGATCAGCTTCAAGCCCAAGGCCGTCGGCGACCAGCGGGAATACTGGGTGCAGTACGGCGAGAGCGACTTCACCCTGGTCTCGCGGCTGTGGGAGGATGAAGGGCTGTTCTACCGCTTCGACCATGAGTCGCCGACCTGCGACCTGATCGTCGGCAACGGCGCCGCCGACTATGCCGGCGGCAATCCGGGCATGCTGGTGGCGGAAGAGAACCTGCTGTCCTGGCAGCCGCGCTACCGCGTCGGCTCCTCGGCGTTCCGGCACGGCGCCTGGGACTTCAAGGAGGTCGCGGTGATGGGCGCCCAGGTCAACGGCCTGGCCAAGGCGCAGCCGCCGGCGCTGAGCGCGCGGCAGGTCTCGGAATACCCCGGACGGCATGAGACCGACGGCGAGGGCTCGCGCCTGGCGACGGCGCGGATGGAGGCCGAAGAGGCCAGCCTGGTCTGGGTCGAGGGCGTCAGCATCGACTGCCGCCTGGCCACCGGGACCCGGCATCAGGTCCCGGGCCACGCCATCGACCTGCCGGCCACGGGCCAGACCGCCGGCAGCTTCGTGACCACGCGGGTGGTCCACCACGCCCGGGACTTTTCGCAGCTGCCGTTCGAGGGCGGCACCGACTACACCAACGACTTCGTCAGCATCCCGGCGGACTTTCCCTATCGCCCGCCGCGGGACACGCCGCGCCCCTATATCGGCGGCCCGCAGACCGCGACGGTCACCGACACGCCCGACGAGCACGGCCGCTGCAAGGTCAAGTTCCACTGGGACGAGGACGACACCTCGCGCTGGGCGCGGGTGGCGCAGAACTGGGCCTACAACAAGATGGGGGTGCAGTTCTTCGCGCGCATCGACAGCGAGGTGGTGGTCGAGTTCCTTAACGGCGACCCTGACCACCCGATCATTGTCGGCATGGTCTACAACGGCAAGAACAAGCCGCCCTTCGACGTGCCGGCCAACAAGACCCAGAGCGGCTGGCGGGGCGCCAACTGGGGCGACGCCGGCACGCCGGACGTCAGCAACGAGATCCGCTTCGAGGACAAGGCGGGCTCGGAAGAGATCTACATCCACGCCCAGAAGGACTTCAAACGGGTCGTGCATCACGACGACACCCTGATCGTCGAGACCGGCAACCGCAGCATCGACATCCAGCAGGGCAACCTGACCGAGAAGATCGACCAGGGGAATGCGTCCTACACCCTGAGCATGGGCAACTCGAAGACCCAGCTCGACATGGGCAACCACGACCTGAACCTGGACATGGGCGCGGCCTCCACCACCGCCATGCAGTCGATCACCCTCACGGTGGGCGGCAGCAGCATCAAGATCGACCAGATGGGCGTGACCATCAAAGGCATGATGATCAAGATCGACGGCGACGTGTCCGTGGACGTCAATTCGATCCTGACCACGGTCAAGGCCGACGCGATCCTCACCCTGAAGGGTGGCATCACCATGATCAACTGAGGGGGCGGCTGGCGGCTAGAAGGTCCGGGCCGCGCTGAGGGCGTAGGCAACGATCAATTCGCCGTTCTGGCCGCGATCGCGCAGGCGCTGCTTCTCCTCGTTCGTGCAGATGATCTCGATGATGCCTTCGTAGTCGGCGTCGCCGGCGACGAAGCCCTCGTAGATCTCCAGCGCATAGGTGCGCCGTTGCACGCCCAGCGTCTTGTTCTGCTTCTTGTGCACCTTGTTGACGCCGCGCTGGACGGCATTGATCGCGCCGAGCCCCGGGATCATGGCCGCACGCGCGTTCGTCTGGCGCGCCCGCAGCCGGGTGATCGCGTAGTTCATGCAGGCCTTGGCCGCCTCGTTGGTGGACAGCGACTCCAGCGCCGTCAACCGTCTGATCCGCCAGGCCAGTTCCGGCCCGTTCATGGCGTTGAGAGCGATGTTGGCCACGGTCATCGCGGGGCCTACGCCGGTGGGGAAGGGCACCAGGTGGGTGGCGATCCCGGTGATGACATTGACCCCTGTGAGCATCCGGTTGGCGGCCTGGGCGCCGGTCATGCTGGTGTTGACCTGAGGCAGCAGCGGCGTGCTCTCGCTGGAGGCCGGCGATGCGCTGCTGGGGCTGGAGGAGGATGAAGAGGCGTTCAGCGCATCGCGATAGTTGTCATCCTCCGCCTGTTCCTCGGCCGAGGGTTCCTCCTCGTCCTTGAACTTCTTGAACGGGATCATCCGCCGGCTCCGCTGGATTACAGGCTGAAGATCATGTCACAGCTTTGCTTGCACTCCATCTGAACTCGTCATTGGAAGGTGATACATTTTGACTCGCGCAGCAGCGGACGCGAGCGTTGGGCACGCTTTAAAGTCAGAGACTTGCGACGGTCTTCTCGCGCCCGGGCAGCGGCCTCGCGGGCCGGCCCCCTGTCCGCCTAGACCATCTGCATCATCTTCCAGATCGGCGCGACGTGGGCGATGCGTTCGGCGTAGTCGGCGCTGACCAGGGCCATCGCCTCGGCCTCGTCCTCGATCGAACGGCCGTCGATCACCGGGTGGCCGCCGCCCTGGCGGCACAGCGCGATGAAGCGACGGGCCAGGTCCTCGGGGTCCGGCGTGACGCCCCGCTGCAGGTCGCCGTACAGCGCCAGGTCGACGGGCGCCAGCGCCAGGGCGCCGCCCAGGCCGGGGACGGCGAGGATCGCCCGGCGCTCGGTCGGCTCGGCCAGGATCGTGGCGTTGAGCCGGGCGCTCGCCTCCAGCGCGGCGGTCGACGGGGGCGTGTAGATCGCCGCCAGGTTCGCCCCGCAGAGGATGCCGATCAGCTCGGTGGCGTTGACCGCGTGCTCGGCCGGCAGCTCCGGCAGGCTGAGCAGCTCGGCGATGCGATGCGGCCGGGTCTTCAGCGCATTCAGGACCGGCAGGTAGACCGCCGGTTCCGGCCGCCAGGCCGAGCCGTCGGGCAGGTTCAGGTGGAAGGCTTCGGGCGGGTGGCGCAGCAGGGTCAGGCGCAGGCCGGACAGCAGCTGCTGGCGACGCTCGGCCGTCATCCGCCGCAGGCCCCGGACATAGGCGTCGGTCCTGAAGCGGGTGTCGGCGCAGAAGTCCTTCACCGTCTCGCGCAGGTCCGGCGAGGCGATCGAGGCCAGCAGGTTCTGCTGCTCGGCCGTCACCACCATGTTGTGGAAGTTGCGGATGATGTCGGTGGATCCGGCATAGCTCAGCTTGGCCTGGTCGAAGGCGCGGGCCACGTCCAGGTGGTAGAGCGGGCGGGCGTGTTCGTTCAGGTGCTCATGCGCCAGATAGGTGCGGTGCCCGTCCTTCAGCACCCCGGCGATGCGCGACAGCGACTCCTGCATCCGCTCGGGAATGCCCTTCAGCTCGGCGAGCCGCAGGGTCATGCGCACGGCCTGTTCGGCGGCGACGTCGCTGCGGGCCGACACCTCGCCGGCCAGCTCCTTGACCAGCCGCTGCAGGGGGGCGGAGTCGCTCCAGCCGGGCATGGCGTTGTAGCTGACGTAGACCAGCCCGCCCGGCTGCAGGCGCTGGCCCAGGAAGGCGACGATCGCCGACTGCAGCTGCGGCGACACCCAGCTCCACACGCCGTGCATGGTGACGATGTCGAACTGCGGCAGCGGCGGTGCGCCGGGGCCGGTCAGGTCCTCGAAGCTCAGCTCGTGGAAGGTGATGTTGCGCAGGCCCGCGGCCCGGGCCCGGGACCGGGCGCTGGCGATGTGCGCCGGATTGAAGTCCACGGCGTGGAACTCGGCGTCCGGATAGCAGGCGGCCAGCACCAGGCTGGTGGAGCCGCGGCCGCAGCCCAGCTCGCAGTAGGCGAAGGCGCCCCCCAGCTCGGGCGGCTCGACGCCGTTGATGGCGCTGGCCAGGCTCAGGCGCAGGGGCGCCTGACCGGCATAGAAGCCGTCGTCGTACTCGATGTCGGTGACGTAGCCGCCGCCCCAGCCCTGCATGTGATCCCCTTGGCCGCCTGGGCCGATTTCCAGCGCTTATATCTACCCGAGCCTAGGCCGCTTCTCCGTCGAACACGGCGTCGGCGGCGTCCTCGCGGGCGCCGGAAGTAGGCAGCCAGGTGTTCCAGCCCAGCCTGGCGCCGCCGGCGACGTCCCGCGCCAGCGACAGGGGCGGGATCTCGTCGGCCGCCAGGATCAGCTGCACGTCGAACACCAGCGCCGGCCCAACGTAGACGCGGGTCAGGGCGTTCAGCGCCGCCATCTGCGGCGAGCCGGGCAGGAAGGCCATGAACGCCTCGTAGGACATCGGCCCCAGGCTGATGCGAAAGGCGCTCTGCACGTCGAACACGCGCGAGCCGCAGACGCTGTCCACGCCCAGCTGGGAGAAGGCGCCGGCCGTCGGTCCAGAGGTCAGCCGGGTCTGCTCCTGCGGCGGCAGAAAGCCCCACGAGCCCTTGAACTGATGCACGACGGCGGGCTGCTCGAAGTAGTCGCTGAGGATCTGCGCCAGCCCTTCGGAGGTGCGCGGCTGGTGGGCGTAGAGGCCGGCGTAGTAGGCGATCGCGTTGTCCGGCGCCGCCAGTCGGCCGCGCAGCGATGGCTCGCCCAGCCCAACCAGGGCGTAGAGCACCCCGCTGATCGGATCCTCGGCCGACCCGCCGCACCGCTCGAAGCCCTGGGCGATGCGGTACTTCTCGGCCGCGCGCACGAACAGCGACAGGGAACGGTGATTGAAGATGTCGAGGAAGTCGCGCATGGCGCCGTTGCGACCCCGCTGCGCCTCCAGCACCATCTCGGAATAGTAGTAGGGCAGCACGCCGCTGGGGCCGTTGAGCCCCAGGGCCGTCACCGACAGGGCCGGCCGGCCCTCGCCCGCCTCGTAGCCGGCCAGCTCCGCGGCCGGGAAGCCCAGGTCCGGCGCCGCGCGCAGGCGCACCGCCTCGTCGCGCGGATCGGCGTCGCCGCCGACGCGCCCGCTGCCGGCCCCGCCCGCCAGGGCGGCCGCCCGCTCCAGGATGCGCACCGCCTGGACCAGCTCGAAGCGCTCGGGAGAGGTCTCCAGCGCTTCGATCAGAGAAGCGTCAGGTCCCCGGCTCTCGGTGGCCATGTGCGAAGCACTCCGGCGCGGCCTTTGACCCTCGCGGTCAGCCGCGTGAACGTGTTGATGGAAACATAGTGCGCCAGGAAGCGCTCGAGCACCGCGGCCAGCAGGAAGACACCCGCGCCCGAGGTGGGCTGCTCGTCGAACTGCAGGGTCACGTCCACGCCGCGGCACAGGACCCCCATGTCGCGGTTCGGCGCCCGCGCCGTGCTGCGCCGGGCCTCCACGCCGATCAGGCTGTCGATCATCGCCCGGGTCTCCGGGGCGCCGCGCAGGTCGTACAGCAGCAGGATCTCGCGCAGGGCCTCGGGGCCGTAGGCGCCGTCCACCAGCGACAGGTGGTTCAGCAGCAGATGCGAGATCAGCCGCCAGATGTTCTCGCGCCTATTGCTCAGCCGGATCGGCGCGGTGGGCGCGGTCAGGCAGCTGATCGCGCCGACGCCGGCCGCCTCGCGCGCCAGGCGCATGTGCGGATGGCCGCCGCCGAACGGCAGCTTGCCGGCCAGGTCGCGATTGCTGCAGGTGGTCTCCACCGACGCCACCCAGTCGGCGGCCTGAGCGGGGTTGCCGTCCAGGTCGACGAAGCTGAGGAAGGTCTCGCGCGCGGTCTCGCCGAACTGCGCCTCGCGCTGGGCGGCGTGCCAGAACCAGGTTTCCTTGCGCATCGCCCCGGCGTGGGTCAGGCCGAAGATCGGCCGCACCGAACGCGTGTCACCGTCCGGCGAGCTGACCGTCACCTTGTCGACCGAATAGACCTCCAGGGCGCCGGGCCGGCGGCTGTCGGGGGTGATCTGGTACTCGCCCGATTGGCCGGTGATGGTGATCGGGTCGCAGCGGTGTTCGAACAGGTTGATCACCGGCGTGCAGCCGAGGGCGAAGGAGTCCTTGGTGGCGCCCAGCTCCAGCTCCAGCGCCGAGCGGGTGACGTAGACGAAGATGTCCAGCGAGCGGCCCTTCAGGCGGCGCAGCTTCGGCGCCAGGCCGCAGACGTCGAAGAACAGGAACTTCTCCGGGAAGGCGAAGTACTCGGTCAGCAGCCGATAGCCCGGGGCCGAGCGCGGCGAGTGCGGGATCATCGCCTCGTCGGCCGCAAAGCCGCCGGGCTGGATGGCGTCGGCGGCCAGCACCAGCGGCTCGGCGTCGTCGCGGTTCTCGGCCAGCGCCACGGCGCCGGTGTTGTTGAGCAGCAGTTCGTACAGCTGCAGCGCTTCGGACGGCGAGCCCTTGAGGAAGAAGCGCAGCCGGTCGGGCGCCGACTTGGCGAAGCTGGCGTCCTTGTTGGTGGTGCGCAGGGTCAGGCGCAGCACGCCCACGCAGCCCTTCGGCGACAGGGGCCCGACCAGCGGACGGCCGGAGAGGGCGGCGCCGGCGACCTCCAGCGGCGCGACCTCCACGGCCTGGGTCGTGCGGAAACTGCAACGCTCGCCTGCCACGGGCTCGCTGAGCAAGGTCTCGCCGCGGGGCACGATACGCGGCTCGGTAAGATCGGGGCTGGGCTGCAGCTGCACGATCGCCATCGACGGGATCGGCGCCAGGTAGTGGGGATAGAGGTGGCCCAGCAGGCCGTCGGTGAGTTCCGGAAACTCGTCGTCGAGCTTGCGCCGGATGCGGGCGTTGAGGAAGGCGGTCCCTTCCAGCAGGCGCGAGACGTGGGGGTCCTCGATCACGTCGCCGCTCATCCGCAGGCGGCCGGCCACCTTGGGATGCTGCTGGGCGAACTCGCCGCCCTGCTTGCGCAGGTAGGAGAGCTCGCGGTTGTAGTAGGACAGAAGATCGTCAGCCATCTGAGAAGCCGGTCACCGAAAAGGTCTGGCTGGAGGGGTCGAGGGTGGAATCGAAGCTCACCGGCTCCGGCGCCGGCTCGGCGTACATCAGGGCGTCGATGCGGAAGCGCAGCGTGCGGTCCAGCCGGTCGCCCTCGTCGCGCAGGGTCACCTGTACGCGGATGAAGCGCGGTTCGAAGCGGCGGATCGTCTCCTGCAGGGCGGTGCGGAAGGACTCCCGGAACTCCAGCCCGCCGGCGTACTCCGCCAGGAAGTCGCGCACCCCGTACTCGATCACCGACTGCTTCAGCTCGGTCAGTTCCGGCGCCGGCGACAGGCAGCGGCAGTGACTGTTGAGCAGCGCCTCCAGGTCCCGGCGCACGGCGTTGCGCAGCGCGAACAGCTGCTGGCTGCGCGTGCGCTGCACGTCCTGCAGGGCGTCGGGATCGTCGTCGATCAGCCGGTCCAGCAGCGAGGGGAGCAGGTTGACCAGGGGCTCGGGCATGGCCAGGTCAGGCGCCGGGGTTGGCGAACTTCACCGTGCCCAGCTCCAGCAGCGTGCGGCTGTCGTCGCCGACCAGGAAGCTGCGCAGGCCGAGCCCCCGGATCGGCGCATCCTCGCCGCCCTCGAAGTCGGTGGTGTGGCCCAGCCGCTGTTCGGGGGTCGCCTGGGCCGACCAGTAGATGGCCGGCAGGTAGACCTCGCCGTCGGGGCCCTCGGTGACGCACAGGTTGGCCCGGCGCCACAGCAGGTCGCGCCGCCGCTCCGGTGGGCGCAGCTCGATGGCGGTGACGATGCTGAGCGGCACCCAGTAGTACTTGCCGGTCGCGGTCAGCACCTCCAGGTGCGTGGCGTTGAGGTCGTCGAGGTCGCGGAAGTCGTCGAAGGCCACGCCGTCCGCCTCGCCGGTGACGGGCGGGTGCAGCGCGTCGCGCTCGGCCAGCAGCTGCAGCGCGCCGGCGGCGTCGCCATCGCGCATCAGCACCGCGGCGCGCATCTCCAGCTGGCTGACGGCGTCCGGCTGGCTGAGGAACTCCGGCACCCGGCCGTCCAGGTAGAACTGGCCGCGCGCCTGCTCGGCGCGGACCAGCTGGCGATAGAGGGCGATGCCGAGCGCGGTGGACGGATCGAGGCTGGAGATGGCGTCCAGCAGCTTGTCGGCCCGCTCCAGGTTGCCGGCGTAGCAGAGCAGCTCCACCAGGCCGGCGCGGGCGTTGACGTCGGTCGGCTTGGCGCGGACCTCCGCGTTCATCGCCTCGATCGCTTCGTCCAGCTTCCCCGCGTCCAGCAGGCCCTTGATGTCGGCAGCCATGGTCAGCGTTTCCCCCAGTGTGGATCAGGCGGCGAGCTTCGGCGCGAGTTCAGTGATCAGCCTGAAGCCGGTGGAGATGTCGTCCAGCTGGTAGTGCGGGCGCAGGAAGACGGTACAGGAGTAGGCGCCCGGCTTGCCAGGCGTTTCGCGGACTTCCACCCGGCCCTCGCGCAGCGGGTAGCGGGCCTTGACCTCGTTGGAGGCGCTGTCGGAGCCTTCGCAGTAGTTGATCAGCCATTTGTTGAGGAACTCCTGGCACTGCTCGGCGGTCATCGTCGAGCCCACCCGGTCGCGGCCCAACACCTTGATATAGTGGGCGAAACGGGAGACGCAGAGGGTGTACTGCAGCATGCTGGAGAGCTTGGCGTTGACGTTGGCCTCGGCGCGGTCGTAGCGCGCCGGCCGCTGCAGCGAGGGGTTGCCGTAGAACACCGAGAAGTCGGTATAGGGGCTCTTGCGCAGGGCGATCAGGCCCAGGTCCGCCAGCTCGCGCTCCTGCGCCTCGGAGACCTGGTATTCCACCGACGGCTTGGTGGCGACGCCGGGGGCGTCGGTGGCGAAGCCGGCCACGGTCAGGTCGGTCACCAGGCCGCCGCGAAGCTCGTCGCGCGGGGCCCCGCGCAGGTCGGCGAACCAGCCGTTGCTGGCGAAGGCGCGCAGCACCACGGCGCCGAAGGCGAAGGCGCTGGCGCCCCACAGATGCCCCTCGCCGCCCAGCGGGTGCGTCGCCTCGCGGAAGCAGAAGCCGTCGACGCGCGTGGGGTCGGCGGCGTAGGGACGGCGCATCAGGATGCGCGGCAGGGTCAGGCCGATGAACCGCATGTCGTCGCCGTCGCGCACCGAATGCCAGCGCTGGTACTCTGGCTGGGCGAACACGGTCTGCAGGTTCCGCGGCCGGCCCAGCTCGCGGAAGCTGTCGAGCTGCAGCATGCGCGGCGCCACGCCCATGATGAACGGGCAGAAGGCGGCGGCGGCGACCATCGACAGCGCCTTCAGGGCGCCGACGTCGTCGGTGGGATGATGCGCGCTCGACCGGTGCCGGATCTCGTAGTCGGCGATCATCAGCCCGTACGGCTCGCCGCCGGGCATGCCGAATTCCTCGGTGTAGACCTTGCGGAACAGCGAGCTCTGGTCGAAGTCGGCGGCCCGTTCCAGGTCGCGCACCACCTCGCCCCAGCTGGCGCTCAGCACGCGCACCTTGGCGCGTTCGCAGTCGTAGGCGACGCCGGTGATGTAGCGCAGCCCGCGCCAGCGCGCCTCAAGCGCCTGCAGGGCCGGCGCGTGCAGGATGGCGTTGACCTGGGCGCTCAGCGCCCGGTCGATGGCGGCGATCTCGCGGTCGATGGCGGCGCTGAGCGCCTCGCGCTCGAGCCGCGCGCCCTCGAAGTCGGGTCCGAAGCGCTTCTTCAGCGCCTCGAACAGGCACAGCCGGTCAGCGGGCGTGGCGCCGTCGGCGGTGGGCAGGGTCAGCTCGCCGATGCGATCCGCCAGGGCCGACCGGACGGCGCCCGGAGCCGAGGCTCCGGGCGTCGCCGCGAGGGGGGCGGCGGAGGGCGGCCCTGGCGGGTCGCCCCCGGAAACCGGCGAGCCGGTCTCGGTCAAGACTTCGACGGGATCTTCGCGACCATCCGCATCGAGGCCGTCAGCTCTTCCATCTGCAGCCACGGACGCAGGTAGGCCACGGCGTTGTAGGAGCCCGGCTTGCCCGGGATTTCCTTCACCTCGATCTTCGCGTCGCGCAGCGGATAGCGGGCCTTGGCCTCGGCGCTGGCGTTATCGCTGGCGTTCACATAGTTCATGATCCAGCGGTTCAGCCATTGCGAGCAGTCGTCGACTTCCATGAAGGAGCCGATCTTGTCGCGCGCCATCACCTTCAGGAAGTGGGCGAAGCGCGAGACCGCCATGACGTAGGGCAGGCGGGCCGAGATCGCGGCGTTGGCCGTGGCGTCGGGCCGGTCGTACTTCTTCGGCTTCTGCGCGGTCTGGCCGCCGAAGAACACCGCGTAGTCGGTGTTCTTGTAGTGCGACAGCGGCATGAACCCGCATTCGGCCAGTTCGAATTCCCGCCGGTCGGTGATGCCGATCTCGGTGGGGCAGGTCATGTCGACGTCGCCGTCGTCGCTGCGGAAGGTGTGCATCGGCAGGTTCTCGACCTTGCCGCCGCCCTCGGCGCCGCGGATGGCGGTGCACCAGCCGTACTGCGCGAAGGCGTCGGTCAGGCGGGTGCCCAGCACATAGGCCGCGTTCATCCAGCAGTACTCGTCGTGCTCGAGCGCCTTCTCGTTGCCCTTGGCGTCCTTGGGCGCCTCCTCGAACGCGAACTCCTCGATCGCCTTGGTCATCTCGCCATAGGGCACGCGCGCCAGGACGCGGGGCATGGTCAGGGTGACGAACGCCGAGTCCTCGGTGTCGCGGAAGCTGCGCCAGCGCGCGTATTCCAGCGACGAGAAAGTCTTCTTCAGGTCGCGCGGCTTGCTCAGTTCACGGAAGTCCGACAGGCCGAACATCTTGGCGTTGGTGGCCGAGATGAACGGGGCATAGGAGGCCGCCGCGACGTTCGACATGCTGGTCAGGCAGTCGAGGTCCTCGGGGTGGTTGGTGAACTCGTAGTCGCCGATCAGCGCGCCGTAGGGCTCGCCGCCGGCGATGCCGAATTCGCTCTCGTAGATGCGCTTGAAGGTGTCCGACTGGTCGAACTCGACCGCCTTGGCCAGGTCCTTGGCCAGCTCCTTCTTGGAGATGTTGAGGACCTTGATCTTCAGCTGGGTGCCGGTCTCGGAGTTCATCACCAGGTGGTTCAGCCCGCGCCAGGAGCCCTCGAGCTTGGTGAACTCGGGGTTGTGCAGGATGGCGGCGACCTGCTTGGACAGCTGCTCGTCCAGCAGGGCGATGGCCTGGTTGAACGAGATCGTCAGGTTCTTCGAGAAGGTGAAGGTGCCCTTCATCGCCTCGTTGGTGAGCGTCTTGATCAGCGCCTGCGCCTGATCCGGCTCGGTCTGCTTGGTGGCCGAGATGGCCTGGTCCAGCAGGCTGAGCTCAGCAGTGGCGGCTTGTGCGCCTGCCTGAGGCGCGACTTCGGTTTCGGCAGCCATCAGGCCTTCTCCTCGGGCAGGTTGATACCAAGTTCACCGGACAGCTTCTGCAGCTCTTCCTTGTTCTGCAGCACGCGCTCCAGCAGGTTTTCCAGGTCGGTCGAGCGATCGACCTTGGTCATCAGGTCGCGCAGCTGGTTGCGGGTTTCCAGCAGCGACTTCAGAGCCGGAACCTGGTTGACGATCGAGCCCGGCTCGAAGTCGGCCATCGACTTGAACTTCAGCTGCACCGCCATCTGGCTGTCGTCGCCGGCCAGGGTGTTGTCGACCTTGATGTTCAGCTCCGGCGCGATGCGCGCCATCACGTCATCGAAGTTGTCCCGGTCGATCTGCACGAACTTGCGCTCGCTCAGCGGCCGCAGCGGCGTGGTGGGATTGCCGGAGAAATCCCCCATCACCCCCACGACGAAGGGGAGCTCGCGCTCCACCTGGGCGCCATCCGTCTCGACCTCGTACTTGATGTGGACACGCGGCTTGCGGACCCGTTCCAGCTTCTGATTGATGCTCGCCATTTCAGCTTCCCTTTGAGCTCAAGACTTGGACGGCCGTCGCCGCCAGGATTTCATCCCGCCGCGTCGGGCGGGCGGATACCGATGTTGGTCAGCGCCGTGCGCCATTGCGCCTGATCCGGCACCAGCTCGGCCAGCAGGTCGGAGAACGACATGCGCGCGCGCCGCACGGCCTCCTCCAGCATGTTGGAGATCGGCGACTGCGGCTCGGTGGCGCGGAAGTATTCGGCCAGCTGCAGCATCATGCGCAGGGCGTCCTCGCGGTTTCGCAGGGCGTTGCCCGTGGCCGGAATGCCGCCGGCGGCGGCCGGCGCCGCGGCGCCCGACGTCGCTTCGCCGCCCGTCGCCGCAGCCTCCTCGGCGGCGGCCGGCGCCGGCGCTACGGCCGCCACCAGATCCTTCGACAGGGTGCGCACCGTCTGCAGGATGGAATCGAGCAGGTCCTGGATCAGCGAGGTGGGCGGCGAGTCCGCCCCGGCCTTGCCGTCGAGCAGGCTCGCCAGCGCCTTGAACTGGGTGATCGCGCCGTCGAGGTCTTCGATCAGCCCGATGTAGTAGCGGCCGCCGCCGGCGGCGACGCTGGACGAGAACACCTCGAGGGTGACACCGCCCTTGTCGATCCGCCGCTGGCGCGCCGCGGCGTCGGCGATCTGCGAGATCGCCGTCGCCTGTTCGTAGTCGTAGTAGGAGAAGGCCTTGTGCTCGCCGCTCGCCACCGTGATGACGACCTTGCGCAGCGGCTGGATCAGGGTGCCGTCAGACTCCACCCCGTTCAGCCCGGAAAGCGGCGCCAACCGCGTGACGAGGCCGTCGTCGTCCTGCAGCGAATGGAAGCTGTCCCAGTAGCGCTCCAGCATCGCCGCGGTCAGGGCGAAGCCGTCGCGCAGGCCGGCGAACCCGTGCGCCCGCAGCAGCGCCTCGATGTACCAGGCGGTGATCTCCAGGTCCTTGGACTGCTCGGCCAGCACCGTCGGAGCCAGGCTCAGGATCGTCTGCCACTCGGCGACCTGGCGGTCCTCGCCCTCCTCGTCGGCGGCGCGTTCGGCCCGGCGGGCGGCGCTGCGGGCGTCCTTCAGCTGGAAGTAGACCGAGCTCGGCGAGGAGTCCTGCCGCAGATCGACGCCGGCCGGAGCGTCGTCGGAAATAGGGGCCAGCAGCGCCTCGATATCAATGGTTGCTGGTGAAGCCATAGGATCGTCGCACATCCCCCTTGAATGGAAGAACGCTATCATGCGAACGCTGCGCGGCCATAGCGCAAACTTGTGCCGCTGGGCCAACTGAGCGCCATGCTGTCCCGGGATTCCGGAGGCGCGCGCGGAGGGGACTTTGCCATGGGGCGCTGGGCCAAGGTGCGCTGGACGGAGGCCGGGCAGGTGGCCCGCCTGCTGGGGTGGGCGGCCCCGGACGACCCGCTTGCGGCGCCCGATGCGTTCTTCGACGACCTGAGATCCGCCGGCCGCCTGCGCGAGGCCGCCTATTTCCTGGGCCAGGCGCTGCCCCGCTACGAGGCGGTCGTCTGGGCCAGCGCCGCGGTGCGGCATCTGTCCCCGCCCGACCAGCAGGATCCCGCCCTGGACGCCGCCCTGGCGTGGGTGTCGGACCCCTCCGAGCCGCGCCGTCGCGCGGCCTATGAGGCCGCGTCCGCCGCCGATCCGCAGAGCCCGGGCCGCGTCGCCGCCCTGGCCGCCTACTTTTCGGGGGGGTCCATCTCGCCGGAAGGCCAGGCGGCGGTGCCCGCGCCACCGACCACGGCCGGTCGCCTGGGGGCCGCGGCGGTGGTCATGGCCGCCGTGCGCACCGACAATCATAGCGGCGCCCTGGCCTGGGCGCTGGACCAGGGCAACCGCATCGCCGCCGAGGGCGCTTCCAGGCCCTGAGGCCCCAGGACCTTGTGCTCTGGCGCCGCGAGCGGCGCGGGTCTAGCCTGAGGTCATCGCCACGTCCGGTTCGGGGAGCCCATGGGTCAGCCAGCGGCGCGCATCACCGACATGCACACCTGTCCGATGGTGACGGGGGTGGTGCCGCACGTGGGCGGGCCGATCGCCATGGGCTCGCCGACCGTGCTCACCGGCATGCTGCCCCAGGCCCGGGTGTCGGACATGGCGGTGTGCGTCGGGCCGCCGGACGTCATCGCCCTCGGCTCGTTCACGGTCTTCGTCAACAGCCTGCCGGCCGCGCGCCTGGGCGACATGACGGCCCACGGCGGCGTGATCGTGCTCGGCCTGTTCACGGTGCTGATCGGCTGAGCGCACGCCGGCTGACCCGTCGGGGCGCCTGGCGGTCGCGTGGGCATTGACGGCGCGCCGCGCCACGCCGCAGAACGGGTCCGAACCGCCGCACCGGGCATTGGCCGGATGACGGGTGGAGACGGGGGCGCGCCCGACGCGCCGCGCGCCACGGACCGGGAGACGACATGCTGCTCGAGGGATTGAAGGTCGTCGAGATGTCCACCTGGGTGGCCGGGCCCAGCACCGCCGCCGTGCTGGCCGATTGGGGCGCGGACGTCATCAAGGTCGAGCGGCCGATCGGCGACGCCACCCGGGTCTACTATCCCGACACGCCGGAAAGCCCGGGCAATCCGATCTTCACCAACGAGAACCGCGGCAAGAGGGGCATCGTGCTGGACCTGGCCCGGCCCGGGGCCGTCGAGGCGCTGAAGGCCCTGCTGCGCGAGGCCGACATCTTCATCACCAACGTCCGTCCCGGCGGCCTGAAGCGCCAGGGTCTGGACTACGACAGCCTCAAGGCCGAGATGCCGCGGCTGATCTATGCGGCCGTGACCGGCTACGGCCTGACCGGACCGGAGGCCGACACCCCCGCCTTCGACCTGACCGCCTTCTGGGCGCGCTCGGGCGTGGCGCATGCGACGATCCCGTCCGACCAGGCGCCGTTCGGCTCTCGCCCCGGCTTCGGCGACCACACCACGGCGCTGGCGACGGTGTCGGCGATCCTGGCCGCCGTGCACGAGCGCCACCAGACCGGCCGCGGCCGGCTGGTCGAGACCAGCCTGATCCGCGCGGCGGCCTATGCGATCAGCTGGGACCTCAGCGCCCTGCTGCGGTTCGGCCAGGTGACCACCGCCCGGCCCCGCTCGGAGCGGATGGTGGCGCACTCCGGCTTCTTCCGCACCCGCGACGACCGCTGGGTCTATCTGATGCCGCGCACGCTCGACGACTTCACCAACACCATGCTGGTGGTGGACCGGCCCGAGCTCCTGGCGGACCCGCGCTTCGAGGCGCCGGTCACCGACCCGCTCGCGATCCGCGAGCTGTGCCAGATCGTCGACGACGGCTTTGCGCAGCTGACCCTGGAGGAAGCCTGCGCCCGGCTGACCGAGCTCGACGTCGCCCATGCGCCGCTCGGCACCCTGGAGGAACTGGTCGAGGCGCCGTTCGCCGAGGCGGCGGGGTGCTTCCAGCCGGTGGCGGATGGCTGGGGCGGGTCGTTCCGGGTGGCCGCCGCGCCGGCGCGCTTCCCCGAAGGCGCGCCCGCGGTGGGCATGGCCGCGCCCAAGCTCGGCGAGCACACCCGCGAGGTGCTGGAGTCCGCCGGCCTGACCGCCGACCAGATCGACGAGCTGATCCAGTCCGGCGCCGCCATCCAGGGCGCGCAGCATCCGGCCTCGGCAGGCGCCAGGTGAGCCCCATGCTGTTCTGGATCGCGGCCGGCGCCGGCGTGGCGGTCGCCTATCTGCTGGGCGCGACGCCGAGCGGCTACCTGGCCGGCCGGCTGCTGAAGGGCATCGACATCCGCGCGCACGGCTCCGGGTCCACCGGGGCGACGAACGTCCTGCGGACCCTTGGCAAGGGGCCGGCGGCGGTGGTGATCGTGGCGGACCTGCTGAAGGGCGCGGCGGCGATCGTCTTCGTCCGCTGGTTCTTCCCGTGGCTCTACGCCTGGCCGTCGCTGGCCGCGGGCGCGCCGGACCTGCAGGCCTGGGAAGCGTGGGGCGTCTGCCTGGCGGGGCTGGCGGTGGTGCTGGGGCACAGCCGCTCGATCTGGCTGGGGTTCACCGGCGGCAAGTCGGCGGCGACCGGGCTGGGCGTGCTGCTGGCGCTCGCCTGGCCGGTGGGCCTGGGCGCGGCGGCGGCGGTGATCGTCGTGCTGGCGCTCTGGCGGATCATGTCGCTGGGCTCGATGCTGGGGGCGGCGACGGCGATCGTGCTGATCTGCGTGCTGCCGCAGCCCGCGGCCTACCGGCTGCTGGTGATCGCCGGCAGCCTCTATGTGATCGTCCGGCACCGGGCCAACATCCGGCGGCTGCTGGCCGGCGTGGAGCCGCGCATCGGCCAGGCCAGTCCCCAGCCCGCCGGCGACTGACCGGACGCTGGCCGCGCCAAGCCGCGCCCCGGCCACGATTGTCGAGCCGAACGCGGCGATGCTAGGCTGACCGCGGCGCTGCGGCTTGTCGGCGCCCAAGCATAACAAGATTGTATTTGGGAGGCGGTCGATGTCGGCTTTCGCCGGGCTGCGCGTGCTCGATTTTTCCGGCTATTTCGTGGGCGCCATGGCGGCGATGCACCTGGCCGATTTCGGCGCCGAGGTGATCAAGCTCGATCCCACCGGGGTGGAACGGGGCCTGACCGAACCCGGCTACCTGGCCTGGAACCGCAACAAGCAGCGCCTGGTGCTGGACATCGGGACGCCGGACGGCCTGGCGGCCGCCAGGACGCTGATCGCTGGGGCGGACGTGGCGATCTTCGACCAGCCGCCCGGCGTGCTCGCCGGGCTGGGTCTGGACGCCGAAACCCTCACCGCGGCCCATCCGCGCCTCGTCCACGCCTGGGCGCCGCCCTACGGCGAGACCGGGCGCTGGAGCGGCTTTCCGCCGTCGCACACCCTGCTGTCGGCGATCACCAGCATCGCCATGCGCCAGCCGTCCTACGCCCATTCGCCGGTGCACCTGGTCACACCCCAGGCCTATTACGCCCAGGCCAACTGCCTGGCGGCGGCGATCGGCGCGGCCCTGGTCGAGCGCGAGCGGTCCGGGCAGGGGCAGGGCGTGGTGGTCACCGGCCTGAATGGCGCGGCCCAGGTCGTCTCCGGCACGGTGCTTCACGGCGCGCCACCCGCGGTGCTGTGGACCTCGCCGCGCGGCGGGGCGCCCAGCTACCGGCTCTACGAGTGCGCCGACGGCCTGTTCCTGTTCCTCGGCACCCTGTTCCCCAACTTCTACATGCGCGCGCTGGACGCCACCGATGTGCTGGGCGAGGTGCTGGTCCATCCCGAGATCGACGGCGACCTGGACGCCGCCCTGGTGCAGCCCGGGGCCTTCGTCACCCTGGCGCTGCTGCAGGAGAAGTTTCTGACCCGGCCGCGGGCCGAGTGGCTGGAGGTGCTGCAGGCCGCGGACGTGCCCTGCGGCCCGGTGGGCACGCGCGAGGCCTGGTTCTCGGGCCCGACCGTGGCGGCGAACCGCATCCGGCTGGAGCTGGACCATCCCGAGCTGGGCGTGGTGAGCATGCCCGGGTCCTCGGTCCGGCTGGCGGGCACGCCGGCGGTCGAGCCCCGGCTGTGCCGCACCGTCGACCTGGAAGCGATCCCGGCCCGCGCGATCGCCGAGGCCCCGGCTGGCGCTGGCGCCGCAGCCGCCGCGGCGCCGCTTGCGGGGGTGAAGATCCTCGACCTCGGCAACGTCATCGCCGCGCCCTATGCCGCGACCATCCTGGCCAGTTTCGGCGCGGACGTGATCAAGGTCGAGGGGCCCGAGGGCGACCCGTTCCGCAACCCGCCGACCTTCCTGTCGTACAACCGCGGCAAGCGCGGCCTGGCGCTGGACCTGAAACAGGACGCCGCGCGGCAGGTGTTCCTGGAGATGGTCGCCGGCGCCGACGTGGTGCTCGACAACTTCCGCTACGGCGTGCGCGAGCGGCTCGGCATCACCTACGAACAGCTGCGCCAGATCAATCCGCGGATCATCAGCCTGTCGGTCACCGGCTATGGCGACGACGTGGCGCGCCAGACCCTGCCGGCGTTCGACCCGTTGCTGCAGGCCGAGAGCGGGCTGATGCAGGCGCAGGGCGGCGAGGACGACGAGCCGGTGTTCCACGCCATTCCGGTCAACGACGTGACCACCGCGGCGATGAGCGCCTTCGCCATCGTCGCCGCCTTGCTGGCCCGCGAGCGCACGGGCGAGGGGCAGGAGATCAGCACCAGCCTGGCCACCACCAGCGTGATGGCCCAGATCGGCCAGCTGGTCAGCTTCGCCGGCGCGCCGCCCGCGGCGATGGGCTCGCGCGACTGCCTGGGCTCCAGCGCCCTGGAGCGGTTCTACGAATGCGAGGGCGGCTGGATCGCCCTGGCCTGCCCGACCGAGGCCCACTATCGCGGGCTCTGCGAGGCGCTGGGCCTGGAGCCCGGCGACGCGGCGGCGGCGCTGACGGCGCCCCGCGACGGCCCGCTCGCCGCGGCGATCGCGGCCGCCCTGCGCCCGCTGGACCGCGCCGAGGCCCTGGCCCGGCTGGACGCCGCCGGCGTTCCCGCCGCGCCCGTCATCACCGCGCCGGAGACCTACGCCGATCCGTTCCTCGCCGAGAACGGCTACCTGGAGACCTATGCCCACCCCAAGGGAACCGTCACCGGCGCGACCGGCTACGCCCGCTTCCTGCGCACCCCGGCCCGCTTTCCCCACCCGGCGCCGCTGCTGGCGCAGCACAGCCTGGAGGTGCTGCGCGACTACGGCGTCGCCGAGGACCGCATCGCGGCGCTGGTCGAGAGCGGGGCGGTGCTGCAGGCCTGAGCGGAGGTTCAGCGACCGCAGCCGGGATTGACGCGGCGCAAGGCGCGGCGATCCGCTTCGGCCAGGATGGCGGGGCGCCCGGAGCCTGACCATGCTGCACGAACCGATCGTCGCCGACCTTGCCCTGCAGCCGCCAACGGCGTCGGCGCCTGAGCCAGGCGGTTCATCGTTCGCCGAGGCCGCCGACGCCTTCGACCGGCGGCTGAAGGGCCGGGCGGGGGAGGTGCTGGGCGGGCAGTCGCCGTGGGCGGCTGTCTCGGCTTGGGCGGACTGGGCGTTTCACCTGTCGATTTCGCCCGGCCGGATGGCGGCGCTGTCGCGCCGCTGGCTGGAGGCGACCACCGCCCTGGCTGGCCAGGCCGGCGGCGGCGAGCCGCAGGACTGGGCGTTCCGGCCCGAACAGGGCGACCGGCGCTTCCGCCATCCGGGCTGGAGCCGCCCGCCGTTCAGCCTGCTGGCCCAGGCGCAGCTGGCGGCGGAGGCGCAGTGGCGCGCGGCCACCGACGGCGTGCGCGGCGTGGAGGCGCACCACGCCCGGCGGGTGGCGTTCCTGGGCGGCTTCGCCCTGAACGCCCTGGCGCCGGTGAACTTCCCGTGGAGCAACCCCGAGGTCGTCGAGGCGGCGTGGGCCAGCGGCGGGGCCAACTTCCTGAACGGCGCGGCCCTGCTGGCCGACGACGTGGGTCGCCTGGCGCGCGGCGAAGCGGTGAAGGGGCAGGAGGCCTTTGCCGTCGGCGAGACCCTGGCCGTCACCCCCGGCGAGGTGGTGTTCCGCAACGATCTCATGGAGTTGATCCAGTACGCGCCGACGACGGACGAGGTGCGCCGCGAGCCGATCCTGATCACCCCGGCGTGGATCATGAAGTACTACATCCTGGACCTGACGCCGCCGGACTCCCTGGTGCGCTACCTGACGGCGCAGGGCTTCACGGTGTTCATCATCTCGTGGCGCAATCCGGGCGCGGACCTGCGGGAGGCCAGTTTCGAGGACTACCGCTTGCGCGGCGTGATGGCCGCGCTGGACGAAGTCGGCCGCATCGTCCCGGACGAGAAGGTGCACGCGGTGGGCTACTGCCTGGGCGGCACGGTGCTGGCCATCGCGGCGGCGGCGATGGACCGGGGCGGCGACCTGCGGCTGGCGTCGGTGACCCTGCTGGCGGCGCAGACCGACTTCGACGAGGCCGGCGAGCTGATGCTGTTCATCGACGAAAGCCAGCTGGCCCTGCTGGAGGACATGATGGATCAGCAGGGCTTCCTGGACGCCCGGCAGATGTCCAGCGCCTTCTACGCCCTGCGCGCCAACGAGATGCTGTTCGCCCGCATCGTCGAACGCTACCTGCTGGGCCGGGCCACGACGCCTACCGACCTGGACGCCTGGCTGACCGACGCCACCCGTATGCCGGCGCGGATGCACAGCGAGTACCTTCGCCAGCTGTTCCTGGAGAACCGCTTCGCCCACGGCCGCTACCCCGTCGAGGGCGGGGCCCTGGCGCCCAAGGACATCCACGCGCCGATCTTCGCCCTGGGCGCTGAGCGCGACTACATCGCCCCCTGGCGCAGCGTGCACAAGATCCAGCTCTATGGCGCGGCCGACACCACCTTCGTGCTCACCGGCGGGGGGCACAATTCCAGCGTCGTCAGCCCGCCCGGCAAGCGGGGGGCCTATTACCGGATCGGCCGCAGCGCCGCGGGCGACGACTATGTCGACCCGGACGTCTGGGCCGCCGCCGCCGCCCAGACGCCGGGCTCGTGGTGGCCCGCCTGGGTGAGCTGGCTGGACGGCCTGTCCTCGCCGGAGCGGGTTCCCGCGCGCGCCCCGGCGTCCGCCCTGGGGCCGGCCCCAGGAACCTACGTGCTGCAGCGCTAGCTGTGGTCTGCCCTAGCCGGGCCTAGCCGGGCGCTGTTCCGGCGCCGCCACCGCCCAGGCGCTGGGCGGTCCGGACCCCTTCGGCGAAGGCGTCGAGGCCGCCGCTCAGCAGGGCGGCATTGGCCGCCAGCACGCTTTCCGGCCCCTCCGCCCTGGCGAGGGCGGCGAAGTAGCGGGAATAGAGGCCGCAGCCCCGGGCCCAGAAGCGCAACGCCTCGTCCTGGCCAGGAAAGGCCAGGGCCGCCTGGAACAGGTGCTCGGCCGTGTCCGCCGCGGGCGCCGTCGGGAAGGGTGTGGTCGGGGGCATCGGGGTCTCCGCGTGCATGCGCCGCCAGCATGGCGCCATGCCCGCCGGCCGACTTGATCTGGCGCAAGATCCTCGGACCTGGCCATGGCCGGCGCATGCCGCCGCGCGATTGAGCCGGATCAAGGCTGCGCGCATCGCGGTCGCTAGGGTCGCCCCATGCAGACCGAGAACGTCTTCGAGGTCCGCGGCCTGACAAAGACCTACCGGACGGGCGCGGGCGAGGTGCACGCCCTGCAAGGTGTCGATCTCGACATCCGCAGGGGCGAGATCCTCGTGCTGCTCGGCCCGTCGGGGTCGGGCAAATCGACCCTGCTCAACATCCTCGGCGGCCTGGACCGCGCCAGCTCGGGGCAGGCGCTGTTCGACGGGCAGGACCTGACGCGCGCCAGCGACCGCGAGCTGACCCGCTATCGGCGCCGATCGGTGGGCTTCATCTTCCAGTTCTTCAACCTGTCGGCCAGCCTGACGGCCGGCGAGAACGTGGAGCTGATCACCGAGATCGCCGAAAGCCCGATGTCGCCGGCCGAGGCCCTGGGCCTGGTGGGGCTGAAGGACCGCGTCGATCACTTCCCGGCGCAGCTGTCCGGCGGCCAGCAGCAGCGCGTCGCCGTGGCGCGGGCCATCGCCAAGCGGCCGAAGGTGCTGCTGTGCGACGAGCCCACCGGCTCGCTAGACAGCAAGAGCGGGGTGCAGGTCCTGGAGGCGATCGTCGGCGTGGCTGGAGAGGCCGGCGCCACCACCATGATCGTCACCCACAATGCCGTGGTGGCCGACATCGCTGACCGGGTGGTGCGTTTCTCCGACGGCGCCGTCGCCGAGGTGGTGGCCAATCCGGCCCGCCGCGCGCCCTCAGAGCTGAAGTGGTGAGCCGCATGCGCGCCCTCGACCGCAAGCTACTGCGCGACCTGTGGCGGCTGAAGTGGCAGGCGGCGGCCATCGCCCTGCTGATCGCCTGCGGCGTGGCTGTCTCGGTGACCGCCTTCTCCACCCAGGAAGCGCTGCGGTCCGCGCAGCAGCGCGAGTACGCCGCCGCCCGCTTCGCCGACGTGTTCGCCACGGCCAAGCGCGCGCCGCTGTCGGTCACCCGCGACCTGGCGCGCATCGACGGCGTCGTGGCGGTGGACGCGCGGGCCATGAAGGTGGGGCTGATGCAGGTCCCGGGCCTGGAGCGTCCGGCCACCGCCCGGCTGATCTCCCTGCCGGATGACGACCAGGCCGGCCTCAACCGCATGGTGCTGGTGCAGGGCCGCATGCCCGCGCCCGGCCGCGCCGACGAGGCGGTGGCGCTGAAGACCTTCCTGGACGCCGCCCACGTGGGCCTGGGCCAGCGGCTGTGGATGGTGATCGACGGGCGGCGCTTCAGCGTGATCGTGGTCGGCGCGGCCCTCTCGGCCGAGTTCGCCTATCTGCCGGGACCGGCCTCGCAGCTGCCCGACGACGCGCACCAGGGGGTGTTCTGGGCGCCGCGGCCCTGGGTGGAGCGGGCGACGGGCCTGGGCGGGGCGTTCAGCAGCGTGTCCCTGAAGCTGGCGCCCGGGGCGTCGGGACCGGCGGCCCTGGCGGCGGTCGACCGGCTGCTGGCGCCCTACGGCGGCCAGCCGGCCTACCTGCGCGAGGACCAGGTCTCCACCAAGTTCCAGGACGAGCATATCAAGCAGCTGGGCATCATGGCCCTGGTGATCCCGCCGATCTTCCTGGCGGTGGCCGCGGGCCTGGTCAGCCTGGTGCTAGGCCGGATGGTCGACAGCGAGCGCGAGCAGATCGGCCTTCTGAAGGCGTTCGGCTACGAGGACTGGGAGGCGGCCTCCAACTACCTGCGGCTGGCGCTGGTGATCGGCCTGATCGGCGCCGTCGCCGGGGCGCTGCTGGGCGCGTGGCTGGCCGGGGCGCTGACCGGCCTCTTCAGCCACTTCGTGCGCTTCACCCAGTTCGAGCGGCGGTTCTCGTGGATCGCTTTCGCCGGCGCCAGCCTGGTGTCGATGGCCGCCGCGGCCGCGGGGTCGCTGCTGGCGGTGCGCCGCGCCGTGCGGCTGAGCCCGGCGGTGGCCATGCAGCCGCCGACCCCGGCCGTGTTCCGCCGGGGCCTGATCGAGCGCCTGCCGCTGTGGGCCGCCCTGGACCAGCCCACCCGGATGATCGTGCGCAGCTTCGAGCGCTATCCCGGGCGGGCGCTGCTGACCATGACCGGCTTCGGCCTCAGCCTGTCGCTGCTGATCGGCACCCAGTTCTTCTTCGGCAGCGTCGACGAGATCATGGACCAGGCCTATTTCCGCGCCCGGCGGTGGACCGACGTCATCGGCTTCGCCGAGGCGCGCGACGCCCGGGCCGTGGCCGAGGCCGCCCGCCTGCCGGGGGTGATCGCCGCCGAGCCGATCCGCATCGCCTCGGCGCGCATCCGCGTCGGCGGGCGCGAAGAGAAGACCATCCTGTTCGGCCTCGACCCCGGGGCGAGCCTGGCCCGGCCGCTGGACGGCCGTGACCGGCCGATCGGCTTCGAGGGCCGTGGGCTGGTGCTGTCCGACAGCCTGGCCCGGCGGCTGGGCGTGCAGGCCGGCGACCAGGCGGAGGTGGAGGTGTACGAGGACCGGCGGCCCCGGGTGCTGTTGCCGGTGACCGCAATCGCCCGCGACTATGCCGGGCTCAGCGCCTACATGGCGCGGGGCGAGCTGAACCGGCTGATGGGCGAGGGCGACCTGGCCTCGGGCGCGAACTTGCGCACCGCCACGGACCGCCGGCCCGCCTTCTACGACGCCATCGTCGGCGCCCCGCTGATCGTCGGCTCCAGTTCGCGCGACGACGTGGTCGCCGAGTGGCGCAGGTCCGTGGCGGGGACGATGACCGTGGAGATGACCCTCTACCTGGCCTTCGCCTCGGCCATCGCCTTCGGCATCGCCTACAACGTCTGCCGCATCGATCTCTCCGACCGGGCGCGGGATCTGGCGACCCTGCGCGTGCTGGGCTTTGGCGAGGCGGAGTGCGCCTACATCCTGGCCGGGGAACTGATGTTCCTCGGCCTCGCCGCGACCCCGCTGGGCGTGCTGGGCGGACAGGCGCTGGCGCAGACCCTGTCGGTCGCCTTCTCGCACGAGGAGATGCGCATCCCGGCCATCATCACCGCCGACGCCTACGGCCGCTCGCTGGCCGCCTACCTGACGGCGATCGCCGTGGCCGGCGCCCTGGTGGTCTCGCGCGTGTGGTCCCTGGACCTCGTGTCCGTGCTGAAGTCCAAGGAGTGAGGATGGCGCGCAAGTCGCAGATCCGCTGGCTGCTGATCGCCTTGCTGGCGCTGGCCACGGCAGGGTTGCTGGCCTTCCTGTTCGCGCCGCGCCCCCTGGCGGTGGACGTCGCCGTCGCCACGCGCGGCCCGATCGCCGAAACCGCCGCCGACCAGGGTCAGGCGCGGGTGCGCCAGGCCTACGTGGTCTCCGCCCCGGTGGCGGGACGGCTGGAGCGCCTGCCGCTGGAGGTGGGCGACACAGTGGTCGCCGGGCGCACCATAGTGGCGCGGCTGCGGCCGACGCCGCCGGCCTTCCTCGATCCGCGCGCGCGGGCCCAGGCGGAGGCGGCCATCGCCGCGGCCAACTCGGCGCAGGCCGCCGCCGAGGCCCAGGCCCAGCGGCTGAAGGCCGAGGTGGTGCGCAGCGCCGCCGATCTCGACCGCACCACCACCCTCTGGCGCAAGGGGTTCGCCGCGCAGGCCGCGCTGGACAACGCCCGCGCCGCCGCCGACGCGGCGCGCAGCGCCCTGGTCGCCGCCGAGGCCGACGTGCGCGCGCGGCGGGCCGACGTGGTGGCCGCCCGCTCGGCCCTCACCGGGCCGGAGGCCGCCGGCGCGGGCCTGGTCACCGTCACCTCGCCGGCCGGCGGGGTGGTGGTCCGCCTCGATCAGCAGAGCGAGCGTGCGGTCGCCGCCGGCGCCCCGCTGATCGAGATCGGCGACACCCACGGCCTGGAGGCGCAGATCGAGTTCCTGTCGCAGGACGCGGTGCGCATGCGCCAGGGCCAGCGCGCCGAGATCTACGACTGGGGCGGCGCGCGGCCGATCCCCGCCGAGGTGCGGCTGGTCGAGCCGCAGGGCTACACCAAGATCTCCGCCTTGGGCGTGGAGGAGCAACGGGCGCTGGTGATGCTGCAGTTCACCGGCCCGCCGTCGAGCTGGGCGGGCCTCGCCCCCGGCTATCGGGTCTGGGGCCGCGTGTTCCTGCGCGAGACGCCGTCGGCCCTGCTGGCTCCGCTCGGCGCCCTGGTGCGCGACAACGGCGGCTGGGCGGTGTTCCGGCTCGAGGACGGCCGCGCGCGGCTGCGGCCGGTGCAGGTGGGGGCGATCACCGACCGGCAGGCGGAGATCCTCTCCGGCCTGGCCGCCGGCGATCGTCTGGTGGTGTTCCCCTCGGACAAGGTGCGTGACGGGGTGCGGGTCAGGCCGCGGGCCGAGGGCCGTTGAGGCGCGGCGCGCCGGGGTTGAGCCAGGTCAACGCGGCCCGCGGTGCGGCGCCGCAAGGGTGGCGCCCTGGAAGCAAGGAAGACGCGTCGATGCCTGATCGCACGCCGGCCGGCCGCACGCCGACGGACCCCAAGCCGCCCCAGCGCGCCTCGGGCGACAAGGGTGGGCCCGACCCTGGGCATGGCCACCTCACCGTAGGCTACGTGATCGCCGTGGCGCTGGTGCTGATCCTGGCGCAGTGGCTGGTGGCCTATGTCGGCCAGACCCAGACCATGCCCTACAGCCAGTTCCTGACCCTGGTCGGCCAGGGCAAGGTGGCCGAGGTCACCGTGAGCCAGAACACCATCGAGGGCCGGCTGAAGGACGGCAAGACCGGCTTCGTCAGCGACCGTGTGGACCCCGAGCTGGCGCAGGCCCTGGCCGCCAAGGGCGTGGTGGTGAAGGGTCAGGCGTCGGGCGGTCTTCTGGCCACGCTGCTGTCCTGGGTGGGGCCGATCTTCCTGTTCTACCTGGTCTGGATGTTCCTCGCCCGGCGGATGGGGGCGCTGGGCATGGGCGGCCTGAATGCGGTGGGCCACGCCAACGCCAAGATCTACGCCGAGACGGACACCAAGGTGACCTTCGCCGACGTGGCCGGGGTGGACGAGGCCAAGTTCGAGCTGCAGGAGGTGGTCGCCTTCCTGAAGGACCCCACCACCTTCGGCCGGCTGGGCGCGCGCGTGCCCAAGGGGATATTGCTGGTCGGTCCGCCGGGAACCGGCAAGACCCTGCTGGCCCGGGCCGTCGCCGGCGAGGCGGGCGTTCCGTTCTTCTCCATCTCGGGCTCGGCCTTCGTCGAGCTGTTCGTGGGCGTCGGCGCGGCGCGGGTGCGCGACCTGTTCGACCAGGCCCGCAAGGCGGCGCCCTGCATCATCTTCA
Source organism: Caulobacter sp. KR2-114 (assembly GCF_049446115.1). Classification (NCBI taxonomy): domain Bacteria; kingdom Pseudomonadati; phylum Pseudomonadota; class Alphaproteobacteria; order Caulobacterales; family Caulobacteraceae; genus Caulobacter; species Caulobacter sp. KR2-114. Next base: position 257,944 of record NZ_JBMSEC010000006.1, read on the forward strand.
TCGACGAGCTGGACGCCCTCGGCCGCAGCCGCAGCGGCGCCATCGCCGGCGGCATGGACGAGAAGGAGCAGACCCTCAACCAGTTGCTGGCCGAGCTGGACGGATTCGATCCCCGCGGCGGGGTGATCCTGCTGGCCGCCACCAACCGGCCGGAGATCCTGGATCCCGCGCTGCTGCGCGCCGGGCGCTTCGATCGGCAGGTGCTGGTCGACCGGCCGGATCACAAGGGCCGGCTGGAGATTCTCAAGGTGCATGCGCGGCAGATTTCCACCGCGCCCGACCTGGAGCTCGACCAGGTCGCGGGGCTGACCACCGGCTTCACCGGCGCGGACCTGGCCAACCTGGTCAACGAGGCTGCGATTGTCGCCACCCGCCGGCGCGGCGCCGCCGTGACCCTGGCCGACTTCACCGTCGCCATCGAGCGGATCATCGCCGGGCCGGAGAAGAAGAGCCGGGTGCTGAACGCCGCCGAACGCCGGCGTGTCGCCTTCCACGAGATGGGCCACGCCCTGGTGGCCGCCAGCCTGCCGGGGGGCGACCCGGTGCAGAAGGTCTCGATCATCCCGCGCGGTGTGGGGGCCCTGGGCTACACCATCCAGCGGCCGACCGAGGACCGCTTCCTGCTGGCGCGCAGCGACCTGGAAAGCCGCATCGCCGTGCTGCTGGGCGGCCGCGCCGCCGAGGCGCTGATCTATGACGGCGACGTCTCGACAGGGGCGGCGGACGATCTGCAGCGGGCCACCGAGATCGCCGTCGAGATGGTCACCAGGCACGGCATGGACGCCACCGTCGGCGAGCGGGTCTACGCCCCACATCCGCAGGCGTTCCTGCTGGCGCCGGAAGACCGCTATGTCGCGGCCGCCGAAGGGACGGCGCGGGAGATCGACCTGGCGGTGCGGCGGATCATCGACGCCGCCCAGGTGGTGGCCGCCGGGGTGCTGGTGCGCCGCCGTGCGGATCTCGACGCGGGGGCCGAGTTGCTGCTGACCCGCGAGACCCTGACCGGCGACGAGTTTCCGGCCCTGCGCGCCCTGGCGCCCGCGCCCGCCCCCGAACACGCGGACGCCTGAGCGGTCGCGCAGCGCGCCGATCGCCCTCAACCGGGTGCGTGCGCGCCCTCGGCGCCCGGACCCAGGGTGACGTGCACCCGATGGGTCTCGCCATCGCCAACCAGGGGGACCTTGCCCGCGGGGTCCAGCGGGCGACCGTCGAGGGTCAGGGTCGCGACGGCGCCGCCGTCGCCGGCAGGGTTGTCGACGGTGATCTCGTAGACGTCGCCGCCGTGGCGCAAGGTGGCCGAAAAGCCCGGCCAGGCGTGCGGGATACGGGGCTGGATGCTCAGCCCTCCGGCCGTGACCCGCAGGCCGAGAATGCCCTCGACGCCAGCGCGCTGCATCCAGCCGGCCGAGCCGGTGTACCAGGTCCAGCCGCCACGGCCGAGATGCTGCGGGGCGGCATAGACGTCGGCGGCGACCACATAGGGCTCGACCTTGTAGCGGTGCACGTCGGTGCGGGTGCGCGCATGGTTGATCGGGTTGAGGATCCAGAACAGGGCTGCCGCCTTGTCGCCTTCCCCCAACTCGGCAAAGGCCAGCACCGTCCACAGCGCGGCGTGGGTGTACTGGCCCCCGTTCTCGCGCACCCCCGGCGGATAGCCCTTGATGTAGCCGGGGTCGTGGTCGGAACGATCGAACGGCGGGGTGAACAGCAGGGCCAGGTTCTCCTGCGGCAGGATCAGGTCGCGTTCCAGCGACGCCATGGCCGCCCGCGCCCGCGCCGGGTCCGCCGCGCCGGACAGCACGGCCCACGACTGGGCGATGGAGTCGATGCGGCACTCGTCGCTGGCCACCGACCCCAGGGGCGCGCCGTCGTCGTACCAGCCGCGGCGATACCACTCGCCGTCCCAGGCCTCGTGCTCCAGCGACCGGCGCAGGGCGTCGACGTGGGCGCGCCAGGCGGCGGCCCGGGCGTCGCCGCGGCGCTCGGCGACGGCGGCGAACTGCGAGAGCACGACGATCTGGAACCATCCCAGCCAGACGCTTTCGCCTCGGCCGGCGAGGCCCACGCGGTTCATGCCGTCGTTCCAATCGCCGCCGCCGATCAGCGGCAGGCCATGCGCGCCCAGCGCCAGGCTGACCTCGATCGCGCGGGCGCAATGCTCGTAGACGTCGGCGACCTCGAGCGTCGTGTCGGGCTGGAAGAAGGCTTCGGCGTGGTCGGCCGCCAGCACGGGACCGCCGATGAAGGGCGCCGTCGCCTCGAGCAGGGATTCATCGCCGGTGGCCTCAAGGTAGTGGCAGACCCCCAGCGGCAGCCAGAGCCGGTCGTCGGATATCCGCGTTCGGACGCCCTGGCCGGTGTGCGGCAGCCACCAGTGCTGCACGTCTCCCTCCGGAAACTGCCGCCCCGCCGCGCGGATCAGGTGCTCGCGCATGATCTCCGGCCGGCTGGCGGCCAGAGCCATCACGTCCTGGATCTGATCGCGAAAGCCGTAGGCGCCGCTGGCCTGGTAGAAGCCGGTGCGGGCCCAGATGCGGCAGGCCAGGGTCTGATACAGCAGCCAGCCGTTGAGCATGATGTCCATCGACCGGTCCGGGGTCCGCACCTGCAGGGCGCCCAGGGTCCGCGTCCAGTGCGCGCGGACGTCTTCCAGCAGGCCGTCGAGGTCGGCGGCGCGCAGGGTTCCGACGATACGCCGGGCGTCCGCCTCGTCGGCCGCGTCGCCCAGCAGCAGCACGACCTCGATGCTTGCGCCCGGCGCCAGGTCGAACACCCGCTGCAGGGCGCCGCAGGGATCGAGACCCGCTCCGGTCCGCCGGGAAAGGGGAGCGCCGTCCGCCAGGGCGGCCGGGTCGTCGAGCACGCCGTTGCGACCGATGAACTCGCGGCGGTCGGCGGTCCAGCTCTGCTGCAGGCCGGCCATGTCCAGGAAGGCGACCCGCTCCGCGAAGCCGGGGTACCAGGCGTTCTGCGCCAGCATGGCGCCGGTCCGATCGTCGATGCGCGTGGAGACGAACGGCGCGGCGGCCTCGCGGGACGGGCCAAGCACCCATTCGACATAGCCGGTCACCGACAGCCGGCGGGCGCGCGTGGCGGTGTTGCGGATGGTCAGGCGGGAAATGCGCACCGGCAGGTCCAGCGGGACGTACTCCAGCAGGTCCAGGGCGAGGCCGCGCGCGGCGTGTTCGAAGCGACTGTAGCCGAACCCGTGCCGGGCGAGATAGGTCGCCGCCTCGTCGCGCACCGGCTGGGCCGTCGCGGTCCACAGCTCGCCGCTGGCCTGGTCGCGCACATAGATCACCTGGCCGGCGACCTCCGATACGGGGTCGTTCGACCATGGCGTCAGCTGGCGCTCCTTGGCGTTGCCCGACCAGGTGTGGCCGCCGCCCTCCGCGGTCACCTGGAAGCCGAATTCGGCGTTGGCGATCACGTTTCCCCAGGGGGCCGGGGTGGACTGCCCCGGCGCGGTGACGACCACGTATTCGCGCCCGTCGTCGGCGAAGCCGCCGAGGCCGTTGAAGTACTCGACCTCCGGCGGCGGGTGGGCGATCTGCAGGTCGGAGGGCGGGGGCGGACGGCGCGTCGAGGGCCGGAACAGCGCCCTGAGCTGCGGCGCATGGGCGATCTGGTCGGACAACCGGCCGCGCTCGCCCACAAGCACCACCCGCGCGGTGGACGCGAGGAGGGCGCGCAGGCCGTCGCTGATCAGGTCGGCGCGCAGGATGTAGATATGGCCGGCCGCCCGGTCCTGGGCCATCTGCGGCCGGGACTGGTTGGCGCGGACCACGGCCTCCAGCTCGACCTGCAGGTCGTGCACATAGGAGGCGCCGCGCTCGTTCAGGATCACCAGGTCTACCGCCAGCCGCTTGGCGCGGAGGTATTCGACGGCGTCCAGCGCCTCGCGCGCCAGGGGCGCCTGATGCGCATCGTCGATCCGCACCAGGATGATCGGCAGATCGCCGGAGATGCCGACGCTCCAGAGGTCGGGCTGTCCGCCGGCGCCGGCGCGCACCACGTCCGAGGGCGGCCGCAGGGTCGGGGAGGCGTAGATCAGGCGCGCGGCCAGCCGCTGGAACTGGCCCGCCTGGCCGCGGTCTATGCCGAGGTGGTGCAGCTGCACCTGGGCCTGGGTCCAGGCCAGGGCGGCGGCGCGCTCGAACGCCCCCTTGTCGTGGTGCTTGTCCACCAGGCCGAGGATCTCGCCGCGCGAGGCGGCCGCCATGGTCCAGAAGTCGATGCGCGCGCTGCGGCCCGGCGCGACCTGCACGCGCCGGCGCAGGACGAACACCGGGTCCAGCACCGTTCCGGTGGTGCCGGACAGGGGCCGTCCGCTGACCACCGCGATGGGCGCATGAATGCCCCGCCCGCGGCCGATGAAGCGCGCGCGGTCGGTCTCGAACTCGCGCTTGATGATGACTTCGCCTTCCACCACCGCCAGGTGGGCCGCCCAGATCTCGGGTTCCTCCGGCGCGCGGCGGCGGCGATGCGCCAGCAACGTTCCCGTCGCCGGCAGGTGCTCGGTCTCGACGAACAGCTTGGAGAAGGCCGGGTGTGAACGGTCGGCGGCGGCTGGGGCGAGCACCAGCTCGGCATAGGACGTCACCTCGATCTCGCGCACGGTGGGGCCCTGGTTGGTGATCGTCAGCCGGCGCACCTCGGCGTCGTCCTCCGCGGAGACCACGACTTCCAGGGTGGTGGTGATCGTTCCGTCCCGGCGCGCGAACTCGGCCTTCTCCTCGTTGAACACCACCTGATAGTCGCCGGCCGAGGCGGGGGTGGGCTGCAGCCCGGCCGACCACACCTCGTCGCTCTGCACGTCGCGCAGGAAGATGTAGCTGCCCCAGTCGTCGCAGGTCGGGTCCTCGCGCCAGCGGGTCACGGCGAAGTCGCGCCAGGTGCTGAAGCCCGAGCCCGCCGCGGTGAGCATCACCGCATAGCGGCCATTCGACAGCATGTGGGTGTCCGGCGTCGCGCTCCACGGGTCGGCCTCGCGCCAGCCGCCGCCTTCCGCCGTGCGGGCGCGGATCGCGGTGGCCGACTCCGCGACCAGCGGCGGGACCTCGACCACGTCGCGCGGCACCCGTTCCTGCAGCAGCAGGTCGGTGGCCTGGACCATGGGGTCGGCATGGAAGCGCTCGCGCATGCGGCCATCCAGCAGGGTGTCGGCCAGGGCGACGATGCTCATGCCCTGGTGGTGCGCCATGAAGGTGCGGACGATGGCGCCCTGTTCCCCCTCGGGCACGCGAGGGGGCGTGAAATCGATCGCCTCGTAGAAGCCGTGACGCCCGCTCGCGCCCAGCTCGGCCAGCCGCTGGAAATTGCGGGCGGCCGCGCGGGGGTCGACCATCGCCGCCAGCGCCGTGGCATAGGGAGCGATCACCAGATTGTCCGCCAGGCCACGCTTCAGGCCCAGGCCCGGCACGCCGAAGTTCGAATACTGGTAGGTGAATTCCAGGTCGCGGGCGTTGAACGCGGATTCCGATATGCCCCAGGGCCGGTGCTGGGCGCGGCCGTATTCGATCTGCCGGCGCACCACCAGTCGCCCGGTCTGTTCCAGCAGGGCGCCGCTCGGGGTGCGCATGACCAGGGCCGGCATCAGGTATTCGAACATCGAGCCCGACCATGAGATCAGCGCCGCGCCATCGCCGATCGGCGTCACCGCGCGGCCCAGGCGGAACCAGTGGCGGGCCGGCGCGTCGCCCTTGGCGATGGCGATGAAGCTGGCCAGGCGCGCCTCGGACGCCAGCAAGTCGTAGCAGTTCTCGTCGAGCAGGCCCTCGGAGGCCTGGAAGCCGATCGACAGCAGCAGCCGGTCCGGGTCCAGCAGGAAGGCGAAGTCCATCGCCAGCGCCATCGATCGGGCCGAGGCCTCCAGGAGGGCCAGCCGCTCGGCGAGGGGGGCGCCGGCGGGCGCCTCACCGTCACGGCGGTGGCTCTCGAGGCAACGCCGCGCCGCCTCCACCCAGAACAGCAGGTCAGAGCCGTCCGGCTCACCTTCCTCGATGGCCACGGCGTGAGCGGCGTCGGACAACCGCTCCAGGATGTCGTCCAGCGGATCGGGCAGCGGATCGGGCAGCGGCCCGGGCAGCGGCTCGGGGACCATCGCCTCCGTGTCCCAGGTCTGTCGATCAAGGTCGAGCCGCCGCGCGAACGCCTCCAGTTCCGCGGCGACGCGGCGCCGGGCCGGCGACCAGCCGGCGCCCACGCCCGGAAGCGCCTCCAGGGCCTCCCGGGCGAGCCCGAGGACGTCCAGCAGGCCGGCGCGGCGCGTGGCGGGGTCTGGTCGGTCGCTTGTCCACGCCCGGCAGGCGCCCGCCAGCGCGATCAGGTGACCCGCCAGATTGCCGCTGTCGACGGACGAGACATAGCCGGGCTCGAGCGGGCGAAGGTCCTCGGTGTCGTACCAGTTGTAGAAGTGGCCGTGGCTGCGGGCGAGCCGGCCCATGGTGGCCAGGGTCGCCTCCAGGCGCGCGACGGCCTCGCCCAGGCCGATCCAGCCCAGATCCTGGGCGCAGATCACCGACAGCAGGTAGAGGCCAATATTGGTCGGCGAGGTGCGCCGGGCCACCACCGGCTCGGGCGTTTCCTGGAAATTGTCCGGCGGCAGATGGTGCGAGCGGCCGGTGACAAAGGTCTCGAAGAAGCGCCAGGTGCGCCGGGCGATGCGCCGGAAGGCGGCCTGTTCCTCACTCGTCAGGGGACGGCGATCGCGGGAGGGCTCCGAACGGCTGGCCCAGAGCGCCACCGCGGGGGAGGCGATCCAGGCCGCGGCCAGCGGGCCGGCGATCAGCCAGGCCGCGCCGCCGGACCACCAGGCGACGCCCGCGGCGGCGGCCCCGGCGGCGACGCCCCCGGACATGCGGCGATAGAAGGCGCCCAGGGTCGGGCGTGGTCCGAAGGCCGCCTGCGCCGTCGGCGTCCACTCCAGCAGGTGTCGATGGGTCACGGTCAGGCGCCACAGGGTGCGCAGGATGGCGTCGCCCATCAGCCAGGCCTGGTGGCCCAGGAAGACGAGCATCAGCGACAGTTGCACGCCGGCCAGCCGCACATCGCCGCCGATGGCGCGCAGGTGCGCCAGCAACGGCACGCCCGGTCGCCGCCGGGCGACGGCCGCGGCCACGGGCAGCAGCGGCGGCAGGGCCATGGTGAGCAGGATGAACCCGGTCCACACGGCCGGCGCAGGGCTGGGCGCCGCGCAGGCCGCCAGCAGCGCCAGGACGTTGGACGGCGCAGACAGCGACCGCCGCAGGTTGTCCAGCATCTTCCAGCGCCCGATGGCCGGGACGCCGGCATAGGCGGCGGGATCGCAACCGGGCGGTCCGCGCCCGACGATCCAGGGCAGCAACTGCCAGTCGCCGCGCGCCCAGCGGTGGTGACGCAGGGCGGCCACGTCGTAGCGGGCGGGAAAGTCCTCCACCACCTCGGTGTCCGACGCCAGGCCGGCCCGGGCGAACACGCCCTCGAACAGGTCGTGGCTCAGGAGGGTGCGCTCCGGCGTGCGCCCGGCGAGCGCCGCCTCGAAGGCGTCGACATCGTAGATGCCCTTGCCGGTATAGGATCCTTCGCCGAACAGGTCCTGGTAGACGTCGGAGACGGCGGCGGCATAGGGGTCGATGCCGCTCGCGCTGGAGAATATGCGCAGGAACAGCGAACCTTCCCGGCCCACCGGCAGGGACGGGGTGACCCTGGGCTGCAACAGGGCGTAGCCCTCGACGACCCGGCCGCGCTGCGGGTCCAGGCGCGGACGGTTCAGCGGATGCGCCATCTTGCCGATCAGCCGCGTGACGGTCTCGCGCGGCAGGCGGGTGTCGGAATCCAGGGTGATCACGTAGCGGACGTCGGCCGGAACCGATGGCGGGTCGATGAAGCTGGTGTCGCTGGCCCCCCGCAGCAGGCGGTTGAGCTCCGAGAGCTTGCCACGCTTGCGCTCCCACCCGATCCAGCGCCCTTCACCGGGGTTCCAGAGCCGGCGGCGGTGCAGCAGCAGGAACCGGTCGGCGCCGGGCATGGGGCCATGGCGGCGATTGAGGTCGGCAACCCCCGCCCGCGCGGCCTCCAGCAGGGTCTGGTCGCCATCCGCCGTCTCGGCGTCGGCGTCGGCCCAGTCCGTGACCAGGGCAAAGTGCAGCGCCCCCTTCGGGCTGGAGAGGTAGTGGATCTCCAGGCGCTCGATCAGCGTGTCGATCGCCGGGCGCGACGTCAGCAGGGTGGGGATCGCCACCAGGGTGCGCAGGCGGTCGGGGATGCCCTCCTCCAGGCCCAAGGCGGGCAGCAGGGTGGCGCGAAAGCCGCGCGTGACCATCTGGTTGACGACGGCCACGGCCAGGTCGATCGCGGGCGCCACGCCCAGGACCCCGAGCGCCGCGAGCCAGACCCCGTGCACGCCGAGCCCGGCCAGGAGCAGCAGTGGGGCGGCCAGGATCAGCGACGCCACCACAGCCCCGGCGCCGACGTACCCGCTGATGCCCAGCCCGCGGTAGAGCCGGCCCGGCCTGTCGCGCCAGGGCGAGCGATAGCCGATCGCCGCCTCGAAGGCCGGTCGTCCTGCGGCGATCAGATAGTACCCGGGATCCGACAGCCGCGCCTGCACGCTGTCGGTGGCCAGGGCGCCGGCGGTGCGGGCCGCGGTCAGGGCGGCGCGCGCCACCTCGATCTCGCTCAGGTCCGAGCCGCGCGACAGCGCCTCGATGGCGCTGCGGTAGAGGTTGCGGGTGGGAAAATCCATTTCCGCCAGGCGGCTGCCGGCCGCCAGCACGGCGTCGACGAGGCTCACCCGTTCGACCAGTTCCGTCCAGTCCACGTTCGAGATCAGGCGCATGCTGGTGATGATGTTGCGCACGGTGATGCTGCCCGACATCTGGCGCAGATGCTCTTCGGCCACCACCGCCTCGGCGCTCGCGCCCCGCGCCGCCAGTCGCGCCTCGACCCAGGCGAGGGCGGGGGCGAGGCCGGGGTCCTGGTCGCGCAGGCGCTGGACCAGCTGTACGAAGAAGGCGTCAGGGAAGTCGGCCTGCTGCAGCGGCGCCAGGGCGACCTGCGGCGGCTCCGGCGCCTGGCCGCCCGCGCCCAGCAGACGGTCGGCCAGGGCGTTGGCCTGCTCCCGGGCGGTGCGGCTCGCCAGCACCCGATCCGCCAGCCGCCGCAGGTTCTCAACCAGCACCAGGCGCAGGCTGATGGCGATCGCCCACAGTTCGCCGATGGTGAGCGGCTGGACCTCCTGATAGGCGTGCACGTAGCGGCACAGCACCCCAGGATCGAACAGGCTGTCGTTGTGGGCGACGAAGGCCCAGCTGAGGCCGAACACCCGCGGAAGCCCGGCGAACGGCCCCCCCGCCAGCTTGGGCAGCTGGCGGTAGTAGCCGGGTGGCAGATGCGCGCGGACGTCCCGGATCTGCTCCTCGACCACGTGGAAGTTGTCGATCAGCCACTCTGCGGCAGGTGTGATGGCGGAGCCTTCCTCGACGGCCGTCGCCGTGTCGCGGAAGGCGCCGATCAGGGCCGCTTCGTTGGAGGCCAGCCGCCGGGCCAGTTCGTCATGGCCGCGACCATGGCCTGGGGCGGTCGTCTGGGCTGCGGCCAGGGCGCGCGCATGCTCCTCCAGCCGCTCGACGCCGAACAGTTCCGACCGGATCGGCTGGCTATCCCACCGGAACCGCTGGCCGTCCTGCGCAAGAAGGCCTGGCGCGAACCGAGGCTGCTCCCGCACGCTTCGCGACGCCTTGCGTCGGTGGGGCGCGGCTGCAGCCATCATCAACCCCGATCAGGTCTGCCTGCCGTGCGGGACCCGTTGGATCGAACGCAGCAAGAATGACAGGCGGTCGGCCGAAAGGCGGTCGCCTGCCCCTGGCGGACCGCCCGGTTCCGGGTCGTCGATCACCACTTCCGCCTGCTGGTGATGGCGGCGGAGCGCCTCGCACAGGCTGCTCGCCTCCTGGACTGCCAGGGCGCGCGACCAGAAGGGCATGCACATTCCATTGCCCAGCCGTACGCTCCACCCCTGCGGCTCTCTGACGACCCTGAAGGTATGCATGCCCGGCGTCCCTGCTCGCCATAAGGGTTTCATTAACCACGCCTTCCGGGGCGAGGCCCTTGATGCAGATCAAGGTTGCCCGACCATTGGACGTTCGCGAGCACGGCGCCCTCGACAGGGCGCCGCCTTGAGGGAGGTCAAGGCGCACGTTCGGTCCTGCAAGGCAGGGTGCTGGCTGAATCTGGCGGAAGGACCCAGCACATGGCCGAGGCGACAGGCTACGTCCGCTGGTTCGATGACATCGGCCTTGCCGACGTACCGCTGGTCGGCGGCAAGACCGCGTCCCTGGGCGAGTTGCATCGGCTGCTGAAGGGGGCGGCGGTGACCGCGCCCGACGGCTTCGCCCTCACGGCGGCGGCCTATCGCGACGCCCTGGCCGGGGCGGGGATCGCCAGCCAGCTGGCCGCCCTGTTCAGCGGACTGGACCTGACGGACGTGGCGAGCCTCGCCGAGCGGGCGGCGCAGGCCCGGGCGCTGGTCTATGCGGCCACGGGAGGCGAGCGCCTGGCCGGTGAGATCCGCCGGGCGTACCGCACCCTGAAACGCCAGTACGGACCCGGACTCACCGTGGCGGTGCGCAGCTCGGCCACGGCCGAGGACTTGCCCACGGCCAGTTTCGCCGGCCAGCACGAGACCTTTCTGCATGTGAAGGGCGAGGCGGCGGTGGTCGACGCGTGCCGACGATGTTTCGCCTCGCTGTTCACCGACCGGGCGGTGGTCTACCGCGCGGACAACGGCTTCGATCACATGAAGGTCGCCCTGTCGGTCGCGGTGATGCGCATGGTGCATTCCGACCGCGCCAGCAGCGGGGTGACCTTCACCCTCGACACCGAGACCGGCTTTCGCGACGTGGTCTTCGTCACCGGCGTCTACGGCCTGGGCGAGACCCTGGTGCAGGGCGCCGTAGGGGCTGATGAGTTCTATGTGCACAAGCCCACCCTGCGGCAGGGCCATCGCATGGTGCTGCACCGCACGCTCGGCGAGAAGGCGACGCGGCTGGTCCGGCAGGGCGGGGCGCTGAAGACCTTCGCCGTCGCCCGCAGGGACCGCGATCGCTTCTGCCTCACCGACGCCGAGGTGCTGGACCTGGCCGACGTCGCCGTGCGCATCGAGGATCACTATTCCACCCGCGCCGGCCGGCCCACGCCGATGGACATCGAGTGGGCCAAGGACGCCGGCGACGGGCGCCTCTATGTGCTTCAGGCCCGGCCGGAGACGGTCGCCTCGCGCCGCGACGCCGCCACGCTCGAGACCTGGCGCCTCGATGCGCCGCCGGCGGCCGCCCTGGTCACCGGCCGGGCGGTGGGCGAGCGGATCGCCGGCGGGATCGTGCGCCGGGTGGACGGCTCCGCCGACCTGGAGGCGTTCCAGCCCGGCGAAGTGCTGGTCGCGCGAACCACCAGCCCGGACTGGCAGCCGGTGATGAAGACCGCCGGCGCCATCGTCACGGACGAGGGCGCGCGCACCTGTCACGCCGCCATCGTCGCGCGCGAGCTGGGGGTGCCCGCGGTGGTGGGCGCCGGGGACGCCACCACGCGCCTGGCCACCGGTCAGACGGTGACGGTGTCCTGCGCCGAGGGGGAGGCGGGGCATGTCTACGATGGGGCGGTCCCGTTCCGGGTGGAGCGCGTGGATCTGGATACGGTGGCCCATCCGCGCACCCGGGTGATGCTCAACCTGGCCCAGCCCGGCCGCGCCTTCCATGTCGCCGCGCTGCCCGCCGCGGGCGTGGGCCTGGCGCGCATGGAGTTCATCATCTCCGAACAGATCCGCCTGCACCCCATGGCGGCGGCGCATCCGGAGCGCCTGACCTCGGCGAGGGAGCGGGCGGAAGTGGCGCGCCTCAGCCGCGCGGACCCCAGCCCGCGGGACTATTTCGTGCGCAGCCTGGCCGAGGGCGTGGGCATGATCGCCGCCGCCTTCCATCCACGGCCGGTGATCGTGCGGCTGTCCGACTTCAAGACCAACGAATACGCCCAGCTGGTGGGCGGCGCGGACTTCGAGCCGGCGGAGGAGAACCCGATGCTGGGCTTCCGCGGCGCCGCCCGCTACGCCCACCCACGCTATGCCGACGGCTTCGCCCTGGAATGCGCTGCGCTGCGGCGCGTACGCCAGGAGATGGGCCTGACCAACCTCAAGGTGATGGTCCCGTTCTGCCGCCGGGTGGACGAGGCGCGCCAGGTGCTGGCCGCCATGGCCGCGCACGGCCTTCGCCGCGGTGAGGACGGGCTGGAGGTCTACGTGATGTGCGAGATCCCCAACAACGTCATCCAGATCGACGCCTTCGCCGCCGAGTTCGACGGCTTTTCCATCGGCTCCAACGACCTGACCCAGCTGGTGCTGGGTGTGGACCGCAATTCCGAGGTGGTGGCGTTCGACTTCGACGAGCGCGACCCGGGGGTTCTGGAAATGCTGCGCCTGGCGATCACCGGGGCGAGGCGCAACGACCGGCCGGTGGGCATCTGCGGCGAGGCGCCGGCGACCTATCCTGAGATCGTGCCCATGCTGGTGGCCGCCGGCATCGACAGCCTCAGCGTCAACGCCGACAGCCTGCTCCGGACATTGCAGATCGTCGCCGAGGCGGAGGCGGCCGCGGCCCGGCCGGCTTGAGGCAGGTCAAGGCGCGGCGCCGGACAAGGCGCATCCTGAGGCCGTCTCCGCTCGGGAGAGGCCCTTCGTTCCGGGCCTTTCGGCGGCCACGCGCGCAGGGCGGCCCGACGCATTGCGCGATCTCTGAGGTTAAGCCCATGGCCAGGTTCCTGTTCGTCATCACCGATGGCGGTCACGCGCGACTGGTGGAACGGTCATCTGAAACGGGCGACTTCATCACCGTGGAGAAGCTGGAGAACCACAGCGCTCGCAAGGGTCCGCCCTACGCCGGGCGCGGCGGCGCGCCGACCGAGACCATGGGCGGGCCGGACGGCCATCGCCATGCCGTGGCGCGCGAGGATCAGGCCCGCGCCGGCAAGGAGGCGTTCGTCTCGCAGGTGGCCGAACGCGTCACCAGCCTGGCGCGCAGCAGGGCGCTGGACGGCGTGGTGCTGGCGGCGCCGAAGCGCCTGGTCGGCCAACTCCGCGATGGGCTGGGCAAGGACGTCCATGTCGTCGACGTGCTGGGCAAGGATCTGACCAAGGTGCGCGATCACGATCTGGGCGAATGGTTCGGCGGCCTGAACTACAGCCGGATCGCCCAGGTCTGAGGTGAAGGCTTCTGACGCCTTGCTTCCGAGGCGCGCGGGATCCGGACTTCAGGCTGCATCGCTTGCGGCGCCGCCGCCATCACGTTCGCCGCGGTGCTCCAGAGGCTCCACGTCGCCATGCTCGATCCGGCCCACGAACCGGCCGCCGCACCACAGGTCGACTGGCCTGCGCCCGCTCTGGCGGCGGGCCTGAGCCAGCGCCGCCTCGTCGGAGTCGGCGGTGATTTCGGTCCACCCGGCATAGCCGCCGGCCGTTGTCATGCTGAACGCGCGATAGATCACTGCCTGCCCCAACGATGTCGGGTTCCCGACACGCCCAACGCGCAAGCTCGGCGCGGGTTGCTCGGACAATCCGCCACCGTCGCCCGACGGGCCTGGCGGGCGCTCTAGACCGGAATTTCGCCGGCGCGCTTGACGGTCGCCATGGGCACGTCGGTCTTGACGTTGCGGACATTGGCGATGCGCGTCAGCCGGTCGGCCTGGAAACGCCAGTAGGCGTCGAGGTCCGCCACCACGATGCGCAGCAGGGCGTCGCAGTCGCCGACCATCAGGTGGCACTCGACGATCTGCGGCAGGTCCTGGATGGCGGCGATGAAGCCGGCGGTGCTTTCGGCGTCCTGGCCCCGGAACCAGACCCGGGCGAACACCGTCAGCCCCAGGCCGACCTTGCCGCCGTCGACCACCGCCGCATAGCGCTCGATCACCCCGGCCTCTTCCAACAGCCGCACCCGGCGCAGGCAGGGCGAGGGCGAAAGACCCACCTCGCGCGCCAGCTCGACATTGGCCATCCGCCCGTCGCGCTGCAGGGCGCGCAGGATGCGGCGGTCCAGGGCGTCCAACGTCATTGGCAGAAGCTCCTGATTATTGCGCCATGTTTGGCACATTGAGCCAATTCAGCTCTCTATCGCGGCATCTTTGCACGGAAATGGCGCGCTGACTTGCCTAACCTTGCGCAGCGGCCCCGTTCGGTCGCGGACAGGAGACAGGGCATGGACGCGCAGGCGCCGGCGAGAAAGGTGGTGCTGGCCTATTCGGGCGGGCTGGACAGCTCGATCGTGATCCGCTGGTTGCAGTCGCGGCTGGGGGCGGAGGTGGTGACCTTCACCGCCGACCTGGGGCAGGGCGATGAACTGGGTCCGGCGCGCGAGAAGGCTCTCGGGCTGGGCGTGCGCCCCGAGCATGTGTTCGTGGAGGATCTGCGCGAGGACTTCGTGCGCGACTTCGTGTTCCCGATGTTCCGCGCCAACACCGTCTACGAGGGCCAGTACCTGCTCGGCACGGCGATCGCCCGGCCGCTGATCGCCAGAGCTCTGGTGGAGGTCGCCCGGCGGACCGGGGCGGACGCCGTGGCGCACGGCTCGACAGGCAAGGGCAACGATCAGGTGCGCTACGAACTGGCCGTCACTGCGCTGGCCCCGGACCTGCGGGTGATCGCCCCCTGGCGGGAGTGGGACTTCAAGTCCCGCGAGGCGATGCTGGAATACGCCGAGCAGAACCAGATCCCGATCGCCAAGGACAAGCGCGGCGAGGCGCCGTTCAGCGTCGATGCGAACCTGCTGCACTCCTCGTCGGAGGGCAAGGTGCTGGAGGACCCGGCGCTGGAAGCCCCCGAGTTCGTGCACCAGCGGACGATCTCGCCGGAGGATGCGCCCGACAAGCCGACCATCTTCACGATGGACTTCGAGAAGGGCGACCCGGTCGCCATCGACGGCGAGCGCCTGTCGCCGGCGGCGCTGCTGACCAAGCTGAACCAGCTCGGCCACGACAACGGCGTCGGCCGCCTGGACCTGGTGGAGAACCGCTTCGTCGGCATGAAGTCGCGCGGCGTCTACGAGACCCCCGGCGGGACCATCCTCTTGGCCGCCCACCGCGGCATCGAGTCGATCACCCTCGACCGCGGCTCGATGCACCTGAAGGACGAGCTGATGCCCCGCTATGCGGAGCTGATCTACAACGGCTTCTGGTTCGCCCCCGAGCGCGAGATGCTGCAGGCCGCCATCGACCTGTCGCAGCAGATGGTCACCGGCCAGGTCCGCGTGAAGCTCTACAAGGGCAACGTCACCGTCATCGGCCGCACCAGCCCCTATTCCCTCTACGACCAGGACCTGGTCACCTTCGAGGAGGGCAAGGTCGCCTACGACCACCGCGACGCCGCCGGCTTCATCCGCCTCAACGCCCTGCGCCTGAGGGTCAAGGCCAACCGGGACCGCAGGGCGTAGGCGCCGTTCCTCCCTCCCCTTCATGGGGAGGGACAGCCCGCAAAGCGGGCAGGGTGGGGAACGCCTGCCGGTGCATAGACTCATCGGACTGGCCGGCGCACGGCCCCGCACTTCCCCACCCTGATCGCTGCGCGATCTTTCCCTCCCCACAAGGGGGAGGGAGGCAGAGTGCGGCGCCGGCTACTCCGCCATAACCTCCGCCTCGGTGCGGATCAGCGCGGTCAGGGCCGCCAGGATCAGGGCTTCGCCCATCTCCGCGGAGCGGCCGCACGCCGGCGGCTCGCCGGGGCGGGAGAGCTGGGCTTCCCAGAGCGGACTGTCGACGTCGAGCAGCTCCAGCCGCAGCGCCTGGTCGGACAGGCCGGTCTGGCAGGTCCAGGCGAAGGCGTCCTCCGCGCAGGTCAGGTAGAAGGGGACCACCGCGCGCCCCGCCTGGCCGCCGCAACCTGGCGCGCCACCCTCGATCACCCAGTGCGCGCCCCGGAGCCGGAGGCCGCACCGGCGGCAGACGCTGCTCTCGTGCTCGCCGGTCAGGCGCACCGGCTGGTCGCTGACCAGATGGAACAGCTCCACGTCCAGGGCGCGGCGATCGGCGGCGTCGCGCGCCTCGATGCGCTGGCGAAGGCGGCGAAGCGCGGGGCGGGAAAGGGAGCGAGGTTGCGGCGCCATGATGTCCTCCGGCGTATGAGGAGACCTTGGCTGGTCGCTGCGTCAGAAACGGACGTGACCCGCCAGCCCTGGACAGCCTGGGAAGCGTGGCTGAAACCAGGCCGCGGCCGGGGCGCTTGGCCACCGGGGCCACTGTGGAGATCGCGCCATGATGCGGCAGGCGGCGGGGACCTTGAGCTTCGAGACCCACGGCCAGGGCCTGGTCGATATCACCCGCGCGGTGCGCGGCTGGGTCGGCGACCAGGGGATGAACACTGGCCTGCTGACCCTCTTCTGCCGCCACACCTCGGCGTCGCTGCTGATCCAGGAGAACGCTGCACCGGAGGTGCGCTCCGACCTCGAAGCCTTCTTCGCGCGGATCGCGCCGGAGGATCGCCGGCTCTACGCTCACGACGACGAGGGGCCGGACGACATGCCGGCGCACATCCGGACGGCCCTGACCCAGGTGTCGCTGCAGATTCCGCTGATCGATGGGCGCCTGGCGCTGGGGACCTGGCAGGCCGTCTACCTGTTCGAGCACCGCCGTGCGCCGCATAGCCGTCAGGTCGTCTGCCTGCTGCAAGGAGAATAGGTCGCGCCCCCGCATTGGGAATCGCCAATCTCGGCGCAAGGCGGCGGCGATGCGGCGCGCTATAGGACCATGCGCGAAGCCTCGTGGAGACCCTCGCTTGACCACCGCCGCCACTGCCCCCAAGGACTTCGTCGCCAGCAAGGCGCCCGCGGTGACCCTCGGATTCTGGGTGATCAAGATCCTGGCGACCACCCTGGGCGAGACCGGCGGCGATACGGTCACCATGACCTTCAACTGGGGCTATCTGGCCGGGACGGCCCTGTTCCTGGGGCTGCTGGCCGTGCTGGTGGTGGTGCAGATCCGGGCCCGGCGGTTCCACCCGGCGCTGTACTGGGCGACCATCGTGGCCTCGACCACGGCGGGCACCACCATGGCCGACTTCGCCGACCGCTCGTTGGGCATCGGCTATGCGGGCGGCGCCAGCCTGCTGCTGACTCTGGTGGTGATCTCGCTGGCCGCGTGGCGATGGGTGGAGGGCACGGTGTCGGTGGACAGCGTCACCACGCCGAGGGCGGAAGCCTTCTACTGGCTGACCATCACCTTCTCGCAGACCCTCGGCACGGCGCTGGGCGACTGGATGGCCGACGACACCGGCCTGGGCTACCTGGGGGGCGCGGCCGTGTTCGCCGCGGCGATCGCCCTTGTGGCCGCAGCCTATTTCTTCACCCGGGTCTCGCGCGTGCCGCTGTTCTGGGCCGCCTTCATCCTGACCCGCCCCCTGGGCGCGACCGTGGGGGACTTCCTGGACAAGCCGCTGAACGACGGCGGTCTGGCGCTCAGCCGACCGATGGCCAGCCTGGTGATCGGCGTGGTGATGGTGCTGCTGATCATGGTGCTGCCGCAGCGGGCCGGCGGCCACGCGCCGGCGGCCAGACCGGCGGCCTGAAGGCCTGGCGTCAGTCGCAGCCGGAGACCTTGGCCGGCGTCGACGGTCCCGCCGGCCCCGGCAGCCAACCCCAGGGCCGGGCGGCCTTGGCGCGGCGGCAGGCGATGGCCTCATTGAGCGGATACATCCCCGGCATCGGATCGTGCCCGGCCACCGGCGTGGCGGCAAAGTCCATATAGCCTTTCGCGTCACCATAGGCCGGCCACGCCGGCGCGCCGGCGGCGGTCGGCGCCCCGCCCTGCGCAAAGCTGGCCCAATAGCCGACCATGGCGTCGCTCAGGGCGGCTTCGGCGGGCGTGTCCGGCGGCCGCGGCCAGTGGGGCGGCAGCCGGTCCAGCGTGCCGAAGGCGAACGGAATCTCCGCGGCGTGGAAGGCATGCAGGCCGGCGCCGTCGGCGGCGGGGTAGCCGTGATCGAAGACGTACAGATAGGCCGGCTGGCCCAGGGCGGTCTGCTTGTCCGCCACGCGCTGGGCGGTCCAGCCGTAAAGGGCGTCGCGACTGGCGGCCAGCAGCGACTCGTCTTCGGTCGCCGCCGGATAGAGCTTGAGGTAGGCGTCGGCGAGGTCGCCATAGCGGCTGCGGATGGCCGCCTCGTACCCCGCGGCCCCGCCTGAAGGGGGCTTGGGGACCAGGCCGCGCAGTGATCGGGTCTCGCCGGTGGTGAAGCCGGCCATGACCGCCACAGGCGCCTGCTCGCCCCGGTCGAAGGTCTCCGTCAGCTGGCGCGGCAACAGGCGCCCGTCGGCGACGCCCATGGGTAGGAAGCCGGCCATCGTCGCCCGGTTGGTCAGGGTGCGCGCGTCGAGGGCGCGGAGCGCGGTCAGGTCCTGGGCGCCCAGGCTCAAGCCGATCAGCTCGCCCACCTTCTCGGCCGCAGGGGCGCCAAAACCGGCGCGCTTCAGGGCCGGGGCCGGGACCATGTAGCCGCTCTGCACGATGGCCCGCTGGAAGAGGCCGCGGGCGGGCGGCGCGGCCATCAGGTAGAGCACCGACAGCGCGCCCGCCGACTGCCCGGCGATGGTCACCTTGTCCGGGTCGCCCCCGAAGGCGGCGATGTTGCGCTTCACCCAGGCCAGGGCGGCGATCTGGTCCATCAGGCCATAGTTGCCGGATATCCCTGCCGGCGACTCGGCGCTGAGCTCTGGGTGCGCCAGCCAGCCTAGCACGCCCAGCCGGTAGTTGATGGTCACCACCACCAGGCCCTGCGCGGCCAGCCGCGCGCCGTCGTAGGACGCGTCGCTTCCGGAGCCGCCGAGCAGGGCGCCGCCATGGATCCAGACCAGCACCGGAGCGCCCTTGGCCTGTGGCGGCGTCCAGATGTTGAGGCTGAGGCAGTCCTCGTCCATCCGCGCGGGGCTGTCGCCGTAGAGGCCGCCGGGCGGGGCCACGGGCTGCATGCAGGCGGGACCGAAGGTCGTGGCCTCGCGCACGCCGGTCCAGGGGTCCGCCGGCCGCGGCGGTCGCCAGCGCCAGGCCCCGGTAGGCGGCTGGGCATACGGCAGACCGCGGAACACGCGCACGCCGCCCTCGACCGCGCCATGCACGGCGCCGGCCTGCGCCTCGACGGTCAGCGCGTTGTCGCCTGGCGTCTGGGCGTGGGTTTGCGTGGCCAGGGCGAACAGCGCCCCGGCCAGGCATCCGGCGATCCGCCGAACGATGGCGCGCGCGCGGGTCAGGGCGGCGCGCTCAAGGCTGGGCGCTCAGGGCCAGGAAGCCGGCGGCCATGAACCTGGCCATCCGCTGCTTCACCGCCTCGAAGTCGGCCGAGGCGCAAAGACCGCCGGACAGGCGATCGATGCGGCCCGTGCGGGCCAGGGTATTCATCAGCGAGCCGGTGACGAAGTGGTAGCCCCAGAAGATGTCCGCCTCCGGCGTGCCCGGCAGCGCGCGCTTGAGGATCGACACCAGCTTCAGCACCACGGGGTCGAAATGCTCGTCCATCAGCGCCGCGCCCTCGGGGGTATTGCTGACCCGCGCGCAGAAGGCGGCCCAGTTCATCCACGGCTCGCCGCCCTGGATGTAGAGGTCCAGATCGGTATCGAGGAAGGCGTGCAGCGCGCCCTCCACGGTCGGATGGTCGCCGGTCTCGGCCTCATAGCGCTCGAGGGCCGCGATCCGCCGTCCACTGGTGGTGGCGGCGCGGCGGGCGAAAACGGCGTCGAACAGCTCGCGCTTGTCGGCGAAATAGTAGTGCAGCAGCGTGGTGTGCACGCCGACCCGCAGGGCCACGTCGCGCAGGGTGACCCCATGCAGCCCGCTGCGCGAGAACAGGTATTCGGCCGCGTCGAGAATCTGCTCCAGGGTCTCGGCGCGCTGCTCGGCCTTGGTGCGGCTCGTCCGCTTCGCCGTGGAACGCTCGCTCATCAGGCCCTCCTGCGACGGGCCGCGCCCGCGATGCGCGTAGTCTGCACGCCGCCGGGCCTTGTCAATCCTGCACGCGGGCGGGGCGCCCAACCTCAGTACGTGGGTCTTCAGGGTGGTTCCTCCGCAGCCGGTTCGGCCCCGCGCTCTATGTCGCGTGAGCAGAGGCTGTGTTTGCTCGGCGGACCTGTCAACAGTAATTCAGTCGATAGTGAAGATCATTGAGATCGAGGCGCGCCGGCCGGGCGACACGCCCGTGCGTGTTTCCGTCGTCCGACGAGGCGGGCCGCCGAAGCGCTTCGCCGGGTGCGCAGGTTGCTGGGGGGGCGAGTGGGGAGCGCGCATTGTCCGCTGCCGGCTACACCTCTTGCTCCTCAAGATTAGACGCGGCGGCACTGCGGTCGGAATTTCGTGCCGCGCGCCGACGCCAGAACGGATGCGGCGTTTCTCCGAAGCGCCAAATCAGCAAAGAATAATCCAAGACGTGCGCTATCCTGCCATTTTTCGGCAAGGCCATGCCGCTCACGTCAAAATTGTCCGTGGCAGAGCCCACTGGCTGCTGCTATAGGCTGCGCCGCGCCGGGCCGAAATCGAATGTATTTATCCCATTCGATTGCGCGCGATATTTGTACCGTAGTGACAAAATGCTCTGTCGCAACGTCACCGTCTGCGCATTTGTGACAATGGTGCAAATCTATTTCGATGCATTGATTGTCATTGCTTAACAGTACCAATCGGCGGGCGGCAGGATGAAGAGGATCAGCACCACATCAGTTGTTGTTCGCGGCGGTCAGGAGACGGACCTGCCGACGCTCAGCGCTCTGCGCGTCCTGGAGACCCTTTCGCGCCATCCCACGATGCGCAGCGCCGGTGAGGAACTGGGTATTACCCATGCCGCCATCAGCACGACGCTCTCCAAGCTGGAGCAGAGGCTGGGCGCGCTGCTGTTCAACCGCGAACCCGGCGCGCTGACCCCGACCGCTGCCTGCCTTGAACTGATCGAGGCCTATCGGGGCGCAGCAGACCTGCTGGGCCGCGCCGTGGAGGACGTGCAACGCGCCCGTCCGGCGTCTATCACCATCAGCATGCCCAGCTGCGCGGCGGCGGCATGGCTTTCCGGGGCGTTCGGCCGTCTCCAGGCGCAGATCCCCGACGCGGCGGTGCGCACCCATGCCGACGGCGAAATGCCGGACTTCCGTCGTGTGGACGTCGCGATCATCGCCGGCGGCGTGACGCCGCCGGACGGCTTCGAAGGACTGGCCCTGTTCGACGAGCGCGTGTTTCCCGTGTGCTCGCCCGCCTATGCGGCGGATCACGACCTGTCGACACCCTCGGCAGTCGCCAGGCTGCCGCTACTGCTGCACAGCCGGCGGGCGTGGCGGTCATGGCTGAACCGGGCGGGCTTCTATAGTGAGCCGGTGCTGCGCGGTGTCGAGATCGGCGATCCGGCCCTCGGCATGCAGGCCGCGCTGGCGGGGCAGGGGCTGTTCCTGGCCTGCACCGTGGTGGCCTGGGCGGCTATCGGCGAGGGCAGGCTGGTGGCGCCGATCGACGTCTCGCTTCCCACGGGGCGGCGCACGTGGGTGGTGTGGCGGCGCACGCCGCGCCCCGCCGACGACCTCTGGCGGTTCATCGACTGGATCCAGGCCGAGCTGCCGCAGGGCGAGACCGGACACACCGAATTGTTGCTGGACGTCGCTGCCTGAGGGCCGCTACCCGGCTGGCGCGCCTTCGCCCTCGGCGTACGCCGTGGCGCGGTTGTCCGTCTTCCAGCGAACCTCCGCCACCGAGTCCGGCAGCGGCGGGCGCAGACCCTCGATCGACCAAAGGCTGAACGGCGTCTCGTCGACGTGCATCTCCCAGCGCAGGTCCCGCTCGCCCAGATAGGGCGACAGCAGGCGGCTGACCGCCTTGAGGAATTTGCCCTTCATCGACTCTTCGCTGAACTGCCGGGCGATGTGGTCGACCCAGATGCGCACGAAGTCGTCGGCCGGCTCGCCGCCGATGTAGAAGTTGTCCGTGGAAACCTCCTGGAACACGACGCCGACGTAGAACTTGGGCAGCTGGGCGTAGATCGAGGTGATCCGCTCGGCCATGGCCCGCTTGTCCTGCGCCGAGAAGGCGTCGACGGGATGATAGATCTTCCAGAGCGGCATCGGCGATCTCCCGCCCCATCGGGCGTCGTGGACGAACAATAATGATGATAAATATCATCATTGAGTCCGCGTGGCTGTCAAGGGACACGCCCGGGCCAGGCGATCGGATATACGCTCAGATCATCGCGGCGCAGGCGGCGCGGGCGGCCGCCAGCAGTTCCTCGCTCAGCGGATCGCCGTCGGGGGTCGCGCGGGCCAGGGTAAGGGCGCCGGTCAGGCGACAGAGCAAGTCCACCGCCTGGGTCCGGCGCTCAGCGTCGCCCAGCGCCGGTGACAGGCGCGAGGCAAAGGCGTTGATCATCTCCTCCGTTCCCCTGGCTAAGGCGCTGCGCACAGGGTCCGGCTGGCGCGGGGCATCGCCGGCCAGGGCGGCCGCCGGGCAGCCCCGGCCCCGCGCGCGTCGATGCAGATCGGAAAGGTAGTCGTCCGTCATGGCCTGAAGCGTTGCGGCGCGTTCACGCTGGGCGGCCATCTCGGCAAAGGCGTGCTCCAGCGCCTCCACGGCCAGGGCTTCCTTGGACCGGAAGTGATTGTAGAAGCCGCCATGCGTGAAGCCGGCGGCTTTCATGATGTCGGCCACGCTGACCCCATCGAAGCCGTGCTCGCGAAACAGCCTCGAGGCCGCTTCGACCACCCGCCTGTGGTTCTCGCTCGCCTGCTCTGACGTGATGCGCATGGAAGCCCTGTCTCAATGAGGTCGGCCGACATCATTGAGCGCCGTGGGCTGGATATCAACCGTCCCTTGCGGCCTCCGCGGCGCTACTCGAACACGTAGCGGATCGGCAGCTTCTTGGGCCCGTTGACGAAATTGGCCTCGGACAGCTGCGCCTCGCCGGCCAGCTCGACCGACTTCAGGCGGGGCAGCAGCTCCTCCCAGAGGATGCGCATCTCCATCTTGGCCAGATGCTGACCCAGGCAGAGGTGGGCGCCATAGCCGAAGGCCAGGTGCCGGTTGGGGCTCCGGTCGACGCGGAACTCGAGCGGCGCCTCGAACACCGTCTCGTCGCGGTTGCCCGACGGATAGCAGAGCATGAACCACTCGCCCGCCTTTACCCGCCGGCCGGCGATCTCGGTGTCGCGCGCGGCGCTGCGCATGAAGTGGCGAACCGGCGTGGTCCAGCGGATCGACTCGTCCACCAGGCCGCCGATCAGCGAGGGATCGGCCTTGACCTTGGCCAGTTGGTCCGGCCGTTCGGCCAGGGCCCACATGGCGCCGGCCGTCGAAGACGAGGTGGTGTCGTGGCCGGCGGTGGCGATGATCACGTAGTAGGACACGGCGTCGAAGGCGGAAATCCGCTCGCCGTCGATCTCGGCGTTGGCGATCACGCTGGCGACGTCGTCGCGCGGGTTGGCCCGCCTGTCCTCGGTCAGGGCGTTGAAGTAGCCAAAGAAGTCGGCCAGCACCGCCTGGATGGCCATCTGCCGAGCCTCGGGCGACTCGTCGCCCCCGCGCCGCAGATCGGGATCGGTGGCGCCGAACAGTTCCTGGGTCAGCTGCAGCATGCGCGGCTCGTGCTCGGCCGGAACGCCCAGGATCTCCATGATCACGTGCAGCGGATAGTGCAGCGCCACCTCGTTGACGAAGTCGCATTCGCCGCCAAGTGCTTCCATGCGCGCCACCACCTGGCGGGCCAGCTCGCGGATGCGGCCCTCCAGCTTGCGCAGGTTCTGCGGCATGAACCACGCCTGGGTCAGGGCGCGGTACTTCATGTGATCCGGCTCATCCATCTGCACCAGGGTGTAGAGCAGCGGACGCCCCTGAGCCTTGGCGGCGCGTCCCGCCTCGACGGCCTGGTGCGGCGCCAGCGTCGAGGGGAAGTCGCCGTACGGGAACAGGCTGTTGTCGCGGCTGATCTCAAGGATGTCGGCGTGGCGGGTGACCAGGTGGAAGGGGTCGAAGCCGTCGATCTGCGCCCGGGCGAACGGATCGTTCTGGCGCAGCCAGGCATAGGCCGCGTTCAGCCGCGCCGGGTCGGCGTGGGCCTTGGGGTCGACGACGGTGGCGACGCATTCGGCGGTGGTGAGGGCCATGGGCAGGACGGCTCCGGGTCAGGCGTTGGCAGGAGGGCGCGCGGGCGTCAGAAAGCTATCGTCCGCGACGCCGCGCTGGCCTTGCGGAGTCGATAGCCGCAACATATTAGCCGGACAACTACTAAATGGCTGACGACGTGCTCAAGCATTCCCCAGCGACACCCCCGAAGGCTCGACGCACCCAGGCCGCTCGCCGTGCGGAGTCTGGGCGCGGGCTGGTGCAGGCCGTGGTGTCGATCGTTTCCGAGCAGGGTGTCGGCGCGGCCACCTTCGAAGCGATCGGCGCCCGCGCCGGCTACAGCCGCAGCCTGGTGACCCAGAGGTTCGGCTCCAAGCGGGGCCTGATCGATGCGGTGATCGAGCACGCGCACACCGCCTTCGAGGCCGTCCGCCTGGATCGTCGCCCCGACGAACTGACCGGCCTCGAGGCGCTGCTGCTGATGATGGACGTCTATCTGACCGCCCTGGCGACCAGCGAGGAGCTGCGCACCTATTTCATGCTGCTGTCGAGCGCGGTCGCCGAGGTCAGCGAACTGCGCGCCGCCTTCGCCGCCCAGCACGAGCGGGTCCGCGAGCGCCTCGCCGCCCTGGTCGCCCAGGGCCAGGCCGATGGATCCATCCGGCCCGGCCTCGACGCTGACGCCGCGGCCCTGATGATCGGCAGCCTGGAGCTGGGGCTCTCGGTGCAGCTGCTGGTCGACCCCAAGATGGACCTGGACCCCATCCGCCGCACGGCGCTGGACACCGTGCGGGCGAGCTTCGGCGCCTGAGCCTTGGCTGACCGGCCAGCCGCGCCCTAGTGGGCGAGGGCCGTGGCCGAGGCGGTTTCGGGGACGGCCTTGCTGCAGTCCTTGGAGGCGGCGACCACGTCCGCGGTCGGCGCTGCGCCCCCGCCCAGCGCGGCATAGCGCGCCGAGGCGCCTGCGGCCGACATGGTGTTGGCCGCCACGGCGATCTGCGGGCTGGCACCGCCCGTACCCGTGGCCGAGGCCGTCGCGCTGCCGTGCAGGATCGAATAGGCGTCCAGCGGCACGGCCCGGCCGCATTCGTCCTGGCCCAGGATCGGCGTCTTGCCGTCGGCGGCCAGCGCCGGCACGAAGTGGCCTTTCAGCGTCACGGCGCCGGCCGTGGCCCCGGTGCCGCCATTGATGTTCGCCCCCTGCGCCGAGGCGTCCATCGAGGCGATGTCGCCCTTGAAGGGGGTGGCGCAGGCGGCCAGGCCCAGTGCTGAGCCGGCCGCAGCTGAAATGAGCAGGATCTTCACGGCGTCACCTCGATTTTCGGGCATTGCGCCCGGGTTGCCCCGGCCAAGCGGTCGAGGAGGGAAGGATCGGAGACCGGCGCATGGACCAGGGCCGCGCTGCAGGCGCGGACATCGATCAGGTCGCAGTCCAGGCGCGCGAGGCCGGCGGTGCCGAACCCGCAGCCATAGGACAGGCCGGCGGCCCGGGCGCTGACACTCACGGCCTGCGCGTCTCCGCGGCTGATATGCACGCCGAACGGATAGACGCCGACGCTCGGCCGGCCGCCCTCGGCCCGCACCGAGACCACCGCGCACCCGGCCAGCGCCGGGAGCAGCGCCAGGGCGGCGAGCGGCCTCACGCCGGCTGCGCCACCGGGGCGGCTGCGCCTTGTAGCGCATCGTACTGCGCCAGCTCGTCGCCGTGGATGATGGCGACCAGCTCGGCGCCGTAGTGCGGGTCGGTGGCATAGACGCCGGTGAGAGCGTTGGCGAAGGCCTCGACGTTCGGCAGCAGGCTCCGCGCGCGGGCGTAAGGCGCGCCGGTGGCCAGCAGCCGCGCATGGTGCTCGAAGGCGTCGGCGATGGATGCGAAGGCGCGGAATGGCGCATTCACCAGGATGTAGCGGCCGTGCACGAACTCCCGCGTCGGCACGCTCACTGACGGCTGGCCGGGCAGGGCCTTTATGCCGAAGGGGTTCCAGGAACCTGGCGGCATGTGCTGGCCCCAGCCGCTCTCCAGCCCGTATTGCGCGAGGCTGATGCTCGCCGGGATCTTCCACTTGCCCTCTGCGGCCCTGGCCGCAGCGATGACGTCGGGGTTCAGCATCACAGGCCATGTCCTTGTTGCAGGGCGGGGGACTCCGGGAGCGGATCAGCGGTCGCGGGCGGCGGCGGGTCGCCGGGGCCGGGGCGTCGCTCGGCCGCCTTGCTGGCGCCGAAATAGAACCCGGCCGCCAGGTTGATCAGGCCGGTGATGACGATCGCCTGGGCCAGGGTCTTGAACAGGTCGTCGTGGCGCAGGTCCGGGAAGGCCGCAGCCAGGACCAGCGCCAGGACGGTGAGCAGGAAGAGCCCCAGCGAGAAGCAGCCCTGGGCGTCGGGAAGCGAAAGCCTCATCGGCCTCTCTCCGGCTGGTCGAGGCGCGCCTCTATGCGGGTCAGGCTGTCGGAGAGCTGGCGCGTACGCTCGTCCAGCCGCGCAAGCGCCGGCGGCACGGTGTTCATCTGGTCAGCCCGCGCCTCGAGCGCCTTCACCCGCCCGTCGACGCCGGCGGCCCACCAGCCGATGGCGACGGCCTGGCTCAGGAAGCCGGCCACAACCCAGATCGGAATCTCCCAGGTGATGCGGAAATGCGGGCGGCCGGGGTCTTCAGGAAGCATGGCGGCATCCTTCGGGCTGGGGGGGCGTGACGTCAGCGCGGATCAGTTCCACGGCACGGGCACGCCCGGCGCGCCGGGGTCGATGGCGATGTAGTGGGCCTGGCCCTTCGCATCCCGGGCCCAGAAGCCGCCGGTCGGCGCGCCCGCCGGCGGCGACTGCGGCGTTTGCGGCGGCGACGCCTGAGGCTGAGGCGTCTGAGGCTGGGACGCCTGAGGCTGTTGCGCGGCGTAGCCGGCTGCGGGGAGCGCCGGATGGCCGGCGTATCCCAGGGAGAAGAAGCGCTGGGCGCCGTAGTCCACGCCGGTTCCGTTGTCGAAAGCGGGCTTGGGTCGATGAAGTGCGGCCTGGGCCCGGGGGGCGTAGAAGTGGTCGTAGGGGCCAGCGGGGCCATTGTTGATAAGGCCGTCGACCACCCCCAGCGCCTGCTGGAAGCGCGGACTGTCCTGGGGGGTGCCCAACTGGCGGTTCCACGCCGTCGGGTTGTCGTAGGCCTCGAACTGGTGGGGGGCGGCAATCACCTGGGCGATGGATTGGTTGCCCATGCGCGCGCGGTTGAGGACGACCGAGCCGACCTGCCGCATGTCATCGACGCTGTCCCCACCCTCGCCGAGGATCAGCCGCGCCAGCAGGTCGCGTTCGGAATCGGACATCGGTGACTTCGGTTGGGCGGCGGCCGGCACGGCTTGGGTGGGGTCGGGCATCAGACGGCTCCATTGTTAAGGGAGGGACGAGTTGGGTGGGGCGGCAGTGGCGGGGGCGGTGCGGCCCCCTGCGCGGTCGGGCGGCGTCTGGACGCGGCCGGCGCTCTGAAGCCACCGCCGCCCACGGCGAACGCCCATCGGGGCGCCGCCGAGGCTGTCAGGCGGGAGGGAGGGGACAACGGTGAGGCGATGAACATGGTCACCAGCCCGGGATGATGTTGGGCCCGGGCGTGTTGGCCAGGCTCGCCGCGAACGCCTGGTTGCGGCCCTGCAGGGCGTCGAAGTCCTGGCCCAGCTGCTGGCCGAAGGCCTGCTGCTGCGCCTGCTTCTGTTGATGCGCCAGGCCGTAGCGATCGAGCGCCTCAGCCAGAAGGTCGGAGCCGAGCGCCATCGGCGTTCGTGGGGCATCCTGACTCGCGGATTGGCGAAGCGCGTTCAAGGCCGCCATCAGGTACTGGCTGCGGGGATCCTGGGCGGCGCCCAAGGGGGCGGCGCCGTAGGTTTGTGGCGCCTGCTGGCTCAGCGGGCGCTGCGCCGCCTGGGCGGGCAGGGCGCCGTCGCCGGCGGCGATATCAGGCACGGACTGGGCCAGCGCGCCGACGCCCGGCTGTACGAAGCTGTAGGGGGCCATGGGCGACGTCCTCAGGCGAAGGGCAGGAGGCTCATGGCCGCCGAGCCGAGGTTGAAGAGTCCGCCCATGGAAGACTGGTAGTTCTTCATCTGGGCGTCGTAGGTGTTCTGCAGCGCCTGCTGTTGCAGGCTGTAGGCGCCAAGGACGTCCGTCGGCGCGACCGAGGTCTGGGCCCCGGCGTAGCCTTGCGGCAGCTGGGTCTGACCCATGCCGAGCAGGGCGGACAGCTCGTTGATGGGCAGCTGTTGGGCGTAGGCCTGGTTCTGGAAGTTCTGCTGCGCGGCGCTGTTCCACAGCTGGGCGTTCTGCAGATTCTGCTGGTAGGCCTGCTGCTGGGCGGTGTTGCCGAAGCTGGCCGCCGCCTGGTTCTGGCTGTTGCTCCACAGCAGGCTGAACCGGCGTTTCCTCGCCACTGCGCCGTCGTCAGGATAGATCGCCTGATAGAGCTTGATGATCGACCGGCAGGTCTCGCGCCATGGACGCTGGGCCTTGTCGGCCAGCTCCAGTTCGCTGATCCAGCGCGCGGCGACGCCGGCGGGGTCATCCCCGAAGTCGGCGGGCGTTTCCAGGGCGGTGTCGGAGAGGGCGGTGACCATCGACGGGCAATCTACGGCCGCCGCACACCCCGCTAGCTGAGCGTTAGCCGCACGCCGTCGCGCAAGCTTCGCCGCGCCGTCGCCGCAATCTTGAGTTGGTGTGTCGTCCCAGGAAGCTTCAGCGCCGCGCGAGGCGGCCGGGGGAGGGCTCCACCATGGCCAAGCTTGTCGTCTGCCTGGACGGAACGGACCAGGTTCTTAACCAGCCGCATCCGACCAACATCGCCCTGATCTTCACCGCCCTGGGCGGCGCGGCGTCGGCGGCCGGCAACGGCTCCTTCGAGACCACCCTGCCCGCCGGCCAGGGGAAGTACCTGCCGGGGGTCGGCACGCAGGGCAACATCTTCCTCAAGGCGCTCGGGGCTGCGTTCGGCGACGGCATCGCCGAGCCGATCGTGCGCGGCTACACCTTCCTGTCGCGCGCCTGGGCGTCGGGCGACGAGATCTACATCACCGGCTTCAGTCGGGGCGCGACGGCGGCTCGGGCGCTGGCGGGCTTCGTGGTCGCCCAGGGGCTGCTCGATCCGACCCGGTATGACGTCAACGACAAGGACGCCGCCTACGTCCGCGCGATCGCGGCCTGGTACCAATATCGCCAGCCCAGGCCGAACTTCGCCCAGCAGGCGCGACTGGAGATCATTTCCGGCACGATCGGCCAGCAGATTCCGTCCTTGGTCCCCGCTGACTTCCAGCCTCCGCCGACGATCAAGGCCGTGGGCGTGTTCGATACGGTGAGCTCGCTGGGACTGCCGCACCTGGACTCCGACGGCGACGCCCGGTTCGACTTCTCCATCTGCGACACCACCCTCAGTCCATTCGTGCTGAACGGCTTCCATGCGCTCGCGGCCGACGAATCCCGCGACCTGTTCAGCCCGACCTTCTGGGCGGAGGGGCCGAACGTCACCCAGCATGTCTTCCCCGGCACCCACTCCAATGTCGGCGGCGGCTATCCGGAGCGGGGACTTTCCGACGCCGCCCTCGACTGGATGCTGGGCCAGCTGGTCGGCGTCGGCCTGCCGGCCAATCCGGCCCTGATCACCCCGCCGATCGCGCCCAGGCCCGCGGACGTCGCCCGCGACGACGGCGCGCGCTTTCCGTTCAACAACACCCCCCGCCGCCCGCGCGCCTTTCCGGACAAGGTGGTCGTCGATCCGTTCCTCAAGGCCCGGGTGGGGCTTTCGGTGGAGATGCTGCCCGATCCCACGCCACGACCGTATGCGCCGGTGGGGCGCTACGCGGATGGTTCGGCCCTGGTCTAAGCGTCAGTGATGCGCGAGGCGAGGGGCTAGCCGAGGCGCAAGGTCGCCGCCCCCGCGGCGATCGCGCAGGCGGCCAGGAGCCGGATCACCCGAGGCCGCTCCTTCAGGACCAGGACCGAGATCGCGGCGCCGAAGACGATCGAGGTCTCACGCAGCGCCGCCACCTTCGCGACCGGCGCCTCGGTCATGGCCCAGAGCGCCAAGCCATAGGATGCCGTCGCACCGGCGCCGCCGGCCAGGCCCGTCGGCCACCGCCGCCGCGCTTGCACGACGAATGCGGGGCCGCGTGTCGCCAGGGCGCCGACGACGAGCACGATCCCGGTCAGCAGGAACAGCCACAGGGTGTAGGCCGCCGGTGCGCCCGAGCGGCGCACGCCCAGTCCGTCCACCAGGGTGTAGGCGGCGATCACCACCGCGTTCGCCAGGGCGATCGCGATGGCTCGCCCCTCTCCCCGCGCGGCGCGGGCGGCCCGTGGATCCCTCGGTCCGCCGAACGCCATGCTCAGCACGCCGCCGCAGATCATCGCCACCCCGCCCCACGCCAGGGGCGCAAGCGGCTCGGCGAACAGGAGCTGTCCGGCCGGGGCGACGATCAGCGGCGCGCCACCGCGCATCAGCGGATAGGCCAGGCTCATGTCCGCGGCCTGATAGGCGCGGGCCACCAGCATGAAGTAAGCCACCTGCAGCCCGGTCGAGATGGCGATGAAGCCCCAGCTTGCCTGGGCGGGCGCCGGCAGGAAGGGAAGGGCGGCCGCCGCGACGAGGGCCGCGCCTGCGGTCACCAGCACCGTGGCCGCCTGCGGATCGCCACCCTCGCCGCCGCCACGCTTGACGATGGCGTTCCACGTCGCGTGCAAGGCGGCGGCGACCAGGACAGCGGCGAAGATCGCGGCATTCATGCGCGTATCTGGACCGGCCCACGCGGCAAGCGCCAGCGCCTCGCCGATTGTTCGACGCCTCCGAAGGCGGGCGCTGACTAGATTCCGGGAGGCTCGAGCCGCGCGCTCAGGCGAACGTCTCCGCCACCTGTTGCACCTGGTGGCGCGAGGCCTTCTGGGCGCGTGTCACCTGCCAGACGATGGTCAGGAAGAGGCCGATCGTGGCGATCTCGAACGTCAGGTCCAGCAGCGACAGCTCGTTGATCGTCATCAAGAGGCCAAGGTCGCTTCCCGCCTTCGACATCGCATAGACGATGTTCCCCAGGACGCCCGTGGCCAGCCAGCCGGCCCACCAGAACCCCATCATCGGCGGCATTGATTGCGAGCGCCAGCGGTCGGGCCACCGGCTCGCGCGCCAGATCTCCGACATCGCCACCAGGGGGCGGAACCAGTTCATGATCGGGACGGCGTACGACCCCACCGCCCATCCGGGCGTCACGTCGAGGCCGCGCGCGCCCAGCGCCCGCACGTTGCGCGCCGCGCGGTAGATCCACATGCCGGCGATCACGTAGCAGGCGATGAGCGACAGCAGGCCGATCGCGCCGCTGGCCTGGACGACGGTATCGGCGAGGTGCGCATCCGACTGCAGGGTGGCGGCCAGTCCCGGGCCCAGCCGGCGCGCGTCGCTGATCACCTTCACGCGCATGGCCAGGCCGACGATCTCGACGAGGCTGAGGGTAGCCTTCAGCGCCAGGGCTGTCGTCGTGGCGATCGCCAGGCCCTGCGGCGACAGGAACGGAATGGCGGCCTGAGGCTGCGCCTGACCAATCTCGCGGAAGATCGGCCCGTCGGCGCCGCCGACGCTCGTGTCGGTCATGGAAAAGTCCCCCAACTTCCGGTGGCATCCTGACACAGCCTGGGCTGGTCGCAAGGCGTGAGCGTGTGCTCCTGGCGCCAGAACCGCGGGGCCGTGATGTTCAGCTTTCGCCGACACCCTTCAACACGGTCGCCACCAGGGTCTCGATGAACGCCTCGCGCCGCGCGATCATCGTGCCGCGGAGGCGTTCGGGCGTCGTGGTGATGTGGTTGGAGACGGCGCCCACCACGAGGTCCATCAGCAGGCCCGGATTGACGCTGCCGGGGATCTCGCCGCGCGCGATGGCGCGCCTGACGATGGCGCGCCCCTCGCGAATGGTGGATTCAACGTAGGGCGCGACCACGGCCCGCACCTCGGGGTGCGCCTCGCCGTCCAGGTTCATCCACGACGCCGTCCGGGCGTGGAGGCCGGCGCGGGCGGCGAAGACCTGTTCGGCCAAGGCCTTCAAATCCCCGCCCAAACCGCCGGTGTCAATCGCCGCCGGGGCCAGCCAACGCGCCTCCAGAGTCTGACGCAGCAGCACGCCGCGGTCTGGCCACCGACCGTACAGCGCCGCCTTTCCGACACCCGAACGCCGGGCAATCGCCTCGAACGTGAACCCGGCCCATCCCGCCTGGGCGTAGAGGCTGATGGCGGCGTCGAACACCCGCGCTTCCAGAGTCGGATCGCGCGGGCGGCCGCGCCGCGCCGCGCCGGACGGAGGGGGTTCCTCAGCCATCGCGCCGCCACCGCTTGCCACCTCTCTCGTCATGCGCCTAAATTCAGACGAAAGCCGTCCGATAATCAAGCGGCAGGCGCGTATTCGAGGAGGCGACGGATGGCGACCCTTTCGGCGGAGGAGCGGACGGCCCTGCAGGACGCCGTGGGTCGGCTGCTGGGCGATCGCTCCACCGAGGCGGATGTTCGCCGAGCCATGGATACGCCCGCGGGTTACGATCCCGGCTTATGGGCCGAGCTCGCGGAGATGGGGATCGCAGGCCTGGTCATCGATCCGGAGTTCGGTGGTTCCGGCGCCGGCGCCGTGGAGCTCGAGACGGTGATGGAGGCTGCGGGCGCAGCCCTGCTCTGCGCGCCGCTGCTGGCCTCCGGCGTGCTGGCGGCCGAGCTTCTACGTACGCTCGGCGACGAGGCCGCCAAGTCCCGGCTGCTGCCCCGCATCGCGGACGGAACGGCGATCGCAACGGTCGCCCTGACCGGCGACGCCGGAACCTGGGCGCCGGAGGGCGTCTCGGTCACGGCCTCGGGAACCGGCGACCGTGCCACCCTCACCGGCGTCGCCTCCTTCGTCCTGCATGGCCAGAACGCGGATATCCTTCTGGTGCTCGCCGGCGATGGGGAGACCCTGGCGGTATTCGAGGTGGACCCAAAGAGCCCCGGCGTCGGCATCGCGCCGCTGCCCACCTTCGACCATACGCTGCGACTGGCGCGCATCACCTTGGAGTCCGCGCCTGGCCGACGGCTTTCCGGCGGTGCGTGGCCGGCGGCGGAGGCGGCGATGCGGCTGGCGCTGGTCGCCCTGGCCGGCGAACAGGCAGGCGGCGCAAAGCGGGTGGTGGACTTCACCGTCGACTATGCCCGGGGCCGCTTCCAGTTCGGCCGCGCGATCGGCTCGTTCCAGGCGGTCAAGCACATGGCCGCCGACATCCTGCTCGAGGCCGAAAGCGCCGTCTCGGCCGCTCGCAACGCCGCGGCCCGGCTGGCAGAGGGGGCCGCTGACGCTGATGCCGCGGTGTCGCTGGCGGCCTTCGCCTGCGCCGACGCCTTCACGCAGGTCACCGCCACGGCCATCCAGATGCATGGCGGCATCGCCTTCACCTGGAGCCATCCGGCGCACCTCTACCTGCGCCGCGCCCGCGCCGACGCCCAGCTGTTCGGCGCCCCCGCCGTACATCGCGAGCGCTACCTGCAAGCCCTGGGAGCCTGATCATGGCTGACGGACAACATGTTTCCGATGAAGTGCTGCGCGCCGAGGTCCGCGCCTGGCTGGGCGAGCACTGGAAGGGGCTGCCCAAGCGCGAGCCGGGAGCCGGCGGCGCGGGCTGGACGGTCTCGGACGAACAGAAGGCCTGGCTGGACAAGGTGGTGGAGGCGCGCTGGGCCGTGCCGCGCTGGCCCACCGAATGGTACGGCCGCGGCCTGTCGGACGCCCAGGCCAGGATCATCGAGCGCGAGTTCGCCGCCGTCGGCGCGCCAGGCGCCGGCCAGGACCGCTCCAACCTCTGGGCCAACACCGCCCTCGCCCACGCCACGCCGACGTTCAAGAAGAAGATCATCCCGGCCCTGCTGAAGAACCAGGTCGGCATGTGCCTGCTGTATTCCGAGCCGGGCGCCGGGTCCGACCTCGCCGGCATCCGTACCCGCGCCGACCTGCAGGGTGACCACTATGTGGTCAACGGCCAGAAGGTGTGGACGTCCGGCGCCGCCACCGCAGACTACGGCATGCTGATCGCCCGCACCGACTGGGATGCGCCCAAGCACAAGGGCATCAGCTTCTTCTTCCTGCCGATGAAGCAGCCGGGCGTGGAGGTGCGGCCGCTGCGCCAGATCACCGACGAGAGCCACTTCAACGAGGTGTTCATCACCGACGCGCTCTGCCCGGCGGAAAACCTGCTGGGCCCGTTGAACACCGGCTGGGGCGTGCTGCAGACCGCGCTCGCCTACGAGCGCTCGGTGATGGGCGACGGCGCCCGCGGGCCCCGAAGCGGCGTCGCCGAGGCGGTGAACGAGGAGCCGCTGATCGCGCTCGCCCGTGAGGCCGGGGTGCTGGACGACCCGGTCCTGCGCCAGGACATCGCCAAGGTCATCGCCTACAAGAAGCTGAACGCCCTCAACAACGCCCGCGCCAAGGCGGATCTGGCCCAGGGCACTTCGGCCCCGGTGATGAGCCTGGGCAAGCTGGCGATGAGCCGGATCCTGCACGAGGAAGCCCGGGTTCGCACCGCCATCCTCGGCGCCGCCAGCCTGTTCGAAGGCCCGTCCCATCCGCGCGCCGAGGACGCCAACTTCCTGACCCTCAACGCCTATTTCACATCGATCGGCGGCGGCACCGACCAGATCCAGCGCAACATCATCGGCGAGCGTGTGCTGGGCCTGCCCAAGGAGCCCGAAGTCGACCGTGACGTGCCGTTCCGGGAGGTGAAGGTCGGGCGCTGACCCTCGCATTTTCACCGGGCTTGGCTTGCCCCTACGGCGCCCGTCTAGTCTCCTGTCATCGGCGCACCCGGCGGCAGACCGGCGCGCCTGCAAGGGAGACCTACGCGTGGGCTGGAATTTCGGAGATATCCTCGACGCCATCGAGCCGGTGATGCCGCAGGACGCGCCCGCGTTCCTGCACGGCGACCGCGTTATAACCATCGGCGAGGCGCGCCAGGCCACCAACAACATGGCCCGCGCCCTGATCGCCCGCGGGGCCCAGCCCGGCGACAAGATCGCCATCTACATGCGCAATCGTCCCGAATACCTGATGGCGCTGGCCGCGGGCTTCAAGTCGCGGATGACCCACGTCAACGTCAACTACCGCTATACGCCGGAAGAGGTCTGGTACATCTTCGACAACTCCGACGCCCAGACCGTGGTCTATGCTTCGGAATTCCGCGACGCGGTGACCGAGATCCGGCCGCGCCTGCCCAAGGTAAAGACCTGGGTCGAAGTCAGCTCGGACGGCTCGGTCGCGCCCTTCGCCCAGCGGTTCGAGGCCTTGGCCTCCGAAGGCAACGGCGGCCCGCTCGACATCCAGCGCTCGGGCGAAGACCAGTTCTTCATCTACACCGGGGGCACCACTGGCATGCCCAAGGGCGTGATGTGGACTCACCACGACCTTCGCGAAATCACCCTGGAGGGCCAGCGCCGGATGGGCGTGGCCGTGCCGGAGACCCTGGAGCAGCTTGCCGCCGCCCACGCCGCGACGGGCCCGGGCATGCGCACCTTGCCGGCCCCGCCGCTTATGCACGGCACGGGCCTGCTGACCGCCATGGGGGCGATGCTCTCGGGCGGCTCGGTGGTGACCTTGGAAGGCGAGAGCTTCGACGCCGAGGAACTGCTGGCCGCCATCCATCGCCACCGGCCGCAGTCGATGGCCATCGTCGGCGACAGCTTCGGCCGCCCGATGCTCAACGCGCTCAACGCCAGCCCCGGCAAGTACGATGTCTCGTCGGTCGCGGCCATCGTCTCGTCCGGCGTGATGTGGAGCCTGGAGGTCAAGCGCGGCCTTCTGGAGCATATGCCCAACGCCATGCTCAACGACGGCTTCTCCTCTTCCGAGGCTCTGGGCATGGGCGCCTCGGTGATGACCAAGGGCGGCGAGGTGCAGACCGCCAAGTTCGTGCTCGGCGAACGCTGCAAGGTGTTCGACGAGAACGATCAGGAAGTGGTCCCCGGTTCCGGCGTCTCGGGGATGATCGCCATCAAGGGACCCAATCCGCTGGGCTACTACAAGGACCAGGCCAAGACCGACCGCACCTTCCGCACCATCAACGGCGAGCGCTACTCCATCCCGGGTGACTGGGTGACCGTCGAGGCCGACGGGTCGCTGACCCTGCTCGGGCGCGGCAACGCCTGCATCAACACCGCCGGCGAAAAGGTCTTCCCAGAGGAAGTGGAGGAGACGCTCAAGACCCATCCCGCCATCGAGGACGCCCTGGTGGTCGGCCTGCCGGACGAAAAGTGGGGCCAGTCGGTCACCGGCGTGGTCCTGCTCGCCCCCGGCGCCGACCTCGACGAGGCGGCCGTCCGCGCTCACGTGCGCAAGTCGCTTGCAGGCTACAAGACCCCCAAGCGCATCATCGTCGCCGACCGCCCGCTGCGCGCGGCCAATGGCAAGGCCGACTATCCCGCCGCCAAGGCCGCCGCCGAGGCCCAGCTGGTCCAGCCGGCCTGAGCCCGCGGGAAGAGGAACATCGTCATGAACGCGCCCGCCAGCATCTGTCAGACCACCCGCGATCCGGTGGACAAGACCGTCGACTGCGTTGTCGTGGGGGCCGGCTTCTCCGGCCTCTACATGGTGCACCGCCTGCGCCAGGCCGGGGTGTCCGTACAGGGGATCGAGGCCGGCTACGACGTGGGCGGCACGTGGTTCTGGAACCGCTACCCGGGCGCGCGTTGCGACATCCCCTCGCTGCTGTACTCCTATTCCTTCGACCGGGGCCTGCGTGACGACTGGCGCTGGAGCGAGAAGTACTCGCCACAGCCGGAAATCCTGGCCTACGCCGGCCATGTTGCCGACCGCTTCGACCTGCGCTCCAGCTTCCTGTTCGAGACCCGGGTCACCGCCATGACCTATGACGAGGGGGCTGCGGTCTGGCGGGTAGAGACCGACCGGGGCGACCGCTTCGCGGCGCGCTGGGTGGTGGCGGCCACCGGCTGCCTGTCCGTGCCCAAGGCGCCCGACATCCCCGGCGCCGACAGCTTCGCGGGGCCGTCCTATCTCACCGGCCTCTGGCCGCACGAGGGTGTCGACTTCACCGGCCGGCGGGTGGCGATGATCGGCACAGGCTCCTCGGCGATCCAGTCCACGCCGCTGATCGCCGACCAGGCCGCCCAGCTGACCATCTTCCAGCGCACCCCCAATTTCAGCCTGCCGGCCCGCAACCGCGAGCTCACCGACGCCGAGATCGACGAATTCATGGCCGCCTTCCCGGCCTACAAGGCGCTGCTCGACAGCGGCCAGCCGGCCTTGCCGGCCCCGCCGGAGGACTGGCAACCGACCGAGGCCGAGCTGAAGGAACGCGCCGAGGCGCTGTGGAGCGGCGACGGCCTGCTGGCCCTGATCGCCCTGCCGAACCTCACCAAGGACCCGCGCATCAACGCCATCGCCGCCGACTATGTCCGCGACAAGATCCGCCAGATCGTGCAGGACCCCGCCACCGCCGAGGCCCTGATCCCGCGGGACTATCCTCTCGGCGCCAAGCGGCCGTGCGTCGACACTGACTATTTCGCCGCCTTCAACCGGCCCAACGTCGCCCTGGTTGACCTGCTGAAGACGCCGATCGTCGAGATCAACGCCGCCGGGGTGAGGACCACCGAGGGGCAGTACGACGTCGACGCCATCGTCTTCGCCACCGGCTTCGACGCCATGACCGGCGCCCTGCTGAAGATGGATATCCGGGGCCGTGGCGGCCGCTCGCTGGCCGACGCCTGGGCCGAGGGACCCAAGACCTTGCTGGGCCTGCAGGTGGCGGGCTTCCCCAACCTGTTCACCGTCACCGGCCCGGGCAGCCCGTCGGTGCTGTCCAACATGATCGTCTCGCTGGAGCAGCACGTCGACTGGATCGCCGACGCCATCACCCACCTGCGCGCCACCAACCACACCACCATGGAGCCCGACCCGACCGCCCAGGAGGCCTGGGTGCAGCACGTGAACGAGGTCGCCGCGGAGACGCTCTATCCGCAGGCCAACTCCTGGTACCTGGGCGCAAACGTGCCCGGCAAGCCGCGAGTGTTCATGCCCTATGTGGGGCCGGGGTATAAGGTCCGCTGCGACGAGATCGCCGCGAACGGCTACGAAGGCTTCGTGCTGGGGTAGCGCCGCGGGTCGCCGTCGCTGCCCGAATCTCATTGACCCGCATCAAGGACATCACGCCGCAGTCGTGGTGTTCGTGCGGCCGACCCGCGACGCCGGGGGCCTCTTGGAGATGAGAGACATGAAGACTGTCAGCTTGGCGATCCTGGCCGTAGCCGGCGCCGTGGCCCTTGCGGCGCCGGCGGTAGCGCAGCCCGACCACCACGGTGGCTACGGTGGCTACGGTGGCTATCACGACCGCGGCCGCGATGACGGTCCGCGCGCGTGGGACCTGAACCGCCGCATCGACTGGATGCAGCAGCGCATCGACCGCGGCCGGCGGGACGGTTCGCTGGATCGGCGCGAGGCCGGGCGCGTGCAGGCTCGGCTGGATGACATCCGCCGCGACAAGGCGCGCATGGAGCGCCGCAACGCCGGCTTCCTGCGCGGCGACCAGCGCGACCAGCTGCAGGCGCGGCTCGACCGGCTGAATGACGAGATGCACTGGCTGCGCAACAACGACGAACGCCGCCCCTGGTAGCCGCGGACCTCGGCCGGGCGACGGCGCCTCCCCCGCGGCGCGGCGCCCGATTGCCGGGCAGCCGGCAATGGCTCGCGTCGACGGCGGTGTTCGGCCTCGACAGGCCGCGCCGACGGCCGGACAAGCTTGGACATGAGCGCCGCCGCCTATCCGTCCCGCAGCCATCGCCGCATCCCGCGATGGTTCCTGGGTCTCGCGGTCGTCGTCGCGGCGCTCATGGCCGCAGCCCTGGTGTTCGCGCCGGCGGTCTATGCCGAGGTGTTCATCTTCCTCAATGCGCGCGGCGTGATGCTGCAGCCCGAACCGGCCGATCCGGCGGCGTTTCGCCCACGTCCGGGCCCGGCCGCGGGCGCGGTCGTCGACGGGCGCTGGCGGGTGGAGCAGATCGCCCCGGATACGTGGGCGCTGGGCGAGCCGCAGGATCACCCAGACAACTATGAATACCTGCTGGCGGGGAAGAGCCGGGCGCTGCTGATCGACGCCGGATCATCGCGCGACCACGACCTGCGACCGGTGCTTGCCGGCCTCACCCGGCTCCCGGTGACGGTGATCCCGTCGCACCTGCACTTCGATCACGTGAACGGCCTGCCGCGCTTCGGCTCGGTCGCCCTGATCGACCTGCCGCAGACGCGTGCAAGGGCGGGGCTCGACGGCTGGGTGCAACTCACCCGTCATCAGTATATGGGCGAGGAGCCGCCGCGCTTCCACGTCACCGAATGGGTCATGCCTGGCCAGGCGATCGACCTCGGCGGGCGCGTGGTGACGGTGCTCTCCACGCCGGGCCACACCAGAACCTCGGTCTCGGTCAGCGACCCGGCGGCGAAACTGTTGTTCACGGGAGACTACATCTACCCGACCACCCTCTACGCCTTCATGCCGGACTCCAGTCTTTCGGACTACGTCGCCACCGCCGACCGCCTGCTGTCCACGCTGCCGCCGGACACGCGCCTTTACACGGCCCATTGCTGCCGCAACGACGCCCCGCCGCGGGCCCCATGGCTGACGCTGCAGGATCTGCGCGACGTGCGCGCGGCGGCGCAGGGTATCCAGGCGGGAACGGCGAAGGGCAGGGGGCTCGTTCTCCGCCGCTTTCCGGTCAACAGTCGCATGACCATGCTGACGCTCTACCCGTTCGGGAACCGCTGAGGGCGTTCACGCGCAGTCAGGCCTTGGCGCGCCGCCTCCACGGGAGCCCGGCTCACGCGGCCGGCCACACCCTTGCGCCGTCAGGCGCCCGGCCCCAGATTCAGGCCCCTTTCCAGTACCGCTCCACTCAGGAGGCCACCGCGTGACACAACCTTTCGACGGCTTCGAGGTCGAGCAGGACCAGCGGCCCACGGCAGAGGCGTGGGCCTTCGATCTCGATCGCGCCTTGGCCTCGGTGGTGGCGCTGGAAGCGCGCATCCCGGACGACGCCTTCACCGCCCAGGGCCTCGGCACCGAGCGGATCGGCAACGGCACGGTCATCGGGCCGAACGGCCTGGTGCTGACAATCGGCTACCTGATCACCGAGGCCGAGGAGATCACGCTGACCCGCAACGACGGCCGTCGCGTGCCCGCCCATGCCCTGGGCGCCGACCCCGTGACCGGCTTCGGGCTGGTTCAGGCGCTTGAGCCGCTGAATCTGCCCGTGCTGCCACTGGGGAAGTCCTCGTCGCTGCGCGGCGACAGTCCCGTGGTGATCGCCGGGGCCGGTGGGCGGGCGCACGCCGCAGCCGGCGTCGTTCTGACCCGCATGCCATTCGCCGGCTACTGGGAATACATGCTCGACGACGCGATCATGACCGAGCCGGCGCATCCGCACTGGAGCGGCGCGGCGCTGATCGGCGCGGATGGCGAGCTGATGGGCGTGGGTTCCCTCAGCCTTCAGCGGCGCACCAAGCGGGGAACCTCGCCGCTGAACATGTGCGTGCCCATCGACCTGCTGCCGCCGATTCTGGACGACTTGTCGCGCGGCCGGCCCGCCCATCCGCCCCGCCCGTGGCTTGGAGTCATGGCCCAGGACGACGGCGACCACGTGATCGTCGTCGGTGTGAACCCGCGCAGCCCGGCCGCCCGGGCGGAGCTGCGCCCCGGCGACCTTATCCTGGCCGTCGGCGAGGAGGCCGTCGCCGATCTGCCTGATTTCTACACCGCGCTCTGGGCCCAGGGACCCGCCGGCGTCACGATCCCTCTGACCCTGCAGCGCGACGGTGACGTGTTCGACGTCGAGATCCGTTCCGCCGACCGTTCGGCCCTGCTGCGCAAGCCACGGTTCAACTGAGCGGTTCGAAACGGCGGCTCACCGCACGTCCTCCAGCACGAACCCGGCCCCCCGGTCGGCGATCATGATGGTGGGCGTGTTGGTGTTGCCCGAGGTGATGGTCGGCATCACCGAGGCGTCGATCACCCGCAGCCCCTCCAGCCCGATCAGCTTCAGCCGGGCGTCGACGACGGCCATCGGGTCCGACGGCAAGCCCATCTTGGCCGTGCCCACCGGATGAAAGATGGTCGTGCCGATGTCGCCGGCGGCCTTGGCCAGCGAGGCCTCGTCGTCCGCCACCGACGGACCGGGCAGGAACTCTTCGGGCCGGTAGGGCGCCAGCGCGGGCTGGCCCATCAGCTGGCGGGTCACCCGGATGGCGTCGGCGGCCACCTGCCGATCCGCCGCCGTGGACAGATAGTTCGGCGCGATCCGCGGCGCGGCGCCCGCGTCGGCCGAGCGCAGCCGGATGGTCCCGCGTGACGAGGGGCGCAGGTTGCAGGCCGCCACCGTCACCGCAGGAAACCGGTGCAGCGGCTCGCCGAACCGGTCCAGCGACAGCGGCTGCACGTGAAACTCGATGTTCGGCCGCTCGTGCTCGTCCGACGAGCGGGTGAAGATGCCCAGCTGCGAGGGCGCCATGGTGAGGGGGCCCGTGCGCCGCAGCGCGTACTCCAGCCCCATCAGCGCCCGCTTCGGCAGGTTGTGATAGGCCTCGTTAAGGGTCCTGACCCCGGACACCTTCCAGATGGCCCGTTGCTGCAGGTGATCCTGCAGGTTGCGGCCCACACCGGAGCGATCGGCGACCACGTCGACCCCGTGCTCGCCCAGCCAGTCGGCCGGTCCGATGCC
Organism: Caulobacter sp. KR2-114; assembly: GCF_049446115.1. Classification (NCBI taxonomy): domain Bacteria; kingdom Pseudomonadati; phylum Pseudomonadota; class Alphaproteobacteria; order Caulobacterales; family Caulobacteraceae; genus Caulobacter; species Caulobacter sp. KR2-114. The sequence goes on from NZ_JBMSEC010000006.1 coordinate 299,765, forward strand.
GGACCGCTGCAACAGCACGGGCGAGGCCACCGCGCCCGCCGCAAGGATCACTTCCCCTCGCGCCCGCGCCTCGAACGTCTGGCCGCCCCGGCGGAAGCGCACCCCAATCGCGCGGCGGCCCTCGACCAGCACCCGCTCGGCCAGCACGCCCGTCTCGAGCCGAAGATTCTTGCGTTTTAGCGCCGGCTTGAGGAACGCCGTGGCGGCCGACCAGCGCAGGCCCCGCCGCTGGTTCACGTGAAACGGTCCGACGCCCAGGTTGTCGCCGGTGTTGAAGTCGGACGTCCGCGGCACGCCCATCTGCACGGCCGCCTCGGTGATCGCCTCCAGCACCGCCCAGCGCACGCGCGGCTGTTCCACCCGCCATTCGCCGCCGGCGCCGTGATGCTCGCTATCACCCAGGAAGTGATCGTCGAGGCGGCGGAACACCGGCAGCACATCATCCCAGCCCCAGCCCGACAGGCCCAGCTGGCGCCAATGGTCATAGTCGGCCGCCTGGCCGCGCATCGAGATCATGGCGTTGATCGCCGACGAGCCGCCGATCACCTTGCCGCGGGGATACTTCAGCGCCCGGCCGTTCAGCCCCGCCTCGGGCTCGGTCTCGAACATCCAGTCCGACCGCGGGTTGCCGATCGCGAACAGGTAGCCCACCGGCACATGGAACCAGACCCAGTCGTCGCGGCCGCCTGCCTCCAGCACCAGCACCCGATGGCGCCCGTCCGCTGACAGCCGGTTGGCCAGCACGCATCCCGCCGAGCCCGCGCCGACGACGATGAAGTCGTACTCACCGTCCAGGGGCGTCGCGGGGGAGGGCATTCGCCGTTAGTGCAGGTCCGGGCCGGCGGGGGCAAGAGGCCGCGGTCGGCGGTCCGCTGGCCCGGGCGGGCGGTCCCTAGGTCAGCAGGACCGGCGCGCTGGTCACCGGCCGGCTGCGCAGCAGCCGGGCGACGCGGGTCAGCAGCAACTGATCGTCGAACGGCTTGGCCAGATAGTCCCGCGCCCCGCAGCTCAGCGCCCGGCGCACGTCGGCCTGGGCGTTGCTCCCCGTCAGCATGAGCACGGGAATCTCCCGGGTCCGCGAGGCGGCTTTCAGGGCCATCAGCACGGCGAAGCCATCCATGCCCGGCATGTTGATATCGAGGATCACCCCCTGCGGCTGCACTTCCGTGATCGTGCGCATTGCCTGCAGGCCGGTGCGGGCGGCGAAGGTCTGGTAGCCGGCCAGTTCCAGCCGGGTCACCACCAGCTCCAGAATCGGCTCGCTGTCGTCGGCGACGACGATCCTGGGCCTACCCATGCCGCCGCTCCAGCGCCATCTCCCAGGGGTTGGGGCTGGTCCACCGGGCGACTTCGGACAGCAGCGTGTCCGGATCGATCGGCTTGCCGAGATGGCCATCGAAACCGTCCGCCAGCAGCCCCTCGACCGAGGCCTTGTCGGCGTCCGCGGTGAAGGCGATCACCGGCGCGCCGGCGTTGGGACCGGGCGCCGCCCGCAGCCGTTGCAGCGCCTCACGCCCGCCCATGCCCGGCATGCGTATGTCCATCAGCACCAGATCGAAGACATCCGTGGCGCACAGCGACAGCGCCGCTTCGCCGCTGTCCGCGGTGGTCAGTTCCAGGTCGAAGGCGCCCAGCAGGGCCGTCACCAGTTCGCGGTTGACCGCGTTGTCGTCCACCACCAGCACCCGGGAGCCCGGGCAGGGCAGGGGGCCGTGGGCCGCCGCCGGCTGGATCGACGGCGCGGCCATCGGCGGCGCGGGGAATTCGAAATGAAAGTCGCTGCCTGAGCCTTCGGTGCTGGTGACGCCGATCTCGCCGCCCATCGCTTCCACCAGGCCGCGGCAGATCGCCAGGCCCAGGCCCGTGCCCCCCTGCGCGCGGCTGGCGCCGCCGTCGACCTGCGAGAACCTCTGGAACAGGCAGGCCTGGCCTTCGGCCGAGATGCCGGGCCCGGTATCGCGGACAGAGAAGATCGCAGTGTTGCGCCCGGCGTCCCACGTCGCCGCGATTTGGATCGATCCGGATGCCGTGAATTTCACTGCGTTGCCGACCAGGTTGAGCAGAATCTGTCTCAGCCGCTGTGCATCGCCTCGCACGCTGGCCGGCATGTCCGCCGCCACAGCCGCTGTCAGCGTCAGGCCTCTTGCCGCCGCCTGCGCCTCGAAGATCTGCGTGACGCTTTCGACCACCTCGCGCACGGCCAGGGGGCGATGCTCCAGTCTGATCTCGCCCGCCTCCAGCTTGGAGAAGTCGAGGATGTCATTGACCAGCGCCAGCAGGCCGCTGCCGGCCGTGGCGATGCGCGACACGTAGCCTGCCGCCACGGTGTCCAGGCTCGGGTGGTCGCGCAGCAGTCCGGTAAAGCCGAGCACCGCCGTCAGCGGCGTGCGGATCTCGTGGCTCATGTTGGCCAGGAACTGCGCCTTGGCCGCCGCCGCCACTTCCGCCTGCGCCCGCGCCGCCGCCAGAGCCTCTTCCTGTTCCACCTGACCGGTGATGTCGCGAACCACGTCGATGAAACCACTTGCCCTGCCGGTCTGCGGATCGGGCAGCAGTACCGGGCGCGATTCCATCCACATCCATTCGCCGGTCACGCCGTGGCGACCGCGCCAGCGGACGCTGCCCGGATCCACGCCCTTCAGCAGGCCCGCGAAGGCCTTGCCCACGGCCCTGGCGTCCTCGGGGTGCATCTGTCGGGCGAACGAGGCGCCCACCAGGGCTTCGCGGGTCCAGCCGGTGTGGCGCACCGACGGGCTGACGTAGCGCACCTCGCCGGTCAGGTCGGTCACGACGATCATGTCCGAGGTATTGTCCGCGATCAGCCGATAGCGCGCCTCGCTGTCGCGCAACGCCTCTTCTGCCGCCCGCCGCTCGGTCAGGTCCTGGACCTGGGCCACGAAGCCCTTCGGCGAGCCATCGGCGTTGCGCACCATCGAGACCGTCAGCTGCACCCACACCGCCGAGCCGTTCTTGCGCAGATAGCGCTTGTCCATGTGGTAGCTGTCAATCGCGCCGCGGGTCAGACGGTCGACGTTGCCCAGGTCCAGGTCGAGGTCGTCCGGATGGGTGATGGCCTGGAAGTCCAGCGCCAGCATCTCCGCCTCGGCATAGCCGGTCATCCTGCAGAAGGCGTCGTTGACCCTGAGGAACCGCCCGTCCAGGCTGACCAGCGCCTTGCCGACCGCGGCGTACTTGAAGGCCGCCTCGAACTGCGCGAGCTGCTCGCTGGCCTGGGCCTCGACCGCGCGGCGCGCCGTGATATCCCGGAAGATGTTGACGAAGGCGCAGGCCCGGCCGTCGCCGTCGCGGATGATCCGCGGGTTGCCCTCCATCCAGACCACCTCGCCGCTCGCCCGCAACATCCGGTGCACGCGACTCGCCGCCGGGTCTTCCTCGCCGCGCAACAGGGCGGCGTTGTTGGCCAGCAGATGGGCGCGGTCGTCGGGGTGCGCGAACTGCGCGCCGTCGGTCCCCAGCAAATCTTCCGGCGCGTAGCCATAGTTGCGGATCGAGGGCGAGACATAGGTCACCACGCCATCGATGTTCACCTGGACGATCACGTCGGCGGTGTGGTCGCAGATGAATTGCGCCACTTCGGCGGCCGGCGTCGATCCGTCCCTGAACACGCTGTGTCTCCCCGAAGCCCGCCGGTCAACTCAGGGTTCGGGCCATCCTGGATCTAAACTCTGCGGCGCCCGGGCGTCGAACCGGCACAGGGTCGCGCGACCGATGGCCGCGCGGCGCGGTTAACGGCCAGGACGGGCGCGGCTCGCCGCGATCCAGCCGCGAAACCGCGCCACCCCCGCCTCCAGCGGCGAGAGCGGGCCCAGGATCGCGTCAGGGGAGCGCAGGCCGGCCTGAACGCCGTCGCAGACGGTAATGTCCTCCAGGTGCACGGCCGTCAGCAATTCGCGGGCCGCGCCCATCTTCTCCGCGTCGGCGCAGGCCTTCGGCGGCTCCAGGCCCAGCACCTCCAGGCTCATCGACTGCGGACCGGTCGGGGTGATGCGGTACCACACTGCGCCCGTGCTGCGGGTGGTGGTCGCCAGCAGGAACAGGGGGAAGATCACCCACACCCTCAGGGCGCCTTCCTCGGGATGCTCGGGGTGGGTGATCTCGAACCAGTCGGGGCCGCCCGGCGTGGAGTCTGTCTGGCCGCCGGGCCACAACGGCTGCAGCGTACCGGCGTGCGGGCCGATGTGGTGGTAGGACTCGCCGAAGTTCTCCACCAGCACCTTCCAGTTCCAGGCGTGCTCGAAGGCGACGCGCCAGCCGATGCGCAGACCCTCGAGGCGGTCGGGCTGCAGCGCCTCGGCCATCGGCGCCATCGCCTCGGACAGCGGCTGGGCGTCCGGGTCGAGGCTGACGAACACGAAGCCGCCCCACTCGCCGGCCTGGTAGAGCGGCAGATCGCAGTTGCTCACCGAACCGGGCGCCATGAACGGCGCCGCCTTCAGTCGCCCGTCCAGGCCGAACGCCCACAGGTGGTAGGGACACCGCACCACTTCGGCCTGGAGGGGCTCGCTGGCCAGGATCATCCCCCGGTGCCGGCAGACGTTGGACATCGCCCGCACCACGCCGTCGCGGTCGCGGGTCAGCAGGATCGGCGTGTCCGCCACCTGAACCGGCCGTTGCGCCCCGGCCGCCGCCAGCTCCTCGGACCGGCACACCGGCGTCCAGGCGCGCCCGAGCAGGCCCTGCTCGCAGGCATAGGCCTCCGCGGTGACGTAGTCGGCGGGGGTGAGCGGCGCGGGCATGGCGGGGTCCTGGCGTTGCGGTTGGCTCTAGCAAGGGCGAAGGCCCGGGCGGACGCAAGGCCGGGCGTGGCCGTCAGGCTGTCTCCGACCACAGCGTCTGCGCCAGCGCGCGCAGCTGCTGCGCCTCAACCCAGCGGTCGGAGAACTCCAGCCCGTCGGCGCCCGTCATGGCGTACTCGCGCGGCCCCAGTTCGCACAGGAACACGCAGTCCTCGTCTGCGCCATGCCGCGCCCGCCAGTGCCTGAATCCGTCGCGCCACCAGCCGGTGAACAGGTCCAGCCAGCGCTGCGTCAGCGGGAAGTGCAGCGGCAGCTGGATCTGCTGGCCCGACGCCACACGGCCCTGGAAGGAGTCGCATCGCTGCAGCACCCGGTCGAACTGCGCGGCGATGTCGGGCGACAGCGGCAGGTACAGCTCGCGGTCGACGACGTAGTGCGACAGGTCGCACGCCATCCGCATCTCGGGGATCGCATCGAGCAGCTGCAGGGCGATGTACAGGTCGTTGGTGATGCAGCCCCGGTGCGTCTCGAACTGCAGCGGCATGCCCTCGGCCCCGGCAATGTCCAGCCAGGCGCGGATCACCGGGATCATCCCGGCGATGGTCACCGGCATCACCTGGCCGACCACCACGACGAACGGCGCGCCGATGGCCTTGGCGAAGGCGATCGACGGGCGGATGTCCTCGATCGAGCGGGCGAAGGCCGTCACCCCGCCGCGCAACCCGGTGCGCGCGAACTGGGGGATCACTGCCTCGGCCGCCGGCAGGGGCAGGGCGCCCAGGTCCACCGACAGGCCGTCGAACCCCGCCGCCTTCACCGTGTCGAAGATCTCGTCGTAGCTGGGTTCGGGAACGCCGGGCGTGCGCCGCTCGGCCGCCCAAAGGGACTGGTAGACCAGCAGCTGGCTCATGCGGCGGCGGTGTCCGCGGCCGCGTCCGCATCCGCCGCCTTGGCCGGCGCCTCGGCGAACCGGGTCAGACCGACGCCGACGTGCACGGCGTCCTGCGGCCAGTCCGCCTCGGGACTCTTCATCAGCTGGCGGATCATGGCGATCTGGAAGCCGAGGTAGGTCATGGTCGCCGGCTTCAGGCCGTTGGCCGTGAAGGCCTCATGGTGCAGCTGCTTGAGACGGTAGAACGGCACTGACGGATAGGCGTGGTGCGCGGTGTGGTACTGCATGTTCCAGCACATCCAGCGCATCAGGGCGTTGGTCCGGGTCGAGCGGGTGTTCTCGAAGATGCCGCCCTCATGCGGCATGCCGTTGTGCTCGATCAGGTTCTGGATGTTGTGCGCCCACTTGGTCAGGCCCAGGGGCGCGATCCAGTAGATCACGGCGTCCCAGCTGCGCAGCGCGATGGAGGCGGCGATGATCACGCCGACGATCGCCAGGGTGACCCGCGCCTCCAGGATCACCCGATCCTGGTTCTTGCCGCGGATATAGGGCGCGTCGACCTTGCCCAGGGCCGTACGGATGATCATCCGCGGGAAGCGCTGCACCAGCCAGAGGCCGGTCAGGCCGATCAGGTAGCTCTTCAGCGTATAGGTCGGGCGGTACAGTTCGCCGTCCTGGCGCCAGCGCTGGGTATACCGGTGGTGCGCGAAGTGCTGGATCTGGTCCATGTCGCGCGGGTGCAGCGTGATGAACCCGCACAGGCGGCCGAACCACTCGTTCAGCCACGGCGATCTGAACACCGTCGAATGGCTGAATTCGTGCTCCCCGGCATAGAGGTAGTTCAGCAGCACGCCGAGGACGAAGAACGGCCCGATCATCCACCACGTGCCCATGGTCTGGTGCAGCGCCCAGCCGGCAAGGCCGATGGCGCCGAAGTGGGTCACCACCTGCAGCCAGCCGCGCAGGTCCGATTTTTCGGACAGTTCCTTGAGCCGCTCCTGCGAGACCGCCCCGCGCGGGCCGAAGACTTCATCCATGTCGAACCTCCACCATCGGTCAGTCCTGCCAGACTGCCGGCCCGTGCGCGCCGGTTAAATCCCGATGCTCTGAAGCCTGCTTCAGTCCGCACGAAAGAAAGGCTTCATCCGTGACCGGGTGGGCGGCGAAGGCGTCGCCCAGCACGGCGATGAGCTCGCGGGTCACCGGCGCGGCGTTCGAGGCCTTCAGGCTCATCAGGTAGAAGTTGCTCTGGCGCCGGTAGAGGTCCGGCCGGATCAGCCTCAGCTCACCCGCCTCGGCCCAGCGCCGGGCGTAGTGCGGCGGCAGGAACCCCAGGTCCACCCCCGCCAGCACCACCAGGATCAGGCAGTCCAGGTTGTCGGCCTGTGCGCCGCGGGCCAGGCCGCGCGGCGCCGGGTCGCCCAGGGTGAACGAGGTCACCGGGTGCTGGGCGATCACCTCCGGCGTCAGGGCGGCGTCGCGCGCCTCGAACAGTGGATGGGCGCGGCCGCAATAGAGCAGCTGGTCCTCGACGAACAGCTCCCGGGCCTCCAGCGCTGGCGCCACGCGCGGCAACACCGAGATGCCCACCTGCGCCGTCCGGTCGAGGACCGCGCGCTCCACCTCCGACGCCGAACCGGACTGGATCGACAGCTGCACCGCCGGGTGGCGCTGGCGATAGGCGCGGATGGCGGCGATCATGGGCTCGGCGGCGATCGAGCCGATGTTGTCGATCACCGCCAGAGTCACCCGGCCGGTCAGCCGATTGGCGCTGGCCGAGACGTCCGCGGTGAAGCGCTCCAGGCTCTCGAACAGGGCCATGGCGGCCTGTCGAACCGTCTCGCCTTCAGCGGTCAGGGCGAACCCCGCCCGCCCGCGCTCGCACAGCCGCATGCCCAGCCGCTGTTCCAGGCCGGAGATGTCGACGCTGATCGCCGACTTCGACTTGTTCAGCGCCACTTCCGCCGCCGCGAAGCCGCCGTTCTCCACCACCGCCATGAACACGCGCAGCAGCCGCAGGTCCATGTCCGACACCGCCGCCGCGGCGCGGGCCGGACGGAAGACCGGGCCGTCGGTGGCGTCGCCCTGGCGCGAGGTGGAATGCATTCGCGCCTTACTCCGCCGGCACGGTGGCGGCGGCCGGCGCCCCTGCCGGCAAGGCGCGTGCGGGCAGGGTCGACCGATAGGCCACGTAGACCAGCCCCAGGCTCAGCACCGAGATCACCGCCGACCACCAGCCCATCGCCGCGAAGCCGCCGCCGGCCAGCAGCATCACCGAGGCGATCGAGGGGGTGACGGCGCTGCCGATGCCCAGCACCCCGCGCGACAGGGCGATCAGCCGTCCGCTGGGGTCCATGGCCGCCATCAGCCCCTGGTAGAAGGGCGCCGCCAGCAGCAGGCAGAAGCCGCCCAGATTCAGACCCCAGAACAGCACCGCCGGGGACGTGGGCGCGCCCATCATCGGATCCGAGACCGCCAGCCCGAGGAAGGCGAAGGCCAGCACCGGCATGCGTCCGAAGCGGGTGCCCACCATCCGCGCCACCACCGGGCCGACCGCCGTCCAGACGGTGACCCACAGCATCATCGAGACCATCTGCGGATAGGTGATGCCCAGCCCTTCGCCGATTCGCTCGACGAAGATGAAGATCGCATTGCCGGCGATGCCGAAGCCCACCACCCCGGCCAGCAGCGCCAGCCCCGGCGCGGTGACGCCCATCAGCGACCAGGTCGAGCCCGCCCGCCTGGCGACGGCCTGCGCCGCCTCCGGCGCCACGGCGCCGAGCGGCTGGTTGGTGATGCCGGCAAGGCAGGGCAGCACCAGGGCCGGCAGCACGGCCAGGATCCAGAAGATCACGTCCTTGCCCAGGTAAGGGCTCAGCGGTGGGGCGGCCAGGAACACCGCCACCGCGCCGAAGGTGATGCCAATGCTGATCATGGCGAAGCCGCGGTCGGGGTCGGCGCGCCGGGCGACCAGCACCGCCACCACCACATTGACCAGCGCCTCGCCGGCCCCCGCCGCCAGCCGCGCCGCGGTCAGCAGGCCGGGCCCATGCGAGGCGAGGGTCACCACATTGCCGCCGCCCACCAGCAGCAGGCCCAGCAGGATCACGGGGTTGCGCGCGCGCAAGCGCCCGGGAAGCAGGCGCCGGCATGATGGCGGCGCCTGTTCTCCTCCCATCAGTGGAACGCGTAGTTCACCCGCAGGCCCACCGTGAACGGCCGCGACAGCCGCTCGTTCAGCGCCCGCACGTCGTAGCGCAGCGGGTTCTGGGCCGACAGCACGCCGCGCTCGTTGGTGATGTTGTTCAGGTAGAGCGAGACGCGGTAGGGGCCCTTCTCCACGCCGACCTGGGCGTTGAGGATCGCGAACCCCGACAGGTTGACGTTCATCGACGGGGTCAGCGACGTCGACATGCTGGAGCGATAGCTCACGTCGCCGTGCAGCAGCAGCTTCAGGTCGTCGGTGATCGGGTGATGATAGTCGGCCCCCACGCTCAGCGTGTGGTGGGGCGTGCCGGGCAGGGCGGCGCCCTTGGTCCCGTACACGGCGCCGGCGACGGTGATCGGCGCGGTCAGCTCGGCGTTGGTGTAGCCGTAGGTGCCGCTGATGATCAGTTCCGGCGTCGCCTGGAAGCGGCCTTCCAGGTCGATCCCGCGCGAACGTGCGCCCTGGCCGTTGACCACGGCGGGGAAGGCGCCGTTGGGCGTCGAGACGTTCACCTGCGGATTGTTCCACTCCACCCAGTAGGCGGCCGAGGAGAATTCGAAGCGCCCGCCGATGCGGCCCTTCAGGCCCACCTCGTAGTTGTTCACCGTGTCGGGCTGGAAGAACTCGAAGGCCGGGCTCTCGGCGAACGGGCCCATGGTCGGCACGCCGTTGGCGCCGCCGCGGCGCTCGCCCTGCGAGAAGGTGAAATAGGCCAGGAAGCCGCCGCCGAACTTGTACGAGGCGTTGAACTTCCACAGCGCCTTCTTGGTGACCTCTGTCTCCGATCCCTCGGCCAGGCCCAGCGGGTTGATCTGGTCGGTGGAGCAGAACGAGCCGCAGATCGGCAGTTCGTTGATGGCCGTGATGTCCAGCGTCTGACGGAACACCCGCACCCCGCCGGTCACCTGCAGCGCCGGCGTGACGTGATAGGTCAGCTCGCCGAACGCGGCGATGTCCTGGAAGTGGATCTTGCGGTCATAGACATAGCCCAGGTCCGTGCCGGTGTTGGGCTCGCCGAGCGCGTCCTCGTAGGCCTTGAAGCCGCGCATGATGTCCTGCTGAACCAGGTGGTTGTTCTGGTCCATGTAGAAGGCGCCCACCGAATAGGTCAGCGGCCCGTCGGTCTTCGACACCAGCCGGACCTCCTCGGTGATCGCGGCGTCCTTGTAGACCCGGTCGCTCTCCAGCAGCAGGCGCGGGAAGCCCTGATAGAAGAAGCCGAGCGATTTCTGATAGAAGCCGGACGAGTCATCCACCCCGTCGCTGCGCTCGCGATAGCCGCTGGTCACCGAGGTCAGGGTGGCGAACCCCAGGTCGTAGCTGGCCTCCATCGAGCCCAGGTCCACGTCGCGGTGCATCGGCTGCAGGATGAAGTCGCCGGTCTCATACTTCTTGAAGGTGGTCGGGAAGGCGTTGTCGAAGCCGTTGTTCTGGAACCCAGGCGAGGCGTTCGGGTCGCCGGTCGTCGAGAAGGCCGAGGGCGTCGGGCCGCCCGGATAGCTGTCCTGGTCCGGGCCCTGCGAATACTCGTGCTGGTGCTGGTAGGTGAAGAGGACGTTCAGCTTGCCGGCGTCCACCAGCAGCATCGGCCGCACGTACCAGAGGTCGGCGTCGTCCACGTCCTTCTTCGAGGTCGCCACCGGCAGGCTGTGCACCGGGTCGGCGGGGTTGGCCAGGATCGGCGCCCCGTTGGCGTCCAGCTTGTACAGGTAGGGCGCGTTGATGAAGCCGTTCTCGAAGGTGTAGCCGGTCGCCAGGCGGAAGCCGACGTGTTCGCCCAGCGGCTGGTTGAACATGGCGTCGACCGAATAGTTCGGCCCGGTGGCGTTGTTGGTGTAGCCGACGTCGGCGCTGACGTTGGCCGCCGTCTTGGTCAGGTCCGGCCGGTTGAACAGCACCCGCACGGTGCCGGCGATCGAGGCGTCGCCATACAGGGTCGCCTGCGGGCCGCGCAGCACCTCGACCCGCTGCACGTCGGCCAGGTGCAGGTTCACGAAGGTCGGCGTCTCGTCCACGTACACCGACACCGCCGGCTGGGTGGACAGCGGCGTGTCGCCGCCGTTTCCGCTGACCGAGTCCAGGTTCAGGCCGTGCAGGATGAAGCTGTTGGTCGCCCCGCCGTCGCGGATGCCGACGCTGTTGTAGACCAGGCCCGGCACCACCCGGGTCAGGTCGTGGAAGTCCTTCACCCCCGCGTTCGCGAGGTCCTGGCCGGTCACCGCCGAGATGTCGATCGGCGTCGCCAGGGCCGTGGAGGTGCGGCGCTCGGCGGTGATCACCACCTCGCTGAGCATGCCGCCGCCGGAACTGTCCGTGGCGGCGGCGTCGGCGGCGGCCTGCGCCGCATGGGCCGCGCGCGGCGCGGCGGCCACGTCCAGGGCGGCCAGCAGCGCCAGGGCGCTGACCAGGTTGCGGCGGCGAAGGAAGCGGGCGGGAGATGGCATGGTGTCACTTTCCGGTAGGGGTCGCCGCGGCCAAGCGTCTCCGGCGGCCGCCCGCGGTGCGTCGCGGAGGCCCGGCGACGGCGTCCTCAAGGCCGTGCGACGGTGTATGGATCGGTCATCCCCGGGCTCTGCGGCGGCGCCGACGCCCGGGACAACCCGCTCTGGTCCCCGCCGAACACTTTCGAATTCGGCGAACTTGACTTTAGAGCGGGCTGAACTTTGAGAAAGCGAGGCCTGATCGGCCCGGCATGTTCCGGTATTTCATGGTTGCACCCTCCGAGAACATCAACCCGATGACGACACGGCGTGGGCTTCTACGTGGTCAGTACGAGCCCTTGCCCACTGACGATCTCCACAATCTTCACCCTGTGCGACTGCGATCGGCGCAAATACGTGAGAATCGCTCTCGATCATACTTTTTGCGCAGTTCGTAACACCTGGGCGCCTTGCTGCTGCGCAGCATGGGCGTGTGCAGTGCGGCATTGGGGGCGCGGCGTCGGCCGGGCGGGGCGCCATCCGCCTGTCCCGCGCGCTATGCTCGGCCGCAGACCCTCAAGGCAGGCGAGGCCCATGATCCTGATCGGCCAGTATGACTCCCCGTTCGTGCGCCGCGTGGCGATCGCGCTGCAGACCTATGGCCAGGCTTACGAGCACCGGCCGTGGTCGACCTTCGGCGACGCCGAACGCCTGGCCGCCTTCAACCCTCTGCGCCGCGTGCCGACCCTGGTGCTGGACGACGGGGTCTGCCTGATCGAGAGCTTCGCCATCCTGGACTTCCTCGACGAGCTGGCCGGCCCGGCGGCGGCGATGATCGCGGCCTCCGGTCCCGCCCGCCGCGAGACCCTGCGCCTTTGCGCCCTGGCCACGGGGCTTTGCGACAAGCTGGTCGCCCTGGTCTACGAGCGGGTGCTGCACGCCGCCGTGTCCGACGACTGGGTCGCGCGCTGCCAGACCCAGATCCGGGCGGTGCTGGACGTGCTGGAAAGCGAGCGGGCCAGGGCCGATGGTCCCTTCTGGGGCGGCGAGCGGCCCAGCCACGCCGATGTCGCCGCCGCCTGCGCCATGCGCTTCCTCGGCGAGGCGCACCCGAGTCTGGCGGCCGCCGGGGACTGGCCGGCGCTCGCGGCGCTTGCCGCCCGCTGCGAGGCCCTGCCGGCGTTCGCCGCTGTGGTGCAGCCATTCCTCGCCCCCGGCAGCGCCTGAGACGCCCTTGGCGCGGGAACGGGCCACGCCCCCGCGCCACGTCCCGCCCGAAGGGTCAGCGCTGCTCCAGGCCCTTCAGGGCCAGCCGGATCGCCGTGACGGCGACCTCCGCGGCCTGCCGCCCGGCATAGCCGCAGACATCGCGCAGGAAGGCCCAGTTGGTGACGCTGGTCAGCGACAGGATCGCCGCCACCAGCCGCGCACGCTCGGCCTCGGGGGCGGTCGGCGCGAGCGCGCACACGAAGCCGTCCAGGGCTGCCCGGCGCTGCTCGGCGGCGGGAGAGCGGAACGCGCGGGCGTCGGCCGAGAAGAACACCGCCCGCACCAGCCGCTCATCGCGATCCCAGCCGTCGAACACGCGGGGCAGGGCGTCCAGCAGGGCGTCCAGCGAACGTGGCGCGTTCACGTACGGCCCGCCCATGCGCTCCAGCTGCCAGGGCCAGAAGGCGCGCAGCAGTTCGTCCCGGGTCTTGTAGTGCCGATAGACCGTCCGCTCGGTCACCTCGGCCGTCCGCGCCACCTCGGCGATGGTCACGTCCGCGACCTCCGCGCGGCGCAGGATGGTGGCGACGGCCTCCAGGATCAGCTGGCCGGTCTGCGCCTTCTGCCGCGCGCGCAGCGGGCTGTTGTAGGCGGCGCGCGCCGACTCGTCGGTCAATGCGCCAGCGGCCGGCCCAGCCCCGCGGCCGAACCCTCCGCCTCCAGGAAGGCGCGCAGCTGCGCCAGCCCCCTTCGAACCCGGGACTTCGCCGTGCCCAGGGGCAGGCCCAGCCGCTCCACCAGTTCCTCGTGCGTATAGCCCTGGACGAAGGCCAGGGTCAGGATCTCGCGTTGCTCGGGGCCCAGGCGGTTCAGACCCCGCGCCAGATCGGCCCGGTCGGCGATCGGCGCCGGCGGCTCAGCGAGGCGCTCCGAGTGGTCGGCGATGTCGTCCATCGGGCCGCGCTCGCGGCGGATGTAGTCGATGGCCAGGTTGCGCACCACGCGCGACAGCCAGGCCAGAGGCGCGCCCCGCTCGGGATCGAAGCGCCGCGCCTCGGTCCAGATGCGCACATAGGCCTCCTGCAGCACGTCCTCGGCGGCGTCGCGGCGCTTGAGCATGAACAGCGCGACGCCGAACAGGCGACGGCTGGTGGCCTCGTACAACGCCTTGAACGCGCGCCGATCGCCGGCCGCCGTCGCCGTCAGAAGCGCGGCCAGGTCGGCGGCTTCCGGGGCGCCTGGTCCAGACTGTCGTTGCACTTGCGGCATCGCCGTCGACCTCTCAGATCCGCCTCTCGGCGAAAGTTCAATCCAAAGACTCCAGCACGTCACTATGTGAGAAATGATGTCACCTTTAATGACATCAATGCTGTGTCGGGTCAAGCCGGCCTCGGCGAGCGTCCGGCGCGATCGCAGGGATCACGCCGGCCAAGCTGTTACGCTTGGGAAGGCTCCGCGGATCAGGTGTCCAGCGCGCCCCTGATGTAGAGCAGGGCGCCATCGGGGCTGTGCAGCAGGCTGTGATCGTGGCCAGGGAAGGCCAGGTGCAGATCGCCCTTGCGCACCCACTCGCCGCCGATCTCGAAAGCCCCTTCCAGCACAACACACTCCTCCAGCAGGGTGTGGCCATGCGGCTCGATCTGGGCCCCGGGCTCGAGCTTCAGCAGGAAGGCCTGCCAGCCCTCGGCGTCGTTGACGTGCAGGGTCTTGCGCATCACCCCGGGCGACACCGGCTCCCAGACCCCTTCGCCCGCGCGGACGGTCAGGGTCGGGCGCGCGGCCTCCAGCTGATCGATACGCGCCGAGACCCGCTCCCAGACGGCCGGGCCGGGCGCGGCGGCGTCCAGGGCGTCTCCGGCGGCCGCGAGCCGTCGATCCCATTCGGCGGCGGTGTCGGCGAAGGCGTCATCGTCATGGCGGTCGGGCGTCATGGGCGACAGACTTTCCGGTTGGTCGGGGACGACGGCGGTGGCCGGTCCCCAGGGCGGTCGACTTGCGAGGAAGTGACGTCATCGCGTGCAAGTCAAGCGGCTGGGTGAGGGCCGGTCATCAAGGCCGGCGTGAAAGGGGGACCAGGGCCCGCGCCACGAGACCCTGGTCGAGTTGTCCGCGGTTGTCCGCCGGGACGCCGTCGGGCCCGGGGGGCATGACCCGGCGGCGCGGGGGTCGGTCGGACGGGGGACGGGCTGGCGCACCGCGGATCCGTCGAGCCTAGCGGCGCGGCGAGAAGGCGCCGCACCAGCCGTTCGGCTGGATCGCCCCTTCCACCAGCTTGCAGGTCCCCGCGCCGCCTTCCGGATTGGCGATGAACGAGGCGCACAGGCTGCAGTGGTCCGCGCCCTTGGGCGAATACTGGTACTTCACATAGTCCTTGCTGATCTTGCCCGCCGCGGCCGCGCGGCTCGCCGCCAGGGCGACGGCGCCCAGCACGGCCACCCCGGCGGTCGCGCGCAGCATGCGCCGGCGGGCGACATCCAGGCCTTCGTTCGCCTCGGCGGCGTCTCTTTCGATGCTCATGGCCGGCCTCACCGCGTGACGATCGCGCGCTGCATGGGCGCGAGCTTGGCCAGCAGCCGGTTCTGGGCGGCGAACGAGACCC
Source organism: Caulobacter sp. KR2-114 (assembly GCF_049446115.1). Lineage (NCBI taxonomy): Bacteria > Pseudomonadati > Pseudomonadota > Alphaproteobacteria > Caulobacterales > Caulobacteraceae > Caulobacter > Caulobacter sp. KR2-114. The sequence continues at coordinate 314,850 of NZ_JBMSEC010000006.1, forward strand.
CCTCCTTGTCCATGGACAGCTGCAGGTCCTCGGCCAGGGCGTTGAAGTCGTCGTTGCGCAGGCCCATGGCCGCGTGGGCGCTCTTCATGTCCTTGCCGCCGTACTCGCACGGGCCGCCGGTCAGGTAGCAGACCTGTTCCACCAGCAGCAGGTTCAGCCGGGTCAGATTGGCGTCCGTGAAGCGCCGCTCGATGCGCGGGTCATGGGTGATGCGCTGGATGAAGTCGTCCATGATCCGCTGGATGCCGTCCTTCTCGTGGAAGGCCTTGTAGGTGGCGTCGCCCTCGATGGGCGTCGCGCCGGCGGGGTTGGCGACGGCCGGGGGCGGGGCGTCAGGCTCGGCCATGGCGGCCGAGGCCAGGCCGAAGCCCGAGACCACGGCGACGAGGACGGCCATGCGGCCGCGATTGATGGAAGTCGTCATGTGATGCGATCCCTTGGATGAGGCGGTCAGAAGCCGACCTGGAGCGAGACGTAGGCGCCGCGCTGGTTTCGCTGGGTGGCGATGTCGCCGAGGTCGGCGTAGGCGGCGGTGACGGAGACGTGCTTGTTGATCGCGTAGGCCGCGAACACGTCGAACCAGTCGTTTTCCTTGGCGAAGCCGAGGTTGTTCGGCTTGGTGCGGTATTCCGCCCCCACCAGCAGGCGCTTGGACACCAGGTAGCCGGCCGAACCCTCGAACTGGGCCGAATAGTTGTCGCTGCGGTCGCCGCCGAAGCCCAGGATCCCGGTCTGGTTGCCCTTGGTGAAGCGCACCGTGGCGTCCAGCACCAGGTTCTGGTTCAGCAGCAGCTTGGTGGCCGAGGCGTAGTAGTCGACGCCGCTGTCATGCTTGCCGCCGATGGCGTGGATGATCGCGCCGCGGTCGTTGTGCTTGTACTGCAGGCCGACGGCGATCTGCGGCAGCAGGCTGTCCTGGTCATAGACCAGGTCGCCCAGCACCCTGACCTTCGCCCCGACCACGTCCTGGTGGAAGGTGAAGTCGCGGCCCAGGCCCAGCCGCGCGCCGGCGTCGCGGGTGTCGAATTCCTGGCGGGTGTAGGACAGCTCGACCCGGTTGAAGAGCCCCACCGCGGCGCCGTAGTCGCGCAGCTCGTACTCGCCGGTCCGCACATAGGTGAAGTGGGCGTTGGGGGCGACGCCGTCGCGCGTCTCGTAGCCTGTGATGGTCGACCAGGTCGCCACGCCGCCGCCGCTGGCGCCCTCGATGTTGGTCACCCCGCCGGTGAGCAGCAGCTTGCCGCTGTCCAGCAGATGATCCTCCGCCAGGGCCGGCGCGGCGGCGAGGGTGAGGGCGGCCGTCGTGGCCGCCAGCAAGGATGTTCTCAGGCTCATTCTATCCCCTTCAGCGTTGCGGCCGGCGGCTGAGGACCGCGGCTGGCCGGTTTCGAGGGGACTACGGAGCGGTCGTCCGATCCGGATGCAGGACCGGCGAAAACTTTTTTTTGCGTCGGCGAATGCATCCGGATCGGGGGGCTGCGGCGTAACGGCGGCGCGCCACATCGGGTGGCGTGATCCGAATAGGACGACCCCCCAAGATGAAAACGATCCTCACGCCGCGCCGCGCCGCGGCGGCCCTGGGCGCCCTGGCGCTCGCCACCTCCGGCGTAGCGTTCGCGCAGATGGCGCCGATGGGCGCCATGGCTCACGAGCACACCAAGATGGTGGGCGGCGCGCCGATGTACCCCTCGCGCAACATCATCCAGAACGCGGTGAACTCGAAGGACCACACCACCCTGGTCGCCGCGGTGAAGGCCGCCGGCCTGGTGGACACCCTGCAGGCGCCCGGCCCGTTCACGGTCTTCGCCCCCACCAACAGCGCCTTCGCCAAGCTGCCGGCCGGTACGGTGAACAGCCTGCTGGAGCCCGCCAACAAGGACAAGCTGACGGCCGTGCTGGGCTACCACGTGGTCGCCGGCCGCCTGACCGCGGCCGACCTGCTGGCCAAGGTCAAGGCCGGTGGCGGCCGGGCCACGCTGAGCACGGTCCAGGGCGGCCCCCTGACCGTCACGGTCGCTGGCGGCCGCCTCGTCCTGACCGACGCGAAGGGAAGGGTCAGCCACGTGACCATCGGCGACGTGCTGCAGTCCAACGGCGTGATCCACGTCGTCGACACCGTGCTGCTGCCCGGCTGAAGTCGGTACGGGCCGGGGATCCTCTGATCCCCGGCGTCACGGGAGAAAGGCCAGCCATGCCCCGAACCGAGACCAATCCGCCGGCGCAGGCCCGCCGCCACCGGGTGCTCTACCGGCACCCGCTGGCGGTGCGGCTGACGCACTGGACCAACGTCCTGTGCATCGCCGCCCTGCTGCCCAGCGGCCTGCAGATTTCCAACGCCCATCCGGCGCTGTATCTCGGCGCGGCCTCGGCCTTCGCCCATCCGCTGGTGGCGCTGCCGACCTTTCCAGACGGGGCGACCCTGCCCGACTTCCGCGACCTGGCCCTCGGCCGGCGCTGGCACTTCTTCTTCGCCTGGCTGTTCGCCGGCAATCTGGTGCTGATGCTGGGCTATGGCCTCGCCAGCGGGCGCTACCGGACGATGCTGGCGCCATCCTTCGCCGACCTGCGGGGCATCGGCCGCGACATCGTCGACCACCTGCGCCTGCGCTTCGCCCAGGATGCTGGCGGCTACAACGTGCTGCAGAAGCTGGCCTATCTGGGCGTCGTGGGCCTGCTCGCGCCCCTGATGCTGCTGACGGGGCTCTGCCTGTCGCCGGGGCTCGACGCCGTCTTTCCCTGGCTGCCGGGCCTGCTCGGCGGTCGACAGACGGCGCGGACGATCCACTTCATCAGCGCGGCCGGCATCGCCCTGTATGTCGCCGTCCACCTGGCGATGGTGGTGGCTTCGGGCCCGATCAACAACCTGCGCGCCATCATCACCGGCCGCTATCACCTGCGCGAGGACGCCGATGCCCGTGGCCCCGCTTGACCGCCGCCGACTGCTCGGCGCCCTGGCCGCCGCAGCGGCCGTTCCCCTGGCGGCCTGCGACAGGCTCTCGCGTTCGCCCGCCGTCGCCAGGGTCCTGGAGCGCGCCGAGACCGTGACCCGCCGCACCCATCGCCTGATCCAGCAGCGCCTCGCCCTGGCGCCGGAGTTCGCCGAGGCGGACATCTCCGCCGACTTCCGCGCCAACGGCACGACCGACCCCGACGACGCCGTCTACCGCGCCCTGGCGGCCGACCAGTTCGCCGACTGGCGGCTGGAGGTCGGGGGGCTGGTCGAACGGCCCCTCAGCCTCGCCCTGGGCGACCTGCGCCGACGCCCCGCGCGCACCCAGATCACGCGCCACGACTGCGTGGAAGGCTGGAGCGGGATCGCCAAGTGGACCGGCGTTCCCCTGGCCGATGTGCTGGCCCAGGCGCGGCTGCTGCCGACCGCGCGCTACGTGGTGTTCCACTGCGCCGACAGCCTGGAACAGACCCTCGACGGGACCGGGCAATACTATGAGAGCCTTGACCTGATCGACGCCCATCATCCGCAGACCATCCTGGCCTACGCCATGAACGGCCACCCGCTCCCCATCGCCCACGGCGCGCCGCTGCGCCTGCGGGTCGAGCGGCAGCTGGGCTACAAGATGGCCAAGTACGTCATGCGCATCGAGGCGGTGGACAGCCTGGCGCCCATCGGCCGCGGCAAGGGCGGCTTCTGGGAGGACCGGGGCTATGAGTGGTACGCCGGCGTCTGATCGGGGCGGTGTTGCGTCGGTTGCCGAGCCTGCGACCCTGACCTGCGGCCGAACTGTCCGTGGTCAGGCCGTGCGGCCCTTGGCGTGGGCGCCGTACTTCACGTCGATGCCCTTGATGTGCGAGGTCAGCCAGAACTTCAGGAAGTTGAAGAAGTCGTCGCTGGGCGCGCCGCCGGCGGCCTTGATCTGCTGGGCGTGGGCGGTGAACTGTTCCAGCAGGCGCTGGTGCAGCGCCCTGTGCCGCTCCAGCTCCGGATAGCCGACCTTCTTCATGAAGGCCTCCTCGTCGGCGAAGTGGCGCGTGGTGATGGCCCCCAGGCGCGCCACCAGATTGTCCACCACCGAGCCGGCGATCCCCTTGGCCCGGGCGTCATAGATCTTGTTCATGGCGTCCAGGATCTCCTGGTGCTCATGGTTCATCGCGTCGACGCCCACATCCAGCGAGGCGTCCCAGGTCATGATCGGCATTGGCGGTTCCCTTGTACCGCTTCGAGCCATGAAGCGGAGGCCGGGAGGCGACCTTGATCTGGGTCAATTGCGGTGCGGCGCCCCGTCGCGCGCCGCCAGGATGGACAGGAGGCGAGCCTCAGTGCGACCCGCCCAGCGTCTCGCGCAGGACCTTGGCCAGGGTCTCCAGCGCGAACGGCTTCGAAATCATCTGCATCCCCGGCATCAGGAACGCCGATCGCTCGGCGGCGCCCGCCGCATAGCCGGTCATGAACAGCACCGGCAGATCCGGGCGGCGCGCGCGGGCGATCTCGGCCAACTGGCGCCCGTTCATCCCGGGCAGGCCGACGTCGGTGATCAGCAGGTTCAGGGGTCCCGCGGTGTCCAGGATCGCCAGGGCCTGTCGTGAGTCCACCGCCTCGGTGGCGCGATAGCCCAGTTCCTCGAGCACCGTGCGCACCAGCACGCGCACCTGCGGATCGTCCTCCACCAGCAACACGCTCTCGCCCGCGCCGCGCGGCGTGGCGCCGTGGCGTGCGTCGCTCTCCACCGCCTCCCGCTCGCCGCGCAGCCGCGGCAGGTACAGCTTCACGGTCGTGCCGACGCCCGGCTCGCTGTAGACCCCCACGCGCCCGCCGGTCTGGCGCACGAAGCCATACACCATGGAAAGGCCCAGCCCCGTTCCCTGGCCGATCGGCTTGGTGGTGAAGAACGGGTCGAACACCTTGGCCAGCACGTCCGGCGCCATGCCAAGGCCGGTGTCGCTGACCGCGATCATCACGTATTCGCCGGGTTCGATCTCCTCGTTGCCGACCTTCGTCTGCCAGTCCACGCGCACGTTCGCGGTCTCGATGGTCAGCTGGCCGCCCGCCGGCATGGCGTCGCGCGCATTGATCGCCAGGTTGAGGATGGCGCTCTCCAGCTGGTTGGGATCGGTGCGGGTCGGCCAGATATCCGCCTGCAGCGCCAGGCCCAGCGACACCTGCTCGCCCAGGGTCCGCCGCAGCATGTCCTCCATCGAGCTCACCAGGACATTCGCCTCGACGGGCTGGGAATCCAGGGTCTGGCGCCGCGAGAAGGCCAGCAGCCGGTGGGTCAGGGCCGCCGCGCGCTCGGCCGCCTGGGTCGCGGTCTCCAGGAAGCTCTCGGCCTCTTCCGAACGGCCCTGGGCGATGCGCCGCCGGGCCATGTCCAGGCCGCCCATGATGCCGGTCAGCATGTTGTTGAAATCGTGCGCCAGCCCGCCGGTCAGCTGCCCGACCGCCTCCATCTTCTGGCTCTGGCGCAGCTGGTCCTCCAGCTGCTTGCGCTCCGTGACGTCCCGGCCGATGCCGTAGATGAAGCCGTCTTCCGGGATGAAGGTCCAGTTGATCCAGTGGTAGGCGCCGTCCTTGGCCCGCACCCTCAGGTCCAGGTCCTCCACCGCCTCGCCCCGACCCAGCCGCTCGAGGATATCGCCGCGCCCGGCCTCGTCGTCGGGATGCAGCAGGATGCCGTGCGCCCGCCCCAGCAACTCGTCCTGTTCGTAGCCCAGGATGGCGCCCCAGGCGGGATTGATGGCCAGGTACTGGCGCCCGGGCGACAGCACCATGATCAGGTCGCGGGCGCGGTTCCACACGCGGTCGCGCTCGCGCGTGCGCTCGGCGACCCGGTCCTCCAGCGTGCGCGCCAGCTCGCGCAGCTCCGCCTCCGCCAGCTTGGCGGGGGTGATGTCGTAGATCACGCCGATGAACCGCTCGCCGCCGCTCACGCTGTCGGGACGCCGTTCGCCCCGGCGGGCCAGCCAGCGCTCGGCGCCGTCGTCGGCGCGACGGATGCGCATCTCGGAATAGGGCAGGGCGCCCTCCTCGCCGAGGCTGCGGATGATCAGCGGATCGCCGGCCTCGACCAGGGTGTTGATCGTGCGCACCGGCAGGGCGTCGGTGGGCTGCAGCCCCAGCAGGCGGCAGAACTGGGCGGAAACCTCGGCGGTGCCGAAGCCGTAGGTGTGTTCGAAGGTGCCCACCCCGCCCGCGGTCTGGGCGATGCGCAGCTGTTCCTCGATGCGCTTCTGCTCGGTGATGTCGACCAGCACGCCGGTAAAGCGCTGCAGGGCGCCGGAGAGGTCACGCTCGGTGATCCCGCTGGCGCTGACCCAGCGCACCACGCCGCCGGCGCCGCGCACCCGGTAGGTCTTGGAGAAGGTCTCCGAGCCGCGCAGGATTCCGGCCAGGGCGATGCGCACCCGCAGCCGGTCCTCGGGGATCACCCCGGCGAAGAAATCGCTCGTGGGCAGGCCGCGCCGCGCTTCCTCGGGATCGAGGCCGCAGAAGTTGGCGAAGCGGGCGTCCGCATAGAGCCGGCCGGCGGGCTCGTCCCACACCCACGCCCCGGCCGCTTCGCGCAGGGCGTCCATGTGCTCGCCAGGCGCCGTCAGCGCCGGATCCGCCGGCCGGGTGTCAGACATCGTCCCCCACCACCCGCTTGATGAATTCCCGGATCAGGATCTTCAGCGTGTCCAGCGACGGCAGGTCCATCAGCATGGCGATGTAGCCACGGATGTCCTGCTCGGCGATCGCGAAGTTGATGTAGAGGAACAGCACCACCCCGTCCGCGCCGCCGTCGTCCAGGGCGAACAGGCGCGCGCCCTCGCCGCGGATCACCAGCGGCAGCGACATCTCCAGCGGCCGCTCCAGCATGTTGGCCATGGTCGCCAGGCAGCTGTTGAGCACGATGTTGCCGGTCTCCGACAGCGCCTCGTCCTCGATGTCCGACAGTTCCTGGGCGTTCAGCTCGTCGCCGGTGACGCTGCGCACCAGGGCCAGGCTGTTCTGCTCGGGAAAGATCAGCAGGGCCTGGCCCTCGAAGGCGCCGTGAAAGTCCTGACGCACCGCCACCAGGGGGCCGGTCTCGCGCTCGCGGATCAGGGCGGTCGCGGCCGGCCGGGTGACCACCTCCACGGCGGGGACCGACAGCATCACCTGGCGGCTGACCATCTGCCGCAGGCTCGAGGCCGCGCGGCTGACGCCGATGTTGACCAGCTCCGTCAGGGCGTCGCGTTCCAGCTCCTCCAGATCTATGGCGTTGCTGCTCACGGTCACCTCAGCGCCAGGGCGGCGCCGGAGAGAAAGCCGCGAAGCCCTTCCTCGGTCACGGGCTTGGGCACGAACGTCACCTTGGCGGCGCGGGCGCGGGCGATCACCTCGTCCTGAACATTGGCCGTCGCCAGGGCGATCGGCATGTCGGGAAATCGCTGGCGCAGATCCTCGGCCAGATCCAGCCCGTTGCGGCCCGGCATGTTGAAATCCAGGATCACGATGTCCACCGTCTGCTGTTCCAGCAGCCCTAACGCTTCATCGGCGGTGGAGGCTTCAAGTCGCCGCCAGTCGGGTTGCAGCGCGGCCACCACCTTGCCCACCACGATCCGGGCCAGCTTGCTGTCGTCGACATTCAAAATCGTAATCGCCATCGTCATCTCCAGGGACACGCCTGCTCCAGACAGGCGCGCGGTTGGGGTCGGGTCATGGTCGGACCTGGTCCTCATGCGCGGGAAGCAGCGCCGGACGGATCCATTGCGCCAGGAAGGCGTCGGCCGGCTGCCCCGTGACGGGCGGACCGAACACCAGAAGGGCCTGCAGCACGGCTCCGTGCAGTCGTAGGCATTGCGAAAGATCCACCGTCGCGGCCGCCAGGTCGCCGTCGAGAAGGGCCGTCAGCGCCTCGGCGTCGTTCACGTGGCACTCGCCTTCCAGCCGGATGATGTCGCCGTCGCGCCGCACGCTCATGCCGCCATCTCCGCCAGGTTGAGCACCAGCAGGATGCGGCCGTCGCCCTGCAGCATGCTGCCCAGCAGGCCGCGAAAGCCCTTCAGCAGGCCGCTGGTCGGGCGCAGCGGCGCCTCCAGGCGCTCGCCCAGCGCATCGACCTGCACGCCCAGGGCGCCGCCGGCGGCGGTCACCGTCAGCACCGGGAACACCGCGGGATCGGGGGCCTCGCCCAGGCCCAGCAGGGCGCGAAGGCGCAGGATCGGGATCACCTGGTCGCGGCGCACATAGGCCCGGCCGGCGCGGATCGCGGTCACCTCGTCGGCGCGCACGCGATGCGTCTCGCCGACCGCCTCCAGCGGCACCCCGAACCGCTCGCCGCCGGCCTCGACCACCAGCACCCGGGCCAGGACGGTCCGCGCCGGCAGGGTCAGGCGCACGGTCAGACCCTCGCCCGGCCGGTTGTCCAGGTCGACCCGCCCGCCGAGGCCCGCCAGGGCGGCGCGCACGGAATCCATGCCCACGCCGCGGCCGGAAAACTCGCCGACCTGCCGGGCGGTGGAGAAGCCCGCGGCGAAGATCAGCTCGGCGGCCTCTGCCTCGCTCAGCCGCCCGGCCGTTGCCTCGTCCACCAGGCCGCGTTCGATTGCCCGGTCCCGGACGGCGGCGGGATCGACGCCCCGGCCATCGTCGGACACCTCGATCACCACCGCCTCGCCGGCCGGGTAGGCCGCCAGCCGCACCCTGGCCGCTTCGGGCTTGCCCGCGCCGCGCCGCTCGTCCGGCGCCTCGACGCCATGGTCCAGGGCGTTGCGCAGCAGGTGCAGCAGCGGCTCGAACAAGGCGTCCACGACGGTCTTGTCCAGGGCGACGTCCTGGCCGGCGGTCTGAAAGTCCACCGTCTTGCCCAGGCGCGCGGCGGCCTCGCGGACATGCCGCGGGAAGCGGCCGAACAGGCCGCGCAGGCTGACCATCCGCAGATCGCCGACGGCCCCGTGCAGGTCGCTCACCAGCCGGTCGAGCGTCGCCTGGCGCAGCGCCAGGTCGCGCGCCGCCGCGCCCGGCGGCGCCAGGGCCGCCAACTGGGCGGCCGCGTGGTCGAGGGCGTTCTTGGCGATCACCAGTTCGTCGATCAGGGCGGCGACATCGTCGAGCCGCGCAGTGGACACCCTGGCGGTCTGGGCCGCGGCGCGTAGCGGACCAGCCTCGACCTCCTCCGCCGCCTCGGCCAGGTCCGCTGGCTCGGCCGTTTCACCGGCGTCCAGCCTCACCACCTCGACCTGATCCGACACCAGCCGCAGGGCTGCGCGCACCGCCGCCTCCGGCGCCGCGCACAGGACGTGCAGCAGCAGCCGGCAGTGGAACGGGTCATAGGCGGCCTTGGGCGGAGGCGCTCCGTCGAGGCCGACCTCCAGGGCCCGCAGGCCGGGCAGGGCGTGCGCCACGGCGAGCGGATCGTCGCCCCGGAAATAGGCTTCCGCGTCAGGACGATAGCGCACCGCCACCACCGCCTCGCCTGGGGCCTGCGCGCGCGCCAGCGCGGCGGCCCAGGTGGGGATGTTCACCGGGCTCTTCGGGACGGCGTTTTCCAGGCAGTCGCGGCCGGGCGCGCCACCCGCCAGCCGGACGGTCAGCGCCGCCGCGGCCTGCAGCAGGGTCGCGCCGGGCTCCGATCCGGCCTCCAGGACGTCGAACCATGTCTCGGTGACGTCCAGCACGCCGGTGATGTCGCCGGCTGTCTCGTCGTCCAGCCCGCCGCCATCGCGCAGGCCCTCCAGGCGCGATTCCGCCGCGTGCAGCAGGCCGGTCAGCACCGGCAGGTCGAACAGGGCGGTCGAGCCCTTCAGCGTGTGCAGGCTGCGGAACAGCCCGTCCAGCGCCTCGCGCGCATCCGGTCCACGCGCCAACTCGGCCAGGTCCTCGGCGGCGCGCCCGACCAGGTCGCGGCCCTCGACCAGCAGGGCCTCCAGCAGTTCGGCGTCGTCGGTCATGCCGGCGGCCTCTGGTAGACCACGGTGTCGCCGAACCGGCGCACCCGGAAACGGTCGTCGATGCGCCCCATCGATTCCGTATGCCCCAGGCAGACGAAGCCCCCAGGCGCCAGGCTCTCGTACAGGTTCTCCGCCACCGTCCGGCGCGCGGCGTCGTCGAAATAGATCAGCACGTTGCGGCAGAAGATCACCTCGAACGCGCCCTGCCGCTGCAGGCTGGCGCGGTCCACCAGGTTGGCGGTGGAGAAGGTCACCGACTCGCGGATGTCGCGGATCAGCGTCCGCTGGCCGTCGACCTCCGGCTCGAAATAGTCGTCCAGCACCTTCTGCGGCAGGCGCTGCAGCGAGCGGGGCGCATAGCGGCCGGCACGGGCCTCGCTCAGGGCGCGGGTGTCGATGTCCGAGCCGTCGATCTCGATGTGGTAGGCGTCGACCAGCCGCCAGTTCTCCAGCAGCCAGAGGGCGATCGAATAGGGCTCCTCGCCGGTCGAGCACGGCAGGGACCACACGCGCACGCGGTCGCCGGCGCCCTTGCCGCGCACGATCTCGGGCAGGATGTGCGCCGACAGCGCCTCCAGCTGGTGCAGCTCGCGATAGAAATAGGTCTCGTTGACGGTGAAGGCGTTGATCGCCGCCTCCAGTTCGCCCGGCTCGTTGCGCACGCGGGCGAAGTACTCGGCGAAGCTCTCGTCGCCCGTCGCTGCCATCCGCTCGGCGATGCGCCGGTCGATGTAATAGCGCTTGCCTTCGCCGAAGGTCATGCCGGTGCGGCGGTAGAGGAATTCGCAGAAGCGCGTGACCTCGTCGGCCGACAGCGCCATCTCCAGGCGGGCCGGCTCGCTCATGCCGCCACCGCCTGCATCACGGCCTCGCCGATCCGGTCCAGGTCCTCCACCCGCCCCGCGCCGCCGGCGCGCACCAGCTCGCCGGGCATGCCCCAAACGACGGATGTGGCTTCGCTCTGGGCGATGGTCTGGCCGCCCTGGGCGCGCAGCCGGGTCATCGCCGGCGCGCCGTCGTTGCCCATGCCGGTCATCAGCACGCCGACGATGCGCCGCGCCGGCAGCACCGACAGGGCGCTCTCCATCAGACGCTCCACGCTGGGGTGCCAGCGGTGGTCCGGGTCCGCCGGCGCGTTAAGGGCCGTCAGCCCGTCCCGGCGCAGGCTCAGGATCAGGTCCGCGTCGCCGCGCGCCAGATAGGCCCAGCCCGCCTGCAGCACGGTCGGCTCGGTCACCTCGACCACCGAAAGCGCCGACAGCTGGTCGAGACGCCGCGCCAGTGGCCCGGTGAAGCTGCCCGGCATGTGCTGGGCGATCACCACCGGCCAGGGCAGGTGCGCCGGCAGGGCCGACAGCACGGCGTCCAGGGCCGGCGGCCCGCCCGTCGAACAGCCGATGATCACCAGTCCCGCTTCCCCGGCGCCCGCACGCAGCCCCCGCAGGCGGGGCGTCGGCGCCGGGGCTGTGCGGGTCTGCGCCAGCCCCGTCCGGGCGGCGCGGGCGCGCATCCGCTCGCCGAGCCGCCGCGCGGTGGACAGCCTGGCGCCCGCCGCCGCGCGCACCTTCTCGACCAGGGGCGGGCCGAATTCATCCATCCGCAGCGACACCGCGCCGCTGGGCTTGGCGATCACGTCGACCGCGCCGAGCTCCAGGGCGCTCAGCGCCTCGGCGGCGCCTTGCAGGGTCAGGGACGAGGCCATCACCACCGGCGTTGGCCGCTCCAGCATGATGCGGTCCAGACAGGCCAGCCCGTCCATCTCCGGCATCTGCACGTCCAGGGTGATGACGTCGGGCGGGTCGGCGTGCAGCGCCGCCAGCGCCTCGGCGCCGTTGCGCGCGAACGCCACCTGGAAGTCGCCCTCGGCGGCGAACAGGTCGCCCAACAGGCGGCGCATCAGGGGGGAGTCGTCCACGACGAGCAGCTTGATCACGGGGTGGGACTGGCGTCCGCGCCGGCGGCCAGCGCGCGCAGGATGTCCCGTTCGGCCTGGTCCAGCAGCTGGCGCGGATCGACCAGCAGCACCAGGCGCCCGTCATGCTCGACGCTGGCCACCCGATCGAACATCCCGGAGTCGCCCGCAGCGAGGCCGGGGGTTTCCTGCAGCGCCGCCTCGGGGATCGACGCCACCTGATCGACGGCGTCGACGATGAAGCCGGCGGCCAGCCCGTCCAGATGGGTGACGATCACGCGCCGTCGGGCCCCGGGGGCGGAGGCGGCGCCGAACCGCAGCGCCTGGTCGACCAGCGGCGTCACCTGGCCGCGATGGCTGATCAGCCCGGCGACGAACGGCGGGGCGCCGGGCACGCGGGTGACGGCGTCCGGCAGGCGGATCACGGCGTCCACCTGCTCGATCGGCAGGCCATAGGTTTCCTCGCCCAGGCGGAAGATCACGAACCTCTGCACGGCGCCGTCTCCCAGTTCCGCCACCGGCGCGCCGGCCCGTCCCGCGCCATCGGCCAGCAGGCTGGCCACGCTGGCCTCGTCCAGCACGCGCTCCGCCGCCAGGATCGACACCAGGCCGGCGTCGGTGCGCAGGATCTGATCGATGCGGGCCTCGCCGGCGGACCGGTTCAGGATCGCCGGCGCGGCGGACACCCGCTCGGGCGGCGCGCGCACCACGCCGCGCACCTCGTCGGCCAGCAGGCCGATTTCCGCTTCGCCGACCGCCACCACGATGATCCGGGATGAGGAGGCCGGCGGGCGCACGGGCAAGCCCAGCACCGAGGCGGTCGAGACGACCGGCAGCAGCCGTCCGCGCAAGCTGACCAGGCCCAGCATGGCGGCGTCCGCCCCCGGCAGCGCCCGGATCTCGGCTGGCGCGCGGCTGATCTCGCGCACGCCGTCCAGCGCCAGGGCATAGGCCTGCCCGGCCAGACCGAACGCCAGAAAGGCGATGTCCCGGGCCTGGGCTGTCGTCTCGGTCGCCACCAGCGGGGCCGCGACGCGGCGGTTGGCGCGGGGCGCCGCCACGCTGGCGAAGGCCGAGGCCAGCAGGGTCCGAGGCTGCAGCAGCCGCACAGGGCCTTGCGCGGTCTCGATGGTGGCCGGGGTTTCCCCCTCGGCCCAGCTGGTCTGGGCCTCGCGGATGGCGTTGACCGCATCCACCGCCAGCCCGACCGGCGTGTCGCCGCCCAGCATGATCACCCGGCCGCCGCCGCGGAGAGCATCGGGTCGCGCGCCGCCGAGCCCCGCTTCCAGCAACAGCTCGACCGCGACGATCGGGGCGGCCCGGCCGCGGACATTGGCCAGGCCCTTCAGCGCCGCCGGCGCCTGGGGCACGCGGGTGAGGGACGGGGCGGCGATGACGCTCTCCACCGTGGAGGCCTCGATGCCGAACTGCCGCCCGCCCACCTCGAACGTCAGCACGCGCCTGGCCGCGGAGGAGGGGGTTGCCATCAGGTCCCCGCGGCTTGCAGCTCGTCGGCCAGCAGGGCGATCTCTTCGATGGCCGCCGCCAGTTCCTCGGCGCCCTGGGCCTGCTGGCGGGCTGCGGCGGCGGACTCGGCCGCAGCGGCGTCCGCTTCGCTGGCCGCGGTGGCGATCTGTCCCGCCCCGGCCAGCACCTCGGCGGCGGAGCCCAGGATCGCGCCGGCGCCCTCCTGGATCGCGCGCGCTCCGGCGGCGACCGTGGCGGCCTCGGCTTCCAGCGCGCTCAGTCGCTGTTCGAGGGCAAGGTTGCGGGTGGCCTCCTCCTCGGCGATCACCGCGATCTGTTCCAGGTCGCGGCGCACATCGTTGATCTGGCGCTGGATGCCCCGGACGATTTCCTTGGCCTCGTCCGCGTTGGTCGAGGCGTCGGCGGCCAGGCCGCGGATGTCGCCGGCCACGTTGGCGAAGCCCCGGCCCTTGTCGCCGGCGCGGGCGGCCTCCACGGCCCCGTTCACCGCCAGCATGCCCACCCGCACCGCCGTCAGCGCGACGGCGTCCACAACGCGCTCGATGCTGCGGGCCTCCCGCTCCAGGGCCAGCAGGCTGTCGATGGTGGCGCGCGCCTCCGTCAGGGCGTTGGCCACGCCGTCGCCCAGCGCCCGGATCCGCCCGCGTCCGCCGCCCAGGGCCGCGCGCACGGACTCCACCCGCCCGACGCTGGCCGAGGCGTTGTCGCGCGACAGCTCCGCCGAACGCCGGATCTGGCCCAGCGCGGCCTGCGACTGGGCGGCGGCGGCGGCCTGCGCCTGCGCGCCGCGGCTGATCTGGTCCAGCGCAGTCAGGATCTCGCCGGCCGCGCCGGACAGTTCCTGTACGGCCGAGGACAGCTCCTCGGCGGCTGCGCCGATCTCGCTGGCCAGGCTCGCGCCGGACCCGTCGCCGCGCAGGCTGTCGGCCATCTCCGACAGACCCTCGGCGGTGCGTTGGCTCTCTTCCAGCGCGATGGCCTGCTGCTGCACGGCGCGTTGCGCCTCTGCAGCGGCGGCCGACTGTTGCTCGGCGGCCGCGGCGACCTGTTCGGCGCCCCGCTGGGCCTCGCGGGCCGCGCCCTCGGCTTCGATGGCGGCCACCAGCACGCCCTGAGCCTCTTCGGCGATGCGGGCGATGTCCTGGCGCAGCTCGGCGAGGGCGGTCGCCACCTCGTTGCCGGTCGCCGCCTCGCTGGTCGCCGCCGCGGCGGCGGCGCGCAGCCGCTCGGCCAGCCGCCGCACCTCGTCGCCGATCGCCTCGGCGGTGCGCTGGATTTCGGCGGCCCGCGCCTCGGCGGACACGGCCAGCGTCCGCACCTCATCGGCCAGAACCGCGAACGCCCGCCCGTCGTCGCCCGCCCGGGCGGCCTCGATGGCCGCGTTGAGCGCCAGCAGGTTGGTCTGGTCGGAGATCTCCGAAACCGCCAGCGAGGTCTCCCGAACGCCGGCCGCGCTGCCCTCCAGGGCGACGACCACGTCCACCGACGCCAGCTGGCGCGCGGCGTTGCGCTGGATCGCCAGCACCTGGGCCTCGATCTGCCCGCCCACCTCGGCCAGCAGGGTCTGCAGCCCCTCGGACGCGTGCCGGGACTCGGACGCCTGGCGCCGGGCTTCGGCGAAGCTCTCGAACAGGCTGCCGACGGCGCTGAGGGATTCGTGGGCCGCGCCGGCGGCCTCCTCGGCCGCCGCGCTGATCTGCTCCAGGGCGCGGCGCAGCTCTTCCGCCGCGGATGCCGACTGCGCCACCCCGGCGGCCAGTTCCTGGGTCGCCGCGGCGATGCGCTCGCCGGCGGTCTGGCGCTTGCCGCTGGGGCGGCGTGCGGTCGGTTTCTCGCGCGCCGGAGCGGGCGTCGCCGCGGGCTTGGCGGCGGCCATTCCGGCCGACCTGGCCAGCGTCGTTCGTTTTACCAGAGCCATTGCACCCCCCACCGCGCCGGTCGCGAACCGCCCGCGCGCAGGGCAGGCAACCTTCGGGAACGTCCCATCCCGACCCCGGTTCCTCACAGCCTTGAGTTTGCTTCCCAGCGTGACGCCACGCGCTGCGAGTGTGCCCAGGAAAGGGCCGGCGCCGTGGGGCGCCCTGGCGTTCGTCCGCGCGCGGAGCGTGAGCAAATCTCCCGCCGGTTGAAGGACTCGCGGGAAAGAACGCAACCTGGAGAAAGTCGTCGCCTATCTGAACCATGTTTACAGACGGCCGAATCCCGCGAGACGGCGCCGTGGTTCACGCGCCGGGCGGCCAATGAACTTGCCTGAGTCAAGCAATAGAATCGTGTCATCGGCGCCACTATTGGCGACCTTTTGGCGTTCGTTCGCATGGCGAGGTTGAGAGGTCGCCGAACCCCGTCAACGCCAAGTCCTGCAAGGCTTGGCGAGCAGAAATCGACTGCTGTGAAAGTTGAAATCAACGCTGATTTTCAGCCGATCCAGCTGATCTCGCGGCAAAATGGGTACAAGTCAGTTTGCCCTGACTGGGGGCTCGCGTTGACAAGACCCCGATTGGGCCTAACCCTTGGCCCCAAGGGAGAGACAGGGCTGATTTCAACCCTGATCACTTCCAGCAGAAGCAATCGGGGGAAACCATGAAAACCAGCCGCAAGGCTCTCCTTGCCGTATCCGTGTACGCGTCGGCCGCCGCCGTGGCGGCGCTGTTCGCCACGCCGGCCCTGGCCGCAGACGCCCAGGCGGGCGCCGCGGCGTCCACCGCCAACGACAACACTAACGTCGACCAGGTTGTGGTGATCGGCACCCGGCGAAGCGACCGCAGCGTCACCACCTCGCCCTCGCCGGTGGACGTGATCAGCAACGCCGAGCTGCAGCAGCAGCCGGCGGGCAACATGCTCGATCAGATCAGGAACATCGTCCCGTCGTTCTTCGTGCCGCAGAACACCATCTCGGACGCCTCCAGCTTCGTGCGCGCGCCGTCGCTGCGCGGTCTGCCGGGCGACGAGGTGCTCGTGATGCTGAACGGCAAGCGCTACAACCGCTCGGCCCTGGTGCAGGTCTACACCGGCGGCGACACCGGCCTGTCGTTCGGCTCGCAAGGGTCGGACCTTTCGGCCATCCCGGCGATCGCGGTCAAGAACCTGGAAGTGCTGCGCGACGGGGCCACGGCCCAGTACGGCACCGACGCCATCGCCGGCGTGCTGAACTATGGCCTGCGGGACAATTCGCGCGGCGTCGAGGTCGACGCCCGCTATGGCCAGTATTACCAGAACGGCGATGGCCAGAGTAAGCAGATCTCCGCCAACGCGGGCTTCGGCCTGGGCGAGCGCGCCTTCGTCAACATCAGCGGCGAATACGACCACGACGACGGCACCAGCCGCGGCGCGACCCGCCCGCTGGCCGCCCTTCTGGCCCAGACCAACCCGAACCTGGCCAGCCAGATCCCCAACTATCCCCTGCCGGCGCAGATCTGGGGCTCCTCGCCCAGCCACGGCTACAAGCTGCTGGCCAACGCCGGCATCGATGTCACCGAGAACAGCAAGCTCTACGGCTTCATCAACTACGCCTGGTCGCACACCAACGAGAGCTTCAACTATCGTCCGGTGAACTCGGGGACCTTCCTTGACTCCGCGGGCGTGTCGCACACGCTGAACCCCAACGGCGCGCTGGCCAACACCTTCTATCTGACGCCGTGCCCGGCCGCGAACGCCACCTGCCCGGCGACCGGCTTCATCAGCACCGGGTCCACCTTCTCGTTCCAGTCGCTCTACCCTGCGGGCTTCACGCCCAGGTTCATCGGCGAGACCGAGGAACTGTACGGCACCGTCGGCTACAAGGGTAAGACCGGCTTTGGCCTGTCCTACGACCTGTCCGGCACGCTCAGCCGCAACACCCTCGACCTGTCGATGACCGGCTCGCTCAGCCCGTCCTACGGCCCGAACTCGCAGACCAGCTTCAAGTTCGGCAACCTTATCCAGAAGGAAACCGACGTTAACCTGGACCTGAGCTACCCCTGGGCGGTGGGCGGCCTGGCCAGCCCCGTCACCCTGTCGGGCGGCGCCGAGTATCGGCGTGAGAGCTACACCCAGACGGCCGGGGACGTGCAGTCCTACGGCGCCGGCCCCTATGCCGTCGCCCAGCAATTGTACGCCCCGACCGCGACGCCGGGGGTCTACACCTTCGCGGGGACCAACAACGCGATGTCGCCGGGGGCCAGCGGCTACGGCGGCACCAGCCCCGCCGCCGCCGGCACCTGGAGCCAGACCAGCTACGCCCTCTACGGCGACGCCGAGGCCGACCTGGTGCAGAACTTCAGCGTCGGGGCGGCGGTGCGCTACGAGCACTACGACACCTTCGGCGGCACCGCGGTGTTCAAGATCAACGGCATCTACAAGTTCACCGACCAGTTCTCGTTCCGCGCCACGGTCGGCACCGGCTTCCACGCCCCGTCGCCCGGCCAGTCCAACGACGAGATCCTGACCACCAACTTCGTGGCCGGCAACCAGGTGCAGACCGGCACCTACCCGGTCACCAGCGCCATCGCCCAGTACTACGGCGCCAGCACCCTCAAGCCCGAGAAGTCGACCAACGTCGGCGCCGGCGTGATCTTCAAGCCCACGCCCTCCACGGTGATCACCGCCGACGCCTATTACATCAAGGTCAACAACCGCATCGGCATCTCGCAGAACTTCACCGTGCTGGCAGGCGACGTGATCGCCCAGCCGGCGCTGGCCGCCGTGGGCGTGGGCGGCGCGGTGAACTACTTCACCAACGGCTTCGACACCGAGACCCACGGTCTGGACGTGGTGGCCACCCACCACACCGAGGCCCTCGGCGGCCGGCTGAACCTGACGTTCGCCTACAACTACAATGTCAGCAACGTCACCAAGTTCGATCCCGCCGTGATCAGCGCGGCGCAGATCACCGACGTGGCCCGCCTGGCCCCGGCGCACCGCATCGTCGCCTCGGCGAACTGGAGCATGGGCCCCTGGTCGGTCAACGCCCGGGAGAACTTCTACAGCTCCTGGCGCGACGAGGTGGACTACCCGGGCCAGAAGTTCGGCGCCAAGGGCACCACCGACCTGGATGTCAGCTACGCCTTCGGCGGCGAGCACTACACCTTCACCGCCGGCGTGCTGAACCTGTTCAACGCCCACCCGGACCGGATCGCCCAGTCGTCGTCGAACCCGATCTATCCGATCACCGGCTCGACCGCCGACGGCCAGATCTATCCGCGCAGCGGCGGTCCGTTCGGCATCAACGGCGGCTTCTGGTACGTCCGCCTGCGCGCCAAGTACTGATCGAGGCGTCGCCGCCCGCCTTCCTGGCGAAGGCCGGCCGGCCCGCGCGTCGCTTGCACAACCGCCGCCCGCGAATCCAGCCTCACGGCAAGGTTTGCGGGCGGTGTCGCATCACCGGCATAGTGGCGCGATGAACGCGGGGGAGGCCGGGATGCGGGCGGCTGGGATGGACAGCGGCGGCGGACGTGGGCGCGGCGCCTTGGCCGTCACCCTCTGCCTGGTTGCGCTTGCGCTGGCGCCGGCGTCCGCGCTGGCCCAGGGCGGGACCTTCGCCCAGGCCGCGGTGGCCGGCGTCACCCTGGGTGCGCCGGCGGGCGAGGCGGTGGCCGCGCTCGGCAAGCTCTCCGACGCCCGCGGGGCCGGTCTGCGCCGGGGTGCGGCGCAGATGGGCGCCTACGCCACCCCCGAGGTGCTGTTCGGCGCGGCGGCGCAGGCCGACGGGGTCAGCTTCCGGCTGATCTTCGGCGGCGGCCCGTCGCCCTCCGGGACCGGACCGGCGGGCGTGCCGTGGGTTTCGAACGCGACCGCCGCCCGGGTGATCGGCTTGCACAAGGCCGACGTCTTCGATCCCGACGACGCCCAGACCTTCACGGTCGTCCTGCAGGCTCTTACCGATCGCTTCGGCCCTCCGGACCTGCTGGTCCGCGATGCGCGGCGAAATCCCCGGGCGCTCTACTGGTCGTCCTCGCCGGTGATCACCCTGGCGAGACCCGAGGGCCTCGACAGGCTGGGGCCGGCGGGTTCGCTGGCGCAGGCCTGCAGGAGCGCCCTCGGGCTGGGCGCGCGGGGGAGCTCGGTCGGGGCGGACTACTACGCCGGACAGGTGGTCGCCGCCGCCGACCCGCGGCTGGCCCAGTGCGGAACCTGGCTGGAGATCGACCTGACGCCCGAGGCGCCGGACTCCCGCTTTGTCCGCCGCATCGAGTACAAGGCCGCCGACCTAACGCAGCTGGCCCGCGCCTACGACACCCTGCGCACCCTGGTCCTTGACGGCGCCGCCTGGTCGGCCCGCCGCGCCCATCGGCCGGGCGGCTAGGAAGCTGCGCCGCGGGGCCGGATCCGGGCCGAAGCCGATCGATCAGGGTACGGCCGGGATGTGAGGCGGTGCGATCCAATCCGGGCCGCAAAATCTGTTCTGCAAGCGCTCGAAGTCTGCGTCGGGCACATCGCCTTCAAGCATGAGACGATGGCCGCGCGCGATGAAGATGGTGTCGTGCGCCAAGACGGGCGGACCTGTGGCGGCAGTGTGGGGATGTGGGCCGGCATAGCCGCACGCGATCTCTTCTCCGCCACGTGCGCTGCGAACCAGGAAATGCATTTCGCTCCCTGGCCCCTGTGGCGCCGTCCGCCGGTCGATCGCAGCGAGGATGTCTTCGTCGCTGAGGCCGGCCGCCGGAAGGCGGTGGCCGCTGCAGCCGGCGACGCCAAGGACGGCCGTAATCAACCAGGCCAAGTGTCGGCGCGGCAGGGCGGGCGTCATGCCATGACGTCAGGAGAGAGGATTGCACACACCCTCTTCCATATCCCTGCGTCTGCTGAGTACACAACGCTCCGATGAGCCCGACCGCGACCCCCGACCACGACATCACCCTGATCCCCGCCGGCCCCGGCCGCTGGCGCACCGAGGCCGCGCCAGCCTGGCGCAATCCCGGCGGCGGCCTGTGGGGCGGCTACGCCATCGGCCTGGCCGTGCGGGTGCTGGAGGCCGAGCCCGAGGCGGTGGGCGAGCCGCTGTCGATCACCCTGACCTACGCCTCCGCCCTGCCGTCCGGCGCGCTGGACATCCGCACCCGGCGCCTGCGCCAGGGCGGGTCGATCGGCGTGTGGGAGGTGCAGGTCTCGCCGGCCGGCTCGGAGGAGGTGGGGGTGCACGCCATGGTCACCATGGCCCGCCGTCCGCCGACCCCGCCGTTCGCCTTCGCCGCCATTCCCGAGGCCCCCGAGCCGGAGAGCCTGCCGGTTCCGGAATCCCGGGCTGGCGTGGCGATGCACTTCGGCGCGGCGGCCTTCGAGCGGCGCACCCTGGAAGGCTTCCCGCCGCAGCCGGGCAAGGACTCCCGCTCGCTGGCCTGGGTGCGCGCCCGGTCCGGCGCCTGGGACAAGGCCCTGCTGGGCATGGTCACCGACCATTCCGCGCCGCGCGCCATGTACGCCCTGGGCCCGCGGGTGATGACCACCACCCTGTCGCTGACCGTCTACCTGCACGCCACCGTCGAGGACCTGGCCGGCATCGGCGACGACTTCATCCTGGTGGAGTGCGAAGGGCGCACCGGTGGCGGCGGCGCCTCGGACGAGCGCTCCAGCTACTGGCGGCGCGACGGCAAGCTGCTGGCCACCAGCGAACAGCTCGCCTGGTACCGCCAGATCCCGCCCAACCCGCCGGAATAGGGCTTACGAGCCTCACCTTACGTGAAATGGAAGCCGCCCCGACAGGGTGCTAAGCCGGCGCCATAACAGGCGCGGGAGAAACCATCCATGCAGGTCAAGGCGGCGATCACCCGCGGGGCGGGGCAGGCGTTCGAGATCGCGACCCTGGAGCTGGAGCCGCCGCGCGCGGACGAGGTCCGCGTGCGCATCGCTGCGGTGGGCGTGTGCCACACCGACCTTGTGGCGCGCGATGGCGGCATGCCCATGGCCTTCCCGGCGGTGTTCGGACACGAGGGCGCCGGGGTGGTCGAGGCCGTGGGCGAGGCGGTCAGCAAGGTGAAGCCGGGCGACCGCGTCGGCATCACCTTCCGCTCCTGCGGAACCTGCGCGCGCTGCCGCAGCGGCGACCCGGCCTATTGCTACATGATGCCGGCGATGAACTACATCGGCTCGCGCCTGGACGGCTCCAAGGCGCTCAGCGACGAGGGCGCGGCGGTGTCGTCCAACTTCTTCGGCCAGTCGTCCTTCGCCACCCATGCGCTGGCCTACGAGCGCAATGTGGTGAAGCTGCCCGAGGACATCCCGTTCGAACTCGCCGCGCCGCTGGGCTGCGGCATCCAGACCGGGGCCGGCGGGGTGATGCTGGCGCTGGCGCCCCCGGCGGGCTCGGCGATCCTGATCACCGGCGGCGGCGCCGTCGGGCTCGCCGCGGTGATGGGGGCCAGGATCCAGGGCTGCGCCACGATCATCGTGCTGGAGCCGCACGCCGCGCGCCGTCAGCTGGCCCTCGATCTGGGCGCCACCCACGTCCTCGACCCGGCCGGCGAGGCCCTGCCGACCGCCGTGCGCGCGATCGTCCCCATGGGCGTCGACTACGCCTTCGACACCACCGGCCGCTCGGACGTGCTGTCGGCGATCATGGCCTGCCTGGCGCCCAAGGGGGTGCTGGGCGTGGTCGGCATCCCGCAGCCGGGGTCGGGCCTGCCGGGCGACATGGGGACCGTGCTGACCTTCGGCCAGACCGTCCGCGGCATCATCGAGGGCGACAGCGATCCCGACCAGTTCCTGCCGCGCCTGATCGAGGAATGGCGCGCCGGCAACCTGCCGCTGGAAAAGCTGGTGAAGACCTATCCCTTCGAGGCCATCAATGAGGCCATCGAAGCCCAGCACCACGGCGACTGCGTCAAGGTCGTGCTGACGCTCTGAGGCTTTCCCGGCTCGAGGCGGCTGCTAGGCTGGCGCGTGCCCTCGCTCGACCACATCGCCATCTGGACGCACCGGCGCGACGCCTTGCTGGCCGCCCTGGCCGATGCCGCGGGTATGGCGGCGGTCGATGGCTACAGCCCGGACGGCCAGGTCGTCGCCCGCGGCGTGCGTTTCGCCAACGGGCCGTTCCTGGACGTGCATCAGCTGCCAGACGCCGCGCCCGCCGGGCCGGCAAGGGCGCTGGTCGCTTTGCGGGCGCCGGTGGACGAGATCGTCGGCCTCGCCGATCGCCACGGCTGGCGGGTGAAGCCGGATCGCCGGGAGGACTCCGCCGACCCCCACCGCAAGCCGCCCTGGTCGCTGGTCTCGTTCCGCCGGGGGCAGGGGCTGCTCTCGCAACTGTTCGCCATCGACTATCACCCCGGGGCCACGACCCCGGCCGACTACGCCGTGCCGCTCTACGATCCGGCCGGGCCATGCACCGGGGCGGCCTGTCTCGACCGGGTCTGGCTGCCGGTCGACGACCCCGCCGCCGCGCGCCTTGCGTTGAGCGATCTGGGCGGCCGGCCTTGCGGCGCCCTGCCGTCACCCTGGGCGGTGGATGGCGCCCATGCGTTTGCGCTCGGGCCTGCGCAGCTGGTCGTGGTCGCCAGCCTGCCCGGCGCCCTGCGGCTCGATCTGGCCGCGCCAGGCGCGCCGCAGACGATGCTGGCGCCGATCGACGGGCTGCAGTTGCACATCAACGCCGGCTGATCCGTTCGCCGACGGCCTGCGTAGAGACCAGTGGCCACGCTGCTCAGGCGGGTGGCCCGGCTCCCGCCGTGCTTTCCCAGCCCTCGACGGCGGGGGCCGACCCCCGCGCCCGTCGAAGCGGCGGATGGCGCGGATCAGACCCGGCCGAGGATCGCTTCCAGCGTCGCGGCGCGGGCGGCGTTCTCCTCGACCATGCGCCGGGCCAGTTCGCGCACGCCCGGCGGATAGGCCTCGCCGCCCTCGGCCACCTCGGCGGCCAGGTGGCTGACGGCCAGCAGGCTGTCATGCAGGTTGTCCACATGGTCGCGGGCCAGGCTGCGGGCTTCGGCCTGCAGCAGCCGCACGCGCTCGGCCAGGCTTTGCGCGGCGGGGGCGGGGGCAGGGGCGGCCGGGTTCGGGGTCGCGGTCATCGGGACCGCACCGGTCGTCACGACACGCAGGGGCGTCGACATCGCATCACTCCAGGGGACGCTTCCGTCGGGTTCCTGGAGATCAGGAGCCTCTGGGTCAGGGCGGGCGTCCCATAGCTTGAGCATCAGATGGGGAGCCTGAACGGCCGCTGGAGGGGGCGGTCAGCCGCCGTTCATCGAAGCTTCGGCGACGTTGCGCGGGGGACACAGTGGCGTCCGCGCCGGCCGCCGGTGGGTCTCAGGCGCCCATGGGCGCGGTCGAGACGCCCAGACGGGAGTCGGCCAGGCCGACATAGAGGAACCACTGACCCTTGAAGGCCACCAGCCCCTCGGCGAAACAGACGTTGCCCACCTGGCCGTCGGCCTCCGCCGGGTCGATGCGCAGGAAGGGGTCGGCGGGCCGGGCGATCACCGCCGTCGGGTCGCTGGCGTCGAACAGCATCTGGCCGGGCTGGTAGGCGAAGCCGGGAACACCCGGCGCCCCCTGGCTCGGATGGTTGGCGCCGTTGAAGATCAGCACCACGCCGTCCGCCGTGCGCACGGCCGGCGGACCGGGCTCGGTCAGCATGGAGTCGAACCGGCCGCGACGGGGCCCGGCCAGCGGGCGCAGCGCCTGCGGTCCGCGGACGCGGTCGATGCGCCACGAGGGCGTGCTGCCCGCCTCGGCCTGTCGCCCGGCGGCGGCGGGCTTGAGGGTCAGGTAGCGCTCCGGCGCGACCTCACTCTCCAGCGGCGTCCAGCGGATCAGGTCGTCGGACGTGGCCGCGTAGGTCATGCCCTCGCCCCAGTACATCCAGAACCGCCCGTCGACGCGGGCGGCGACCAGGCGCCCGTCCTTCAGCTCGGTGACGATCGCTCCCGACTTGCTGGCCCGGCGCACATACGGCGTGCCCGCGAAGGCGGGGCCGTGCTTGGTCCAGGATCTCAGGTCGGGCGATGTGGCGATGAACAGGGCCGCGGCCTTGCCGTCGAAGGCTGTGTAGGCGCAGACGAAGCTTCCGTCCGGCGCCTCGACCACGCGCGGATCCTCGCAGCCGCCGGGCCACTCCCAGGCCTGCCATTCGTCGTCGCCGGGCGCCAGCACCGGCTCCGGCTCCAGGGAGAAGTTGATCCCGTCCTCGCTGGTCGCGAGGCCGATGCGCGAAACGCCGGCGTAGCGGCCCATTGCATCCTCGGCCCGCACCAGCAGGCACACCCGGCCGTCCCGCACCACCGCGCCCGGATTGAACAGGTCCTTGGCCGCCCAGGCCACGCGCCGGCCCGACACGGGGCAGTCGAATTCGACGTCCGGCCGCGCCTCCAGGATGCGCTGCGGCGGCGAGAACGGCCCCAGCATCCACGGCGCGATCATGCTCTGTCGTCCTTGCCGGCGGGGGCGTCTGCGGCTGGCGGCGGCATCGCGCGGCCGGTGTGGATGTCGCGAATGCGTGGGTCGTCGACGAACACCTTGTGCAGCTTCAGCAGCGCCCGGTTCATCTGCCGCAGCACGTCAGGCTCGACCAGGCCGCCGATCGAGGCGCTGATCTCGTCGATCAGGTCGTGGCCCATGCGGCAGACGTCGTCGCCCTTCTCGGTCAGGGTCAGGGTGACCTTGCGGCGGTCGGTGGCGTCGCCCAGCCGATGCACCATGTCCTCGCGCACCAGCATGTCCACCGTGCGGGTCAGGGTGGTGCGGTCGGTGAACACCCCGGCCGCCAGTTCCGACATGGTCGCCCCCGGCGAGGCCTTGATCCAGGCCAGGGCGCGGATCGCCGGCGTGGTCAGGCCCGCGGCCTTCAGGTGCGGGTCCAGCTTGTGCACGCGCGCGGCCTCGAAGACCGCAATCAGGTGGATCAAGAACCGTTCGTCCTCACGCAGGGCGGCGGACGGCGTGGGTTGCGTTTCGGCCATTGCGGTTCAACCCCCAGCTACCCATGCAATGGACACGAGGCCTGCCACGATCGCAAGCCGCGGCCTTGCGCATGTCGACAGGCCGACGCGACCGAAGTGCTACGGCCACGACATGGCGGCGAAACACCCGTGGACTACAAGCCGACTCGTCCCCCAACCCCCCAGCGGGGACACCCTCGAGGCGGCCGGCGCCATCCACGCCGGCCGTCTTACCCCTCGCCCTGCAGCGCTCCAGGCTCGCCACGCGCCTTGATCCCGCCTCGCGGATCGACTCTATCCGGGCGCCCCAGGCCCCGGCAGTGCGGGCGATGATTCCCTGAGTGCCATGACCTGCCCCCGGCGCCTGCTGTCCCCGCTCGCCATGGCCTTGGCCCTGATCGTCGCGGCCGCCGGTCCGGCGCGCGCGGGCCAGGTGGCGCTCACCTTCGACGATCTGCCGGGCCTCAGCCTCGTCGACGACCAGGCCTATGCGGACGATTTCAACAGCCGGCTGCTGCACACGCTGCGCCGGCGCCACATCCCCGCCGTGGGCTTCGTCATCGGCCAGGAGCTGGGCGAGCCGGCCGAGCCGCGCCTCATCGCCCGGGTCAACGCCTGGCTGGCCGCCGGCATGGCGCTGGGCAACCACACCTTCTCGCACGAATCTCCCGAGACCCTTGGAACGCTAGGCTATGTCGCCGACCTGGCGCAGGGCGACGCGGCGATCCGGCCTCTGCTGGCCGCGCGCGGCCAGGTTCCGCGCTGGTTCCGGCACCCTTATCTGGAGACCGGCGCCACGGCCGCCCGCAAGCGCGCCGTCGACGGCTGGCTGGCGCGCCACGGCTACCGCGTCGCGCCAGTGACGATCGACGCCTCCGACTGGGAGTTCGCCGAGCCCTACGACGACGCCCTGGCCCATGGCGACGCCGCGCGAGCACGGCGCATCCAGGCCCAGTACCTGGCCTATACCGCCCAGCGCATCGCCTGGGCCCGCAAGGCCTCGCGCGCCCTCTTCGGCCGCCAGATCGCCCACGTCATGCTGCTGCACGACACCCGGCTCAATGCGGACTGCCTGGACCGCGTGCTCGGTCTGCTGCGGCAGGCGGGCCTGAAGCCGGTCACCTTGCAACAGGCGCTGCTCGATCCAGCCTATCGCACCGCCGACCGCCACGTGGGGTCCGATGGCCCCGACTGGCTCGACCGCTGGGCGGAGACCCTGCACAAGCCCCTGCCGGAGGGCGACGACGATCCGCCGGCCAACATCCAGGCGGAGTACGACAAGGTCGACAGCGACCGCCGTTGATCCGTCAGGCCTTCGCCAGCCGCAGGATCACTTCGGCCCCGCCGCCGCGCCGCTCGCCCAGCGTGATCTCGCCGCTCATGGCCTGCATGAAGCTCTTGGCGATCGCCAGGCCCAGGCCGCAGCCGGCTCCTGCCGCCCCGCCCCGACGCAGGCGCTCGAATAGCCGCTCCGGATCCGCGCCTGGAAAGCCCGCCCCCTCGTCGGACACGCTGAGGCACACGGCCCGCGGTTCTTCCCAGACCGACACCGTCACCCGGGAGCCGACCGGGCCGTAGGCCAAGGCGTTGCGCACGACGTTGTCGAGGGCGCCCTCAAGCAGCGTTCGATCCCCCCGCGCCAGGCTCAGGATGCGGGGCAGGCGGCACACCAGGGTCCGGCCGGTCCGCGCGCGCACGCCAGCGCGCACGACGTGGCGCGCGACCTCGCGCACATCCAGGGAAGGCTGTTCGCATGCGCCCGCGCCACGCAGCCGCCGCGCGTCCAGCAGGCGGCTGACGTAGCCGTTCAACTGTCCCGCTTCCTCCTGGATCGCCTGCAACAGGTCAGTCCGGGCTTCAGCAGGCAGAACCGCCTGGAATTCGAGCAGCGTGGTCGCGGCGCCCAGGATGGTCGTCAGATGGTTGCGCAGGTCGTGCGCCACCGAATCCAGGATTGCTCCCAGCAGGCCTTCTTGCGGCGACTCCGGCCCCCTTGAGGCGCTCTGGTCGCCCTGGCGCGTTGGACGGACTCGCGGCGGCGGGTCGGGCGGGGACGGGCCAGCCGCCTTGATTGTCGTACGCATCGCCGCCCTCCGCCGCCCCGTGTTGGAGCACTAGCGCAAGGCGCGAGCCCTGGAATTGAGACACCTCAAGCGCGCCTGCGCGCCAGCGTTACCGCCCGGCGCGCCGTCAGGCGGTGATGTCGACCTTGAGGCCTGTGTTCGGCGCCGCCGCAGCCTTGGCGGGTTCGTCGCCGTCATGATCCATGTCCGGCCCCTTCTCGGCGGCCTCGGGCGGCTTCACCGCGGCGTAGGCGGCGGGGGCGGGGGTGCTCGCGACGGGGGCGACGGACATGGCGTTCTCCATGAGCCTGCGGCGGCGTCTGCGCCGGAGGAGGGCCCGGGATGCGCCCAACCTGCTTAACAACCGTTCTGGACGCAGGTCCTGCAGCGCCGACAAATTGTCGCACAGACAGGCGCGCCCGCGAAGCGGCCCTCCGGCTTCACTTTGCGACATGCCTGCGGACCCAGGTCGAGATGGTGTCGAGGGCGATCGGCGCGACCGTCTCCTCGATGTCGGCGTACTCGCCCAGGGCGCCGGTCTTGGCGGTCTGGAACATGTGGTTGAGGCCCGGCAGCTCGACGATGGCGACGTCGGGGTTCGCCTTGGTCGCCGCGCGGATCGCCGGCAGGTTCTGATCGGGCGGCACCTGTTCGTCCTTCGAGCCGTTCAGGGCCAGGATCGGACACTTCACCCGCGCCAGGGTCGGGGCCGGGTCGTAGTCCAGCAGGCCGCGCATCCATCCCGAGCTCAACTGCACCGCCAGGCCCATGGCCTGCGCAGGGGTGCGGATCGCCTCGCCACCCTCGGCCTGGATCACCTTCAGCGCCCGGTCCCTGGCGTCGGCCTCGTCCCTGGCCCCGCGCATCGCGGCGTTCACGTCGTCGAGCAGCGCCTGACTGCGGCGGATCCGCTCAGGGCTCACCCCCATGGCCGGCGCCATGGCGGCGCGCTGGGCGCGCAGCACCTGAGACAACGGCACGCCCGGGCCAGCCATCAGCACGATGAAGGCGAGCTTGGGATCCCGGGCCGCGACCTTCGGCGCGACCAGGCCGCCCTCGCTGTGGCCGATCAGGCCGATGCGCGTCGGATCGATGTCGCCGCGCCCCCGCAGAAAGGCGACGTTGGCGGCGGCGTCGACGGCGAAGTCGTCGTCGGTCGCGCTGGCGAAATCGCCGGTGGACTGGCCGAAGCCGCGGTCATCCACACGCAGAACGGCGATCCCGTCGCGGGTGAGACGGTCGGCGATCACTGCGAACGGCTTGTGGCCCAGGATGGTCTCGTCACGATCCTGCGCGCCCGAGCCGGTGATCAACACGGCCGCCGGAAACGGACCCTTGCCCTGTGGCAGGGTGAGGGTGCCCGCAAGCTTCACGCCCGGAGCGCTCTGCACCACGACCGCCTCGGTACGATAGGGGAAGGGCGGCTGAGGGGTCTGGGGCCGCTTTGGAGGCAGGGTCGCCACCGGCCTCGACGCGAACGTCAGCGGCCCCTTGTAGGCGACGCCTGCCCAGGCGCCGACGATCGAGCGGCCGTCGGCCGACAGGATACCTTCAAAGCGCGAGCCGTTGATCTCGAAGGTCACCGTGCGGCTATCGCGCTTCAGGGTGCGTAGCGGAATGTCGAAAGCGCCCTGGTCGGGAGAGTCCAGGGTCACGATCGTCCCGCGGCTGTCGGTTCTGATGTGCAGGATCAGGCGCACTGTGGCGCCGGCGGGCGTGATCGCTCCCGCCCAGTCGCCGTCGAGGCCCTCGATCACCGGCAGCGGATCGGGCTTTCCAGCGGTCAGGACCAGGGGCAAGGGCGCGCCCTGCCGCCATGTGCCGACCCAGGCCTGGCGCGCGCCGTCCCAATGTCCCGTGTAGCTGGCGTGGAAGGCGTCGATGGAGAAGCTGAGCAAGCCGTCGGCCGCCTGCACCCCATCCAGCGGGATGGGCGCGGGGGTCTGGTCGGGGCTCTGCAGGACCCCATCATAGCCGCCGCCGGCCTTGGGTTTGACGGTGATGCCGATCCGCAACTGGGCGCCGGAGGGAACCTCGATCGTTCCATGCCAGTCGCCGGCCGCCGCCTGGGATCGCGCAGCGTCGGAGGTGAAGATCACCGGCGCCGCCACCAGGGCCGCGAGCGCGGCGCGGTATCCCGCGAGCGTGTGCATGCATGGGTCTCCCGTCGGGCGGCCGACGGGTTAAGTCGGCGCACGGATGCGGATCGTATGGACTGGAGGCCGGGCTCGGGCCCGGCGCGGAACGCCAGGGCTAGGCTAGGCGGCGCTCGCCCTGGCCCGTAGCGACAGGCAATAGCCGAGCGAGACGGCTACGCCCGCCAGGACCGCGCCGGTCCCGGCCGTCGTCGCGAGCTGGATCGGGGCGAACGCCCACAGCGCTGCATAGACAAGGCCGCTCAGCACCATGGTCCAGGCCGTCACCCGCCTCGCCTGGCGGGCGCAGGCATTGGGGACCAGGGCCTTGGGCATGCCGTTGCCGTACCAGGCCAGCCAGAGCCCGATCGCACAGGAGACCAGGCGGCGGGTCGCGGTCTCGTCGATATAGCCGAGCTTGCGCACGAAGGTCGCGGCCAAGGCCAGGGCGATCATCCCGGCCCCCCAGGCGAGACTTCCAATCAGTTCCCGTTTCATCGCGCGGTCTCCTCGCTGGGCTCCGGCGCCTCCGCGCTCAGGCCGAATGAATCGATGAAGCCGAGCAGCGCTTCCTCCAGCACCGACAGCTTCAGGTGATAGATGACCGACTTGCCGTCCTTCTGGGCGTGCAGCAGGTCCGCCTCTTTCAGCACCGCGAAGTGCGCCGACATGGTCGGCTTGGAGACGTCGAACTGGCGGCTGAGCTCTCCCGCGCTCATCGGCCCCTTGCGCAGCAGCTGCAGCACGCGCCGCCGCGTGGGATCGGAAAGGGCCTTGAAGACCTGGTTCATAGTTCGATGATTAGCTAATTGTAGAATTGAAGTCAACGCCGGGGTCGTCGACGCGACCGCGATGGAGACAGCCTAGTCGGTGATCCGCACCACGCCCGGCTTGGGGCGCTCGTCCACCGTCAGGGTGAAGACGTCCGGCCGGGCATAGTGGCCGACCACGTCGAAGTCATAACGGGCGCCGACAAGGTCCGCGGTGTCGATGGTGGCGGTCAGTAAGCCCGTCTCGCCTTCCAGCGGCCCGGCCAGCACGTCGCCCAGCGGGCCGACGATCAGGCTGCCGCCGGCGATCAGCGGCCGGTCGTCGTCCCAGCCCGCGAAGCTCTGGCCCAGCGTCCGGGGCGAGGGCTGAACCTGGCAGCAGCTGACCACGAAGCAGCGCCCCTCGTGCGCGATGTGGCGCATGGTCGAACGCCAGATGTCGCGCTCGTCGACGGTGGGCGCGCACCAGATCTCGACGCCCTTGGCGTACATCGCCGTGCGCAGCAGCGGCATGTGGTTTTCCCAGCAGATCGCCGCCCCCAGGCGTCCGGCGCGGCTGTCCACCACCGGCAGGGTCGAGCCGTCGCCCTGCGCCCAGATCAGCCGCTCCGAGCCCGTCGGCATCAGCTTGCGGTGCTTGGCCACCAGCCCCTGGCCCGGCTCGATGAACACCGCCGTGCAGTAAAGCGACGATCCCGCCCGCTCGATCACCCCCAGCACCAGCGCTGCACCCGTGCGCTCGCTCAAGGCTGCCAGGGCCGCGATCTCCGGCCCGTCCAGGTCCACCGCATTCTCGTAGTACTGGGCGAAAGCCGCGCGCCCCTCGGGCAGGCGATAGCCCAGTCGGGTCCCGAAGTCGGAGCCCTTGGGATAGCCGCCCAGCAGGGCCTCGGGCATCACCACCAGGCTCGCGCCCGTGGCGGCGATCTGCGCCTCGTACGCCAGCACCGCCTCCAGGGTCGCGGCCTTGCCGCGAGGGTCCGATCCGATCTGCAGCGCGGCGACGGTGGTCTTGCTCATGGCGCCGGCATAGCGCGTTTTCCCGGGGGTGGGGTAGGGCGCCGGCGCCGCCGCGCTTCGCCGCCCTGGTCACCGCCGTTCCGCTCGCCTATCCCTGCGCCCTGGCTGTGGCCCGCGTCGCGTCCGAAGGAAGGCTCTGCCGATGGCGATCAGGATCTCCGGCGTGCCGCGGGCGGTATGGACCCTGGGGCTGGTGTCCATGTTCATGGATATCTCCTCGGAGATGATCCACAGCCTGCTGCCGGTCTACCTGGTGGCGGGCCTGGGCGCGTCGCCGGCGCTGCTGGGGATCATCGAGGGCGTCGCCGAGGCCACCGCCTCGATCAGCAAGATCTTTTCCGGCTGGCTCAGCGACCGGCTGGGCCGGCGCAAGCTGCTGGCGGTGCTGGGCTATGCGCTCGGAGCGGCCAGCAAGCCGGTGTTCCCGCTGGCCGTCACCCCGTTCGAGGTGCTGGCCGCCCGCTTTGTCGACCGCGTCGGAAAGGGTGTCCGCGGCGCCCCCCGCGACGCCCTGGTGGCCGACGTCACCCCGCCGGAACTGCGCGGCGCAGCCTTCGGCCTGCGCCAGGCGCTGGACACGGTGGGGGCCTTCACCGGCCCGCTGCTGGCGGTGGGTCTGATGCTCGCGCTGCACAACGACGTGCGCGCCGTGTTCGGCTGGGCGGTGATCCCCGCCGTGATCGCCGTGCTGCTGCTGGCGCTGGGCGTGGAGGAGCCGCGCAATGAGCGCCCCGCCGCGAGCGCCCGCCCGCCGATCCGCTGGTCGCAGGTTCGGGGCATGGGGGCGCCGTTCTGGCGCGCGGTCGGCGTCGGGGTGCTGTTCACCCTGGCGCGGATCAGCGAGGCCTTCCTGGTGCTGCGCGGCCGCGACGCCGGCATCCCCCTGGCCTTCATCCCCTTCGTGCTGATCGCCATGAACCTGATCTACGCCCTGGTCGCCGCGCCGGCGGGCAGCCTGTCGGACCGGATCGGGCGGCGCGGTCTGCTGGCCTTCGGCCTCGTGGCCCTGGCGGCGGCCGAGGCGGTGCTGGCCTGGGTCGGCGGCATCGCCGGCGTGATCGTCGGGGTTGGCCTGTGGGGCCTGCACATGGGCTGCACCCAGGGCCTGCTGGCGGCGCTGGTGGCCGACACTGCCCCGGCGGACCTGCGCGGGACGGCCTTCGGCCTGTTCAACCTGGCCAGCGGCCTTGCCATGCTGGCCGCAGGGGCCCTGGCCGGCGCCCTCTGGTCCGCCTTCGGCGCTCCTGCGGCCTTCCTCACCGGCGCCGCCTTCGCGCTTGCCACCCTGGCCGGCGTGGCCACCCTGCCGGGCCCGGCGAAGGCCCCGGCCTAGGCCAGGGCCCCCCGATCACGCCGCCTCAGCCCCTGGCGTGCGGGAAGATGCGCAGGAAGTTGTCGGTGTAGAACCGGTCCCGCACGGACGCCTCGCGCTCGCCCAGCGAGGCCTCGAACCGGCCGATCGGATCGCGCCCGCCCTCGATGTGCGGATAGTCGCTGGAGAACAGGTAGAGGTCGGGGTTCGACTGGTCGATGAACCGTCCCACCTCCTCGAAGACGAACGGGGTGAACGCCAGCTGCTCGGTGATCTGCTGGCTGGGCGTGCGGCGCAGCGCCTGCAGGTTGGCGTCGTTGCGGCTCCAGTGCTTGACCACCCAGTCCAGCCGCCGCAGCAGTTCGGGAACCCAGCCCGCGCCCAGTTCGACGCAGGCGCCGCGCAGCCCCGGGTGGCGCTCCAGCACCCCGTCCAGCACCAGCATGGTCAGGAACGCCTCGGGGCCCTCGTGCAGCAGGGCGATGTCCTTGGTGCGCAGGTTCTCGCCGCCGCCCAGCCAGTCCTTGGTCGGGGCCCGCCCGTTGTTCATCCAGGCCTTGGCCAGCTGCAGCGGCGCGCCGCCCACGTGCAGCACGAACGGAACGCCTGCCTCGGCCAGCCGCGCCCAGAACGGATCCAGGTCCACGTGACCCGGCGAGCGGTCGCCGCTCGGGCGATGCGGCAGCCAGGCGGCGCCCAGGCCGCTCTCGAGCGCGAAATCCAGCTCCGCCAGGGCCAGGTCCGGGTCGTCCAGCGGGACCACGGCGACGCCGATCAGCCGTTTGTCGGCGCGGCAGAAGTCGGCCATGTGCCGGTTGTGCGCTCGCGCCGCGCCGTAGCGCAGCCGGCTCTCCAGCTTCGAGCTGGCCGAGAACGGCATGGCCACGCTGTGGGTGGCGAACACCAGCTGCTTCCTGAAGCCCAGCAGGTCGAGGGCGGTGGAGCGGTCCACGGCGTCGAAGGCGCCCAGCGCCTGGATCTCCTTCGACTGGGCGATCAGCCGGTCGCCCATCGCCACCTGCGCGGCGACGTGCTCGGGGCTGTGGCGCCCGCCCTGGCCGACGATCACAGCAACCTCCTCGTCTGTGACGATCGAGGCCGAATAGCTGACCGCCGGAATCTCCTCGCGCAGGCCCGGATCGGCGTACTTCTTGAGGAAGTCCGGCAGTTCCATGATGTGGCTGTCGGCGTCGTAGATCGCCCGCCCGGGCGGCGCGTAGGTCATCGGTGTTCCTCCCACAGGCCGCCCCCCGTGTGCCCGAGGTCGCCGGCCAGGCGCACTATTTCCCAGGATGGCGCCGGGGGCCAGGGGGCGCGTCACGGGCGCCCGCGCGGCAAGGTCCGCCGAGGGGCAGGCGCCCCCGCCGCATTAACCACCCGGCAGGCCAATCGTCGGATGATCGGGAATCATCCGAACGGGGCGAAGACAGACGTGGGTCCGGGCGCGGCGCAGCTGAAACGACGAGGCACGGGGTCGTCCGGCGTCCTGGCCGCCGTCGCGATCGCCCTGGGCTGGCTGGCGCCCTCCGGCGGACAGGCGGCGCCCGCAGCGGCGACGGCGCCGGCGCCCGTGGCCACATCCGCGCGCCCCGCGGTCGTGCTGCCGTTCCCCGGGCTGGCGCCGGTCGCGGCGACGTCCGCCACGGCCAAGCCGCATCCGCCGCGCCGCCCGCGCCACCCGCCGGCCCGCCATGTCGCGGCGGCCCCGCCGCCCCCACCGCCGCCGGCCGCCGAGCGTCGCGTCGGCGACAATGTCCAGCTGAACCTCGCCGAACTGCCGGCTTCCGCCCGCCAGGCGCTGCTGGACCTGCACGACCGGCTGGCCGCGGGCGGCCCGTGCCGCGGCATCTCCCTGTCCGCCTTCGAGCTGGGCCTGACGCCGATCGTCGCCACCCGCTACAACGAGGACGACCGCCCGGACTTCTTCTTCCACGATCCGTGCAGCGGCGGCGGCGCCCGCGCCGAGGGCTCGACCCTGCTGCTGCTCAGCGATCCGCTCGGCTATCACCTCAGCCCGACCTTCGCCGCCGCGCTCGGCGAGATCGAGGGCCGGCCGGTGCTGCTGGCCCACGCCCCGTGCAACGACGGCGCCCCCGCCTGGACCGGCGCCCCCCCGGGTTGCCTGCTGGCCCGGTTCTGGGACGCCTCGCGCCGCCGCTGGGGCGAGATCCAGGAGATCCGCCCCGACGCCGCCGTCGGCGGCGGCCCGACCCCCGCGCCCCTCTCGGCCCCAATAGACCCGGCGCCCGCCCCGCCGCAGACCATCCCCGCCTCAGCGCCGCACCCGGCCGACTAGGGACCTCAGTACGTTAGCGACGGGGATGCGCAGAGAGGTCGACTACACCGCGCCGTTCGCCTTCCTTTTCATGGGGATAGCGTTCGTCGCGACGGCGGCCTACGGCCTGGTCACCGGTCGGGCGGTGTCGCGCTAGGCTTCGCGAACCGAAAGGATCAGCCGGTCACCTTCTGGTTCTCGATCGCCTTCCAACTGGGCGGCGGGCTGATGATGATCGTGCTAGGGCGCAGCCAGGGGTGACTGCGGATTGGCCCCCCTTGTGGCAGGGCGCCTGGATGCCTGATACCCTTCATTGTGCTCGCCGCGATCCTCGCCCCCGGGTTGGCGATCGAGAAATCTCGCGACGGGTTGTCGAGGCGCTCGCCAGAATCCGGCGGAAAACCTGATCCTTGATCGTCACCGTCGGAAGATTTCGTCTATCGATCCGGAAAATACAATCGATTGGACCCGCCTGGCGCTAGGTGGGACGTTTCGCCTCGCCGGGGGCGGCAGCAACGGACCAGCATTGGAAGCGCCATGGACGACCAACCGAAATGCCCGATGGACGGCGGCCGCGTGGAAGGTCACGCCAAGCTGTTCGAGATGACCAACCGGCTGTGGTGGCCCAGCCAGCTGGACCTGTCGGTGCTGCACCAGAACCCGCCGGCCGGCAATCCGATGCCCGCCGGCTTCGACTACGCCGCGGCGTTCAAGGCGTTGGACCTCAAGGCGGTCAAGGCCGACATCATCAAGGTGATGACCACCTCGCAGGACTGGTGGCCCGCCGACTACGGCCACTACGGCCCGCTGTTCATCCGCATGGCCTGGCACAGCGCCGGCACCTACCGCGTCGGCGACGGCCGCGGCGGCGCGGGCTACGGGACCCAGCGGTTCGCGCCGCTGAACTCCTGGCCGGACAACGCCAATCTCGACAAGGCCCGGCGCCTCTTGTGGCCGATCAAGCAGAAGTACGGCCGCGCCCTCAGCTGGGCGGACCTGATGATCCTCACCGGCAACTGCGCCCTGGAGTCCATGGGCCTGCCGACCGCCGGCTTCGGCGGCGGCCGCGTGGACGTCTGGGAGCCGCAGAACGACATCTTCTGGGGGCCTGAGCGCGAGTGGCTGGGCGACCAGCGCTACAGCGGCGACCGCGACCTCGCCCACCCGCTGGCGGCGGTGCAGATGGGTCTGATCTACGTCAACCCTGAGGGCCCGAACGGCAATCCGGACCCGCTGGCCGCGGCGCGCGACATTCGCGAGACCTTCGCCCGCATGGCGATGAACGACGAGGAGACTGTGGCCCTGATCGCCGGCGGCCACACTTTCGGCAAGGCCCACGGCGCGGCCGATCCCGGCCAGTATGTCGGTCCCGAGCCTGAAGGCGCCGGCATCGAGGAGCAGGGGCTGGGCTGGAAGAGCAGCTACGGCGCCGGCGCCGGCGCCCAGACCATCACCAGCGGCCTTGAGGTGACCTGGAGCCAGACGCCGACCCGGTGGAGCAACCGCTTCTTCGAGAACCTGTTCAGGTATGAGTGGGAGCTGACCAGGAGCCCGGCCGGCGCGCACCAGTGGACGCCCAAGGCCTTTGATCCGGCCGACAGCGTGCCCGACGCGCACGATCCGGCCCGCCGCCATCCGCCGATGATGCTGACCACCGACCTGGCGCTGCGCTTCGACCCGGCCTACGGGGCCATCTCGCGCCGGTTCCTGGAGCATCCGGACCAGTTCGCCCACGCCTTCGCCGAGGCCTGGTACAAGCTGACCCACCGCGACATGGGTCCGCACGGCCGCCTGCTGGGTCCGGAAGTCCCGGCCGAGCCGCGGATCTGGCAGGACCCGCTGCCGGCGGTCGACCACCCTCTGATCGACGCCGCCGACATCGAGGACCTGAAGGCCCGGATCCTCGCCTCGGGCCTGTCGATCTCCCGCCTGGTGGCCACCGCCTGGGCGTCCGCCTCGACGTTCCGCGGCGGCGACAAGCGCGGCGGCGCCAATGGCGCGCGCATCCGCCTGGCCCCGCAGAAGGACTGGGCGGTGAACGAGCCTGCCGAACTCGCCGCGACGCTGGCGACGCTGGAGACGATCCAGACGGCGTTCAACGGGGCCCAGGCCGGCGGCAAGCGGGTCTCCCTGGCCGACCTGATCGTGCTGGGCGGCGTGGCGGCGGTGGAGGCGGCGGCGAAGGCCGGCGGCCATGCGGTCAGCGTCCCCTTCACGCCGGGTCGGGCCGACGCCGGCCAGGACCAGACCGACGCCGAATCCTTCGCCCCGCTGGAGCCCAAGGACGACGCCTTCCGCAACGTCCTGAGCGGGAGCCAGACCCTGTCGCCCGAGGAGATGCTGCTGGACCGCGCCCACCTGCTGACCCTGACCGCGCCGGAGATGACGGTGCTGCTGGGTGGCCTGCGCGTGCTGGGCGCCAACGTCGGCGGCTCGCGGCACGGGGTGTTCACCGACCGCGTCGGCGTGCTCAGCAACGACTTCTTCGTCAACCTGCTCGGCTCAAGCCTGACCCTGAAGTGGCAGGCCGACGCGGCGAACGACGGGGTCTATGTGGCCCGGGACGCCGCCGGCGCGGTGAAGTGGTCGGGAACCCGCGCCGACCTGATCTTCGGCTCCAACTCGCAGCTGCGCGCGCTCAGCGAGGCCTACGCCACCGATGACGGTGAGGCCGCTTTCGTGGAAGCCTTCGTGGCGGCCTGGACCAAGGTCATGAACCTGGACCGGTTCGACCTGGCCGCCTGACCGCGGCGGCCCTCTCCCGGCGCGGCCGGGGGAGGGCGGCGCGCTTGACCGACATCAAGGCCCTTGGCTGCCGGCCAGGCGCAGAGTGCGCCTCCTGGAGGCAAGGGTCCTATCATGACGAGAGGGGTTCCCGACGGCGGAGCGCCCGTGACCGATCCTGTCGCGGCGCCTGGCCCGGCCGGCCGCGCGCCCGCCGCCCTGTCCGGCTTCGCGGCGCGGATGGTCGTCGCGGTGGCGGTGATCGCTGCGGCGCTGCTGCTGTGGCGGATGCGCGAGGCGGCGGCCATCGGCCTGGGCTCGGTCGTGCTGGGGCTGGGCTTCAGCGGCCTCGCCGACTCGCTCAGCCGCCGGCTGCGCCTGCCGCGCCCGCTGGCCCTCGCGCTGGGCGTCGCGGTGGTCATCGGCGCGGTGGGCCTGACGCTGGAAGTGTTCGGCGCCACCCTGGCCGGCCAGTTCGACGTTCTGAGCCACAAGCTGCCGGCCGGCCTGCGGCAGATCGCCGGCCATATGAACGCGACGGCCTTTGGCCACGAATTGCTGCTGCAGGCCCGTGGAGGCGCCGTGACCCTGCTGGCCGGCAATGCGCCGCGCCTGGCCGCCGGCCTCATCGCCACGCTTGGCAAGACGCTGACCTATGTGCTGGTGATGCTGCTGGGCGGCGTGTTCCTCGCCGCCGACCCCGCCCGCTACCGCCGGGGCCTGCTGCGTCTTGCGCCGCCGTCGCGCCGCGCACGCTATGGCGAGGTGGCCGACCGGCTGGCGACCGCCCTGCGCCGCTGGCTGGCGGGGCGGATGGTGGTGATGGCCGTGGTGGGGGTGCTGTCGAGCCTCGGCCTGTGGGCGCTCGGCATCGACGCGCCGGTGGCCCTGGGCCTGACCGGGGCGGTGCTGAGCTTCATCCCCAACCTCGGCTCGGTGATCGCCACCCTGCCGGCCATGCTGATCGGCTTCCTGCAGGAACCGATCAAGGCCGTCGCGGTGGCCGTGGTGATCTGGGCGGTGCACTTTCTGGACGGGGCCTTCATCACCCCCAAGGTGCAGGACGAGGCGGCGGACGTGCCGCCGGTGATCTCGGTGTTCTCCACCGTGGTCTTCGCCCTGCTGCTGGGCCCGGTCGGCGTGTTCCTCACCGGACCGATCACCGTCGCGGTCCTGGTGCTGGTGCAGTGCCTCTATCTGGAGGACATGCTGGGCGAGCCGGTTCCAACGCGGAGCGCGAAGGCGCGGCCGGACCTGCTGCGCTGGCTGCGCGCGCGGCCCGCGCGCCCCTAGTCGACCCTCCGGAACGCCAGCCCCCGCGTGCGGGCCGTGTTCAGCTGGAAGCCGGGCGCCGGGTCGCCGCCGATGTCGAGGCTGATGGTCATGCGGGACGCCGACATCATCCCGCCCGGCTTGGAAAAGGCGACCCGCGGCGACAGCACCACCAACGGCGCGATGGTGTGGCCGTGACCATCGGAGAGGCTCAGGGTCAGGCCGCCGTCCGCGGCCGTGATCTCGGCCCAGGCATCGGCGTCGTCGCCGCGGTAGCGGCCGGCCGCCGCGGCGGCGAACAGCTCGGCGTCGCCGTCCCGCGGGTCCAGGCGCTCGTGCACCATTCGCTCGCCGCCGAAGGACACCTCCAGGCCGCCCTCGACCGGCCGCAGCCGGATCGCGCCCAGGGCGCCGGCCCCGGGCGGCGTGCCCAGGCCGCCGTCCGGCTGGCGGTCCAGCGGCAGGCCGTTGGGCGACTTGGCCACGCCCAGCTTCAGTTCGCCGCCGTGGTCCAGCAGGCTGTAGATCATGCGGCTGTCCGGCGACCAGTAGTCGCCGATCAGCGGCTTGAAGTCCTCGGCCGCGACCTTGGGCGTCTCCGGCCCGAGCCGGCCCTCCAGCACCACGTCGGCGACCTGCTGGGCCAGGCGCACCACGTCGGCGCCGCGCGCGCCGTTGGCGATCACCATCACGTCCAGGCCGTCGTCCGGGAAGCTCAGCATCTGCGCCGTGCCGCCCATCACCCCGCCGGCGTGCTGGATCGTGCGCAGCCCGCGATAGTCCTCCAGCATCAGGCCCAGCGCATAGGCGCCGACGCTGCCGTCGTCGTACGCCGGCGCCTCGGTCAGCGCCGCCCAGCTCTGCGCCGAGCCGAACAGGTCGCGCCGGCGCAGGTGCGCCATCCAGCGCAGCATGTCGTCGATGGTCGAGACGATCGCCCCCTCGCCGCGCACCTCGTCCGAGGGGAACAGGCCGCGCCGCCAGCCGCCGCCCGGCGTGGGCACGTGCATCGTGGCGATGCCTGGGGTGATGACGTGATCGCTGGGGACCGAAGGCGGTGTCGGGCATGCCGACCACGTCGAACAGCCGCGCCTTCAGCTGCGCCTCGAACGGGGCGCCGCCCGCCCGCTCGATGGCGATCGACGCCAGGTGATAGCCGCCGTTGTTGTAGATCATCGCCGCGCCGGGGGCGAAGTTGCGCCCCGTCTGCCAGATCTGGCTCTGCAGCGCCCGGCCCGCGGGCGGCACGCTCATGCCGTGGCCGATGAAGCCGATGTCCAGGTAGCAGCGCGAGCCGCCGCGGTGCTGCAGCAGCTGGCGCAGCGTCGGATCGCCGCCGGGACCGGTCAGCTCGGGGATCGCGGCGCGGATCGGCGCGTCCAGGTCCAGCTTGCCGTCCTCGGCCAGCAGCAGCGCCAAAAGCGCGGTGAAGTGCTTGCTGGTCGAGCCGATCCGCATGCGCGTCCTCGGCGTGTTGGCCGCCGCCGTCTCCAGGCTGGCCATGCCGAAGCCGCGTCGCCAGATCACCTGGCCGTCCAGCGCCGCCCCCGCCACCACCCCCGGCTCGTCGGTGCGCGCCCAGGGGGCGAAGATGGCGTCCAGCCGCTGGTCCAGCGTCGGCGGTGGCGCGGTGGCGTCGGCAGGCATGGCGATCTCCTTGAAGGGGGCAGGATCGAGCTTGGCATGCCGGGCGGGCGCGAGGGAGGGGGCATTCGCCGCGCGCCCTAACAGGAAATTGACTCGCCGCGCCGTCCCCTGGCCGCCATGCTCGCGACAGTTGAAAGTCGGTGGGGCGCCGCCGCTGGCGAGCGCTCCGGTCTCGCGTATTTCGAAAACCTTCCGTGTGCGGAGCCGCCGTCGGCGACGGCGCAGCTGCGCCCGCCTGCGGACAGCCCCAGCGAGGGACGCCCATGACCGCCGATCGCGCCTGGTTCAAGGCCAACCTGGGTTACGACCCGATCGAGGAACCGCCGCCGGCCAAGACCTTCGCCTTCGACGCCGCCCACGGCCCTGGCGCGCAGGACGAGGACTTCCAGCGCGAGATCATCGACTTCGACTCCGAGGCGACCAGCGGCCTGCACTTCCTGGCCTTCTCCTCGGCCACCGGCCTGTCGCGCTTCCGGGACATCCCCTGGCCGGAGGGCCTGGCGCCCCAGACCGCCGCCGACGCCGGCGGGGTCGCCGCGGGGCCGCTGCCGCAGGCCGACGTGCTGGTGGTCACCTGGACCGTGGACGAGGCCCACGCGCTCAGCCGGGTGCTGACGCCCGGCAAGGACTCGCATGACGACTACCTCAGCTACACGCACAACTACGCGGCCATCGCCGCCGACATGCGCGCCGGCTGCCCGGCGGTGCAGGCCCGGCGACTGGGCGCCTGGTGGCGCACGACCATCGGCGGCAAGTCCGTGGTGGTGTTCAAGTCAGACTCGCACCTGTCGCAGGACGGGCCCAAGGCGCCGAACATCCAGGTCTGGCGCCAGCTGATCGACGAGGTGAAGCCCCGGCTGGTGATCACCACCGGCACCGCCGGCGGCATCGGCGCCGAGGCCATGGTCGGCGACGTGGTGGTCAGCCCCGTGGTGCGCTTCGACTGCACGGCCAAGTTCAAGCACGAGCCCTGGGCGCAGGCCGAGTATTCCAACGCCGCCGCCGACACCTCCCGGTTCGCCCAGGCGCAGCAGCTGTTCGCCGCCAACGCCGGCCAGCTGCCCAAGACCAATCCCCGCGCGCCCGTGATTCACGTCGACGCCCCCGGCGCGCTCGCCGGCAGCGTGGTGACCACGGACTTCTTCGGCTTCGACACCTCCGACGACCATTACCGGCTGCAGGGGCTGGGCGGGGTCTCTGAGATGGGCGATGCCGTTCTCGGCCTGGTGGCCCAGCAGATCGGCCCCACGGCGCCGCCGTGGCTGGCGATCCGCAACGTCTCCGACCCGCAGATCAAAGCCGAAGGCACGCTGAAGCAGCAGGCTGCGATGGCCGCCCAGATCTACAAGGGGTTCGGCCGCTGGAGCAGCGTCTGCAGCGCCATCGTCTGCTGGGCCAGCATCGCCGCCCTGGCGTAGGGCGGCGCTCTACGCCACCCCCAGCCGCGCCAGGGTCTGCGCCAGTCCGGCTTGGTCCACGAACAGCTCGGCCTGGAAGCCGGCGGCGCGGGCGCCATCGACGTTGGCGGCAACATCGTCGAAGAACACCGCGTGGGCGGGTTCGATCCCGGCCTGCCGGGCCACCTCCAGGAACGACGCCGTCGACGGCTTGGCCAGGCCGATCTCGTGGCTGAGGTAGCGCTCCAGCCGCCCCAGGCGGCCGCCGGTGACCTCGACCAGATGGTCCCAATGCTCGGCGTTGGTGTTGGAGAACAGGAAGGTGCGGCGCCGCCCCGCCAGCGCCTCGACGTAGGCCAGCATCTCGGCGTCCACGGTGAAGTGGCAGGTCCAGTCCTGCACGAACTGGTCCCAGCCGGCCTCATACCCCGCCTCGGCCTGCAGCGCCTGATGCAGCTCGGCGATCGGCGCGCCGGTGTCCCAAGCGC
This sequence comes from Caulobacter sp. KR2-114, assembly GCF_049446115.1. Taxonomy (NCBI): domain Bacteria; kingdom Pseudomonadati; phylum Pseudomonadota; class Alphaproteobacteria; order Caulobacterales; family Caulobacteraceae; genus Caulobacter; species Caulobacter sp. KR2-114. The sequence goes on from NZ_JBMSEC010000006.1 coordinate 357,069, forward strand.
GGCCGCGCAACACCCGCAGCACCACCTTCGGCCCGTCGCCGCCCGGGCACCGGCTGGCGATGCGGCGGTACATCACCTCGTTGTCGTGGCCGACGATCACCCCGCCCAGGTCGAAGATCAGCGCGTCGATCATGCTCGTCTCCCGCAGCGCCGCCGGCCTTCGGTTCGCCGCGGCAAAGCCTTGCCGCACCGGGCTCCGTGTCACGGCCGAGGGGCCGGATAGCGGCGCGATTCTGACGGTCGCGACAAGCAAATCGGGCGCCGTCATCAGAACTTCTATAATCCCTATCGGCGCGATAGTAATTTATCTGGCGCCTCAGGGCCTTCGGGATCGTTGGGAGGGGACGGGTGTCGCCTAGGAACAAATCACTGCTCGCAGGAGCCGCGCTCGCCACGATCGCGGCGCTTCAGTCCGGCCACGCGATGGCGGCCTCCCGCCCGGCGAAGGCGCCGCCCGCGGCCGCCACGCCCGATCCGCGCGACGCCGAGATCGCCGAGCTGCGCGCCGAGGTGCAGGCCCTGGCCGCCGAGGTGCAGGACCTCAAGAACACCGTGCACGCCAACGCCTCCGACGTCGCCGAGGTGAAGGGGGCGCAGTCCGACACCAGCGCCCAGCTGGCCGATCTGAAGGCCGCCACTTCGGACAACTTCCACCAGGTGCGCGACGCCGCGGCCGCCCTGCCCAAGGTCAGCCTGGCCAACGCCCGGCCGACCTTCACCACCGCCGACGGCAAGTTCAGCTTCGCGGTGCGCTCGGTGGTCCAGTTCGACGCCGCCCACACGGCGGTGCATCCTCTGACCACGGCCAACGACATCGGCTCGGGCACGAACTTCCGCCGCGCCCGCCTCGGCTTCGACGGCACGGCCTACGGCGACTGGAACTTCGCCCTGTGGGGCGAATTCGGCGGCGCCGGCGGGGAATCCCCCGTGCTGAACCAGGCCTATATCGAGTACGCCGGCTTCAAGCCGTTCGGCGCCGACCATCCGCTGCGCCTGCGCGCCGGCGCCTGGGCGGCCCCGTCCAGCCTGGAAGACGCCACCAGCAACACCGAGGGCCTGTTCCTGGAACGTCCGGCGGTGGCCGAGATGATCCGCGGCATCGATGCCGGCGACGGGCGCACGGGCGCCGGCATCGTCCAGAACGGCGATCGCTGGTACGTCGAGGGCGTCTACACCGGCAAGGTCGTCGGCACGGCCGGCGTGCCCAACAACCAGCAGCGCGGCTTCGTCACCCGCGTGGCGATCAATCCGATCCACGGCCTGGACTACGACCTCCACCTGGGCGCCTCGATCCAGGGCGTGATCACCCCCGCCGACACCGTCGCCGGCCCCGGCGTCAGCGAGACCCTGAACCTGCAGGAGCGGCCCGAGCTGCGGGTCGACACCCTGCGCCTGGTCAGCACCGGCGCGATCACCTCCAGCGGCATGCAGGCCTATGGGCTGGAGGCCGGCGGCAGCTGGCACAACCTGTATCTCGCCGGCGAGTGGTTCCGGATCAATGTCGACCGCAATTCGGCCGGCTCGGCCTTCAACCCGCAGTTCGGCGGCTGGTACATCCAGGGCGCCTGGACCCTGACCGGCGAACGCCACGTCTGGAACTCGGCCAACGGCGGCTTCCGCGGCATCCGGCCGGCCAAGTCGTTCAGCCTCGACAAGGGCGACTGGGGCGCGTTCGAAGTGGCGGCGCGCTACAGCGTGCTGAACCTCAACGACCACTACGGCGTGTTGGGCTCGGCGACGCCGACCGGCGGCATCCGCGGCGGCGAGCAGGACATCTTTACGTTCGGCCTGAACTGGTACCCCAATTCCGTCATTCGGTTCCTGCTCGACTACCAGCACGGTCGCATCCACCGCCTGAACGCCGCCGGCGGCAACATCGGCGAGACCATCGACGCCATCGCCCTGCGTTCCCAGTTCGCGTTCTGACCCTTCGCGTTCCGATCACGACCCGGAAGGACCCGATCATGAGCCTCACCACTCCCAGTCGCCGCGGCTTCATCACCGCCGCCGCCGGCGGCATCGCCGCCCCCGCCATCCTCTCCAGCCGCGCCTTCGCCGCGCCCGCGCCGGTGACCCTGCTGAATGTCAGCTACGACCCCACCCGCGAGCTCTACAAGGCGGTCAACGCCGCCTACGTCGACTACTGGAAGACCTCGGTCGGACAGGCGCTGACCATCAACCAGAGCCACGGCGGCTCGGGCGCTCAGTCGCGCTCGGTGATCGACGGCCTGCAGGCCGACGTGGTCACCCTGGCCCTGGCCTACGACATCGACGCCATCTCCGACCGCGGCCTGATTGCGAAAAACTGGCAGACCCGCCTGCCGCAGAACGCGGCCCCGTACACCTCGACCATCGTGTTCCTGGTCAAGAAGGGCAACCCGTGGAAGATCCGCGACTGGGGCGACCTGGTGCGGCCGGGGATCGAGGTGATCACCCCCAATCCGAAGACCTCCGGCGGGGCGCGCTGGAACTTCCTGGCCGCCTGGGCCTGGGCCCTGCGCCAGCCGGGCGGCACGCCGGCCACGGCCAAGGCCTTCGTCCAGCGGCTCTACAAGCAGGTGCCGATCCTCGACACCGGCGCCCGCGGCGCGACCCTGTCGTTCACCCAGCGCGGTATCGGCGACGTGCTGCTGGCCTGGGAGAACGAGGCCTATCTTTCGCTGGCCGAATACCCGGGCAAGTTCGACATCGTCACCCCGTCGATGTCGGTGCTGGCCGAGCCGCCGGTGTCGGTGGTCGACAAGGTGGTCGACCGGCGCAAGACCCGCACCGTGGCCCAGGGCTACCTGAACTTCCTGTACAGCCCCCGGGCGCAGGACATCATCGGCGCCCAGCACTACCGCCCGCGCAACCCGCAGGCGGCGGCCAAGTACGCCTCCAAGTTCCCGAAGATCCCGCTGGCCACCATCGACGCCGACTTCGGCGGCTGGCGCAAGGCGCAGGCCACCTTCTTCGCCGACGGCGGCGTGTTCGACCAGATCTACCGGCCCTGAGCATGGCGGCGATCGGCATAGCCAAGGGGGCCAGGCCGGGCGGGCAGGGCGGGGGGCTGCGGCTTCCCCGCTGGCGCGAGCCCAGCATCCTGCCGGGCTTCGGCCCGGCGATGGGCTTCACCGTGCTCTATCTGTCGCTGATCGTGCTGCTGCCGCTGGCGGCGCTGATCGCGCGGCCGTGGGAGGACGGGTTCGCCGGCTTCTGGACCACAGTCACCGATGCCCGGGTGCTGGCCGCGCTGAAGCTGTCGTTCGGGGCGGCGCTGGCCGCCTCGGCGGTGAACGTGGTGATGGGGCTGATCGCCGCCTGGGCCCTGGTCCGCTACGACTTCCCCGGCCGGCGGCTGCTGGATGCGGCGATCGACCTGCCGTTCGCCCTGCCGACGGCGGTCGCCGGCATCGCCCTGGCCACCCTCTACGGGCCGCACGGCTGGCTGGGGGCGCCGCTGGCGCACATCGGCGTCAAGGTGGCCTATGCCCCGCTCGGCGTGTTTGTCGCCCTGGCGGCGGTGGGCCTGCCGTTCGTGGTGCGCTCGGTGCAGCCGGTGCTGCAGGCCTTCGACGCCGAGGTCGAGGAAGCGGCCCTGACCCTGGGCGCGCGCTCCTGGCAACGCGCGGCGTTCGTCATCCTGCCGGGCCTGGTCCCGGCGGTGATCACCGGCTTCTCCCTCGCCTTCGCCCGCGCGGTGGGCGAGTACGGCTCGGTGATCTTCATCGCCGGCAACATGCCGATGAAGTCCGAGATCGCGCCGCTGCTGATCATCATCAAGCTGGAACAGTTCAACTACGCCGGCGCGGCGTCGGTGGGCCTGGCCATGCTCGGCCTGTCGTTCGCCGCCCTGCTGGTGATCAACGGCGTACAGCTGGCGCTCGCCCGGCGGGGGACGACCTGATGCGTGAATCTTCGTTCGCCGCCCTGCTGGTGATCAACGGCGTGCAGCTGGCCCTCACGCGCCGGGGAGCGGTCTGATGCGCGGCCCCCGCAAGGTGCGCGACGTCGGCGCGGCCGTCCTGGTGGCCGTCGCGGTCGGCTGGATCGGCCTGACCATTCTCACGCCGCTGGCGCTGGTGTTCTTCGAGGCGCTGCGCAGCGGCTGGGACACCTACAAGACCGCCATCGTCGACCCGGACGCCCGCGCCGCCATCCGCCTGACGCTGCAGGTGGCCGCGGTCACCGTTCCGGCCAACGCCCTGTTCGGGTTGTCGGCCGCCTGGCTGGTCACCAAGTTCGAGTTCAAGGGCAAGGCTCTGCTGCTCAGCCTGATCGACCTGCCGTTCTCGCTCTCGCCGGTGATCTCGGGCCTGGTCTGGGTGCTGCTGTTCGGCGCCAACGGCTGGTTCGGCCCCTGGCTGGATGAGCATGGCGTGCGCATCATCTTCACCTTCACCGGCATCGTGCTGGCCACCATCCTGGTGACCTTCCCGTTCGTGGCCCGCGAACTGATCCCGCTGATGCAGGATCAGGGCCGCGACGAGGAAACCGCGGCCATCACCCTGGGCGCGGGCGGGTTGCGCACCTTCGCGCTGGTCACCCTGCCCAACATCGCCTGGGCGCTGGTCTACGGCGTCCTGCTCTGCAACGCCCGGGCCATGGGCGAATTCGGCGCCGTCTCGGTGGTGTCGGGCCACATCCGCGGCCTCACCAACACCATGCCCCTCCACGTGGAAGTGCTCTACAATGACTACAACCTCGCCGCAGCCTTCGCCGTCGCCTCGCTCCTTGCCGGTCTCGCCCTCGTCACCCTCGCGCTCAAGACGCTCCTCGAATGGCGCTTTGCCAGAGAGCTGGGGGGCGAGCTCGGGCGGGACTCGCGCTGACGGCCGCGAAGGCCTGGTCGTCGAGGGCGTCGCCAAGCAGTTCGGCCGCTTCCCGGCGCTCAAGGGCGTCTCGCTGACCGTCGAGCCGGGCGAGTTCCTGGCCCTGCTCGGCCCCTCGGGCTCGGGCAAGACCACCCTGCTGCGGGTGATCGGCGGGCTGGAGACCCCGGATGCGGGCGCGGTGGCGCTGGACGGCGAGGACTTCATCGCCATGTCGCCGCGCAGGCGCCGCGTGGGCATGGTCTTCCAGCACTACGCCCTCTTCCGGCACATGACCGTGGCCGCCAACATCGCCTTCGGCCTGAAGGTGCGGCCCGCGCGCGAGCGGCCGAAGGCGGCCGAGATCGCCGCCCGCGTCGAGCAGCTGTTGTCGCTGGTCCAGCTGGAGGGTCTGGGCAAGCGCTACCCGGCCCAGCTCTCCGGCGGCCAGCGCCAGCGGGTCGCCCTGGCCCGCGCCCTGGCCATCGAGCCGCGCGTGCTGCTGCTCGACGAGCCGTTCGGCGCCCTGGACGCCAAGGTGCGCAAGGAACTGCGCTTCTGGCTGCGGCGGGTGCACGACGAGACCGGCGTGACCACCATCTTCGTCACCCACGACCAGGAGGAGGCGATGGACCTGGCCGACCGCGTGGCCGTGCTGCGCGAGGGCGTGCTCGAACAGGTCGGCACGCCGGCGGCCCTGGAAGAACGGCCCGCCTCGGCCTTCGTCTTCGACTTCCTGGGCGACGCCAACCGCCTGCCGGCGAGGCTCAGCGGCGACCTCGCCCGGTTCGGCGACTTCACCGCCCCGGCCGTCAACACCACCGGCGCGACCGGCGACGTCGAGGCCTGGTTCCGGCCGCACGAGACCGAGCTGGCCCAGGACGGGCCGGGCCTGGCGGTGACCGTCACCGACGTGCTCACCCGCGGCGGCGTGATCCGCGCCGAGTGCCGCGCCGAGGACGGCCGCATCTTCGAAGCCGACTTCCCCCGCGCCGCCCAACCCGCGGGCCTCGCCGAAGGCGCCCCGATGCGCCTGCGCCCCCGCCGGGTGACGGTGTTCGCGCGGTAGGGCGGCCCCCGGCGCCGTAACCCCTCACCCTCCCAAGCCCAGCGCCGCCGCGCTGGTCTTGGGCCCCTCCCTCTCCCTGCGGGAGAGGTGTTTTTCCTTTGCCATCCGCCTCTTGGAGCCACCTCTCCCAGAGGGAGAGGAAGGGGCCCGCGCCCGCAAGGGCGCGGGAAGGTGAGGGGCTACGGCGCCCGCCGAAGGCCAACGTCCACCAACCTCATTGATCGAACGCTCCGGCCCGGCGACAATGGGGAATTCTCAGACCGAATTTCCCTGAGAGCACAATTTAAGGGAGCGATTTCAATGGCCGATTTCGGCGCCACCGAACCCACCGAGCTGGCCGCCTTCCGCGCAGAGGCGCGCGAATGGCTGGAAGCCAATGTCCCCCAGTCGGTGCGCAACGCGCCCGAGATGACCATGGAGCAGATGGAGGGCGGCGGTAAGCCTACCGCCGACGCCGAGCTGTGGCGCCAGCGGATCGGCGCAAAGGGCTGGGGCGTCCCCACCTGGCCGAAGCAATACGGCGGCGGCGGCCTGTCCGCCGCCGAGGCCCGCGTGCTGGCCCAGGAGATGGCCCGCATCGGCGCGCGCAACCCGATCGTCGGCATGGGGCCGGGCATGTTCGGCTCCACCCTGCTGGAATACGGCACCGAGGAACAGAAGCAGCGCCACTTGCCGCCGATCGTGCGCGGCGAGCTGCGCTGGTGCCAGGGCTTCTCCGAGCCGGGCGCGGGTTCCGACCTGGCCTCGCTGCAGACCAAGGCCGAGGACAAGGGCGACCACTGGCTGATCAATGGCCAGAAGATCTGGACCTCCGGCGCCCAGTACGCCGACTGGTGCTTCTGCCTGTGCCGCACCGACAACACCAAGAAGCACGAGGGCATCAGCTTCATCCTGATCCCGATGCACCAGCCGGGCGTCGAGGCGCGGCCGATCAAGATGATCTCCGGCGCCTCGGGCCAGTGCGAGACCTTCTTCACCGACGCCAAGGCCTCCAAGGACGACCTGGTCGGCCAGCTGAACGGCGGCTGGGCGATCGCCAAGCGCCTGCTGCAGCACGAGCGCAACGGCATGGGCAACCGTAGCGAAGGCGGCCCGCGCCAGGCCGAGAACCTGGGCGACATCGCCAAGCGCTACGTCGGCGTGGACGACACCGGCCGCCTGGCCGATGCGGACCTGCGCGGCCGCATCACTCTGCAGAAGATGGACGAGCAGGCGCTGAAGCTGACCGTCCGCCGCGCCGCCGCCGAGGCCAAGGGCAACGCCAACGTCAGCACCGCCACCTCGATCATGAAGAACGTGTCGATGAAGTCGGCCCAGGACCGCTCGGAACTGCTGGTCGAGATCTACGGCGCGCAGGGCCTGGGCTGGGAAGGCGACGCCTTCAAGCCGGAGGAACTCTCGGAAGTGCGCGGCTGGCTCGCCGGCAAGGCCTTCTCGATCTTCGGCGGCACCCACGAGGTGCAGAACAACATCATCTCCAAGCGTATCCTCGGCCTGCCGGACCCCACCTCCGGCGCGTCGAAGTAGGCTAGGTTTCTCTTCCCCCTCTGGGGGAAGTCCCCGCGAAGCGGGGGATGGGGGCTCCAGCGAGGCGCTCTCGCGCCTGGAGCCCCCTCCACCCCTTCGGGGTCCCCCTCCCCAGCGGGGGAGGAGATCGCGGGCCCTAGCCCCGCACCTGGGCCATGATCGCCAGCGGGCGGCCCTCGTTGTCGTCGAAGAAGGCCATCCATTCCTCCAGCCCGTCGGGGTGGCGGAAGATCATGTGCGGGGCGCTGGTCACCGCCGCGCCGCGCGCCTCCAGCGCCGCGAAGGCGGCGTGGATGTCGTCCACCCTGAAGTACAGCACCGATTGGGCCGGATAGCCGGCGCCTTCCTCCAGGAACAGCCGCGCGCCCGCGCAGTCGAAGAACGCCAGCTTGCCGTAGGTGTAGAGGTGCGGCAGGCCGACGACGTCGCGCCAGAACGCGGTGGCCGCCTCGATGTCGCCGACCTGGCGGCCGATCTGGCCGATCGCGCCCAGCTGCAGTCCGTTGCCCATTGGCGTCTCCTTTCGTCCGTTGGCCCCGGTGAGGGCGCTGTCCCGCCGCACGCCGGTCCACAGGCGCAGCTGCCGCCGGGTGCTGAGCCCCAGCTTGCCCAGGGCGTTGGCCACGTGGAACTTCACCGCGTCCAGGCTCACCCCCTGGCGGCTGGCGATCGTCCGGTTGCTCATGCCGTGCCGCACCGCCTCCACCACCCGCCATTCGGCGGGGGTCAGCACGTCATCATGCCGCGGGCGGCCGCGGGGCTGGGAGGTGCGCATCGGCTGACGCTAGCGCGCCGCGGAGGGATTTTCCCTCCCCCGGGCGCCGATCATCGCGGCCACGCCACCGGAAACAGCGGATGGTCCAGCGGCGCGCCCGCCGGCAGTTCCGCTTCGAGCCCCGGGAACGCCGGCGAGGTCTCCCAGGCTCTTGGCGCGTGGGTCACGTCGTCGCCGACGTAGCGGGCGGAGAACACCCGCCGCCGGCCGCTGGACCCGGCCGCGGCGTGCAGGGTCAGCATGTGGAAGGCGACCACGTCGCCGGGCTGCAGCGCCCAGCCCAGGATCGGGAAGGCGGCGGGATCCGCCTCGATGTCCGGCAGGTCGGCCAGGCTGCCTTCCGGAAACCAGCGCGCCTGCTGGTCCATGAAGCTGCGCGGCATCAGCCACGGGCCGCGGTGCGAGCCGGCCACGAACCGCAAGGTGGCCTCGGCGGGGACCGCATCCACCGGGATCCAGAAGCTGCAGGTCTGGCGCCCCTCGATGTTGTAATAGGGCTGGTCCTGGTGCCAGGGCGTCGGCGTGCGGGTGCCGGCCGCCTTGGTCAGCATGTGGTCGTGGTAGAGGCGCACGCCGCGCGATCCCATCAGCGCTGCGGCCGCCCCCGGCAGGTTCGAGTCGAACAGGATCTCGCGGTAGGCGGGGTTGTCCGGCCAGGTGCAGAAGTCCTCGACGAACCGGCCCGGATCGTCCGGGGTGCTGGCGACCTTGGCCCGCGGGCTGGGCGCCGCCAGATTGGCCTCGATCCCCTCGGTCAGCCGCGCGACCTCGCTGGGGATCAGCAGGCCCTTCAGGCAGACCGCCCCGTCCCGGGCGAAGGCTTCGATGTCCTCGGCGCGCATGCCGCCAGCAAGCAGAAATCCGCCGCCTTGCCCAGGGGGCGGCGGCGGTCCCCTCAGCCCTTCGCGCGACGCGGCCGGCGCACGGCGCGGACAAGCCCGCTGTCGCCGCCGCCGCAGAACAACCGCTCGCCGCCGTCGGATTCCAGGCCGGTGACGGTGGTCCCGGCCGGCATCTCGAGCGCCTCCAGCACCTGGCCGTCGCCGGGGTCGATGCGGCGCACCTCGCAGCCGTCCTCGTCGCGGGCGCCATGCCACAGCTCGCCGTCCACCCAGGTCACCCCGGTGACGAAGCGGTTGGACGACACCGTGCGCAGGATGGCTCCGGTCTCGGGGTCGATCTGGTGGATCTTGCGCTCGCGATACTGGCCGACCCACAGGGCGCCTTCGGCCCAGGCCATGCCGGAGTCCGCCCCGCCCCCGGGCGCCGGGATGTCGCCCAGCACCGCGCCGGTGGCCGGGTCGATCTTCAGGATCCGATCCTCGGCGATCTGGAACAGGTGGCGCCCGTCGAACGCCGTGCCGGCGTGGGCCGCGACGGGGATCGAGCGCACGGCCTCGCCGCTCTGCGGATCGAACGCCTTCAGGGCTTCGCCCGCGGCGAACCAGACGTGGTCGCTATCGAAGCTGACGCCGTGCACGCTGGAAACCTCCGGGAACGGCCCGTAGGTGCGCAGGATCTCGGCCGGAGCGGTCTTCATGCGCCGATCCTAGACGCCGGGGAGCCCAGCCGGGAGTAACAAGGCCGTCGCGAATCCCGGCGCCGGCGGCATGGTCCAGCGCCGCGCCCGGCCCTGGCCCACGCCTTCGGCCTTGCCGCACCCGGCCAGGGCGTCCAGCGCCCGCTGCACCGTGCGCTGGCTGGCGCCCAGGGCCAGGGCGAGGGACGAGCTCGACCAGGCCTCGCCGTCGGACAGCAGCGCCAGGATCGCCGCGTGCTTCTCCTCCACGGGCCGGGCCAGCACCACCACCTCGCGCGCGGCCAGGGGGACCAGGACGAAGCCGCCCGGCGTCGCCTCCACCCCGGCCAGGGGCGCCAGCAGCCGGCGCAGCCGCCCGGCCTCGACCCGCAGGCGGGCGCGGTGCGACTCGTCGGCTCGCCTGCCGCCGAACGCGATGGCCACCAGCCGGTCGCGACCCATGTCGCCCGGCCAGGCCTCGGCCAGGGCGCGGGCCAGAGCGAACAGCACCGGCCGGGTGGTCAGGGACACCGCGACGCCGCCGCCCAGAACGCGGTTGCGGCAGGCGTCCACCACCAGCGTCGGCGAGGCCAGCAGCGCCTCCACCTCGTCCAGCCGCAGCGGCCGTTCGCCGGCCTGGCGCCCCGCGATCAGGCGCGCGGCCGGCGCCTCCAGCGCCCGCGCGGCCTCGGCCACCTCCGCCGACAGCGCCGGGATGGCGGCCAGGCGCGCCATCCGCGCCGCCTGGTCCAGCGCCGCCCGCGCCGCGCCGGCCTTCAGCCGCCGCATCGCCACCCCGGCCAGCACCAGGGCATGGGCCGCGCGCAGCGCCGGGGGCAGGGGGGCCGGGTCGAGCGTGGCCAGCCGCGCCTCCGCCGCCTCGAGCCGGCCGATCAGCAGCAGGCGGCGCACCTCCAGATAGCGGGCGTGGGCGCCGTTCACCCGGTCGCCGTGCGCCTCCAGCACCGCCGCGGCCGCCGCCAGCGCTCCGGTGGGAAAGGCCAGGTCGCGCGAGGCCAGCGCCACCTCCGCCTCGGCCGTCGCGCAGCGGGCCCGGGCCACCGCCTCGCGCGGGCCAAAGCCGCGGGCGGCCTGGCGCAGCAGGGTGCGGGCGCGTTCGAGGTCGCCGAGCTGGGCCATGGCGATGCCGCGCAGCGCCAGCGCCGGCGGGTCGTCCCTCAGCGCCACACGCTTCAGCGCCCCCAGCGGATCGCCCGCCGCCAGGGCTTGTCCGGCCGCGGTGATCAGCGAGTCCATCGAAATCCCGCCAAACTTGTCACTCCCACCGCCTGCCGTCGCCGGGCCAGGGTCTGCCAAGGCCGATCCGGCCGTCCCATCCGGAGACCCGCATGACCGACACAGTTGAGACCGCCCACCCCGCCGCGCAAGCCGCCTTTCCGCAACTGCCCAACCATCCGCCCGTCCTGCCGCCGCAGGCCTGGGAGGCTGCCCGCCAGGAGATGCTGGTGCGGGAAAAGGCGTTCACCCGCGCCCGCGACGCCCTGGCCGCCGAGCGGCGGCGAATGCCGTGGATGGCGGTGGGCAAGGCCTACGCCTTCGACGGGCCGAACGGCCGGGTCAGCCTGGTCGACCTGTTCGAGGGCCGCCGCCAGCTGGTGGTCTACCGCGCCTTCTTCGAGCCCGGCGTGTTCGGCTGGCCGGACCACGCCTGCCGCGGCTGCTCGCTGGGCGCCGACCAGGTCGGCGATCTCAGCCACCTGAACGCCCGCGACACCACCCTGGCCTATGTCTCGCGCGCGCCCCAGCCGGACATCGCCCGCCTGAAGGCGCGGATGGGCTGGAAGATGCCCTGGTACACGCTCACCGACGGCTTCGACGCCGACTTCGGCGTGGACCTGTGGCACGGCCACAACGTCTTCATCCGCGACGGCGAGCAGGTGTTCCGCACCTATTTCATCAACAGCCGCGGCGACGAGGCGATCGGCACGGTCTGGAGCTACCTCGACCTCACCCCGCTCGGCCGGCAGGAGGTCTGGGAGGACTCGCCCGAGGGCTATCCCCAGGAGGCCCCTTACAAGTGGTGGAACTGGCACGACAACTACGCCGCCGAGACCGGGGTCAACCAGCGCTGGGCCCAGGTCTCCGACGCCGGCGTCGCCGCCTTCGACCAGCAGGGCGGCACGGCGCGGCGATGAGCGCCGCCGCGCCCGCGGCGGGGGGCGAGCGCGAGAGCGGGCGGGGCGCGATCTCCCGCCTCGCCGCCGGCCTCGCCCTGGCCGCCACCCCGGCCTTTGCCGCCATGGCCGTGTTCACGGCCCTGGCCGGCGAGGGCCCGATGCAGGCGATGTGCGCCCCGCACGGCCTGCCGGCCCTCGGCGGCATGGCCCCGATGTACGCCCTGATGAGCGCCTTCCACCTGGGAGCTTGGCTGCGGTTCGTGGCGGACCGTCCTGGCTTTCGCGGACAAGACGCAACCCCTCACCCTCCCAGTCGCTGATCGCGACTGGGCCCCTCCCTCTCCCTCCGGGAGAGGGTGACCACGCTATTCGCCGGCAGCGGAAAACCACCTCTCCCACAGGGAGAGGGAGGGGCCCGCGCCCTTCAGGGCGTGGGAGGGTGAGGGGTTTCGTCGCCTGAAATATGAGCGGTGGCTCCGCGTCCATCTCGATCGGGGCGGCCAGGGCTGGCGCGGCGCCCGGCCGGCGACCTAAAGCAGCGCCATGTCGCCTGCCGTCCAGCCCCGCCTCGCCGCCGTCGCCGCCCCACCCATCGCCGAGGCGCAAGGCTGGATCGCCGGGCGCAGCTTCCCCGCCGACCGGCCGCTGATCGACGTCTGCCAGGCGGTGCCCGGCTATCCGCCGCCGCCCAGCCTGGTGTCGACCATGGCCCAGGCCCTCGCCGCCCCCGCCACCCACCGCTACACCGAGGTGCCGGGCCTGCCGGCGCTGCGCGCCGCGCTGGCCGCGGACATTGACGGCCTCTACGCCGGCGGGGCGGGCGCCGTGACGGCCGAGGAGGTGCTGATTACGGCCGGCTGCAACCAGGCCTTCTGCCTGGCGCTGTCGGCGCTGGCGCAGGCGGGCGACGAGGTGATCCTGCCGCTGCCGCATTACTTCAACTACCAGATGTGGCTGCAGATGAACGGCATCGTCCCGCGGTCGGTCGCCTTCCGGCCGCAGACCGGCGGCGTGCCGGACCTGGACGAGATCGCCGCCGCGATCGGCCCCGCCACCCGCGCCCTGGTGCTGATCTCGCCCAACAATCCCACCGGCGCGGTCTATCCGCCGGCCTTCCTGGAGGCGGCGTTCGAACTTTGCCGCAGCGCGGGCATTGCCCTGGTCCTCGACGAGACCTACCGCGACTTCATGCCCGGCGACGGCGTCCCGCACGGCCTGTTCCGCCGGCCCGACTGGGCCGGGACCCTGGTCCACCTCTACAGCTTCTCCAAGGTGTTCTGCCTCACCGGCCACCGGGTGGGCGCGATCGCCGCCGCCCCGGCGCTGCTGGATCAGGTCGGCAAGGCCATGGACTGCGTCGCCATCTGCGCCCCCCACCTCGGCCAACTGGCCGCCCTGGAGGGGCTGAAGAGCTTAGGCGACTGGCGGCGCGGCAACGCCGGCCTGATGCGCGCGCGCCTGGCCGCGCTGCGCAGCGCCTTCGCGCGGCCGGACATCGGCTATCAGGTGGTCAGCGCCGGCGCCTATTTCGCCTACCTCCGCCATCCTCACGCCGGCCGGGGCTCGCACGCCGTCGCCCGGCGGCTCGCGGATGCGCAGAACCTGCTGGCCCTTCCGGGCGCCATGTTCGGCCCCGGACAGGACGCCTACCTGCGGCTGGCCTTCGCCAATGTCGACGCCGCGCTGATGCCGCAGATCGCCGCGCGCCTGGCCGCCGACGCCGCGGCCGCCTTCTGAACGCGACGGAGCCCCCCATGCCCGACACCATGATGGCCGTGCAGATCCCCCACGCCGGCGGGCCGTTCGAGCTAGGGGCGTGGGAAGGTGAGAGGTTCAGGCTCCGCCACGCCTTCCAATCCTCATAGTGGGTAAGTCGCCCGGCCCGGGATGAGGTCCTGCTTAAAGCGCCGATAACAATTGGCGCTCATCATGTCGCGAGGCTGCTTTCAGGTAATAGGCAAAATGCTCGGCGAGAAACACGGCGTTTCTGTTTCTCGCGTCCCGCATAATTACCTGAGATGACTGAAGGGCCATGGGATGGGTCATGTCCTGGTGGTGGATGATAACATCCACAACGTGAAACTTCTGGAAGCGCGGCTGCAGGTCGCGGCCTATGCGGTGGAGACGGCGTCCAGCGGGCCGGAAGCCCTGGCCAAGGCGGCCGCCAGCCCCCCGGACCTGGTGTTGCTGGATGTGATGATGCCCGGCATGGACGGCTATGAGGTCTGCCGGCGCCTGCGCGGCGATCCCGCCACGGCGCGCCTGCCGGTGGTGCTGGTCACTGCGCTGGACGGCGAGGGCGACAAGGCCGCCGGGCGCGAGGCCGGCGCAGACGCCTTCCTGACCAAGCCCGCGCCGGACGACCAGCTGTTCCCGACCATGAAGCGCCTGCTGGAGCGCGGGGCGTGAGCCGCCGCGCACGATGCTGAGGGCCGCGCTCCCCGCGCGCGAGAAGCGCTCGCTGCTGTCGCGCTACTCCGCCACCATGGGCGAGCTGGCGCTGCGCCGGCACACCGAACTGGCCATGATGGCGGCCAAGGCGGAGTCAGACCTGGCCAATCGCGCCAAGTCGGCCCTGCTGGGAACGATGAGCCACGAGCTGCGCACGCCGCTCAACGCCATCATCGGCTTCTCGGACCTGATCCGCACCCTCAAGCCCAGCGAGGACGCCGCGGTGAAGAGCGCCGACTATGCCGGCTACATCGGCGAGGCGGGGCGCCATCTGCTGGAGGTGGTGTCCGACATCCTGGACATGTCCAAGATCGAGAGCGGCGCCTTCACCCTGGAGCGGCAGACCTGTTCGGTGGCCCGGCTGATCGAGGAGACCCTGCCGCTGGTGGCCGGGCGCATCGCCGACAAGCATCAGGCGCTGGAGGTGCGCATCCAGAGCCGCATCCCCAAGGTCCTGGTGGACGGCCGGCGCATCAAGCAGATCCTGATCAACCTGATCTCCAACGCCACCAAGTTCACGCCCGAGCAAGGCCGCATCATGCTGGTGGCGCGCGGCAACAAGGACGGCGGCGCCACGATCTGCGTGGTCGACAGCGGGGTGGGCATGTCGCTGGAGGACATCGCCGTCGCGCTCAGCCCGTTCGGCCAGGTGCAGTCGCATCTGTCGCGCAGCCACGAGGGCACGGGCCTGGGCCTGCCCATCGCGCTCGGCCTCGCCCGCCAGCACGGCGGCGACCTCTATATCGAAAGCGAACCCGGCGAAGGGACGACCGTCGTCCTCACCCTGCCGGCCCCGAACGGGCCGCCCGTCAGCCGCGCCGGGGGCGGCGAGCGTCGCCGGCCGCGCCGCGCCGCGCACTCATCCCGAAAGACCGCCCCATGAGCCCGCCCGCCCAGCCGCCGCTCGCCCAGGACCAGGACGACGGCTTCATCAGCCCGCCCGCCGCGCCGGCGGCCGCGCACGTGCGCATCGGCCACATCGTCTCGGTCTCCGGATCGCACGCGGTGGCGGTGCTGGAGCGCGCCGAGGAGGCCTCCGCCCGCAAGGCCGACCCGCGCGTGCAGGTCGGCGGCGTGGTGCGCGTCCAGACCCCCGGCGCGGCCGTGGTCGGCATCATCTCGGCGATCAGCGCGCCGATGCCGGAGATGGGCGGCAAGGCCATCGACATCGGCCTTGTCGAGCTGAACCTGACCGGCGAGATCTTCGGCAGCGGGGGCGGCGGTGACGGCCAGCCGACCTTCCGCCGCGGCGTCACCAGCCTGCCCAGCCTCGGCGATCCCGTGGCCCTGGTCGACCGGGCGGACCTGGGCTGCATCTTCGCCCCGTCGGGCCGCCCCTCGATCCGCATCGGCTCGCTGTATCAGGACGCCGGCGTGCCGGCCCGGCTGATGGTCGACGACCTGCTGCAGAAGCACTTCATCGTCGTCGGCAGCACCGGCTCGGGCAAGTCCTCGGCCCTGACCTGCATCCTGCGCCGCATGCTGGAGGCGCGGCCGACCTCGCACATCGTCATTCTCGACGTGCACAACGAGTACGCCGGGGCGTTCGGCGCCCTGGTCGAGCGGATCACCCTGGACGACTTCAACCTGCCGCTCTGGATGCTGAACTTCCGCGAGCTGTGCGCGGCCCTGACCAGCAACGACGCCTACCAGGAGGAAGAGGTCGAGATCCTCGGCGACGGCGTGCTGTTCGCCAAGAAGCGCTATGCCGAGGCCGCCGTCGGGCGAAGCTCGCTGCTGGCGAGGCGGCTGACCGAGAACATGGTCATCACCGTCGATACGCCCGCCCCGTTCCGCGTGTCCGACGTGATCGCCTATATCCAGGACGAGCTCGGCAAGCTGGAGCGCACGCGCAAGATCACGCCCTACCGCCGGCTGAAGGCGCGGCTGGAGACCCTGGCGGTGGACCGCCGCTACAACTTCATGTTCGGCAGCCTGACGGTCGAGGACACGATGACCGACGTGCTGGGGCGGCTGTTCCGCATCCCCAACGACGGCCGCCCGATCAGCGTCATCGACCTGTCCACCGTGCCGCACGAGATCCTCGACGTGGTGATCTCGGTGGTCTCGCGCCTGGCCTTCGAGCTGGCGGTCTGGAGCCAGGGAACGCTGCCGATGCTGATCATCTGCGAGGAGGCGCACCGCTATGCGCCGGCGCAGGGCGACGACGCCTTCGTGCCCACCCGCATGGCGCTGGGCCGCATCGCCAAGGAAGGCCGCAAGTACGGCATCTCGCTGGGCCTCGTCACCCAGCGGCCGAGCGAGCTCGACACCACCATCCTCTCACAGTGCAGCACCGCCATCGCCCTGCGGCTCTCCAGCGAGAGGGACCAGCAGGTGATCCGCGGCAGCGCCTACGAGGGTCTCGTCGACCTGATCGACTTCCTGCCGCTGCTGGCCGACCGCGAGGCGATCATCCTTGGCCAGGCCGCGGCCATGCCCATGCGCGTGCGCATCGATGACCTGCCGCGCGCCGACCTGCCGCACAACATGAGCCAGCGCTATGCCGAAAAGGCCGAGCAGGCGCCGATGGACCGGCCGGCCCTCGACGCCATCGTTTCGCGCTGGCGGATGACCGGACGCGAGCGCCTGGTCGACCTGGCGGGGGACTGACCCATCCCGGCGGCGGCCGTCGTCAGCAGCTGCGGAATGCGCCGGCCTTGGTCAGGCAGATATCGACCTCGGTGATCTCGCCGTTGGCTGTCACGGGCTTCAGGTCGCCGGCGGTCAGGCCGGGATTGGCGGCGACAAGCGCCTGATCCAGGGCGTCCGCCTCGCCGGCGCCCAGCTTGCGGCCGGTCCGGTAGTCGGCCGGAATCTGCACCCTGGCCACGTCCGCGCGGGTCAGGTCGAAATAGGCGGCCGGCTTCAGGCCCGAGCACGTGCCGTGCTTGGACCATTCGTGGGTGATCAGCCCGGGGCTGGCGTAGATCCCCTGCGAGCGCTGGCGTTCGGCTGCCGGCAGCGCCTGATGGCTGCAGTTCGACGGCCAGTTGCCCCCGTTCAGCTGCGGCCACAGGCCATGCGGTACGAAGCCGGGGATGGTCCCGCACTCCGCCGGATCGGGGTGGGGGGTGACGTCGCAGTAGCCCTGCGCCCAGCTGAGCGCCAGGACGTAGTAGTCGAACTTGCCGGGCGGCCGCTTGCCCACATCGTGGCCGGCGGCCGAGGCCACGCCGCAGCCTGCCAGACCCAGGCTGACGCCCAGCACCACACCGATCATCCACCGCATGGCGTCCCTCCCGAGGCGCACGAAGTCAGGGGTGCATCATAGCCCAGGTCTCGCGACGCGCGAGTGACGGCGCGGGGCGAAGTGGACCGGACGGGGCTTGCGGGACCTCCCGCGTTGCAAGGCAGGCGCCTGCCCCCGTAGAAGGGGCCTGCAACCGAAGAGGATCCTGTCATGTCCGCCACGCCGATCCGGGCGAACGCCGCGACGCTCACCTGGGGGGTCAAGGAAAGCTTCCGCCACTATGTGGAAGGCTCCGGCGGGACCGTGGACGCGGGCCTGGGCGCCGAGCGCGCCGAGGACGGGACCTTCATCTTCGACGCCGCGCCGGGGCCGGGCCTGAAGCTGGGCGCCGACGGCAAGCTGACAGGGCAGGGCGCCTTCGCCGGCGAGGTCCGCTTCCAGGCGCACGGCGGCATGCTGTCGGTGTTCATGGCCGACCCGTCGATCGAGATCGGCGAGGCCGGCGCCTTCCTGACCGTCTACGACACGCCCGAACGCATCCGTCGCATCCCCCTGGCCAAGCTCGACGTGGCCAACGCGGTGGTGGGTCTGGACGGCGCCCTGGTGGTGCCGGCGGTGATGTCGATCGAGGGCTGGCAGGTGCTGGGCGACCATTACCTGCCGATGACCCCGCTGGACCCCGTGCGGCTCAAGCTGCGCTAGTCGCCTCGCCCCGCAAGCCGGATCGCTCCGGCGGCGCGGCGCTTACAGACCGTCCTGCAGCTTCAGGCCGCGCCCGGTCAGGCGCAACGTCACGGCGATCGCCACGCCCAGCGCCAGCCAGCCGCCGGCGACCGCCTTGGCCAGGGTCTCGGTGTTCCACAGCACATAGCCGATGATCGCCGCGCCGATCAGCGGGCAGGCCAGGTGGCGCACCAGGTTGGCGCCCGGCCGCAGGCCGCCGCGGAAGTGGATGATGACGCTGGCGTGCAGGGCCAGGAACCCCAGCATCGCCCCGCAGGTGACGATGGCCGTCAGCTGCTGCAGCAGGTTCTGGAAGAACAGGCTGGTGCCCAGGGTCACCAGGCTGATCGCCAGGATGGCGATGTCCGGCACCTGGCGCGCGCCGCTGATCCGCGCCAGCGGCCGTGGCAGCTGGCCGTCGCGGGCCATGCCGTAGAGGATGCGCGCCGTGGCCGCCTGGGCCACCACGGCCGCCGACAGCGCGCCCGCCGAGCCGGCGAACGCCACGAAGAAGCGGAATGGCTCGCCGCCCAGGATGCGGGCGATCTGCAGGAAGGCGGTGGCCGCCTCGTCGCCGGCGGCGAAAGGCGGATGGCCCAGCACGAACAGGCCCGCCAGATAGGTCTGCAGCACGAACAGCACCGCCGACAGCACCAGGGACAGGAAGGTCGCCCGGCCGATGTCCTTCGCCCCGCCGCGGGCCTCCTCGGCCAGGGTCGAGATGGCGTCGAAGCCCAGGAACGACAGCACCGCCAGGCTCAGCGCGCCGAAGATCAGCTTCGGCGTCACCACGCCCGGCTGGTACAGCGGCGCCACCGAAAAGTGCGCCCCGGCCGTGCCCCGCGACAGGCCGACGGCGGCCAGCACCAGGATCAGCGCCAGCACCACCACGTTCAGCGCCAGCATGATGCGGTTGACCCAGTTGGCCATGTTCACCCCGGCCAGGTTCACCCCGGTGATCACCACCAGGAAGGCCAGGATCTGCGGCGTCTTCGGCAGCCAGGGGAACAGCACGTGGAAGGCGGTGGCCGTGCCGACATAGACCAGGGTCGGCAGCAGCACATAGTCCAGCAGGATCGCCCAGCCGGCCATGAAGCCCACCGTCTCGCCGGCCCCCCGCGCCACATAGGCGTAGACCGAGCCCGACAGCGGGAACTCGCGGCCCATGGCCATGTAGCTCAGCGCCGTGAACAGCATCGCCACCAGGCCCACGGCATAGACCAGCGCCGGCATGCCGTGGCTCAGGTTGTAGACGAAGCCGAACACCGAGGTGGGCGCGATCGGGCCGATGAACAGCAGCCCCCAGACCACCAGGTCGGCCAGCGACAGCGAGCGCTTCAGCTCCTGCTTGTAGCCCAGCGCCGCCAGTTCGGCCGTCGCGGCGCCGCCGGGCGTGGCGTCCCGGGGACCGGCGCCCCGAGCAGCAGCGCCCTCTTCGGAATCAATCATTTGCGGCCCCCAGTCGAGGTCGCGAGGTTAGCGGCGGCCGAGGCCATGGCAAGCCGGTCGCGCGGGCCGCCCGGGACGGTCGCGCGCCAGTGGTCTGGGCCAAGAGGCTGGGTCGGCGGAAAGATGACGCATCCGTCACTTTCTTCTGGAGTTCGCTTCCGAAGCTGCTAGGGATGCCTATGTCAACGGAGGATGACATAGGGCGGACGGGACCCTCGACACCCAGGCGCTGCGCGCGGCGATCGGCATCAGCCATGCCGACGAGAAGCGGATCGCGCGCGAACTGTCGCCGGCCGTGGCGTGGCCGACCCTGGCGCTGGCGGTGATCCTGCCGGCCAGCGAGGCGGCGCTGATCGCCGCGGGCCTGGGCCATGCCCTGCCGCTGTGGGCCTGCACGCCGATCCTGGCGCTGGTGTGCTACGCGCACTATTCGCTGGTGCACGAGAGCATTCACGGCAACGTCGTCTCCAGCCCCAGGCGCCTCGCCTGGGTCAACACCGTGGTCGGCTGGATCGGCGCGCTCGGCATGGGGGCCAGCTGGCCGCCGCTGCTGCGCACCCACGTGCTGCACCACTCGCACACCAACACCGAGCGCGACCCGGACATCTTCGTCAAGGGCAGCTTCGCCCAGCTGCTGACGAAGTGGCTGAAGGGCCTGCCCACCGCCCTCGTGCCCCTGGTCGCCCTGCGGTTCGTCAACCGCGAGCGCTACGCCCGCCTGTCGACCATCCTCAGCCCGGGCGACATCCTGCAGGCCTCGGCGGTGACCCTGGCGCATGTCGCCATCCTGGTCGCGGCCGTCACCACCGGCCATTTCGTCGACTGGCTGGCGCTGTGGTTCATTCCCACGCGGCTGGCGATGCTGATCCTCAACATCTTCTTCCAGTGGCTGCCGCACTATCCGTTCGACCGCACCGAGCGCTACCACAACACCCGCGTCAGCCTGTGGCCCGGCGGGACCGTGGTGCTGCTGCAGCAGAACCTGCACCTGATGCACCACCTGTGGCCCAGCGTGCCGTTCTACAACTACGCCCGCCTGTTCCGGGCCCTGCGCCCGGTGCTCGTGGCCGAGGGCTCGCGCATCGAGGGGCTGATGGTCGGGCCGTACGCGAAGGCGATGCCCGAAGCCACGCGCTAGCCGATCGCCGCCGCCCGAGGAACGATCGGTCGCGCCAGCCGCTTGGCTCGTGGACCGAACGCCCGGCCAGGTGAGGCCTATGACATCGGAAGAGTGCCATCTGCGCGCGACGGCCTGCGCCGTCAGCGCCGGCCTGGCCTGCGACGTGATGGTGGCGTCCGAGTTCATGGCGCTCGCCGCCCTCTGGCGCGCGATGGCGGTGCGCGATGGCTTCCTGGGCAGCCTGACCGAGCCGGCCGCGGCCGTGTTCCGGGCTGGTTCGGATGGGTGAATCGCGGTGTCCGGGCCTTCATGCCTAAGTCGGCGACCCGGCCCTCCGGGCCGTGCTATAGTTGAGCGTAGGCAGCAGGCGACATGCGTTTGTGTCGTTCTCCGCGTTGTTTGCAGCCCTGCCGGGAATGACTTCCGTTCTGTGAGCCTCCGGCAGGCCACCCCCAAGGCCACTCATGGGCGATGAAGCCCCCCCACCTCACGTTGTTGCCGACAGTCTCGCCGTCGCCGTGGTGGTCTCTTCCGAGGCCCCCACGCTCCTGCTGGATGGCGATTTCGCCGTCGTCGCGGCCAGCTCTTCCTTCTCGCGCGCCTTTCAGATCCCCGCCGACGCAATGGTCGGGCGCTCTGTGTTCGCCCTGGGCGCCGGCGAATGGGGCGCGCCGCAGTTGCGGACCCTGCTGAAACTGGCGCTGAACGGCGACGCGGGGGTGGACGCCTACGAGATGGATCTGATCCGTCCGGGCGTTGCGCCGCGCCGGCTGGTGGTCAGCGCCCGCGTGCTGCACTACGCCGACCCGGACAACGTGCGCCTGCTGATGGCCGCCTCGGACGTCACCGAGGCCCGCCTCGCCGCCAAGCTGAAGGACGACCTGCTGCACGAGAAGACCGTGCTGCACCAGGAACTGCAGCACCGGGTCGCCAACAGCCTGCAGATCATCGCCAGCGTGCTGCTGCAGAGCGCCCGCCGCGTGCCGTCGGAAGACGCCAAGGGCTATCTCGTCGACGCCCACAGCCGGGTGATGTCGGTGGCGGCGCTGCAGCAGCAGCTTGCCCAGTCCAGGGCCGGGGATGTGGCGCTGCGCGCCTATTTCACCGAGCTGTGCGCCAGCATCGGCGCCTCGATGATCCAGGACCACGACAAGCTGGTGCTGCGGGTCGAGGCCGACGACGGCGTGGCCACGGCCGACCTCTCGGTCAGCCTCGGCCTGATCGTCACCGAACTGGTGATCAATGCCCTGAAGCACGCCTTCCCGCCCGGACAGGGCGGCCACATCGTCGTGGGCTACCAGTCCCAGACCCCGGACTGGGCGCTGACCGTGACCGACGACGGGGTCGGCATGCCCACGAACGGGCAGCCCACCAAGGTGGGGCTCGGCACCAGCATCGTTCACGCCCTGGCCACTCAGGTCGGGGCGACGGTGGAGGTCACCGACGGCGATCCGGGCACGCGGGTCTCGATCGTGCACGATGGCGGGGCCGGCGGCGCCTAGCGCGTTGTTCCGCGGAGGCCCGGGGCGCAGCGCTCGGCGGCGACGGGCCGCGCGCCACCGTCTGAGTGGTCGCGCCCTCTGACATCGCTCGCGCGCCTTGTGATCGCCAGCGCCAGGCGGATCAGGCCCGTGCCGCTCGACGGCGAGACAGGCGCCATTGTTCGCCTTGGCGAACAGGTCGTCCCGATCGTGTGGGATTATCGGATGGCGGGGCGGGGGACATATAGCGGTGGCCCTTCAGGAGACCCGCCCATGACCGACCTCGCCACCGCCGGAACTTACACGCTCGGCGACCGCACCGTGAAACGCATGGGTTACGGCGCCATGCAGCTGGCCGGGCCCGGCGTGTTCGGCCCGCCAAAGGATCCCGAGGCCGCCCGGGCCGTGTTGCGCGAGGCCGTGGCCAGCGGGGTCGACCACATCGACACCAGCGACTTCTACGGTCCGCACGTCACCAACCAGCTGATCCGCGAGGCCCTGTCGCCCTATCCGGACCACCTGACCATCGTCAGCAAGGTCGGCGCCCGGCGCGGCGCCGACGCCTCCTGGAACCCGGCCTTCACCCCCGCCGAGCTGACCAGTGCGGTGCATGACAACCTGCGCAACCTCGGCCGCGACGTGATCGACGTGGTCAACCTGCGGGTCATGGGCGACATTCACCAGCCCAGCGAGGGCTCGATCGCGGAGGGCTTCTCGACGCTGGCCGAGCTGCAGCGGCAGGGCCTGATCCGCCATCTGGGACTCAGCAACGCCACCTCCGCCCAGGTCGCCGAGGCGCGGCGCATCGCGCCGGTGGTCTGCGTGCAGAACTTCTACAACCTGGCTCACCGGGCCGACGACGCCCTGGTGGACGAACTGGTGGCCGCGGGCATCGCCTATGTGCCGTTCTTCCCCCTGGGCGGCTTCTCGCCGCTGCAGTCCTCCGTGCTGTCCGAGGTCGCCGCCGACCTGGGCGCCACGCCGCTGCAGACCGCGCTCGCCTGGCTGCTGCACCGTGCGCCCAACATCCTGCTGATCCCCGGCACCGGCTCCGTCGGCCATCTGCGCGAGAACCTGGCGGCCGCCGAACTCGAGCTGCCAGCGGGCGTCCTGGCCCGGCTGGACAGCGTCGGACGTGGCGAAGGCTGAGCCGCTCCACAATCGGCGCCGGACAGGGATCGAGTTCGCCGCTGGCGCGTATTGTCCGCGGCGCTGACCCTGATCCCCTGGTTCCAGCGCCGCGTAAGTGGCGCCCTCGGCCAGCTGGCCGGGGGCGGCGCTCACTGCCGGAAGTCTACGGTCTGTTGAACCAATCCCCCGGTTCTCCCGTATAAGGGCGGCATGTCGAACGATACGCCCGAGGGCGCCGCCGAGACGGACCGCGCGCCAGCCGCGCCCATCGCCACCCCCGGCGTGCCGGTGTCCCAGCGCATCCGCTCGCGCCTCGTCGAGGGCGGCCGGCGCTTCCACGCCAATGACAACATCGCCTTCGCCATCGCCCCCGGCGAGCTGGAGGAACTGGCCGCCGAGGTGGAGGATCGCCTGCAGGCGGTGCTGGAAAGCCTGGTGATCGACGTCTCCGGCGATCACAACACCCGCGAGACCGCCCGGCGCGTCGCCAAGATGTACCTGACCGAGGTGTTCCGCGGCCGTTACGTCGACGCCCCAGAGGTCACCGAGTTTCCCAACGTCGAGGCGCTGAACGAGCTGATGATCGTCGGCCCGATCACCATCCGCAGCGCCTGCAGCCACCACCTGTGCCCGATCATGGGCCGGCTGTGGATCGGCCTGATGCCCAACGAGCACTCCAACCTGATCGGCCTGTCGAAGTACGCGCGCCTGGCCGACTGGATCATGTCGCGCCCGCAGATCCAGGAGGAGGCGATCAGCCAGCTGGCCGACCTGCTGATGCGCAAGGTCAAGCCCGACGGCCTGGCCGTGGTGATGGAGGCCGACCACTTCTGCATGCACTGGCGCGGGGTCAAGGACAGCGAGGCGAAGATGATCAACAGCGTCATGCGCGGCTCCTTCCTCAAGGATCCGGCCCTGCGCCGCGAGTTTCTCTCCCTCCTCAGCCTGAAGGCCTGACCCATGCTGGTGCGCTGCCTCTATGCGAGCAGGGCCACGGTCCCGGGCGACGCCCGCGCCGTGGCCGAGATCGTCGCCATCTCCCGCCGGCGCAACGCCGAAAAGGGCGTCACGGGCCTGCTGTGCGTCGCCGGCGACGTGTTCATCCAGGTGCTGGAGGGCGGTCGTGACGAGGTCAACGACCTCTACAACCGCATCGTCGGCGACCGCCGCCATGCCGGCGTGCGCCTGCTGTCCTACCGCGAGATCCGCACCCGCAAGTTCTCGCTCTGGAGCATGGGCAAGGTGGACACCGCCTCGCTGAACGCGGCCCTGCTGCTGAAGTACTTCAAGAGCGCCACCCTCGATCCGTTCGAGGGGTCCGGCGAGGCCACCCTGGCCCTGCTGCTGGAGCTGGTGGAGACCGGATCGGTCGCCCAGCGCGACTGAGCCGCCCGCTCCGCGCCGACCCCTTTCCGCGCCGGCCATTGCGGCGAGACGTCCAAGGGGCCACATTGGAGCGACAGGCCCTTGAGTCACGCGGCGCAATCGGCGCAGGCGCGTGGAAACGGATCCTCACAGACGCGAACGTCAGCCTACGCGCCCAAAACGGTGCGGAGGCGGCCGTTCGCGCCTGTGTGGGGCGTTCGGCCCTGAACTGGAGAACCGATGGCCCTGGCCGACAATCTGCATGCCTACGACAACGCCGCCCTCGGCACCCTGAGGGACAATGCCGAACGCCTGGCCGCCGGCCCGGACGGGCAGCGCCAGCGCGACGCCGCCACCCTTCTGCCGCTGATCGAGGCCGAACTGGCCGCCCGGGTGGAGGCCAAGCCGGCCCCTGTGAAGGTCGCCCGGCGAAAGGCGCCTGCACGGACGTCAACGGCGGCCTGAGTGCGGCGCGGGGAGGGCGGGCGCGCGAGGCGGCGGAGCGTGCTGACGCCGCTGGGCTGGGTCGTCGTCGTCTGCAGCCTGGGCTGCGCCGCGGCCGTGGCCGCCCTGGCGGTGGCCGGCGGCCTGGCCGGCGCCTTCTGACAAAACACAAAAAAGCGCGCCGGCCACAAGGCCGGCGCGCTCATTTGCGTCGCAGGGGCGAACCCGCCGAGGCGGGCCGCCCTGCAGGCCGGGGGCTTAGCCCGCGGCTTGCAGTTGGCCAGCGGACATCTTGCCGCTGCGCTTGTCCTGTTCGAGCTCGAAGCTCAGCTTCTGGCCTTCTTGCAGGCCGCTGAGGCCGGCGCGTTCGACGGCGGAGATGTGCACGAACACATCGTTGCCACCGGCGTCCGGCTGAATGAAGCCGAAGCCCTTTTGGTCATTGAACCACTTCACGGTCCCGGTTGCCATGGATTGTCCCTTTCCGGACATGAGTTCTCACGCCCCGTTTGGCGAGTGAGATCAAATTTTCGGATAGGACGTCAGGGTAGTTCCGCAGCAGAAATCAAAGATCTCTTGCGGAGTCGCGCAGAGCCGAAACGAAATTCGATTGGGTATAATTAGGCCAGACTGGCTTTTTTTGCAAGTCAATTTGGAAAAAAACTCTAGGTGAGCGGGCGTAATGCGTTAAGAAGAGGTTATGCGAGTCAATTCAGATCGCGCGGTGTTGACCGTGCTGCGCCACGAAGGCGCGTGGGCCGTCGAGCTCGAAGGCGAAGTGTTCGGGCAGTCCAGCGAACAGCAGGTGTCCAAGGCGGCGGCCAATCGTCGGGCCCGCGAGATGCAGGACGCCGGTCGTCCCTGCCTCGTGCGGGTCAGCGGCGAAGCCGGCTACTTCGCGCTCACCACGTGAAGCCCATGGCCAACCCGCCCTCTGCCCGCCGCCGCGACGCCCCTGGCGCCCGTTTCCGCAAAGAGATCGAGGACGCCGAGCAGGCCGGGGGGCAGCGCGATAAGATGACTCTTCGCCTGACCCTGGGCGACGCCAGCCTGCTGAAGCGCGACGGCACGCTCGCCGTCTCGGACATCAGCTATGCGGGAGGCGAGATGCGCTTCCTGGGCGTGCTGGTCACCCCCGGCGGCGTCGACACCAGCGAGCTGATCACCAAGTCCTGAGCGGCCGCCGCCCCGCCGACGAAGTGCCAGGGCCGCCTTACCCGACCTCGCCCTGGGTGGGCGGGGGCGCGGCCACTGGCGGCGCGGCCACTGGCGGCGCCTCAAGGCTGATCACCTCGAACCCCACCAGCTTGGCGTCGCCGAAGGTGGTGGCGATCGGCGTGTCGACCGCGTCGCGGCCCGTGGCGATCAGCACGCGGCCCATGCGCGGCATGTTGTTGCGCGCGTCGAAGGTGCGCCAGGCCCCGCCCAGGTAGACCTCGAACCAGGCGCTGAAATCCATCGCCCCCACCACCGGCACGCCGATGTCGCCCAGGTAGCCGGTGCAATACCGCGCGGGGATGTTCAGGCAGCGGCAGAACGCCACCGCCAGGTGGGCGTAGTCGCGGCAGACGCCGGCGCGCTCCTCCCAGGCCTGGTAGGCGGTCTTGTCCGGCCGCGCGGCGGCGTGGTCGAACACGATCCGTTCGTGCACATAGTCGGCGACCGCCTGCACCCTGGCCCAGCCCAGCGGCGTGTCGCGAAACAGCGTCCAGGCCAGCTGCGTCAGCCGATCGGTGTCGCAATAGCGGCTGCCCAGCAGGTAGAGCAGCACCTCGTCCGGCAGGTCCTGCACCAGGTGCTGTACGGCCTGGGGCTCGTAGGGGTCGATCTGCCCGTCGTCGCGCACCACGAAGTCGGCCGACAGCGTCAGCCGTCCCGCCGGCGCCAGCAGCCGGCTGCAGAGGTTGCCATAGCCGTCGATGTACAGCCGCACCGGCAGCACCGGGTCGGTGACCAGCCAGTCCGGCGTCTCCAGGTCGCCGCGCCGCGAGGGATGCACGCTCAGCATCAGCATCATCGGCACGGGCAGGGGGCAGTCGTAGCTGATGCGAAAGCCGGACTGCAGGCGCAGCGGGTTCATCGTCCCGTCGCGCCGATCGCCGCCTGCGAGATCAGGGCGTCGAACTCCAGGATGCTGCGCTTCAGGTCGGTGACCGCGGCGGCGGAGACGTCCACGTCGTTGGCCCGCAGGGTCAGCCCGCCGGTCTCGAACTGGTCCAGCTGGCGGATCAGCATCTCCCGCAGGTCGTGCCAGCGCTGCACCACCTCGTCGCCCGCCCCATCCTCCGGCGATCGCTGGTGCTCGGCCTGGTGCTCGCGGCTGATCTGCGCGTCCTCGCCATCGGCCGGCTTGAGGTCGGCTGGCGGATCGCCGGCCGGGGGATGGTCGTGCATAGCGGCGCCTTTCTGGGCGGGAGAACGCTCGCCCGCGCAGGGCCTGCGATCGGACGGTCGTCGGAAGGACCTTCCCGTCGTCGTGCGCCGCGACGGATAGAGGCTGTGGGTTGTTCAGGACACGCCAGGGTCGGCGCGCGTTCCCGCGGTGGACGCATCCATCGCCGCCCACGCCAGCTTCCATAGCACAAAACCCGATGCGGCGCCGGACAATCTCGCGCTGTCGGGGGGCCGCAGGCTACTCCAGCGCCCCCTTGACCAGGGCCGCCACGTCGGCGCCGCGGCCGGCCAGCACCGCCTTGGCCGAATAGAGCGCCGTGCCGAACACCTGCCTGGCCTCGACCTTGGGCGGCATTACCAGTTCGCTGCGGGCCACCACCACGTCCAGCAGCGCCGGCCCCGGCTGGGCAAGCCAGGCCTGCACCGCGCTCTCCAGATCCGCGGCGTGCTCCACGCGCCGCCCCCAAAGGCCGATGGCCTCGGCCACGCGGGCGAAGTCCGGGTTCTTCAGGTCGGTGTAGGCGTCCAGCAGCCCTTCGACCTTCTGTTCCAGCTCGACGAAGCCCAGCGAGCCGTTGTCGAACACGCAGACCTTGATCGGCAGCGCCTCCTGGATCGTGGTCAGCAGGTCGCCCAGCAGCATCGCCAGCCCGCCGTCGCCGGACAGCGAGATCACCTGCCGGCCTGGATAGGCCGCCTGCGCCCCCAGCGCCTGGGGCATGGCGTTGGCCATGGTGCCGTGGCTGAGGCTGGTCAGCACCCGGTTGCGCCCTGTGGAGGCCACGTGGCGCAGGCTCCAGACCATCGGCGAGCCGCCGTCGGCGGTATAGATCGCGTCCGGCGCGGCGTGGCGGGCGATGGTCTCGGTCAGGTATTGCGGGTGGATCGGCCCCTTGTCCGCCACCGCGTGCTTCTCCAGCCTGGCGCCGGCCTTGGCGTGTTCGGCCAGGGCGGCGTCCAGGAAGCTGCGGTCGTCGCGCGGGCGCAGGCGCGGCAGCAGGGCGTCCAGGGTGGGACCGATGTCGCCCACCGCGGCGATGTCCACCGGGTGGCGGCGGCCCAGGTGCGCGCCGTCGATGTCCACCTGGATGATGGTCGCCTTGGTCGGGTAGAACTGCCGCCAGGCGAAGTCGCAGCCCAGCAGCAGCAGGGTGTCGCAGGCGGTCAGGGCGTCGTAGCCGCCCTTGGCGCCGAACACGCCGGTCATCCCGACGTCATAGGGGTTGTCGTGCTCCAGGAAGTCCTTGGCGCGGGAGGTGCGCGCCACCGGGGCCTGCAGCTTCGCCGCCAGGGCCACCACCTGGTCGTGCGCTCCGGCGCAGCCGGAGCCGCCATAGACGGTGATCTTGCCGCCCTGGTTCAGCGCCTCGGCGATGCGGTCGAGCTCGGCGTCGCTGGGCCGCACCACCGGCCGGGCGCGATGCACGGCGAACGCCGGCTCGTCCGGCGCCGTGGCCATCGATACGTCGACCGGCACGATCAGCACCGCCACGCCGCGCCCCGACAGCGCCGCCTGCGCCGCCATCGCCGTCATCCGCCGCGCCTGGGCCGGGGTGCGGATCTCCTCGCAGAACACCGTGCCGGTGGCGTAGACGGCCTTGAAGTCCACCTCCTGCGGGAAGTCGAAGCCCAGCTCGTCGCGGATCACCTGGCTGGCGATCAGCACCACCGGCGCGCGGTTGCGGTTGCTCTCCCAGACCCCGTTGATGAAGTGCAGGCTGCCCGGCCCGCAGGAGCCGGCGCAGAGGGCCAGCTCGTCGCTCAGCAGGGCGTCGGCGCCGGCGGCCATCGCCCCGGCCTCCTCGTGGCGCACGTGCACCCAGCGCAGGGGCGAGCGGCGCACGGCGTCGGTGAAATAGTTCAGCGTGTCGCCCGGCACCCCGTAGCAGCGCTTCGCGCCGGCGCCCGTCAGCACCTCGACCATCACCTCCGCCACCGTCTTCGACATCGCGCCGCTCCTGCTGATGGGTCATCAGGGAACGGTCCGGCGCCCGCCGTCTTGCACGCCGCAGCCGCACCGCTCGCCTGCAGGGGCAATGCGCTCGGCGGGCGTTGGTTCAGGGGGTGGAAGGGTCGCCGATCGGGAGCCGGCGGGAGACGGCCAGGCGGCCTCAGCCGGCCGCGGCGATCTCGGCCGGCGCGGCGGAAGGGGCGGGGGCGGGGGCCTTGCGCCCGGCCGCCCGGGCGAAGGCGGCATGGTACTGCGGATGCTCGGTGCCCATCCAGCGGTCCCACCAGGTGAAATAGAGGCCGAAATTGTAGCCGGCGTGGGCGTGGTGCTGGTCGTGGTGGGTGGTGGTGGTCAGCCAGTCGAACACCGGCCGGCCGTCGGCGCGCGCGGGCGCCAGTTCATAGCCGCAGTGCGCCAGGGTGTTGCGGGCGATCTGGTGGATGATGAAGAGCGGGATCACGCCCCAGGGCGTGGGCACCAGCCAGGGCCAGATCACCACGAACGAGACCATCAGCGCCGCCTCGCCCAGGCTGAAGCAATAGGCGCTGAACGGCGAGGGATTGGCGCTGCGGTGATGGCGGCGGTGGATGACGGCGAACCGCCCCCAGTGCATCGCCCTGTGGGTCCAGTAGTAATAGGCGTCGTGCGCCAGGATCATCAGCGCCAGGCAGGCCCAGAACCACACCGGGCCCCAGGCGTGCGCCACCCGGACCAGGGGATAGAGGCCCCAGCGTGAGGCGACGATCATCGCCACGGTCGCGGTGGCGAACACCGCCACCGAGCGGATCGAGGTCAGGAATTCCACCAGCAGCTGGCGCACCGGCGGCGTCGCGGCGCGGATCTTGCGCCCGGCCAGCGGCCGGCGCAGCGCCACCCACAGCAGCAGCCACACGGCTACGGAGAAGGCCGCATAGCGCCCGCCGTCACGCACCAGGCTGGTCAGCCAGGCGTGAGTGATGTGCGAGATCCACCAGGCCAGATCCACCGTGCTCCTCGTTCCCGCGCCCCCCAGCCTCTTGCGGACCAGGTTCGACTTCGGCGCGGGTCCGTTATCGGCCGGCGGACTTAATTTTCCGGCCTAGAGAGACGGTGAATCGGCGGTCAACGATGTTCGTTCGGCGAGCGGCGGTCTGTGGCTGGGCCGGACCTAGTCCAGCCCCTTGTCGACCATCAGCATGCCCAGGGCGCGTATGGCGCGGACCAGCTCGGCCTTGCGGTGCGGGGGGCACGGCTTGCGCGGCGCGTCGGGGTTCTTGCGGTTGGGCGCCTGGCGCCGGGTGAGGCCCTGTTCGGCCAGGACGTCGGCGATCCAGCAGGTCTGCGGCGTGAAGCCGTACGCGCGCCGGCAATGCGCCTGGATCTGGCCGTAGGTCGCCCGCCGCGCTGTGGTCGCTGCCGGACTCGCGGCGGAGACGGCCGCCGGCCCGGTTTGCGGTGTTGTGAAGAGGTTTGGCATCGGCGACGTCCTCGACGGCCCGGGCCGCCCGGGGGGGCGGACGTCCCGCCGGCCTTGCCGACCGGCGGGACGCTGCTTCTGACCCGGTATCGGGCCTTTCAGCCTACCACTGGTAGCGGACGCCGAGGGTGACGGAGGTGTCCTGGTAGCGGGACTTCCACTTCACACCGGAGTTGAGGAAGGCGGAGAGGTTGTTGCCGACTGCGAACAGGTTGGCTTCGCCCTTGATCTCGCCGTAGACGCCGTTGATGTCGTTGAAGTTGTTGAAGATGCCGCCCGCGGAGAGGGCGGTGTTGGTCTTGCCGTCGAACTCGTCCCAGACGCGGCCTTCCAGGGCCACCTTGACCTTGTAGTACTGGAAGGAGGCGGTGGTGCCGATCCGGCCGCCCAGGCTGCCGCGCAGGGTGTCGGCGTTGCCGATGGTCTGGGTCGCGCCGGGCAGCACGAGCTGACCGGTGGTGGTGCGGCCGTAGGCGATCGAGCCGAGCGGTTCGACGAAGGACGAGGCGCCGATCGGGAAGGCGTAGCCGGCTTCCAGTTGGCCGCCCCAGGTGTTGACGTGGCTGGAGGCGGTCCACGGCGCGACGGTGGCGCCCAGGCCGGGGATGTTCCAGTTCCCGGTCAGGATGTTGCCGTTGATGATGCCGTCGACGAACAGCCCGCCCTGCAGGTAGGTGGCGTAGACGCCCACCACGCCGCCGGTCAGGTTCAGGCGCGTGCCGCCCTGACGGAAGCGTTCGTTGGCGTCGACGTAGCCGCCCTGCACGCCCACGACCCAGGCCTTGTCCTTGTCGGTGACGTTCAAGAGGTCCACCCCGGCGATCACCGCCGCCGTGTCGCCACGGTAGGAGGTGTCGTAGGTGTAGGTCTTGTTGGCCAGGGTCAGGGTCTCGGTCGAGTCACGCCGTCCCCAGTCGCCGACGATCTTCATCCACACCGCCGGCTGCGAGCCGGTGGCGCGGCCGTCGAGGGCGTCGCGCAGGTCGGCCTGACGGTCGAACCAGGACTGGGTGGTGGTGTACCAGGTGTCGCCGGCGATGGCCCCGATCTGGGCGAACTGGAACGCCGGCAGCTTGGGCGCGGAGACCAGCAGTTCGTTCGTGCCGTCGTTGGCCAGGTCGTAGAAGAACATCCCCGGCTTATCGAGCACGTTGGTGGCGCCGCCGTAGTACGGCGTGCCGCCGGCCACGAACCAGGTCGAGGTCGGGTCGAGGTGGTAGCTGGCCGCCGCCGAGCCGGCGCCCTGCACCAGCACGATGCCGGTGGTGGTCCCCAGGAAGCCGCCCAGCGGAGCCGCCTTGGTGTCGACCACCACGATGGCCTGGTTGGTCCCGGCCGCCGTGCCCGACACCTGCAGGCAGTCCGCCGCGGTCAGCGACGCACAGCCGGCCTGGGTGACGGTGCTGAGGTTGGCGTCCATCAGCAGCGTGCCCGTCCCGCCCAGGGTGGCCCCCGACGCGATGATGGCGTCGTTGATCTGCCCGTCGGTGGTGGAGCCCGCGTTCTGGCTGCCGAAGTAGATCTTGCCGTTGTTGGTCAAGGTCTCCAGGCCGGTCAGGGTCAGGGTCGAGGCGCCGGTCAGCTCCCCGGCGATCACCACGCCGCCCTTGTTGTTGGCGAAGCTGTCGGTCCCGGCCCCGAAGGCCAGGGTGGTCGCCGCGCCGGTGAAGATCGTGCCGGTGTTGGAGACGCTGTCAGCCCCGCCGGAGAAGGTCGAGGTCCCGTTGGTGTGCCACACCCCCCCGGCCGCGTTGCTCACGCTGGCCGCGTTGGTTCCGGTCAGGCCCGAGAAGTCGACCCGGCCCAGCAGAGCGCCGGTGTTGTTCACCGCCACATTGCCGGTCGTGCCCTTGATCGCCAGGTCCAGGTAGGCGGCCGGCGAGGCGTTCACCGAGGTGATCGTGCCGGCGTTGTTGATGGTGGTCGTCGAGCCGGACGCGGTGGTCACGTCCACCACCGCGTGGGTGGCGTCGCCCAGGCCGGTGGCGATCGCCCCCGAGCCGATGCTGACCGTGCCGCCGGCGCCACTGCTGGTGACGATGGCCCGGCCGTTGGCGGCCGTGACGTTGCGGTTGGCCGTGACGGTGACCCCGCCCGTGCCGCCCGTGGCGCTGATGCCCACCGGGCCGGTCTTGCTGTTGACCGTGCCCGCGCCCGAGGCCGTCACGATCGTGCCGGTGGTCACGCTGGTGGCGCCCGAGCCCACCGAGGTGGCCTGCACGCCGTAGGTGACCCCCGAGACCGTGTTGTAGGTCCCCGACGGCAGGTTCGACTGGCTGGCCGTGGTCACCGCGACGTTGGCGTTGGCCCCCGACGTCGAGGCCACGATGCCGGCCGCAGAACCGCCCGACACGTTGCCGATGGTGGAGACGCCGATGGCGCCGCCGCCCGTCGAGGTGGCGCTGATGCCGTTCGTGGCGCCGCTCACCGCCGTCTGCACGGTGGTCAGGTTCGCCGCGTTGGCCGTCACGCTCACCGAGCCGGAGCCGGTGTTGGACGCTTCGATGCCGTTGCCGCTCGTGCCGGTCACGGTATTGCCCGAAGACGTCACCGTCACCGCGCTGGTGGCGTTCGTGCCGGTCGAGTCGGCGTGGATGCCCACGCCCGCCGTCACCGCGCCCGAGTTCGACACCACCACGTTGCCGCCGCCCTTGGCGTAGATGCCGTAGGCCGCCGGATCGATCGTCGCCGAGTTCGACACCGTCACCGTGCCGGTCCCCAGGTTCACCGCCTTGATGCCCGCGTCAGAGCCGGCGTTCATGAAGATGTTCTGGTTGTTGGTGATCGTGATGCCACCAGTGTTGTTGTTGGTGGTGGCCAGGATCCCGTCGGTGTTGATGTTGGTGATCGAGGCGACGCCCACACCGTTGTTCGACGTGGTGATCGCGATCGTGCCGGAGGTGTTGTTGGCTTCGATCCCGTAGGCCGCCCCCGCCCCGGCGCCGGTGATGCCGGCCCCGCTGCCCAGGTTGCTGTAGTTGATGGTGATCGAGCCGGCGCCCGCGCCTTCCGCATCGATGCCCGCCGAGCCAGCGCCGGAGATGCCGCTGATCGGGCCGTACACCGAGCCGAACGTGGTCCCCACGCCGATGTTGCCGGCGCTGGAGGCGTAGATGCCGGTCTTGGTGGCCGAGATGCCCTGGTTGTAGGACTCCACGTCCACCGCGCCCGTGCCGCTCTCGGCGTCGATGCCGCGCGTGCCGGCCCCGCTCGCCGTGATCGTGCCCGAGCCCGACATGTTCTGGGCGTTGACCGTCACATTGCCCGAGCCCGCCGCGGTGGCCAGGATGCCGCCCGCCGTGCCCGAGATGCTGGCGCCGGGGCTGACGTTGACCACCACCGCGGCGTTGCCGCCCGTGGTCGTCGCCGACACGCCGTAGCCCGCCGTGCCGGTGGTCACGCCGGCCACGTTCGCCGTCACCGCGCCGCCGCCGGTCGAACCGGCCACCACACCCGAGCCGCCCGTACCCGTGGTCGTGCCCACGTTGGTCACCGTCACCTGGCCGGAGCCCGTCGTCGTCGCGCTGATCGCCGTGCCGGCCGACGCCGTCACCGTGCCGTTCGTGCTCACCGAGGTGACGCCCGTGCCGGAGGTGGTGGTGTTGATGCCGAAGGTCTTGCCCGACACGCCCACCGTGCCGACCGTGACGTTGCCGCCCGCGCTGGAGGCCTTCACGCCGATGGCGTTCTGACCCGTGACCGCGCTGGTGGCGCTCACCGTGACCGCACCCGCACCAGAGCTAACCGCGCTGATGCCCGTGCCGCCGCCGATGACGGTCGAGGAGGTGTAGACGTTGACCGCGCCCACGCCGGTGGCGCTGACGCCCACCGCCGAGGTCGAGCCCGTGGCCGAGATGGCGCCGGAGTAGGCGTTGCCCGACTGGCCGACGCTCACCGCGCCAGTGCCGGTCGAGGAAGCCTCGATGCCGTTGCCGCTCGTGGCCGTGATCGCGCCCGAGCCCAGCACCGTGACGGTGTTGGCCCCGAGCGTGGTGCTGTCGGCATGGATGCCCGTGCCCGCGGTGATCGTGGCGGTGTTGCTGACGTTCACCGTCCCGCCGCTCTTGGCGTAGATGCCGTAGGCGGCCGGATCGATGGCGCCGCTGTTGGTCACGCTCACCGTGCCCGCACCGGCCGAGGTCGCTTCGATGCCGGCCTTGCCGCCGTTGTCGAAGATCGCGCCCGAGTTGGTCACCGTGATGTTCGCGCCGTTGGCGGCGTTGGTGATCGTCGTCTTGATGCCATCGCCCGTGGGCTGCTGCGCCACCGTCGCCGAACCGATATTGCCGGTGTTGGTCAGGGTGATGCCGGCCGAGGTCACCGCCGAGTTGTCGGTGATCCGGATGCCGTCCACCAGGCCGCCGCCGATGCCGAGGATCGGCCCGGTGACGTTGACGTTGAAGCCGCCCTGGGTGGCCGTGGTGGCCGTGCCCGTGGCGTTCACGCCGCTGCCGCCCGCCGCGGTGATGTCCGCCGCGGTGATCGTGGTCAGGCCGTTGGCCGCCGTCGTCTTGATGCCGTCGCCGGCCGTCGCCGTCACCGTCTTGGCGGCGGTGATGCTGGTCGTGCCGGCGCCCGTGGCCACCGTGGTGATGCCCGAGGTCGTGCCCGACACCGTGTCGGAAGCCGCCACCGAGACGTTGCCGCCCGCGGCGGTCGCCTTGATGCCGTCACCGGCCGTGCCGCTCACCGCCTTGGCCGCCGTCACCGTCACATTGCCGGTGGTGGAGGAAGCGATGATGCCCGAGCCGCCCGTGCCGGTCACCGTGCCGCCGGCCGTGACCGTGGTGGTCACGCCCGAGGCCTGGATGCCCGTGCCGGCGCTCGCCGACACCGCCACGCCCGGATCGGACGTCACGGCGGTCGTGCCGGTGGAGGAGGAGTTGATGCCGAACGCGCCGCCGCTCACCGCCGCCTCGGCGCGGACGGTCGAGCCGCCCGTGCCGCCGGTGGTGGAGATCCCCGTGCCGTTCGTGCCGGTCACCGCCGCCACGGTCAGGACGTTGACCGAACCGGCGCCGCCGGTGGCCGCAGCCACGCCGGTGCCGGAGGCGTTGACCACGCCGTTGGTCTGCACCCCGACGTTGCCAGAGCCGCTGGCGGCGTTGACGCCGATCGAGGTCGTGCCCGCCGTCGCCGTCACCGCGGCCGTCTGCACCGTCACATTGCCCGTGCCGGTGGTCACGGCGTTGATGCCGGTCCCGCCCGAGCCCAGCGCCGTCACCGAACCGCCGACCGCGTTCACGGTCACCGTGCCGCCGAGGGTGGTGGTCGCGTTGATGCCGCTCAGGCCGCTGACCGCGCCGGCGTTGGTCACGCCGACGTTGCCGCCGAGGCTGGAGGCGTTGATGCCCCAGGCCCCGCCGTTGGCGCTGACGCCCTGGGTGTTGACGGTCACCGCGTTGGCGCCGCCCGCCGCGGCGACGACGCCGCTGCCGCTGCCCGAGGTGCTCACCGCGCCATTGGCGGTCACCGTGATGGCGCCGTTGCTGGTGGTGGCCTTGATGCCCGCCGCGTTGACGCCCGTCACCGTGCCGTTGGTGGTCACCGAGACGATGCCCGTGCCGCCCGTGGTCGTGGCGTTGACGCCGCCGTTGCCGGCGATCGTGCCCGAGCCGCCCGTCACCGTGACGTTGCCGCCGCCGGTGGAGGCCGCGTTGACGCCGATGGCCCCGGCCGTGATCGCACCGTTGCCGGTGTTCACGGTGATCTGGCCCGTGCCGGCGCTGGTGGCGTTGACGCCGTCAGCGGCGGCCTTCACCGCACCCGCGCCGGTGGTCACCGAGATGGTTCCCCCCGAGGCGGCGTTGCTGATCGTGGCCGTCACGCCGTCGACGCCCACCGCGGTGGTGGCGCCGATCGAACCGTTCGACAGCACCGTCAGGTTGCCGGTGTTGCTGGTGACCAGCACGCCCGAGCCCGAGGTGCTCTCCAGGTCCGTGCCCGCATCGGTGCTCACCGACACCGAGCCCGAGCCGCTGGCGTCCGCCTCGACCGCCGCGCCGGTCCCGCCCTTCACCACCGAGCCGGCGGTGTGGACGTTGACGACGTTCGGGCCGTTGACCGTGGTCGACAGGATGCCCTGCTGCAGGCCGGTGACGTTGGCGAAGGTGTCGGTGGTCGCCGAGCCGTTGCCGACGGCGTTGACCTTGATGCCCGGGTCGCCGGACACCGCGCCGTTGGCCACCACGCGGGCGTTGCCGCCGCCCAGGGCGTTGGCGAAGATGCCGTCGCCGCCGGTGCTGGACACCGTCGAGCCGGCCGCCGTCTCCACCGTCACGTTCCCCGTGCCGACGGTCTGGGCCAGGATCCCCGTGCCGGTCGCCGTCACCGAGCCCGTCTGGGTGGTGTCGTTGCCGACGAACACGTTCGAGCCATTGGCCACGTTGGTGATCTCGGCGTCGATGCCCAGGCCGCCCGTGGCGTTCACCGCGCCTTGGCTGAGCACAGACACCGTGCCGTCGATGCCGTTGCTGTAGGCGATGATGCCCGTGCCGCCGGTGGTGGTGATCGCCGAACCGACCGCCGTGTTGACCGCGATCTGGTCGTTGCCGGTGGTGGCGTCAGCCGCCACCACGCCGTTGGCGCCGGCGTTGATCGTGCCGTTGACGTTGACCGTCACCGCCCCGTTGATGCCGGAGGTGTTGGTCGCGTCGATGCCGTCGGTGGCCGCCGTGATCGTCTTGCCGGCCCCTTGCGTGACCGTCACGTTGCCGTTGGTGCTGGTGGTGGCCACGATGCCCTGGCCGCCGAAGCCGGTCACCGCGCCGGTCAGGGCGTTGACCCCGCCGCCCGCGCCCGTGCCCGTCACATTGCCTTCCGCATCCACCGTCACCGTCCCGAAGGCGGTGTTGTCGGCGGTGTTGGTCGCCACGATGCCCGACAGGCCGGTCACCGAGGCGTTCGCCGCCGTGGTCACCGACACGTTGCCGTGCGCGTTGGTGGTCGCCAGCACGCCGTTGCCGCCCGTGGAGGTGATCGCCACCGTGCCCGCGCCGCCGCCGACCGTGACCGACACCGCCGAGTTGTTCAGCGCGTTGGTCTGTTCGGCGAAGATGCCGTTGTTGCCGGTCTGCATCACGATCGCGGCCGGGTTGGCCGTGCCGTAGTTGACCGTCACCGAGCCGTTCTCGGCGTCCTTGGCGTGGATGCCGTAGGTGTTGGCGTAGATGTTGCCCTGGGCGGTGACGCTCAGCGACGAGGCGTTGCCGACGTTGTTCTCGATCTGCGCCGAGATGCCGTCATGGCCCACCGGAGCCGCCGCCGTGCCGATGGCGCCGTCGGCCGTCACCGTGATGGCGCCCGCCGTGCCGGTCTGACGCGCACGGATGCCGTCGCCGTTGGTGGTCAGGATCGTGGTCCCGGCCGCCTGGTTGACGATCACATTGCCCGTGCCGTTGGTCTGGGCGTTCACGCCGCGGTTGTTGGCGGTGATGTTGCCGTTGGCGTTGGCGGTCACGTCCTGGGTGTTGGCCGTGTTGAAGTTCGCCGCGTTGATGCCGTCGCCGCCCGCCGCCGTCAGCTGCGTGCCGGCGAACGTCGCCGTCACCGCGCCCTGGCCGTTGGTCGTCGCGTTGATGCCCGTCTGCGCCGCCGTCACGTTGCCGTTGGCGTTCACCGTCACCGTGCCAGCGTTGGTGTTGTTGGTGATCGTCGCGTCGATGCCGTCGCCGCCGCCCGTCGTCACGCCCGCGCCCACCGTGCCGTTGGTGGTCACGCTGACCGAGCCGGCCGTGCCGGTGTCGGAAGCGTTGATCGAGGCAAAGCCGCCCGTGCCCGAGCTGACGTCCGTGCCGGCGCCGGTCAGCACCGTCACCCCGCCGGTGTTCGCCACCGCGTTGATGCCCGCGCCGTTGGTCGCCTGGATCAGCGCCGCGCCAGGCGACACCGTCGCCGACACCGCGCCAACGCCCGACGCCGTAACGTCGATGGCGTTGCCGTTGGTGCTGGTGACATTGCCGCCGGTCGTGGCCGAGGCGGGGCCGTTCACCGACGCGACAACAATGCCGCGGCCGTTGGTGTTGGTGACCGAGGTCGTACCCAGGGTCACGCTGGCAGAACCATTGTTGCCGGTCTGAGCCAGAACGCCCGCGCCGCCGGTGGCGCTGTTGGTCACCGTGATGGAGCCGCCGGTGAAGCTGTCGACCGTGGCGTTGCTGTTGTCAGCCACCGCCTGCACGCCGACCGCGCCGGAGCCGGTGACACTGATAGTATCGCCCGCGCCGCCATGCACCGCCGCGGCGCCATTGGCGAGACCGCCGCTCTGGGCGAGCGCCTCCACGCCGACACCACCCGTTGCGCCAGCGCTGCCCACCGTGATGGTGTTGGTGGCGCCCAGCGTCACCGTGGCGCCGTTGCCGAAGTTCCGGTCATCGGTCGCGGCGGCGATACCAATGTCGCCGTTGCCGCCCGTCGCGCCGACCGTAATGCCAAGATTGGTGTTCGTCGTGACGTCGGCGCTGCCCGCGCCGCCGAACACGTTGCTGCTGGTGACCTGAATGCCCGCCTGACCGCCGGCGCCCGTCGACGTGATCGTGCCGCCCGTGCCGTTCAGGGTCACGCTCGCCGTATTGCCGATAAAGCCAGGGCCAAAGCCGTTGTGTGTGACCACGATGCCGCTACCGCCAGTCGCGGCAACCGAAGAGCCCCCGTTCAAGGTGACGCTCGAGCTATGCGCGTTGAAGGCGTAGGAATCGGTGAGGGAGATGCCCGCACCAGCGGTCGACGTGACGGTCGAACCATTGTTGACCGTCACCGAGGAGTTTCCAGAGCCAGTGTTCGACACCGCAATGCCGGTAGCGCCCGTCACGTTCGCATCGGCTGTGACCGAGACGCTGTTGCCGCCGAATGTGTTGGCCGTCACCGAGACGCCGGCGCCCGTGCCGCCCTGGACAATGCCCTTGGTCTCGACGGTTGCCGAGCCGGAGCCCGCGTTGGAGGCGAGGACGCCGCCGGTGGCGCCCGTCACCGCGCCGGTGGTCACGTTGAGCGCTGCGTTCGTGGCGCCGTTGATCTTGGCGATCACGCCCGCGCCGCCCGAGCTGGTCACCGTCGCGCCGCTGACGTCCACCGACAGTGCGCCGGTGTTGGTCTCGGCGTCGACCGCCGCGCCCGTGCCGCCCGTGGTGTGGATCACCGAGCCGGGCGCCGTGGCCGTCACCGTGACCGCGCCGATGCCCGTGGACTTCACGTTCAGAGCCGCGTTGTTGCCGACCGCGCCGGTGGAGGTGATCACCGCCGCACCGCCGATGGTGGCGGTATTGGAGCCGTCGACGGAGGTCTGATTGACGCCGCCGTTGGTGCCGGTGACCGTGCCGTTATAGGTCATGTTGACCGTGGCGCCGCCGGTGACGTTGATGTCGGAGGCGTAGTCGCCGGTGATCGTGCCGTTCAGCGTGCCGCTGACGTTGCCGGTGGAGTTCACCGCCAGGCCCGTACCCGAACCGGAGCCGTGGATGGCCGAGCCGGCCGAGGTGTTGACCGTGGCGCCGCCCGTGCCGGCGAGGATGTTCACGCCGTTCTGGTTGTTGCTCGCCGTCACCACCGACGTACCCGTCTGGGTGAACGAGTCGGTGTTGCCGATCAGTTGCACCGCGCCGGTGCCGAAGTTGTTGCCGTTGACGTTGCCGGCCAGGCTGGCCGTGGCCACGCCCGTCCCCGTGCCGCCGGTGGTCAGGCGAACGTTGCCCGTCACCGTGCCGTTGTTGGTCAGGGTGATATTGCCGCCGGTCGAACGATCATCGACGCCGTAGTTGGCGCCGGCGACCGTGACGCCGGTGTTGATCGTCGTGTTGCTCGTCCCCGTCGCGGCCGAGGTTTCGATGCCGTCGACCGCATTGCCCGTCACGTTGGCGCCGGCCGTCACGATGATCGTGCCGCCGCCCGTCGTCGTCGCGAAGAGGCCATCCGTCGCGCCGGTGACCGTCATGGCGTAGGCGCCGCTGGCGCCGCCGTTGGCGATCTGCACATTGCCGCCGTTGCTGACCACCGCGATGCCGGCATCGCCGGAACCGGAGGAATTGATGCTGCCGCCCGAGAGGCCATCGACCGGAACATAGACCGCCAGGTTCTGCGCGCCGGTCGAGGTCAGCAGCACGCCGCCGTCGCCCGCCGCAGAACCGTTCACCACCAGGTTGCCCGACAGCGCCAGGTTGGTGCCCGTGGTGTTCGACTTGAAGCCGATGCTGTTGATCGGGCCAGGACCGCAGATGATCGTGCCGCCGGTCGAGGTCGCCGGCGCGCTGTATGGCCCGGGGTTCTGGGTGCAGGTGGCCGCGAGCGCGACCGCTGGGGTGAAGGTCGTCAGGGCGACGCCCCCGACACCGGCCAGTAGCGAAGACGCCACGAACGAGGACGTGGCGAGCAGCGAGACCCGATTACGGACGGAAGCGCGGCTAGAACGAGACATGCTTTTGAAGCCCCTCAGCGTTTCTTGGGCACATTGCGTGCGGGCACACCGCTCCCAGGGAACGGTGTTCGGCTTGTGTTGTAGAGGAAGTCTATCAAGGCGTCTTGGACAGGCGGGCCAATTAGGCTATGCAATCAGTGCACTACGTCGCAGGCAGTTCGGATGGACGAAAGTTCATGTTTCCCGGCGCTTAGCACAGAGGGCGCCCGCGACATCCGGTCGCGGAGGGGCGATTAAGGCTAACATAAGGCGGAGGGGCCGGGGGATGGGTCTGGGGCAGAGGGCGGCGCCGTCCGGGCGCACGACGCGTGGCGCCGAATCGTTGCCGGCCAAGGGAGAATGGCCGCTGCAGGGGGGTGTTGGCGGAGATCCGGCCTCGCCGACGGTGTTTCGCCGGACAGGCGAAATCTTCGTGCTGGAGATGGGCCCGCGCTCTGCGCTGCGTTGTGCGCCGCGGCCCAGCGCCAGCCCCCGGTCCGCCCAGGTGCTGCTGGCGGCGCTGGGCGCCGGCGAGGCGGTGTATCGCGCCTTCGACGGACGACTGAAGCTGCTGCGGCCGGGCGAGATCCTGGTGCTGGAGTCGGAACTGCCCGTGGACGTGCGCATCGGCGACGGCGGGCGGCTCAGCGCCCTGGTGGCGCCGGCGCACATGCTGGCCCCCCGATTCGTCGCCCGCGAACGCCTGAGGGGCGGCGCGCTGCGCGCCCATGCCGGGGGCGTGGCGGTGCTGCTGCACCAGCTGCTGAAGGGCCTGACCGAGCCGGAGCGCGCGCCCCTGGGCGCCGGCGCGCTGGTGGACGCGGTCGGCGGGCTGGTCTCCGCGGTGCTGGAGGACTGCTGGGCGCAGGAACGCGACGACGGGCAGGCCATGCGCAAGCTGCGCATGGAACAGATCAACCAGCATATCCGGCGCAATTTCGCAGACCCGGAACTGTCTCCCGGCGACGTCGCCGAGGCGCTGGGCCTGTCGCGGCGCTACGTGCACAAACTGTACGCCCAGGAGGGCCGGTCGTTTCGCCAGGATCTGATCGGCCTGCGGATCGAGGCCTGCC
Organism: Caulobacter sp. KR2-114; assembly: GCF_049446115.1. Lineage (NCBI taxonomy): Bacteria > Pseudomonadati > Pseudomonadota > Alphaproteobacteria > Caulobacterales > Caulobacteraceae > Caulobacter > Caulobacter sp. KR2-114. Next base: position 399,505 of record NZ_JBMSEC010000006.1, read on the forward strand.
TGCGGGCCTTCACCGACGAGCAGCAGGCGGGCAAGACCATCGCCGACATCGCCTATGCCGCGGGGTACACGGACATCTCGCAGTTCAACCGGCACTTCCGCAAGCTGAAGGGCGACACGCCCAGCAACGTGCGCCGGGCGCTGGTCGACACGCTCGGCCGCAAGGGTGGCCGCCGAGCTTCGGCCAGGGGGACGGGCGCCGCAAGGCGATAGCCCCCGCTCAGCCCAGGCCCCGGAGCGCTTGACGGCGGGCCCGCTTCACGCCTTGGGATCAGTCCGCGCGCAGGGCGGAGAAGATCATGGTCGGCAGGGCGTACATCCGGAGTTGGGCAGGCGCCGTGGCGGCGGCCGTGGCGATCAGCGGCGCGGCGACGGCCTGGGCCGAGGCCAGCCCGCCCAGGGCGAAGGTGGACGGCGGCGTGGTCGTCGGCAAGGCGCAGGGCCCGGCCGCCGTGTTCCGCTCCATTCCCTATGCGGCCCCACCGATCGGCCCCCGCCGCTGGAAGCCGCCAGCGCCGGTGATCGCCTGGAACGGACAGCGCGTCGCCGATACCCCAGGCCCCGCCTGCATGCAGACGGTTCCCGAAGGGCGACCGAACGGCGGCGGATACATGGGCCCGGTCAGCGAGGACTGCCTGACCCTGGACGTCACCGCGCCGGTCGGCCTGGCCAGCGCGGGCCACAAGGCCCCGGTGATGGTCTGGATCCCGGGCGGCGGCAACCTGTTCGGGGCCGCCAACGTCCCCAGCTACGACGCGGTCAACTTCGCCCGTGACGGGGTGATCGTGGTGACCATGAACTATCGCCTCGGCGCACTGGGCTTCTTCGCCCACCCCGCCCTCACCGCCGAGGCGCCGAAGGACCAGGGGCTGGTGAACTATGGCCTGATGGACCAGATCGCGGTGCTGAAGTGGGTGAAGCGCAACATCGCGGCCTTCGGCGGCGATCCGGGCAACGTCACCCTGTTCGGCGAGTCCGCCGGCGGGCAGGACACCCTGACGCTGCTGTCGACGCCCGCCAGCCACGGCCTTTTCCAAAAGGCCATCGTCGAATCCGGCGGCGGCTGGGAGCCGCCGGCCGACCTGGCGACGCGGGAGGCGCAGGGCGCCGACCTGGCCACGCGGCTGGGCCTGCCCGGCGCGAAGGCGACGCCTGCGCAGCTGCGCGCCCTGCCGGCCGACAAGCTGATGGTGAGCGCGGGCGGCATGGCCGAGGACGGCCGGCTGCTCACCGAGACGCCGACCCAGGCGTTCGCCCGCGGCCACGCCCTGGACGTGCCGCTGATCATCGGTTCGAACAGCAACGAGGCGTCGCTGCTGGGCAGCTTCGGCCTGGCCGCGACCGGGGACCTGCCGCCGGACCTGAAGCAGGTCTACGCCGCCGAAGCGCCCACCGACGCCGAACTGGCGCGGGTGAACTTCAACGACCGGTTCATGGGCGCGCCGGCGCGCTGGATCGCCGCAAGGGCCTCGGGCGGCGCGCCCGCCTGGCTCTATTACTTCTCGTATGTGCCCGAGCGGCAGCGGCAGACCCGGCCGGGAACCAACCACGCCTCGGAGATCCCGTTCGTGTTCGACAGCCTGGACGCGGTGCCCGGCCGCACGCCGCAGATCACGCCGTCAGAACGCGCCATCGCCAGCGCGGCGCACGCCTGCTGGGTGGGATTCGCAAAGACCGGCGCGCCGGCCTGCGCGGGCGGCCTCGCCTGGCCGGCGTATGACCCGGCGACGGACCAGCTGATGGAGTTCGGCAACGACGGCGCCGCGATCCGCAGCCACTTCCGCAAGCCGCAGCTGGACGCCCAGGAGAAGGCGGCGGCCGCGCTGCTGGGCGCGCCCTAGCGTTCGAGGACCGGCTAGCGCCCGTCGGCCGCGCGCCGGGAGCGCTTGGAGATGAACATCACCGCGTCGGCCTCGGCGATCACCACCTCGGCGTCGGCGTCGGGGGCGATCTCGCGCACGCCGAACGAGATGTGCAGCGGCACCGACCACTCGCCGCATTGCACCGGCTCGCGCTGGATCAGCGCGGCGAGGGACTCGGCCTTGGCCTCGGCGGTGCGCCTGTCGGCCTGGGTAAGGACCACGGCGAACTCGTCGCCGCCCATTCGTCCGACCACGTCGGATTCGCGGACATTGGCCGCCAGCCGCTCGGCCACCGCCCGCAGCGCGGCGTCGCCGGCCGCATGGCCGAAGCGGTCGTTGACGGTCTTGAAGCCGTCGAGGTCGAAGTACACGACGCTGGCGGCCCCGCCGTAGCGGCGCAGGAAATTGGCCGCGCGCTGGGTCTCGCGCACGAAGGCGCGGCGGTTCTTCACCGGCGTCAGCGGGTCGCGGTCGGCCATCTCCTCGGCCTCGGCCAGCTGGGCCTTGAGCCGCGCCACCTCACGCTTCAGATCGTCGAGCTCGGTGATCAGGGTCTGCAGCGCCGCCCGCACCGCCGGGGTCATGTCGGCCGGCGTCAGGCCGAGGAAGGCGCTGGTGTCGGCCGCCGCCGCGGTCGGCGCCGCCTGGGCGCCCGCCTGCGCCAGCGCCCGCCGCCGGATGGCGGAGAACGGCTCGGCGGCGGCGTTAGAGATCTTCATCGCAGAATCACTTTGCAGGGCGAGTGACAAATCCTACGCACGCTCGGTTGCCGGCGCAAAGTCGGCGCCTATACTGCGCGCCTTTTCCGCGGAGCGCGTTCAGTAAAAGTGGAAGCCGGTTTTACGATCAGAATGCGCTCAATCTGTTCGCTTTTGAGCGCAAAGCCCATCGGACGGGCTTCACGCTCTGGGCCTTTGCTGCGACTTAAGGACACGCCATGACCGCCCCAGGGCACGCCGCGCCGCCGGTCGCCATCATCATGGGCAGCCGCTCTGACTGGCCCACCATGAAGGCCGCCGCCGAGAGCCTCGATGCGCTGGGCGTCGCCTGGGAGGCCAAGGTGGTCTCGGCGCACCGCACGCCCGAGCGGATGTACGCCTTCGCCAAGGGCGCCCGCGCGGCCGGCTTCAAGGTGATCATCGCCGGGGCGGGCGGGGCGGCGCACCTGCCCGGCATGACGGCCTCGATGACCGACCTGCCGGTGCTGGGCGTGCCGGTGCAGTCGAAGGCGCTGAGCGGCATGGATAGCCTGCTGTCGATCGTGCAGATGCCCGGCGGCATCCCCGTGGGGACGCTCGCCATCGGCGAGGCGGGCGCGCGCAACGCCGGCCTGCTGGCGGCGCGGATCCTGTCGCTGTCGGACGCCGCCCTGGCCGAGCGGGTCGCTGCGTTTTGCGCCCAGCTGGCGGAGGCGGTGGCCGAAACCGTCGAGGACGTCTAAGAGCCCCTCGTGCCCGTCTCATTCCCCCTCCCGCCCGGCTCGACCATCGGCATCATCGGCGGCGGCCAGCTCGGCCGCATGCTGGCCATGGCCGCGGCCCGCCTCGGCTTCGATGTCGCCGTCATGGACCCCGAGCCGGACGCGCCGGCCGCGCGGGTCGCCGCCAAGGCCATCGTCACCGCCTACGACGATCCCGAAGGCCTGGCCGCCCTGGCCTCGGCCGCGGACGTGATCACCTTCGAGTTCGAGAATGTGCCGGCCAGGTCGCTGCAGGCCCTGGCCGCGGCGGGGGCCCGCGTGGCGCCCGGCGACCGCGCCCTGGCCATCGCCCAGGACCGGCTCGCGGAGAAGACCTTCCTCAACGAGGCCGGCGCCCCGACGGTAGGCTTCGCCGCGGTGGACTCCGCGGACGACCTGCGCGCCGCCCTGCAGAGCCTGGGCGCGCCGCTGCTGCTGAAGACCCGGCGCGGCGGCTATGACGGCAAGGGCCAGACGTGGGTGCACAGCGCCCGCGACGCCGACAGCGCCTGGACCGAACTGGGCGCCCAGCCCTGCATCGCCGAGACCCCGGCCGACTTCCGCCGCGAAGTGGCGGTGGTCGCCGCGCGCGGCCGCTCCGGCGAGATCGCCCTCTATCCCCTCACCGAGAGCCACCACGAGGCCGGCATCCTGCGCCGCGCCCGCGCGCCGGCCGCGGCCCCGCCTCGGGTGCTGGCCGAGGCCGAACGGATCGTCGCCACCATCCTGTCGGCGCTGGACTATGTCGGGGTGATCGGGGTGGAGATGTTCGAGCGCGACGATGGCAAGCTGCTGGTCAACGAGTTCGCCCCCCGGGTGCACAACACCGGCCACTGGACTCTGGACGGCTGCGAGGTCGACCAGTTCGAACAGCACATCCGCGCCATCGCCGGCTGGCCGCTGGGTCCCACCGACGCCCTGGCGCAGGTGGAGATGACCAATCTGCTGGGCGACGAGGCCGAGGGCTGGCTGCGCCTGGCCCAGGAGCCGGAGACCCGCATCTGGCTCTACGGCAAGGGCGAACCCCGCCCCGGCCGCAAGATGGGCCACGTCAACCGTCTGACGAAGATCAACCGCTAGGGCCGGCGCGGCCCCTCACCCAACCCTCTCCCCCAAAGGGGGCGAGGGCTTTCTTGCGTGAACGCGGCAGACGCTCGGCCCTCGCCCCGCTTATGGGAAGAGGGTTGGGAAAGGGGTCTATCGGCTCACGCCGCCCGTCCGTACCGTAGCCGCCCCAACGCAGAGGCCAGCCGGCGCGCGCCGTCCAGAGGCCTCACGCCAGCCTTCCATGTTTCGAACGCCATGACCGCGGCGATGCGACCGTCGAGGTGCGCCGCCGCCGCGTTGGCGCCGCCGGAGAGGCGGATCGCCAGGGTGGTGATCAGGATCTCCGACAGGATCGCCCGCTTGGAATAGTGGTTCTCGTCGGTGGCGGTGTCGCCGGCCCAGCGCCACAGCAGGTCGGCGCTCTCCCAAACCAGCCGCAGCGCCAGGGGGATGTTGCCCGGCAGCGCCAGGAACCCCGACCAGCGGCGCGTCGCCGGCTCGTCGGCGACCGCGGCCTCCACGCGGGCCAGCACGGCCTGGCGGATGCGCTCGCGCACCTTCAGCGCCTGGGGATCGAACGCCTCCAGCGCCCGCAGCGCCGCGCCATCATGGCGGCGAGACATCAGGGCGGCGAGGTCGCGGGGGCCCTGCGGCAGGACCAGGCTGACGTCGGCGTCGGAAACGCCCAGCCGCCGGGCGGCGGCCTTCAGCATCAGGCCCGACCAGCCGTAGCGCGGGGCGAGCGACACCGCCGCGTCCAGCAGGCGGGCCTCCTGGGCGGCGACCCAGTCGCTGGCGTCGAGGTCGTTGGCAGGCGCGGCGGCGGGGACGGCGTCGGTCATGCGGCCATTCTATACGCCTCAATTCCGCCCGTCTCGCCATGGACAAAGCCGGGGCCGTCTGGTATCGACCGCGCCTTGTTCTGGAGGGAGCGTTTCCTCCGGAGGCGATGGCCCGTGATCCGCACGCGGCCGCGAGGAGGTTTGGTGGTTCAGATTTTCGTCCGCGACAACAATGTCGATCAGGCGCTGAAGGCCCTGAAGAAGAAGATGCAGCGCGAGGGCTCGTTCCGCGAAATGAAGCGGCACGTGCACTATGAAAAGCCGTCGGAAAAGCGCGCCCGCCAGAAGGCCGAAGCCGTGCGCCGTGCGCGCAAGCTGGCCCGCAAGCGCGCCCAGCGCGAAGGCCTGATCGCCGCGCCGAAGAAGCCCGCGCGCGCTTAAGACAGCGCCGTTCGGCTGACGAGATTTCAAGGCCGCGCGGGAGCCTCCCGCGCGGCCTTTGTCGTGCCCGCGATGTCGCCAACGCCTCGTAACCCCGGACAAGGGCGCCTCGGCGCCCGCCGATCCGGGGCCGGCCGATCCACAACCGAGACGAATTCCGGCGAAGCGCCGCGCCCGCGCACGATCCCGATCTTCTGAACCATGGCCCGGTCGGCCCCGGGTCTACGCTCCGCTCCGCCCGGGGTGACGGCATGAGGGGCTCAATCGACCCTAGGCCGCCTCGCGCCGCACCAGCGCGCCCACGAACACCTTCATGTCGAAGCGGCCGCTGGCCAGGGCGCCGGACTTGAACGCCGGGGCCGCCACCCACAGCTCCAGCGCGGTGGTGGCGAACATCACCGCCGCCGTGCCGACCACCTGCCAGGCGGGCGGATCGCTGCCGGCGCGGGCGGCCATCATGAACGGCGTGAAGATCGGCACCCACGACAGCCCCGCCAGCAGCGGCGAATCCGGATGGGTGATCGCCTGGCTCATGAAGGCCACCGGCACGGACAGCAGGATCATCATCGGCCCCAGCAGGGTCTGGGCCTCGCGCGTGGTCTCGCAGAAGGCGCCGACGGTGACGTAGAGGGTGGCGAACATCAGGTAGCCACCGACGAAATACAGCAGCAGGTAGCCGATCATGCCGCCGGTGAAGAGGATCGACGCCAGGTCCCCGGCGATGTCCGGCCGCAGCCAGGTCAGCAGAATCGAGCCGAGGCTCAGCCACACCCCCATCACCGTGCAGGTGACGCAGGCGACGCCCAGGATCTTGCCGCCCATGATCTCCGGCACCGAGGCCGAGGTCAGCATCACCTCCAGGATTCGGCTGCTCTTCTCCTCGATCACGCTGTTGAGCAGCATGCCGGCGCCGGTGAGCACCACCATCCACAGCAGGATGCCCATGCCGAAGCCGGCCAGGCCCGGCAGCTTGTCCTTCAGCGACACGCGCCCGGCCGCCGCCTTGGGCGAATAGGCGATCACCTGCGGCTGCAGGGCGTCGATCGCCTTCAGCGCCGCCTCGCCGACCCCGGCCCTGGCCAGACTCTCGCGCCGCAGCTCCTCGCGCGTGGCCCCCTGCACCGCCCGCTCCAGCGTCGGATCGGAGGCGTTGCGGGTCCACAGGTCGACGGTCACGCCCTCGGTGGCGGGCTTGACGATCACCGCCGCGTCCAGGCTGCCGGGGGCCGACGAGGGACTGGCCACCGACGTCCGCAGCCGGGCGGTCGCGCTGGCCGCGTCGTGGAATGGTCCGCCCGGGGTCGGCACGATCAGCGCCACCGGCCGCTGGCCGGGCTGTTCCGGGGCGAAAGCGGCGCGCAGGGCGTGGGCGTAATGGCCGCCGGTCAGATCAACCACCGCCACCGCCGGCACGGGCGTCGACAGGTTCATGCTGGTGCTGGCGAAGCCCAGCGTCGACATGCCGACCGGCATGAGCACGATCGACAGCCAGAAGCCCGGCGTGCGGACATAGGCCAGGTAGTCGCGCACGGCGATGCGCAGCAGGCGGATCATGCGGCGGCTCCGTTGGGGGCGGCGTCCTGGCCGGCGCGGGTGGTCAGGGTGATGAAGGCGTCGTGCAGGTGCGGCTCCTTCAGCTCGAAGCGCTGGATGTCGATGCCGCGGGCGAAGGCCGCGCGCAGCGCCTCCTGCGCCGGCGCGCCGGCCCTCAGCGCCGCGGTGACCCGCACGCCGCCCTCCTCCGAGGGCTCGCTGGTCAGTCCCTCGAGCCCCGGCAGGTCCGCGACCGCCGCGGCGTCGAACGGTCCTTCCAGGACCAGGGTGCGCGGCGCGCTGGCGCGCGCCTCGGCGACCGAGCCGTCGAACACCTTGCGCCCGCTGGCCAGCAGCACGACGTGGTCGCAGAGCCGCTCGGCGTGCTGCATCACGTGGGTGGAGAAGATCACTGTGGCGCCGCGGTCGGCCAGGGCGCGGATGATGGTCTCCAGCGACTGCTGGTTCACCGGGTCGAGGCCGCTGAACGGCTCGTCCAGGATCACCAGGTCCGGATCGTGGGTCAGGGCCGAGAGCAGTTGAACCTTCTGGGCCATGCCCTTGGAGAGGGAGCGGATCTCGCGGTCGGCGGCGTCGCCCAGGCCATGGCGCTCGAGCAGCTCGCGGGCGCGGCGCTTGGCCTCGGCGGTTCCCAGGCCCTTGAGCGAGGCCAGGAAGGCGATCGCCGTCACCGGGGTCATGCGACGGTAGAGGCCGCGCTCCTCCGGCAGGAAGCCGATCCGCTGGCGCACCCGGCTGACATCGGCCTCGCCGAGCACGGTGATGCGTCCCGACGTCGGCGCCACCAGGCCCAGGATCATGCGGATCGACGAGGTCTTGCCGGCCCCGTTGTGGCCGAGAAAGCCCAGGATACGCCCGGCGCGCGCCTCGAACGACAGATGGTCCACGGCGGTGAAGGCGCCGTAGCGCTTGGTGACGTCCTCAAGGACTACCGCCGCCTGCCCCATGCCAAGCTCCCCGTCTGCGGGCGAGAGCCTAGCGGCACGGCCCCTTAACAGGCCGCAAAGACCGTGTTCAGGCCGGCTGCAGGGCCGCATCTCGCACGTGCTGGACGCCGCGGACGATGGCGTCGGCGAACGCCTCGCCCAGCAGGGTGGCGTGGGCGGCGCCGTCGACGTGTTCCACATAGCCGCGCCGCGAGGCGTCGGCGGGGGCGGACTGGAGCGACTTCAGCGCCCCCCGGGGGCCTGACGCGGCCGCGCCGGCGGTGATCACCGCCACCGGCAGGTCGCGCGGGAAGGGGCCGGCGTCGCGAGCCTGCTGCGCCGCGCGGGGCCAGTCGCGCACTTCCTCGGCGGCCCAGTAGTTGTGCCGGCCGCTGGCGAACGCCCAGCGCTTCTCGGCCTTGGCGGGGCCGGTGAGGCCGATCTTGTCGCCGAACGAGGTATAGACCAGCGGCTTGAACAACCCGGCCCCCGCCCCCACCGCGGCCAGCCGAGACAGGTTGGAAAAGGCGCCGACGAAGTGCTGCACGACCTTGTTGTCCATCGCCTCGGGCGTGGTGGCGTCCACCAGCACCACCCCCTTGACCAGGCCGGGATGGCGCGCGGCGAAGATCCGCAGGCGAAGGCCGGCCATCGAATGGCCGCACAGGATGAAGGGTCCCTTCTCCCCCGCCGCCGCCAGCAGCTTCTCCAGGTCATGCTCGATGTTGAGGCCGTCGCGCGGCTTGGGGCCGGGATCTGAGAAGCCGAGGCCCGCGCGGTCGTAGGCGCACGAGCGGATCCCCGCCGCCGCCAGCTTGTCCTGCACCACGCCCCAGTCGGCGGAGAATCCGAACGCGCCGGCTTCCAGCAGCACCGTCGGACCGTCGGCCTTCTGGGGGCCCGCACAGACCATGTGCAGCCGTCGGCCGCCGATGTCGTAGAGGTGGCCCCTCGGCGTCGGGGCTCCGGCGATGGCGGTCATGGCGCCTCCCACGGCGACATAGGCGATCAGGACAAGGACAAACCCGGCAACGCACTTCGCAAGCAGCCCCATAGGGTCCGATGTAGGCGCCCGATGCGACAGCACAACGACGTCGCGGCGTGGTTTGTTTCACGACAGGGCGCTGGCGTGGCCATTGCGCAACAGGGGGGCGCCCGCGCGGCCCCTCACCTTCCCACGCCCTGACGGGCGTGGGCCCCTTCCTCCCCCTGCAGGGAGAGGAAAAGGCAACGCGGCCGCACAGGAGGTTTCCTCTCCCTCGCGGGAGAGGAAGGGGCCCGACCGCGAAGCGGTTGGGAGGGTGAGGGGCTGCGCCGGCGCTACAGCGCCTTGACGATGCCCTCGACCATCTTCTTGGCGTCGGAGAACAGCATCATGGTGTTGTCGTGGAAGAACAGCTCGTTCTCCACCCCGGCGTAGCCGGAGCCCATCGAGCGCTTCACGAACAGCACCGTACGGGCCTTCTCCACGTCGAGGATCGGCATGCCGAAGATGGCGCTGGTCGGATCGGTCTTGGCGGCCGGGTTGGTGACGTCGTTGGCGCCGATGACGAAGGCGACGTCGGCCGTCGGGAACTCGGCGTTGATGTCCTCCAGCTCGAACACCTCGTCGTAGGGCACGTTGGCCTCGGCCAGCAGCACGTTCATGTGCCCGGGCATGCGGCCGGCCACCGGGTGGATGGCGTACTTCACCTCCACGCCCTCGGCCTTCAGCTTGTCGGCCATCTCGCGCAGGGCGTGCTGCGCCTGGGCCACGGCCATGCCGTAGCCGGGGACGATGATCACCTTGGAGGCGTTCTTCATGATGAAGGCCGCGTCGTCGGCGCTGCCCTGCTTTACCGGGCGGGTCTCGACCTTGCCGCCGGCGGCCGCCGCCACGTCGCCGCCGAAGCCGCCCAGGATCACCGAGATGAAGGACCGGTTCATCCCCTTGCACATGATGTAGCTCAGGATCGCGCCGGACGAGCCCACCAGGGCCCCGGTGATGATCAGGGTGACGTTCTCCAGGGTGAAGCCCAGCGCCGCCGCGGCCCAGCCGGAATAGGAGTTCAGCATCGACACCACGACCGGCATGTCGGCGCCGCCGATCGGGATGATCAGGGTGATGCCGGCCACCAGGGCCAGGCCGAAGATCGCCCAGAACGCCCAGCGGGCCTCGCCGCCGCTGACCACCAGGAAGATGATCAGGCCGACCACCGCCAGGCCGATCAGGGCGTTCAGCAGGTGCCGCCCAGGCAGCAGGATCGGCGCACCGGACATGTTGCCGTTCAGCTTGGCGAAGGCGATCACCGAGCCGGTGAAGGTGATGGCGCCGATGGCCACCCCCAGCGACAGCTCGATCAGGCTCTCCAGCTTGATGCCGTCCCCCTCGGCGATGCCGTAGGCGGCCGGGGTGTAGATCGCCGCCACCGCCACCAGGCAGGCCGCCATGCCGACCAGGGAGTGGAAGGCCGCCACCAGCTGCGGCATCGAGGTCATCGGCACGCGCCGGGCGATCACCGCGCCGATGCCGCCGCCGACGGCCACGCCGGCCAGGATCAGGCCGATGGTCACCGGATCGAGGGCCCCGCCGCTCCACAGGGTCAGCAGGGTGACGCCCACGGCGATGGTCATGCCGACCATGCCCAGGGTGTTGCCCCGCCGGCTGGTCTCGGGGCTGGACAGGCCACGCAGGGCCAGGATGAACAGCACCCCGGAGACGAGGTAGGCCAGGGCGGCGATATTGGCGTTCATGCTTGTCGGCCCCCCTCGGCCTCAACCTTGTCCTGCGCGGCGGCGGGCGAAGCTCGACGCTCGACTCCGTCCCAGGCCCGGCGGTTGCGAAGCACCGCATAGGCCTGCACCACCACCGCGATCAGCAGGGCCAGCACCGCCATGTTGGCGTTGAACCAGCCGGTCCCCAGCGATGTCGTGCGGATCATGATCGCCATCTGCATCAGGCCCAGGCCCGTGAAGAACAGCGCCGATCCATTCAGCACCCGCACCCACTTCGGTCGCATCGCCAGGGCGATGAAATAGGCCGCGATGGCGAAGAAGCCGCCGCAGACCCCGACCCAGTAGAGGGCGTGTGCGTTCATTTGGCCGCCTCTTTCGGCGGCGCCTTTTCCTTCTTGCGGTACATCGCCAGCATCCGCTGTGTGACCAGGAAGCCGCCGAAGATGTTGACGGCCGCCAGGCCGGAGGCCACCGCCCCGGCCCCCTTGGAGACCCAGGCGCTGCTTCCGCCGCCGGCGGCGTGCGCCGCCGCGGCCAGCAGGGCGCCGACGATGATCACCGAGGAGATGGCGTTGGTGACGGCCATCAGCGGGGTGTGCAGCGCCGGCGTGACGCTCCACACCACGTAGTAGCCGACGAAGATGGCGAGCACGAAGATCGCCAGGCGGAAGACGGTGGGATCGACGAGGGCGGCGTCCATGGGCGTCTCCTTGGGGCTCAGGCGGGCTTCAGGGCGGGGTGGACGATCTCGCCGCCCCGCGTGATCAGGGCGGCCTTGAGGATCTCGTCCTCGAAGTCGGGAGCGAAGGCGCCCTCCTTGTCGAACAGCAGGCCGCAGAAGGCGGTGAGGTTGCGCGCGTAGAGCGCCGAGGCGTCGGCCGCGACCCGGCCGGCCAGGTTGGGAATGCCCAGGATCCGCACGCCATTGACGTCCACCGTCTCGCCGGCGACGGCGCCGACCACGTTGCCGCCCTGCTCCACCGCCAGGTCCACCAGCACCGACCCCGGCTTCATCGAGGCCACCTGTTCGGCGCTGACCAGCTTGGGCGCCGGGCGGCCGGGGATCAGGGCGGTGGTGATGACGATGTCCTGCTTGGCGATGTGGGTGGAGACCAGCGCGGCCTGCTTGGCCTGGTATTCGGCGCTCATCTCCTTGGCGTAGCCGCCGGCGGTCTGGGCGTTCTTGAACTCCTCGTCCTCGACGGCCAGGAACTTGGCCCCCAGGCTCTCGACCTGTTCCTTGGTGGCCGGCCGCACGTCGGTGGCGGTGACCACCGCGCCCAGGCGCCGCGCCGTGGCGATGGCCTGCAGGCCGGCGACGCCGACGCCCATGATGAACACCTTGGCCGCGGCCACCGTGCCGGCGGCGGTCATCATCATCGGCAGCGCCCGGCCATAGGCCTCGGCCGCCTCGATCACCGCCCGGTAGCCGGCGAGGTTCGCCTGGCTGGAGAGGGCGTCCATCACCTGGGCGCGGGTGATGCGCGGCACGAACTCCATGGCGTAGGCGGTGACGCCCGCCTGGGCCAGGGCCGCGAGGGCGTCCTTGTTCTGGTACGGGTTCAGCAGCGCCACCAGCGTGGCGCCGCTCTTCAGCGCCGCCGTCTGCGCGGCGTCCGGCGCGCGCACCATCAGGGCGATGTCGGCGCCGGCCAGCGTGGCCTGGGCGTCCGCGGCGATGCTGGCGCCGGCAGCGGCATATTCGGAATCGGGGAAGGCGGCCCCCACGCCCGCGCCGGTCTCGACGACCACGGTCAGGCCCTGGGCGACGAGCTTCTTGACCGCGTCAGGCGAGAGCGCGACCCGGGTCTCTCCGGGATGGCGTTCCTTGGTGACGGCGACTTGGGCCATGGTACCCCCCTGAAGGGCCAGACCAGCCCTCGGCAACCCGGACCTTTAGGGACCGACTCACGGCCTTGTCCAGCACGGGGCGCGGACAAGCGTTCCCGGAAGGCCGGGGAACGCGCCGAAAGCTGGACGACCGGGTCGGCCGTCCAGGCGCAGCAGACCCGTTTTTCCGGGTTCTGTCTTGAAGATGAGCGGCGCCCCCGTCGGGGCGCCTGCGCCAGGGCTAGTGCGCCGCCTGCGGCTTGTCGCGCAGCACGGCGACGCCGGCCACGAACAGCACGATGCCCGAGATCGCGCCCGCGGCGAAGCCGGCCGAGGTGCAGAACCAGACGGTCAGCATCAGGATCAGGGTGGCGACGGCGAGGGAACCCCACTTGGTCAGGCCGTTGAACAGGGCGAAGGAACGCTCCTGCTCGCTGATGTTCATATCGCCACGGTGATACTCGGAAGCGGCGTCGGCCATAGGGGTCGGATCTCCAGATCGGGTAAGGCGGGGCGGGTGCTACACCAGGGCTGGCCGGGCGACAAGCGGGCGGGGCGTCGCAGTTGATCGGGCGAATCCAGATTGGCGCGCGATCGGGCGGCGGCGAGACTGCGGCGCGGAAACGGGAGGCGCCGATGGCCGAAAGCACGATCAGGGTCGAGGGACACTGCCATTGCGGGGCCATCGCCTACGAGGCGCAGGTCACGCCGGGCACGGTGCGGGTCTGCCACTGCGACGACTGCCAGCGCCTGACCGGCTCGGCGTTCCGCGCGAACATCGCCGCCCCGGCGGCCGGCTTTCGCCTGCTGCGCGGCGAGCCCCGCCGCTACGTGAAGACCGCCGACAGCGGCGCGCGGCGCGTGCACGCCTTCTGCGGCGACTGCGGCGGCCCGGTCTACGCCTGCGCCGAAGTCGATCCGCAGAGCTATTCGCTGCGGCTGGGGGCGCTGGACCGCAGGCGCGAACTGGGTCCGCCGATGGGCCAGGTGTGGACGAAGCGCCGGCTGGCCTGGGTGTGCGACCTGGCCGATGTGCCGGAGATGGAGACGCAGCCTTAGGGGCGGATGATCGGCAGGGGCGGAACCCCTCACCCTCCCGATCGCTGATCGCGATCGGGCCCCTCCCTCTCCCAGTGGGAGAGGTGATTTTTGCTGTGCGATCCGATCGTTACCTGTCCGTGGAACAGCGTCCTTCACCTCTCCCATGGGGAGAGGGAGGGGCCCACGTGGCTTGCGCGAGCAAGCCGCGTGGGAAGGTGAGGGGTTGCGCCCTCGCCGTCCGGTCAACCCGGCCAGGTCGCCAGGATCGTGCGCAGGGCCGCCACCAGGGCCAGGGGCTGGTCGACCATGATGTGGTGCTCGGAATCGGGGATGGCGACCTGCGGCGCGGACGCTGGGATCGGACTGGAATAGTCCTCGCCGTTCCAGTTGCGCTTCATCACGCTGGAGTTCTCGCCGTAGATGTGGGCCAGCGGCGGCGCGTCCGCGGGCGTGGCGCGGTCCATCTCGTCGCGGTTCAGCTTGCCCCACATGAACGGGTCGAACTTCCAGGTCCAGCCTTCCCCTGAGCCGTCCGGCATCGGCGCGCGCTTCAGCGAGCGGCGGGCGATGAAGTCGGCGACGTACAAGTTGCCCGGCACCTGCGGCGGCATGAAGCGGAAGCGGGTCAGGGCCTCTTCCAGGGTGGCGTAGACCCGGTTCGGCTGGGTGCGGCTGGGCGGCCCGCCGATGCGGCGCGCCTCTTCCGGACGGCCCTCGGCGATCGCCCGGGCGCGCATCTTCTCGATCTGTTCGGGCGTCGGCGGGCGACCGAAGCCGGTGTCCAGCATCAGGCAGGCGCGCATCCGGTCCGGATGGTTGCAGGCCGAATAGAACACCTGCGAGCCGCCGAACGAGTGGCCGACGTAGATCGGCTTGACCGGCGCGGCGTAGAGGCCGGCGGCCTTGGCGCATTCCCAGATCTCGGTGGCGAAGCTTTCGAAGGAATAGGTCTCGCGCCAGTCCGAGCCGCCCATCCCCGACAGCGACAGGGCCGCCACACGCCAGTCGTCGGCCAGGAACGGGGCGATGAAGCTCCACCAGTCGGCGTGGGCCGAGTTGCCGTGCACCAGGATCAGACCCGGCTTGCCCACGTCGCCCCAGGTCAGCAGCTCGATGTTCGCGCCGTCCACCGGCACCAGGCTGCGCTCGGGCTCGCGGGCGATGGCGGCCTTGAACCAGGGGGGGCTCTGCGGCTCGGCGCCCTTGAAGGGCGCCAGCGGCGAAGCGATCTCCGGCGGCAGGTCCGGCTGCAGGCGAACCGGTTCGTCGTCGTCCAGCTTCTCGTCCGCCCGGACGTTCACGTCGTCAGCCATGCCACCCTCGAAATCACTTAGCGGCGGGGCCAGCGCCCGCCCAATGCTGCAATGCAACTCTGACTAACGGCCGTTTGAAAAATGGCAAGCGCTCCGAGCCCTTACCTCCCCACTCCGCTCATCCCGGCGAAAGCCGGGACCCAGGCAAGACTCGCCGCTGGCAGGGCGTTCGTGGGCTTGGCAACGCACCAGGCTCACAGCATCCAGCCAAGCTGAAACTTGTGCCTGGGTCCCGACTTTCGTCGGGATGAGCGGGTTTGAGAGGATTCTAAAGGGAATCTACCCCAGCCCCACCGCCGCCAGCGCCCTTGCCTGCCGCTCGGCCAGGGCCTCCTCGGAGAAGCCCTCCAGCGACGCCTCGAACAGTTGGCGCCAGTTCTGTTCGGCGGCCAGGTGCAGGAAGGCGGCGCCCAGGCCGATGGCGGCGCGGTCCATGAACACGAACTCGCGCGGGATGGTGACGGGGCCCTTCTCGTCCAGCGCCTGCTTGACCTGGAAGGCCTCGCGCCGGCCGTACTCGCCCGGCGCCACGCCGTCGGCGACGGTGCGCACGCGGTCGTCGAGCAGCGGGCCGTAGATGAACTTCGCCCAGATGTGCAGCACGTCCATCAGGTCGTCCGTCAGCCCCTTGAAGCCCCAGGCGCGATAGGCCTCGGCCTCGCCCTCGCGATCGCCGGTGGTCATGGCGCGGAACAGCTTGACCACGCCGCCGACGAACCGCGGCGGGAAGATGCGGATGCAGCCGAAGTCGAGCAGGTTCAGGCGGCCGCCGCCGTCGTGGGTGAAGTCCTCGGTGAAGCTGTAGTTGCCCAGGTGCGGGTCCCCGTGGATCACGCCCAGCTGGATCAGCGGCGTCCACCAGGCCTCGAACAGGGTGCGGGCGATGCGGTTGCGGGTCTCCTGGTCGGCGCCCTTCCACGACATCAGGCCGCGGCCGTCCAGCCAGTCCATGGCGATCAGCCGGCCGGTGGAGAGGTCCAGGTCGGGGCGCGGCACGGCGATGTCGTCGCGGCCGGCGAAGAAGTCGGCGTACAGCCGCATGGCCTTGGCCTCGCGGCCATAGTCCAGCTCCTCACGGATCCGGTCGGAGATTTCCACCACGATCTCGGAGGTGTCGATGGCGCCGAACATCTGCCGCCCCAGGGCCAGCACCGTGCGCAGCTGCGACAGGTCGCTCTCCACCGCGCTCTGCATGTCCGGGTACTGCAGCTTCACCGCCAGGGGACGCCCGTCCAGGGCGGTGGCGCGGTGCACCTGGCCCAGAGAGGCGGCGGCGGAGGGATTGACGTCGAAGGCGGCGAAGCGGCTCGCCCACGCCGGGCCGAGCTCGGCGGCCATGCGCCGGCGCACGAAGGCGCCGGTCATCGCCGGGGCGTTGGTCTGCAGCTCGGCCAGCTCGGCGGCGAACTCCGGCGGCAGCAGGTCGGGCACGGTGGCGAACATCTGCGCCACCTTCATCATCGGGCCCTTGAGCCTGCCCAGCGCCTCCTTCAGCGCCTTGGCGTTGCGCGCCTGGGCGTCGCCGCCGGCGAACAGGGCGTTGGCGCCGAAGGTGGCCGCCGCCCCGCCCAGGCCGACGCCGACCCTGGCGAAGCGGGCCATCCGGCCCGTCAGCCGGTCTCGTTCGGGATCGCGTTCCATGAGGCCGTCCCGCTCAGACCAGGGCCTCGAACTCGTCCACCAGCCGCTCCAGGCTGCGGCAGCCGGAGGCCCAGAAGCTCTTTTGCCGCGGGTCGAGGCCGAACGGGGCCAGCGCCTCGACGTAGGTCTTCACCCCGCCGTCGGCCAGCAGCCCTTCATACAGCGGCGTGAACCCGTGCGGGTCCTTGCGCCGCGCCTCCATCAGCGCCTCCACCAGCAGGTTCCCGAAGGCGTAGGCGTAGACGTAGAACGGCGCGTGCACGAAGTGGCTGACATAGGCCCAGTAGTGTTCGTAGCCGGGGTTGAGCTTGATGGCCGGCCCCAGGCTCTCGCCCATGGCGTCCATCCAGATCGCGCCGATCTCGTCCGGAGACAGTTCGCCCGCCTGCCGCTGATCGTGGAAGCGGGTCTCGAAGCGGTGGAAGGCGATCTGGCGGATCACCGTGTTGATCCCGTCCTCGATCTTGCCGGCCAGCAAGGCCTTGCGTTCCTCGCCCTTGGCCTCGGCCAGCAGACGCTCGAACACCAGCCCCTCGCCGAAGATCGACGCCGTCTCGGCCAGGGTCAGCGGGGTGTCGGCCAGCAGGGTGCCTTGCGGCGCGGCCAGGGTCTGGTGCACCGCGTGACCCAGCTCATGCGCCAGGGTCAGCACGTCGCGCCGCTCGCCCATGTAGTTCATGAACACGTACGGGTGCCGCGTGGAGGTCACGGGGTGGGAATAGGCCCCCGACTGCTTGCCGGCGCGCGGCCGCGCGTCGATCCAGGGCCGGTCGAAGAACACCTGCGCGGTCTGGCCGAACTTCGGCGCCAGGGCCGAGAAGCTCTCCAGCACCATGCCCCGCGCCTCGGCCCAGCCATAGCGTCGCGGCTCGGCGCTGGTCAGGGGCGCGTTGCGGTCCCAGTGGTCGAGCTGCCGTCGGCCCATCGTCCTGGCCTTCAGCCGGTAATAGCGATGGCTGATCGACGGGTAGCTCTCCACCACCGCCGCCTCCAGCGCCTCGACCGACTGTGCGTGCACCTCGTTGGCCAGGTGGCGCGAGGCGGCCGGCGTCGGATACTTGCGCCAGCGATCCTCGATCTGCTTCTCGAAGGCGATGGTGTTGAGCGCCAGGGCGAGGGTCGGTTCGCGCTCCGCCAGGGCGGCGGCCAGGGCGTTGGCGGCCTGTTTGCGGCGCCGGGCGTCGGGGTCCGACAGCCGGTTCAGCACCTCCGGCAGGGTCAGGTTCTCGTTGCCGACCTTGGCGGTCAGCCGGGCCAGGGTCTCGTCGTAGAGCCGCGACCAGTTGGCCACGGCCGGCGCCTTGTCCACCAGCAGCCGCTCCAAGTCCGGCGACAGCTCGTGCGGCCGCGACAGCCGCACCCGGCGGATCCAGGGGCGCCAGCGCGCGGCCGGAGCATGGGCGGACAGCGCCGCCTCGATCTCGGCGTCCTCCAGCTGGTTGATCTCCAGCGTGAAGAACAGGCTGTCGCCGGCGATCTGCGACGAGCGGGCCCGCAGGTCGGCCTCGAACTTGGCCCAGGAGGCGTCGTCGCGGGCGGTGGACGAGGCGAGGCCGGCATAGGCGCCGACGGTCCACAGGTGATTGGTGGCGTCCTCGTAGAGGCGGATGCCACGGTCCAGCAGTTCGCCCAGTTTCGCCGGCTGGCCGCGGGCGGCGACGAACTGGTCCTTCAGGGCCACCAGCGCGTCGTTCGCGGCTTTTGCGGCGGTAAGATCCGCCTCGATGCGCGGGTCCTGGCGGCTGGAATACAGGTCGTCGAGGCTCCATTGCGGCAGGGCGTCGATGTCGTCGAATTTCGCGGGGGCGTTCATGGCTTCCGATGTAGTCGGTCGCGAGGTTTGCCGGAAGGGCTGAGCCAGGCTTGCGCGCCTACCTCGCGAACCCCTTGCGCCGCAGCCACGCCAGGGCGATGTCCGGCCACAGGGCCGCCGGCTTGCCCACAGCGTACCGGATGCCGAAGCCGTGGCCGCCTTCCTCGAACAGGTGCGCCTCGGCCGGGACGTGCGCGGCGCGCAGGGCGGAGAGCAGCTGCAGGCTGTTCTCCACAGGGACCGACGCGTCGTCGAGGGCGTGCATGATCAGCACCGGCGGGGCGTCCGGCCGGGCCATGTGCTGCAGCGACCAGTCCCTTTCGGCCGCCTGGGTCGGCGCCGGCCCCAGCAGTTCCCGGCGCGAGCCCTCGTGCACATAGCAGCTCAGCATGGTCGCCACCGGGTACATCAGGATCGCGAAATCCGGCCGCGCCGAGAGACCGTCGGCCGAGTCGAGCGGCGCATAGACCGCGGCGTCGAACTTCAGCGCCAGGGTCCCGGCCACGTGCCCGCCGGCGGAGAAGCCGATCACCCCGACCCTGGCGTCAGGCCCCGCCCGCTGGCGGATCAGCCGCAAGGCGCGCTGGGCGTCCTGCAGCGGCGTCGCCGGCCCCGCGGCCCAGCCGTCGCCCGGCAGGCGATAACTCAGAACATAGACCGTCAGGCCCGCCGCGGCGAACCGCTCGGCCGCCTCGTACCCCTCCTTGTCCATCACCACCCAGCGATAGCCGCCGCCCGGCGCCATCAGCAGGCTCGCGCCGGTGGGATGGGCGGGTTCGAACACCACCAGGCGGGGACGGGCGACGTGCTCGACATATCGGTCGCGAAGGGGGCCGGGGCGTTCGACGACGTTTTCCGATGGCAGGGTGGCGGGGGCGCCGGGCGGTGGGCCGGGCCAGAGCGCGATCACCCGATGGTCCGGGCCGGCCGGGTGGTCGTCCATCGGCGCGGCGGTCGCCATGGTCGCCATCAGACACAGGGCGATGAGGGGATAGAGCCGCAGCTTCATGACACCGGTATCATAGCGCTCCAAGTTCGCCCGCCAATACCCCAAACATCCGGCGAAGGCCTGGACGAGCGGACAGAGGGATCAAAGAACTGGGTCCCGCCCCAGCGCCCGCAGCCGGCCTGAGTCCAGCACTTCCACCCGTCCGTATCGCACCGCCACGAGCCCTGCGGCCTCCAGCCGCTTCAGCGCCCTGTTGATGGTCTGGCGCGAGACGCCGTGCATGGCGGCCAGCTCGTCCTGGCGCAGGCGGATCAGGTCGTCGCCGCGCCCGCGGGCCGCGGCGGCCAGCCCCCGGGCCAGGCGCACCGCCAGCGGCTCGGTAAGGTTCTGGGTCAGGGCGGTGGTGGCCGCGCGGTGATAGGCGCTGATCAGCAGCGACAGGTCGCGGTGCAGCAGCAGGTCCTCGCGCGCCGCCTGGTCGAAGTCCCGTTGCGGCACGTGCAGCACCCGCGCCCGCGCCGCGGCCACCGCATCGTGCGTGCGCGGACCGCCGTCGGCGGTGGACAGCCCGCCGAACCAGGCGCCGGGCGCCACGATCAGGGCCAGGGTCTCCTGCCCGGCGGCGGAATGGTTCACCAGGCGAACGTCGCCCTCCAGCACGGCGTAGAGCCCGTCCGGCGGATCGCCGACGGCATAGACGCGGCCGCCGCCGGTCAGGGTCCGCACCCGGGCGTTGCGGACCAGCCGCATGCGCCGCTCCGGCGCGATGGCGGCGAACCAGCGGTCGGTCTCCAGCACGGCAAGGTCGGCGCTCAACATCGCGCCCAGCCTCGCGCCGCGCCGCCAATTGTCAACTTCGCGACAATCTGCGGCCGCGCCCCGTGCCAAAAGGCCGCCGAACCCAGGAAGATCCCCATGCGCGCCTACCGCTTCGACGCCCTCAACAGCCTGGACGATCTCGTCCTGCACGACGAGCCCACGCCGCAGCCGCAGCGCGGCGAGGTGCTGGTGAAGATCGACGCCGTGTCGCTGAATTTCCGCGACCTCGCCGTGGTGCTGGGCCGCTACGTGGGCCCGGCCGACGCCGGCCTGATCCCCTGCAGCGACGCGGCCGGCGAGATCGTCGCCGTCGGCGAAAGCGTCAGCGGGCTGAAGGTCGGCGACCGGGTGATCAGCGCCTTCCATCCCCGCTGGTTCGGCGGCCGCATCCCCATGACCGCGGCGCGCGACGCCTACGGCTCCGGTTCCGACGGCTGGCTGGCCGAGTACAAGGTGGTCTCGCAGGAAGCGGTGGTGCGCCTGCCAGACGGCCTGTCGTTCGAGGAGGGGTGCACTCTGCCCTGCGCGGCGGTGACCGCCTGGACGGCGCTGTCCGGCGCGGCGCCGATCCGGGCCGGCCAGAGCGTGCTGACCCTGGGCACCGGCGGCGTCTCGATCTTCGCCGTGCAGCTGGCCAAGGCCCTGGGCGCGACGGTGATCGGCACCACATCGGGCCCGGCCAAGGCCGAGCGCCTGGCGGCTTTGGGCGCCGACCATGTGGTCAACTACAACGAAGTCGCCGAGTGGGGCCGGCACGTGCGCCGGCAGCTGACCGGCGGCGAAGGGGTGGACTGCGTCGTCGAGGTCGGTGGGCCGGCGACGGTGAACCAGTCGATCCACGCCGTGCGGCCCGGCGGCGAGGTGGTGTTGATCGGCTTCCTCAGCGAGGAAAACCCGGGCATCGACTACTTCCACCTGAAGAACAGCCGCGCCACCGTCCGCTCGATCGGCGTCGGCGACCGCCCGGCGCTGGAGGACCTCGTGCGGGCCGTGAACCGCACCGGCATCCGCCCGGTGATCGACCAGGTGTTCCCCTTCGAGGACGCCAGGGCCGCCTTCGAGCGCCTGAAGAGCGCCGCGCATGTGGGAAAGATCGTGATCAAGGTCTGAGGGATTTCGCGGAGAGGGCGCAACCCCTCACCTTCCCAAGCCCGGCGCTGTCGCGCCGACCTCGGGCCCCTCCCTCTCCCTATGGGAGAGGTGTTTTTTCGGCATAATCAAATGGATATCCCCATCACGACACCCTCTCTTCCACCTCTCCCATCGGGAGAGGGAGGGGCCCGCGTGACTTGCGCGAGCAAGTCGCGTGGGAAGGTGAGGGGTTACGCCCTCGCCGCGCAGACTTCCCCAGCCCCTGCGACAGGCCGCCACAGCGTTAACCCCCGACTCAGCTCTGCGAAACCCGGCCTTTACCCCGAGCCTGTATCAGGACGGGACGACAAGAGCCCCCGCCCCCGGCTTCCCGGGCAGGCGGACGGCCGTTCCGGTGGGTGTGTAGGCATGAGCAAGACCGTCCTCGTGGTGGACGACGACCCGACCCAGCGCCGCCTGATCCAGGCTGTGCTCGAGCGCGAAGGCTTCGCCGTGGCCCATGCGGATGGCGGGCGCACCGCCCTGGAGCATCTCGGCTCCGGCGCGCCGTGCGACGTGGTGCTGCTGGACCTGGTGATGCCCGGCCTGTCCGGCCAGGAAACCCTGGCCGACATGCGTTCGCGCGGCTTCACCCAGCCGGTGATCGTGGTCACCGCCACGGGCGGCATCGACACCGTGGTGCAGGCCATGCAGGCCGGCGCCGCGGACTTCTTCGTCAAGCCGGCCAGCCCCGAGCGGATCATCGTCTCGATCCGCAACGCCCTGTCGATGGGCGCCATGCGCGTCGAGGTCGACCAGTTGAAGAAGAAGGTCGGCGGGCGCACCACCTTCGACGACCTGATCGGCGATTCCGCGCCCATGCAGATGGTCAAGCGCCTGGGCGAACGGGCGGCGAAATCGTCGATCCCGATCCTGATCACCGGCGAGAGCGGCGTCGGCAAGGAGGTCATCGCCCGCGCGGTGCACGGCTCGTCCGAGCGCGCCGGCCGGCCGTTCGTCACCGTCAACTGCGGCGCCATCCCCGAGAACCTGGTCGAGAGCATCCTGTTCGGCCACGAGAAGGGCAGCTTCACCGGCGCGCACGAGAAGCACCTGGGCAAGTTCCAGGAGGCCAGCGGCGGCACCCTGTTCCTGGACGAGGTGGGCGAGCTGCCGCTGGACATGCAGGTCAAGCTGCTGCGGGCCCTGCAGGAAAGCGAGATCGACCCGATCGGCGCCAAGCGGCCGGTGAAGGTCGACGTGCGCATCGTCTCGGCCACCAATCGCGACCTGACCACCGCGGTCAGCGAGGGCCGGTTCCGCGAGGACCTGTTCTATCGCCTGAACGTGTTTCCGATCGAGGCCCCCGCCCTGCGCGAGCGACGCGAGGACGTCCCCGCCCTGACCGAGGCCTTCATCCGCCGCTTCAACCTGGAAGAGGGCAAGCGGGTGATGGGCGCGGCGCCGGAGACCCTGGCCTTCCTCACCGCCTTCGACTGGCCCGGCAACGTGCGCCAGCTGGAGAACGCGGTCTATCGGGCGATCATCCTGGCCGACGCCCCCTATCTGCAGCCGCACGACTTCCCCGCCATCTCCGGCGTGAAGATGCCGCCGCCGGAAGCGTTCGACGCCGGCCACAGGCCGGTGAGCGTGCCCACGGCCCAGGCGCTGATGGACACCCTGCCGAGCGACAGCCCGGTGCGGATCCTCGACGCGCGTGGGCATCTGCGCACGCTGGAAGAGATCGAGCGCGACCTGATCCAGCTGGCCATCGAGATCTATTCCGGCCACATGAGCGAGGTGGCCCGCCGCCTCGGCATCGGCCGCTCCACCCTCTACCGCAAGGTCCGCGAACAAGGCCTGGAAGAGCACATCCGCGACGCCGGGTGAGGCCTGCTTTCTTCCCCCGCTTGCGGGAAGAGAGACGGCGCTCAGGCCGGCAGGCGCGCCTGGCAATAGGCAATGGCCTTGTGCGCGGTGGCGGCCCAGTCGTCGGGCGGGTCAAGGGCGAGATAGCGTTCGAACAGGGCGCGGGCGCCCGTCAGGTCGTCGGCCTTCAGCCGCAGCTGCGCCAGGTTGAACACGGCGTCGGCGTGGCCAGGGTCGAGCTCGAGCAGCCGGGACAGCTCCGCATCCGCAGCCTCGGCCCTGCCCGCGGCCTCCAGCGCCTGGGCCAGGTTGTAGCGGGCTTCCGCGAAACGGGCGTCGCGCGCCAGGGCCCGGCGATAGGCCATCGCCGCCTCGTCGTGCGCGCCCTGGCCAAGCCGGATGTTGCCGAAGTTGTAGGGGGCGATGGGGTCCGTGCGGTCGGCGCGGGCGCAGAGGTCGTAGAGCCGTGCGGCCCGATCGTCGTCGCCCTCGACCTCCGCCAGGGTCGCGGCCTCAAACAGATCGTCCAGGCTGGCATGGTCCTCGTCGAGCGGCAGCAGCCCCTGACCTTCCAGGGTGGTCCGGCCGTCGTCCCATTGCAGCGCCGCCGCGCCGGCATGCGCCGGCACCACCCGGTGGCGGCCGACGGGCGCCTTGTCGCGGGCCTCGCCCAGCAACCGGACCACCTCGCCTGGCGTGCGACCGGCGGCCAGCAGGTCGGCGGCGGCCCGCATCACCTTCGGGTCGCCGAAGCGGCAGGTCTCGGCGCCGCCCTCGGCCCGCGCCAGGGTGATCAGGTCGAACGCCGCCAGCACCTCGGCGTCCTCGCGCCCAAGGCCGCTCTGCGCCAGGGCCGTGGCAAGGGGCGCGGTCGCGCCGGCGCGGGGATCGTCGTCGGCCAGCAGGGCGGCAAACGACCGCTCGCCGTACGCCGGCAGCCCGCGCTCGCGCGCCGCCGCCAGCCGCTCGACCAGGGCGCCGCCGTCCACCAGCGCCCACGCCTGGGCGCCGACCACCAGGGCGCCGCTGCGCCTGGTCAGGTCGCGCGCCACCGTCCCGCCGCCCGCCAGCACCTGCCCCTGCAGGCGCTCGCGGCCGCCCGGCGAGAACCGGCCGTAGAGGGCTATGACGCGATCGCGGACCATCGGCGGGAGTCTAGAGCACGGACGGTATCGAAGGAATCGTTGCTGCGGTTCTTGAGCCGGTCATCAAGCGCCCCACACACACCTGCTCACCCCGGCGAAGGCCGGGGCCCAGGCAAAAGTGTCAATCCGCTCCGTTGCTTGGGCATTCTCGCCCCCCAACTCGATCCCCGAGCGCCCTGCCGGTGGAGAGTTTTGCCTGGGTCCCGTGAGTTCTCAAACGAAGTGCAACACTCCCTTGTGGGAGTGTGGGGATGGGACGCAGCTACACACAGCTCGATCTGGAGGAGAGGTGTGCGATTGCCCGCCTTCATGAAGGCGGGCAATCGATCCGGCAAATCGCTGCAGCTCTGGATCGCTCGCCATCGAGCATCAGTCGCGAGCTGAAGCGCAATACGG